>CAVZGK010000007.1:0-81779 GCA_963774805.1 uncultured Acidobacteriota bacterium
CAGGCAATTGGTGATGGCCTTCCACTGGCACCGTTCACGAGTACGTATTGCTAAGCCCCCGCTGACTGGTCAGGGCGGGCTAACTAGCCCGAAGCGTAACCCGCCGTCAAAAGGAGGCGGAAGTCGCGAGTACGCAAGGCTAATCCGCCCTACGGGCTAACATATTGACGGCAGCGCGTCAGGCCAGTGACGAAGGCGTAATCGCCAACTGGGCCATTTTGCGCGGTCACGCTATCGCTGATGCGCTCTGCGACTTCGCGCCTCGGTGGCCTAACCGCCAGCGTTCAACGAAGCGTGCGGCGTTAAGCGCGCCGGCGTCAGCGTTCGCCAAAATCGGCAATCCTGCGCACCAACCAGGCAATCACCGTCGCGACATCGCCAGACCTCGCGGGGACGCCCATCAGCGTCCAAGACGGTTGAAGCGCTGGCGGCTCGCCGGGGTGGAGGCCGATCCCTGGGGCCTGGCCAGGCCGGGGAAGGTGGACGAACGCATCGGCCTGCTGGAGGATACCACGATGAGCTATCACCGTCGCGCAACCCGCCGCGCGGCGCGTCGTGTTGGGGGGCGGCGTCCCTCCTTCTTCGTCGAGCCGGCCGCGGCGACGGCGGACGTGGCGGCGTGATCGCGCTGTTGCAGGGCGACGCCTGATGTGCCTCGAAGTCCTGAACGGTGGGTGATTCACTCTCGACGATCTCCGGCACGCTGATCGTGCGACGAGGAGCGCGACGTTGCACGGCAAGTGTCGCGATCCGCAGCCTCCCGGCGGCTGGCGATGTGCGCCGGCGAACACTGGCGTCCACGACAGCGATGCAGGTGGCCCATCACGCCATCAGGCAAGCAACTCGGCCGCCAGGTCGGCCGAAGCCCGTCGGCCAGATCTCGTAACACAGCCGCAACAAGCGCGACGGTGTCGAGCGTCGCGAAACGTTCGCCGAACAGTACGTTGGCAGCAAACGGTCAGTCGCTGATCAGGCCGCGCCGCCGGACAGGAGCCAGCGGATCGCCAACGGCGAGTCTCTGCGTGCCGACCAGCGAGATCGTCCGGCGCCAACGGCACGCCAGCCGATGACGATCCGCCCGGCCTATCGGCATGATGGCGAACTCATGGGCCACGGCCGCTGGAGTAGTCGGTGGCCGCGAAGCGCGTGCGTCAGGTACTCGAGGTGATGATGGTGCCTTCCGCCTGCTTCGGCGTCCGCGACGACCGGCGCATCCGCGCGGGTGCGACTTCTTGTGATCGGCAGAACGCCTCTCGGTGAAGGTGCGGCGTGGATGATGTCCTGGTGCCGCCCAATGCCGCGCCAAGCGGACCTGTTGTGCCCGCGCGAACAGTCTTGGCGCCGACGAACAGAAGCGCGATCGTCTCTGTCCTGCATCAATCGCCGCGCCGACGGGGATGGCAAGCAGCAAAAGATCGCCGAATATGGATGCAGCATGAGATCAGCGAGCGATCATGGTGAAGCATCTCCCTCAGGAGACCGGAGAGCTACAGAACGGATCAGCGTGGAGCAGCACCGTCGTTGCAGACAAGCGAACGACGACCAAAATCCATGGCGACAAGGATCATGGTTTCGGCAGGCGCAAGCAGCGCATGCGAAATGACAGCGGGCCTGGACGCATCCCGATGACGCGGCGATATCCCAACGGTCACCCAATCGGTCCTGAGGACTACGTTGCTTGGGGTTGGTGGATCGGCCACGTACCTACAGCTAACTTCATACCTCCGACCAAATATCCCGTGACAGAATTGGTTTCACACGAGATATCCGGAGACCTCCTCTTCCATTGGACAAACACCAAACATGAACACGTTTTGGGAAAACAGAATCTGATCCCCTTCAACTTCCTCCTAACGGAGTCAGACACTGCGCACGTTGATAACAAATGTCTTGGTCAGTAGGACTAAAAACTGGACCTTGATAACCCCCTTGGAAGGGTATGTGGAGTCTCACGGTAATGGATCAGGCATGTTCACGGTAGCCCAATAGGTACCTCTGGGCTGGAATCTACCAGAATTGGAAAACAGATAGACTGGGACACAATTTTCAGGGTCACAGCTCCTGATAAACACCACTGGATACCAACAGAAAGATGACTACCACATCAGACAGCACACAGTAGCTTTTTTTTTTTTTATGTGGCCGCGTTTCAGCGTATTGCTAAGCGCGGACATGTACACGCGCACGGTGGACGTGCACATTGCCGGACTGCGCCAGAAGTTGGAAGACGATCCCAAGCAGCCAAAATTTATTTTGACCGTGCAGGGCCTGGGTTCCGAAACTCAAGGCCTAGGCTGTTGGATAAGAGGCCCCGCTAGACCTCGTAGAACGATGAAACTTCCGGTCCAACCCATTTCTCCACGATCATCATCGTGCTGGCCGTCCTGGTGGTGATCGTCCTGGGCTTGCTGCAATACCGCTGGAGCAATCAGGTGAGCGAAGCCACCACCAGCATCCGGCTGGCGGACAGCCTGCAGATGTCCATGATCAACTGGCACCTGGATTTCTTCCGCGCGATTTTGCGGAGGTCTGTCGTTAGCCCTGCAGCGTGCGACCCGGATTCCAGCACTACTGGAAAGTGACTGGGATCGAGTACGCGCGCGCGGTTCGCGGACTGGAACAAGTCCATCGGCGCACCCCGAATCTGGTGTCCAGCGTGTACATACTGACGTTAAGTGAGTCTTCCGGGCTGCAGGCCGCTGGGACTGGATTTGCTCGGCGCCGGGGCCCTCCACCGGGCAGAGTCGAAGCCTCGCGATATGGACTGAACCACGCTGCTGGGCTGACTCTGCGGCATGCGACCGCCCAGCGTCGCCTCGAGCAAGATGGCGGCGCGGCTGCGGCGCTCGTCCGCAGCTACTCCGCCGCTGCGCCTGCGGAATTCAGATCTGGAGTTCGCCGAACGGCGTCTACGCCGGCGGGGCCGCTGTCAAGGCTGGCGAGTTCGAACCGCGGCTTGCCGGCCCTGGTGCATTCGGCTGGCGCGCGGCAGCACCGGCCGCCGGGGGAGGCGCAGGCTCTTCGCGCAACTCCGCCGGAATTGGATTGTGATCCCTGGACCGCGACGACGTGCGCAACAATCTTCTACCGGCGCTGGCGCAACGCTATTTTCGCGGGACCGAAGGACTGGACTACCAGGTTGCCGTGACCGCCGGCAAGGCTCCAGGGGCGGCGCTATACTCGTCCGATGCCGGCTTTGGCGACGCGGAAATCGCGGATGCGGATGGAACGATGAACATTTTCGGCCGCCTGCGCGACAACGGCTCGAACGGCCGGGGATCGCCCGTGCGCATCTTCCACACGCCGTCGCAGGAAAGCGGCCCCGCAACGTCGGTGGCGGTCACCTGGTTTCCGCTATTGCAGGATACCGGAACGGACAATGACTGGCGGCTCGTCGTGCGGCACCGCCGGGGCGGCGCGCTGGGCGCGTTCATCGCCGATTCGCGCCGCCGCGATCTGGCCATCGGCTTTGGTGTGCTCCTGCTGCTGGTGATCAGCATGGCCATTCTGATTTTTACCAGTACCCGCGCACAGCGGCTGGCCAAACTTCAAATGGATTTCGTCACCGCCGTGTCGCACGAACTGCGCACTCCTCTGACGGTGATCAGCTCGGCCGCCGAAAATATCGCGCACGGCGTGGTCGAGGGAAAACCACAGCTGGAGCAGTACGGGGCGGTAATCGGCGCGCAGGCCCGGAAATTATTTGAGATGGTGGAGCAGATTCTGCTCTTCGCCGCCATTCGCGAAGGCAAACAGCGTTACAGCCTGCGCCCCCTGGAAGTCCCGGAAATTCTGGATGCCGCTCTTTCTGGAACTTCAGGCTTGATTCGCACCGCGGGCTTCGGCGTGGAGCAGCAGATCGAACCCGGCTTGCCGCAAATTGTGGGAGACCTCCCGGCGCTCTCCCAGTGCGTTCAGAACCTGATTACCAACGCGCTGAAGTACGGCCGTGAACAGAAATGGATTGGAATCCGGGCGCGGCTCAGCGAGCACGGCCTTACTGGAAAAGAAATTCAGATCAGCGTGGCGGACCGCGGAATCGGAATTGACCCGGGAGAACTCCGTCATATCTTCGAGCCTTTTTACCGCAGCCCTTCCGTGACGGCTGCGCAAATTCATGGCACCGGGCTCGGCCTGCCGCTGGCCAAAAGCATCGTAGAGGCCATGAACGGCCAGCTCAGCGTCAAGAGCGCTCCCGGACATGGTAGTACGTTCACCCTGCACTTGCCTTGTGCCGAACATGCCGTGCGTCCGGCCGAGACGAAATCCACTCAAGCTGTCCCATCCTGAAATGCCCCGGCCCCTCGTAACCTGCCGAAAACACTCGATCTAGCTGTTTTGGATTCCATGCCTGCGCAGCGCCTATCGCGGGCTTTTTACAACATCCTTACAGCAGGCCCTGTTGATTCCAGTGTACTTTCCAGCGAGTAGCTTTGCCGTGCGGGTGTCACGGACGAGGGCCATAATTCTTGAGGTTCATTAAGAACATTCTTTGCTGTGCGATCTTTCTGACAATTCTCCTGGCTTTAACCGTTGGGCCGGCATTTGCCCAGATGAACACCGCGCAAATTTCGGGTCAGGTCAAGGACCCTTCCGGCGGAACCATTGCGGGCGCCACGGTCGAAGCCGTGGAGGCCGACACGCAACTCCGATTTACGGCCACCACGGACGCCTCCGGTGAATTTCTTCTCCCGCAACTTCCCGTTGGGGAATACAACCTCACGGCCAGCGCCACGGGTTTTAAACATTCCGTTGCATCCGCCATTGCGGTGCATGCCGGAGACAAGCTGCGCCAAACATTTGCCCTGGAATTGGGAGAACAAACCGAGAACGTGATGGTCACGGTGGAGGGCGGGCTGCTGCAAACCGAGTCCGCTGCAATCAAGGACACCATCCAGCAGCAGCAGGTGATCGACTTGCCCCTTAAGGGCCGGTCCTTCATTGACCTGGTGGGACTCACGCCCGGCGTAACCGTACCGCCCGCCGGCACTCGCGGCTCGGCCCTGGGGCAGACCGGGCAGGCCTTCGGAGTTCTCGGGCAGCGCACGGGGCACAATTTGTACCTGGTCGACGGCGTGTCCGTGACGGACGAAGCGTTCAACAACCTTGTGCTGAGTCCGTCGGTGGATGCCATTCAGGAAGTGACGGTCAATCAGACTTCGTATGACGCGGAATTTGGCGGCAAATCCGGCGGCGTGATCAACGTGATCACGAAAGCGGGCGGCAACGGGTGGCACGGCAGCGTGTTTGAGTTCGTGCGCAACGATTTTTTTGACGCCAAGAATTTTTTCGTCTCGCCGTCGCAGCCGACGCCTCCGTACAAGCAAAATCAGTTCGGCGCGAGTTTTGGCGGGCCGATTCAAAAAGACAAAACATTCTTCTTCCTCGATTACGAGGGCACGCGCATCCGCAAATCGCAAACGCAACTGTTTAACGTTCCTACGGCCCTGGAACGCACCGGCAACTTTACAGGTTCGGGAATCACCGTGAACCAGCCGGGGACCGCGATCCCGTTTGCCAACGATACGATCCCCGGCATCGATCCAGTGGCCGCCGCGCTGCTGCAACGCGTTCCCCTGCCGACTCCCGGGCTGACCGGCAACAATAATCTGCGCGACACCGAACTTTCCACCTCCACCGCCAACCAGTACAACGCCCGGATCGATCACACCTTCAGCTCCAAGGACAGCACGTTTGTTCGCGGCTCTATTTTTGACATCCATGAATTCGACCCGTTCGGGTCCGGAGCCCTGAACGAAGCGCTGCTACCGGGCTTCGGGTATAACCTGCGAACACATACAGATAATTTGTCGGCGACGTGGACCCATGTTTTCAGCAGCTCATGGCTGAATGAACTGCGATTCGGTTGGCTCTGGGTAGGCGGAGGGCAATCGAGCCCCAACGCGGGGATCGATTTCGCCGGGCCAACCGGGTTGCAGGGAGTAACCTCAAATCCACTGGACACCGGCTTTCCGCAGGCGAGCATCACCGGATTTTCCACGATGGGGGAATCGACGCAGTACGTGACGCGCCAGGACAACAATTACGAACTCTATGACAACGCGCTGTGGCATCACGGCAGCCATACCGTGAAATTCGGCGGTTACATTTTCCGCCTGGACGTCGAACCCGTGAATGCACAGAACGCACGCGGAACCTTCGGATTCACCGGCCGATTTACCGGCAACGCGTTGGGCGATTTCCTGCTGGGAGCGCCGAACAACGGCTCAGCGGGTCAGATCGGGCGCGGAGCTTTGCAGGGGCGCACGACCTGGGCCCACTTTTACGTAGAGGACGGCTGGCAGATTACCTCCGGCCTGAAACTCGATATCGGCCTGCGCTATGAATACAACCAGAACCTGACCGACGCCACGAACAGCATCGCGATCATTAATACGCAGGTGCCGGGCGGACAGTTTGTGATTGCCAGCGACGGCGCCGGGAATATTTCTCCAGCCGCATCCGCTTTGCTGGGAAACATTCCCGGGAGTATCCCGGTCGTGACCTCGGCGCAGGCCCACTGGAATAACAGCCTGCTGACGGCGCGCCCGCTGCGCTTCGCACCGCGGATCGGCCTGGCATGGGAACTGCCGGACCACAAAACCGTGGTGCGTTCGGGATTCGGAATCTACACCAATCAGGCGGCGTACAACATCAATCAGAATGCCGCCTTGAACCTGCCTTTTTATTTCGCGAAGTCTGTAAACATTCCTTCGAGCGTGGCTACACCCACCGCCAACACGGAAAACATTTTGAGCAACCCCCCGGGTGCGATCACCGGGAACAACCTGAATCACGATTTTAAGATTGAATACAACAACGTCTGGAACTTCTCCATCCAGCGCAGCTTCTCGTCCAGCACGTCGTTTGAGGCCCAATACATCGGTTCGTATACCGTGCACGCCGATAATCAGGCCCTGCAGAATCTTTTTCCCAACGGCTGCCTGGATCCCACCGCCGGCTGCTCCCACGTCCGCAATATCCCGGCGATGAGCGGATTCAGCACCATCTCCTGGGACGGCTGGGAAAAGTATCACGCGTTGGCGCTGAAGTTCTCTCAGCGGTTCTGGCACGGGCTGACCTTGAATTCCGTTTATACATGGTCCCATTCCATGGACGACGCGTCCAACCCCGGCCCGGACAATGCTGGACCGAACGTGCCGCAAGACATGGAAAATTATGCGGCGGAATCCGGGCCGTCGGACTTCGATCACCGGCACCGGTTTGTAACCAGCTTCGTTTACCAGCTTCCCTTTATGAAAAATTCCAGCGGCTGGATGCACACTGCGTTCGACGGATGGCAGGTGGGAGGCATCTGGACTCTGCAAAGCGGCGCGCCATTCACCGTGAACCTGAACAATGACAACGCCAACAATGGCACGCCCGTCTTCTCGCAGCGCCCCAACTACGTCTGCAATCCCAACAATGGGCCGAAGACTCCCAACGAGTGGTTTAACACTTCGTGCTTTTCACAACCGGCGAAGTTCACTTACGGCACGGCGGGACGCAACACCGTCGTTGGCCCCGGACTCGACAACTTTGACGCCACGATTCAGAAGGAATTCCCCATCCGCGAGAGCATGCGCCTGCAGTTTCGCGCGGATATTTTTGATCTCTTGAATCATCCGAACTTCAACGCGCCCGTCGGCTCGGGCCGCATCTTCAACGCAGCGGCAAACTCGTCATTCGGTTCGATTACCAGCGCGCTGGATCCGAGGGACATGCAGTTTTCGCTGCGGCTGGCGTTTTAGTGGCACAGCGACTCTTCGCGGTGCGGGTTTTGCAACTTCCATAAAACGACGGAGGACTGGAACTTTAGAAACTGACGCAGCGGGGAGTCGCTGTGCGGCTTTTGTGGATGTGGTGAGAGTGTCGGCGGCCTGGACGTTTACAAAACTCCACAGCGAAGAGTCACTGGGCTACTTTAGGCCGCGTCGCTGCGCGAGGCGGGCCGCACGATTCGCGGCACCAGCATGCGCGTGCCCGGCGCGAGGATGTGCACGGAGCGCTGGAACACGAATTCGAGGAAGCGGCGGGCTTCGGAGAGCTTGGACTGCACCGGGTCGCGATCGGAAAAGCCCTCGGCGCGGATGACCAGGAACCCTGGACCGTTCTCCACTTGCAGCCGGCGGACCGTGCGGTACGACTTGCCCTGAAAAGCGTCGGCCAGGCGGAGAATCGCGGCCAGCCGGATCAGCGACTGCCGCAGCGGCGCATCGAGTCCCCGCAATTTTGTGTGATCCGGATACGGCAATGCCCGCCGGTGAAAACGCGCGAGTATCGCCGTAAATAAGAGATCCTGTTTGGTCCAGCCCGGCGGCGGGCTAATCTTGCGAATCATCCGGTACGATTCCTTGTGGTGGGACTTGGACCGCTTGAACCGCCCAGCCTCCTGCAGGAGCGCGGCCGCATGAAGAAGCAATCGCTCTTCGAGGCGCGCGTCCTTGGCGATTAATCCGCAGTTCAGCAGGCCGTCATAAAGTTGCAGGGACAGCCGGGCCGCGCGGCGCGTCGCGGGAAAATCCGGCGTCACGAAAAAACCCCACTCGGCGAGGCGCGCCAAGCCGGTGGCGCGCAAATCTTTCTCCGCAGGCAATCCTTCCCGCCAGGTTCGCAGAGGTGAGGCCTTTCCAGCCACCGTTGAGCGATACGTGCGCAGCCGCGTGGATCGCTCCTCTTTTAGCTTCGCGCGCCACGCGGCCAAAAGAGTTGGATCGACCACGGCGCGATGCTTGATCAGACTCTTCTCCAGAACCGTAAGGTCGTGGATTTCTCCCAGCAGATCCTGCAAAAATTTAAGATCGCGCTCCCAACTTGGGTAGGTTGACGGCAGAAAATTTTCAACCGCGTAGCGAAATTTCTTGAGGCCCACGCGCAGGCGATGGTAGGCCAAAAGGCTTCGGCTGCGTTGCGCGCGGCGATTCAAATCGCTGACGTCCTGCCACAACTCGAGCACCAGAGATTCGCAGGCGGGCCGGTCCGCGACGACGTGGAGGTAGTGCCGGGCGCACTCGCGGCGCCAGGAGCGCCATTCTTTGCGATCAAATTCGCGGACCGCCGCGTAGGCATCGGAGCGATCCGCTTCCTGCTCTTTTTTAAAAGCCTCAAGCAGCGGTTTGGCCGAATCGTCACCGGACAATCCCAGCTTTACCAGCCACTCGGTTAGAACTTGCGCGTCACGATGCCCGCCCAGGCGGTGGAACGTGCGGCGCGCCGACTTCCGCATCTGTTTCCACTCGCATCCGGGATCGATGCTTTCCATGATTTCGGCGATCAGCATGCAGCGGCGCATGGCTACGCGCAGGTCATGAACGGGCTTCGCGGGCAACTCGCCGCCCAGATTGGCGTGCTCGTCCAGCACGCGATCGGCCCAGTACGGCAGCCCTACTTTCGGTTCGGAGGAGGAGTGTATGTGCGGCACGGCGGGTTTTCACTGCCCTTCTAAGAGTCAGCCAGGAAGTCAATTTTAGCCGTTTGGGGTGTGGAAATCCAAATGGGGTCGAATGGCGTGAACCGTGGCCGGATGGAGAGCCTATTCCGAGGTCGCCTGGGATTGCGCTTTTCGTGCGGGAATTGTGGCGGTCGCGGCGCGGCGTGGCTTGGCGAAGTGGTCAAATATGCGCCAGCCAAGCAAGATCGCCATGACCGCGGCGTACTCCAGCGGCAAGTGGATGTCCGATTTCACCAGCCACAGGTAGTGGATCACCCCGCCAATTGCCGTGAGGTAAATCGCGCGATGCAGCATGGCCCAGCGCTTTCCCCCAGCCTGCGAATCCAGCCGGACGTAGAGGTCAGGGCCAGGGGAATCATCAGCACAAACGAGGTGAATCCGACCGTGATGTAGCGCCGCTTGATCACATCGGCCCAGATTCCGTGCAGATCGAACACCTGGTCAAACGTGAGGTAAACGCTCAGATGGCAGAACCCGTAAAAGAATGCGAAGAGGCCCAGCATGCGGCGGAACCGGATCAATTGCGGCTGCTTCAGCAGCTTGCGCAGCGGGGTGACGGCCAGCGTAATGGCCACAAACCGCAGCGTCCAGTCGCCCGTGGCGTGTTCGAGAAACTGCGTGGGGTTCGCTCCCAGGTTGCCGGTGAAGGCGCCGTAGATCAGCAGGCCCGCGGGAATCAGGCAAACGAGGAACACCACGACCTTGGTCCATTTGCTTGTCAGTATGGAATTCATATCGATTGTCCGCGTCGATTAGACGACTAGAAATTCTTTTTTAGATCCATGCCGTTATAGAGACTCGCGACCTGGTCTCCGTAGCCGTTGAACATCTGCGTGGGCGTGACCTTGAAGTAGCCCGGCAGCCGCACCTCCCGCGCCTGGCTCCAGCGCGGGTGGTCCACTTTCGGATTTACGTTCGAATAGAAGCCGTATTCGCTGGAGCATTGGTGATGTTCCAGGTCGTAGGCGGCTGGCTTTTGACGAAACGGATTTTCACGATCGATTTGATGCTCTTGAAACCGTATTTCCACGGGATCACCATGCGCACGGGCGCGCCGTCCTGATTCGGCAGCGTTTCGCCGTACATGCCCATGGTCAGGAGCGTCAGCGGGTTCATGGCTTCATCGATCCGCAGTCCCTCAACGTACGGGAGCTGAATCCCGGCCAGCCCCCAGAGCGGCATCTGCCGCTTGTCAAAATAACTTTCGAAAGCCACGAACTTAGCGTTGGCATTGGGCTCAACGAGCTTGGCAATCGTGCTGAAGGAGTATCCGATCCAGGGCACTACGATCGACCATGCCTCCACGCAGCGGTGGCGGTAAATGCGCTCCTCGAGCGGCGCAAGTTTCAGGAGTTCGTCCATCGAGAATTTGCGCGGCTTGTCGCATTCGCCCTCGACCGAGACGGTCCAGGGAGAAGTGACAAACTTCGTGGCGTTCTTGGCCGGCTGGTCTTTTTCGGTGCCGAATTCGTAATAATTGTTGTAGGTAGTCACCACCTTTTCGGGGGTGATTTTCTCCGTGGTGCTGAAGGGGCTGCCCGAAAGGCCCTGTAACTTGGTGGTGCCGTCGGCGCTGACGGTTTGGCCCAGCAGACCAGCCAGAGAATTCCCTGCCAATGCCAAGCCACCCGCTAAGCCCATGCCATACAGGAACTTGCGACGGTTTAGATAAACGTCTTGGGGCGTAATATCGGAATACTTCAAATCCTGAGATCGTTTGATTAACACGGCACGCCTCCCAGCCTTGCTGCCATTCCCGATGACCTATTACATCATATGACTCTACTACGAGGAAATTGTTTCACTGGATGAGATGCGCCGCGAAAGAAAAACCGGCCCCGTCCCTGCGGCGCCCGCCGATGAGTTTCTATTCCGAGAGGGCCCTAAGCAGAGATTGCCGCAGGCGATCCTGATGCTCTGTGGTGAGCTTTCCGCCGGCAGCGGTGAGGTAAAAAACGTCAATCGCGGTTTGGCCTTCCGTATCAATCAGCGCGATGTCGATATTACATTCGAGCTGCGCGAATACGGAACTGATCCGGTACAACAGCCCGGGCCTGTCCTGCGTGACGATTTCTATCAGGGTGCTGTGCGCGGAACATTCGTTGTCAAATTGCACCTGCGGGGATGCCCCGGCCGCTGCCGGCTGTTCCTTTTCGATTTCCAGGCGCTCTTGAAGCATGCGCTTCAGGTCACGTTTGCCGGAGAGCACGTCGTGGACTGTGGTTTTGAAGCGTTCCCAGGCTGGAAGATTCATTTCCAGCGTGCGGTAGCGATCCGTAAACGAAAATGTATCGACCACTATGCCGTTGGCATTGGAAAACGCGCCCGCTTTCCCAATGTTCATGCCGCATGCCGCCAGAGTTCCCGCCACCGTGGAAAAGAGGCGCGGCCGGTCCTTGGTCACCACCGTTAACTCGTACCAGTGACGGTTGCGTTTCACCGCCAGCTGCACGGGATCCTGCCCGAAGCGCGTGGCCATTTCAAAGTGGCGCAAAATCTCATCAACGGGATGCGTGCGCAGGTAGCGCCGCGGCAGGCCCTCCAGAAACTTTTGCAGCTTTTCTCCGGCCGCGGCCGCCAGCGAGCGAAGATGATTCAGCACTTCGTCATTGGCGTCGCCGTGGACGCGCTCGTCCACGCTGCGGTTGAAATAATTGGCGGTTCCGATGTAAAGCTGCCACAGATCCTCGGCCTTCCAGGGAGTGAGCGCTTCGGGATTCACGGCCTTGATGTCCGCGTAAGTAAACAGGCAAAGCATTTTCAGAAGTTCCGGGCTGCCAATATTTTCGGCGAACTGGGCCACGGTCCGCGGATCGAAAATATCGCGGCGCAACCCCGCGCCCAGATCCTGGTGGTGCTGGATCACGAACAGCACGGTCTCGCGATCGCCCGCGGGAAACCCCAGGCGTTCCAGGCACTGTGCGGCAAGAGCCAGGCTGGCGGGAATGGGATCGCCGGGGGCACTGCCTTTGCCGGCATCGTGCAGCAGGATCGCCAGGTTGAGGAGTTCGGGCTGATCGAGTTCATTCAGAATTCCCGCATAACGCTCGTCCCATTTGAATTTGGATCGCCGCAGGCTGTGCAAGTACTCAATGGCCTGCAGCGTATGCTCATCCACCGTGAAGCGGTGAGACACATCGCGCATTGCCAGCGCGTCAATCCCGCGCAATTCCGGCAGGAACAGCGTGAGCAGGTGCAGCGAGTGCATGGCGCGGAGGGCTTCGGCCGCATGCATCTCGGGCAGCACATCTTCAAGAAATTTCCAGAATTCAGGCCCGCCGGGAAGATCCGCCGCCAGGCCCGGCCGAGCGTCCTCGATCTGGCGTTCGGCAGCGGGGCTGAGTTTGAAGCCCCGCTGGGCGATCAGGCGGAAAGTCCGAAAAAAGAGCGATGGATCGGAAAGGTTCTCCGGCTTCTGAAGAAAAATAAGGCCGTCCACCACGGAAAAATCTTCGTCGGAAAATCCGGTGCGCCAGGTTTCCAGCTGGCGGTAGAAGAGGGACTGCGCGGCGGGCATTTCTTCGAGCAGTTGTCCGGCAACGTGATCGACGGCATGCGCGTGGTGGTAATAAATGCGCATCCAGTCGGTGGAGCTCAGGGCGCCGGACGCTGGCGCGCCGATTTTTTGCGCGGCGGCGTCGTCCTGGGCATCCCAATTCAAAATATTGGAGTCGCGCTGGTTGCGGATCTGCAGGAAGCAGCGCACGGCTGCGAAAAAGCGGAGTGCCGAGTCCATCTCGGTCTGAATGCCCGCGGCAAAATACGTTTTCGGATCGGGCCATCCGCCGTGTTCGACGATGGCCGAGAGTGCCGCGAGCCAGCGCGCGGTGACGTAATCCTGAAAGCCTCCCGGACCTTCCTTGACGTTCGGCTCCAGATGAAAAACGGTATTGGCGAACTTGCGGTGCGCGCTTCGCGTCAATTCCGCGAGGCGCTCCACCAACAACTGCGATTCCTGCGCCATGACTTCGGGAATCAGGCGGTCGCGCAGGCTGGAAAACATTTCAGCGTCGCCCTCGAGAAACCGCAAATCGAGCAGGGAGAGCATGGCGTCGGCGTGATCCGAATCGAAGCGGATGAACTCCGGAGAAATCCCGCTGGTGACGCTGGATTTGATGCCGATTTCGTTGAGAGCGCGCGTGAGGCGCTCGACGGGCGCCCTGAATTTTAGGGCCGCTTCGACGCTGGCCGCCAGAAACACCAGATCACATTCGGAATACGGAAGAAGAGTCTCGCGGCCAAAATCGCCTACGGCCGCCAAAACAACCGGCGCGGGCAGCAGCCCCGCGGACACCATAAACTGTTCCCAGACACGGTGCACAGCGCTGCTAACCAGCTCTGAGCGATCACGCAAATATTGCAAGCCATCCCGGCTGGCAGAGAAATCCCGCAGCAGCCGCGCGGATTCGGATTCGTAATGCTGTCGGAATTCGTTGCTCGGTGGGGGCTGTATGGGCATGCCGGCTTTTCGGAACGTTTACCAGAAATCGCGACAGCTAGAATCGCATGGCGCCGCGGGAAAAACCAGTAGCTACACGCGCCGCGTGCTGATGAACAGCATCCATCCGCTGTCCGCAGCGCTCGGGCGCGGCAGCTGAAATCGCCGGCGGCGACTGCAACGGCCTTTCGGTGCCACACACCAGAACCAGCAGCCTAAGTTTATTCATGGGGATCATGGCCCACCTTGGCAACTTCGGACAACGGACCGCGCGATCTAAGTAATTCTAAGTAATAGCCTTACGAAGCCTCCAAAACGATTACCCCGTACCCTGCTGGATTTTTCCGGACAGTGCGCCGGATCGCATTCATGGCGCTGCAAGGTATTGCTCACATCGCCTACGCATTGGAATTTTAATCGCACCGATAGATTCTTTCGTACAATGATTTCTTCGCGGCCTTGTTACAGTGGTCGCATGGCCGTCCGTGCCTTCACAAATGCCTTTACAGAGGCTTTTCGGGGATTATCAGGTCGGGCCGTTCTACGACGAGATGTTCTCGGCGCCCGGCATTCCGCGCCCCCACTATGCCAAGATCTTTGAAAAACTTGGCGGGATGATCCCTGCCCAGTTCGAAGAGCGCCGCCAGCTTGCCGATCTTTCCTTCCTGCTGCAGGGCATCACGTTCACGGTCTACAGCGACGGCCGCGGCACCGAGCGGCTGTTTCCCTTCGACCTGATTCCGCGCATCATTCCGCACTCCGAATGGGAGCGCATCGAGCGCGGCCTCGCCCAGCGCGTGATGGCGCTGAATCTGTTTCTGCAGGATGTCTACGGCCCGCAGCGCATCCTCGAAGGACCGCAGATTCCGCGCTCGCTGGTCTATTCCTGCCAGCATTTCCGGCGCGAAGATGATCGGCATCGAAGTGCCGCGCGGCATCCACACCCACATCTGCGGCATCGACCTGGTGCGCGATTCCAAGACCGGCGAATTCTGGTGCTCGAAGACAACGTGCGCACGCCCAGCGGCATTTCCTACGTGCTGGAAAATCGCCTGGTCATGACGCGCACGTTTCCCGACGCGTTCCAGTCCTACGAAGTGCTGCCGGTCGATCACTACCCGGCGGAGCTGTGCCAGATCCTGCGCAGCCTGTCGCCGCGCGGCGGCAACGACGCGCAGATCGTCCTGCTCACGCCCGGCATTTACAACAGCGCCTATTTCGAGCACAGCTTCCTGGCGCAGCAGATGGGCATCGAACTGGTGGAAGGGCGCGACCTGATCGTGGACGGCGACATCGTCTACATGAAGACCATCCACGGCCTGACGCGCGTCGACGTGATTTACCGCCGCATCGACGACGATTTTCTGGATCCGCTGGCCTTCCGCGCCGGATTCGGTGCTGGGCGTTCCCGGCCTGATGAGCGCCTATCGCGCCGGCAACGTGGCGCTGGCCAACGCCGTCGGCAACGGCGTCGCCGACGACAAGGCGATCTACGCTTACGTGCCCGCGTTCATCCGCTACTACCTGGGCGAAGACCCGATTCTGCGCAACGTCGACACGTATCTGTGCTCCAAGCCGGACGATCTGGCCTACGTGCTCGATCATCTGCCGGAACTGGTGGTGAAAGCGGTGGGCGAATCGGCGGCTACGGAATGCTGATGGGCCCGACCGCGGACCGCGCAGCGATCGAGGATTTCCGCGAGCGCATGAAGGCCGATCCGCGAAACTATATCGCGCAGCCGGTGATCCGCTTGTCGCGCGTTCCGTCCTACGATCCCGCGATCGGGACGTGATCGCCGGGCGCCACGTCGATCTGCGGCCCTACTGCCTGTATCGACGGCGAGAAGGTGACCATCGTGCCCGGCGGACTGACTCGCGTGGCGCTGCAAGCCGGCTCGCTGGTGGTGAATTCATCGCAGGGCGGCGGCAGCAAGGATACCTGGGTGCTGTGCGGAGGATGAGCTGAGATGCTTTCGCGAATCGCCGATTCGCTGTTCTGGATGGCGCGCTACATGGAGCGCGCCGAGGACACCGCGCGCATTCTCGACGTGAATTATCACATGCTGCTCGAGCAGTCCGAGCGAAAACATACCGGCTGCGCTGGGATCCGCTGATCGTCATGACCGGCGAAGCAGGAGCGTTTCCGCAAGCTCTACGGCGAAGCCGACGCGCGCAGACCGTCTTCGAGTTTCTGGCCTTTCGCCAGGACAATCCCAACTCCATCGTGCAGTGCATCTCCAGGCGCGCGAGAATGCGCGCACCATCCGCGACCGCATTTCGCGCGAGATGTGGGAGGACATCAACAGCCTGTATCACAGCGTCAGCCGCTTCCGCCCGGACGAGGAAATGGCCGTCGGGCCGCACCGCTTCTGCGACGCGATCAAGTTCGGCAGCCATCGTTTTCACGGCGTGAGCGACGACACGCTGCCGCACGACGAGGGCTGGCAATTCCTGCGCATCGGCTGGGCTCTCGAGCGCGCGGAGATGACGGCGCGCATCGTGGACGTGCAGTATCACAATCTGTACGACGCGCCGGCGGAAATCGGCAGCGGCGACAATCATCAGTGGATGGCCGTGCTGAAGTCGGTGGCGGCGTACGAGATCTATCACCGCCAGTATCACTCCTCGATCGAGCCGGAGAAGGTGGCCGAGATGCTGATCCTGCACCCGCAGCATCCGCGGTCGATTCGCTTCAGCATGACCGAGGTGCAGCCGGCCTGCGCGCCATCAGCGGCACCAGCGCCGGCTCCTACGCCAATGAAGCCGAGCGCCTGACCGGGAAAGTTCTGGAACGCCTGCGCTACGACCGCATCGAGGAGATTTTTCACGGGGTTGCACTCTTATCTTGAGCGACATGCTGCAGATGTGCGGAGCAATCGGCGAGGACATTGCCCGAACCTACTTCTATTACGCGGTGGTCGCATGAATCGATATCACCTGGTGCACGTCACGGAGTTTCACTACGACGGCCCGGTTTCGGAGAGCTACAACGAAGTGCGGCTGCGTCCGCATGCAGGACGAAACGCAGAGCTGCCTCTCGTTCCGCCTGACCACCAACCCGGCTTCGCGCGGCACATCCTATCGCGACTCTTTCGGAAACTGGGTGCACCAGTTCAACATCCTGCCCGAACACCGCCATCTGAAGATGGAGGCGGAATCCGTGGTGCTGGTGCACGAGCCCCGTCGCTGCCGGTTGGCGGGATGACGCTCGCGCGATCTGGACGGCCAGCGCGAGGAGCTGGAGGAGGAGTTTCTACGATTTTCTGGCGCCGACCGGATACGTGCCCCATCTCCCGCAACTCGATGAGTTGATCGAGGCCGCCAGCCACAAGAGCGACGGCACAGTCTCCGGCTTCGTCAAGCAGGCGTCGTTCCTGATTCACGAGCGCTTCAAGTACGAGAAGGGCGCGACGCACGTCAATTCGTCGATTCAGGATTCGCTGGCTGTGTGGGCCGGCGTGTGCCAGGATTTCGCGCACCTGCTGTTCGGCGTGGTGCGGATGCGCGGATTGCCGGCGCGCTACGTTTCCGGCTACCTGGTGCCGCAGAGCGCGGCATCGCCCGATGCCAAAGTGGAGGAAGTGATTGGCGGGTCGGCATCGCACGCCTGGGCGGAAGTCTACTTGCCGGATGCGGGCTGGGTGGGCCTGGATCCGACGCTGGGGAAACCGCTGGGACTGCAGCACGTGCGCGTCGCCTACGGGCGGGACTATGGCGATGTGGCTCCGGTGCGCGGCGTCTACAAGGGCCATGCCGGGCAGCGGCTTTCGGTGGATGTGCGCGTGCGGCCCGCGATCGATGACGACGGCCGCGAGCAATTGAATGAGAATAAGGTGGTCACGCCCGAGCCGCAAGTCATCGTCGAGCGCGTGCAACAACCCGCTCAGCAACAACAGCAGCAACAATAAAACTTCAGCGCGGCGTGCCCTGCGTGGAAAAATTTCACGGCGGGGCCGGAAATATTCCGGCTTAGCCCGGGCTAGGCGACTTTTTTCTTCTTGGCGCCGTTCCGAGATCGGTTGGCAGGTGCGCGGCCAATCCCGTTCGGGTTCGCTCCGACCATCGACAGGATCCGCCTCAACTCACGCTCCAGCGACGCCTCGATGACGTCCGATTGCCGTTCGCCCCGTGCAACACGGCTGACGTAGGAGGGGTCAACCTTGAGGTTGCGAGCGACGCGCCCATACAATCCACGGATGAGGGACGCCAGGTTTGTCGGAGCAGCTTTGCGAACAGTTTTTAAGCGGGACATGAGTCTCCTTGAAACTCAAAGTTGAGGACAATCTCGACTACCACTCGGATTAACACCGATGTTAACACATTTCGGTAACGATTACAACCTCTGCATGCAACGCAATGCTATATTTTCTTTCGGGTCCGGCACGGTACGTGACTCGGGCACTCTCCGGTACGCCGGGCACCCCGGGTAGCGGGCGGCGCTCTTAGGGAAGTAAAAGTAACTTCCCTGTTGTTTTCCTGCCCTCCAGGTCTCGATGCGCCTGCTGGGCATCCTTCAAAGAGTATAGATGCTCGATTCGTAATTTCAAGGAGCCTGACGCGATCATGTTCAGGACATCTCCGGCGCGTTCCTGAAGCTCCTGGTCGGTGGCCATATGGTGGTACAACGTTGGGCGCGTAATAAATAGCGACCCTTTTGTCGCCAGTTTGCCCAAGTCGAACGGAGGCACCGGCCCGCTGGAGGCCCCGAAAAGCACCAGGTAGCCTCGCGGACGAAGCACGTTAAGATCCTTGTCAAAGGTGGTCTGGCCGACGCCGTCATAGACGACATGCACGCCCTTGCCGTCGGTCAGGCGCTTGGTTTCAGCCTCGAAGTCCTGTGTGGTGTAGAAGATAACGTCGTCCGCGCCGGCCTCCCGCGCCAGCTTGGCCTTTTCCTCGGTACTGACCGTGGCGATGACCCGGGCGCCCAGCGCTTTGGCCATCTGAACGAACAGGAGTCCCACGCCGCCCGCAGCCGCATGAATCAGCGCGATGTCGCCCTTTTTGAGCGGGTAGGTGCTGCGCGTAAGGTAGTGCGCCGTCATGCCCTGCAGCATGGCCGCCGCAGCCTGATGATCGGTGATGCCCGCCGGCAACCCCACCAGGCGGTTTGCCGGTATCGCCTGATATTCCGCGTAGGCCCCGGTGATGCCGGTGTAGGCGACGCGGTCTCCCGGTTTGAGCCCGTGGACCTCGCTGCCCACTTCGCTGACCACTCCGCTGGCTTCCTGGCCGAGAATAAAGGGCGGTGTGACGGGATAGCGCCCCTCGCGAAAATAGATATCGATGAAATTGACGCCCGAGGCGGCAATTTTGACCAGCGCTTCATTGGGCTTGGGTTTAGGAGTGGGAAGATCGAGCAGCGTCAGGACTTCCACTCCTCCCGTCTTGGGGACTTGTATCGCCTTCATCCAAACTCCTATTCGGGCGTGTTGTTGGTGCGGTTCGATGCGAATTTCGAGCGGGCATCATAAATCAGGAGGCCTGTGGAAAAATTGTGGAATGTTCTAATTTTTTAAAAATCCGTTTAACTAGTGTTCAGGCAGTGTCAATAATCGTGCCAGTACGCATGCACCCAAGAGTACAGGTAATATTACTGCTAAGGCATCCGCAACTCGGATTAGAAGCAGCGCCTCAAGTCTCGAAATCCAAATCCGCCAGGCTCGGGCAATCCACTCCAAATCTGCTCCTCTGTGAATGGAGTGGTTGGCTGTAAATGGGCAGGAAGCGAGGCGCATGCCGGAAGCGCATACCATTCCAGCGTAGTCGGTGAAATCCAGAGGCGCGACCTCGACTCGTTTTTCAAATGAATGCGGGCGGCCCGGATGTCCGGTGATCGTCCGGACCCGCCGCCCGCTGTCGAGTAATCTTCGGTGATGTACTGGCCCGTATAGCTGAAGGCTCCCGTAACCACATTCAGTTCCCGCGATTCGCTCATGCCCGGCCTCCCTTTGCGCGGATGGAGCACACGCCGGCCGAGCACGCGCGGTGATCGGCAAACCAGCGGTAACCGGTATCGAACAACCGCGAAATACCAGGCAATTTCGCGGCGGCGTAAAAAGGCCAGGCCCACCAGATGCGGCCGGCGAGATGGACGATGGCTTTCGCGCCGCCGTAGATTTTTCCTTCGCTGGTGGCCACGCGCATTTCGCGCAACAGTTCGGAGTCCGGCAGATTGAGGAGCGCCTGCACGCGCGGGTCCTGCAGAGCGGCAAAACCGAAGCCGCGCTTTTCGAGGGAGTGGCGGAAGCGGCAGACCGTTGAGACGCACACAGGGCAGTCGCGGTCGAAGCAAACCCAGCCGCGCTCGGCATGACTTCCTTTTGCATCAGTCATTTCTGAACTAAGAGAAATCATGAGCCACCAAAAAAGGCGGTTGCCCGCCTCTTCCCTTCTACCCGCGCAGCAGCTTGCGCAATCCGCCGCGGAGTTTCACCATTCCCTTCAGCGCATTCGGCGACAGCCCGCGAAATTCCTCAAACAATGCGCTGATCAGGACCACGAATTCCAGCAGTTCCTCCATATGCTCGCGCGCGTACACGTCCGTGGAGCCCGATTTCTTGGCTTCGGCCACGCATTCCCGCACCACGGCGATGGTAGGGTCAAATTCGCGGCGTTTACGCTCTTCCAGGATCACGCGGAACATTTCCCACAGGTCTTTCATCGATTCAAAATGCTGGCGGCGATCGCCGAAAACGGAAACGCCGCGGACGATGCGCCAGCCCTGCAGTTCGCGCAGGCTGGTGCTGACGTTGGAGCGGGCCACGGACAGCGTGGCGGCGATCTCCTCGGCTGCCAGGGGTTTCTCCGAGAGGAAGAGCAAGGCGTGCACCTGGGCGACCGTGCGATTGATGCCCCAGCGGGTGCCCATTTCACCCCAGTGGAGAATGAACTTCTGTGCGGCGGGGGAAAGCGAGTTGGAGCTATCAGTCATTTCTGTCTGTACAGACATTACAGGATTGCGGAGCGGCTGTCAAGGGGTTTGCCTTAGTATTGGGACGGGATCGGGTTGCTTGGCAGCCGAGCCGTTGCGGTCTCCTTAACACGCCCGGTCTGGGCCTCGCTGCGATTTGCAAAAACCGCACAGGCAGGAGTGCCTGTGCTACTTAGTTCGTTTTCCTGCGGTCGCGGATTTCCATCAGGTGCTGGCGCAGGCTGTCGATGATTTCGCTGCGCCGGCCGTTCTGAATGTTTTTGCGAAGCTCTTCCAGAGCGAAGTGCACCACGTCGTGGTGATGGAGTTCCTCCGGCGCGACCTCCTTGCTGAGTTCCAGCCAGATTCCATGCAGCAGGTCGATTTCCTTGGCCGTGAGCCGCGGCGCGTGCGGCCCCAGATAAAAGATATGCTCCTGGCCGCTCGGCGTGTGGACTTCCAGCGTCAACTGCGGCCTTGGCTCGGGCAGGGATTCCCAGGCCAGGCCGGCAATGCGGGCTTCGTCGGCCACCGCGCGCCAGGAGGACAGTCCCAGCGCGATCGTCGTGGATTGCAGGCTCTGCGCGGCGCGCAAAATGCCGTCCCATTTCTCGCGTGGCGGGAGCTACCGCCAGGTGGATGGACTTGCCTTTCTTTTCGGCCAGCGCCAGGGCCCGCGTGAAAAGCTCCTGTTCGTTCACACTGAACAGTTCCTCGGCGCTCAGCTCGTGCTCGCCGGAACTGGCGCGGCCGAGAATGCGCAGGTGCAGGACGACGACATCCTGGTCGCGCGGGTTCACGCGGTTCAGGACGGCGGTCAGGTTGTAGAGCGTGTTGTAGTTGCGGACCATCACCAGCACGTTGCCGGGACGCACGCCAAGCGCTTCGGGCGTAAGTTCGTCGCCCGGCTCGAGGTTGAACTGATCGAGTTCGGCGTGGGCCGCACCGTGCTTTTTGGTGACGTGTCTCGGAGATTTCGAAGACGACGAAAAAGACGATGGTGAAGACGACGCCGGAAATCGTGGCCACTTCCTTGGTGAACAGATTGATCAGGCAGAGGGCAAACAGAATCAGCGTGATGAGCCCAGCCCGACGGGAATTTCGACGCCGAAGAGCTTCAAATTGAGCGGCACGCGGAACTCGCGCTTGCCGGGCTGCTTGTAGCGCAGCACCAGCACGGCCAGGCCCTTCATCGCGAAGCTCCACATCACGCCGAAGGCGTAGGCCTCGCCCAGCACGAAGATGTTTCCGCGGCTCAGGATGATGGTCAGCAAGCTGCAGGCCCACGACCAGATTCAGAATGCGGTAGGAGGTGCCGAAGCGGCGGTGCGGCTGCCGGAACCAGTCCGGCAGGATGCCGTCCTCGGAGACGCGGTTCAGCACGCCGTTCGAGCCGACGATGGCCGTGTTCACGGCGCCGGCCAGCATCAGCGTGCCGACGATCACGACGAACGCGCGGAACGCCAGCCGCACGGCCAGCGGCCCGACGAGGTACATGGCCAGGCCGCCGATCGGGTTGTCCGAAGAAGCTGTTGCGCACGGAATCCGGAATGATCATCACCGCGAAGAACGCCACGCCGGCGGTGAAGATCAGGCTGTAGATGAAGATGACGAAGCCGGCCTTTTCCAGGTTGTGGAGCTTGGGGTGCTTCGATTTCGCGGTAGACCTGCGCCATCGTTTCTTCGCCGCTCATGGCCAGCACGGAGTGTCCCAGGCCGATCAGGATGCCGATCAGCCCGACGGTGTAGGGCAAGCGCGTGTACTTCAGCCAGCCCAGCGCGTCATCGGCGTAAACGATCGTCGAGGGGCTCGGGCAGCGGCGGCAGATGCGCGCCGCGCACCCAGAGCGTGTAGCCGCACCAGACGATCATCATCACCACCATCACGGTGGTGACGTACATGATGCGCAGCGCCTTTTCGCTGGATTCGGGAATGCCCTTGATGTTTTCCCACCAGAAATAAATCGTGCACCAGCACCGCAAAGACCGCGGCCGTCATGTTCACCGGCAGGACGCATGCTGCACATGAAAATATCGCAGCAGTTCGTTCAGCAGGCCGACCAGATACAGTCCAGCCGAGACGCCGCTGATCGGCCCGGTCAGGATGTAGTCGAACATCAGCGCCGAGACGGAGAATCTTGGCCAGCGTGCTGCCCATCGCCTCTTTGACCACGCGATAGACGCCGCCGCGCACGAACATGCTGCAGCTCTCGATGTACACCGAGCGCACCGCGTACGCCAGGCATCATGATCGCGAGAATGAACCACGGTGCGGTCTTGCCGATGAAATGCTCGGCGATCGCGCCGGCGTAGAACGCGGACGAGCCCATGTCGTTCAGCACGATGGCCGCGGCGCGCCAGAAAGAGATGAAGGCCAGCATGGCCGTCGTTGCGATTAAGACTCTGGGTAACTCGGTTTTTTTACCCTGCTCCGCGGTTTTCAAACTTTGATTGGTGGACATAATCGAGTTAGCTTGGGAACCTTTACAGCGCTGCCGGCGGTTCTAGACCTCTCATAAACTCAAAAACGATGACGCCATCCGGTGCCCTAGATCGCGCGGGCCTGCAACCGGCGCCGGACGGATCGTAGCCGGACCGGAGACACTGCCATGGAATTCGTGGCCAGGAGTGCGCGGGCTCAATGGTTTCCGGATAGAACGCACTGCATAAATAAATACCTTAAAATGCATAAGGAACTCATAAAGACGCGTTACATTTCGGAAGCCGGGCTGGAGCGTGCGCGAAAGCGGCGCAGCACACTGAGCATAGGGGAGTTGGGATAACGGCAGGATTTGAACCGGCAGCCCGCATGCCATCGGACGGCCGGTGGTTCTGGTTTTAATATGACAAGAGAACTCTCTATTTACAGACTTTCGTAGTAAAGTTATATATCTTCAGAAATCGTAAACAGCCTTAGGACGATGACTTCAGGGGCGGTTAGAATTCATTACTCAACCTTCCGGCTCGGGGAGCAACAAGACCTATGATGATTCGCGCGATTCTTCTATTGCTCGTTGGCGTCGCGTCGGGCTCCGCAGCCGTCTTTTACTGGCGCAGAAAAAAAAATGAGGACCCTCCGGCGAGCCGAAATCGCTTTCGTCCCGTTCTGGGTTTTACACGACTGGATGGAGGCGAGTCTCTTTCCCTGCTGCTGACAAATGATTCCAGTGAACGCGTGTGGGTCGAAGAGATTGAGCTTTTTCTTAGCGGCCTCAAGGCGGATCAGCAAACCTCCGAGCCATCCTGCCACGGAATTCAGAAAATCCTGCAGGCGGTGCGAAGCGGAGATATGTTGCCGGTCAGTCTGGCCCAGGCCATCTACAATGCTGCCGGAAGCCCGCAGCGCAGGTATTCCTGCCTGCTGTCATCCGTGGTGCGCTACCGGATCGGGGAAGAATCCTTTGAGAAGCCCATGGAGAACTACCGGATTCAGATGAACGGGCTGAAGGCCTCGCGTGTTTATCGCGAGGGCAAGTCCTCCCCGGCAGTGCCGCTCCCTTTGAAACCGGAAGAAAACCGGACCGTGGCGATCAAGGCGAAGTAAAGCCCGGCTGCGCGCCGACCGCTCGGACAAAGACTCCCGCAAGAATTTCAGAAAAAAGAATTCCCGTCGTGGCCTGCGCGTTCAGGGCGCGGAGCTTACAACGCGCACGCGCTGCCTGGACGCGCGCGCGTAGGAATTCACGAAATCGCGGAAGGCCGGATAGTTCTCGGGGAGGATGCGGCTTTCGGTGTAGGAAATGACTTGCGTGGCGATCAGTGCGTTTTCAACCATCGAATATTCAATCGTGATTTCGCCGAATTCGGACTTCACGCTGGTCTTCTCCGGCAGGCGTTCCGGCTTCATTCCCTCAGGAAATTCCAGGCGGTATTCCATCTTCACGTGCCTCGGTGAACCGAGATCCAGCGGAAGCTGCCGGGGCCGCGTGCCGACTTCCGGAATTGCAATTCCGCTGAGCATCAGAGGCTGAAGGAACCAGGTGTCGCCAGCCGAAGCGGTGGCGAAATTTCCGGTGAAGGAAAACTTCTCCGTGATCTGCTGGCTGTTGTCCTCCGAACCGGCAATCGACGCATTGCGAAAAGACGCCGAGTTGACGTAGTGGGCCACGCGAGCCTCAAACGATTGCAAAATCTCAGCCTGCGATTTCCCGCGGTAAAAACGGTGGCGGTAGGCATTGCTGGCGCCGAAATAGCGGGACTGCACTTCGGCCGCGCCCGTGCCGTCGCGCTGCAGGTGAACGTTCACCGTGTATTCCGTACCGCTGCGTTCCGCAGGCGTTTCGGGGATGCGCTGCAGATCGCCGTGGTCGGGGTAGGCGATCAGCGCGAAGACGCCTTGATCCATTTCGAGCACTTGCCCGATCGGATCGATATCCGATGTCGGATCCATCCACAGAATATGATTCTTGGGATCGTAGGCGGCAAATTTTTCGACTGAGGGGCGCAGCGTCTCGGGAACCGGCAGGGCCACGATCATGTGATCGAACGTGGCCAGGCTGGGAGCCGAGGGATCGGCTTCCACGTCACCCCGAGTGCCGACCAGTGCCGGATAGGCGCGCAATCCGATCTTGCCGAGCATGGAAATCAACAGCGTGGCCTTGTCCTTGCAATCCCCATAGTTGTTCTTGTAGACATCGGTGGGAGCGTGGGGCTGGTAACCCCCGACTCCAATTTCAATCGCCACGTAGCGAATCTGCCGGGAAACATAGGTGTATAACGCCGAAATCTTGGACAACAAATTCGGTTCCGCGGCAGACAGCTTCTCCACCTGAGAGGCGATTTCGGATTCCGGCTTTTGGCCGAGGTCGAAAAGGGTGTGATACTCGTGACCCGCTTCCTCCCAGGATTTGATTGCAGCCGGCCCTTTGGGGTCGTAGTTGACGAATATGACGGCGGCCAGCGAGGTGAATGGCGGGGCGTCGGACTCGTCAGGAATCGCCGGACGATTTTCCGAACGGAATTCCGCTCCGGTGGGCGACTGATTTATGACCTGCACGCGGTCAGGATGATTAGCAAACCAGCGCAGCGATCCCGAGGGCACGGAAACATGCAGTTCGCTCAGCCGCGTGGGAATCGCATGTTCCATGGAGAATTTCTCGCCCTCGATCGGAATCCGCCCCTGCGTGATCACTTCGTATCCGACGAGCGAGCCATCCTCCACACCCGGGGTGCGGATCAACTTCACGCGCACATCGGTATACTCGTCGAACGCAGAAAAGCCGGCGATTGAGGTCAGATCTTTCTTCCCACCCAGCGTGATCCGCCCCGACGGCGAGATCGCCCACGTCTGTATGGAAGTGACTTTCGAATCGTTATTCTCCTGGCCGCTGGCTTCGAGATAGTTCTCGACGGACCTGCGGTTCAGCACACGCAACGCGCGGCGCTCAGTCAGCACATACTTCCCGGTGGCATCCACGGTGAAGTCGGTCCAGTCACCCAGCACGATTGCGGAGCTGCCGGAACCGAACCCGCCGAGGTCGGCGCGCCCGGCGGCCGCCAGCCACTCCGGCACGGAATCGGCGCTGCCGGTGGTGAATTCGCCGGAGCACACCACCAGAAGGGCCAGTGCGATGCAGGCCAATAGGGCGATTCTATTGCGCGCGAAGAACGATAACGTCCTGGTCATTTTTTGCAATCTCGTCGAAGAATTTTTTAGCATTGAGATAATCGACGTTGGTTGAGAGCAGCGTCTTCTTCAGATAAAAGGTCCGCATGCAGGTGACCGTCGCATCGCTCTGCGCGCAGGAACGAGAGAAGCCGCCAAGGTCGTTTTCGATTTTCACTTCCTTGGGAAGCTGATCGATCTTGATTGCCGGGTCGATCACCCAAACACTGGTGCTGACGCGCTTCTCGGGATTATTGAAGCGGACCGCGGAATGGCGGACGTTGCTCGTAAATCTCGGGCGTTCGTACTGATCGCTGAGCCATGGATTCAGCAGCAGGCCGCCGGCGTCAGCCTCGGAGTCCATGTTCTGATGCACGTGGGCTTTTAAGACGAACGGCAGCGAGGAATCCTTCAGATCCGGGTGCGTAACTTGCGTGACTTCCGCGTCCGCGATGCTTCCCGCAAATAAATCCGTCAGGCGCTTATCCAGTTTCTCCGGGGTTTCCTGCATCAAATCGGCGCGAAGTTCGATGGCCTCGGCGCCTTTCATCGCGAATTCCTGATCGCCGTCAAAGGTCCAGTCCTTGGAAACGCGCATCGTCACTTTTTCGGTCGATAGGTTGTCGTCCGCTATTCCCGCGGGAATCGGGGCATCCTGAACCTTGCTTCCTTTCACCGCCAGGCCGCTCACGCCGCGATCGAACCAGGGCAACTCTCCGAACGGCGCCGCGGAATCCGCGGGATCGGCGAACATCACGCCGTCCTTGAAATTCAAACGCGTGACGATTCTGGAAAATTGGCTGCGATTGGGAAACGCGCGCACCAGGGTGGTCCAGTTCTGAGTGGCGACCAGCACCATGTCGGCGTCCACTTTCACTTCTTTCAGCATCAGAATGTAGAGCGCATTAATCTCATCCGGATCACCTCGCTTGGCGGTCAGGATTTCATCCGCAGGGCGTCCCAGGCCCACTCCAGCCAGATCGCTGGAAGCAATGGTCTGCTGGATGTATTTGTAAATGGCCTCGGCTTTCTTGTGAGGATCGGGAAGCTTCTCGGCGAGTTCCTTGGCCTTGTTGCGGGCCTCCTTTTCGCTTTTCTCCATGTTGCCGAGTTCATCCGAAACCTGCTTGCCGACGTCATCCCATTTGGTGATGATCGGGTAGACGTCGCCGCCGAAGCCCAATTCCTTGGGCGTGAAAAGAATCATGGTGGACAGGTCGTTAAACGGCAGCGAGAAGGGTTCGTCGAGAATGGGACGCAGGTTCTTGGTGCCGAAGTCGAAGGTCTCTCCCGCCACGGTGTTGCTCTGGGCGACGGAGATCTTGTTGATATTGGTTTCCAGCGGGAACTGCGCCATCAGCAACCGGGGGCCGATTGTTACCTTCAGTGTGGATTCCAGCGTGCCGAGGCCTCGCGTATCAAAGATCCACGGCGCGGGAAAAAACCAGTCTTCGTTCTCTTCCAACTGATATTCCAGAATCGCTCCCGCCTGCACGGACGGAAAAGTGAAGCTGGATTCCAGAATCGCGAAGTTTCTCCCCTCGGTATAGGCCTTGCCCCGAAAAACCTTGGAGGAATCGAGCAGAATAATCTCACCGGAAGGCAGAATGGTGCGGCCCTCGATGTGGCTCACGCGGATGAATTTGGCGGTGTCGACGGAAACGTTGCCGGCGCTGCGCCCGGCGTCCGTGAAGACTTTGATCCTGACGTAGGTTTGAATGCGGGTAGTCCAGAACAGGCTGGACTTCTCCAACACATCCATTTTCGCGCGCTTGAACAGAACCACGGCGCCCGCTCCGGGATCGAGCGGATTCGATTTCATGTTTTTCTCAGCGTCCGTGATGGGATCCCAATCCGTGGCAGCCGCTGCCCGATGGGGACGAAACAAGACAAGAACAGACACGATGAGCAGGAAGAGGGCTTTCCGGCGCATGGTTCAGATCCTCCGAATTGGATTGACCGAATGCCGCTTCTCTCCGATAGACATCCACGGCATCCGCTGCAGAACGTTACAGAATCGGAGGCCGAAGGACACGGGTCGGGCTCCGAAGGATTGCTAATTGGTAATAGAAGATGTCGAGTCGAATAATGTCATTATTTTACCTTTTTGACAAGAGCCTCAATGCCAAAGATACCCGTCCAGATAAGGGCACACTTTGCGAATCCGCCTGAAATAACTCGCTAAGTGCTGGATATTCAGATGGCTAGCCGCGGGAGCATTTCGCGGCCGGCGAGGAATCCGGCAATCGCTGCTTCGGCCCAGTGCCGCCGCTCGCCGGGAAAACGGGAAATGAACGCGCAGTGGCCGCCGTGCGCCGGCGCGATAATCCGGACGTTGGGATTGGCGGTTAAAGCAGGGTCGGAAAAGATGGAATATGGGACGAAGGGATCATCCTGCGCGGTGATGATCAAGGTAGGAACATGGATTTGGCGAGCAATGCGCAGGGCGCTGGACTGAGCGTAATAATCATCCGCGTCACGAAAACCGCAATATCGCGCGGTAATGGCATCGTCAAATTCACGAACCGTGTGCACCTGTGGAAGCGCGCCCAGATCGAATTTCCCCTGGAACAGCATGGCCTTGCGGAGCATGCGCTTCTTCAGCCGGGTCACGAAATGATGTTCGTAGATGAAATTTCCGGGCAGCGCAAGGGCATCGGCGCACAGCGCGAGGTCAATCGTAGGACACACGCCCGCAACGCCGCGCAACTGCTTGGGAGCCGCATCTCCGAATTCTCCCGCCATTTTCAGCACCAGGTTGCCGCCCATCGAGTATCCGGCGAAGAAAACTTCGGGCAAAGAATCTTTGTCGATCAGTTCGGTCAGAACGGCGCGGTAATCGCCGGACAGCCCCGAATTGTAGAGCGTGGGCGTCAGGAGCTCGGTTCCGCCACAGTTGCGCTGATTCAACCGGATGGCATTCCAGCCGGCCAAAAACGCCCGTTCGGCGATTCCCATCATGTAGCCGGAGTCGCTGGAGCCCTCGAGGCCATGCACCAGCACCACGGTGGGCCGCTCCTGCGGCGATGCCTGCCAGTGGCACTCGCCGCGGATGCGTGTGCCCGGCTCAGTTTCGAAATCACGAACGACACTGGGCGGCACGCGGGGAAAACTTCGCGGCAGGAAAGTCGATGCGAGCGTCTGAGCGTGAGGATTGCGAAGCAGCGGGTGCGGTTCGAACGGCTCCATTCGAACGCTCATCTTACGACAAAAAGGACGGTGAGTCAGTTCCCGGCGCCGGGCGCGCTTGATTTCACGCTGCGCGGCGCTTAGAATCAGGCTTCACACATGATGCACAGCTGTAGCGCATGCTTTGGTTTCCTCCGCCCAGCGGCAGGTCGCTGGGCTGTGTTGTATTTGGACGCTGTTTTCTTATCGATTTTCCGCGCGGCATAAGGAGAAGTGAATGGAAGGACCGATTCTCGAGGGATTGACGTTTGACGATGTGCTGCTGGTGCCGGGAAAGTCCGCGGTGTTGCCCACCGAAGTAAATACCAGGACGCAGCTGACCCGCAGGATTTCCCTGAACATTCCGCTGGTCTCGGCCGCCATGGATACGGTCACCGAGTCGCGCCTGGCCATCGCCATGGCCCGGCAGGGCGGTTTGGGCTTCGTGCACCGCAGCATGAGCATCGACCGCCAGGCCGAGGAAGTGGACCGAGTGAAACGCTCGGAAAGCGGGATGATCGTTGATCCCGTCACCATTTCGCCGGAACTGAGCGTTCGCGACGCCATGGACATCATGACCAAGTACCGGGTGTCCGGCCTGCCGGTGACGCGCGGGCCGCGCCTGGTGGGGATCCTGACCAACCGCGACCTGCGCTTTGAGAAAAATCTGGACCAGTCCGTAAGCGCCGTGATGACCAAGGATAATCTGGTCACCGTATCGGTGGGCACCACGTTGGAAGAGGCTGAGCGCCTGCTGCAAAGGCATCGCATCGAGAAATTGCTGGTGGTGGACTCCGATTTCAACCTGAAGGGCCTGATCACCGTCAAGGACATCCAGAAAAAGCTGGAATTTCCGAGCGCGACCAAGGACGACCAGGGCCGGCTGCTGGTGGGCGCGGCGATCGGAGCCACTGCGGATTTCCTGGAGCGCGCCGTGGATTTGGCTCGCGCCAAGGCGGATGTCCTGGCCATCGATACGGCCCACGGACATTCCGCGCGAGTGATGGACGCGATCCGCGCGGTGAAACACCGCCTGCCGGAAATGCAGCTGGTTGCCGGAAACGTGGGAACGTACGAAGGCGCGCGCGATCTGATCGCGCTGGGCATTGACGGCATCAAGGTCGGCATCGGCCCCGGCTCCATCTGCACCACGCGCGTGGTGACCGGAGCGGGCGTGCCGCAAATCACCGCGATCATGGAAGCGGCGCGCGCCGCCAAGGGCAGCGGAGTTCCGGTGATCGCCGACGGCGGCATCAAGTATTCCGGAGACATCAGCAAGGCCATCGCGGCAGGCGCCGCGGTGACCATGCTTGGCGGACTCTTTGCGGGAACCGAGGAATCTCCCGGCGAGACGATTCTCTATCAAGGCCGCACGTTCAAGTCTTATCGCGGCATGGGCTCGCTGGGCGCGATGCAGGCCGGGTCCGCGGCCGCGGACCGCTACGCGCAGGAAGGCGCGGCGCGCGGCAAATCCGTTCCGGAAGGCGTCGAAGGACGCGTGCCGTACAAAGGTTCGCTCAGCGCGCTGGTCGATCAGCTGGTGGGCGGACTGAAAAGCGGCATGGGCTACTGCGGAGTGGCCACGCTGGCCGATTTGCAGGAGCGTGCCCGATTCGTGCGAATTACCAGCGCCGGACTGCGCGAAAGCCACGTGCACGACGTGATCATCACGCGCGAAGCGCCGAACTACCAGGTCGAATAGTAGTGCCGCTCGGAGAGAGGCTCAAGCTCTGGCTTCCGGCTGTCGCCTGGGCCGGCGTGATCTCGATTCTTTCCACGGACGTTTTTTCCAGCGACCATACCTCCCGGTTCATCGTACCGATACTGCACTGGCTCTTCCCCGCCGCCGGCCCGGACACCCTCGAATTTCTGCAAATGCTGGTCCGCAAGTCGGCGCACCTGACCGAATATTTCATTTTCAGCATTTTGCTGATGCGGGCGCTGCGCGCCGGGGAACGGGTGTGGTCGTTGCGCTGGGCCATCTGGGCCATCGTGATCGCCGCAGGATACGCGGCGCTGGATGAGTTTCACCAATCGTTTGTGGCCAGCCGGACAGCTACTCCGTGGGACGCGCTGATCGATACGGTGGGGGCTTCGGTGGGGCAGGTTGTGCTTAAGGCGTGGAGTTTGACAAGAGGAAGCGGCAGAACATGACTCTTGGTGGGCATTCCAGGAACAGTGAATTAGCCAGCCTTTTAAATTTCCAATTTGTCTGCGAATTTGTCAGCTAAACCAAACTCCGATCGCCAAAACCCACCACCCGCGTACCGGTAATAGGGCGCGGAGTTCATACTCGCCTTCATCGGCCTATCACGGTGACCGTCGCTCGTAGAAGGCACAGAGCGTTCAGTTCCAGGGCATATTCGAACCTGTGACTCCTTCCCCTTTCCAATCTAAATCTAAAGAAACCCGGCGCGAGCATCGCAATGCAGGAACAATTTGGTTACTGTTTATGGATTGCTATGTAACCTAAATTCTTCAGCTCCGAAAGAACCTCGTTCTGAAATATACACTAGAACGTTAACTACGCCTGTTGATATGATTAGAGGCAATATACAGGCCTTGCTCAGGCACTCTATCCCCCCACGGGAGATCGGAGTGCAAGTCGGTCTGTGCAGTTCGCTGTACCGTCTGTGGTGATAGACGTGCTCTTCCAGGCGGGAAAGAACATGGCCGCGATTGTGTTAAGCAAGGATGCATCACACCGTTGTGTTCATGCATGAGAGGCCCATGGCATCCAACATCCGGACCGATTACTTTGGGGATGAGGTAAGTGTAAAGTCCAGTGCACGTGCCTCCCAGGCCCTATTTGGAAGCACTATTTTTCTAAGTGCTTTTCTCCTATTCTGGGTGCAACTTTTGCTCGGCAAATATATCCTGCCGTGGTTTGGCGGGGCGGCGGCGGTGTGGACGACGTGCATGTTGTTTTTTCAGGTGCTTCTGCTCGCCGGATACACGTATTCCCATTGGCTCAGCCGCCTGAAGTCGCGAGCGCAGGCTTCATTTCACACTGCACTTCTGCTGAGTTCTATCTTGCTGTTGGGGTCCCTCGGGCTTGTCTGGAATTCTCCGATCACTCCGGGCACGAACTGGAAACCGCATGGTGCCGATCACCCGGTCTTTCAAATCGTGACTCTGTTCGGTATCAGTGTGGGACTTCCGTTTTTTGTGCTGTCCTCAACGGGCCCACTTATTCAGTCATGGTACTGGCGAAGGAATGGAAATGGTTCTCCCTATCGTCTCTATTCTCTCTCCAACTTGGGTTCCTTCCTCTCACTTCTGGCATTTCCGGCGCTGCTGGAACCAATCCTGACTTTGAAATCCCAGGCTTGGCTTTGGTTTTTGGCGTATTTGGTCTTCGCGATCATCTGTATTTTCGGCGCCTGGAGAGCAGCAGAGAGCGATGATCAGAATGTGGAAACGCAAGAAGCTAAATCGAGCCTGAGCGTCGCGTACTGCCGGCCTGCGAGGGGTAAATATCTCTTGTGGGGAAGCCTCTCCGCATGCGCCTCGATCCTGTTTCTCGCCACCACGAACCAGATTTGCCAGGACATTGGCGTGGTCCCATTGCTTTGGATCGTACCGCTTGGAATCTACTTGCTGACCTTCGCCATTTGTTTCGAACACGACCGCTGGTATTCGAGAAAATGGTTTCATCCGCTATTTGGATTGGCGATTTGGGCCGCTTGCTTCGTGCTTTACGACGGGGCGTTGCGCAGCATACTTGTGCAGATCGGAATCTACGTGTTCGTTCTCTTGATTTGTTGCATGGTGTGCAACGGAGAACTGGCGCGTGCCAAGCCACAACCACGTTATCTGACTTCGTTTTACCTGACGGTGGCCGTGGGCGGAGCCATCGGAGGCGTTTTTGTCGCCGTAGTAGCGCCGCATATTTTCAAGGGATTTTGGGAGTATCAGTTGGGGTTATGCATGGCTGTTCTGCTGCTCTTGGTAATTCTGGTTGGCGACAAAGAGTCGTGGCTTTATCAAAGCAGGTTTGGAACACCTGTGGTCGTGGTGGCTGTGGCGGCTCTCCTTCCAGAGAGCGCAGTGGGAATCGCGGCCACGAAGAATAAGCCGGCCATCCATCTCGCCGCGTTCGTGGCGCTTGCATTGATTGCCTATGTACTGAGCAATCGAAACAAGGCAAATTCCACCCTGTCGAGAGCGAAGTCCGCGCGACTTTATACCGTGGTGGCATTACTGATTGTGGTCCGTACGCTCGGCGGAACGGCGCTTGCACGGAACCGGGTTGCAATTCAAACTTCTCGAAGCTTTTACGGCGTACTTTCGGTAAGACCGCAAAACATGGACGACCCGTCAATCGCAGCCTACAGCCTGGTACACGGCCGAGTGCTCCACGGATTTCAGTTGCGTTCGGAGTCGGGTCGTCGTACGCCTGCCGCTTACTTCGGCCCGTCGAGTGGCGCAGGAATCGCTATACGTCATGCCACAGAAGCGGCTTCGCTCACGCAAAGAAGTCTACGAATCGGTGTCGTGGGGCTCGGCGTTGGCACGATTGCCGCGTACGGTAGGCCGGGAGACATCGTACGCTACTATGAAATCAATCCGGACGTGATCCGGATCGCGAGTGATCGCAGATATTTCAGCTATCTAGGTGATTCTCTTGCCCGAATCGAGGTAATTCCGGGCGATGGACGCCTCTCTCTTGAACGAGAATTGGAGCAGCATGAACAGAACGATCTGGATGTCTTGATCATTGATGCGTTCAGTGGAGACGCCATTCCGGTGCATCTTCTGACCCGGGAAGCCTTTGCAATCTATTTCAAACGCTTAAAAAAACCTTCCGGGATCCTGTCCATCCACATCACCAATACTTATCTCGACTTGAAACCGGTGGTCTTCTCGGCCGCACGCAGCCTTGGAGTTAGAGCGGTCCTCGTTCATTCAGACGGAGACGGACAAATTACGCTTGGTAGCGATTGGATTTTACTGTCGGCCGAAGGAGACTTGCCGGAGCCCGATCTGAACTCACCGCGAACCAACCGGGAGGCGGCCGCCGTGCGCACAATCCGCCCTTGGACTGATGATTTCAGCAATCTTATTCAGATCGTGAATCATTAGGGCTTGCTCTGGAATATGCAGGCGCCCGAATTCAGAAAGACCTTCACCATGAGAGAGGCTTAGAGTTTCAGACCTTGAGTTCTCTTTCTGAGAGAGCAGAGCGGGCGGGATTGCAGCGGCTTCTGGTGCGGATTTGGTTACTGGGAAAACGCTTCAGCCTGCCGGTTTCTGTTGCTTGTTTTGGCGAACGTATAAACCAAACAAGCTGAAGCTTGTTCCACGAAACTACTTCAGCGACTTCCCAGCCACGTCCTCTTTTATTTCCTCGGCCGTTTCGGGAGCCGGGGTGCGATCCTTCTTTTCTTTCTTTTTCAACTTGGAGCCGAGCAGTTCGAGGATGGCGAGTTGCGCGCCGTCGCCGATGCGGAAGCCGGCGTGGATGATGCGGGTGTAGCCGCCGGCGCGATCGGAAAAGCGCGGAGCGATGTCGGCGAACAGTTTCTTGGTGGCGCCGGGCGTCATCAGGTAGGAAGCCGCCTGGCGGCGCGATGTGCAGCGTGTCGCGCTTGCCGAGCGTGATCATCTGCTCGACCAGCGGCTTGGCGGCCTTGGCGCGCGTGAGCGTGGTGGTGATGCGCTCCTTCTCGATGACGTTGGTCACCAGGTTGCGCAGCGTGGCGCGGCGATGGGCCGGCTGGCGCCCGAGTTTCGATCCGTAGTTGCGATGTCGCATGAGTGGTTTCTTCGACGCGCTGCTACAGGCCCGCGGTTTCCTCCGGCGTTGGCGGTGCGGTCTGGCTGGGGAGCGGCGGCCAGATGATGCGGCCGTGCTCGTCGAACTTCATGCCCAGGCTCAGGCCCATCTTGTTGCAGTATTTCCTTGATTTCGTTGAGCGATTTGCGGCCGAAGTTTTTGGTCTTCAGCATTTCGTTCTCGCTCTTCTGCACCAGTTCGCGAATGGACTGGATGTTGGCGTTCTTCAGGCAGTTGTAGGAACGCACGGAAAGTTCGAGTTCTTCGACCGAGCGGTCCAGGTGCTCGACGCGCGGATCGTTGTAGGACTCGACCGACTCCTCGAGCACTTCGGGCTGTTCTTCGAAGTTGATGAAGATGCTCATGTGGTCCTTGACCAGCTTGGAGGCCAGGCCGATGGCGTCCTGCGGAGTGATCGCGCCGTTGGTCCAGACTTCGAGCGCCAGCTTTTCGTAATCGGTCATCTGGCCGAGACGCGCGGCTTCCACGGCGTAGTTGACCTTGCGCACCGGCGAGTGAACCGAATCCACCGGGATGTAGCCGATCGGCAGATCCTCGTCGAAGTTGCGGTCCGCGGACACGTAGCCGCGGCCGTTCTTGACGCGCATTTCCAGCTGCAGCTTGCCGCCTTCGTTGACGGTGGCGATGTAGACGGTCTTGTCGAGCACCGCGAAGTCGGCGTCTTCCTCGATCATGGCGGAGGTGACGACGCCGGGATTTTCGACGTTGACGAAAATCGTCTTGGCCTGATCGTTGTTGAGCTTCAGCGGAACCTGCTTCAGGTTCAGGATGATGTCGGTGGCGTCTTCCACCACGCCGGGAATCGAAGAGAATTCGTGCAGCACGCCTTCGATCTTTACGGCGGTGATGGCCGCGCCCTCGATGGAGCTCAGCAGAGCGCGCGGCGGAGCGATTGCCGACCGTGGTGCCCCATCCGCGCTCAAAGGGCTGCGCGGAAAATTTTCCGAATTTATCTGTCAGCGACTCGAGTTCGGCCGCCAAACGCTTTGGTTTCTGAAAACCTTTCCACATCTGTTAGTCCTTCCTCCCCGCGGGTGCAGGGCGTTCGAATCTTTGTTCGGAACCGGAGATCTCAGAAATCAGATCCAGTTACGCAAGCCGTTACTTCGAGTACAGCTCGACGATGAGCTGTTCGGTGATGGGCGGCGTCTGCACGTTTTCGCGCTTGGGCAACGCAGCCACGCGCGCCTTGAAAGTGTCGCGGTCGATTTCCAGCCAGGGCACCGCGTTCTGGCTCTGCGCCACGTTGCGGGCTTCGAGCACCATGGTGTTCTGGTGCATTTTGTCCTTCAGCGCGATTTCCTCGCCCACGCTCACCAGGTACGAAGGAATGTTGACCTTCTTCCCGTTGATGCAGCACGTGCCCGTGCAGCACGATCTGCCGGGCCTGGGAGCGCGAACTGGCGAAGCCGGCGCGCCACACCGCGTTGTCCAGACGGCGCTCGAGCATCACGATCAGGTTTTCGCCCGTCGGGCCCTGGGCGCGTTCGGACTTTTCCACGTAGTTGCGGAACTGCCGTTCGAGCAGGCCGTAGGTGCGCTTCACTTTCTGTTTTTCGCGCAACTGCAGGCCGTAGCCGGCCAGCTTCTTCACGCGGCGCGACTGGCCGTGCTGCCCGGGAACGAAGTTGCGCTTTTCGATGGCGCACTTCTCGGTAAAACAGCGCAGCCCTTTCAGGAACAGCTTCTGCCCTTCCCTGCGGCAGAGCCGGCAAACCGCTTCTCGATGACGTGCCAAATTCGTTTCTCCTTATCTTGCGCAAACCGAATCTTCAAACTCAGTGCCGAATCGAAACCGGCCAAACTCTCAAACGCGGCGGCGCTTGGGCGGACGGCAGCCGTTGTGCGGGATCGGCGTCACGTCCTTGATGTGCACGATGTGCAGGCCGGCCGCAGGCCAGCGCGCGCACGGCGGACTCGCGGCCGGAGCCGGGGCCCTTCACGCGCACTTCGATCGATTTCATGCCGTACTGGTCGCGCGCCACTCCCGCGGCCGACACCGAGGCCTGCTGCGCGGCGTACGGCGTGCCCTTGCGCGAGCCCTTGAAGCCGATCGAGCCGGCCGAAGACCAGGACACCGTGCGGCCATCCGGGCCGCAGATCGTGATGATCGTGTTGTTGAACGTGGCCTGGATGTGCGCCACGCCGTGCGGGACGATGCGCTTCTCCCGCTTCTTCTTGAACTCTTTTTTGCGCTTGGAGCTGTTTTTTCCGGCGCCTTTCGCGCTGCGTCTCTGCTGCGGTTCTTTTGCCAAGTCAGTACCCTCGCTTCAAACTTGCCAGTCTCTTCAGTAGCACAGGCTTCAGCCTGTGGCTCTTGAATTTCGGTGCGTGCAAATCTAAACCAACAGGCTGAAGCCTGTTCTACCGGAAGCTACTTGCGGGCCGCGACTTTCTTCTTGGCCGCGACGGCGCCCTTGCGCGGTCCCTTGCGGGTGCGCGCGTTGGTGTGCGTGCGCTGGCCGTGCACCGGCAGGTTGCGGCGATGGCGCATCCCGCGGTAGCACTGAATTTCGATCAGCCGCCGGATGTTCATCTGGACCTCCTTGCGGAGATCTCCTTCGACGCGGCCTTCGGATTCGATGGCCTGGCGGAGGCGGTTAATTTCTTCCTCGGTCAGGTCCTTGACCTTCTTGGTGAATTCCACGTCCGCCTTGGCGCACAGCTGGCGCGCGCGCGGCTGGCCGATGCCGTAGATCGACGTCAGGCCAACCCAGATGCGCTTCTGCGGCGGAAGATCAACTCCTGCAATACGTGCCATGCATGCTCCTCAATTTTCCTGCGGGCGTTCAGCGGCCCGCACCAGCTTATTCGTGGATTATCCCTGGCGCTGCTTGTGCTTCGGGTTGACGCAAATTACGCGCACCACGCCGCGCCGGTGGATGACCTTGCACTTGTCGCAAATCTTTTTTACCGATGCCCGAACTTTCATTTCCACTCCTCGCCAATTTCCCGCGGGCCTATAGCCCGCCCCGGCTTACTTGTACCGGTACACGATGCGGCCGCGCGTCAGATCGTAGGGCGAAAGCTCCACCGCGACTTTGTCTCCGGCCAGGATGCGAATAAAATTCTTGCGCATCTTTCCGGAAATGTGCGCCAGCACCTGGTGCTTGTTTTCCAGCTCGACCTGGAACATCGCGTTGGGCAGCGGCTCAATGACCGTGGCCATCACTTCGATGGCGTCTTCCTTCGGGTTGGACGCGTCGGCCTTGCGCTTTTCCGCTTCGGGTCGTCTTGCCCATGTGCCCTCTCGCGCCCCCTACCAAGACGGTCCCTGCATTTCGCGGGGACGCGTCAACACCCAGGGCCCGTTCGAGGTGACCGCAACGGTGTGCTCAAAATGCGCCGACTTGGTGCCGTCGGTCGTCACCGCCGTCCAATCGTCTTCCAGCACTCTCACCTCAGGTCCGCCGATGTTCACCATCGGCTCGATGGCGAAGACCATGCCTTCCTGCAGACGCGGGCCGCGGCCGGGTTCGCCATAATTCAGCACATTGGGCTCCTCATGAATGTGCGTGCCGATTCCGTGGCCGCACAGATCGCGCACAACCGAATAGCCGTTCTTGCGTTCGGCCCAATCCTGCACGGCGGCCGAAATGTCCGACAGCCGGTTGCCGACGCGCACCTTTTCAATCGCCATGTCCAGCGATTCCCGCGTCACCTGCAAAAGCTTCTGCAGCTCCGGAGAAATTTCCCCCACCGGAACGGTTACCGCCGCATCCGCGTAGTAGCCGTCGCATTCCACTCCGAAATCCAGCGAGATGATGTCGCCTTCCTTCGAGCACGCCGCGACTTCGAGCGGAATCCCGTGCACCACCTCGGAATTGATCGACGTGCACAGCGTCGCCGGATATCCCCGGTAATTCTTGAACGCCGGCCGAACTTTCAATTCCGCCGTCCGGCGTTCCGCGTATTCGTCCAGTTCCTTCGTGCTAACCCCCGGCTTGGCCATGCCGCGCAGGTCGTTCAGGACTTCCCAGATCACCAGGCCGGCGCGATGCATTTTTTCCAGTTCCGCCTGTGACTTGCACACAATCATTTCGCGCTTTCGCTCCATCCAGAATCTTGCTAATGGCCTCGGTCACGGCGTCCGCGTCGGCCATGGCATCCACGGGACTCAAGAGGCCCCGCGTGCGGTAATACTCCACCAGGGGCCGCGTTTGCGCGGTCATACGCCGCCAGGCGCTCGCTAATCACGCCCTCGGTGTCATCCGGGCGGTGAATCAATTCGCTGCCGTCCACGTCGCAAATGCCTTCGCGCCTCGGCGGGCGGTCGTAAATATTATAGATGTGCCCGTCGGCCTTGCAGATTCTTCGGCCCGTCAGCCGGCGCATCAACAGGTCCGGATCGACCACCATGTGCAGCACCATGGTGCAGCGCAAGCTGTGCTCCCGGCAAATCCGCTCCAGGTCGTCCGCCTGCGTGCAGGGTGCGCGGAAAACCGTCAAACACAAACCCGTTCTCGCAATCCGGCTGGCTGATGCGGTCCTCGACCATTCCCAGCACAATCTCGTCCGGAACCAGTTCGCCGCGTTCCATCAGCGGCTTGGCCTTGCTGCCCGAGTTCGGTGTCGCGATGGATATGGTCGCGAAACATGTCACCGGTCGACAGGTGCGGCAGGTGATACCGCTGCGCAATGCGCTGAGCTTGCGTCCCCTTGCCGGCCCCCGGAGGGCCCAGCAGGATTACCGCACGCCCCAGTCCCTGCAAATACGCCTGCGCGCGCCGCGATCAGCCGTAACGGCGGCCACGCAGCTTCCCCTTCTTCACAAAACCTTCGTAGTTCCGCATCACCAGTTGGGCCTCGATCTGTTGCACCGTATCCATCGCCACGCCGACCACGATCAATAGCGATGTGCCGCCAAAATAAAAGTTGACTTTCAAACCTTCCAGAACGAAGCGCCACATATGGTTGTCAAACCAGGTGCCGACCAGCGGCAGGTGCTGCAGGTGAATGCCGGCCATGAGCCACTCCGGCAGCAGGCAAACCGCCGCCAGATACACGCCGCCGACAAACGTCAGGCGCCGCAGCACGCGGTCGATATGTTCGGAGGTGTTGCGTCCGGGCCGTATGCCGGGAATGAATCCGCCGTACTTGCGCATGTTGTCCGCGAGCTCGGTGGGATTGAAGACGATGCCCACGTAGAAAAACGCGAACAGGATAATCAGCGTGATATAAACCAGAATGTACCAGGGCTCGCCCCAGGCCAGGTTCGTGGCCAGCCAGTCAACGGCTTTGAACTTTCTGGCCCAGGAACAGATTAATGGTGCCGGGAAACGTCAGCAGCGAGCTGGCAAAAATCGGCGGAATCACTCCGCCGGAATTGACGCGCAGCGGCAGATAGGTCATCTGCCCGCCCATCATGTGGCGACCCATCACGCGCTTGGCGTACTGCACCGGAATGCGACGCTGGCCGCCCTCCACAAAGACAATGACACCGACGACCGCAATCATCAGGGCCATCAGGAAAATCAGCGCCAGGCCGGTAAACGGCCCCCACTGCGCCGTGCGGAACTTGTCAAACAGGTCGCTCACCGCGCGCGGCAGGCCCACCACGATGCCGGCAAAGATGATCAGCGACATGCCGTTGCCCACGCCGCGCTCGGTAATCTGCTCGCCCAGCCACATGATGAACGCCGAACCGGTCGTCAGCGTCAGGATGGTCATCAGCACGAAACCGACGCCCGGGTTGTAGACCAGCGGCTGGTTGCTCGGGCCGCCCGTGCTTTTCGAGGGTGACGGCGATCGAGAACGACTGCACGACGCTGAGCAGAATCGTCAGGTAGCGCGTGTATTGCGTGATCTTGCGCCGGCCGAGTTCGCCCTCTTTTTGCAGGCGCTCCAGGTACGGCCACACCACGGTCATCAACTGCAGGATGATGGACGCCGTAATGTACGGCATGATGCCCAACGCAAAAATCGTCAGCCGGCGGAAGTTGCCGCCGCTGAACAGGTCAATGACGCCCAGGACCGAGCCCTGATTCTGCTGGAAGAACTGCGCCAGCACGTCGGTGTTGATGCCCGGCGTGGGCAGGAAGGCGCCCAGGCGATACACCGCCAGCATCGCCAGCGTGAACAGCAGCCGCTTGCGCAGGTCCGGAATCCGGAACATGTTGGCGAATGCTTCAAAAAACTGGTTCATGAGCGAACCTTCATCACGGAACTTTGATTACAGAACTTCATTACAGAACTTCGACCTTGCCACCGGCCGCGACGATTTTCTCGCTGGCCGATTTGCTGAACTTGTGCGCGTGCACGGTAAGCGCGGTGGTCAGTTCGCCGTCGCCCAGCACCTTGATATCAAACTGCACCTGGCGAATGAGCCCCGAGCCGAGCAGCAGCTCGCGGCGTAACATCTCGTGCCGGCCGGGAAAATGTTCAGGCATCTCCACATTCACGACCGCGTATTCCACGCGCGTCGGATTATGAAATCCGCGCTTGGGAATGCGGCGGCGCAGCGGCATCTGGCCGCCCTCAAACCCGCGCGGCGCGAATAGCCCTTGCGCGATTTCTGTCCCTTGTTGCCCTTGCCGGCGGTCTGCCGAGCTTCGAGCCGATCCCGCGTCCCACGCGCACCTTGCGGTGCCGCGATCCGCGCGCCGGCTTCAGATTGGATAAGATTCACAGCCATAGTGTCCTCAATGTGCGATTCCCGAACAATTTCCACTACTTTTCATTTCGTTCCACAAACTGCCTTGCCCGTGCCTGCCGCGACTACTCTTCAACCACGACCAGGTGCCGGACTTTCAGGATCATACCGCGGACGGCGGGCGTGTCCGGATGCTCAACCACTTGATTCATGCGGCGAAATCCCAGGCCGCGAATCGTCTGCCGCATGCCGCTGCGGGCAGGCGATAAAGCTTCGCACCCATTTGATTTTCAGCTTTCCCGGTGTTTTGTTGGCCATAATTCGTTTCCGTTCCTGCGCGCCTAGCGCGTGAGTTCCTCAACCGTTTTGGACCGCTGTTCGGCGACCTTGGCGATGTCTTTCAGCCGCAAAAGCGCGTCAAACGTGGCCTTGATCACGTTGTGCGGGTTCGAGGTGCCGATGGACTTGGTCAGCACGTTGGAAATTCCGGCGACCTCCATGACCGCGCGCACCGGGCCTCCGGCAATGATTCCGGTTCCCTCAGGAGCAGGCTTCAGCATGCACCTGCCCGGAACCGTACAGCCCCAGCACCTGGTGCGGAATCGTGGTGCCCTTCAGATTCAGGTGAATCAGATTTTTCTTGGCTTGCTCGATGGCCTTGCGGATGGCCATGGGCACTTCGCGCGCCTTGCCCATGCCGAAGCCGGCATTGCCGTTCTGATCCCCGACCACCACCAGCGCCGAGAAGCTGAGGTTCTTTCCGCCCTTCACGACTTTCGTGACGCGCTGGATGGCCACAACCTGGTCTTTCAGGCTGTTGGCGTTGACCTCAATATTCCTGCGGACGGCCAGTGTTTCTCTGAGAATGTGTTTGGACATAGACTAGAATTTCAACCCCGCTTCCCGGGCGGCTGCCGCCAGGGCTTCCACACGGCCGTGATACATGTATCCTCCGCGATCGAACACCACCTGCTCGACCCCGGCCGCGCGGGCGCGCTCGGCAATCTTTTTGCCGATCACTTTGGCCGCGGCCACGTTGTTGCCTCCCTTGAGGTCCTTGCGGGTTTCCTTGTCGATCGAGCTGGCCGAGGCCAGCGTGCGGCCCGACGTGTCTTCGATGACCTGGGCGTAGATGTGCCCGTTGGAGCGGTACACCGCGAGGCGCGGCCGCTCGCGGCGTGCCCACGACGCGCGTGCGCACGCGCTGGTGAATGCGGCGGCGATGCTCATCGCGCGAAAGTTTCCGGACTCTTGCAGTTGCCACGAGATATTCTCCTTAAGCGCTACGCGCCGGTCTTGGTTGCGGCGCCCGCTTTTCCAGCCTTCTTCTTCAGGCGCTCGCCGGTAATACGAATTCCCTTTTGCTTGTACGGATCGGGCGGACGCAACCCGCGAATGTCCGCGCAAACCTGCCCCACCTGCCCGCGATCCGCTCCGGAAACAGTCAAGTGCGTCTGCTTATCGACGGTCACCGAGATGCCCTCGGGGATGGCGAACTCCACCGGATGCGAATAGCCCAGGGCGAAGTTCACCACCTTGCCCTTCAGTTCGGCGCGGTAGCCGACGCCCACGATGTCCATTTCCTTCTTGAAGCCGGTGGTCACGCCGGTGACGGCGTTGGCGACCAGCGCGCGCGCCAGGCCATGCAGCGCGGCCTGCTCGTCCGACTGGCGGATGGCGTGAAGTTCCGCGCCCTTCTGTTCCAGGGTGATGCCCCGGGGAAGGCGCACGCTCAGCTTGCCCTTGGGTCCCTGCACTTCAATTTTATCCGGCGCCAGCTGCACTTTCACGCCCGCGGGCACGGGAATCGGTTTTCTTCCAATTCGTGACATAGCTTCGTGACTCTCCTGCCAAATTTCTGCCGGCGTACCGCCGGATTTCTACTTGCCTCTTACCAGACTTCGCACAGCACTTCGCCGCCGATGTGCGCCTTGCGCGCCGAGCGGCCGGTCATCACGCCCTTGGGCGTGGTCATGATGCTGATGCCCATGCCGCCCACCACGGGGCGAATGTCTCCCGTGCCGAGGTAGCGCCGGCTGCCGGGCTTGGAAATACGCTTCAGATCGGTGATCACGCTGCGCTTGTCCGGCGTGTATTTCAGAAACAGCCGCAAGGTTTTCCTGGTCTTGTTTTCCTCGATCAGCTTGTAGGTGGAGATGTAGCCCTCTTCCTTCAGGATGCGGGCCACTTCGACCTTGAGCTTCGAGGTGGGAATATCCACGCGCGCATGGCGGGCTTTGGCCGCGTTGCGGATTCGCGTCAAGAGATCGGAAATCGGATCGGTTTGCATAGTCTTGTTCTGGCTCTCCTACCAGCTGGCCTTCACCACGCCGGGAATTTCCCCGCGCAGGGCATGTTGACGGAAGCAGATGCGGCACATCTGAAATTTACGCAAGTAGCCGCGCGGACGGCCGCACAGGCGGCAGCGGTTGCGCACGCGGATCTTGAACTTCGGCTTCTTCTTCATCTTGGCAAACTGTGAATCTCGCGCCATCGTTTCTCCTCAAACTTCCTTCCGCCGGACGCCTAACCGGCCTGCTGCTGGGTGCGCAGCGGCACGCCCAGAAGCTTTAAAAGTTCGCGGCCTTCTTCATCCGTTTTGGCCGTGGTCGTCAGTGTGATGTTCAGACCCTTGATCTTGTCCACTCGGGTGTAGTCGATTTCCGGAAACACCAGCTGGTCTTTTAGTCCCAGGGTGTAATTGCCGCGGCCGTCAAACGCGTTGGGCGGCAGTCCGCGGAAATCGCGCACGCGCGGCAGGACCACGTTGCACAGCCGGTCCAGGAATTCGTACATGCGATCGCCGCGCAGCGTGACGCAGCAGCCGATGGGCATGCCCTTGCGGATCTTGAAATTGGCGATCGATTTTTTCGCGCGGGTGACCACCGGCTTCTGCCCGGCAATCTGCCCGAGTTCGATGACCGCCACGTCCAGGAGCTTGACGTTCTGGCTGGCCTCGCCCATGCCGATGTTCACCGTGACCTTGGCAACGCGCGGCACGGCCATGGGATTCTTGCGGTCAAAGCGCTTCATCAGCGCGGGAACCACTTCCTTGCGATAGCGTTCGTGCATTCGGCTCATCATGATTCTGTTTTTCCGCCCCGTTCTTTCTCGACCGCCCGCCGGCGGCGCCCTTCCCCGTTACTTTTCCAGCGTGTTGCCGCAGCGGCGGCAGACGCGTTCCTTGGTTCCGTCCGGCAATAGCTTGTGGCCGATGCGCGTGCCCTTGTTGCAGGCCGGGCAGAGCAGCTGCACGTTGGAGATGGGCAGCGACCCTTCCTTCTCGACGATGCCGCCCTTCACATTTTTCTGCTGGTTGGGGCGCGTGTGCCGCTTGATCATGCCGGCATGCTCGACCATAACGCTGCGCGTTCCGGGATTCACGGACAACACGCGCCCGCTTTTACCGCGGTCGCGCCCGGCAATCACCCGCACCTGGTCTCCCCGCTTGATGCCCGCCGCGGTCGGCGCGGCTTTCACGACTTTCTTCATGGCCTACCAGACCTCCGGCGCCAGGGAAACAATCTTGGCAAAATTTTTCTCGCGCAGCTCGCGCGCCACCGGACCGAATACGCGGGTCCCGACGGGTTCGTTCGCGTCATTGATCAGCACAGCCGCGTTGTCGTCAAAGCGGATGTAGGTGCCATCCTTACGGCGGTGTTCCTTGCGCGTGCGCACCACCACGGCTTTCACCACCGAACCTTTTTTCACGGCGCTGTCCGGCGCAGCTTCTTTTACGGCGGCGGTGATCACATCGCCCAAACCCGCGCGGCTTCCGGCGTCTCCGCCCAGCGGCAAAATACAAGTCAGCTGGCGCGCACCGGAATTGTCGGCCACCGTCAGCCAGCTTCGCATCTGAATCATGGCAGTTGTCCTTTATCTCTCTCGCGCGAAACGTGCTCGCGCAGTTCGGTTTCGAGCACGTTTAAACGGCCCGCGTGCTGCGCGTCACGACTTCCACCAGGCGCCAGCGCTTCAGCTTGGACAGCGGGCGCGTTTCCACGATGCGCACCGTGTCGCCCGAGCTTGGCGTAGCGCTGCTCGTCATGCGCGTAAAACTTTTTGGATACCCGGATCACGCGCCGGTAGAGCTTGTGCTGCACCAGCCGCGTGACCTTCACGATAATCGTCTTTTCCATCTTGGCGCTGGTCACGACGCCGGTAACTTCCTGGCGTTCGTGGCGCGCGTCGACCGGCTTGGCCGGAGCTTCACTTGCCATGTTCTTTCCTCAATTCCCGCTCGCGCAGAAGTGTTTTGACGCGGGCCAGATCTTTTCGCGCCGATGCGCAGCTTGGTGACCGCTTCGGCCTGCCCGGTGGTCAGCTGAAAGCGCAGCCGGAACACCTGTTCGGCCAGTTCGTTCTGCCGCTGGCTCAGCTCCGCGGTGTCCTGATCGCGCATTTTTTCGATTCGCTTGGCCATTAGAGCGATCCTTCCCGGCTGACGAAACGCGTGCGGATCGGCAGCTTGTGCGCCGCCAGACCCATCGCTTCCTGCGCCGTCGCGAGATCGACGCCGGCCATCTCAAACATCACGCGACCCGGCTTCACGACCGCGACCCAGCGTTCCGGCGCACCCTTGCCCTTGCCCATGCGGGTTTCCGCCGGCTTCTTGGTGAACGGCTTGTCCGGAAAAATCCGGATCCACAATTTTCCGCCGCGCTTGATGAAGCGGGTAATGGCCACGCGCGAGGCTTCGATCTGGCGGTCGGTGATCCAGGCCGGTTCGAGCGCCTTCAGTCCGTAATCTCCGAACGACAGGTCACTGCCGCGCCAGGCCTTTCCGTTGCGCCGTCCGCGCTGCTGTTTCCGGTACTTCACTTTCTTGGGCATTAACATCGTCGTGTTTCCTCAAAACCCTTCGGCAAATTCTCGGCGCGCTTCGCGCCGCTTGCTGCTTCCTTCTGTCCAGCTAAACCGCGGCTGCCTGCGCTTCCGGCTTTTTTGCCAGGCCGCGCTGCGGCACATTCTCACCCTGATAGATCCAGCACTTCACGCCGATCACGCCGTAGGTGGTGTGCGCTTCGGCCGTTCCGAAATCGATGTCGGCGCGCAGCGTCTGCAGCGGCAGGCGACCCTGCAGATACCATTCCTTGCGGGCGATTTCCGCGCCGTTCAGGCGGCCGGCCACGCGAATCTTGATGCCCTTGCAGCCAAAACGCAGCGCCGAGTCCACCGCTTTGCGCATGGCGCGGCGGAAGGCCACGCGCTTTTCCAGTTGCAGCGCAATCGATTCGGCCACCAGCGTGGCGTCCAGTTCCGGGCGGTGCACTTCCTGAATGTCGATGTGCACTTCGCGCTTGGTGCGCTTCTGGATTTCGCCCTTGAGCTTGTCGATTTCCGCGCCCTTGCGCCCGATGATGATGCCGGGACGCGCGGTGAACAGGCGCACCACCAGCTTGTTGGCGGCGCGCTCGATGTCAATCGAGCTGATGCCCGCGGACTTCAGGCGATCCTTCAGCTGCGCGCGCAGCTTGACGTCCTCGTGCAAAAGGTCGGCGTAGTCGCGATCCGCGTACCACCGCGACTTCCAGGGCTTGTTGTAGCCGAGTCGGAACCCGTATGGATGTGTCTTCTGTCCCAAAGCGTTTCTCCTGCGCCGGCCCTTTTTCTGCGGGCCTCGTCGGCGCTACGAACTCGGCGTTACTTTTTCGGCGATTTGCGGGCCGCCGGCTTTTTCTTTCCCGCCAGGGCTTGCGGCTTTTTTCACCGCTCCGGCCACACCCTTCTGGGACTGAGCTTCGGCCGTGGCAGCTGCCACGCGTTCCTTGGCGGCAATGTGATGCTCGGCCACTCCGACCACGATGTGCGCCGTGCGGCGCTGGTAACGGAAGGCGCGGCCCATCGGCGCGGGGCGCAGGCGCTTCCAGCGCGAACCTTCGTTCACGTAGCAGTTGGACACGAACAGGTGATCGACGTCCAGCGAAGCGCCGGCATCCTCGGCCTTGCGTTCGGCGTTGGCGATGGCGCTGCGCAGAACTTTTTCCACGTCGCGCGAAGCGCGCTTCATCGTGTACTTCAGAATCTGCAGCGCGTCTTCGGCGCGCTTGCCGCGGATCATGTCCACCACCAGGCGAATCTTCTGCGGCGACATGCGCACGTGCTTGGCGCGGGCTACGGCTTCGATCGACGGGGCTTGCAGGGTTTCGTTGGCCATGGACTATGCCTTCGGCGCCGCGGGCGCGCCGCCTCCGCCAGGTGCTCCGGCCGGGGCCGCCACTCCCGCCGCGCGTTCGAGAGCTGCCTTTACGGCGTGGCCCTTAAACGTGCGCGTGGGCGCGAATTCCCCCAGCTTGTGGCCGATCATCTGTTCCGTGACGTACACGGGAATGAATTTCCGGCCGTTGTGCACGGCAATCGTGTGGCCGATCATCTCCGGAAGAATCGTCGACCGGCGCGACCACGTTTTAATCACTTTTTTCTCGTTGCGCGCGTTCATCCCTTCCACCTTCTCGCGAAGGTGGCCGTCGATGAACGGGCCTTTTTTTAGCGAACGTGCCATCGTTTCTCCCTGCGTCTCAACTCTTGCCGCTGCGCGCCGTACTGCGGGCGCATCGCCGGCCAGTCTTTTTTCTTCGCACTACTCTTCCCGCCGCGCTCGCCGCGCGGCGCTGCCGTTCCGGCTACTCTTCCACCCGGCGGCACTTCACCCACTGCGCTCGCCGCACTTTGCGGAAGCCGCGCACCGGTCCCGGAACGCGGTGCGATACCGGGCAGAACGGGCACACAAAACGGGTGCCCTGCGCGTTGGGCGTCTTCTCCACGGTTACCGCCCAGCCCGGCTTGCACAGCCGGTACAGCACCTGCACCGGAACAACCGGCGTGAATCGGCTCGCGGGCTTCGCCGGCTTCGGGGCCGGGCGTGCCGCGGGACGCGTGGTACGCGCCGTCTTGCGCGGGCGTGCCACCCTGCGCGTGTTGCTGCGTGAGCCTTTCGTTCGTGATGCGCTCATCATCGTTGTCTCGATTTCCCTCAAATACCCGCCGCGCCAGGCTGAGTATTTTTACTGCGCTTCTACCTTACCAAACTTGTCAACTCTGAACTTTCCTGCTTGGGCCGCCCGCCATTACGGCTTGCGGCGCTGCACAATCTGCCTGTCCGAACGCCGGTTGCGCCGGGTCTTTTTGCCGAGGGTTGAGAAACCCCAGGGCGTTTGCGGGTGGTTGCCCTTCACGCGGCCTTCGCCGCCGCCGTGCGGATGGTCCACCGGGTTCATGGCCACGCCGCGCACCGTCGGCCGGCGTCCATGCCAGCGGGTCCGTCCGGCCTTGCCGTAGGTCACATTCTCATGATCCAGATTTCCAAGCTGGCCGATGGTGGCCATGCAGTCCAGGGAAAACTTGCGAACCTCGCCCGAGGGCAGCTTGACGAGCGCGATGTCGCCCTCTTTGCTGAGCAGTTGCGCCGAGCCGCCCGCCGCGCGCACCAACTGCGCGCCTTTGCCGGGCTGCATCTCGAGATTGTGCAGCTGCGTTCCGGGAGGAATCGCCCGGATGGCCATGGCGTTTCCCGGAAGGATGTCCGCGCCTTCGCCGGTCGATACCGTCATGCCCACTTCGAGGCCCACCGGATGCAGGATGTATCGCTTTTCGCCGTCCGCATAGTGCAGGAGCGCCAGGCGCGCCGAGCGGTTGGGGTCATACTCGATGGCCGCCACCTTCGCCGGAATGCCCTTCTTCTCGCGGCGGAAATCGATGGAGCGGTACTGCTTTTTATGGCCGCCGCCGCGGTGCCAGATGGTGATCTCGCCGTGGGAATTGCGCCCGCCGGAGCGTTTCTTCGGCTCGACGAGGGCCTTTTCCGGCGTTTCCTTGGTGATCTCGCTCTTATCGAGCATGGTCAGGAAGCGCCGAGATGCGGTGTACGGATTAAAAGTTTTCAATGCCATAACGTGAACTCTCTTCCTCAAATTTCCTGAGGCACGCTCCGCAGATCCGAGCCTCAGAACGCCTCGCTGAGTTTCCCGCCACGAGACGCCTGCCGCCAAAACCCCGGGCTACACACCCTGCTGCCACTACAGAAACGAACGCAAAGAAACTACAGATTATCCGCGTACTCGATCATTTTTTCGCCGGCCGCCAGCTTGACGTAAGCTTTCTTCCAGTCGCGCCGGTGACCCTCGGCGCGGCCGCGGCGGCGAAACTTTCCGTGGAAAATCGCGGTGCGCACGCCCGCCACCTTGACCTTGAAAATCTTCTGCACGGCTTCGCGGATCTGTGTCTTGGTCGCGTCCTGCGCCACCTCGAAGACCACCGTGTGCTGGGTCTCCTTCACGCCGAGACCCTTCTCGGTGATGATCGGCCGCCGGATTACTTGAAATGCTGTCAGGCTCATAACGTCGTCCCTGTCCTTATCCCGGTCGCAATTCTTATTGCCAGATCCTTGCTGTAACTCTGTTTCGCATCCCGGGCCGCGTCTTCCGCGGCGGGGTTACTTCTTGCCCTTGCTCTTTGCCTTGGCGGCCGGCTTTTTCGCTGCCGGCTTTTTGGTCGAAGCCTTCGCTGCCTTGGCTGCGGATTTCGCGGCCTTGGGAGCGGCGGGCTTGGCCGCTTCGATCGTGGTTACGTCCGGAGCAGGCGCCGCGGTGCGCGGGCCAAAGCCCAGCGTCTCGCCGAGCCGCACGGCCGCGTCTTTCGACAGGTACAGGCGGTCATGCCGCAGGAGGTCATACGGCTGCAGCGCGTGCGGCGCAACCAGCTTTACGCCTTCGAGATTGCGGCTGGCCAGCTGCAGGTTGTGGTTGTCCACGATTTCCACCAGCAGCATGGTTTTCGTGCCTTCCAGGCGGCCCAATGCTTCGCGGAACGGTTTCGTTTTGTGCGAATCCAGTTTCCAGGCGTCCACCACCGTCAGCTTGGACTCGGCCAGTTTGGCGGAGAGCGCCGAACGCAGCGCGCCCAGAACCATTTTTCGCGGCAGTTTGTACGCGTAGCTGCGCGGCACCGGACCGTGTACCGTGCCGCCCTTGCGCCAGATCGAGCTGCGGATGGAGCCGACGCGCGCGCGGCCCGTGCCCTTCTGCTTCCAGAGTTTTTTGCCCGAGCCCGACACTTCGCCGCGGCCCTTGGTCTTGTGCGTGCCCGCGCGCTGCGATGCCTGGTACCAGCGCACCGTTTCGTGCAAGAGGTCAGGGTTGATTCTCGCGCGGTACACGTCATCGGGCAGGTCGAGCTGCCCGACGTTCTTGCCGTCCAGATTCTTGATGTCCACTACCGCCATCGTCGTCGCGTCCTTAATCTTTCTTTCAAAAATCCATCTTGCAAAACTTGCGTTACTTGGCCTTGCGCACCTTGCGGATCATGCAGTACGTGCCCACCGGCCCCGGCACCGAGCCGAAAACCAGCAGCAGATTTTCATCTGCGTCCACTTTCACGACCTTCAGGTTTTTTACCGTGACGCGCGCGTGGCCCATGTGACCCGGGAAATGCTGCCCCGGCCAGACACGCGAAGGAAACGAGCTGCCGCCGATGCCGCCCGGCGCGCGGTGATGCATCGAGCCGTGCGTCGCGTCACCGCCGCGGTAGTGCCAGCGCTTCACGCCGCCGGCAAACCCCTTGCCCTTGCTGATGCCGGTCACGTCCACGTATTCCCCGGGAGCGAAGCGGTCGACCAGTACGCGGTCGCCCATCTTGGTTTCGTCCGTGGAATCGTCCAGGCGAATCTCGCTCAGCTTGCGCATGGGCGCGACTTCGGCCTTTTTGAAGTGTCCGGTCATGGGCTTGCCCACGCGCTGCGGCTTGATGAATTCCACCAGGCCCAGTTGCGCGGCGTCGTAACCGTCTTTTTCCTTGGTGCGGCGCTGCACCACGACGCACGGCCCGGCCTGCAGCACCGTGCAACCGACCGCCTGGCCATCGTCGGTGAAGACCTGGGCCATGCCCAGCTTGATTCCGAGTATTCCGTTCACAGCCATCGAAGTCGCCCTGCCTCTTTGTTTGCTACGTACTCGCTACGTGCGTTTCGTATTTCGAATTCTGCCTGCAGCCGCTTACTTGCCGCCGTGTTCCCGACCGAAGGCCTTGATCTCCACGTCCACTCCGGGCGGCAGATCGAGCTTCATGAGCGCGTCCACCGTGTCCGGCGTGGGCTCCAGAATATCGATCAGGCGCTTGTGCGTGCGCATTTCAAACTGCTCGCGCGACTTCTTGTCCACGTGCGGGGAACGCAGCACGGTCCACCGGTTGATGGTGGTGGGCAGAGGAATCGGCCCGGCAACGTTCGCGCCGGTGCGCTTGGCGGTCTCGACGATCTCGCGCGTGGACTGGTCGAGAATTCGGTGATCGTACGCTTTCAAACGAATGCGAATTTTTTCTCCGGCTGGCATAAATTACTCGATGATCTCCGTAACCGCTCCCGCTCCCACCGTGTGGCCGCCTTCGCGGATCGCGAAACGCAATCCCTTTTCCAGCGCCACCGGCGTGATCAGGCTGATTTCCGCGCTCACATTGTCTCCGGGCATCACCATTTCCACGCCCGTCGGCAGCTTCACGTCGCCCGTCACGTCCGTCGTGCGGAAGTAAAACTGCGGACGATAGCCCGTGAAGAACGGCGTGTGCCGCCCGCCCTCTTCCTTCGTCAACACGTACGCTTCCGCCTTGAACTTGGTGTGCGGCGTGATCGATGCCGGCTTGGCCAGCACCTGCCCGCGCTCCACTTCTTCCTTTTCCGTGCCGCGCAGCAAGAGCCCGACGTTGTCTCCCGCCATGCCCTCATCCAAGAGCTTGCGGAACATTTCAATGCCCGTCACCACGCGCTTCATCGTCGGACGGAATCCCACGATTTCCACTTCTTCTCCGACCTTCACTTTGCCGCGCTCCACGCGCCCCGTGACCACCGTGCCGCGTCCTGAAATCGAGAAAATGTCCTCGATCGGCATGGCAAACGGTTTGTCCACATCGCGCACCGGCTGCGGAATGTAGCGATCCACTTCCGCCATCAACTGATCAATCTGCTTTTCCCACTTCTCTTCGCCGTTCAGCGCGCCCAGAGCCGATCCGCGGACCACCGGAATGTCGTCGCCAGGAAACTGGTACAGCTTCAAGAGTTCGCGTACTTCCAGTTCCACCAGTTCCAAAAGTTCCGGATCCTCGACCGCGTCGCACTTGTTCATGAACACCACGATCGACGGCACGCCCACCTGCCGAGCCAGCAAAATGTGCTCGCGCGTCTGCGGCATCGGTCCGTCCGTCGCCGCCACCACCAGAATCGCTCCGTCCATCTGCGCCGCGCCCGTGATCATGTTCTTCACGTAGTCCGCGTGCCCCGGGCAATCGATGTGCGCGTAGTGCCGGTTCGCCGTCTCGTACTCCACGTGCGACACGGCAATCGTGATGCCGCGCTCGCGCTCTTCCGGCGCGTTGTCAATCGAATCAAACGCCCGGAACGCCACCTTGGGGTTGTGCTTGGAAAGCACCTTGGTGATCGCCGCCGTCAGCGTCGTTTTGCCGTGGTCGATGTGACCAATCGTCCCGATGTTCAGGTGCGGCTTTGTGCGCTCGAACTTTTCCTTCGCCATTGCTCTGTCTGCTCCTCAGCGTGTGCGTTCGCTTCGTTCCCATCCCAAGAACCAGTGACAAGACCCGATCCCAAAAACAAATACCCGCTACGAAAACGTGCTGCAAAATCTCTCGCCCGCCGCGCGAGCTAGCTGCGCGTCGACCGGCCCGTGGACTTGGCAATCACTTCCTCGGAAACCGAGGAGGGCGCTTCGGCGTAATGAGAAAAGTGCATGCTGAAGCTGGCGCGCCCCTGGGTGCGGCTGCGCACGTCGGTGGCATAGCCGAACATTTCGGCCAGCGGAACTTCCACGCGAATCACGTTCGCGCCGCCGCGGCTTTCCGTGCCCTGAATCTGGCAGCGCCGCGAGTTCAGGTCGCCGAATACCTGAGGCATGTATTCCTCAGGCGTCACGACTTCCACCTTCATGATGGGCTCGAGCAGCACCGGGCTGGCTTTCGCGCAGGCGGCCTTGAAGGCCATGGAACCCGCGATTTTAAAGGCCATTTCCGAGCTGTCCACGTCGTGGTAGCTGCCGTCGGTCAAGAGCACCGCGATGTCCACCATTTCGTATCCGGCCAGAATGCCGTTCTCCATCGCCTCGCGAATGCCCGCGTCGATCGGCGCGATGAATTCCTTGGGAATCGAGCCGCCCACGGTCTTGTCGATGAACAGCATGCGGTGCTCTTTGTCAAAGCGCCACTTGCCGCCGGAGCCGCCCACTTCCTTGGCGACCACGTCCAGCTCATCGGTGGACATTTCGTGCATGTTTTCGTGCGCGGAGGAAGGCATCGGAAGAACGATAAGTTCGCAGTGTCCGTACTGGCCGCGGCCGCCGGTCTGGCGGATGTACTTGCCTTCGGCCTCCGCTTTCTTGCGGATCGTTTCGCGGTAGGCGACTTGCGGGCGTCCCACGGTGGCCTGCACGCCGAATTCGCGCATCATGCGGTCCACGATGATTTCCAGGTGCAGTTCGCCCATGCCGGAGATGATGGTTTGTCCCGTGTCCGTGTCGCTGTGCACGCGGAACGTGGGATCTTCCTGCGCCAGGCGCTGCATGGCGTTGCCCAGCTTGTCCTGGTCGGCCTTGGTCTTGGGTTCAATGGCGACCGAAATCACGGGCGCGGGGAACACGATGTTTTCAAGGACCACGATCTTTTCTTCGTCACACAGCGTATCGCCGGTGGTGACGCTTTTCAGGCCCACGCAGGCGGCGATATCTCCCGCGTAAATCGCGTCAATTTCTTCGCGCTTGTTGGCGTGCATGCGCACCAGGCGGCTGATGCGCTCGCGCGACTGCTTGGTGGAGTTATAGACGTAACTTCCGGTTTTCAGAACGCCGGAGTAGACCCGGATAAACGTGACGTGCCCGACAAACGGGTCGGCCATGATTTTAAAGGCCAGCGCCGAAAACGGCTCGTCATCGCTCGCGCGGCGCAGAACCACTTCGTCATCCGCCGTCGTGCCTTCCACCGGCGGAACATCCAGCGGCGAGGGCAGGTAGTCGACCACCGCGTCAAGCAGCGGCTGAATGCCCTTGTTCTTGAACGCCGAACCGGCCAGGACGGGCACCAGCTTCAGGGCAATCGTGGAGCGGCGAATCGAGGCGCGCAGTTCGTCGGCCGTGATTTTCTCGCCGTTCAGGTATTTTTCCACCAGCGTGTCGTCATGCTCGGCGATGTACTCGACTGATTTTTCGCGATGTTCTTTGTAGTAGGCTTCATCGAGAGCGGAGAATTTCAGGGCGGCGGCAATATCCGGGCGGGTAGCGATGAACGCGGCGTCCCAAAGCTTTTCCACATCAAACACTTCGTACTTGGCGCCCAGGGTTTCTTCCAGCCATATGATGGCCTTTTCTTCCAGGAAATCGATGACGCCGATGAACAGGTCTTCCTTGCCGATGGGACACTGAATGGGCACCGGGTGGGCGGCCAGGCGCACGCGCATGGTTTTTACGGCGTGCTCAAAATCGGCGCCGGCGCGATCCATCTTGTTGATGAAGGCCAAACGCGGCACGTGATACTTGTCGGCCTGGCGCCACACGGTTTCCGATTGCGGCTGTACGCCGGCCACCGCGTCAAAAATGGCCACGGCGCCGTCCAGAACGCGCAGGGAGCGCTCGACTTCCACCGTGAAATCCACGTGGCCCGGCGTGTCAATGATGTTGATCAGAAATTCCTTGCCGTTGCGCTTCCAGGAAGCAGTGGTCGCGGCGGAGGTGATGGTGATGCCGCGCTCGCGCTCCTGCTCCATCCAGTCCATGGTGGCGGTGCCTTCGTCGACGGAACCGATCTTGTACGTCACGCCCGTATAGAACAGGATGCGTTCGGTCGAAGTGGTTTTCCCGGCGTCAATGTGCGCCATGATGCCGATGTTGCGCGTGTCTGCGAGTTGTGCTTTCCGTGACATTTCTGGATGACCGAGAATTTCTCCCCTGAGACTGAAAACCCGCCAAACTCCCTGCTGCCCCCGCTAAAACAAAATCAGACGAACAGCGCTAGGTGGAACTTTTCTTACCAGCGATAGTGCGCGAAGGCCTTGTTGGCCTCAGCCATGCGGTGCACGTCTTCCTTCTTCTTCATCGCGCCGCCGCGGGCGTTGGCCGCGTCCATCAATTCTTCGGCCAGCTTGTCGGTCATGGTTTTGCCGGAACGCGTCCGCGCATACAGCAGCAGCCAGCGGATGGCCAGCGATTGCCGGCGGAACGGGTTCACTTCGACCGGAACCTGGTAGTTCGCGCCGCCCACGCGCCGGGTCTTCACTTCCAGCACGGGCTTCACGTTCTCTACGGCCTTCTTGAACGTCGGCAGAGGATCGCCATTCGTTTTCTGGCCGATCTGCTCCATGGCGCCGTAGAAAATGCGCTGCGCCGTAGAGCGCTTGCCGTCCCACATCATCGAGTTGATGAACTTCTGCACGAGGTCCGAGCCGAACACCGAGTCGGTGGTCACTTCGCGCCGTGGAACAAATCCTTTGCGTGGCATTCGCTAACTCTCCTCGATTTCTTCGCTACCGCTGCCTACTTCTGCGCGCCCGCCTTGGGCCGCTTGGCGCCGTACTTGGAGCGCCCCTGCTTGCGGTTCTCGACGCCGGCGGCGTCGAGTGTTCCGCGAATAATGTGATAGCGCACTCCGGGCAGATCCTTCACGCGGCCGCCGCGCACCAGCACGATGGAGTGCTCCTGCAGGTTGTGGCCGATTCCCGGAATGTACGTGGTGACTTCAATGCTATTGGTCAGGCGCGCGCGCGCGACTTTGCGCAGCGCGGAGTTGGGTTTTTTAGGCGTCTGCGTGTAAACGCGGATGCATACGCCGCGCTTTTCAGGGCAGCCCTGCAGCGCGGGAGACTTCGTCTTGGTCCGGATCTGATCGCGCCCGGATCGTACCAGTTGTGCAAACGTCGGCACGGCTCTCCCTCAAACGAGCTAGATTCACTTCACTTTCCATGGCGCGGCTTGCCGCACTACGGCGTGTCGTGGAGTTCCTTCAAAGAAAGGGTACAGCTGCGATCGGAGAACCCCTGATGCCACAAGCTCCGCACTACTCCCAGTGAGCAGATTCTACTTTCTGGTCGAAGCGGAGAGGGTTACTCGGCTTTGCGGGACTGGCGTCCCATTCCGGCCGCTCTTCTTACCCCGATCCGTCCTACATTGTTCCGGGGCTTGAAGACCATCCCTTTCACTACAGGGCAAAACAATCCCTGACGAAGCGGCAAGTATAGGCAAACCGAGATACTATGTCAAATGCAAATGCATAGCATTGAGGAAAACGAGGAATTGCCCGGGCGGGGTTCGACAAAACTTGCGCCAGCCCCTAACTCAAGTATACCAAACCGACCGCTACGAACCGTTTCAAGCCCAACCTGGAGTTCCAGAATGGCCTCGCACCGGACATCTCCGCAATTGATTTGTATATACATCACATATATACTTTAGATGGAGAGGAAACCATGGCCAAAGCCAAAATCTTCAAGTCCGGCAATAGCCAGGCCGTGCGCCTGCCCAAAGAGTTCCGTTTCGACGCGAAGGAAGTCGAGATTTTCCGCCGGGGGGACGACGTGGTCCTCCGAAAACAACGGCGGAACTTGAGCCGGGCGCTGGCCATCTTGCGGGAAATGCCCGACGATTTCTTTGCGGAGGGCCGCGAGGACTTGCCGCCCGAGGAGCGCGAGCCGCTGTGAGACGCCGCTACATGCTGGACACGGACATTTGCATTTACCTCGCCAAGGGCCGATATCCGCAAGTCACCGCCCATTTTGAACGCCTGAAACCTGACCAGCCCGTCCTTTCGGTGATCACCTACGGAGAATTGCATTACGGGGCCAATCAAAGTTCAGACCGGTCACGGGCGCTCGCTCGCCTGGCGGATTTGATCGAATATATCCCGGTCGAGGGTCTTACGGAGTCAGCCGCAGAGGCGTACGGAAAGATTCGCGCTGTACTCCGGAAGCAGGGTCAGATGATTGGGAGCAATGACATGTGGATCGCGGCGCACGCGATGTCTTTGGGAGTTACGCTGGCGACCAATAACGATCGAGAATTTCTTCGCGTCACCGGGCTGTCCGTCGAAAACTGGACCAAATAGCCGGGCCGGAAATTTCCCTTCTCTTCTTCGTTTCTTTACTTCACTTCCAGCAGTTCTTTTTCTTTCGTAGCGCTGAGCTCTTCGATTTTCTTGGTTTCCGAGTGGGTCAGCTTTTCCAGCTCATCCAGGGTTCGCTTTTGCTCGTCCTGGCTGATCTTTTTGTCTTTTTCCAATTTGTCGACCGCTTCCTTGATATCCCGGCGGATGTTGCGCACCGCGGTGCGGTGATTTTCCAGCACCTTGTGCAGGTGCTTCACGATGTCGCGGCGGCGATCTTCGGTCAGCGGCGGGATGGGCACGCGCACCACCTTGCCGTCGTTGGTCGGGTTGAGTCCCAGGTCGGAAGTGCGAATCGCTTTATCGATCAGCGGCACCGCGCTCGGATCCCACGGGGAAATCACGATGGACATCGGCTCGGGCACGGAGAGCGAACCCAACTGGTTCACCGGCATCGACGTGCCGTGATAATCGACGCGCACGTGGTCCAGCAGCGTGACATTGGCGCGCCCGGTGCGCACGCTGGACATCTCCTTGCGAAAATCCTCCACGGCCTTTTCCATGCGCGTGCGGGCCTGCACCATCGCTTCCTTGCTGTTGGAAATTACGCTCATGGCTCCGAACTCCCGTTTATTCGGCCGTTACCGTCGAACCGACTTTTTCGCCCATCACCACGCGGCGGATGTTTCCTTGCCGATTCATGTTGAAGATGATGATCGGCATGCGGTTATCCATGCACAGCGAAATGGCGGTCGAATCCATGACGGCCAGGCCTTTTTGGATTACGTCCAGGTAGGTAATGCGATCAAACATTTTCGCGCCCGAAACTTTTTCCGGGTCGGCGTCGTAAATCCCATCGACGCGCGTGGCCTTCAGGATCACATGGGCCTTGATTTCCATGGCGCGCAGCGCGGCCGCGGTATCCGTGGAAAAATACGGATTGCCGGTTCCCGCGGCAAAAATGACGACGCGCCCCTTTTCCAAATGACGCATGGCCCGGCGGCGGATGAATGGTTCGGCCACCTGCGCCATGTCAATCGCGCTCAAAAGGCGCGTGACCACGCCCTGCTTTTCGAGCGCGTCCTGCAGCGCCAGGCCGTTGATGACCGTGGCCAGCATGCCCATGTAGTCGCCCGTCGCGCGGTCGATGGCCAATGACTTCTGCCGCGCGCCGCGAAAAATGTTTCCGCCGCCCACGATGATGGCCATCTGGATGCCCAGATCGCTGACCTCCTTCACTTCGCGGGCAATGCTGTGGACGGTCTCGGCGTCAATGCCGAAACCGTGGGAACCTTGAAAGGATTCCCCGGAAAGTTTGAGGACGATGCGCCGGTAAATCGGCGCAAGCGGCGTGTCGCTGGATTTGGATTTTCGGTCGGGTTTTCGGTCGGCTTTGCTCATGCTGTCGGCGGGCATTCTAACAAAAATTCCCGCCGGCCGCACGGCCCGCATCGGAATTCTCGCGGGGAGTGTGAAACGCCCGCGTGCGATGGAGCGTGAAACGCCGTTCCGCTTCCGCCATTAACCGGCGGCTACCGCGGACGGGGCCTCTTCGGCCGCTGCGCCGGCGCTTTCGCCGACCTTGAAGCGGACATAGCGGCGGATGGAAATGTTTTCGCCCAGCTTGTGGACCAGCTGGCTGACCATTTCGCCCACGGTCATGGACTCGTCCTTGATGAAGTGCTGTTCGTAGAGGCAGTTTTCCTCGTAGAACTTCTCCATCTTGCCGTTGACGATTTTTTCGGCTACGGCTTCGGGCTTGCCGGTGGCCTTGGCCTGCGCCTTGTAGATTTCGCGCTCGCGATCCAGAATTTCCTGGGTCACATCCTCGCGGCGCACAAAGCGCGTGTCCAGCGCGGCGATATGCATGGCCACGTCGTGGCACAGGCGCTGAAAATCATCGGTGCGCGCGACGAAATCGGATTCGCAGTTGATTTCCACGAGCACGCCGATTTTTCCGCCGGCGTGGATGTAGTGCCCTACCAGGCCTTCGCTGGCCTGCCGGGCGGCTTTCTTCTGCGCGGCCGCCTGGCCCTTCTTGCGGAGCACGTCGATGGCGGCTTCGATGCTGCCCTTGGCCTCGACCAGCGCCGAGCGGCAGTCGGCGAATCCCGCGCCGGTGCGTTCGCGAAGATCCTTCACCAGCTGCGCGGGAATAGTGACCGGTTCGGTTGAATTTGTCATGGCTCTATCGCTTTCCTCGATCGGCAATTGCGCTGCAATGGAGTACACAGCCGTACACGCGGGCGGTTAGATCCCGTCCAAGATTCGCTATTATTCGGCTGCTTTTACAGAACTGTTCGGTTCAGGCTCGGTTTCGGGCGCGGGCTCGGCAACGGGTTCCGCATCCGGCTCAACGAAATCGCCTTCCTGTTTCTCGTACGATTCGTATTTGCTGGTGTCCTGGTATTCCACAGTGTCCGCGCTCAAGGCGGCGTCGGTGGCAGCCTTTTCCTGGGCGATCTGCGACCGCTCGTAAGCCTGGCGGCCTTCGATCACGGCGTCGGAAATTTTCGACGTGAAGAGCTTGATGGCCCGCAGCGCGTCATCATTGCCCGGAATGACCCAGTCCACCTGGTCGGGATCGCAATTGGTATCCACGATCGATACGACCGGAACGCCCATGCGGCGCGCTTCGCGCACGGCAATGCCTTCCGCGTTCGAGTCAATCACGAACATGGCGTCCGGCAGCGCTGTCATGTTTTCAACGCCGGAAAGATTCTGCTTCAGGTGCTTCATTTCCCGATCGAGGCGCGCGGCTTCTTTCTTGGAAAGCTGCGCCATGCGGCCGTCCTCGGTCATGGCTTTGAGAGTCTTCAGGCGCTTGATGGACTTCTGCAGCGTCGACCAGTTGGTCAGCGTGCCGCCCAGCCAGCGGTGGTTCACATAGAACATGCCGCAGCGGTTGGCTTCTTCCGCGACCGCTTCCTGGGCCTGGCGCTTGGTGCCCAGAAATAGAATCGTTTTGCCGTTGCCGCTCTGCTCGCTCACAAAGCGCGCAGCCTCGCGGAACAGCTTCAATGTCTTTTGCAGATCGATAATGTGAATGCCATTGCGTTCGCCGAAGATATATTCCTTCATCTTCGGATTCCAGCGGCGGGTCTGGTGGCCGAAATGAACTCCAGCCTCCAGCAACTCTTTCATCGTTATTTCAACTGCCAAAGTTCCTCCTCAGGAGATAGATGTTTGCGAGTCCCCTGCGCCGCTGTAACAACGCAGACGGCTCGGAACCGAACATCCTTTTGCCGGCTCCTTGCCGGCGCGTGAATTTGTCCCGCCCGAAGGCGGGACAGAACCCATAAACTTTTCGTGCGTGCGCTCGTCAGGAGCGCAAACAACTAGCGCTTGCTGAACTGGAAGCGCTTGCGGGCGCCCTTCTGCCCGTACTTCTTGCGTTCCTTCATGCGCGAATCGCGCGTCAGAAAGCCGTTCTTGCGCAGGCCCGAGCGCAGCTCCGGATTGAAGATCGCCAGCGCGCGCGAAAGGCCCATGCGCACGGCTCCGGACTGCCCGCCGACGCCACCGCCGTTGACGGTGGCCACCACGTCGACCGATCCCGCGGTCTCCGTGAACTTCATCGGCTCGACGGCGCGGTTGCGCCAGGTCACGTTGCGGAAATATTCATCCGGTGTGCGGCCGTTGATGGTGATCTGGCCGGACCCGAACGTCAGGAACACGCGCGCAACGGACTCCTTGCGACGACCGGTTCCGTAGAACTTCTGTTTTGCACCTTCCAATGGTTGCGCGCTGGAACTCAACTTTCCTCCTCACATCCAAAAACCGATGCTTTCGATGCCACAATCCCCGGCAGACACCGGGACCCGGCTCCATCCCTATAGCGGACACAATTTTACGTCGAACGCTGAGGAATAGCCCGGAAAAGGTTAAAAAGCAGCCGCTTGTGGTTTTTGCCCCGCGTGGCGTGCCAAACCCTTGTCGTCCTTATAAATTCGCAATTTCTTGGCGCGCAGCGCCCGCAGCTTATTCTTCGGGAGCATGCCCAGCACCGCTTCGCGCAGCATCCAGTCCACGCGATCCGGCCGCAATCGCTTGGCCGGAATTTCCTTCAAGCCGCCCGGAAAACCGCTGTGGTGGCGGTAGATTTTCTGCTCCAGCTTGTTTCCGGTCATGCGAATTTTGTCGGCGTTGATCACGACGACGTGATCTCCGCAATCCAGATACGGAGTGTAATTCGCTTTATCCTTGCCGATCAGGATTCGCGCCACGCGCGTAGCCACACGGCCCAACACCTGTCCGGAAGCGTCGATGACAAACCATCCGCCACCCTGTTCGATCGTTTCGGTATCTCGCCCCCGAGGGACATACGTACGCATGAGCTCAGTCACACCTTTCCATGAATAGTCAAACGTAGACATTATCGGGTATGGGTGCTTTTGTCAATCTCGAATGCGTGGAGGCGTGTCAAACCTCTTTTAAAATGTCCCCATCCTTACCTCGTTAGAAATGTCCCCTTTTTGCGGTTTTTGCATTTGCTTGGTTTTGCTGTGTTCTGTTTCGGGTTGCGGCCGGAGCGGAACCCTGCGCCGCGCTTTCTGCGGCGCGTTTAGGGTGCAGCGCAGGCCGCAACCCGAAACTGCGGCGATGCCTTCACCTCCGCCAACTCTCGCGGCACCGTGCTGAGGATCTCTTTCCACGGAAGTTTCCGTCCGCGATATTCAATCTCTACCGTCCCGTCCTGCCACTGGCACACCTCTACCTGGCCTTGTGCCGGTGCGTACTTCCGACTCTGTGCCTGCACCTGAAACAACCGATTGTTGTAGCGCACCACCCAGTCGTTCCCGATGATCCGCTCGCTCTGCAGACGAAACACTTCCCGCAGTTCCTCCTCGCTCGGTGTCCGTCGGTGATAATTCTCCGCCTCCGCTGGCGCCCGCCGGAATCGCTCGTTGTGCTCCCCTAGATATTCCTGCTGCAGATATTCGTTTACCTGCTCGTGCGTCCTGATCTTCTTCCGCCTCATCTTCTTGATCAACCGGTCCTGATGCGTGCCGTGGTTACGCTCCACTCGCCCTTTGGCCTGCGGCGATCCCGCCGCGATGATCTCGATCCCCAGCTTCCCGCACATTCGTCCAAACTGCGTCACCGGTTCTTCCCCCCGCAACTGCTCGCGCTGCGTGGGCGCGCGCTTATACACGTTCTTCCAATCCACATACAGCGCCTGCGGCACTCCGTGCTTTTCGATCCACGCCCGCAACGTATTCACCGCCGCCCAGATCGTCTCTTCCTCCCCCAACCGCAATTCCACCTCGCTCGTCGCGTCGTCGGTCATGTTCATCAGGCATCCGTCCGGACCTCGCCCCTCCAACCAGTCGTGAAAACTTCCGTCCATCTGCACCAACTCCCCAAAATGCCGCCGCCGCTCTCGCCGCTGCCGATACGGTTTCCGCTTCCGTCGCCTCCTCCACAGCCCTTCCTCCAGCATCCATCGCCGCAACGTCTCCGCGTCCATCCGCATCCCATCTTCGCTGGCCAAATGTTCCGCCGCCAGCGTCGGCCCAAATCCCTCTCCCTCGCCTGCCCCGTACTTCTCCTTCACCAACTTCATCACCCGCCGCCGAAATCTCCCCGGCTTGGCTCGTGCGCTCGCTCGTCCCACACTGCCATGCTTCAGCCCCTTGGCCCCTTCCTCCCGATACCTCTTCCACAACCGCTTCGCCTGCCGGTAACTCACCCCCACCAACTTCCCCGCATCCACTACCTTCAGCTCCTTGCTTTTCACCCGTGCCAGCACTTCCACACGTCGCAATTCCTCCTGGCTCATCCCGATTCTCCCCATCCGGCCTCCTTCCGAGGCCGTTCATTAGGGGACATTTCAATCGAGGAGAAAAGGGGACATTATCATCGAGGTTCAACATCTCGAGCGGGCGGCGGGAAAACGCCGATCGCCACGCGGTGCGACGCGTCAGGGCGCGGCACCGCGGGCGGGCGCTGAATTCATGGCTTAGAGCGAAGACTTGGTGGCAGTCGTTGCGCTGGAGCCTGCGGCAGTCCGCGTATACGCGGGCTTGTCGAGTTCGTGATCGCTGCTGGAAGCACCGGTCCGGTCGATCTCGATGGAGCCCTTGAAGTACGCGCCGTCCTCAATCATGATGCGCGCGGTCGTCAGGTCCCCAACCACCGAGCCATCCTTCTTGATTTCGATGCGGTCGCGTGCCCGCAGATTGCCCTTCACGCTGCCGTACACGACGACTTCGCGAGCCACTACGTCAGCCGTCAGCTTGGCGCTGGCGCCCACCGTGAGCTTGCGATCTTCGAGCTGAATTAGCCCTTCGACGCTGCCGTCAACGTGCAGATCTTCATTTCCTGAAATTTCGCCCTTCACGTGCAAGCTGGCGCCCAGCCGTGCGGTTGTACCGGACGGCGTGGAGCTCAGCGGGCGCATGGCATCAGTGCTCATGTCTATTCCCTCCGTTTGGGCCGAAGCCGGCTTCGCTACCGGTGCTGGTGTTTCCGGAGCAATCGCGGTCGTCGGTTGCGGCGTTTCTGGTTTCTTGTTTCCCCACATTACTGCTGGCCTCCTCGGTCAGAGACACCTGCAAATTCCAGGTCAAAGACCGGGGCGCGAATCAATGTAGCTCCCCGGTGAAAATTAGAACAAGCGATTATCGGGCGTTGGTGTTCCTTTAAGTAACACGGGCTGGGAGCCCGGCTGGGAGGCTTACACTATAAGAAGGACATTTCGAGTGCAATGAAAAAATTTGGCGGGACCAGTAGCACAGGCTTCAGCCTGTGAGGTTTAAACTTCAAACGGCCACAGAGCTTAATCAGGCAGGCGGAAGCCGTCTGGCTAGCGCCCGATGTGAACCGCAACATCGCGCACGGCGCTCATGAAAATCAAAGCGAAAAACCGAACGGTACGAATCTTCGTGTCGTCGCAATGCCAGTCAGTATTTCCGCAAAACCCCAACCACCCGCCCCTGAATCTTTACATCACCGGCATTCACCACAATCGGCTCCATCTCCGAATTCGCGGGCTGCAGGCGAATCTTTCCGCCGGCCTCGCGATAAAAGCGCTTGAGCGTGGCTTCGTCATTTCCGACCAGAGCCACCACCGTCTCACCCGGATTGGCTACCTGGGTCGGCTCGATCACCACGTAGTCGCCGTTCATGATGTGGTCTTCAATCATCGAATTGCCCTTGACCTGCAGCACAAACGATTTATCCGATCGCGCGAATTCGCCGAGTGAAAGCGTCTCGCGCTCCTCGACGGCTTCCAGGGGGCGGCCGGCGGCGATGCGGCCCAGAAGCGGCAGTTCAACGGTGTGGCGGTCAAGCACCTGTTCGCGGATCGGCTTGGGCAACTGGGTCACTTCGATCGAGCGGCTCTGATTGTAGCCCCTGCGAATGAAGCCTTTACGCTCCAGCGTGGTGATGTGCTTGTGAACTGTCGCGAGCGAGGTCAGCTTCAGCGAGCGGGCCATTTCCTCAAAGCTCGGCGAATAGCCGTGCTTGTTGTGAAAGCTGACCAGAAAATCGAGCACTTCCTTTTGCCGTTTCGTCAATGTCATCGACTGGACCTCCGCGCGCCCTCATATTAGGCGAAGTAAAAGCGAAAAAGCAACTAAAATCGGGCGGGTTTTCGGACTGGCTAGGAGATCTTACGATGATTGCTGACAGTGACACACGACGGGCGAGTTCGCTGACGGGCTACGGCCGAATCGTATTATGGAAATCCACAGGCTGAAGCCTGTGCTACTGGGGGTGCGGCTCGAGCTTCGGAGGTGCAATCAGTGAATGCTGGCGCGGTCTACATGTCAGGCAGTGATCTCAGGCCGTGCCGAACTTGTCGTACTCTTGGCGCCCTAGGTCTCGGAACTTTGCGCTTGGCTCACTGAACCTGTTCGAAAAAAAACAATTTCACTTCGCCGCGCTGGTCGAATGCGGCTCATGGCGCATACGCCACAAGCTTTTTCTCACACGGCGTTACACGGAAAGTGGCGTTATGCTATGCTTGGTTATTGGAAGCCCACTATAGGAACTTCGGCTACTGCTCAAGATGGTCCTTGGGGCAAACCGGGTGGTAAAAACTCATATCTGAAGAATTGGAGCTTTTCTAAGCCATGGCTACGATTACGGACCCAGTCGTCCGCGCACACAAGCGCGAAGTCATCGATAAAGCCGTGCTCCGCTTCTGCGGAGACTCCGGCGACGGTATGCAGATTACCGGCAGCCAATTCACCAACACGGTTGCCCTGTACGGAAATGACCTGGCTACGTTCCCCGACTATCCCGCAGAAATTCGCGCCCCTGCCGGCACGCTGCCCGGCGTCAGCGGTTTCCAGATTCAGTTTTCCTCCAGCGATGTTTTCACTCCCGGCGATTCCGTGGACGTTTTAGTGGCCATGAATCCGGCCGCGCTGCGCACTAACGTAAAGGACCTCAAGCGCAATGGTATTCTTATCGTCAATAGCGATGCGTTCACCGACGGCGACCTGCGCAAAGCGGATCTGACCAGCAATCCTCTCGAAGATCACTCGCTGGACGGCTTCCGCCTTTTCACCGTCGGCCTGGAACGCATGACGCGCGCCGCCCTGCAGGACCTCGGCCTGGATGCCAAGTCCATGGACCGCTGCAAAAACTTTTTTGCCCTGGGCATGTGCTACTGGCTTTACAACCGCTCGATGGACCTGACGTACAAGTGGATCGAGGACAAGTTCAAGAGCAAGGCCCTGCTGGTGGAAGCCAACAAGCTGGCCATGCGCGCCGGCTACAACTACTGCGAAGCGACCGAAGCGTTTCAGGTCAGCTACGAAATTCCGCCCGCCAAGCTCACGCCCGGCACATATCGCAACCTCAGCGGAAACCAGGCACTGGCCATCGGCTTCGTGGCGGCTTCGCAGAAAGCCGGCCTGCCGCTGTTCCTGGGCTCCTATCCGATCACTCCGGCGTCGGACATTCTGCACGAGCTTTCCATGTACAAGAATTTCGGCGTGATGACCTTTCAGGCCGAAGACGAAATCGCCGCAATCACCTCCGCCATCGGCGCCGCGTACGCAGGTTCGCTGGCGCTGACCACCACTTCCGGACCCGGCATGGCTCTCAAGACCGAAGCCATGGGCCTGGCAGTCGCCGTGGAATTGCCGCTGGTGATTTGTGACATCCAGCGCGGCGGCCCGTCCACCGGATTGCCGACGAAAACCGAGCAGGCCGATCTGCTTCAGGCCATGTTCGGCCGCAACTCGGAAGCTCCGATTCCCGTGATTGCTCCGTCGACGCCCGGCGATTGCTTCTGGGTGGCGGTGGAGGCTTGCCGCATCGCGCTCAAGTACATGGTTCCGGTCATCATATTGTCTGACGGCTACCTGGCCAACGGCGCCGAGCCCTGGCGCATTCCGGCGGTCGACGAAATTCCCGGAATCAAAGTGGAGTTCGCCACCAACCCGATCGACTTCCATCCTTATTCCCGCAATCCGGACACGCTGGCGCGACCGTGGGCGATCCCCGGCACCATCGGCCTTGAACATCGCATCGGCGGCATCGAAAAGCAGGACGTGACCGGCAACATCAACTACGAGCCGCTGAACCACGAAAAGATGGTTCGGCTGCGCGCAGCCAAGGTGGAAGCCATCGCCCAGGATATTCCGGACCTGGTTCCTGCCGGCGATCCGGACGGCGATCTGTTGATTGTGGCCTGGGGCTCGACGTTCGGTTCGATCACCGCGGGCATGAAAACCATGCGCGCCAAGGGGCATCGCATCGGGCACGTGCACCTGCGGCATCTGAACCCGCTGCCGCGCAACCTGGGCGAAGTCATGAGCCGTTACCGCCATGTGCTCGTCCCGGAGATGAATCTTGGCCAGCTGATCATGATCCTGCGCGCCAAGTACCTGGTGGACGCGCAAGGCTACAACAAGATTCAAGGGCAGCCCTTCAAGCAATCCGAAATCGAAGCGAAGATCGAGGAAGTTCTGGGCTAAGTCCCCTCGACGGGGACAAACCGAAAGGAATCCGGAGAACAGACCAATGACGACGGCATCGATTCCAGTACTGACCAAGAAGGATTTTCAGACGGACCAGGAAGTTCGCTGGTGTCCGGGCTGCGGGGACTACGCGATTCTCTCCGCGGTGCAGGCCGTGTTTCCTGATCTCGGAATTCCCCGCGAGAAATTCGTGGTGATTTCCGGCATCGGCTGCTCCAGCCGCTTCCCGTATTACATGAACACCTTCGGCTTTCACACCATTCACGGCCGCGCGCCCGCGGTGGCCACCGGCGTGAAGATCGCGCATCCCGAATTGGAAGTGTGGGTGGCGACCGGCGACGGCGACTCGCTGGCCATCGGCGGCAACCACACCATTCACATGCTGCGGCGCAACGTCGGCATCAAGGTGCTGATGTTCAACAACAAGATTTACGGGCTGACCAAGGGTCAGTACTCGCCCACGTCCGAATTCGGAAAGAAAACCAAGTCCACTCCCTTCGGCACGGCCGATCGGCCGTTTAATCCGCTGGGCCTCGTGATCGGCGCGGACACCTCGTTCGTGGCCCGCTCCGTGGACGTTTTTCAGGGACACCTGAAGGACACGCTGAAGAAGGCGGCTGCGCACAGCGGCTCGGCCTACGTGGAGATTCTGCAGAACTGCAACATCTTCAATGACGGAGCATGGTTTGACCTGACGGAAAAAGAAGCCCGCAGCGAACACGTCGTGCAGCTGGAGCACGGCAAGCCGCTGATCTACGGCAAAAACCGCGACAAGGGCATCCGCCTGAACGGCATGGAACTGGAAGTCGTCCACCTCGGCAACGGCAATGGACTCACGGAAAAAGATATCCTGGTTCATGACGAGCAGCATGCCAACCCGGCCTACGCGTACCTGCTGGCGCTAATGGAAGAGAAGCCCGGCTTCCCCACCCCGATCGGCGTCCTGCGTTCCTGGAGCCGCGACCGCTACGAAGACGTGATGGCCAAGCAGATTCAGGACATCGTCGCCAAACGCGGCCCCGGCGATCTGTCCAAGCTTCTGAACGCCGGCGACACCTGGGAAGTGCGCTAGACGTTCCGCGCGTTTTTTAAATTCAATTTCTAAATCTTTGGGCGGCCCGGAAGGTCGGGCCGCCTTTTTGTATTCCGGTTTGAGTGGCACAGGCTTCAGCCTGTGGGGTTTAGTTTTTGCAAGGCCTAAACCCCCACAGGCTGAAGCCTGCGCCACCCGAATGCTCACAGCGACCGCCAGCGCGAGATGATTTTGCTGATCGAGCGGTGAACCAAAAACGAAAAATGGCCGCCGGACCGGCGGCCATTCAAAGTAGATCGTGGGAATAATGTCGCGATTCGCGTTGCGCTGGACTATCGCGCTCCCGCTGCCAGCAACGGCGTCGTGCGAGTCTCCGCACTATGCACCGCGAAATAATTCACATCATTCAACCGGCGGTAGATGCGTCCCGCGACTCCCGCAGCCATGGCGCCCTTGATCGCGCCGCTTTGCCCGCGCATCAAAACCACCAGAACGATCTTCGGGTGCGCCTGGTCGGCGTAGGAAACGAACCAGCCGAGGCGCGAAGCGCAATCCGAACAGGTGCCGGTCTTGCCGAGCGCCTGGTCGTCATCCGAAATGTAGCTGGAGCGCGCCGTGCCGTACAGCACCGCGGCCAGCATGCCGTCGCGAACTTCCGGCAGCAGCGATTCGATGTTGAGCTGGCGCTTCACGCGCGGCGTGAAGTTGGCGCGTTCTTCCGACGGTGCGGGGATACTGCAGGTAGTAGATCGTGCCGCCGTTGGCAAAGCTGGAAACCAGCGCGCCCAGTTGCAGCGGCGTCATCTGAATTCCCTGGCCAAAGCTGGACATGCGCGCCACGCCGCCGAATGCGGGCGGCTCGGAGGGAAATGCTCCGGGATGTTCTTCGGGAATCTGATACCCGGCCAGTTCGCCAAGACCCAGCAGGCGGGCGTAGTGCGAAACCGTATCAAATCCCATGCGGCGGCCCAGCTCTTCGAAAAACGCATTGTTCGAGTGCGCCAGGGCTTCGATCAAATTCAGAAAGTTGCGGGGAGCAACGCGGATCATGGTGTCGCGCGTGACTACGCCTTCCTGCAACGCGGCGACCGCGATCACGGGCTTGATCGTGGAGCACGGAATGAAGCCGGCGGAGAATGCCAGGTTCTGATTGACGACGCGTCAGGATGCGGCCGTTCGAGGGATCGATGGCGACCACGGAACCGTTATAGCGGCCGAGCGCGGCAATCGCCGCCTGGCGCACAACGGGATCGTCATAGGTGGCGACATCGCCCTTTTCGGAATCCGCAAACGTCGGCACGCCGTAACGAATGGATGAGGATCTTTTAATCGCGGCGCGCGTGGGCGAGACGCTGGGCGCGGTGCCGGTCGCGGCGCGGGATCAGCCAGGCGCAGGCGAACCGACCAGCGATTGAGGCACAGAAGGAAAGCGGCAAGAGACGGAAATGGCTAGGCTCGATGACGTCATATCGAGTGTTCCGATCCGGACTGATTTTGCGACCCGCAGCGCGTATCGCGCTGAACGCTGATTCTAAGTAATTTGTCCGCTCCAACGCAATAGCAATTCCGGACTATCTGCGTACTATCACGAACCGGGCCAAGACACCGGTAGCGTTGGTACTAGGCCTGAAAACAGACGGGCTAGGCGCAAAGCGGCCAATCCGCAGTGTACCTGAACGGGACATATGGATGCGGATATGCAACAAAATGGCACGAATCCTTTGCCATGGCAAGAAAGACCGCACCCTTGAAAGACTCTCAAGGGTGCGGCACTCGCGTGCAACTTCGAAAACCGTGCTCGCAAGGCCGGTTATCGGGCGGCGGGACGCGGCTTGGCTGCAGCATTGGCGCTGACACTGCTGCGGCCGCTGCTGCCTGGACCGCGCGGCTTCTCCGCCGGTTTGTCAGACGCTTTGTCGGATGGGGTCGCCGCAGCGGCTGCACCATTGACTGCGCCAGGAATGGGAATGCCCATCTTCTTGCGCAGCAGATGCCTCGAGCTTTGCCGCGAACGTCGACATGTTCCTTCAGGAAGATGCGCGCATTTTCGCGGCCCTGGCCCAGGCGCTCGCCGCCGAAGGAAATCCAGGTGCCGGACTTTTCAAGGACGCCCTGTTCAACGCCGAGGTCGATCAGGTCGCCTTCGCGGGAAATGCCTTCGCCGTAGAGGATGTCGAACTCGGCCTCGCGGAACGGCGCGGCGACCTTGTTCTTCACGACCTTGGCGCGGGTGCGCGAACCGATCACGCGGTCGCCTTCCTTGATGGACTGAATGCGGCGAATGTCCAGGCGGATCGAGGAATAGAACTTCAGCGCGCGGCCGCCGGTGGTGGTTTCCGGATTGCCGAACATCACGCCGATCTTTTCGCGAATCTGGTTGATGAAAATCAGGCAGGTGCGCGACTTCGAAACGATGCCGGTCAGCTTGCGCAGCGCCTGCGACATCAGGCGCGCCTGCAGGCCCATCTGCGGATCGCCCATGTCGCCTTCGAGTTCGGCGCGCGGCACCAGCGCGGCCACCGAGTCCACCACGATCACGTCGACGCGCGTTGGAGCGGATCAGCGTCTCGCGCGATTTCCAGGGCCTGCTCGCCGTTGTCCGGCTGCGAGACCAGCAGGTTGTCCACGTCCACGCCCAGCTTGCGCGCATAGATCGGATCGAGCGCGTGCTCGGCGTCGATGAAGGCCGCCTGGCCGCCCATCTTCTGCGCCTCGGCGATGATGTGCAGCGTCAGGGTGGTCTTGCCGCCGGATTCCGGTCCGAAGATTTCGATCACGCGGCCGCGCGGCACTCCGCCCACGCCCAGCGCGGCGTCGATGGAAAGCGCGCCCGTGGGGATCACGCTGACCGGCACCAGCACGTCGCGGTTGCCCAGGCGCATGATGGCGCCCTTGCCGTACTCTTTTTCGATCTGCGCAATCGCCGTTTCCAGCATCTTGCTCTTGTCGTCGGTCATCGCTCCACCTCGGAATCTAAGTTGTCACGTATCGTGACTTCGCGGGTTCGTTCGGAGACTATCACAAATCTTCCCGCCCGTCGCAAATTCGTTGCGAGGGGCAAGATATCACATGGCGAAGAAAAAGCAAATACTTTTTAAGAGCCTTCCGTAGCACAGCGACTCTTTTAGCCTGAGCTTTCGCGAAGGCTCGCTGTGCGCCTTTGTAAACCGCGGATGCGCCCGGGCCAACTGTAACAGTCGCAAACCCCGCACAGCGATGAGTGGCTGTGCTACTTGCACGCGTTGCGGCTACGCATGGACGTAAAATCCTCGCCCGCTCTTGCGGCCCAGCCAGCCGGCTGCCACCATTTTTCTGCAGCAGCGGGCAGGCGCGGTATTTGGGGTCGCCAAAACCATCGTACAGCACATCCAGGATGTTCACGCACACATCAAGGCCGATGAAATCGGCGAGTTCAAGCGGGCCCATGGGATGATTCATGCCCAGCTTCATGATCGCGTCCACGGCTTCGGCGGTGGCCACGCCCTCCATCACGGCGAAGGCGGCTTCGTTGATCATCGGCAGCAGCACGCGGTTGGAGACGAATCCGGGAGCGTCGTTCACGGCCACGGGCTTTTTCTCCAGGCTGTTCGCACAATGCCATCGTGGTTTGGAAAGTCGGCGTCGCTGGTTTGCAGAGCGCGAATCACTTCCACCAGGGTCATGACCGGCACCGGGTTCATGAAGTGCATGCCGATGAAGCGGTCCGGGCGGCTGGTGGCCGCCGCGAGCGTGGTGACCGAAATCGAGGACGTGTTGGACGCCAGAATCACTCCGGGGCGCAGAGCTTGATCGGCTTCGCGCAGGACCGCAAGCTTCAGGTCCAGCCGCTCGGGGACAGCCTCGACGGCAAAATCGGCGCGCGGCAATTTCGGATAGGTCGGTGGTGGTGTGAATGCGCCGAGGATTTTCGGCTTGTCCGCTTCGGCGATCTTGCCCTTCTTCAGTTCGCGGTCCAGATTTTTGGAAATGGTGTCGCGGGCACGGTCGAGAAAGCGTTCCTCAACGTCGCGCAGGATCACGTTCGTAGCCGCAGCGGGCGAAGACGTGGGCGATGCCGTTGCCCATGGTTCCCGCGCCGAGCACGGCCACGGTGCGAATGTTTTCGAGGGTCATTTGGTCTCCAAGTGATGCGCGGAGTTCAATAGGCTGAAGAAGTATAGGAAGCCGGGGCGGGAAAGGAAAGTGGCGCAAGCTTCAGCTTGCCAAAATATATCTTGCTTTGTCATTCTGAGCGAAGCGAAGAATCTCTCTTCGATCGACTGCGCTTCGCACATCATCCCTCGGCGGCGGAACCCCACGGAGAGATTCTTCGCTTCGCTCAGAATGACACGGGGTTTGGGGTTGGGGGTTCCATTAGAGATGTTCGGACTGCGCCGCGATTCGCGAAAACCGCGCGTGACAACCACTAGGCAAGCTAAAGCGTGCCCCACTTAGTCCGGGGGCGTTGCGTTCACTACTTCGCGCACGACTTCCTTGGCGCGGGCTTCCTGCTCCGGGCTGACTACCAGCCGGGAATGGCCGCCCTCGGAAAATTTGTGGGATACGATTCCGATTTCGCGAAGGCAGGCTTCCAGCGCATCCGAGAACTCGCCATCGTCTCCGCTCCACACTTCCGCGACTGGGCCGTCTTCGTACCAGAATTCCGACAGTTTCGGTGGCGGTTCCGTGGGCTGTTCCTCTTGCTGATCGTCCGCTTCGGGCAGAGCCAGCGACTGGGCGTCTTCGGGAGTAATCCCGTCGGGATGCGCGCGATCGTCCAGGTCTTCGAGAATCTTGCCGGCTCGCTGCCGATCCGTCTCGGCCACCCAAACTTCCATTGTTGCATCGGTGGCCAAAAAGCTGAACGCACTCTTCGTGTCCGGGGCGGTAAACGGAATCCCCGCGCTGGTCAGCGCTTCCTCGACCCGTTCGTGCTCGGCGGGATCGGTGCCGCGCCACAGGGCAACGATGCGCGCGTTTTCGGAAAAACCGGGCTGCCGGGGTTCCAGCGTATCCACCAATGCGACGCCGCAGTCAGCGCACTCCGTCACACCCTTGATGTATTCGCATTTGCAGTTGGGGCAGATCATAAGAACCGCATTCTAGCCCTGGACCCGCCGGGAATCTATCCTTCCGTGATTTCGCGAACGATTGCCCGCGCACGCGATAAATCCTCGGCGCGGACGCACAACCGGGCGCGGTGTCCCGGTTCGTCGGGAATGTGGCTGGGAATGCCGTTTTCGCGGAGCGCGCTGGCCAGATATTCGACCAGCGATTCCTCCTCGCCGGACCAGACTTCTGCAGTCGCCTGTTGGGGATCCCAATCGTCGGGGAGAAATTGCCGGGCATCGAGCCGGTCGTTGTCCAACCGTGCGGAGGAATCGGTGAAATCGGCCGCGGCGCGTTCCTTGTTTTCTACCCACTCCAGCGCGGCGCCGGCGCGCTGCAGATCGGCGGCGTGGACGCGAATTTCAAAGCCGGGCGTCGCTTCCAGATAATACGGGCGGGACGAGAGAAATCCTCCGGCCGGGTCGTAGACTTGCGTCTGCCAGAACGGAATATTTTCATCGCGCAGCGCGGCTTGCAGCGCGGTGAATTTCGCGGGGTCGGCGCCCCGCCACAGAATTTCCAGCGAGTCGTTGGGCATTGAGTAGCACAGCGACTCTTCGCTGTGCGGGTTTGTAGGCGTTCAGGGTAAAGAAAGCTTCACATGACGATCCCAACCCTGGCGAACGACCGCAATCGTATCTTTTCAATTTTCGCGGACGAGCGCGATCTGCTGGTGACCGACGCTTTCACTCCGTACGCCAAACTTACGCCACCTCAAAATGACGTTGGCAAAAACCGCACAGCGATGAGTCGCTGTGCTACTCGCGCGAAACTGCCAGGGCTATGGCGTTGCCGCCGCCGAGACACAGGGCAGCGATGCCGCGCTTCGCGTTGCGGCGCTGCAGTTCGTAGAGCAGAGTGGTCAGGATGCGCGCGCCGCTTGCGCCGATGGGGTGGCCGATGGCCACGGCGCCGCCGTTCACGTTTACTTTCGCGGGATCGATCTTTAAAGCTCGGGTGACGGCAATTGCAGCCGCGGCGAATGCTTCATTCAACTCGTAGAGGTCGACGTCACGGTCGCGGTCCCATCCCGTCTTCTGCAGGATTTTTTCCACGGCATAAATCGGCGCTTCCATAATCCATTTGGGATCGACGCCGCTCACGGCCTGCGCGACGATTCGCGCCATCAGAGCCTTTCCCAGGCGCGCGGCGGTTCGCTCACTGGTGACGACGAGGGCCGCCGCGCCGTCATTCGTGCCGGGTGCATTGCCGGCCGTGACCGTTCCGTCCTTCTTGAAAGCCGGGCGCAACTTGCTGAGCGCTTCCAGCGAAGCGTCCTCGCGCGGCGATTCGTCATACTTGATGACGGCCGGATCACCCTTCTTCTGTGGAATTTCCACCGGAACAATCTGCGATTCGATGAAGCACGATTTCCTGGCGCGCACGGCCCGCTGGTGGCTCTCCAGGGAGAATTGATCCTGATCCTGGCGCGTGATGCCGTATTTCTCGGCCACCAGTTCCGCAGTGATGCCCATGTGAAAATCGTTGTATGCGTCCCACAGACCGTCATGCACCATGGAATCCACGACTTGCGCGTTGCCAAACCGGTATCCGGTGCGCGCGCCGGGCAATAAATACGGGCAGTTGGACATCGATTCCATGCCGCCCGCCACGATGATTTCATTTTCCCCAAGCTGCACGCCCTGGGCGGCCAGCCCCACGGCTTTCAGGCCGGAGCCACAGACTTTATTGATGGTCATGGCCGCGACGCGCACATCGAGGCCCGCTCCCAGCCCAGCCTGCCGCGCCGGATTCTGCCCTAGCCCCGCCTGCACCACGTTGCCCATGATGATTTCATCCACCGCGCCCGGTTCGATGCCTGCGCGGCGCACGGCCTCTGCAACGGCTTTTGCGCCAAGCTGCATGGCGGAAAGCGGCGCCAGGCCACCCTGAAATTTTCCGACAGGCGTACGCACAGCGCTTAGAATGACGGCTTGTTCCATGGCAGATCTCCCGGGCAGTGCAGTATCAGCGTGCGCCAGAGGGTAGGCGCGCCGCCGATCCAAGTATAGGAGGGAGTCAGAGGCGGGTCAATTTCGCGCGGTTCATGCGGCGCGAGACTGCCGATTCGACCTAGATGGGGTCGGCGGGCGAATTTTGCGAGCGAGGTGAAGATACACTCGTTCCTGCGCGGTCATCTTGCGACGCATGACCTTTTCAAAAATTCGTTCAATGGGTACTTTAATCGGTACTTGAGAGCGGACTCGATGAGACATTTGATACCTCCTCTGTCTCGATCTTTCAGCCTGTTCTGCCTGCTTCCTGACCTATCGGAATATTAATTGACCCAACACTACCATAGTTAATTTATATAATTACATAGATATTTGTACCTTATCGTACGCTAACACTTTCGTTAAGCATTACGCGTTAGATTTCGCCGCCCCTGTCCCTGTGCTAGTGTTAGGGGCTGGACCCTTCACTATGGCTGATCTCTTTGAACTTTCCGGCGCACCTGCGCCCGGCTTTCCGCTCAATCCCGAGCAGCGTGCCGCCGCGCAGCATGGCGATGGCCCGCTGGTGGTGGTGGCCGGCGCCGGCACGGGAAAAACCCGTGTGATCACCGAGCGCATTCGCCACCTTTTGGAATCCCAGCCGGATCTGACCGGCGCCGAAATCCTGGGCCTTACGTTTACCGACAAGGCCGCGGCGGAAATGAAGCACCGGGTGGTAGCCGCATCCCGCGGGCGCGGCGAGGACGAGGCCAAGCGGGCCGAAGCCGTCACGCTCAGCACCTTCCACTCCTTCTGCAATTCGCTGCTGCAGGAAGTCGATCCCGACCTGAAGCCCATCGACAAGATCGATCACTGGATCCTGTTGCGCCGCAATCTGCCCGCGCTGCAATTGGAGCATTACCGGCGGCTGGCTGAGCCGGGGCAGTTTTTAGGCGACTTCGTGGATTTCTTCTCGCGTTGCCAGGACGAACTGGTCACGCCGGACGATTACCAGCGGTATGCCGATGCCAAGCTGAAAGAATACGCGCGCGTGCGAGCCGCCCTGCCGGACGACGAGGAGCGCCGCATCCGCGACGAGGAAATGGCCAAGATTCAGGAGATCGCACGCGCCTACCGCGCCAGCGACCTGCTGCTGCGGGAACGCAAGCTGCTTACCTTTGGCACGCAGATCATGGATGCCGTGCTGCACCTGCGCGACGACGGCGCCCTGCGCGAAAAACTGCTCGCGCGCTACCGGTACATCCTGGTCGATGAATTTCAAGACACCAACATCGCGCAACTGGAACTCCTATGGCTACTGGGCAATGAACGGCCCAATCTGGTGGTGGTCGGCGATCACCGGCAGGCCATTTACCGATTCCGCGGAGCTTCCTTCGGGAGCTTCTCCATTTTCCTGAAGCGCTTTGCTTCCGGTCCGGGCGCACCGGAACAGGAATTGCTGCGCCCGCTCACGGTAAACTACCGCTCCACAGGCACCATCCTGCGCGTGGCCGGAGAAGTGATTCGCCATAATGAGAAACCGACCAACATCCCCGAATTTCCGCTGACGGCCCACGGGGCCGAGGGTGAGAAGGTGCGGATCGTCACCCACACGTCCAGCGCGGCCGAAGCCCAATGGGTGTGCAGCGAGCTCGAGCGGCTGCATCGCGCGGGAGCCAAGTGGCGCACCTTCGCCGTGCTGTATCGCGGGCACTCGCACCGCGACAAACTGGTGGATGCGCTGAAAGCGGCGAAAATTCCGTTCGTGATCAAAAATCTTTCTATACTGTCGCATCGGCTGGTTCGAGATTTGATCGCGTACCTTCGACTGCTCGATCAAACTTCAGACGATGTGGCCTGCTCGCGCGTTCTGGCCATTCCGGCCTGGGGACTGCAGCCGGAAGATCTGGTGCGTCTGCTGGAGCGAACCAAAAAAGGCAAGGGTGTGTCGCTGTGGGACACGATGCTGGCGTCTCGAAGCGAGCCGCCGTTTTCCGACGGCGGGGGCGACCTGCGAGGCCTGGCGGACTTGATCACCGGGCTGCGAAAAAAATCCCGGCAGCTGACCGCGGTGGAATTATTCGACGAGCTGGCGGAAGCGCTGGAAATCGGCTCCGCGGTGGCCGCCGAAGACCGGAAATATTTCGATCGCCTGGCGCAATTCGTGCGCGAGTGGCAGCCCAAGAGTGAAACGCAGCGGCTGAAGGAATTCGTGGAGTACCTGGACTATTTCGATCAGGCCGGCGGGACGATCAACCTGGAGCAGGAATCCGGCGACGCGGTACAGCTGATGACAGTACACGCCGCGAAAGGGCTGGAATTCGACCACGTGTATGTGCTGCGCGTCATTCAGCGCGGATTTCCCGCGGGAGAAAAACCCCGTGTGCTGGAATTCCCCGCCGAACTGATGAAGGAAGAGCAACCGCAGGGAAGCTTTCACATTCAGGAAGAACGCCGCCTGTTTTATGTCGCCGTAACGCGGGCAAAAACCCGGCTCACGCTGAACACGGTAGTGAACAAGCGTTCCAAGCCCTCCCCTTTTCTCGACGACATCCTGATGAACGCGCAGACCAAGAAGCGCGACATCGAACAACTTGCTGCCGCTGCGGCCGATGCGCCGGCCGTTTCCCCGCCGGAAGCGGAGCCGGCCTTGTTTGCCGCGGCGGAAAATCGCGCACGCATCGGATCGCGGATCGGCGAATGGGCTATGTCCTACCGTCCGCCTGTGCCGGAGCCGCTGGAGATCAGCCCATCGCAGATCGGCACGCTGGAATCGTGCCCGCAGAAATATTTATTTGATTGCGCCTGGAAACTGCGCGGCGGCCCCGCGGCAGCCATGAGCTTCGGCAGCGTGATGCACAACACGATCAAATATTTTATCGGCGAGCTGGCCAAGGGGACCACGCTGCCGTTCGACGAGGTCGCGCGGAAGTTCGAGCTGGAGTGGACTTCGGCCGGATTCGAGGACGACTACCAGGAACAGGAATATAAGAAAGACGGCGTGGCGCAACTGCGCGCGTTTCACGCCAGCACGCTGGCGGCGCCACCCGAAGTGATCGCGCCAGGAAAAGACTTTCCATCTGCCGATGGACAACAACGTGATCCTCACCGGGCGCATGGACCAGGTGAACCGCATCGGCGAAGGCGAAGTAGAGATTGTGGACTACAAGACCGGCAAGCCCCGCAACGAAGAGAAGGCCAAAAAAGATGTGCAGCTGAGCGCCTATGCCCTGGCCGGGCGAGAGGTGTTTGACTGGAATCCGGCCAAGCTCACGCTGCATTTTCTACAGTCCAACCATCCGGTAAGCGCCACGCGCGACGAGAAGCAGCTGAAAAAAGTACGCGCGGAAATTCAGGAAGCGGCTGCGGATATTCGCGCCGGGGAATTCCCCGCCAAGCCCGGGTTCGCCTGCCGGTATTGCGATTACGTGTCCATCTGCCCGTCGCAGGAACAGGGCGCGGCGGCCAGCGCGTCAGGCGAGGAGTAATTTCCAGATGCGGGCGCAGGACAAATAAAAAAGCGGCCACTTTCATGGCCGCCTTTTCTGGAAACGTTTTTCTCAGACCGACTCGGTTTTGCGTTTCCCCTGTTGCAGGTTGTTGCTGCCCGTCCGCGCAATCGCTCCGTGAAACTGTTCTCCCCTCAGAGCAGCGAGCCATGCTTTAGCAGACTCGCTAAAGCACTTTTACGAGTGTGCGCGCCGGAAGTCAAGAAGAAATTCCGAAGTGGCGCATGCTTTAGCTTCGCAGTGGTGCGGGAAAGTGATGCGGGAAGAAATTTATTTATGTTGAGAGGAGTCCGCGCAAGCTAGAGCATGCGCCACAACGGTGCGCGCGACACTTAGGGAGCATCGCTCAAGTAGTAGCTCGTCGCGCGTCAGCAGCGAAAGGCCCGGGCGCTTCACGCGGACTTCGATCTTATGGTAGAGCTTGGAGCGGTCGGTGTGCGCGCCGGAGTAGGCGAGCGTGTACTGGTTGCGCGCCTGCTCGGAGACGCGGGCGTAAAGCTCCTCAAGATTTTCGCGGCTCATGCCGCCGTAGAAAATGTCACCACCCGTGGAGTGCGCGTACTTCGTCAAATATTTTTGTCCAGAAACGTGATGCCGCGATTCAGGTTGGCTTCCCCCACGCCGACGGCGTACACCGAAATATCGTTGGAGAGCAGCAGTTGCAGCGTCTCGTCATATTTGTGCGTGTTGTTCTTGACGTTCTGCCCGTCGGAAATCAGAAAAATAATTTTGCGGCGCGCGCGCGGCCGGTCTTTTAACTGATCGGCGGCGGCCCAGATGGCGTCCGTCACGCGCTGGTGTTCGGGCGGCCGTTGGCCTCAGCCGGAGTTTTGCCGGGCCGGGAGGCTGCGCGGTATTCACGCGCCGCCCGTTGGTCATGGTGTACGAACCGACTCCGGGGAACGAACTGTGGCAAGGTCGATGCGTTTCAACTGCGTGAACAACTGGTCGTTGTCTCCGCCGATGAAGTCCTCGGAAATCTGTTCAGGCACTTCGTCAAGGCGCCACAGGGAAACTTCGTCGGGTCCCGCGCCGAGGCCCCCGCCAGAGTTCCAGCGTTTTCTGCACTTTTTCCGCCGCGCCGTGCTTCAGGTCTCGTTGACTAGGTATCTCGCTGCGGAAAAGCGGAAGGCGTCCACGAAAGTTCGACGGGGGCTGCTCGGCGCCGTCTTCAAGGATGCGAAAGTCGTTCTGCTGCAGGTCGGTGACCCAGTTCGCCGGCGCCGTTCTTCACTAAGAACTGGATACCACCAGCGATACACGTCGGACGATTTTGCCGCGCGGGGTCTGCGGCTCGGCAGTTTGCGCCTGCGGAGCGCGTCAGTGGGACGGGGCGCAAGCGGCGGACTTCAGTGGGCGCCGGCCCTTGATCCTTTGAGTCCTGCGCGCGGACCGCCGCGATCCCCGCACCACGCAGCGTCAGCGCCAGGGCCGCAATCAGCAATTTTCGTGGTTCCACGGGCGCCCCGTAGCGTTTTTTTTCCGGATACGCAGCCGACAAAGAGCTGCGTTTGCAGAACTCTTACTGTTCCGGCGAGCATCTCAGCCGGAGGAGATTATACAATGCGGGTTCGAGTCCTTCGTTTCTATCTCTGCGTCGCATCGCTCGCCGAGCGCCCGGCCATCGCCGCGCTCCGCGCGCGCCGCGGCCCAAATCCGCGTGGCGTCAACGTCGTCAACTGTTTGCCACGGTGCGCGACAAGCACAAGGCCGTGGTTACGGGCTTAACTAAGGATGACTTTCAGGTGTTTGAGGATGGCCAGCCGCAGGAAATAAGCTATTCTCGGCGGAGTCGAACCTCCCCATCACCTGGGGATGCTGATGGACACCAGCGGCAGCGAGGAATTCATGAGGCTGGGAGAAGATGCTCGGCTCAAGGTTTCCCGGTGTGTGCGACTGCGCAAGGCGACTCCGGCCATGCCATGTCGCGGCCGACTTCACCGAGGACCGCGGCGTGCTTAACCGTGCCATTAATCGCGCCGAAATCAACACGGGAGGCGGCGGCATCGTTCAGGGCCCCATCCCGCAACGGGGCGCGATCGGCACCAATTTTATGACGCGGTGTATCTTGCCGCGCATGACAAGCTGGCGGGAGAAGCCGGCCGCAAGGCTCTGGTTGTGCTAACCGACGCCGAGGACAACGGAAGCAAGATCAATCTGCAGGGCGCGATCGAGGCCGCGCAGCGCACCGACACCGTGGTGCACGTCCTGCTGGTGGCCGCGGACGGTG
>CAVZGK010000008.1:0-147133 GCA_963774805.1 uncultured Acidobacteriota bacterium
GAAATTCTTCGCTTCGCTCAGAATGACAACGTTTTTTAGGTTTCCTGCAGCCTGCCCACTCACCCGACCAAAAATCAGTGGCGCATGCCTTCCCGGCTGTGCGAAGAGTTCCGAAGTCCGCGAAACCACCGCCGATGACCACCAATCCAAAGAGTCAGGAAGCGATCAACGAACTGCGGCGCCGCAGCGCGGAAGCCGAGGCCGGAGGCGGCGCGGAACGCCGCGAGCGCGAGCACAAGGCCGGAAAACTGACGGCGCGCGAACGCGTGGCGCTGCTGCTGGACGAAGGCACGTTTGAAGAGCTCGACAAGTTCGTAACGCACCGCTGCGGACGAGTTTCGGAATGCAGGACCAGCGCGTGCCGGGCGATGGTTTCGTCACGGGATTCGGACGCATCGCCGGACGGCTGGTCTACGTATTCGCGCAGGATTTCACGGTGTTCGGCGGCTCGCTTTCGGAAACCAACGCGCTGAAAATCTGCAAGATCATGGACCTGGCCATGCGCAATGGCGCTCCGGTCATCGGCCTGAACGATTCGGGCGGCGCGCGCATTCAGGAAGGCGTGCGTTCGCTGGCGGGCTACGCGGATATTTTTCTGCGCAACACGCTGGCCAGCGGCGTGGTGCCGCAGATCAGCGCGATCATGGGACCCTGCGCCGGCGGCGCGGTCTACTCCCCGGCGATCACCGATTTTATTTTTATGACGCGCGACACGTCCTACATGTTCATCACCGGCCGGATGTCATCAAGACGGTGACCCACGAAGACGTATCGAAGCAGGACCTGGGCGGCGCGATGACGCACAACGCCACCAGCGGCGTGGCGCACTTCGTGGCCGCGCGACGACGCCGAATGCCTGGCCATGATTCGCGAGTTGCTCGGGTTTCTTCCGCTCAACAATCTCGAGGACGCTCCGCCGCGCGCGCGACCTCCGATCCCGTCGATCGCGCCGACGCCGCGCTCGATTCGATGGTTCCCGCAGATCCGATGCAGCCGTACGACATCAAGGACGTGATTCACGCCGTCGTCGACGACAATTATTTCTTCGAGGTGCACGAACATTTCGCGAAAAATATCGTCGTGGGATTCGCGCGGCTTGGCGGGCAGCCGGTGGGCGTCGTCGCCAATCAGCCCGCGGTGCTGGCCGGCGTGCTGGACATCAATGCCTCGGTGAAAGGGCGCGCGCTTCGTGCGCTTTTGCGATGCGTTTCAATATTCCGCTGGTGACGCTCGAGGATGTGCCGGGATTTCTTGCCCGGCACTCAGCAGGAGTGGAACGGCATCATCAAACACGGCGCGAAGCTGCTCTACGCGTTCGCCGAAGCTACGGTGCCGAAAGTGACGGTCATCACGCGCAAAGCCTACGGCGGCGCGTACTGCGTCATGTCCAGCAAGCACATCCGCACGGATGCCAACTTCGCGTGGCCCACGGCGGAAATTGCGGTGATGGGCGCCGGAAGGCGCGGTCAACATCGTCTACAAACGCGAAATCGAACGCGCCCCGGAGGCCGACCGCGAGCGCCTGCGCCGTGAAAAAATCGCCGAGTTCCGCGAGCGCTTCGCCAATCCCTACGTGGCCGCGGAACGCGGCTACATCGACGCGGTGATTGAACCTTCGCAAACCCGCGCCAAGCTGATCACGGCGCTGCGTTCACTGGAAACCAAGCGCGACTCCAACCCTAAGAAGAAACACGGAAATATTCCGCTTTAGAATCCTGACACTGCCGCGGATCCGCCAACTCCTCAACTCGTCTTCAATCCTCCCTCGCCTGCGCTGTTTCCCGTTGATTTGTGCGAATGAAACCGGGGCACTCAGGAGTAGAATCCAGATAGTGGTGCCTGCGGGAGGACTCCATGAAAAGTCTGAAACTCGCACTCGCGCTGTTCCTGGCAATTCCAGCGCTCCACGCGCAGCAAGCTGCGCCGACAGGCAACGCGGCGCAGGCCGCACCCCAACCGGCGCCGGACACCACAGCGCAACCGACCAGCCCAAACCCCAGCGCGCAGGATCAATTGCCCCCTGAACTTCGCCCTGGGCATCCGCTGAACCCCGAAGACGTTGACGTTCTTACTGGAAAGCGCGATCGCCAGCTAGCAGCGGCGCAGAGAGCAAACGCGCCGGTTCTGGCCTCTCCGTATGGGGAATTTGGATATTACGGCGACTATTTCTGGATGAACGGCAGGCTCGGCGATACGTGGGACATTCCCATGCTTCCGCTGCCGCGAATCAACAATCCGTTTTTCTTTGGGTCCGGCTCACGGCGAGGTTGGGGCGGCAGGGGATTAGGCGGCAGGCGCTGATTCGCGCCCGCCGCTCGCGGATTTTCGCTACTGCGTGACGGTTCTGGCAACATCTCCGATTTTAAATCCGTTGCCGTTCACCGGCTTGCAGACCGCGGAGACATCGTCCACATCGGTCACCACCAGTTCCCCGAGTTTGCTGGTCATTTTGCGCAGCACCGCTCCGGTGGTGGGGTCCTTGATGGTATTGGTGACGCGCTCTACTGATAGATGATCGCCGACTTTGATTCCGGTTTTCGCGCCGATGTTCAGCACGATCTGATCGCCATCCACAGCCGCGAGCACGCCTTCCACTTTGATCACGCGCGCCTGCAGCTTGGGGGCCGCGCCGATCACGCCCGACGTCATCTGGTCGGTGGCCGCTTTCACGGCTTCACCGATGATGGTCTGTTGAAAGTCGCTGGAACCGAAGTCCACTGCGCCGCCGCCGAAACCGTGCCAGTTGCCTCCGCCGCCCAGCAGGCTGGTGCTGCTGCGCTTGGATTCGCCCTTGCCTTCGGCGACGCCCAGAATTTCCGCGGTGTCGATGTCCACGAGGCGCGCATCCAACTGCACATTGGCCTTGGATTCCTTGTGGCCGAAGCCGCCTACGCCGAAGCCGCCCCAGTTGCCTCCGCCGCCGCCGATATTCCGGTTCTTCGTTTCGTTTCCAAACTCCGTGATGCTGCCCACGATGATGGCGTCGAGGCCCAGGATTTTTCCGATCCTGGCCGCCGAAGCCGGGTCAGCGCGGTTGCTGTTTGAAAAATTCTGCTCGGCGAGAATCTTGTCGAGCTGCTTGCGCTCGATCACGCTGTAGGTCCCGTCATTCACCAGGTTTTTAACGAGTAGGTCGGCGATTCCCTTGCCGATATCGATGTCCGTTCCAAATAGCGCCGCGGAATTCGTTCGTACCGTCGCATAATCAAAATCGAATACCGCCACGCGCTTTTTGCGTCCCGCGGGAGCCTGCGGGGCGGCCGCGCCCGGCGCAGCAGCCGCGGGCTGCGTGGGCGGCGCATTATTCTGCGCGCGCGAAGCCATTGGAGCGGCCAGAACACACATCAAAACGAGGGCTGAGAGTCGTTTCATGACGTTCTCCTGTACCTAGGCGATGCGGGGTGAAAACTGATCTGGTCCCATTTGGCGGTCGAGTGATTCTAGTGAAGGGTGAAAGCTTGTGTCAACGGCGGCGTTGCGGCGCTGCTCTCTGAACGTCACGCCCCGTGCACGGCGGATGACGCGGATTTTCGGCTAAAGATGCGCGCCGCGGCCCAGCAACCGGGAACGATCGAAAAACCGATGAACAGCACTGCAGTAAGAACCAGGTCCTTGAATCCGGGCGCGAAATCTCCGCCATGGCGCACCGCCAGTACTCCGATATAGTAAGCCGTCGGCGCGGCCAGGACAGCTTCCACCACCAAGTAGGGCTTCAGCAGTCTGCCCTCGAAGAAAATCATGCCCGCGGCGATGACCAGCCACGTTGCGGTGATCCATTCCACCGGATAGATGATTTTGTTGTCGAAGGAAAAGTGATTGATGAGAAGAACGGGAATTCCAGCGCGCGGATCGAGAATAAACGGCGGACCGCCCGGCCAGCAGTAGATGCCGATCTGGTAGACGCACAGGGCAAAAAGATAAGCGCCAAGCAGCCGTTCTGCCTGCGCTTTGGGTCTATGTTCGACGCCTGTTGACATTGTGACCGAAATTATTACGTAGGGATCCGTGTGTGTCCACGTCTGGATTTAATCGGAGGAATTTCGAACGACTCGACGGGCGAAGGGCCACGCACGGCACTCAGGCAACGACGAGGCTGAACTTGTTTTCGGAGGTCCGACCTTTAGGTCGGACACCATTGTGCCAACTCATGAGGCCTTCAGGCCCTGAAGCCTCCATCCAGCCTGCCTAAATTCCACTATGCTAGAATCCTTCTCGCTGCGGAACGCGCCGGAAAAATGTTCAAAAAAATCCTCATCGCCAATCGCGGGGAAATTGCCGTGCGCATCGCGCGGGCCTGCCGCGACATGGGCATCACGTCCGTGGCTGTGTTCAGCGATGCGGATCGCGCCGCGTTGCACGTTCGGCGTGGCCGATGAAGCCTACCGCGATCGGGACCCGCGCCTTCGCGCGAAAGTTACCTGCGCATCGATAAGCTGATGGAAATTGCGCGACGACGCCGGTTGCGACGCGCTGCATCCGGGCTACGGTTTCCTGGCCGAAAATCCGGAACTCGCGCGGGCCTGCGCGGCAAACAAAATCACGTTCATCGGCCCCTCGCCGGAAGCCATGGAACGCCTGGGCTCAAAAACCGCTGCGCGCCAGCTGGCCGAGCGCGCCGGCGTGCCCATGGTTCCGGGAACCAATGAAGCGATAAGCAGCGTAGCCGAGTGCTATGAATATCGCTCGCGGGATTGGCTTTCCCGTGCTGCTCGAAAGCGGTTGCCGGCGGCGGCGGCAAAGGCATGCGCCTCGTTCCGACGGAAGCGGATATGGCCGCGGCTTGGCGAGACGCCTCCTCCGAAGCGCTGAACGCTTTTGGCGATGCCCAGGTTTATCTCGAAAAATACGTGGAGCGGCCGCGCCATGTGGAGATCCAGATTTTTGGCGACGCCCACGGCCATATCGTTTACCTCGGCGAACGCGAATGTTCCGTGCAGCGGCGGCACCAGAAAGTGATTGAGGAATCGCCCTCGCCGGTCGATGACTCCCGAACTGCGCCGCGCGATGGGCGAGGCCGCCGTGCGCCTGGCGAAAGACGCGGGCTACACGAACGCCGGGACCGTGGAATTTCTGGTCGATGCGCAGCGCAATTTTTATTTCCTGGAAGTGAACACGCGCCTGCAGGTGGAGCATCCGGTCACCGAAATGGTGACCGGACTCGATCTGGTGAAGCTGCAGATTCAGGTGGCCGCCGGCGAGCCGCTGCCGTTTTCGCAGGCGGACGTGAAGCTCTCCGGGCATGCCGTCGAGTGCCGGCTCTATGCGGAGGATCCCGCCAACCAGTTTTTCCCTTCACCAGGAGAGATTCTGTCGCGGCGCGCGCCTTCCGGCCCCGGAATCCGCCTTGATGACGGCGTTTATGAGGGCTTTCGCGTTTCCACGGAATACGATCCGATGCTCGGCAAGCTGATCGCCTTCGGACAGAACCGCGCCGAGGCCATCGCGCGGCTCGATCGCGCGCTGCAGGAACACGCCGTTACTGGAATCAAAACGAACACCGCGCTGCTGCTGGAAATTCTGCGCGACCCGGAATTCCTGCGCGGCGAAATCTATACGCGTTGGCTGGATGAAAAATTGCCGGCGCTCCTTGCGGGACAGAAGAAGCAAGCGGACGCTGCCACGGCGGAAGACGCCGCAATCCTGGCGGCGCTGCTGCATTCTTCGGCGATAAAGCTCGATGCGCCTGCGAACGGCGAACCCACGGAAACGGAATCCCGCTGGAAGCGTGAAGCGCGGTTGGAGCAGATACGCCGCAGCGAATCATGAGATGAACTACGAAATCACACTGAACGGCGCGCGGCGGAAGGTGGAGTTCACGCCTCCGGCCGCGGGCTCCTCGAGCGCCACATGCGAGATCGACGGCCGCGCGGTGGAGGCCGATGCGATTCGCATCTCACCCCGCTGCTATTCCGTACTTCTGGGCGGCAAAGTTTTTGAGGTAACGGTCGAGAATCATTCCGGCCGTCTGCTGCTGCGCGCAAACGGCCGCGAATTCTCGGTCGAGATTTTCGATCCGCGCGCGTGGCGCCGCGCGCATGGCGCGGGCGTCGAACTCGAAGGCCGCCAGCAGCTGGTCGCGCCCATGCCGGGAAAAATTGTGCGGGTCCTCGTGAAAGCCGGCGAGCATGTGGCAGCGGGGCAAGGCTTGCTAGTGATTGAAGCAATGAAAATGCAGAACGAAGTGCGCTCACCGAAGTCAGGCACGGTGGAAAAGCTGGCGCGCGAGGGGCAGACAGTGAACGCCGGAGAAGTACTGGCGGTGGTCACGTAACGGTGGCGCATGCTTTAGCTTGCGCACGGAATGTACGGGTTGATCGCGTAAGATCGAGTGCGCTGGTTTGGCTAAAACGATTATTGCGAGCGAGGATGAGCTAAGACCAAAACGAAAATCCCGCAAGCTGAAGCATGCTCCACTATTTCGCGGGAGCAGAACTCGAACCATCCGCAGCCTTCGGCGGCACGACCACCGGCAGTTTCCCCGCAGATTCGATCACCTGCTGCGCCAGGTAATTGGTGATCTTGGCGTTGTTCCGCGCGGTGGCCAGGTAGGCGGCGCGCAGCAACTGTTCCTTGCGGTTGCGAATGTTGTCGCGAATGGATTGCTGCACAGCCGGGTCGTTCATGTCGCGCTGGCCGGGGGCTTCCTTGCTCACCAGTTTCAGGATCCGGAAGGAATCGCGCAGCGCGATGACGCCGCTGATCTGCCCGGGCTTCAGGGACATCACCATCTTTTTCAACGCGGGATCGCTTTGCGACAGCGACGATTCCGGAACGTAGCCCAGGTCGCCGCCCGAGCCCGCCGATGCCGGATCCTCTGAAAAATCCATGGCGATCTGCGCGAAATCAGCCCCGGAGCTCAGCTGCTGTTCGAGGGCGGCAATCTTGCGCTGAGCCTCGGCGGGCGTCGTGGCGTCATCGTTCTTGCGATTGCGCAGGCCGGGATCCTTGTGCGGGGTCACCACGATCTGGGCGATGCGGTATTGCGGCTCGGTGACGTTAAACTGCGCGCGGTTCTGATTGTAGAAATCCTGCACGTCCTGATCGGTCACAGTGATCTTGGCGACCACTTCGTGGTTGATCACTTTCTGAATGGAGAGTTGCTGGCGGATATCGCTGCGCAGATCGTCCACGGTGAACCCGCGCGCCTTCAGCTGGCGCTGGAATTCCTCTTCCGTGTAGGGGCTCTTGAACTCGGTGAACTTGTCCTCAACCTCGCCATCGGCGGCCTGCAGGCCGAGCGCCTTCGCTTTTTCCAGCAGGATGTGATTGTTAATCAGCTCGTCGAGCACGTTGAGCTTGAGCGACAGGGCTTCGTCCTGCGAAGGTTGCGGAGCGTCAGGATTCAGCTGGGTGCGGTAAAATTTGTCGACTTCGGCGCGGGTAATCGGAGCGCCGTCCACCATGCCCCACACGCCCTCGTCGGGCTGGGCCACGGGCTTCTTGCATCCAGACACCACCGCCAGGGCCGCGGCCAGCACAAGCCATCCCCGCCCAACTCTACTCACGCTGTCTCCCCAGGATACGGGCCCTGCACAAAGCCCGCCGGATTCACCGTTACGATGCGGATATGCCGAACTACGCTGCTTTCGTGACGCGGCCGGACCGAATGCAGGAGGTGCAAACACGGATCTGCTTGCGCGCGCCATCGACTACGGCGCGAACACGCTGCAAATTAGGATTCCAGCGGCGACGGCGGGTATTGTTCGCGTGGCTGATGACGTTGCCGAACGAAGGACCCTTGCCGCAAATCTTGCATTTCATGGCCATGACGACTCCTCACCCATTCCTACGATGTTAAGCAAAGTCAGCAGTTTAGCAGAATTCCGGCGGTTCCGCACTCGATTTGATAATTGAGGCGGGTCCTGTGGCGCATGCTTTAGCTTGCGCGGTTTCGGCTGAAAAACAATCTCAGGATCAGCCGCCCCACCTGCGCAAGCTAAAGCATGCGCCACTCCGAGGCCCCTTGCGTGATATCTTCTTGGAAGCTTCCCTGTTCACAAGCATGACGCATGGACGTCTGGAGAACGCTCGCGGTCAGGAGCGTTGCTGCGGGAAGTCCGTGATCCACCAAGGAGTTCAAAGTGAAAATTCGACTGGCAACTTTGCTGGCGGCCGTAACCATTTTCGCCGGACTGCATGCAACGGCGCAGGAGAAGCGCAAGCAACTGCCCATGGAGCATATGAAAGGGCTGCTGGGCCTGGTGGAGACCATTCCGCTGCCTACCGACGGCTGGATGGACCATCTCGCCGTCGATCTGAAGAATCATCACCTGTTCATCTCCGGTGAAAACAGCCAGAACATGGTCGTCGTCGATCTGCAAACCAGCAAGGTCATTCACGTGACCACGGGCCTGGGCGGGAAACCGCGAAAACCGTTCTTCGATCCCAAGACCAATCAGGTCTGGGTCGATCTGGGCGACAACACGCTGGTCGCCATCGACGCGACGACATTTGAAGTGGTGAAGACCGTGGAAATGACTGGCGGGAAAAACGCCCCCAAACGCGATCCGGACAACGGAGCGTTCGACTACGCGACCGGTATTTATTATTCGGGCGTTGGCACGGCGGGTGTCCCGGAAGGCACGGTGGAAATCGTCGATACGCGCGCCGGCAAACTTCTGGGCAGCATCCCCATGCATGGCAGCGACCCGTCCGCCTTTGTATTGGACACTGCCGGCAAGCGGCTGTACGTCGGCATGGGCGATGTGGTGAACGGCGAGAGCGTCTGCAAGGTGATTGACACCGATAAGCGCGAAGTCATTGCCGAGTGGCCCATCACCGGCGGCGCGCAGCCGCACGTCGCGGGCCTCGATTTGCCGCACCATCGGCTGTTTTTCGGCAGCCGCCTGCAGGGCGGCCACCAGGGCGAGCCGGGCAAAATGGTGGTGATGAATTCAGACACCGGAAAAGTGATTCAGGTACTGGACAGCGTGGGCGGCGCGGACGAACTGATTTTTGATGCGCCCACCAAGCGAATTTATTTTTCCGGTTCCACAGGGACGGTCGCCGTGTTCAAGCAGATGGACCCCGATCATTACGTGATGCTGGGAAAAGTTCCTACCGGCGCGGAGGCCAAGACCGGCCTGTGGGTGCCGGAATTGAAGCGCTACTACGCGGCCGTCCCGAAGCACATCGTCCAGACGCCGCCGTACGGCGTGAACGATTTAATTACGGAAGACGCGCACCTGATGGTGTTTGATTACCTGCCGTAAAGCGCCCGAGCCGTGGCAGTCCTTCAAAACGTTTTTAGTCAACGTTCAGTTGAGGGCCTCTGAGGTTTGCGCTTATACTTTCGCCGAGTCAGCTGCTATGCGCCGAGCGTATTTTCTTTTTCTCGTCTTCATGATTGCGGCACTCGCCCTGGCATCTGGGGGCGCGGTTGCCGCGCAACTTCCTGGTCCTACCGCTGCAAGAATCGATTCGATTGCCGCCAGGGCGCTGGCGGATACGCGCGCGCCCAGCGTTTCCGTAGCCATCGTGCAGGACGGCAAAATCGTCTACGAAAAAGCCTATGGGCATGCGCGGCTCGAACCTGCGGTGGACGCCGCGCCCGGCACACGCTACAGCATCGGTTCCGTCAGCAAACAGTTCCTGGCGGCCACAATCCTGCTGCTGGTGCAGGACGGAAAACTCTCTCTCGACGATCACGTTTCACGCTTCCTGCCCGACCTGACGCGCGCTGACGAGGTCACCATCCGCCAATTGCTTTCCCACACCTCCGGATATCAGGACTATTACCCGCAGGACTACGTGCCGCCATTCATGAAGGATCCGGCGACGGCGCAGAAAATTCTGGACGAGTGGGGAAAGAAGCCGCTGGATTTCGATCCCGGCACGCGCTGGCAGTACAGCAACACGAACTACGTAATCGCCGGCCGCATCGTGGAAAAAGTTACAGGCGAGCCGCTGTTTTCCGTTTTATCCAAGCGCATTCTCCAACCACTGGGAATGACCAGCGCGATCGATCTGGACGACCGGCCGCTATCGCCGCCCGACGCCGCGGGCTACACGCGATTCATTTTCGGCCCGGCGCGCGTCGCGCCCCTCGAGGGCCGCGGCTGGCTGTACGCGGCCGGGGAACTGGCGATGAGCGCGCACGATCTGGCTCTGTGGGATATTTCCCTACTGAAACACACGCTGCTGAAAACGGAATCTCTGGAAACTATGTTCACGCCGGCGCGATTGCGGGACGGCTCGCAGCTCGACTACGCGCTGGGAGTTGAGGTCACAAACTCCGGCGGGCATCCCAAGGTGAGCCATTCCGGGGCGGTGGCCGGATTCGTCAGCTTGAACACGGTGTGGCCGGATCAGGGCGTGGCGATCGTGGCGATCGCGAACATGGACGGCTCGGGATCGCCGTGGGCGATCAGCAACCAGGTTGCGCCACTTTTGCTGTCGGCGGAGGAAGATGATTCGCAGGCCGGGCCGGCGCTGCAACAAGTGAAAGAAATATTTTCCGGTTTGGCGGAGGGCAAGATCGATCGCAGCCTGCTGTCTCCCAATGCCAATGCATTTTTCACGCCCCAGGTGCTGGCCGACGGGGCGGCAAGCCTGAAGGAACTCGGCTCGCCGGAAATTATTCGCCAGACTTCTTCGGAGTTGCGCGGCGGAATGATATACCGGCATTTTCTGGTGAAGTTTAAAAACGCGTCATTTGGCTTGAGCACACTCACGTTGCCCGACGGCAAGCTAGAGCAGTTCCTGATTCAGTAGACGTCGCGGGACGATGCGCGAGCTTTGCGGTAGCTACTCGAAACTTTTGGGGACGCCGCTACTCCCCATCGTCGCGAGTTTCAGTCTTCTTGGAAAAATTTCCAACGGGCGGTTGAGTTCTGACTAATTGGAGGGCGCGTCGCTGGTCTCGCTCGTCGCTTTCGATGAGACGGATTCGCGAAGAGCGGTGGAAATCTGCTTTGGATGGGCAGTGCGGTTTGCCGGACGCGCGGGCTGGCCCGCAGTACCTGAATCTTCGTTCGTGGATGGAGATGCGGAAATGGAGCCCGCATCGCCCTCGGCGTTGCCTTTCGTACTGGCTGGCTGGTTTCGGGTTAGAACGAGTCTCGGCGAATTCGGAACCACATAACGATAGAATCGCGCTCGGCCGCGCTTTTTCCAATCCGCCTGGTCATAAAACTCGGTGCGCAGGCCGTCGCTTACGGAGCTGTAGAAAGAGTGTTCCGCGGGTTCGACGACGATGCCCACATGCCCGCGCCAGACGATCAAGTCACCCGGCTGCGGCCTGGCTACTCGCACAAAATTTTTGATTCCGACATAAAGATCAATGGACCGTGCATAGGGATAGGGATATCCGGCAAGCGTGTAGAGCTGATGAACCAGGTGCGAGCAGTCCGGCTGTTCTTCCGGTTGCTGGCCCTGCGACGACACTGTATCCAGCACGGCTTGGGCTTCTTGCACCGTCAGCGGGTGAGAAATGGATCGCGTGGCGCGCACATTGGGATGGACCTGTGCCTGAACGGCGGAACCGCCGGCCAGCAGCAAAACAACTCCCAACCACGTTCCCTTTCGCATGTCCCGAGTGTCTCAAGCGGGACATCCGGGCGCGCCGTCCTGAGGCGAGAGTGTTAACTGTACGTCGGTTCAGCTGTACTTTCGATCGCGTACGGATCTGGTGGCCCGGAAATTTCGGCCAACGCGCGGCTAGCGGGCGCGTTGATCAGCAGGAGGATGGATGAGGGAGGAACCTCGACCCTTGCTGGACATCCACTCGTGGCGCAATTCCCCGACAAGATAGAGCGAACCTGTAATAAAAATCACGTCTTCGGGGGCGGCGAGTTCCAAGGCGCGCGCCAGGGCTAGTTTTGGCTCTGGCACGACTTCGGCACGGCGCGCGTGATGCGCCGTCATTTCCGCCAGCAGCGGCGCGGAGATCGACGCGGGACTGCGCGGGCGTGGTGAGAATCACGCAGGAAGCGCGCGGAAAAAGCAGGCCGGCGATTTCGTCGACGGCCTTGTCGCGCATGGCGCCGTAGATCAGTAGATGTTTCTTCCGGCTAGGAATTGCTCCCAGAAGACGCTGATTTCGCGCGCGCCGGCGGGATTGTGCGTGCCATCGAGTAGATGTCGGGCGCTCCGGCTGATGCGTTCCAGGCGGCCGGGCCAGACCGCTGCGGCGAAGCCGCGTGCGATGGCCGCGTCGTCGATGGGAGCGCCGCGCTCGGCCAGCAGGCGTGCGGCGGCCAGAGCGGTGAGCGCGTTGCGCACCTGAAATCGTCCGGGCAGCTGCAGGGCAATCGGGACGCGAACGCCGGTTTCGTTAGAGATGGCGGTGAACGAGAAGCAGCCGTCGCTGGCAGTAACGTCCTCCAGGAAATAGGCGTTCTCGATTTCCACGAGGAACGCGGATTGCTCTGCGCAGCGGCGGCGGATCACCACGCGGGCGATCAGGTGCTCGGCGGCGCTGACCACGCGGGCGCCCGGCTTGATGATGCCCGCCTTTTCCGCCGGCAATTTCCTCGATGGAATGTCCCAGAAAATTTTCGTGGTCGAAATCGATCTGGGTGATGACCGCGACTTCCGGCAACAGAATGTTGGTGGCGTCCAGGCGGCCGCCCATTCCGGTTTCGCAGACGGCATACTCGACGCCTGCGGCCGCGAAATACACGAAGGCCATGGCCGTGACGCATTCAAAAAAAGTGGGATGCGCGGCGAGGCGCCCGGAGGCCAGCAATTCCTCGATGGCCTGCTGCACGTGCGTAAACGCGGCGGCGAAATCATCGTCGGAAATTTCCACGCCGTCCACGCGAATGCGCTCGTTGATCCGCTCCAGGTGCGGCGAGGTGTACAGGCCGGTGCGCAAACCGGCCGCACGCAGAGATCGACTCGAGCATGGCCGAGGTGGAGCCTTTGCCGTTGGTGCCGGCCACGTGCACGGACTGGAACTCGCGCTGCGGCTGCCCGAGGTGCTCGCACAGCATGGTGATATTTTTCAGATCGAATTTCTGCGCGCTGGCCTGTTGCGGCGACGCGAGTTCGCGTCCCAGGCTGAAAAGGTACTGCACCGATTCCTGGTAGTTCATGCGGCTTATGCCACGAAAAAATCGAGCGCGGAGGAGATGTAGGTCTTCAGGTCCTTGCGATGCACGACGGCATCCAGAAAACCGTGCTCCAGCAGAAATTCCGAGGTCTGAAATCCCTTGGGAAGTTTTTGACGAATGGTCTGCTCGATCACGCGCGGCCCGGCAAATCCGATCAGCGCGCCGGGCTCGGCGATGTTGATGTCGCCCAGCATGGCATAGCTGGCGGTGACGCCGCCGGTGGTTGGATCGGTCAATACGGAAATAAAGGGCAGCCGAACTTCGTCCAGGCGCGCCAGCGCGGCGGAAACCTTGGCCAGCTGCATCAGGCTGATGGTGCCCTCCATCATGCGCGCGCCGCCTGAGCAGGAAATAATCACCAGCGGCAGTTTTTTGGCGATGGCCATTTCCACCGCGCGGGTCACCTTTTCGCCGACCACCGCGCCCATCGAGCCGCCGATGAAATGCAAACTCCATCGAACAGCAGATGACGGGCCGCCCGCCGAGCAATCCTTCGGCCGTGATGATGGCGTCGGCCTTGCCCAGTTTGCGGCGCGCGTCTTTCAGGCGCGCGGCGTAGGGCTCGGTGTCGGTGAATTTCAGCGGATCGCTGGAGGCCAGCGCGGCGTCATGCTCCATCCAGCGCGAATCGAGCAGCAGTTCCAGGCGCTGCGTGGCGTTCAGCCGGAAATGATGCTCGCACTTCGGGCAGATGCGCCAGTTGGCGTCCAGATCTTTTTTCCAAACGATCGATCGGCAATTCTCGCACTTGGTCCACAGGCCTTCGGTCTTGACGCGGCGTTCGTCGGGGGGCGTGGGCTGATCGATTCGTTTTTTTTCGCGCTTAAACCAAGCCATCGTGTTGGGATCCTGAAATCTGTTCTAAAAATACCGGTGCGCCACCCGGCGTGAATTCTCCGCGATTATTTTACTTCCGCGGGGGTTGCCGTGCCGGGCCCCATGCCCACAATTTCCAGAACTACGTCTTCATCCTTGGCCCCGTCCCAGTGGATTTCCTTGCCCACGTGCCGGGCAAAACTGCCGGGACCAAGCGGCACGGTATTTTCGGGAATGAACTTGTTGCCCGTTCCCACCCACCAGGTGCCGGAAATCACGGTAATAAAACGGTCATTGGGGTGGAAGTGTGGATGGCTCATGTGGTGGGCGTGCCACTTCACCAGTTCCACGTAGATGCCTTCCTTGTCCGGATCGCCGGCCAGCACTGCGGTGCTTTCACCGCGCTTCATGTCGTCTTCCCACTTGATCTGGTCCGGCATCTGAATCTTGATGGCGGCGGGATTTAAATCCGTGGCCCTGGCCGCGCCGAGCGATATGACCGACGCGATTCCCACAACGGCAAAGGGCAGATAGCGGCGAAACTTTTGGTAGGCGGACATGACTCGCTCCTCTCAAGACAACGCTGGGATTCGACTTGGATCCGAGGCGAAAATGGCGCCGAATCGCTGCTTACGGCGCGCGATTCGATCCAACTCTATCCACGGTACTTTACGCTGGGCAGGCAGGGACATGCAAACGGGAAGGGCCGGTAGCACGGGCTGAAGCCTGCGCGGCTCAGTATCAGAACAAATCAGGACAATCGCGTAATTCCCGGAAAAGTGTCAAACCCGGTATCGAAGGAAAGAATCCGAGAAATTCCGTGTTGTTCCATGATCGCCAGATGCAAGGCGTCTCTTGCGGACAGTCGAGGATTGCCAAGGATGATTTCCTTGGCGCGCTGCGCGGCAGAACCATCCACGGGCAAAACCGCATCGACGATCCCGAGAAGCGCGTCGAAGGCAGGTTGAATGGCATCCCGGCGATTGATAGCCACATAGCGGTGCAGAATTTCCTGAAGCACCTCGGCGTCCGTAACCAGGCGCTCGCGATCGCTAACCAATCGCTCCAGGAGTTTTTGCGCGTCCGCCTTGTGCGGATGGGCCGCACCGACCAGGTACATCGGGATGTTGGAATCGACCAAAATCAACTGGGCGTCCCGCTGCCGTAGCCGCGCTCGATCTCCGCAAGCAAGGTATCGATATCGCCGGAGGGAAATTCATGCCGAACGGCGCCGCGGATCACGTCCAGCTTTTTCCCGGCGCTGCTTGCTGGTTCGCGGCGGCGAGCGGCTTCGAGAGCCTGGCGGACCCACTCCGCGATCGACATGTGCCGGGAACGCGCGACTCGCTGAAGCTCACGGTAGTCGGAATCCTGAAGGATGACCTGGAGGCGTTTAGCCATGAAGATAGCTTATCTGACTCATCAAGATGAGTCAATAAAACTCATGCTAAGCTATTCTGAGCGGGCAGACTTTGAATTCCGGCTGCGTCGTGGCTTCGCGGACACGGACGCGGCTGGGTTCCCATATGCCGAATCGTTCGGAACTTCCGCATGCCCGCCGGGCGAATACGGGTCTCCAGTAAATCCTTATCTTTCATCGCGCAGCGGACGATAGCGACAGGGCCTTCTTAGATCTCGAGCGGAATCCGGCTTGCAACGCTCCAATCATCATGACCAATCCTGAATCTGGCCGCAGCGCCGAATCCAGAAAGTGGTATACGCATTTTTCCTTGCGCAGCATGACCGCTCTGCACGTTTCTCCGAACGAGGCCGTGCAGCTTACCAAAAAAGAACTCCGCGCCATCACCTCGTCCATCCAGCAGTTTCAGCTGGGAGAAAGTTCACGTGGACAGCGCCTGCTTGACCGGGGACAGAAGTACGGGCGAATGGTAAACGACCCCATGTTTGCCGGCGCGCTGGAGATGCTGGTCAAGGAAGAGCAGCAGCACAGCCAGTATCTTGCCGCATTCATGGAATCGCAGGGCATCCCGCGCTTGCGCAAGCATTGGGTCGACTCGATTTTTCGCAAGCTGCGCGTGATGGCCGGGCTGGAGCTTTCGCTGACCGTCCTGGCGACCGCGGAAATGCTGGCCGTGCCCTACTACCGCGCGCTGCGCGCGGCCACGGGTTCGCCGATTTTGAAATTGATCTGCACGCGCATTCTGGAGGATGAAGCCAATCACTTGAAGTTCCAGGCCTCCATGCTCGGGCGGATCGGCGCCGGGAGGCTGGCAGTTTTGCGGCGGGCGGTCGACGCCGCACACCGGTTTTTCTTCCTGGGCACGATGCTGGTTGTGTGGCGCGAGCACCGCAAAGTATTCGAACTTGCCGGATACAGCTATTGGAAATTTCAGGAAGAGGCCATTGCCGAGTTTTCCAAGTGGAGCCATGGTCGCCGGGCGGGTACATCGCCCGCAGACCCGCGCGCGGCATTGGCCGCCGCCAGCCTCAATCGCGGCGAACGGCGGGCATGACTCACTCTGCCAATTGAAGCACGTTGGACGGCATCAGCCTGTCCTACGTAAAGCTCTATCGACGCCGAAATGAAGAGACGGTTCCTTTAGGCGACCGGCGATACTGCTCGATCATGTGCTTGCAGGAGTTTTTTCGCCTCGGCAATCCCCTTTTCGATTGTGGGCTGCCAATCCGCGTGCGGAGCGGGCGAAGCTTGCGCCGCTTCGTACAGCCGCAACGCATCCGAAGGACGGCTCAGCCGCTTGAGGTAGAGGCGGCCGGCCGCCATCTGCGCCATCAGGCCAGGCCGTTCGGCGGGATAGGCGTTCGAAAGTTCGATATATTCGTCCGCGGCCCGCGATACGTCCGGCTGCGTTTCAAGCAGCCGGCAGAACTCGAGCCATAACGCCGCGGGCAATTTCTCTCCCCCGGAATTTCTGAAATCCTGAAACGTTTGCAGGGCGCCTTCGTGATCGTTGGCCTTGATCTCCAGCGCCAGAAGTTTCGACAGGGCATCGCGGTAAGCGGGGAGATTGTTCTGCTGCCAGTAAATTCGCCGCAGCATCCGGTAGGAATCGATCGAGTCCGGTTTTTCCTGCAGCATTTTTCGCAGCGTTGCGGCGGCCGGATCGAGTTCGCCTTTTTCAATCTGCTCCGTAGCCTCTGCCAGCAGCGGATGGCTGACCCAGGAAATTTTCTGCTGGATTCCCTTCTCCGCCATCTGCTCAAGGCCGGAACGTTGCACGATCACGGCGATCAGCGCTCCAAATGCGAACCCGCCCACATGCGCCCAGTGCGCCACGCCCGACGCTGATGCGGACACCGTACCGGAAAGAATTTCCGTAAGCAGCCACAACGGCAGCAGCCAGTAGGCGAACATTTTGAACCGGTAAAAGCGATAGATGATGAGCCAGCCCATCTCAATTTTCGTCGTCGGGAAACGCACCAGGAACGCGCCCATCAGTCCGGCAATGGCTCCTGAAGCGCCTAGCGTCGGTGTGAAGCTGCCCGCGTTGACCATGGCGTGCACTTGAAACGCCAGCACCCCCGCGATCATGTAAAACGCCGGATAGATCAGCCGGCCCCAGGTATCTTCCAGAATCGCCCCCGCCAGCCACAGGAACCACATGTTGCCGATCAAATGCAGCCAGCCGGCGTGCAGGAAATTCCCGCCGATCAAGCCCAGCAGGGTTGGATGCGCAGGAACAAAGGCGTATTTGTTGAGCAGCGAGGCAGACTCCAGCCGGGCATAGGCTTCGCCGAGCGCGTCCATTTGCTCCTGCCACGGCGCGGAATCGTCCTTCAGACGCATTTTGGCGTCCCAGGCGTCCACGACATCCCGGTCGGGTCTTTGCGCCTCCGCCCAAAGCCGCGCGTTCTTCGTCTGGATGTAGCGGACAAACTCTCCGGCCTTGTCCGGAATTTTCAGCTCTGGGTGTGCCGCAGCCAGCAGGACGACGTGGAGTTTTACTTCGCCGAGTTCGGGAGCTTGGCGGTCGATGATGGAATGCGTGCAAAGAAACAGGATGATGTTGAGCGCGATGATTCCGAACGTGACCACCGGCCAGCGGCGGCCTTGCATGTTTTCATGGCGGAGCGGAATCAGCATCTCTGGCTTTCCCAGCGGCGAGTTTGCGGCCGCCTCGATACCTTAAGTTTAGGAGGGCTAGGAGGCTGTGGGGGCGCCAAATCCGGGCCGAATCGGGAATCAGTAACCGGCTGGCAGTTTGGGCATGCACAGGGAATTCGAAGGAAGGATGGCAAGGAAGCGAAGAATCTCTCTTCGATCCAAGTGCAAAAGAACAAAGAGGGATTCTTCGCTCCGCTCAGAATGACAACGTTTTGAGTTTTTCCGCGGCCTGTTCAACCTGTCCTACGGTTATCCCGTCTCGACTTCTCCTGTGCGTGGCTATTTCGCAGCAACCTGCTTCGCTGCGGGCGGCGGGGGCGTGACGACCGCAGAGAGAATTCGAATCATCCCGTCTGTCTTGCTCAACGCGTAAATTTCTCCGTCGCCGCCCATCGAGAGGCGCACATCCGCCCGGCCGCCTTTATAGGGCACACCGTAAGGGTCCGCCTTGGGATCGAGATAGGTCTTGCCGCGCCAGCCGCCCACCATCGGCGTACCGCCGGGCAGGGCTCCCTTGTGGGTTGCCGGATCGACGACACCGTCTTTGTGCGCGAAAGCGTCGGCGATGATGTCATACAGGCGCCGCTTGACGGGACCTGTTGCCGACGCGTCATACGGGCTCTTGTACATGATCTGGATTTCGTGAATCGGGGCCTGCTTGCCGCGCTCCCTCTGCGTGGCGATCATTTCGGCGAGGTCGGTGTAAAACAGACGGCCCGTGGTCATGTCCGTAAAAATATATTTTCCCACCATCTGCGGCATTTTCTTGCCGCGATAGACGAAGCCGCTGCCGATCGCGTCGCCCTCCTGGTGGCTGTAAACCGCGACCGGATAAATGGGTGCGACCGGCTTTTCGACGCCGGTAACGGTAAGCAGATCCGTCTCGGGAAACGCGACGGGCGGATTGGCCTGCGTCGCGGTCTTTCCCGGGCCGGTCACGATCAGCAGCTCGTTGCCTTCGCGCTGCGAGTAGCCGTAGTTGCCGCCTTTGGTGACGATGTTGATTTCTTCCCAAGAGTGCAGGCCGATGTCGTCGACCAGCAGCGTGTTGGTGACGGCGTCCCAGTTCATGCGGTGGGGATTGCGGAATCCGTAGGCGAAGATTTCGCCTCGCGCTCCAGGCACCGAGAGGAACGGATTGGCGTCCGCACCCGAGGACGGAATGCGGTAGCGCCCGTTTTCGCTCAGCTTATCCGCGGGGCGCAGCGCGAGGTCCGGCGTGATTCGCAGAATTTTCCCCTGTAGGGCACTCAGAGACTGCGGCGTGTATTGCGTGGGCCCCGGTGTTTCCCCCGAGCCACCATCGCCCATGGAAACGTATAGGTTTCCGTAGTCGGCGCTGCCGGGCTTGGCGAGCGGGTTAAACAAGATATCGCCCATGGGGTGGATCGGTGTGTTGAAGCCGACGCGCAGGAGTTCGCGGGCGGTCCCCTCAAACGTGGAATTCTTGATATTCGTATCCGTCCATTCGATCAGAACCGACACGTTCATCACATCGCCGGCCGGAGGATTGACGAGCGGCGTAGTGGCATAGCCGTCCAGCTTCAAGTTCGGCATGTGCGCGTTGGTCGGCTGGTCCGAGCCGGGTTTGGAAGGATCTTCGACGTGCACCGTATAAAATTTCCCGTTTTTCGCGTAGTTCGGATCAAAAACGATGGCCGAAACGCCCGAGCCGTAACGCTCGGTGGCATACTTCGGGAAAATTTCCGGAAACGTGATGTAAGGGGTGAATTTTTTAGTGGCCTTGTCCAGCGTGTAGAGATTGCCGTTCATATCCGCTACAAAAAATCGCGCGGAGGACAGCGGCGCGTTGGCCGGCTCGGAGCGCAGCGTATTCACGCGCGCCAGCATTCCCGTGTAGTCGATAGGCGGCGGGTAAGCATGAGCGCCCATGGCGCTGGAAAGCGGAGGATTCGCATAGTCCTCGATCAGAATCGCGGTGCCGTCCTTGGTGATTTGCGGGCCGGACGGATATTGCAGCGGATATTGCGCCCAGGCGACGGGAAGGGCCAGCAGGGCGAGCACCAGAAGCGCTGTTCCGCAAAACAGCAGCACGCGGTGCTTCAGACTTTTTTGTGTATTGCGCATTTCAAGAACCCCCTTGATAACATCCGCAGAGCTGACAGTGAGGTGATCTCAATCCTCAGCAAGCCGGAGCAACTCGCCGGGCGCTATCGAAAACGCCGATTTGATTTAGGAGTGCTCCCTGCCGGAGAAAAGTATACACAAGGCGGGTGCGGAAAATCAGCGTTGCATCCCTGGGCGAGCGGAAAATTTTCGCCGAGTTGGTCAGGCTCGACGCCTGCGTCCTCGGCTTTCCATAGCAGATCGCAGAAGCCGGTTGATTCGCGTCTGGTACCCGCTGCCCTGCGCTTTCAACCAGGCGAGAACGTCGGCGTCGAGACGAATGGTCAGCGATTTTTTGATTGGCCGGTAGTACTTGCCGACCACCGCGCCGCTCCAATCGAGAACTTCCGGCAGGTCGGTGAGATCAATCTCTTCATCGCGCATCGCCGCCAGCGCTTCCAATTCCTTTGACGGCTTCCTAGAGACCTTCTTCATAAACTTTCCTTTCTTGACGGGTCGCCTTGCGAGCAGAAATAATTCTCACGACGGCTTCGCCGTCTTCTTCGTGATCGACATGCGCAACCAGCAGCACGGCGACGCCGCCCGCCATACCCAAGGTCTGCCAACGTTCCTCGCCATCCTTGACCCTGTCGAAGAGGGTAACGGCAAAAGGATCCGCAAAGACCAGCGTTGCCGTCTCAAAGCTGAGCTTGTGCTTGGCGAGATTCCGGCGGCTCTTATTCTCATCCCAGAAGCATCGCATAAATGTAACAGCTAAACTGTACATACATGGTAGTATGCAGGAAGGACGAAAGCAAGTGCGCTGCAAAATGGATCGATGCCGGATCCCAGTGGGCGGACATCTCGACAGAATCGGGCGGCTCGTGCGGTTACGTCCAGCAGCCCAAATCTGGTACAATGAATCAGGCAATGGGCTGTATCCCGACGTCAGGGAGCGGCACCGGAGGCGGTTATGAGCGTTGTTCCTTCTGCCGGCAACGGTAAAATTACCGTGCCGGGCATCCTGCAACGCAAGTCTGGCGGTCTTCACCAGAATTCTTCACCGGCAAAGATTACGTGTCTTACGGCGTATGACTATCCGACGGCGCGCCTGCTTGACGAAGCGGGCGTGGACGTGTTGCTGGTGGGCGATTCGCTGGCGATGGTGGTGCTCGGATATGAGAGCACGCTGCCCGTCACGCTGGAAGAAATGCTGCATCACACGCGCGCGGTGCGGCGCGGCACGCAGCACGCGCTGCTGGTGGCGGACATGCCGTACGGCAGCTATCACGACGATCCGACGGAAGCCGTGCGCAACGCGGTTCGATTCGTGAAGGAAGCGGGCGCGGAGGCCGTCAAGATCGAGGGCGGCGAGCGGCGCATGGATCTGATCTCGCGCCTGGTGGAAGCGGAAATTCCGGTGATGGGGCACATCGGCCTGACGCCGCAATCGGTGAATGCCTTCGGCGGATTCCGCGTGCAGGGCAAGACGCGAGGAAGCGGGCGACCAGCTGTTGCGCGATGCGCGCGCGGTGGAAGCCGCCGGCGCGTTCTGCCATCGTGCTGGAATCGATTCCGCGCGAACTTGCGGCGCGAATCACCGCCGAGCTGCGAATTCCCACGATCGGCATCGGCGCGGGGCCGGACTGCGACGGGCAGATTCTGGTGATCCACGATCTGCTGGGTCTGAGCTTTGGCCACAAAGCCGAAATTCGTGCGACGCTACGCGGATGTGGGAGAAATTATTTCCCGCGCGGCGGCGGAATATTGCCGCGACGTTCAGCAGGGGAATTTTCCTTCGGATGAAGAGTCCTATCATCTGCGCGTGCGGAACAGTCGCGCCGCGCTGGCTGCGCAGCGCCGATAAACTCGAATCACCGTATCTCTGCACGTTTAGAATCGACGGCGGAGGATTTCGATGGTTACGCCTGAGACTGATTGCGCTTCATGTTCCAGTACAACCACTGGGCCGATCGCCGCATGCTGGACGCCTGCGCCGCGCTGACGAATGAGCAATTCACGCGCGATCTGGGTTCGAGCTTCAGCTCCGTGCGCGACACGCTCGCGCACTTGTACGGCGCCGAATGGATCTGGAACGAGCGATTCAAGGGCCGCTCGCCCTCCGCGCTCTTCCGAGCGCGGCGGCGTTTCCGGATCTCGCGTCGGTGCGCGCAAAGCTGGAGGAAATGGACCAGTTCTACATTGATTACGTTTCCAAACTGACGCAGCAGGATCTGGATCGTGTGATCCAGTACAAAGTTTTTACCGGGCGAGGAATTTTCCAATCCGCTCTGGCAGATCCTGCATCAGCTCACCAATCACGCCACCTATCATCGCGGGCAGATCACCACGCTGCTGCGGCAACTCGGCGTGAAACCGGTCTCCACGGATTTGATCGGGTACTATCGCGAAGCAGGCGGCCGTGCGAGCGTGATTCTTGTAGACTGCCTCCAGCTAATGGGTTTTGGCTTTGTCGAACCAAACCCACAGGCTGAAGCCTGTCCTACCAAAGACTTGGAAACCATCCACACCATCGAATGGATGAAGCAGGTGGCGCGCCAGGCGCGCGCCGAAGGGCGCTCCGTCGGGCTTCGTGCCGACCATGGGCGCGCTGCATGAGGGCCACTGTCGCTGGTGCGCGCGGCGACGCGCCGAATGCCGGCCCGTGATCGCTTCTATTTTCGTGAATCCCACGCAGTTCGGGCCCAAGCGAAGATTTCCAGAAATATCCGCGCACTTTGGAGCCGGACCGCAAAAAACTGGAAGACGCCGGCGTCGACTATTTGTTTGCTCCCGAAGCGGCGGAAATTTATCCGCCGGGATTCTGCACCTGGGTGAATGTCGAGGGACTTTCCGACCGGCTCGAAGGCCGCGTGCGGCCCGGACATTTTCGCGGCGTCACGACGGTGGTGCTGAAGCTGCTGGAAATCGTGCAGCCGCAGAAAGCGTTTTTCGGCCGCAAGGACGCGCAGCAGGCGCGCATCATCCGGCAGATGGCGCGCGATCTGCACCTGGACTCGGAAATTGTGGTTTGCCCGATCGTGCGGGAGCCGGACGGCCTGGCGATGTCATCGCGCAACGCATACCTGCAATCCCGAGGAGCGGCGCGCGGCGACGATTTTATATCGCGCGCTCGATGACGCGCAAAATCGCAATTTCGCGCGGCGAACGCGACGCGCTGCGACTGATGGCTGCGATGCGCGAGATGATTCGCTCGGAGCGGTCGGCGGAAGCCGGATTACGTGGAAGTGGTGGATGCGGACACACTGGAACCGGTGACGCGATTGCGCGGCGCGTGCCTGGCGCTGCTGGCTGTGCGCATCGGGCGCAGTGCGCGCTGATCGATAATCTGTTGATCGAGGAACGCGACGGGGAGTTTCAGGTCACGCTGTGAGGGGCTAGTTCGCGATCCGTGGCAACGCGACTGGCGAAAGCTTGCCGGATTTAGGCTTCAGCAGCCTGTGAGTTCTTGCGCGTGCCAGGACAGAAATTCCACAGACTGAAGTCTGTCGCTAGTTGTTACTGCAGCGTCTTCAGCGCTTCGACCACTTCCGCGGCGTGGCCCTTCGATTTCGCAGTGGCCCAGATTTTTTCCACTTTGCCGTCGGGACCGATCAGCACCGTGCTGCGCACGATTCCCAGATACGATTTTCCCAGAAAACTTTTCATGCGCCGCGCGCCGTAGGCTTCGATCACCGTGAAATCGGGATCGCTCAGCAGCGGAAAATTCAGTTTCTGCTTGGCTTTGAATTTTGCCTGCGCCTCCACCGAATCCGCGCTGCAGCCCAGAATGACGGCGTTGAGCTTGTCGAAATCCCCCTTCAAATCGCGAAACTCGATGGCTTCGGTCGTGCAACCGGGCGTGCTGGCCTTGGGATAAAAATATAGCGCCACATGTTTGCCGCGCAGATCGCGCAAGCGAAATTTCATGGCCGTCATCGGCTGCGAGGCGAAATGGCGGGGCGATGTCGCCTTCCTTCAACATGAAAATGCTCCTTCCGGGATATCCGCTCTCATGAGCAAGTGTGGGCAAGCCGTTGGCGAATTCTCAGGATACCATCGTGGGACATCAACCTGCTTGTTCATAGCCTGTGCGCGCCAACCGCTTCAGAATTTGCTCCGAGCGTTCTTCGGGCAGGCAGAGAGTATCGGAAAAATCAGCACTTCGCGTGGGATTCCACGGCACGAGGCGGCGGTATTCCAGGCCGAAAATGCGGTAGCGGCGTTCCAGCAGCCAATCCGGCAAGCTCAGGGGCGACTTCCCGTTCTTTTCCATGAGAATCGCGTTGAATTCCGTGACCAGCGAGGGGCGAAATTTCTCCAGTGAAGATTCCGCGCCGCGCAGAACGGCAAATTCCGACCCTTCGGCATCCAGCTTCATTGCGTCCCAACGCTCTACACGCGCCTCCGCGATGAAGTCATCGAGAGCGACGCACGGAACCGTTACGTGTTCTCCGGTGCCAAAATCACGAACCTCGCTGACGGTTCCCCAGCCCGACTCACTTTTTGTGGAAGAGCATTCGAACACCAGCGACCCACTGTGATCCCAGACGGCCGCGTTCAAGGCCCGTGCCCATAGGAATTGCGCCAGATTGCTGGCCAGGCGCTCATAATTGCGCGGGGCGGCTTCGAAGGCGAAGACGCGGCCTCCCGCGCCAACGCGATGCGCCGCGAATACGGCGTGAAAACCGATGTGCCCGCCGACGTCAAAATAAACGTCGCCCGGCTCGAGCAGCGCGTTGAAGAATTCGCGCACATGCGGCTCGTAGCAGCCGGCCCACATCTGTCGCTGAATCCGATCGTTGAGATCAACTTCAAACTTCACGCCGGGCCAGGGTGCAACGACGCCGCGTCCGCCTCCGATCCAGCCCGCCACTTTTCCAATCGCGTCCGTGAAGCGTCCCTGGCCCGGAATCGGACGCCGCCCGAACCGCAAGTTTCCGATCCGGCGGGAAACAGCGTTCATCAGGGATGCGCCCATGCGATCCTCGCCCATTTTCACCGTTCAGGCCGGCGTTCGACCATTTGCACGATCGGGATGGGATTTCCCGTCCAACGACGGAACCTGTTTACTTTTTTCTCCGAGTACCAGCGCCGCAGGCCGTAAAACATTCGAGGCGGCAGCAGCAGCGTGTGCGCGAGGACAAAGGCCTTAAACAGGCTGTAGCGCCAGGTCGATTGGCGATACATGATTTCGTACGCGGTGCGCTCTACGGCAAATGTGCGCAGTGAACTTCCGCCGTCCAGACTCAAGCGCGTCCGTTCGGCCTCCACGCGATTCCCGCAAAACAGCTCGTCCATCACCGCCTGTGTCACGCCGAATTTCCGCAACCTGGGCGGTAAATCACGAAGCAATACTTCCAACATTTCCATCTTGCGGCGGGCTTTTGCCGGTTCGAACGCCCCGAACTGGAATAAATTGCCGGCGTGAATTCCGTAGTAACACAAAGGCTCGTTAAGAATCATGGCCGGACCGATGGCCGGCGCCAGAGTGAAGATATATTCGTCCGCTTCGATAGTCAGTTCCTCGGGGATCGGCAGAATTTGATCCAGCACGGGCTTTCGAACTGCCAGCCGGCTCGTTCCGAAGAAGGCAGCAACATGGCGGAACTGTTCCGCGTCTTGCACGGAAGCCAGCTCCAGGCGATAAGGTCTTCCCGGAAGAATCAGTCCGTTGTCGCGGCCATCGGCATACTGCTCATAAAAGCCATGGCCCACCATTCCGGCGTCGGGGTTGGCGGCGAAAGTTTCGAGCACCCGGCGAAGCTTTTCCGGCGCCCACCAGTCGTCGCCATCGAGCATCGCGATGACTTCTCCGTGCAGTAGCGGGAGGGCGAAATTAAAAGCCGAGGCCTGCCCCCCGTTGGGCTTTTGCACCAGGCGGACACGAGGCTCAAACCCACGGACAATTTCCGTCGTCCGATCGGTTGACCCATCGTCCACGACGAGAATCTCCACGTCCGCCATCGGCATGTCCTGATCGAGGACGCTGCGAATGGCCTTCTCGATAAACTTTTCGTGGTTGTAAGTATCGATCAGAACGCTTACGTATGGCTTCGACATCTTCTTGGCGTTTTCTCCAGCGATCGAATCGAGTTGCAGTCCGGCGCAGACTGCGCGACGCAAATTCAGTTCGAGCGTCAGCGACTACTGGCTTTGATGCAGACCGAGCCAGCGACGGACGGGCCGAGTCGCGTCCAGCAATCCGAACCAGGCGGCGCTGCGAGCCCCCTGCGCGGCGCGGCGCGCCTTGGCCACCCAGTGATAATAGTTCGGGCGCAGACCACGGGCGGTAAGCCGGTGGGTCGAGTTGTCAATGCTGGCAAAGTGTCCATCCATGAGAGCGTAGTTCTGTTGCGCTTCGACGTCCTGCCACAGTCCCTTCCGTCCGCCGGGATGATGGGAATGGTCGTGATTCTGGTGGATGGCTAACACCACATCGCTTGCGTCCACCACCGGCACGCCCATTGAGCGAACTTTCCACAGCAGCCAGTTGTCATAACCCGGCCGTCCGACTGCAAAAGGCGGCATCTGCCCGTGCAGCAATCCGCGCGGGAATACAAAATAATCAATCCACTGCGACGGGCGGTGTTTCCCGCGCGCTCGGGCCAAAGCCCGGGCCTGCGAGCACCAGTCCGGATTTAAGAAATCCAAGGGCTCGGTAATATCCACATCACAGCGCCGGCCCACCAGCAGCGAGCGATCGTGAAGGCGCGCCAATTTCGCGTCGGCAGCCGCGAAATCATCCGTGAGCAGAATATCGGCGTTCAGGAAGCACAAGCGGTTATGCCGGGCCAGCGCATCGGCGCGCCCGAACAGGCTGGAAAGCAGCGGTGTTCCATGGGAATTCCGATTTATGTCCGGTTCGTGGCGGGCACCGAACTCCCGCGCGGCCTCCGCGGCTCCTTCTTCGTTGCCAAAAAGAATCACTTCGGCGTCCGGATGGGTCAGCATCCAGCTGTGGATCGCGTTGCGCTGAATGATCCCGATGTGTCCGCGAAAGGGCTTGGGCGTTGAAAAAAAAGTAATCATCGTCGGTTACCGAAACTCCGGAGCAAATTCAGTTTTTGTGGCTGTGCTCGCGCTCCGCGGCCAGCATCTCACGCAGAATGGAGTCGAGACTCCGTGTAACGCCCCAAGCGGGGAAATGGCTCTTGAGCTTTGCAGAGATTTGAGATGTAACACATGTGATCGCCTTTGCGAGCGATTTCCGAATACGTCCAGTTGAGCTTGCGTCCGGTTAATTCTTCAATACTCGTGATCGCCTCCCGTACGGAGATGCTGTTGGCGCGTCCTCCGCCGAGATTGTAAACTTCCGCGGACCGCGGATTTAGAGCGAATTCTTCCATGGCGCGCACCACATCGAAACTATGGAGATTATCGCGCACCTGCTTTCCCCGGTATCCCCAAACAGTATACGCTCGGCCGGACAGCGACACCTTCAGCAGGTAGGAAAGAAAGCCGTGCAACTCAACACCGGAGTGCGACGGCCCCGTCAACGAACCGCCACGAAAAATTCCCACGGGCATGCCGAAGTAACGGCCATACTCCTGCGCATAGATATCTGCGGCAACTTTCGATGCTCCAAAAAGCGAATGTGTGCTGCGGTCGATGCGGCAAGTTTCATCGATTCCGTCGTAGTCCGCGGGATCCGAGTAGTCATAGCGCGTTTCCGTCTCGCGCAGCGGCTTCTCATTGGGCGCGTCGCCATACACCTTGTTTGTGCTCATGAGAATGAATGCGGCGTCCCGGCAATGCTGGCGGGCGGCTTCCAACAGATTCAGCGTCCCCAGAGCATTCACTTCAAAATCCAGGAACGGGATCTCGGCTGCCTTGTCATGGGACGGTTGCGCGGCGCAATGCAGGATCAGATCGAAGCGGTTGCTGCGGAACAGGCCCATAATACCTTCACGATTGCGGATATCGAGCGACTCCGAAGTGAACTGCCTGGTGCAATTCCTGAGCCGATTGAGGTTCCATGATGTGTCCCCGGAAGGACCAAAAAATTCGGCGCGCATATTGTTATCCACACCGACGATCTTGTGCCCACGGCGATCGAAATACTCCACGGCTTCCGACCCGATGAGTCCGCTGCTCCCGGTCACCAGAATGTTCCAGGGCTTCAACGCGCGGCTTCTCCCTACCGGAAATTTACTTGTGAAGTTTTTCCACTAATCGTGCGGCCCAGGCCTGGGCGCTTCCCGCGCGATGGCCAGCCAGTCTGCGGGCCTTCAGTCCGCGCCGATGCCGGTCTTCTGCTTCGAATTCTGCAGGAACCATTCAATCGTGCGCTGAAGCCCGTCGCGAAAGGGAACTTGAGCTTTCCAGCCGAATTCCCGCAAGGCACGCGAAGTGTCGAGAGAGCGCCGCGGCTGGCCATCGGGCATCGAGGAATCCCACTCCACCACGCCGCGGTAACCCACGAGTTCAGTGACCTGATTCACCAGGTCGCGAATGCTGATCTCGCTTCCCGATCCGAGATTCACAGGCTCTGCGCCGTTGTATCGCTCCGCTGCCGTGATGATTCCGTCCGCAGCGTCCTCCACATACAGAAATTCGCGCGTCGGCGTGCCCGTTCCCCACACCACGATTCGCGGAGAAGCGGCCTGCTGCGCTTCGATGCACTTGCGAATCAGCGCGGGAATCACATGCGAACTTTCGAGATCGAAGTTATCGCGCGGCCCGTACAAGTTGACAGGAAGAAGATAAATGCCGTTGGTGCCGTACTCCTGGCGATAGGACTGTAATTGCACCATCAGCATTTTCTTCGCCAGGCCGTAGGGCGCGTTCGTTTCTTCCGGATAGCCGTCCCACAAAGCATCTTCGCGAAAAGGCACAGCGGCAAACTTGGGATAGGAGCAAACCGTTCCGATGCAGACGAATTTTTCAATGCCACGGCGCCGCGCCTCTTCGATGGTGTGAATCCCCATGATCGCGTTTTCGTAGAAAAAGCGGCCGGGATGCTTGCGATTGGCGCCGATCCCGCCGACGACGGCGGCGAGATGGATGAAGATGTCAGGCCGCGCGTCTTCAAAAAGTTTGGAAACGTCACGCTCCACGCGCAAATCGTATTGTTTGCTGGAGGGCAGGAAAAGATCCCGGCAACCGCGCGCGCGCAATTTCTCGGCGACGAATGATCCGAGAAACCCGTTTCCACCGGTCACCACCACGCGTTTGCTGTTCCAGTAGCTCATCTGCCTAGCTCAGCGCCCTGCCAGCCGGCGCGTGGACCACTTTGCTCACGGAGTTATGCCACTGGTGCCAGTGGCCCAATTTACTTTCCAGGATCAATTTTCCCTTGCCGGGCGGACGCAAGCCGATAGCTTCCATATCCGCATCCACCATGATCGCTACCAGGTCGGCAAAGTGAATTCGCGGCTGCCATTGCAGTTCTCTCTTCGCTTTTGCCGTGTTGGCGCGAAGGGACTGCACTTCGAGGGGACGGAAATAGCGCTCCGAAATCTTGACGTGATCGTGCCAGTCGAGCCCGGCGTAAGAAAATGCTTCCTCGACAAACTCGCGCACGGTGTGCGATTCGCCGAGGCCGATGACAAAATCGTCAGGCTTTTCCTGCTGCAGGATTCGCCAGGCGCCTTCCATATATTCCGGCGCATAGCCCCAGTCGCGTTGCGCGTCCAGATTTCCCAGATGCAAAACCTGTTCGCGGCCGGCCAGAATCCCGGCCAGCCCGCGGGTGATTTTGCGCGTGACGAATGTTTCGCCGCGGCGCGGGCTTTCGTGATTGAAGAGTATGCCGTTGGCTGCGTACAGCCCGTAACCTTCGCGGTACGTTCGCGTCATCCAGTAGCTGTACACCTTGGCAACCGCGTAGGGACTGCGCGGTTCAAAGGGAGTGTTCTCATCCTGTGGCGCAGGCGCCGCACCGAACATTTCCGAACTAGAGGCCTGATAGAACCTGGTTTTAATTCCGCTGCGGCGAATGGCTTCGAGAATTCGCATGGTGCCGAGTCCGGTCACGTCTCCCGTATATTCGGGAATCTCGAAGCTGACCTTCACGTGACTTTGCGCGGCGAGGTGATAGATTTCGTCCGGCGCCAACTGATAGATGAGATTTAAAATCCATTCCGTGCTGCCCAAATCTCCGTAGTGCAGGAGCAGTCGCGGATTTTCTTCGTTAGGATCCTGGTAGATGTGGTCGATGCGCTGGGTGTTAAACGTGCTCGCGCGCCGAATCACACCGTGAACTTCATAGCCATGCGCCAAAAGTAGCTCCGCCAGGTAGGAGCCGTCCTGTCCGGTAATGCCGGTAATCAGTGCTCGTTTCATAATGCCAGCCTTTTGAATTCGAATTCAAAACACCGTATACCAGTTGCTTTTCACTAATTGGCAGTGGCGGCTAGGTCCGTGCAACTGCCCGCGACGCGAGTTTCCCATTCTTCATGGCGGCCGCTTCTTCGAGCAGCGCCATCGGACGACGCTGGAAAGAATCGCGCAACGCGGCCTCTTGCCAGGCCAAAATTTCGCTTTGTAAATCCCTGGATGCGGCAATCGCGCGCATCCGGCGGGGCAACTCAATCATGCTGGCGCAGAGCGCGGCGGGGTGGCAGATCAAGCGGTGATATGACTTTTGCTCCTGCCCGACGCAAATGCAACCCAAGGATGCCGCATCGCCAATGCCCTGGCCCGCTCCGGCAATTTCGCCCACCGCTACATAATAACGGCAACACGCCAACCGCTCGAAGTATCCGATTGCGTCGCCCCACGCCGGGGGATCGGAAATGCCGTAGAGATTTTCGTTGACGCTGCTCTTGTAACGGACGGAAATGCCCAAAGCTTCTTCCAGGCGCTTGGCGGCTCCATGGCCGGCGGAAACCCATGGACCATAGGTTGCGGCCATTCCAAGCGTGTTTAACGTGCGAAAGTCCGCCCACACAGCGTCACATTTTTCGGCGCGAAAAACCGACTGCACGGTCTCCGGATCGCGCAGATACGGAAATGCCAACGCTTGCGGAATCGATTGGATGGCCTCCGGCGCGTCCAGAATGTGCGCCAGGAAAAGATCATAGCAGCCATGCGTGCCGCGCTGCGCATCCTTATACTGGTGATCCCAATGCTCCACGACGAAATAAGCGAAAAGCGTGGAGGAGGGTTCCGGAACTTTGAGGATTGGATCGAAACTAATCACCAGATCATATTGATCGAACGGAATCTGCTCGGGTGCGACCACATTGCGCGTATTGCGCACGATCATTTCCGCGCGGCCGGGAATCTGTAACGCGGCTTCCTTCGTGTAGTCACCCGTAATCTGTTGCGGGATCACGTACCAGTCCGCCTTAAGGAAGCACGCCATTTCCCAAAACGTGGCACGCCCCGGCCAGACATCGAACAGGCCGCGCGGGGTGGTATCCTTCCAGCGAACGCTCGCCCACGGCCCAAAAACATCGAGCACCTGTTTGACGATGGCCGTCCTCATAGCGCAGCTCCGCATAACCTCTGATAGGCCGAATGTCCCGGCTTCACCGCGATCACCATGGAATCGTACTGGTAACTCGCGTCCAGCGCTGAAATCTTTCCGGTATCTCCATCCAGCAAAAGAAGAGTGAATCCGAAAGATTCGAGCAGCCAGAGAATCTCAACGGGATGATAACCGAAGCCCCGGGTGAGAAATCCAAACCCTTCATAAATGATCAGCGGGGCGTCCTCGCGCCGCAGTAATTCGCGCGCTCCGCGAAATAACATCAATTCCGCGCCCTCGATGTCGACTTTCATCACGTCGACACGGGGAATCTGATGCTCCGCCATGAACGCGTCGATGGTGGTGATTCGTACCTTTTCCTGGCCGACCACCACGCTCGAAGGATGCACCGGTTGGCCAAGAGTGTTCAGAGCATCCCGCCCGCGTGCGTTAACCTGCAAGACTCCTTCGCTGACCGACTCTCCGACGGCCGCTTGAGTCACGGATACGTCTTCAAGATGATTCAAACGCAGATTCTGCCTTAGCAGATCGCAAGTCGCGGAACATGGCTCGAACGCAAAGATGTTCTTAGCTCCAATTTTCTTTGCCGCGGCCATCGCGAAGAGTCCCGCATTTGCTCCCACGTCGAAAAAAGTCATTGCGGGCTCGACGACATTCAGAATGAAAGAGATTTCGTGTGTCTCGCAGCGGAGCCCCGCCCAAATATCGCCGGCAGTCTCTCCTCGAGGTACCATCCGGACACTGATTCCGTCGATGGACAAGGGGATCGGCCGATTCCAAACCGCGAGATTGCGCAGCGGCAGAATCCATTGGCGCAACCATATTTTGTGCTGGACCGGATCCCTCAACGCGCGCAACCATTGGCGCGCTTGCCTGCCGGCGCGAATCCCCCAGCGGCCCAGCAGAAAGCTTTCGAGGAAATTCTTTACGCCAGGATCCAGGATCGGGTCCGGCAATGTTTGCTGCGCTCTGGCAACAGCCATTTGTTTCATCCACCTTTGTTAAATCGGGCCTGTCGAAATTTGCAGGCTCCCAATCGCTTGATGCTCAGTGCCTGCGCGCGGAACGATCGATCCAAACGGTGTTGCAGCCGACCTTCTGTACCAGACTGTAGTTATTCTGGATCAGCAAACCATACTTGGCAGCGTGTTTACCCGGCTCCCACTCGTATTCCTCCGTCGCGATGACGGTTGGACGGAACTGCGCAAAATCCAATCCCAGAAGTACCTCATAGTCCATGCCCTCGCAATCCACCAACAGGATGCCAGGGCAACTCGGTGCATCGTGCTCCCGGAGTACGTTACTCAAAGTGTCTGTCTTAACTTTTACCGTTTGTGATGTTCGGGATTGGCGAAACCACTCGTTGTCGGTTTCGCAGAGACTCGATAGGAGCCCTTCTTCCCCATCCGATCCGATGTATAAGTCGGCCTCGCCGGTCTTGTTGGAGCAGGCTATCTGCAGGCAGGTCACATTGCTGCGCTGTCCATGATTCGCCTGCAATTTCTTGAACACGGCCGGAGCGGGCTCGATCAAAATGCCTCGCCACCCGGCACTAATGAACGGAAACGAATTTGAGATAGTGATCCCATCGTTGGCGCCCGCATCTACAAGAAAGTTCTGGCACTCGAATTCGCTGACGAGCCGTCTCAGCAAAGTCGCTTCGCCGTTTTGAGACTTGTCCTCTGTCGAAGCCGCCCTCACCAGCCGCTTTAACGGCTCAGGGACCACTTCCTTTATGTATCGAGGGACGTTTGTGAAATTCATTCGATGCGGCCCCTAAAATGATCACGACCTGACATGCAGCCCAGCGAATTTCCACTCATCGCTAGCGCGGGCGATTTATGCATGGACCACCCCGTGTGAAGTTGAAAATTCGCAGGGCACATTCAGGATGCCGTTCCACTCGTCACGCAGATCCTGATGAACTTCCGTGGCGATGTTCATTTCCGGAACGCATGACCACGCGTCCACCTGGTTGCCATGGTCGTAAAGACTGACCATCCAGTTGTAGAGGCCCGGCCGCAGGGGCATCGTCGGGAAGGAATAGTGAAATTCGTGAGTGCCTTCCGTCGAGCTGAAGGTGGTTTTTCGACCAGCCCCACATCAACTGCCGCTCCTGATTGTAAAGCGCGATGCCATGGTTGCCGTCGGACACAGGCTTGCTCAGGCGTAGCGTAAACTTCACAGAAAAAGGTCCGGTGGTCGTGAGCAGGTTGGGGTTTTCGCCCGCGCGGCGTAACGATTTCCCAGCTTACAAAACCATGCTGCACTTCCGGGCCCTTTCCCGAATCATTCGTATCCGTCCGCGCGCCGTGACATCGAAGCTTCGTATGCTCCCGCAACCTCCGCCGTTGGCCCCGTTCGATAAATGGTTCCCTGGTCCAGCCAGATCACCTTTTCACAGAGCCGGCGAATCTGGTTGATCTGGTGGCTCACGAAAATGATGGTGCGGCCGCCGCTGGCAACCTCGCCCATTTTGCCCAGGCATTTTTTTTGAAATGCCATGTCTCCTACCGCCAGGACCTCGTCCACCAGCAGAGTCTCCGGTTCGAGGTGCGCGGCTACTGCAAACGCCAGGCGCATCTGCATTCCGGTGCTGTAGTGCTTCAGCGGCGTGTCGATAAATTCACCCACTTCGGCAAAGGCCACGATCTCATCGAACTTGCGATCAATTTCCTTTCGGCCCATGCCCAGAATTGCGCCGTTCAGGTACGTATTCTCGCGGCCGGTCAGCTCGGGATGAAAACCGGTACCCACTTCGAGAAGGCTTCCCACGCGGCCGTGGATTTCGCGCGCGGCCGACGGTAGGGACCGTGACTCGGGAAAGAATTTTCAGAAGCGTGGATTTTCCGGCGCCGTTTCGGCCGATCAGTCCCAGCACCTCGCCCTTGCGCAATTCGAAGGACACGTCGCGCAGCGCCCAGAAATTCGCGATGCCCGCCGGACCCGTTTCCATCCTTCGAACGTCAGCCAGCGCGCGGGCGCATTCAGGACGTGCGTGAGGCGCTCGCCGATCGTGCGTCTGACGGGCGAGCGCGCCGATCCGATAGCGCTTTCCCAGCCCTCTGCGCGGAAATGGCAATATCGCTCATCGATCAGACCACGTCTGCGATCGTTCCTTCCATTGCGTGGTAATACACCAGCCCGCTTAAGACCAGCAGCACCACCGCTGCGGACGATGCCGCCAGCAAAATGCCGGGAGGCTGCGCCGTGCCCGGTGAGCGCCCAGCGAAATCCTTCGATTACGCCGGCCATGGGATTCAACCCGTACAGCCAGCGCCACTTTTCGGGAACCAGGGAGCTGGGATAAGCAACCGGCGAGGCAAACATCCAGAACTGGACCAGGAACGGCACGACGTAGCGGACGTCGCGGTACAGCGCGTTGAGCGCGGAAAGCCACAGGCCGACGCCTAGCGCCGTCATCAACCGCCAGCAACGTGAAGAACGGCAGCCAGATTACGGCGGCCGTCGGCACGATGCGGTAGTACCGCCATCAGTACCATAAACACGGCGAACGAAATGGCAAAGTCCACCAGTCCCGCCATGACCGAGGAAATCGGCAGCACCACGCGCGGAAAATAAATCTTGGTGATCACCCTCTGGTTTTCCACCACGATATTCGTGGCGGCCTGCATGGCGGTGGCGAAGTACATCCAGGGCAGAAGCGCGCTGTAATAAAAAATGGGATACGGCAATCCCTGGGACGGGATCTTGGCCAGCCTGCCGAAGAACAGGCTGAACACCAACATGGTCAGGACGCGGCTGGAGAATGGCCCAGGCCGCGCCAATCACGGTCTGCTTGTAGCGGACCTTGATATCGCGCCAGACAAAAAAATAAATCAGGTCGCGGTACGCCCACAGTTCCGGCAGATCCAGCGCCAGCCAGCCGCGCTGCGCTTCAATGCGCACCACGGGAACGTCTGCGGGATTCGCCGCCATCGCGACCTGGGTTTGGGACACGCCATGAGAGTCGCTAATCTCCCCGCTGTTTCGAACTTGCTTCTGCTGCTCGATGTCTTCCTGCTCAATATGCTGCATCAATTCGCTGCGGTGTGTGAAGTACGAATCGCCAGGCTCTGCGTCATTCGCTGGGGAACGGCCACAAATTGGTTGTGAACCATGCCGCTCCAGGAAATTTCTCCCCGCGCCGGAACCAGGTGAATGCCCCACTGAAAGATGAAAGCAAGATTCCACAACGACGAAAAGCGCCAACCACCACCGCCTGCGCCGTATACGCCGCGCGAAACGCGCGAAAATAACCGCCCACACGCTCCATCAGAATGCGCAAGTCCAAAAATAAATACCGGAGTCAGCGAAATAAAAAAACGATTTCCATAGGAAGACAGGCCGTCCCAAAAGGGATAACTCGAGATGACGTAGAAGAATGCCAGCGGCCGCAGCAGCGAGGTAGGCTCTGGACTCGCTTCGCAGGCCTCGTGAAGGAAGCAATAGTCCGAGAAGCGCGAAACCCAGATAGCGGAGTCCAGCTCAGCATTCCGTGATCAGAAGAAAAAAGAACGGAACGCCAGAAAGGGGCATGCCAGTTCCATGCCAATTGCCGAATACGCACCGAAGCGAAACATCCCGCCAAAAATAATCTTGCGTGTGATCAGGGTGGGCAAAAGCAACACCAGAAAGATCATCGAGAAATGCAAGAGTTGTACGCCGAATTGGCGTAAGAACGCCGCGCCATCCTTGAGCGCAGGTCCTTCGCGATAGCCCAGTATCGACTCGATCAGCGGGATCAGCAGAAACACGCCATTTACAAAGTAAACATCCACCAGCAAGCCGGAAATCACTCCCAGCAAAATCCACTGTCCCAATGTCCGGTTTGGACTGCGTGCGATCCCAATACCACAGAAACAGCGCGCACCATGAATGCCGAGTGAGCGTGCGACCAGAACGGATTGAAATACATGTATACGGGCAGTGAACTCGCCCGCCCAGATGCCCAGTGTGGCAAGCAAAGCGTAGGAAGACTCCACATATTTGCGGGCAAACAGGTAGGAAAGTAGAAGTCCGCAGAAACCGTAAAACGACGTCCCGAACGCGACCATCACGCGATACGGGAGCGAAAAACCGTCAGCTGGAATATGAGCGCCGAGTAAATTCGCGGTCAACACCGCGGCGTGCGCCAGCAGGAAGAACGGAGACCACAGAATTGCGGGGCCCGACGTGAACAAATTGCCGATATAACCCGTGCTGGTATACTGATCCGCAGGTGAGCTGATTGTCCGGGCTCAACTGTGCCTCGACGAAGCCGGGATTGGCGCGCCGCCAGTCCTCTTCAAATCGCAAATTGTGCTGAATCACCGGAGCGCGCAGGTAGGCGTAGTAGCCCACGCCGTCTCCATGAACCAACGGATTAATAAGCGGCAGCGTCGCGACAAACACCAACAGCAGGATAAACAGATGCGACCGCAGGAGCACGAACGCAACGCCATTCCTCTCGCTGTGAATCGAACAACTCGGGACACCGTGCTCACTTTGCCGCCCCATGCATCGCCGTTTCCGGGTGCGAAACATTCGCGGATTCGGGGGCCGCCTCCGATACCGGTTTTCTGAGAATCGCTATGATCGATAGTGGTGGCAGAGGCAAGAATCTGTCAATCAGTCGAACCACCGGCGTCAGGACATTCAGCATCTTGATTTGCCACAGGCCGAAGGTTTTTCTGCGCAACAGCCGCGCGTTCAGCCACCAGGCGGGAGATCCAAATCGGTTAAAGGACAGCAAGGACTTCCAGGTGAAAGCCCGCGCGCGCAGCAAGCTTCCGCCAATTGAGGTTTGGTGTAGCGGCGAAAATGTCCCAGAACTTCGTCGAGCGTTCCGTAAAGTCCCGGCCCGCAGGGCACCAGAACGATGGCGCGCCCATTCTCCTCGAGAGCGTCCAAAGATATTTCGCAGAGCTCCTAAATCATTTTCCAGGTGCTCGACCACGTTCAGAGCAGATGACGGTGTCGAATTTCTCCGTCGGCGGGATAGGAATCATGCTTCTCGCCGTCCGTGTAGCCCACACGCAGGTACGGATGGTCGGGAATAAGGTTTTGCAGATACGTGAGGTACTGCGGATTGATATCGCTGGCGTAATACAGTTTTCGCGGAATCAATTGCATCGTCAGATTCCCCGTGCCCGCGCCAATTTCCAGAACGCGCTCGCCAACGTACGGCCGGATCACGTCGGCCATCCACTGCGTAAAGCGCGGAGCGCGGTTCAATCGGCCCAGAATCTGGCTGCCGTATTCATCTTCGGCGTAGACGTGATCGGAGCACGCAAAGCGAATAATCGCGCGCGATGGCGCGAAAGCCGTCCTTCACGCCAATCTTTCTTGCCTTCCTGATAGGTGCGGCCGGAATAGCGGATCGGGACTTCAAAAATCCTGGCGCGCGCGCTTGGCCAGCTTGATGGTGATTTCCGGCTCGATCTCAAATCCGCGGCCCACCAGCGGAATGCTTTTCAGCAGTTCCGTGCGCACCATCTTGTAGCAGGTTTCCATATCGGTCAGGTTGAGATCGGAAACGATGTTGCTCATCAGCGTCAGCAGGCGGTTGCCGATTTCATGCCGGAAGAAAAGAACTCGGCGGTATTCGCCGGCCAGGAAACGCGAACCGAAAACGGCGTCGGCTGGTTCCTGGAGAAATACCTTAACCATCTTGAGGAGATCCTGCGGATGATATTCGAGGTCCGCATCGTGAATTACGGTCAATTCCGTGTCGGCGTACGTCAGTCCGGTGTGAATCGCGGCGGCTTTTCCCTGGTTGGACGCATGCCGCAGGAATATCCACTCCATCTTTGCGGCCGGAGCTTCCGCCAGCGAACGGCCGGAATTGTTCCAGCGCCGCAGCTGTTCCATCGGACGAGCCGTCATCCACGACGATGACTTTCACGCGATCAAGGAAGTCGGAGATTCACCGAGCAGACGAAGACGGTCGAGGCTGGGCGCGACCAGATGTTGCTCGTTATAAGCGGGAACAATGATCGAGAGTGACGTGGTCGACTTCAAGAGCGCATCACTCATCGTTAACGTCGGGATCGGACCTGTTCGGATAGCATCTCGCCGTCGCTTCTCGTGGACGCAAGCGACTCGAACGCGCGGGCATGTGCATCGCCGGACCGTTTGTTGCTGGCGTAAGAAACAACTCGGTCCACGATCTCCGGCAACGGAGTCTCGCGGACGGAAGCCGGTCAGCACTTCCAGTTTCTTCAACGCAGGGAACTCGCCGGAACATGTCCTCGAATCCAGGCTCATAGGCCTGATCGTAGGGAATGTACTCGATCCGCGAGGAACTGCCCGTTCGCTCCTTCACCAGTTGCGCCAGAGCTTCAATGGTGATTTCGTAATCGTTGCCTACGTTGACGACTTCACCGACCGCCTCGTCGGTGGCAACCAGCCGCAGGAGCGCTTCCACGGCGTCGCGCACATCGCAGAAGCAGCGCGACTGCTTTCCCGTGCCGTACACGGTGATCGGCGCATCCTCCAGCGCCTGGCCGCACAAAATTCGGCAGCACCATGCCGTAACGGCCTGTTTGCCGGGGCCCCACCGTATTGAACAGCCGCGCGATCACCACCGGCAAGCGCTTTTCCTTCCAGTAGGAGAGCGCCAGAAATTCGTCCAGCGCCTTGGACGCCGCGTAGCTCCAGCGGCCCTTGGTCGTGGGGCCGAGCACCAGGTCGGCGTCTTCATGAAACGGAACATTGGTATTTTTTCCGTACACTTCGGAAGTCGAAGCGGCGAAAACCAGCTTGCGCTTTCTGCAGGCCGCTTCGAGCACCATTTGCGTGCCGTTGACGTTGGTTTCGATCGTGCGTACCGGGCTTTCGACGATCAGCTTGACGCCGACCGCGGCCGCCAGATGGAAAATGACGTCGGCTTCGTCGACCAGTTCCGCCAGGAGTTGGCGATTTTCGAGTGGCTCCAGAAAATAGTGCATCCGGTCATACTTCTTCAGGTGCCGGATATTTTCCATGCTGCCGGTGGAAAGATTGTCCATCAGCAGGACTTGATCGCCGCGCTCGAGCAGACGCTCGGCGAGGTGAGAACCGATAAAACCAGCGCCGCCTGTAATCAGATAAACCAAGCAAGTCCTCCTGAGCGATCTAGTCCTGACCCAGTTGCGATTCCGCTTCGGCAGCGCCGGGCCTTTCGCGATTTGCGTGTGTCTTCTTCCCGGCCATAGCCGCCGTAGGAATAGGGGTAATACCGATACGAGTAGTAGTAGTCGGGCGAGCTGGCATCGACCGCGTTCAGCACGACGCCCAGCATGTGGCATTTCACGCCGACCAGCAGATCGCGCGTACGCGTGAACGCTTCCTTGGGCGTCTCTCCGCTGCGCACCACCATCAGCACTCCATCCACAAGCACGGAAAGAATGACGGCGTCGGTCGCGGCCATGATCGGAGGAGAATCGATCACCACAAACTTATACCGACCGCGAAGTTCGGCAATCAGTTCCGTCAGACGGCGCGAGGACAGCAGGTCGGCCGGATTCGGCGGAATCGGGCCCGGTCGGAATCGCGTCCAGGTTGGAGATCGCCGGGTGCGGCACGGTAATCAAGTCGAGCGAGGAAACGCCCGCCAGATAGGAACTCAGACCCGGCGTGCTTTGCCGTCGACCAGGCTCAAGGCGCGGTTGATGCCGGGTTTGCGCAAGTCGGCATCCACCAGCAGCGTCTTGTCGCCCAGTTGCGCGAGCGTCACGGCCAGGTTGACCGCCGCGGTTGTTTTGCCTTCGCGCGGCAGCGCGCTGGTCATCAGAATCACTTGCGGCGGATGATCGGCCTGCGACAGCAGCAGCGACGTTCGCAGCGCGCGAAACGCTTCCGACATCTGCGACTGCGGCATGTTGTGCGAAATCAGCTCCGCGCGGCCTTCCTTGGAGGTGATCACCGGAGTTTTCAACAATTTCGAAAAACGGCCGCGGCGCTTTCCGCTGGAGTTGGACAGTGCGGGGACGACGGCCAGCGACGGCAGTCGCGCCAGCGTTTCGATGTCGTCCGGAGTCTTCACGGTGTTATCGAGATATTCGCGCAGCAGCGCCAGACCGATGCCCCCGATGAAGCCGACCAGAATGCTCAACAGAATATTTCGCGTCTTGTTCGGACGGGACGGACCGCCGGGAATCAGCGCGGGATCCACAATTCGAATATTGGACGATCGCAGACCCGCGCGTGATGCCCGCTTCCTTCAGCTTCTGCAGCATGCCGTCGTAGAGTTGTTTATTGGTGTCGGCTTCGCGCTTCAGGATGTTGTACTGAACCAGCTTTTCAGCCGTCTGGTTCGACTTCGGCTTTCTGCTCGTCCAGCGCCTGCTTCAGCAGCAATTCGCGCTGGCGTGAGCCGCGGTAGTCCGCTTCCACCTGATTGCCGATGTTCAGCTTTTCACGCGTAATCAGCTGATCGAGGTCCTTGAGCTGCGCCTGTATGCGCATGACCTTGGGAAACTTCGGTCCATACTGGCTGACGGCGTCGGTGTACTGCGCGCTCAAGGTGGTCTGCTGCTTCAAGAATATCCTGAATGACCGCGCTGTCGCGAACGGCGGCGATCGCGTCGTAGTTTCCCGATTGCGCGAGCTGATAAACCGCTTCCTTGTTGATGCGGTCGCCTTGCGCTTCGGTCAGTTGCTTGTTCAGGTCGCCGAGTTTCTGAGTGCTGATGTCGCTCTTTTCGTCGATGGTCCAGATCTGGTTTTCGCGTTCGTACTCGAGGCGCGCGTCTTCCGCGTTCTCCACCTTGATTTTCATTTCGTTCAGTTGCCCGGCCAGCCAGTTGGAAGCCTGCGTGGCGGCTTCAAAACGGCTGCGGAAATTCTGCTCGATGAAGTTATTCAGATGGGCGTTGACGACGCGCGCCGCCAGGCGCCGGATCGGTGGTCTCGAAGGTAACGTCCAGCAAGCGGCGTGTTCGGCACGCGCTTCACGCTCAGGCCGCCGAGAAAGGCGCCCAAGGGCCGGCGGGTCGCATCAGGCTGGCGTCGCTTCCGGGCGCGACGGCGCTTTGTCGACTTTCCCGGGACGGCCGCCAAATTGCGGCAAGCGATCGAGACCCATGGACTTGACGGTCTGCATGGCCAGGGTTTCGCTCTGCAGAATTTTAGACTGCGTGACGATGTAATCCTCGAGATCCTCGTAATCGTCGCCCTGCATCCCCTTCGTTGAAACGAAACGCATTGGGTGTGTCGCGATCAACTTCGACCCGCGCGGTGGCCTCGTAAATTGGCTGCATCCGGAACGTGGCGATGGTGACGATCGACACCACGGCCAGCAGGAAAAACAGTGATCAGCCACTGGTGCTTCCGCAAAACGAGCAGGTAGTCGAGCAGGTGCGGTTCCCGCGGCATCAGATCCAGCGCCAGGAACGGCGAGCGATGCTGCAAGGCGTCCGAGGGCGAGCGCGCCGGGGCGTTCGCGCGGAGCTAAATTGTTTGTCTCATCCATAAGATCTTCACAAGCTCCAAAAATTTAAATCGATTTCGAAACGGCCGAGCCTTTTGCGAAACTAGATGTCGACCCGCAGCGACGATGCGCGACGCCGGTCGTGAGCGTCAAACGCAACGTCGCCGGCGCGATGCAGCGCCCTCAACCCGCTGCTGTCCGGCACAAACAGGATGTCATTGGCCTGCAGCTGCACATCTGCGAGTCTTCAGGTGCATGACCTTGTCCAGATCGACCGGAACCTGATCCCGCTGCCCGGTGTCCGGATTTTTTCGCAGGATGACGGCGTTCTTGACCTTGGCTGTGTTCGTCGTCCCGCCGGCGAGAGAGAGCATTTTCAGCATGGTCATGCGATCAAGATCGTTCTGCAGGAGGAAGCCGCCGGGTGTTTGCACGGCGCCGACCACGTAAATGATTCCAGCACGCGGCACGGAAACCACATCACCACCGGCCAGCGGAATATTGAACCGCGAGTCTCCGGATTCGAGCACGTCCGCAAGATTGATCGTAAACGTCTGCGACGCAGCCGGATGTCTTGGTGAAGCCGGGATCTCCGGATCGGCGACTTCCGACGCAGGGCGCGTCACGATCACCGTACTTCCCGCGTCATCCGCGATACCGCCGGCCTGCGACAACGCCTGAAGCAGCGTGATCGAGTGCGTGGCCTGAATCACCATCGGGCGTCTTGACCGATCCAATCACCGTGATGGGCTGGCTGTGCTGTTCTTTCATCGACACGCGTGACTTCCGGCGTCGAAACCAATCCGTTGGTCTGTAGTAATTCAGCAAGTTTGTCCTGCAGCTGGTAGGGCGTGAGCCCGGTGGCGCGGACCTTTGCCGGCATCAGCGGCAGGGAAATATATCCGGTGTCGTTCACGCGAACGTCGCGCGAAAGTTCGGGCACGTCAAAAACTTCGATGCCCAGCAAGTCACCTGTGCCGATTGTGTAGTCGCCTTGTTTTAGATCCGAGGCTTGCGCAAGCTGCGAAATGCGTTCATTGGTTTCAGCCGCGACGACGCTGATGGGCTTGTTGGGTGTCGCGGTGGCAGGCGGAACTGCCGTCTTTTGTTGCTGGGCGAACGCTGAGGAAACAGCCAGAAGAAAAATAAAAGCCATCTGGCTAGACAGGTACAAGTTCGGGCGCACTGCGCCCTGCAGTTTTTTATCGCTCAAGATGGTTACTCCCCCACGCGTTTGCCATTATACAGACTCTTTTGCCGAGTCAAGCGTAATTGTTCGGGAAAAGAACATTTGTTCCGGATCGGTACATCGGCGACGAAATCACGTCCGTTCCGCTACCTATATTCGCTTCGCCTCGCCCACAATCGAGTACCGGGAACAACCTGCCTGAAGAGCTCTAAAATCGGTGCGAAGGAACATTTGACGAGGCTCGGATCGGCGTTTCTCGAACCAATCAAGAAACCCAAACTTAATTGCGCCGCGATACAGGCATGGAGGGAAACACGGAAGTAGCCAACGCCGACTGCAGCAGAAACACCAATGCATTCGAGGGAATGTGAAAATTGAAATCCACCCCCGCGTGCACCAGAAGCCCCAGACAGGCCACTAGCGCACCGGCATGGTAGGCAAACCCTCGCGATTCGCCTTCGGTGGTTAGAATTTTCCAGGCCGTCCAGAACAACAACCCGATAAACATCAACCCGCAAATGCCGCCGAGCACTCCCGTCTCCGCGAGCGCCTCGGCGTAATCGTTATGGCTATGATTCACCACTAAGCCGTCATAAAAGGTTTCGTAGCGAGGAAAGATTTCCTGCAGGGTTCCCAACCCTGTGCCCGAAACCGGATGGGTTTTGAAAATTTGCAAACTGTCGTGCAGCATTTCGACGCGCCGGCCCTCGCTGGTTTCGAGCTTTTTGTAGGTCGCGAAACGGTCCAGCGCGGCGCCAATGCCCAGCCAGGAGACGACCAGCGCGGCCAGGGCCACGATGAGCGCCGCCGCGCCCAGCACCTTCTTCTCTCTGCGGCGGGTCACGATCAGAATCAGCAGGAAGATCACCTCCGCCACGAAACTGATGATGCCGCCGCGGGAAGCCGACAGAAAAAGAGCACCGATCGGCAACAGGGTGAACAGCGCGACGAGCGGCACCTGGTCGCGCCGCTCGCCGCCCAGAATCTGAATCGCCAGCCCGGGCGGAATCAGCAACTCCATCAACCCGGCAAAATGATTGCGATTGACGAAGGGACCGAACGGGATGCCTCCGTATTGCAGTTCGCGCACCCAGTACAATTTCCCGTTAAATGTAAAGTGCTGCAGGATGGCGAACAACGAGACCCCGAATCCCAGGCTCAATAAAAACCACACAAAATTGCGCCACTGCGAACGGGTTCTGTAGGATTGCACGCAAAGGAAAAACAACGCCAGCAGCGCGGAAAACTTCAGGAGTTCGATTCGAGTCAAATACGGAACCGCGGTCCTGCCCAACGCCAATTGCAGCGCCCCCACCAGCCAAAATCCCAGCAGCGGCCACAGCAGCGGATTCCAAACCAGCTTCGCGTCCGGAGCGGACAGCACCGTTCCCGCCCACACCAGCAGCAGGATCGCAGTTCCGATTTCCAGCACGCCTTCGGACCACGGTTCGACAGCTCCGTGCGCCAGCACGGCGAAAGCCACCAGGACGCAGATACCGGTGCGAATGAAGCTCAAAATTTGTCCCCGCTGCAGGTCATATCTTTCCTGTTTCCGAATCGCCTATCCGCCCGTTACTTGCCGCTTGCCGGCACGAGGCTGACATCATCCACCCATAGCGAACCGCGAATCTTGTTATCGAGGCGTTCGCTCAGCTTTCGTGCGACGCGCACGGTGATCACGTGCGTTTGCGGGCCCGTGACGAAGTCCAGCTCTTCCATGGTCCATGGCATCGTTCCGGTTTCATTCTGCGTAAGTACGTCCAGATCCTTGGGGCTTTTGGCATCCAGGATCTCAAATCGCATTCCGCTTTCCGTGGCGATCTGCTCAGTGCGCAGAAATCCCTGAAAATGGTACCGCGTGCCTGGCAAGACCAGCACCAACTGTGACAGCCCGTCGTAAGATAGATTCTTGGTTCCGTCGAATGTCAGCTTCGCCGAGCGGCTGCCGGAGTGTTTCTCGTCCGTGTCATAATCGAAATCGGCCCCTTCCGTGTTCGTGACGCGCCAGCCGAAGCCGCCATCCGCGACGTCCCGCTCGAAGCCGCCATCATAGACCAGCGAATTTCCGGCATAGCCGGCGGCGTTGGCTGGATCCATTCCAATCGCCTGGCGCCACACGGCGCCCGCCTGGTCGTATTTTTCCTGCGCCACCAGCATGTCCGTCAGCACGAACGCGCGTTTCCAATCCGTGTGCGGATCCTTAGCCGCCAACCGGTTCCACGCTTCGACTGCGGCGGTCGGGTTTTGCTCTCCGGCCAAAAATGCCACGGCATTCGAATACGCGACTGCCGTGTCCGGCAGAACCTGGTCGAGAAGCACGTGCACATCCGGATTACTGTGCCAGACGCGCGAAACGCCCAGCGGTATCAGGGTCGGATCGACAGCCAACGCGCGGCGAATTTGCGCATACGCTTCGGGCAGGCGGTTCTGGCGCAGCAGGAAATTTCCGTATTTCCAGGCAACTTCTCCGGAAATCGGATAGGCGGCCTGGGCGGCTTGAAACTGCGCGTCCGCTTCGCCGGTGTTTCCGGCGGTTTCCAGCGCTCCGGCTAGATCCAGCTTGTAAAAGGGGGAATTTGGATTGATCTGCAAGGCGCGGCGATAGTAGGAAATCGCCAGCGGCAGATCCTCGTTGTCAAAATCGAGTTGTCGGAAACGCCCCAGGCGATACCAGGTTTCCGGATTATCCGGCTCAATGCGTGTCGCGCGTTCCCAGTTTTGAAAATTAGAAGATGAGGAGTAATGGCTGGCAAGCGCATGCCTGCCGCCCGCGTAGCAGAGCCACGCGGCGGCAATCGCCGCGAGCGCCGTGGCGAACCACTTCGGTGCGGAACTCGGAACTCCTTCAGGCATCCGCGGATAATCTGCTACGGATGACGGCCGCAGCGCAACTAAAAATCCGGAATGGGAGTAAATCGCTGTTCAGCGAGTGACCTTGCGGCGCGGGCATTCCCTCAGCGGCTGGCCTTCTGCGCCGGACGCAACTCCGGGACGCTATCGGCATCCGGCGGCATGTCCTCTTCTGATTTTTTAATAATCCATTGGTAGAGAACCGTGCGAGTTCCGTCCGGCAGCGTGTGTGTTTCCGAGCGGTCGGGTTCCCATCCATAAATTTTGAAAGTGCGCGAAATGATTCGCGCCCCGGGTCGCAGCTGCGCGCGCAGGCGCGCGACCAGACGAAAAACGCCATCCGTTTCCAGGTACATGGTGACCACCGTGGCTCCGGTGACGTCGAAATTCTTCGCGTCCCCCACGCGGAATTCCGTAAGATTTTCGACGCACTGCCTCTTGGCAAGGGCGCGCGCTTCCTCGATTCGCTTGGGGTTGATATCCACGCCGAGCGCGCGAACCCCGTACTTCCCCGCCGCTGCCACCACAATTCTTCCGTCGCCGCAGCCCAAATCGTATAGAACATCCCCCTCTGAAATCTCAGCGAACCGCAGCATTTGCTCGACAAACTCCGGAGGTGTGGCGTCATAGATTCCCAAATCCAGTTTCGGCCGGCGCTTCCAACCGAGGCCGTATTCACCAATGAGCCGAACCGGACGCAGTAAAATGTAAAGCGGAGCCAGTATCCCGGGTAATTTCATCGTCTGGCGGTCTCGTTCCGTGGGCTTCATGCTCAGGCGAATGAGCTGCCGTAGTCCCTGGCGCATTCCATCCGATGACCGCACGCGAAACACCGCGCGGGACCACACGCTCTCGCCTGGATCCGAACTCCCCGAAAATTGACCGAGCACTTTCTCCGCCAGCCACTGCACTTGCTTTTCCTGGAGCGCGCGCTCCAGAATTTCGGGAGGCAGCGCTGCCCCCGCCACCTCGTGCGCCAGATAAAGCCCCAGCAGTAAAAATCGCGTGGATTCAAGTTTCTCTGCAATGGACAGAAGCGATGTCCAATCCACTTCATTCACAGTGATCAGCTGCGCGATGTCCACGATCCAGGACAGGCGCTCCCAGAAATGCTTCGCACCATGCACGCATAGCATCACCAAAAGATCTTCGACGCAGAATGTGCCCACATTCCGGCCGCCAATTTCCAGCGGCTGCAACCTTGCAAACATTTCGTCCAAATCTATGGGCCGTGAAAAGTAGCGCAGCGTGCGCTGGGTATGCATTTCCACGAACCGGTGTTTCCCGGTTGGAGCAAACGCGTATTGGCCCGGCGCGGGACCGCGTTCGCCGGCCTGCGCTTCGATCGGATCGAACTGCGCCAGATAGCCGTTGCCCTGAAGCAGCTCCAGCGCCTTGGGAATGTATTGCTGCGGAACGACGAAATCGAGATCCACGCAGGTGCGGTGCGTGAAACTCCGGTAGGCCAGGCGGGCCAGCGCGGGCCCTTTGAAAGGAATCGCCGGAATTCCAGCGGACTGGAAGAGGCCGGACAGCCAGAGCATTTCGCCCATGCACACAAGATTGTCTTTGGCCAGATCGCGCGCCATCTCCACCAATTGTTCGTTTTGCGCGGGCGTAAGCGAGGAAACGCCCAAAGCTCGGATTTTCTCATGCAGCAAAGAACCCAGCTTGTGCTCGTGCGCGCAGGCCATCACCTCGTCCCAACGCAAGCTGCCACGCAGCAGCGCGCGAATGCGATCGTCGTTTTCTGTGGATTGGGGGCGAGCCGCTCGAATAAGTAATTCGAGCTCCGGACGCATTTTCCGAATGGCTACGTCTGGCGTCGCGTGCGGCATGGGCTTCATTCTCTCAGGGTTTTCCGGAGTTGGCGCGGAAAAATTCAGGACGGAGATTACTTTGGTTCTGCGAAGCGGCTTTCCTACGATCGCAAATTTGGCGCATCCGGATGCGCGCGCATCAGAGGCTGGAATCCTTCGAAACGGCTGCTGCGTAAGAAAGCGCCTTGTGCCAGTGCGGGAATTGTTGGGGAAAGTCGGCAGCCAACTGCCGCGCGATGTCTTCCAGGGCGGTGCGCCCGTCCATCAATTCCAGCACGCGGCGGCGCATCAGTCCCTCGGGAGAAAGCTGCGGCACGAAATCCGATGCCGTTTTGTGCAGCTTGGCGAGGGAGACGACCGCTCCCTGCAGTTGCGACTGTTCAAAGCGTAGGGCGGTTTCTCCGGCGCCTTGGGCCGGGATAATCTGCGTGTTCCAGCGCCAGAAATAATCCTGTTCCATCGATTTCGCTTCCAGATCCGCGCAGATCGTTTGCCCCTCGGCGATCGACACCGGCTGCGGCCAGGGAAAAAAGGCCGAGCCGTAAATCGCCTCCGGGGAGTCTGGCCCATTCGAAAAAGCCACGCCTTCCGCCAAATCCATGTCAAACCAGACCAGAATCCCGTGGCCGGTTCCGCTGCGCCGCGCGGTCCATCGAAAGCTGCCGCGAACGTCGGGATTTTCGATCGTCGTATAGTCCAGCGTCGCCCAGAGGCCGGGTTTGGTCAGCAGAGCCTCGGGAGCCACACGCACTTTCTGCATTTCGCTTAAAACTTTTTGGCGGGCCAGGTCAAGATTTTGTCCCCAGGAATTCCGCTCCCACGGACCGACGATTTTCTCATACTGTTTGGGAGCTTCCACGACTGCCGCCCAGATCGTGTCCTTGCGCGCGATCAATTTGCCGCCAGGCGCGAGAAAGCGGGCCCGTGCGTCGGCAATCGAAGGAATGTGAGCCTGAAAGAGCGGAAGAACTCCCGCGCATATCGGAAACGATGACGTCGGCTTTCACCGGAATCGAAACGTTCGTGGAGAGGTCCTCGAAAAATTCAATCTTGTCCGCGCAGCGGTTTGCCGCGGCGATTTCCCGCGCCACTTGAATCACTTCGCTGGACTCAATCGCATACACGCGGCTGGCGCCCAGTTCGCAGGCCAGGATCGCCATGACTCCAGGCCCTGTGCCGATGTCCATCACCACAGCGCCAGGGCGGATCGCCCCGCGCAGCGCCTCGTAAAATGCATCGATGCGGATGCGATCCTCCAGCATCGACCCGTAGCCCGACAAACTATATGTTCCGCTCATGCCGGAGGGAGTATAGCAAGACGATTTCGCGCCCACTACGATGAGTTAGGTGCACGATGTGAATCGAACGAACGAAATGAACTTCGCTGAATGGGTTGCGATCCATCTCAAGGTTTATCGTCGGCAGGAACATCGAAGCCGCGGGACGTCCAATTGATTCCCAGGGCCGCCCGCTCCTCGGGGGAATTTTGCAGACCTTCGACCACCGCGGGCAGATCTCTCAGGAGGTTGGTCAGATAGGCGCCAAAGTTCACTCGATTAAAAAAATTGTAATTAACCGTGATCGACTTTTCAAGATTCACGACGTGATGCCACCAGCGGTACGGAATGAACAGCAGCTCCCCCGGTTCCAGCGTGCATTCATGGGCCGTTGCGTTCCGAAGGAGCGGAAATTTCTCGAAATCCGGCGTCTCCAGGTTGACCTTTCCCTTGTACAGCGCGGCGGAATCTTCGGGAGAGAAGAGCAGGCATCTTTTGCTTCCCACGATCTGAGCGAGGTAGGCGTGGCTGTCGAGAAAATCGTAATGCAGCCTCGTTTGCGAATTCTTGGTGCCGATCATCAGTCCGGCGGAAAAATACCGCGTGGCCGTATCCATGGTCTTGCGGAGCGCCGCCGGCAATAAAGGAAGCCAGTCTTCCACGAAATTCGGGCTTAGTTCAATATCGTCCAGCAGCTCAGGATGAGCCGGAAACACATTCCAGGCCAGGTACAAGGGACTGGCGAGGGTCGCGGGGGCTGGGCGCGGGTGCAAGGTTTTGGGATCGATCCATAGTCCTCCCGGGATCACTTCGGGCGCATCGAGATAGTCCAGATACTCACCGAGCGGCATCGGCTTCAGATGCCCAGCGCCGGTAAAAATCCTTGGGCCAACACGATCGCTACCATAACGAGTCTTGAAGAAGTCAAAACTCCAGTGGGATAGCGCGTTCCAGGAAGTGATGGCATCGGTGAGAATGACAGGTTTTCCCAACCCGGAGAGATATCGCTGGAGAAAAACGTCGGGCTTTAGACCGTGCGCGCTTTCGACAGGTAGAGTGCGCAAACTTTCCATATCAATCAGCTTCCTGTGAAGTGCTGGAAGGTTGGTGGGCCATAAGCTGCCTTGCGTCGGCTGAAATCGCTTCGCAGAGAGCAAAGATCTTAAACGAATCGGCGGCTGACCGAACGCGCCGCACGGGCACTCCAGCCACGACGCGGCCGAGCACTTCAAACTCGCGGGTTCGCATCTCGCCATCCAGAAGATAATTTACATACGTGTTGGTCACAAGCGTCATGAACGCGTCGCTGGCGGCCAACTCTTCCACAATGGGCGAGGTCAAGCCTGGCTCGTGCTCGCCGAGGATGTAAATTGCGCTCAGCGGCAAGGGCGTGGCCTGAAATTTATGTTCCTTTCGATCCAGCGGCAGATATCTCTTGCCCCACGTCGGCGTTATGTGCGGCAAGGCGTCCTCGCTACCAAACAGCGCATTGACCGAATCCGGCCACAGGTTGACGCGTGGATAGCCCGGCTGAACCAGGAAGCGTGTTGATCTGATCCTCTAGAACGACGACATCGTCAGAAAGTATGGGGAAACCGAGGAGTGCAAAGGCCGCAGCCGTAGTGGATTTTCCGGCCCCCGGTACGCCCATCAGAGCTATGGACTGATCGCCCACTGAAATCGCGCTGGCATGGAGAGAAACGACGCCCCGAAGGCGCAGCGCGAAGGCGATGACCGGTCCAATCAGATAGGTGCATGCATCTTCGAGAGAGTAGCCGTCCGGCCAATCGCCCCAGATTTCGCGGCCCTCGCGCTCGACCGCAAATCGGACTCCGTCGCTATAGAAAAATCCGAAGTGTGCGCCTGCCGACTCAGGCAGTCCCATCCGTAAGCTGGGCATGCCACCGCTCATCGGCGTGTGGGCTGGAGTAGAAAAAACCGTAGTCTGAAGCGTGGAATTCGGAGCGCAAATTCGGCTCGTCTGTTTCAGATGGACTGGGAAGGTCAACTGTCGCAAGACTGGAGTGCAGAACCGGTAATCCAGGAATGGGATGGTTACTTGCAACCCTTAAATCCGTAGAGCAGATGTAAGCACAGACAACGGATTCCCTGGACTGTTATTTGCGTCCAGGGGTTGGTGTTGTGCCCTGCCATTGCACGGGCTTAGTCAGCATTGCGGAGATCCCCGTAAACCAATGGTCTTTCGTAGCGCTTCGAGATGCGTGGATTACTTCACGTTCAAACACCGAAGTCTAGCCTCCAGAACGCTTTCTTAGTACCCAAAGAGTCGATCGCGCAACGCAATGTTTTATTCACCGTTTAACCACACGACGTCGCTTCCGACCATCAAAGTAACGCAACCAGAAATTCAGGCTTAGTGGCCTAAGGCTAATCCAAGCTGTCCAGGGATCTTTTTCCCGACAAACGGCCGGAATGCGATTCCGCACCACATATTGCTCCAGGACTGGGGACTGGCTCAAATCGATCGACCCAGGCCGCCTCGGGGATTAAGCAGCGCAATCACCGGGTCAGCGGCGAGAGGCGACTTGCGCCGCAGCCGCACTGCGTCTGGCAAGGTGCCGCGAGCAAGCCTCGCGGAGCAGTTCCTTGTCGGTACACCACGGCAGCCGGGAAGTGCGAGTAGGAAATTCAGTAAGCGAAGATCGAAGATCGGATGGCGGACTTCGACCGGAATTTTGGTGACACCAGCATCATGGCATTTCAAACAGGTTCGGCCACAAGTGAGCCATCATATCACCTCAAGCGCTTCCGGGCGGACCGCCGGATCAGATTCTGGCGAGCGTTGCGCATGACCAGCGACTCCCAGCGTTCGCGCAAACCAGTTTTCTTTCCAAGTCTTTCGTTCAGCCATGGCGGATAGGTGACCTTTCTGTCTTCGAAGCAAGCAGGATCCGCCAGCGTGTGGAAATATAGAGCCGCGAGAGCCGTCCTTCGGCGCCAAGAAAGCGAACCGCGTCAGCTAGCGCATCCGGCCCAACTTGCCTGTTTTGAACAACTGTCGAAAGTGAACCGTGATGCGGCCACAAAGCGCGGGATCGCCGCCGTAACCCGTCAGGGCCACGCGACTTCGCGCGGCAACCTGGCGCAATTGATCCAAAGTCGTATCGGGCAACGCCGTGTGCGTGGGTTCCGGGGTGCGATATTCCGGCTGGTCCGCGCGCTCGAAAATTTTCCAATTGATCGCTCACGAGATATTCAATCGGAATTTCCAGCGCTTTCGGCGGCGAGAGTCGCATAATGGCGCTCTTCGTGGGGAATGCAAGCTGTCGAAGACCTCGGTGTACGCGCGGAGGCCAGACGGATGCCCTTCCGTTGCAAGCGAAGACTCGCTGCGCGCTGGCGGCGACGGTCGTCGAATCGAGCCCGCCGCTCATCAGCACGCCGGCGCTTATCCGTGCGCAGGCGGTCGCGCTACCGCGGTGTCCAGCAGTTCGCGGAAACGCTCGAGGTACTCTTCTTCTCGCCGGAAAATGGACGGGCGTGGTGACGCACAGTTCCCAGTAGCGCCGGACGGAGACGGCACCTTGCTTGCACTCCAAGGTATGCGCTGGGGGCAGCCGCTGGATATCGGCGAATGTGGTTGTCGAGGGATCCTGATTCATATCGAACAGGAGAAAATCGGCGATGGCCAGATCGTTGAGCCGGCTCGGAAACCGCGGGATGCAGCCGAACGCAGTCCAGCGTGTTGCTGAAGATAAAGCAGCGAGCCCAAGCGGGCGTAGAAGAACGGCTTGACGCCGAATTGATCGCGCGCGCAAAACAAGCGTCTTTCCCGCGCATCCCAGATCGCAAACGAAAAATCACCCAGCAGATGTTCGACGCAGGCTTCGCCCCAGGAATCGTAGGCGTGGAGAATCAGTTCGGAGTCGGGCGTGGAGAGTGACGGCGAACCCGGCGGAGGTAGCACTCTTCGCTTTGAGCTTGGCGATCAGTTCGGAGCGTGCATCGATCCGCGCGTCCGCGACGATGTACAAGCGATCATCGAGGCTGCCCGGCTGCGTTTCCGCAGCCGCTTCCCGTGTGGCGCGCAACATGGCGTGGCCCAAGCCGACGTGGTGCCGAACCCAAACCTCTTGCGCGTCCGGACCGCGGAATGCCAGAAACCGCGTCATGCTTTCCAGCAGCGCGCGATCGACCGGAGCGCCGTCCAGATTCAGAATGCCCACAACTCCGCTCACGAGGACGCCACCTTGCGCGGTGAGTTGGAATCTGCTTTTCCAGCATTCCGCGACTCGCTTATAGACGCGGCGATGGGCGCGTCAAAGCGCGCGTAGTGTTGATGCACTTCGGCGCTGTCGTTCAGTACCTGCCCGTCGAGCTCGACCCAGGCATGCGCCTCGAATTTCCCGGCTTCTTTCCGCGCACCGATGTGCAGTTCGCCGTCCACTCCCCGGCGCCGCAGCATCCACCAGAGCGTCATCGAGCGCTCCAGGCAATTGGGATTCGCGGGACCGTGAACCTGCGCGGATCGCACCGCGCGCACCGCGCGCTCCGTGGCTTCGCGCTGAGCTTGCGCGGATGGCGTTTGCCTGGACGGCGCCGTGGGTGAAAATTTCTCCATCACCGCTTTCCACCGCCGGAATCCAAACAGGCGCAGTCCGGCTTTGGTCACGGGCAGCACCACCGCAGCCTGAAAAATAAGTTTGCGGTCCTGCGGCGGGCGGCGGCGGAATCTCCGCCATTTTTCCGGTAATGTTTCGCGGCTTTCGTTCATGGGTCGCTCGAGTAATCTAGAGCAGGGACGCGCGGCTGCAAGCGCTGATGGAAATGTAACAGATTCCCGGAAGAAGAGTCCTGCGAGTCGCAACTGGAATTGCCAGACAGAGGATAGGCACTGTGTGGATGGCAAAATTCGTGACGCGCAGCGCTCAATCGTTCGAGGCTTCTTTCACTTCGATCAAACCCTCTTCCAGCAATTTTTCCAGAAGACCGGTTAGATCGCGCGCGCAGCGTTCCGGCTCGACATCGTATTCCTGGGTGATGGCGTTCTGAATTTCGGCGACTTTCCGCGGTTCCTGCATCAAGGTCCAGATGCGCGCTCCCACCGGGTCAAGCCCGTAATACACACCGCTCTTGACGTTCAGGATGGCGGCTTCGCCGGCGAGGTCGCACGAAACCTGGTCCTTGGCGGCCACGACCACGGAGCGATCGGATATTGTGGGGCTCATGCTTGATCTCCTGTCTCTTTCAATCCAACGTCGTAGCGCGAAAGGCAATTCGAATGCCGGACCGCATTCGAATCCGTGCGTTCATTCGCCATCCCCTGCGAACTGGAATTTGCCGACGCGCGAAATTGTAGCGGGTGGCTCGGACTTCGGCAACGCGATTCGACAGCCTCGCTTCCGTTCCGTGCCTGAGGCTTGTGTCCGGGCGAGTGAAAGGATATAACGACGATCGGTGAAAAACTTCGCGCTGAACCTGGAAAATGTCGAAAAATACTTTCCTCGCGCCGTTTCGGGATGGCGGGCGTTCGTCCATCCAGTGTCCCGGCTTACGGTTCCGGCGCTGCGCGGCATCTCTCTTCAGGTCGAGCCGGGGCAGATCCTGGGAGTGGTCGGAGCGAATGGCGCGGGAAAATCCACCCTGCTGCGAATCCTCACCACTCTGCTGATTCCCACGCGCGGCACCGCCAGCGTTTGCGGATTCGATGTGGTTCGCGATCCCGCCAAGGTTCGTCTGCAAATCGGATATCACACCGGAGGAGACGCCTGCTTTTATTCGCGCCTGACTTCGCGGGAAAACCTGCTGCTTTTCGCCGGCCTGAATAACATTTCCGAAGCGGAGGCCCTGCGGCGGATTGCCGAACTGACCGAACCGTTCGGCCTGGGCGAAATTCTGGATCGCCAGACGCGCATGCTGTCTACGGGCAACATTCATCGCCTGGGATTGGCGCGCGCGATGCTTCATCGGCCCTCGCTGCTGATTCTGGACGAACCGACGCGCAGCCTGGACCCGCTGGCCGCCGCGGAATTCCGCAGGTTTCTGCTCCAGGAGATCGTCGGAGCGCATGGCACGACGCTGATCTTTGCGTCGCACACTCTGGCCGAAGTGGAGCAGATGGCGGGCAGAATCGCGGTACTGGAAAGTGGGCAATTGCTGGCCTGCGAAACTCTTGCCGGCCTTCAGGCCCTGGCCGGCGCCGGCACGCTGGAAAACTCGCTGCAAGTTCTGACCCGGCGCGCTTCACGGGATGCGCAATGAGCGCCTCGCCGCCCGTGGTGTCGACCCTGCGAAAACTCGCGCTGCTGTTCCGCCGCGATTTCGCGGTGGCGCGCAGCTACCGCGCCGCCTTTGCCATCGAAATGTTTCAGGCATTGTTCGCATCCGCGAGCTTTTACTTTCTATCCAGCTTCGTGGAGAGCCCCACGCTGGAGAGGTCGCTTCCTCCCGGCACGAATTATTTTTCGTTCGCGCTGGTGGGCATCGCCTTCTTCGACTACCTGGCGGTGGCGCTCAGCACGTTTGACAGCAGCCTGACCGAGGCCCGCCAGAACGGCACTCTGGAAAATCTGCTGGTCACGCAGACCTCGCTTCCAGTCATTCTGGCCGGCTCCAGCCTCTATCCATTCGTCCTGATGTCCCTGCGCACGGCGATTTATATCGGCTGGGGCGCGGTGCTTTTCCATTTTCCCCTGCAGGGAGCGAATTGGCTTGGCGCATTCCTGGTGCTGGCGGCATCGGTGCTGGCCTTTTCCGGATTGGGTGTGCTGAGCGCGAGCTATCTGCTGGTGTTCAAGCGCGGCAATCCCGTGACGTGGGCGATCCTGGGCCTGTCGTCCGTGGTGGGCGGAATGATGTATCCGGTTTCCGTGCTGCCGAAATGGCTGCAGCTTCTGGCGCGCATCACTCCGGTCACGTATTCGCTGGAGGGCATGCGGGCTGCGATCCTGAGCCACGCTTCGACCCGCGAACTCCTGCCATCGATCGCGGCGCTCCTGATTTTCGCGGCGCTGCTCCTTCCGGCGTCCTTCGCGATTTTTTCCTGGGCCCTGCGCCGCACGAAAGTCACCGGCACGCTGACGCATTTTTGAATCTCTGCGCTGCTGCGAGAAATTAATGCCAGACTCGGAATCGAACGACGGACGGAAGTAATCTCAAACCTGCAACCCTTTAAGTTTGGACGAAACTTCAGGTGCTAAAGCCGCCGTTTTTCTGCTCACTGAATGTCGCGGCTTCACAGGCTGCGGAAAAACTCAAAACGTTGTCATTCTGAGCGGAGCGAAGAATCCCTCTTTGTTCTTTTGCTTGCACTTGGATTGAAGAGAGATTCTTCGCTTCGCTAGAATGACAAATAGATGTAGTTTTTCCGCAACCTGTGAAACCGCGATCCACAAATCCCAAGTAGGAGATGTCTTGTACAGTTCGCGCACTGGTCGGATTCGCGCAGCCTAAACTGCGGCCTTTCCGGGATCTCCCACCAATCTCTTGAGAACGGTGCGCCCGGGCGGTTCGCAAAAATTTCGACTGAAAATGAAAACTGCGCGATGGGACCGGTGAAAATCGGTCCCATCGCGCAGTTTGAAATCGCGAGCAGCCGTTACTTTTTCTTCGAGGACTTGGCCGGAGCCTCACCGACTCTCGTGGTGATGCCCACGCCCATGGCCTGGAGCGAAGCCAGGCCGTCCTTGGCCTGCGCTCCGATCGGTCCGGTGGGATCGAGATCGATGGCGTGCTGGTAGGCTTCCACCGTTCCGGGCTTCATGACCGGAGTAATTTTGTCGCCTTCGGTCTTGAATTCCATGGTGTTCACCAAGGCGATGCCCAGGAGCAACCACGCCGTAGCGTTCTTGGGGTCGAGCGTGGTGGCCTTCTGCAGCGGCTCAATCGATTCCTTCATGCGGTTGGAGTTGTACAGCACGGTTCCGAAGTTGCGCCAGGCCAGCGCGGCATCGTTGGGGTTCAGGTCTACGTACTTCTGGTAAGCGGCGCGGGCATCGTCCACTTTGCCCAGCTTGGCCAGGTCGTTGCCCAGGTTGTTATAGTTCGCAGCAACATCAGGCTTCAGAGCAATCGCCTTCTGATAGGTATCGGCGGCTTCCTGCCACTTGCCCATGCTCTCGTAAGCCTCACCCAAGCGTGACAGCACGATAGGGCGGTTCGGATCTTCCGGCTTCTCCAGATCGAGCGCCGCGGATAGTTCCGTGACGGCCGTGCCGCCCGCGGTCGTAATTTGCGCCTTCACCGGATCCTGCTGGTCCTTGGGGGTCTGTCCCAGCTTGGCCTGCGCAGCCTTCATCTGTTCGATCGCCGCGATACCGGCATCGTAGTGTGTCTTCAGAGCCTGAAACTGTTGTTCCGCTTCCTGCTGCTTGCGGATCGCCTCGATCGCGGCCAGTTTTCCGGACTCCTGCAGTTCCTTCATGTTGATGTCGAAGGTGGGAATCTGTCCCGCCGCCAGCTTGACGCCGGTCTGATACAGGAGCATTTCCTTGCCGTCTTTATCCTTGCCCTTGACGTCAATGTTGTAGGTTCCGGGACCCATGCCGGGCACGGAGTACTTGCCCTTGGCATCGGTGACCGCGTCGGTCTGCTTGTTGGTTTCCGTGTTTTTGACCGAGATGGTGACGTCGGGATACGGTTTGCCCGTCAAGTCAAATACAGTTCCGGCAAGTGCTCCACCCTGCGCGAAGGCGACCGGCGCCGACCACGCCGCCAACATTCCGACGATCAGCGCGAGCACGGCTGACATCCTGATTGCTTTCATTCGGTTCATGATCTTTACTGCCTCCTAGCAGCGCAAATCCGCGGAGCAAGTGGGCCTCGCGGGTCGTTCTTATCTCCCTAGCTGTACTTTCAAAGCCGATTGATAGACGATCGGGTCGCCGACCCCTGCTTCGGCGAACGCACTCACGCGCAGCCGGCAACTGTCGCAGGCGCCGCACGCCCCATCTTCAAACTGGTAGCAGGACCAGGTTCGGTCCAGCGGCGCGCCCAACTCCAGACCGCGTTTTACGATCTCCCATTTTCGCATGCCGATGACCGGTGTGACAATTTCGATATGCGTTTCGGGACGCGTTCCCTCGCGCACCAGTTGTTGAAAGACTCGGTAGTATTCCGGGCGGCAATCCGGGTAGCCGGAACTGTCCTCCGATACGGCCCCGATATAAATCGAGTTGGCCCCGATTACCTCCGCCCAGCTTACCGCAACTGCCAGGAAGTGCGCGTTACGAAATGGGACGTACGTGGAGGGGATTGCGTTGCCATGAACCGCGTCCGGCGCGCGGTCTTCCGGCACGGCAATCCGGGGATCGGTCAGCGCGGAGCCGCCGATTTGCGCGAAGTGATCCAGGTGAACAACGAGCCGCTGATCGACACCGTAAAAATCGGCAATGTCTTCAAACGCCCGGCGCTCGCGCCGCTCGGTGCGTTGCGCGTAGCTGGCATGCAGCAAAGCCAAGTCGTGTGTTTCGCGCGCGATGGCCGCTGAAACGCGGGAATCCATCCCGCCGCTCAACAGCACCACCGCCTTGGGTCTCCGACTCATGGCTTGGCCCGACACTATCCTCTGGGTTATTAGATGCCAACCTGAACCTCGGAGTTTATACGCCGGAAGCGCCTCGAAGCCAGTTGAATTTGCGGGACTTCCTGGTCCGGGCCCACCGGAAGCACGTGCGGGTGTCAGCGGTTACCGCTCCCGGCCTTGCGGCGCTGGCGGCGCTGTACCAGGTAAATTGCCGCGGCCAGAATGACCGCCGCAGCGATGAAGCGGAAGGGTTCCAAAGTGAAGCCCAGCCAATGAAACATCAACAGGTAGCCCAGTCCTACGGCTACCGCCGGCAGAATGATGATGAAGAATGCGCGATTCATAGAGTTTCGATGGAGCAGTCTACACCGGTATTCGAATTCACCCGCTGGAATCTTCGCTGCACAGCCGGTCCCTCGAAGAAGCCCGCGTCCGTGTGTGGCCGTGCTACGCGGCCCAGTAGGTTGCCGAAGTGGTGTCCGTCTCCCAGATCGTGACGCGCGCCAGTTTCGCGCCTTCCGGCGCGTGATTCAGCTGCCGGATAATTTCCTCGTAAAAATATTTGGCCAGATTTTCCGCGGAAGGATTGGTGACGTCGAAGGGCGCCTGGTCGTTCAGAAACTTGTGGTCCACTCCGGCAATGATTTCGCGAAGCACTCGTTTCAGGTGCGTGAAATCGTAAAGCAGGCCGATGGAATCGAGCGACGGCCCCTCCAGAACGACGCGCACCTTGTAGTTATGCCCGTGAATATTCTCGCATTTCCCGCGGTAGCCCCGCAGGGCATGCCCCGAGGAAAAAGTTTCGTCCACGCTGACCTGGAACATCGAGTTTTCCCTTTTGAATTTCCGGAAACACCGCGCGAAGCGGCGGTTTCCGTGGAACGGACTTCCGCCGGTGACGCCTAACGATTCATGAACCGTTCGACTGCGGCAATGTCTTTGGTGGTCGCGTACGCCGGAAGCGATTCCATGAAAATTTTACCATACTGCATGCGCTGGATGCGGTTGTCGAGAATGGCCAGCACACCGCGATCGGTGCGCGAACGAATCAGCCGGCCGAAGCCCTGCTTCAGCGCCAGAACGGCCTCCGGCACCTGATATTCGGCAAACGCGTTGCGCCCGTCTTCCTGCAAGGCTTTTACGCGAGCCGCAACCACCGGGTCCGAAGGAACGGCGAACGGAAGTTTGTCGACGATCACGCAGGAAAGCTGCTCGCCGCGCACGTCAACGCCCTGCCAGAAGCTGGAGGTGGCGAAGAGCACCGCGCCGGGCGTGCCGCGGAATTTATCCAGCAGCGCCGAACGCGGCGCGGAGCCTTGCATCAGCAGCGGAAACGGCACCTGCGTGCGCACCCGCTCGTACAGATCCTTCATCTGGCTGTAGCTGGTGAACAGGCAGAATGCGCGTCCCCGGGAAATTTTCAGCAGGCGCACGATTTCCTGCGCGGCACGCTCCGGGAACGCCGAATCGCGAACGTCGGGCAGCGCCGCCGGTACGTAGAGCAACGCCTGCTCGGCAAAATCAAATTCCGAGGGCAGCACGCGTTCGCCGGCTATGTCGATGCCCAGCCGCTGCTTCAGGAAATTGAAGCGGCCCTCGACCGCCAGCGTTGCGGAAGTAAGAATGATGGTCTCGAACGGCTCAAACAGGCGCTCGCGCAGGAGGGCGCTTACATCGATGGGCGTGGCCGCGACGAAGATTCCCTTGTTGCGGCGCTCGAACCAGTAAACGTAATTGCCTTCGCTGGACTCGAACAGAAATTTCAGTTCGCCGCGCAGTTCCATGCCGCGCCGCGCAATGTTCAGCAATTCCTCGGGCTTGGCCGGGAGCGAGGCAATTTCCGCTTCCAGGCTTTTCAGCGCGTTTATCAAGGCGTCGTAAGATTCGCGATTCTGCTCCAGAAATCCGGCGCGCTGCGCAGAGTCAAACGGAAAACGGCCATCGCGTGCGGGAAACGCCTCGAAGAAAGTGCGCGACCGTTCGCGCATGCGCATGATCTGCTTCTGCAGCGGGGCGCCTCCCGCGCGCGTGACGCGCGCGGCCACTTCGGCGTCGCGCGCCAGCTCCTCAAACCGGTAGTTGGAAATCTGCCGGCCGAAGTAATCGCTGGCCACATCCTCAATCTCGTGCGCTTCGTCAAAGATCACCGCGCCGTACTCCGGCAGCACGCTGCCGAAATCATCCTGCTTCAGCGCCAGGTCCGCAAAAAACAGGTGGTGGTTGACGATGATCAGGTCGGCTTCCGCGGCCCGCTGGTGCATGGCAGTCAGAAAACACCGGTTGAACTCCGGGCACTTCGAGCCGGTGCAGGCGTCGCGGCGCGCATCGAGCCGCTGCCACAAGTCCGAATCGTCTGGCAGAAAATTCAGCTCCGCACGGTCGCCGGTGTCCGTCACTTTTTCCCAGTCGCGAATCTGCGCGAACCAGTCCACTTCGTCGAAGCCCTTCAGCACGGGCTGGTCGGCCATGCGGTACACTTTTTCGCGGCACAGAAAATTGCTGCGGCCCTTCATGACCGCCACTTTCAATTCCGGCGCGAAATATTTCTGCAGAAACGGAATGTCCTTCTCAAACAGCTGCTCCTGCAGCGATTTGGTGGCCGTGGAAATCACCACGCGGCGCCCGCTGCGGATCGCGGGAATCAGGTAGGCCAGCGTCTTTCCCGTGCCCGTGCCGGCTTCCACGATCAGGTGGCGCTTTTCCTGGAACGCCGCCTCCACCAGCTCGGCCATTTCCAGCTGCGACCGCCGGTGCTCGTATCCCGCGGGCATGTATTTCTCGATGGCGCCGCCAGGCCCGAAAATTTCGGCGATGCTGGGCTTGCTCAAACCGGGAGATTCGGAAGCGACGGCATGCGCGCGCGCAGGTTCCGGCTGCGGGGAGTCCGCGACCGGTGAGGGCGCATTTGTTTTGGCGCGTTTCGGCATTGGGAGACGCGTGCGAGTGGAGATTCTCGAAAAACCGCGAGAGACTAAAATAGCACACCGTGGCGCAAGCTTCAGCTTGCGGAATTGAGACCTGGTAGTCGCGCCCGCCGCAGACGGAAGTCCGCGCCATTTTGCTATACTCGCCCCGATGGCCAAAGGCGCTGCCGCTCCGAAAAAAATATTTCTCGTCGATGCGATGGGATTCATCTTCCGTGCTTATTTCGCGCCCATGGGCCGCCTGAACAGCCCGGCTGGCATCCCCACCAAAGTTCCTTATCTTTTCTCGAACATGCTGCGCAAGCTGAAAAAGGAGCATGCGCCGGACTTCCTCGCCGTGGTGTTCGATACGCGGGAACCGACGTTTCGCGACAAGCTTTTCGACAAGTACAAGGCCCAGCGGCCGCCCATGCCCGACGATCTTGCCATTCAGCTGCCGTACGTGAGGCGAATGTGCGAGGCCATGCGATTGCCGATTCTCGAGTACCCCGGATTCGAAGCCGACGACGTGATCGGAGCGCTGGCTAAACAATCCTCGAAAAAGGGTTTGGATGTTTCCATCGTCACCAGCGACAAGGACATGATGCAACTCGTCGGCGGCAGCGTCCGCGTGCTGCGTCCCGGCGCCGGGCCGGACAAAACCGACCTGATCGTGGACGCCGCGAAAGTGGAAGAGATCATGGGCGTGCCGCCGGAAAAAGTCGCGGACGTCATGGCGCTGATGGGCGACTCGATTGACAACATTCCTGGAGCGAAGGGAATTGGCGAAAAGGGAGCCAAGGAGTTGATCCGCCGGTTCGGCTCGGCGGAGGCAGCGCTCGATCGCGCCAAGGAAGTGGAAGGAAAGCGCTATCGTGAGGCGCTGGAAAATAGCCGCGAGGCCGTGGCGATGTCCAAGCAACTCGCCGTGATTGACACCAATGCGCCCGTAAAGCTGGTGCTGGACGACCTCGCGGCCAGCGAACCTGATGCTGAAGCCCTGCGTGCGCTGTACGCCGAGTTGGGATTCACCTCGCTGCTGCGCGATCTTCCCGCTGCCCCGGCCGCTACAACCGCCGCGCGCGCTGCCGCGATCGATACCGCGGCGCTGGAAACGCCCGCGGCGTTGAAAAAATACCTGAGCGGCATTCCGCGCAACGCCGAGACCGCGGTATGGCTCACGCTGGCCGACGGCGACCGCGAGGAAGAAGGCTTCGGCTCAAAAATTGCCGCGATCGAAGTTTCGCCAACGCCGGGAGTTTCGCGAACGGCCTGGCTGGACGACAAGGGCGAAATGCTGGCCGTGCTCGCGGAATTCCTGCGCGATGAAAATCGAATCAAAGTCGTGCACGACCCGAAACTTTTCGAGCTGTTGGCCGGGCCTGTCGCCGGAATTCGCCATGCGACGATCCTTTATTCCTTCCTGCTGCGGCCCACAACGTCCAAGCACGCCCTGGCCGACGCCGTGCTGCGCCAGGAGAGCGTGGCGCTCAGCGGCGCGCCCGGTGAAAATGCCGAACACCTGCGGCGCCTCGCGCCCGCTCTTCGCAAAGAAGTGGAGGCGCAGGGCCTGGCGGACGTTTACGAAAAAATTGATCTGCCGCTGGCTCCGGTGCTCGCCGAAATGGAGCGCGACGGCGTGCGCGTGGACCGCGACGCGCTGGACGCCATGTCCAAAATCATGGAGCTCGAAATTCGCGAGCGCGAAAAACTGATTTGGGACCTGGCCGGGGGCGAATTCAACATCGGCTCGCCGCTGCAACTAGCCGAAGTGCTTTTCGATAAGTTGGGATTGACGCTCGGCGGGCGCCGGCGCGGAAAGCCGCGCTCCACCGCGGCGGACGTGCTGGAGGAATTGGCGCTGCTGCATGAATTGCCGCGTAAAGTGATCGAGTACCGCGAACTTACCAAGCTCAAATCGACCTATGTGGACGCCCTGCCCAGGCTAATCCACGCGGAAACCGGACGGCTGCACACCAGCTTCAGCCAGACCACGGCCGCAACGGGTAGGCTCAGTTCTTCGGATCCGAATCTGCAAAATATTCCGGTGCGCACGGAACTCGGCCGCCAGATTCGCGCGGCGTTTGTGGCCAGCCCCGGCAACACGCTGCTCTCCGCGGACTATTCGCAGATCGAGTTGCGCATCCTGGCGCATTTCTCAAAGGATCCCGTGCTGGTGGAAGCGTTTCGCACCGGGCAAGACATCCACGCGCGCACCGCTGAGGAGGTGTTCCGCGTCGGACCCATGGCGCAAACCGCAGAGCATCGCCGCGCGGCCAAGGCCATCAACTTCGGCATCATCTACGGGCAAACGCCGTTCGGCCTCGCCGCGCAGCTTGGCATTGACCAGAAGGAAGCCGCCAAATTCATCGCCGCCTATTTCGCGCGATACAGCGGCGTAAAAGATTATCTGGAAGCATCGCTCGCCGAAGCGCGCAAGAGCGGCATGAGCCGCACCATGTTCGGACGCACCCGCCCGCTCCCGGAAATTACGTCCACGCAATTCAATTTGCGGAATTTTGCCGAGCGCACCGCGCTGAATACTCCCCTGCAAGGCACCGCCGCCGACCTGATCAAGCTGGCTATGATCGTGATCGCGCGCCAGCTGAAGGAACAAAAGTTCAAAACGAAAATGATTCTGCAGGTGCATGACGAACTTCTGTTTGAAGCCCCGCACGCAGAACTCGACAAGTTGCGGCCGCTGGTAAAATCGGCCATGGAAAACGTCGAGAAACTAGCGGTTCCACTGGTGGTGGACGTGAAGGCCGGACCGAACTGGCGGGACATGAAGTAAGGCGTCAAGTAGCACAGGGTTTGGTAGCACAGACTTCAGTCTGTGGGGTTCCATCAGGACTTGCAGGCCGTAAACGGCGAATGCAAGCTGTCCGCCCCAGCTGAACTTTCAAAACCCCACAGACTAAAGTCTTTGCTACTGATTACTTCAGCGGAATTTTCTTATCAGGGTCAGATCGCACGATCAGATACGTAATATCGCTCTCGACGCTGGCCCACCCGTGCGGCACGCCGCCGGGAATAATGACCACATCGCCTTTGCTCAGGCGCCGGGAGACTCCTCCCTCAATGCCGCTGCTGCCGAGGTCGGTCCAGTTACCCATGGCGGATGGTCGCGGTGTCGTCGGCTGCTTCAGCGTTCCGCCGGTCACCAGCACGCCCGCGCCTTCCACCATGTAATAAGTTTCCGTCGCGGTGGTCTGGTGCAAGCTGGCCGTAATGGGGGCTTCCTTCGGACGAAATACACCGAACAGGCCGACGTGGTAGCCGCCGGCGTCAATCACGCGAATGGCGCGGTCGCTATTGCGATCCTTGGGCGCATCTTTAATAAACGCCTGGATCTGCGCTGCGGTGATATCCGTGGCCGCCGCCGGCGCCTGGGCTTTCGCCGAGGCCGCGATTAGCAGGATGAAAATGCCCGAAGCCAGTCTTGCCGCGGCCAGTTTTGTAAGGCCCAGTGTTCGAAAGGCGAGTTTCCTCATGAGGCTGTTCCTCCAGGATGAGATTTGAAATTCAAGTCGGCTCGATAGCCGCGCAGAATAGCACATTCGCAAGGAGCGCGGCGCGCGGCGGCCCGCCTGTACCGTGCTACGCTTTGTCCGGCCGCAATTGCAGCCGAGTAAGAAATTTCCGAGTACAGCGATCGCGGATTTCCGGAGCAAACCATGACTGACCTCAATCCGCAGGCCAAGCAGATGGCCGATGAATCCATGGTGCGCAATCTGGATGCGCAGGCGCGAGCCATTTGGCCCCAGGAAATGCCGCTGTTCGAGCGGTACGGCCTTCCGGCCGAGGCGCGGATTCTGGACGCCGGATGCGGCACCGGCGAAGGATCTTCACGGCTGGCGGAACTTTATCCGCGTGCGCAGATTTTAGGAGTGGACATCATCGACGCGCATCTGGAACTTGCTCGCACACGCTATGCGCGTTTCGCGCCGCGCCTGCACTTCGAACTTCAATCCATATTCGAATTGAAAGCAGCGGACCGCAGCTTCGACCTCACCGTGTGCCGGCACGTGCTGCATTCCATTCCGCAACCCGAGCGCGTGCTGGCCGAGCTGACGCGCGTGACGCGGCGCGGCGGATACCTGCACCTGATTCCCGAAGACTACGGCATGCTGCATTTTCAGCGCGCGGCGCTCGATCCCATGGATTTCTGGCACGTGGTTGTGCCAAGCTTCGCGGATAAAACCGGCACCGACCTGTTCATGGGCCGCGATACGTTCAGCATTCTGTCGGCCATGGGGCTGCAGGACATCAAGGTCGACTATGTTGTGGTGGACACGCTGCGCGTTCCACGTGAAACGTTCGCCACAATTCTGACGGCCTGGCGCGACGGCTATTCCGAGTCCATCGGCGAGCTTACTCCGATTTCGCGCGCATCCGCGGAAGCCTACTTCAACCAGATGATCGCCAACATCCGGGATCCGCTCGGCTATGCGGTCTGGATGGTTCCGGTGGCCAGCGCGCGGGTGCCTTAAGACGGCGCGATCAGCGGCGCGAATTAAATCCCAATCCAAAATTTAATGCCGATCCGGCAGGCTGACCGGCCCGCCGCGAACCCGGTATCGGTTCCCGCAGAGCGTTCTGCCGGATTTGTGAGACCACATTCACTCCGCGTGCAACTCTTTTCGCTGGCTGACCGAGTCGCCATCGCCTTGTCGCAGCTGGTAAAAGACCGCGGTGGAGAGAAGCGTCATGGCTCAAAGCCCCGCTTACGGTGAAAGCGCCGCGCAACTCGATCTGGAGTTTCGGGTGCGGAACGAGCCGTGGTGCGGCAACTTTTCAGTGCATGTCAGCGCATGCTTTTGAAGGTACGCACGCCGCCGAGCTCTTCCCCACGATTTCAACCGCAAAAATCGCACAGCGATGAGCCGCTGTGCTACTGGCTGCCTCTTTTGCGTATGGTAATCTGGTTTGAGGCCCCACAGCCCTGGAGGGCAAGAAAATGAATCACACACCTGGATTTCTCGCTCTGGTGCATGACGCGAAGAGCCGCGTGAAGGAACAGGATTTTCGCGAGGTGAAAAACCGTCTCGACGCCGGGGAAAAATTCACGCTGGTGGACGTCCGTGAGGATAACGAATGGGAGCGCGGGCACCTGCCCGGAGCGGTCCACCTGGGCAAGGGCATCATCGAGCGCGACATCGAAACCGCCGTGCCGGACAAGTCCGCGCCGCTGGTGCTGTACTGCGGAGGGGGCTTTCGCTCCGCGCTGGCCGCTGACAACCTGCAAAAGATGGGGTACTCGAATTGCATCTCCATGGACGGCGGCTGGCGCGCCTGGACCACGGCAGGTTTTCCGACGGAAACAAAATAATAAAATTTTTCGCCGCGCGCTGGCGCGTTTTCGTACAATGATTATCCTGAAGTGTTAGTAATGCTGTTTCGCCGCCGCTGGGGCGTGGTCCAATCGGTAGGGCACCTCACTGTTAATGAGGACGGTGTTGGTTCGAGTCCAACCGCCCCAGCCATAATTTTCTACCGTTCCGAAAGAAATCCACATAAACAAATGGTTTGCGCAGCACAGCGACTCATCGCTGTGCGATTTTTGCGATGGTAAGTACTAAGGAAGACTTCGAACGATTGGCGCCTCTCACCGGAGCGCTTCGGGGGGTAGTTGCGTTAAGAATGAAATCGAATCCAACAGGCAAACTCAGCGGACTTGCGGCCTTCAAAACCGCACAGCGATGAGTCGCTGCGCTACCTCGGGCGTACGCACGTACTTCCGCCGATAGGTATGGTCCATTGGGTGTGGTTTTTGGGGTAGGCGGCGGAAGCAGGTCGGAGGGAAGATCGTGCCGGCCCAGCCCTCAATCCCCTAAAGGGATCCTCGGCGCGTCTTCCCTCCTACGTTTTTAATGGTTGCACGCGCGAGGCCAAACACAAGACGCTGAAAACACACACGTTTGAATTACGCGCTCTGGGTAAAAAAGCCATGCTGCGGGAAATTTTTCCGGCGACAAATTTTGTTCCTAGGGTGAAGGATGTAGAAGAAGGCCGTTCAGTGGATTTACACAGAAATGCGGCATTATCAACGGTAACTTGCAGTCCCGACGATCGTTAACGCGCGCCGAACGGAAGAGCGGGTACTCGAATGCGCGTGCCGGCAAATCGAGTATTTCTGAATCCTGACCCGTACCTGAAAAATTGACGGCCTCGGCACGATTTCTTGAAGGTCCTGATCCAGGAATTTTGGACAGTGGCTCAACGCGAACAAAATTTGCGGTCAGCAGATACTAACTAAGTGTTTGTTGCTCGCAGCTCCGATTCAATTGGGCGACCTTCGAAGTTTGCTTTCGCGGAACTTCCGGGATTCGAACAATCTCCGCACTTGCCAAATCTTGACGCCCACGCCCCGGCCTGCTACGTTGGAAAGTTACGATGGGCATATTTTACCCGCTGTGCGCCCAGCCGTCAGTGGGGGCTAGCTTCCTACCATGGGCCTGAAGAAAATCGTTGTCCGCGGCGCGCGCCAGCACAACCTGAAAAACATCAGCCTGGAGATCCCACGGAACACCCTGACCGTGATCACCGGGCTATCCGGCTCGGGCAAATCCTCGCTTGCGTTTGACACGATCTACGCCGAGGGGCAGCGCCGCTATGTGGAGTCGCTTTCGGCCTACGCCCGCCAGTTTCTGGACCAGATGGAACGCCCGGAAGTCGATTCGATCGAAGGGCTTTCGCCCTCCATCGCCATCGAACAGAAAACCACCACGCGCTCACCGCGGTCCACGGTCGGCACCATCACTGAAATTTACGACTACCTGCGCGTGGTTTACAGCTCGATCGGCACGCCGCACTGCCCGAAATGCGGACAGCCCATCTCCCGCCAGTCCACCGACCAGATTGTGCGCTCCATCCTGCAAGGAGAACTGGCCAAAACCGATGACCGCGTGATGATCCTCGCGCCTATCGTGCGCGGCAGGAAGGGCGAATACCGCCAGGAACTGGAAAAACTGGCGCGCGACGGCTTCGTGCGCGCGCGCATTGACGGCGACCTCTGCCCGCTGGACGATCCCCCACGGCTGGACAAACGCAAGAACCACACCATCGAAGTCCTAATCGACCGGCTGCTGGTCAAGCCCGGCATTGCCACACGCCTGGAGCAATCCATCGCCACGGCCCTGAAGCTGGCCAAGGGGCTGGTGACCGTCGTAGTGGTGGGCGGAACAGAGCAGGTTTTCTCCGAAAAAATGGCCTGCAGCGATTGCGGCATTTCCGTACCGCAATTGGAACCGCGCTCCTTCAGCTTCAATTCGCCGTATGGCGCCTGCCCGGCATGCAACGGCCTGGGCTCCAAGTACGATTTCGATCCCTCCAAGGTGATCGTGGACTGGACGCGGCCGCTCTTCGAAGGCGCGCTTGGCCCGGGCTCGGGCTCCGTGTTTTTGAAACGCAATATTGAGCTGGGGGCGATGGCCCACGGTTTCAACCTGGCGACGCCATTCGAAAAATTCCCGCGCGAAGTGCAGAACCTGATTCTTTACGGCAATCCTCCTTCGAACTCGAAAAGCAATGGCCACGGAGCGACCGCGACGCGAGGAGCGAAAGGCGCAGGAAAAACCCTGCCGGGGCTGCATTTCCAGGGCGTGATCGGCTTTCTGGAAAGCAATTTCGAGGAGTCCGGCTCAGATGCCTACCGCGAATGGATCACGCAATACATGTCTCCCGTGCCCTGCGCGGTGTGCGGCGAGCAGCGGCTGCGTCCGGAAAGCCTGGCAGTAAAAGTGGGCGGCCGGTCGATCGCCGAATTCACGGCGCTGGCGATTTCCGACGCGCGCCCCGCCGTGGACGGAATTCGCAAGGGCCTGACCGCGCGCCAGACTGACATTGCCGGGCGCGCGCTTTCTGAAATTGCCGCGCGACTGGATTTTTTGCTGGCCGTGGGTCTCGGCTACCTGAGCCTGGACCGCTCGGCGGCGACACTTTCCGGCGGCGAAGCCCAGCGCATTCGCCTGGCGACCCAGATCGGCTCGCAACTTCGCGGCGTGCTGTACGTGCTGGACGAACCGTCCATCGGTTTGCACGCGCGGGACAACGACCGCCTGATTTCCTCGCTGGAACACTTGCGCGATCTGGGCAACACCGTGCTGGTCGTCGAGCATGACGAAGAAACCATTCGCCGCGCCGACTACGTGGTGGACCTCGGCCCCGGCGCGGGCAATGCCGGCGGGTATCTGGTGGCCAAGGGCCGCCCGGACGAAATCGAGAGCAGCGCCGATTCGCTGACCGGCCGCTACCTGCGCGGCGAACTACGGATCGCCGTGCCGCCCAAACGCCGCGCGCCGACGGACAAGAAAATTCGCATCCTGGGCTGCGAAGCCAACAATCTGAAAAATGTCGATCTGGAGCTGCCGCTGGGACTGCTCACCGTCATCACCGGTGTATCCGGCTCCGGAAAATCCACGCTGGTGAACGACATTCTGTACCGCGCGCTGGCGCAGAATCTGTACCGCTCCATGGAGCGCCCCGGCGCGTTTCGCAGCATCGAAGGCGTCGACCAGATCGACAAAGTGATTGAAATCGATCAGGCGCCGATTGGCCGGACGCCGCGCTCCAATCCCGCGACGTACACCGGCGTGTTCGCGCCGATCCGCGAGCTGTACGCCATGCTGCCGGAATCGCGCGAGCGCGGCTACAAACCCGGCCGCTTCAGCTTCAACGTAAAAGGCGGACGCTGCGAAGCCTGCCAGGGCGACGGCCTGCGGCGCATCGAAATGAATTTTCTGCCGGACGTATACGTGACCTGCGAAGTGTGCCGCGGCCGCCGCTACAACGCGGAAACGCTGGCCGTGAGATACAAAGGCCACTCGATTTCCGATCTGCTGGACATGCAGATCGTCGACGCGCTGAAAATTCTGGAAAATATTCCGCAGATCAAAGTAAAGCTGGAAACGCTGGTCGACGTGGGCCTCGGCTACATCCAACTGGGCCAATCCTCCACCACGCTATCGGGCGGCGAAGCGCAGCGCATCAAGCTGGCCAAGGAACTTTCGCGCCGCCAGACCGGACGCACGCTCTACATCCTGGATGAGCCCACCACCGGCCTGCATTTCGACGACGTGAAAAAACTGCTCGACGTGCTGAACCGCCTCGCCGATCTGGGCAACACGGTCCTGGTGATCGAGCACCACCTCGACGTGATCAAGCAGGCGGACTGGATTATCGACCTAGGTCCGGAAGGCGGGCACGGTGGCGGACGAATCGTAGCGCAGGGGACGCCGGAAGCGGTTGCCAAGGTGAAGAAATCGTATACGGGGCAGGTGCTGGCGCGGATGTTGAATGGGGCGAACGGGAACCACTCGAGTTCTTAGTTCAAGCCTACGGTCTATCCGCTGTGGAAGCGCTGGGGGCACTGTTCGTGGCGCATGCTTTAGCTTGCGCAGTTTCATGTAACCAAACAATAGTCCCTCTCAACTCACTCCGCGCAAGCTAAAGCATGCGCCACGAAGCGCCCCTTGATTCGTCTCCGATCGGTTTGCGTCCATAGGAAGCTGGCGATTTGAGAGAAGTGCTGCACTTCAGGAGGGCCGAGCGTCAGCTCGGCAGTAGGCCTCGCGTTCGATCTTCGGCTTCAGCTGCTGAAGCTTCCGGGGTTAAAACCCCCGTTCAAGTGATACCGTTTGTCGGGACTGAAGTCCCGACCTCCTGAAAATTGTCGCTGGGAAACGAAATCTACAGTTGCGCAGGGCGAATGGGCAGGCATCGTGGATGTGTTATCGCACGGCTCCAACCTGCGGATTCTGTACCCTGCCAGGACAGAACCCAACAGGCTGAAGCCTGTTCTACTTCTTGTTAAATCTGCCCCAGTCCGCCATCCACGTTGATTTCCACGCCGGTGATGTAGGAAGCGTCCTGCGATGCCAGAAACGCCACAGCGCCTGCCACTTCTTCCGGCTTTCCGAAGCGCTTCATGGGGACTCGCTCCAGCACGCCTTTTGCAAAGTCGTCGATGGCTTCCTGCGGGAGTCCGGTGCGTCCAAAAATCGGAGTGGTGATGGGGCCGGGCGCTACGGTGTTTACGCGGATGCCGCGGCCCACCAGTTCGGCGGCTGCGGTGCGCGCCAGAGATCGCAGGGCTGCCTTGGTGCTGGCGTAGGCGCTGGCGCCGATGGTGCCTTTTTCGTCGACCACGCTGGTGTTCAGGATGATGGACGCGCCGTCATTCAGAAACGGCAGAGCCTTCTGGATCGTGAAATAGGCGCCCTTGATGTTGATGTCATACTGCTCGTCGAACACTTTTTCGGAGGTGTCCGCCAATGGCGCAAATTTGGCGACGCCCGCGTTCACGAACAAGATATCGATTTTGCCGAGCTTCTGCCCCACTTCCGCGAAAAGTTTGTCGATGTCGGTGAGACTAGCCACGTCGGACTGCACGGCCAGCACGCCGTTTCCGATGGATTTCACCGCGTCCGCGAGGGTTTGCTTGCTGCGTCCGGAGATGGCAACCTTGGCGCCTTCTTCCTGCAAGCGCTTGGCCGATGCCAGGCCGATGCCGCTGTTTCCGCCCGTGACTACCGCTACTTTGCCTTCCAATCGCTTCATATATGCCTCCGTAGGATTCCTGAAATTCGCATTTCGCTTGCTACTGATGGCCGCGCGCCGCCGCGCTGCTTGTGCCGCTGTTCCGGCGCTTCGATACTTAGATGAACATCGAAATGAAGGGATGCAGGCTTTTTTGGGCTATTTCCGGGAACCTGGGAGCGTTCCTGGCACGATGGCCGGGAATTCCGTTACACTGCAGGGAAAGAAGGAAACTGTGGACCGCGCCGAGATCGAAAAAATATCGAAAGCCCTGGCCGACCAGACCCGCCTGCGGATCTTTGAGGCCCTCTCCGCTTCGGATCAGATGAATTGCGGGCAGCTCGTCTCCATGCGCGGGGTGACTGCCGCCACGGTTTCCCACCACTTGAAAATTCTGAACGAAGCGGGACTGATTCGTTGCCGGCGGGAAGGCCAATTCGTCTACAGTGAAGCGATTCCGGAAACGATCGCGTCCTATTCGCGCGCGCTGGCAAAGATCGCCGGAAAAAGAAGCCGCGTCGCAAGGCTTAGGACAGGCTTTACGGGCTGACGGCACTCGTGGTTTATCGTGTGTCATTCTGAGCGCAGCGAAGAATCTCTCTTTGTTTTTTTTGTGCTCGCAGGTAGACCGAAGAGAGATTCTTCGCTGCGCTCAGAATGACCGCGTTTTGAATTTTTCCGCAGCCTGTTCAGCCACTCGAGACCACCACTCCGCAACTTCCCTCGTGTACTTGCGCGGGGCTACGACTGCCGCTACATTGATTGTGGTGCTTTAGCGCGACTTGTCCTCCCTGACAGCGCTTTGCCCCTCCGAAATGGCTTACGACGATTACAGTTCGTCCAGCGCGACGCCCGTCAGGGCTCGTTCAGATCCGCCATCGGATGGCGGTCCGACCGATACCATTCCGTCGGATATGCCCCCCGTCGAGAACTCCGCGCGATCTGATCGGCAAGGCTCATTGCCGCCAGCCTTTCCGGAGTTTCGCCCGGGAATCGCCGATGACCTGCGAGTTCCGTGGGGCTGGCTGGAGGTCGGGCTGTTTGCGATCCTCGCGGTGATTGCCAGCTTCGTGATCACTTCGGGCGCGGCGGAGCTGGCGGTGCGCTTTTTCAAGGTGCGCGCCGCGGACGTCTTCGATCCCCAGAAGATGACCACCGCGAAATCCATCGTAGTGCTGCTGAGCCAGGCGGTGGTGGACGGCCTGGCGGTTTTATATTTTTACCTGATGCTGCGCGCGCGGACCGACGCGCCGTTCTGGCCGTCGATCGGCTGGCGGGATATGTATGCCGGCAACGGCAAGCTGCGCGCCTCCTCGCTGCAATTCCTGGCGGGCGGCGCGGTGCTGGCGGTGGTGGTTTCGTTCATCGGCGGATTTCTGAATTCCAAGGAGTCCTTGCCGATCGAGCAATTGCTGCATGCCCGCGTGAGCGTGCTGCTGTTCGGAGTTTTGGGCGTGGTTGTCGCGCCACTGGTGGAAGAAACAATTTTTCGGGGATTTCTTTATCCCGTGGTGGCGCGCGATCTGAACGTCACGGCGGGAATTCTAATCACTGGAACGCTTTTCGGGCTGATGCACGCCGTGCAACTGTGGGGCGGGTGGGGCCAGATCGCGCTACTGATTTTTGTGGGCGTGGTGCTGACGTGGGTGCGCGCGCGAACCGGTACGGTAGCGGCGAGCTATTTTGTGCATCTCGGATACAATGGCCTGCAACTGGTCGGCTATCTGATCTATGTTGTTAGCGGGTGGCATCGCTAGAATGGCATTCGCTGTGATGCGTGTGGCGCCCGCCTTCAGGCGGGCATTTGTTTGAGCGTAACGTGCCCGCGTGAAGGCACGTGTTACAAGAGCCTCTAAAAAGCGCCGGCGAAGCAGCGAATTCGACACAGGAGAAATGCTACCCCTTGAAGAACGTCGCGAAACCGATTGAATGGACCGCTGAAGGCGTGGTCATGATTGACCAGCGCCTCTTGCCGGGAGAAGTAGTTCGCCACACCTACACGGACTATCGCGAAGTCGCCGCGGCGATCAAGGACATGGTGGTCCGCGGAGCTCCTGCGATCGGTGTGGCAGCGGCCATGGGCGCGGCTCTGGGCGTGGAGCGATCCCCCGCGAAAACGCTGGACGAATTGCGCGCTGAATTTCCCGAGATTTGCCAGACCATTGCGCAGACGCGGCCCACTGCCGTGGACTTGTTCTGGGCGCTGGAACGAATGAAACAGCGCTTCGAGCAACTCTCGGCGGCAAACGCCGCTCCGGACTCAATGCGCCGCGGCATGGTAGCGGAAGCCCGCGCAATTCACGCCGAAAAACGCGCCACGGACGAAGCGATGGGACACTTCGGCGCAGCACTGATGCCGGCCGAAGGGCAAGTGATGACGCAGTGCAATGCGGGAGCCCTGGCCACCGCGGGGATTGGCTCAGCGCTGGGAGTGATTCGCGTGGCCATCGAAGAAGGACACAAGCTGAGCGTGCTGGTTCCCGAAACGCGGCCGTACCTGCAGGGAGCGCGGCTCACGGCGTGGGAGCTGCACGAAGGCGGCGTGCCGCTCACGCTGATCACCGATAACATGGTCGGACATTTCATGAAGACGGGAAATGTGAAAGCGGTGGTGGTGGGCGCGGATCGCATCGCGGCCAACGGCGACACCGCCAACAAGATCGGCACGTATCAGATTGCGGTGCTGGCGAACGAACACAAGGTGCCGTTCTACGTGGCCGCGCCGGTTTCCACCTTTGACTTGACCATCGCCTCCGGCGAGCAGATTCCCATCGAAGAGCGCTCCCCGGAGGAAGTCACGCATCTGCGCGGCGTGCGGATTGCTCCGGATGTTCACGCGGCGCATCCGGCGTTTGATGTAACGCCGGCGCGGCTCATCACGGCCATCGTTTGCGAACGCGGCGTGGCGCGCGCGCCGTATCAGGAGTCGCTGCGACGGTTGGCAGGAGCTGCGGCGGCAAGTTTTGCGAAGTAGGTTTCGGAAGAACAGGCTGCGGAAAAATTCAAAACACTGTCATTCTGATGGGAATACCTGCTTCACCTTCCCGCTAAAAACCCATACTGCTCGTTCGTGAGCGGCACTACCGATAATCGGCCGATGCGCACCAGTGCCGAGTCCTTGAACAACTTGTTGGTTTTGATTTCTTCGAGAGATGTGGGATTGCCGATGGCCTTTCCCGCCTTGATTTTCACGATCGGCTTTTTCGGATCGGCGGCATCCACCGAGACAACCGTGGCCGTTCCGACAGCGCACTTGCGCGAACCGGTTTCATAAATGATAAGCCTCGCGCCGGGTTTCATCTCGCGCAGATTTTTCACCGCGGCAGGATTGGACACGCCCTCCCATTCCGTCGCGCCGTCGCGCATGCAGGTCGGCGAAGGAATATTCGGACGGTTCGGTTTTGAGCAGATAAAACTGGGACATTATGATTTCCCCTCGCGCCGGCGTGTGCGCGGCTATTGTAGCTCCCACCTGTGTTTTCTGGCAGGCACTCCTCGATGGTTCGCGGCCGATGGATCGAAACTCCTGTGGCGCACGCTTCAGCTTGCGGGGTTGATTGCGGCGCCTTCGATCGTCCCGCAATAAAACCCCGCAAGCTAAAGCATGCGCCACGTGTTTTCCATTGGCGCTCACCGGTCAAAACGATATATTCTCCGGACGTTCGCAACCATGCAAATACTACATGGAACAGGCATCCCGGGCTCAACGTCTACGTCTGTGCGAATGGGACGCGGCCCGAGCCCGGGGCGAAAAATTTGGGGAGGTTTTGAAATGAAGAAATTCGTTTTTGCTTTGGCATTTTTTCTGTGCGCGCCGCTGGCCATGCTCGCCCAGGGCGCTCCGGACATTCCGTTCGATTCCGTGCCCAACGCCATCAAAATGCCCACGGGCATGTACCTCGGCGAAGTTTCCGGCGTCGCGGTCAATTCCAAAGGACACATTTTTGTTTTTTCGCGCGGCAACACCACCGGCCCGGCCTATGCCGCAGCCGCCGCGCAGCTTCTGGAATTCGATAAGGACGGCAAGTTCCTGCGCGAGATCGGCCACAACCTGTACGCCTGGTCCTTCGCGCACACCGTGCGGATCGACAAGGAAGACAACATCTGGGTGGCCGACAAGGGCTCCGACATGGTCATCAAGTTCAACCCCGAGGGCCAGGTGATCATGGTGTTCGGCCGCAAGATGGAGGCCTCGGACGAAGGCACCGAGCCGCTGAAGCATCCCAAACCGCCGCTCGCTCCGGTGGACGGAATGTTTCGCCAGGTGACGGACATGGCCTGGAACGCCGCGGGCGATACGTTCATCAGCGACGGCTACGTCAATTCCCGCGTTGCCAAGTACGACAAGAACGGCAAGTGGATCAAGTCCTTTGGTGAGCCGGGCAGCGGGCCTGGGCAACTGAACACGCCGCACAGCATTGCCACTGACAAGGATGGCAACGTGTACGTCGCCAATCGCGGCAACTCACGCATCGAAGTATTCGACGGCGACGGCAAATATCTGCGGCAGATCAAGATCAACGAGCCGTTTGACTATGCCAACACCGTGCCGCTCATCGGCAACAAGCCCCCCGTCGATCTCGTGGGCACCATGGGTCCCGGCGCGCCGTGGACGGTGTGCATTACGCCCGGGCCGAATCAGGTTCTCTACGCTTCCGACGCTTTTCCCGGGCGTGTTTACAAAATCAGCCTGGACGGGAAAGTTTTAGGCAAACTGGGCGGGACCGGACGGCAACTGAAGGAATTCGGATGGATCCACGAAATCGCCTGCCCGTCCGAAAATGAAATTTACGTGGGCGAGCTGATCAACTGGCGTGTTCAGAAACTGCTGCTGCATCCCACGAAGTAGCGGAAGTGGGGTTTGGCAACGCAGGCTTCCATCTTTGAGGTGTAAAGCAGTGCTGTCATTCTGAGCGAAGCGAAGAATCCCTCTTTATTTCTTCGCTTGCACTTGGATCGAAGAGAGATTCTTCGCTTCGCTCAGAATGACAAGAATTCCTTGGCCAGACTTTCAGACCGATCGCTTAGCGAACGATTCCCGCCTCGCGCACCACGCCCGCTTCGCCGCGCTCTCGAGCCATGTACTGGTCAAAAATCCAGCGATACGTTTTCTCGAGTCCGGTGCGCAACGGCGTGCTGGGCTCCCAGTGCAGATGTTTCTGGATGAGCGTGTTGTCGCTGTTGCGCCCGTTGACGCCCTTGGGTGCGGAAAGGTCATAGTTGCGCTTCAGCTTGATCCCGGCGATGTCCTCGGCCATATCCACCAGCTGATTGATGGTGACGGCTTCGCTCGAACCCAGGTTGATCGGATCGATGATGTCCGAGTAGAAGATTTTCTGGATGCCTTCGGTGCAATCGTCGATGTACATGAAGCTGCGCGTCTGCACGCCGCTGCCCCAGATTTCGATTTCGTGCTTGCCGGAAACCTTGGCCTCAATCACCTTGCGGCAGATGGCAGCCGGAGCCTTTTCGCGCCCGCCGAACCAGGTGCCCCACGGCCCGTACACGTTGTGAAAACGTGCCACGCGCGTGGTCAGGCCGTAGTCTTCCCGGAAATGGCGGCACATGCGCTCGGAAAACAGTTTCTCCCAGCCGTAGCCGTCTTCGGCCAGCGCGGGGTAGGCGTCTTCTTCCTTCAAGGAGGGCGCCTCGAACGTTTTCTGCTTGTCGCCGTTATAGACGCAGGCGGAAGAGGCGTAGAAGAAACGCTTGCAACTGCCGTCCTGCAGCGCGGCCTGCAGCAGGTGCGTGTTGATCAGCACGGAGAGCATGCACAGCGCCTTGTTGTGCTCGATGAAACCCATGCCGCCCATGTTGGCGGCCAGATTGATGATTTCAACCGCGCCCTTGGCAGCGGTGTCGCAATTTCCGCGCAGATTCAGATCGAGCGAAAGATTCTCAACGTCATCGAAGTGCTGGTACCACTCGCCGAACGGCTTGATGTCCACCGCGCGGATGTCGCGGTAACCTTGCTTGCGCAGCAGAGCGATCAGCGCGCCTCCGATGAATCCGCCCCCGCCGGCCACTAATATTTTGTCGTTGAGCGCCACGATTTTCTCCTAATCCAGAGTAATTTTCTGTCCGACAATTGGACCATGCAAGGCAGTCAGGAGCAACGAATAAATAGGGAAAACGTGTAGTAAAATCATCATGGTATTCCTCTACGTACCATTACCCAAACGCACGGATGGTAACTCCCCTGAAAATGCCGTTTTTCGCAGTTTCTGGCCATTTTGCGGGCTTTTTCGATGATTTTCGGCGCCTTGCTTTGGTATAGACCATTGGTATATACTTTTCACAATGGCCAAGACCAAAGTGGCGAAGCTTTTCCGCAACGGACGCAGCCAGGCCGTTCGCCTGCCCAAGGAATTCCGCTTTGAGGGCGAGAGCGTACGGGTCCGAAAGGTGAGCGGAGGAGTGCTGCTCGAACCCATGATCGCCGACCCGGCCGAATGGCTGGCAGCACTGAAAAAAATTGACGCGCCCGCGCTGTTTCCCAGGGGACTCCGCAAACGGAAACCTCCGATCCGAAAGTTCTTTGATTGAGGTACCTGCTCGACACCAACGTTTGCATCGCCCTCATCAATGGAAAGTCTCCGCAGATCGAAAACCGCGCAGTGGCGGAATTAACGGCAGGTGCGACGCTGTTCGTTTCTTCCGTGGCCGTATTTGAGCTTTGGTACGGAGTAGCCAAGAGCACCCGGCGTCCAGCCAGCACTGCGAAACTTTCCGCGTTTCTTGCGAATTGGGTGCGCCTGCTGCCGTTCGATGAAGACGATGCTGCTTTCTCGGGAGACCTTCGTGCGGCAATGGAGCCCATTGGACGGCCGATCGGCGATTACGATTTACTGATCGCAGGGCAGGCGCTGCGTCATGGAATGACGCTGGTAACCGCCAATGAAAAGGAATTTGGCAGAGTTCCTAACTTATTGTGGGAGAACTGGTCCCGGCGGTAATCACAGTTTTTCCACAAAGATGCCCGGAAAGAAATAAGACTAATGCTTGACATTTAAGAACGTGATGTTACTATCGCCGGGTTCTACGGAAGCCTGCCTGCTGGACAGGAGGCCTTAAGCTCTTTGACAAACTGGGTAAGATGAGATGTGCCAGAACCCGTTCGATTGACCTTGTCCATTTGGGGTAAAACCTGAAAACAAGGGATTGAGTGAATCGAGCGATTAAAAAGTTCGCTTGGAAAACTTAGGTCCGACTCTCAGAAATGACGGTCGGGCTTTTTGCTTTCTAAGCAGCCATTTTCAAACGAGAGTTTGATCCTGGCTCAGAGCGAACGCTGGCGGCGTGCTTAACACATGCAAGTCGAGTGCGCGTCCGTAGCAATACGGATGGCGCACGGCGCACGGGTGCGTAACACGTGGGCAATCTGCCCTCGGATGGGGGATAACTCGCCGAAAGGCGAGCTAATACCGCATGACATTCCCAGGACTCCGGTCCAGGGACTCAAAGGCCGCAAGGCCGTCTGAGGAGGAGCCCGCGCCCGATTAGCTAGTTGGTGAGGTAACGGCTCACCAAGGCTTTGATCGGTAGCCGGTCTGAGAGGATGGCCGGCCACACTGGAACTGAGACACGGTCCAGACTCCTACGGGAGGCAGCAGTGGGGAATATTGCGCAATGGGCGAAAGCCTGACGCAGCGACGCCGCGTGGGGGATGAAGCTTTTCGGAGTGTAAACCCCTTTCGACCCGGACGAATGACCCGCAAGGGTTTGACGGTACGGGTATAAGAAGCCCCGGCTAACTACGTGCCAGCAGCCGCGGTAATACGTAGGGGGCCAGCGTTGCTCGGAATTACTGGGCGTAAAGGGTTCGTAGGTGGTGCGGCAAGTTGGGAGTGAAATCTCTGGGCTTAACCCAGAGGCTGCTTTCAAAACTGCCGTGCTCGAGTGCGAGAGAGGTCAGTGGAATTGCAGGTGTAGCGGTGAAATGCGTAGATATCTGCAGGAACACCCGTGGCGAAGGCGGCTGACTGGATCGCAACTGACACTGAGGAACGAAAGCTAGGGGAGCAAACAGGATTAGATACCCTGGTAGTCCTAGCCCTAAACCATCGGAACTTGGGGTGGCCCGCGTAGGCGGGTCGTCCCGTAGCTAACGCGTTAAGTTCCGCGCCTGGGGAGTACGGTCGCAAGACTGAAACTCAAAGGAATTGACGGGGGCCCGCACAAGCGGTGGAACATGTGGTTCAATTCGACGCAACGCGAAGAACCTTACCTGGGCTTGAACCGCTACTGACCAACGGTAGAAATATCGTCTTCCCGCAAGGGACAGTAGTAGAGGTGCTGCATGGCTGTCGTCAGCTCGTGCCGTGAGGTGTTGGGTTAAGTCCCGCAACGAGCGCAACCCTTACTCGTAGTTGCTACCCGCAAGGGAGAACTCTACGAGGACTGCTCCGGATAACGGAGAGGAAGGTGGGGATGACGTCAAGTCAGCACGGCCTTTATGTCCAGGGCTACACACGTGTTACAATGCACGGTACAGACTGTTGCGAACCCGCGAGGGGGAGCTAATCGGAGAAAACCGTGCTCAGTTCGGATTGCAGTCTGCAACTCGACTGCATGAAGCTGGAATCGCTAGTAATGGCGTATCAGATCGACGCCGTGAATACGTTCCCGGGCCTTGTACACACCGCCCGTCACATCACGAAAGTGAGCTGTACTAGAAGTCGCGCAGCTAACCGCAAGGAAGCACGCGCCCAAGGTATGGCCCATGATTGGGGTGAAGTCGTAACAAGGTAGCCGTAGGAGAACCTGCGGCTGGATCACCTCCTTTCTAAACATAGCGCCAAACCGACCCTGTGCAGGTGTGCAGGAGAAGTTGGCCAAGCTTCGGAACCTCTCACGGGGATCCGAGGTCAATCGCTCGAACGATTCAATCTTCGAGCGGGTTCTGGTAGATCTCATCTTTCAGCAACTTCGCACTCCAGGTGCGAAGCAAAAGCGTACTCATCTACGCTGCCCAGTTTTCAAGAGCTTACCGAAAACACGAAAGCCCGCCGAGCAATCGGCGGGCTTTTTGTTTTTGATGGCGTCTAGACTATCGAAATTTGCTTCGAAATTCGAGAATTGCCGTCTGATGCTGCGTATCGGCTTCGGACAATGTGGCGCGACGTCGGAATCGTCGAAGCAGCCATCGAGACGCAAGCAGATTCAAAAAAGTCATTCCGAAAACTTCTATGCTGGCGAGAAATGGGGTACTTCAAAAATTTCAAGTATTTCTGATGTTAGCGAGGATATGAAGTCTGCAATTCGATTCTCGACGTCGTTGTCGGATTTGGTCATTAGTACCATTAGTGGGCGCTCCAGCGAAAGTTGGCGGTTTTGAGCAAATGCTTTGAATTCGATGAATGCTCGTTCTTGTTCCGAGCTCCCCATTGAAGAGCAAGCAAAGTCAACGTAGCTCGCACATTGCTCTGAGAATAGTCGAAACGCTGAGCGTCTATTCATAGTTCCGATGTCGAACCGTGGTGCCGATCTAAATTCAAAAATATAAGCTGGCTTCGACTGGAAGAGGGCTTCTCTAAACTCTTTTTCGGTTACATCAGGAAAGTGCACGAAGATAACTAGTCCCTTTCTCGTAGAGGGAAACAAGTTGGTCTGTTGTTTGACCTCTAGAAAATGTTCTGGAACGATGTGTTCACGCCTCGGCGTACGAACAATCTCCAACTGTCGCCGTGTACCATCAGTCGCCATTGTTCGCCTCCTCCTTGGCCAGTTCTACCTCAATCTGAATGTAACTACTGCGGGGCAAATGCCAAGCGGTGCCCCAATCTGGCTTTTGGATATCCATCTTTCCTGAGTCCTTGTCCTTAAGATCGCGATCCTTCAAAAATGCTCGCTTGTATAGGCGAGGTGCTGCTCCAGAGAAAGGACGAAAGAGCACCTTGTCACCTCCGTCGCTTGGAGGATTCCATCCCGTGTGTTCGACTTGGATTGAATCGTTGTGCAGCGTGAGCGCCCTGCTTTTCGGATAGGGCTCAATGTACTGAACCTCATCAACACCGGCGGAAACGATGTGACGCGCACAATTGTGGCATGGAAAGGTCGTGACGAACAACCTAGTTCCCACCGTCGAGACCCCTTTTCGGGCAGCTGAGAGCAACGCATCCATCTCCGCGTGTACCGCCCTACTGAATTCGAGGAGCTCCCCTATTCTCGTCCTCCTTAGGTCGATTGCAAGCTTGGCCTTTCGGCGTGGCTCAGTACTCGACAGCTCTGGGATTGCCTGAATTAGCTCCTCAATGATGACGTTTTGCTCCGTCGTGTTTCTGCAAAAGCGTTTCGTGGGGTCAGCGAAAAGAGCACATCGGCCCTCGAATGTGTCACGCTCAAAGGCTTCGCCGTAAACACCACCCCCAGCCTTAGGTACCTCGTTCGTACCCGTAGCGACGAGATTGCCAATCTTGTCGACCACCGCGACACCAACTTGTCTCGACAGACAAGCGCTCTGCATCTGTGCGCTATAAGCGTGATGCATCGCTGTTTCCGCAATCACCGGTCTTACGAGTTCAACGTGTGTGATAATTTTTACGAGGCGCGAGAGCCTCTCGACGAGGTCCCAGTCGGGATTCGGAATGTCATTTTGAAGGAAACGATCAACTGTGTTATCAATAAAATAGTCGGACAAGTGAAATGCACCCGCGACGTGCTGGCCATGCGGTTCTGCGGCATTCGCGTCTCGCTTCATAAAATCGAGGGCTTCACCCTTGCCGCCATCTCTGTACTTCGTCCCGATTCGATCAATACGCTTTTCCTCCTCGCACACGACACCGATCGAAACAAAGGAGTCTTCGTAGATCCGTCTTAGCATATTTACTTCTGCAGGATGTCGGAGGCAATCTAAAATATAGGCGCGGGGACTGCCATCAGGCACTACTTCAGAGTTTACATTCAGTGGCACTTGAAGCTTTGTCGCACGCAGTTGTCTTATTCGAAGAACGAGTCCACGGGCGACGGCCGCATGATCTTGCGCGCCGCCCTTCGTCTCCTCCGCCCGCATTTCATCGCCATAGTCCTGAAGCTTGTAGACATCCGAGATCAGCTTCTTATCTGTTTTCGCCGGGACAGGCTTTTTCCGTTTACGGGCCCAATCCTCGATCACCTCTCGGGCACTGAGGATTTCCGCGTCGAACTTCCGGCCGTTGAGCGGAGTTTCGCGTAGGAGTTGCTGAAGGGTTTTGGCCACCATGCTCGTCCCGGAACCCACGTGCCCAACAACTGCAAAGACGAATTCGTTTGATCCTTTCTCAAGAAGGATCTCACGCGAATCTCGCTTTGTTGATTTAGCTTTGCTCGACGCCGGTATCAATTTGTCGGGAGTTGCCAAGTGAAACCTCCAAGCTGCGCCGGATTATACGCTCGATACCATCAAGGTTGGCCAGATTATTATCGATTTAGATATTCTACCCGTTCCTATATCTAAATCCGGACGGGCAGCCCGTCTTTTGCGCCTTTTGTGAGGATTGGCCGGGCCGGGTGGCGGACCCTTTGGTTTGAGAGGGGCCGGGTTGAGAGTCTACGCCCGAGCTAATCACCGCGCTCGGCTGACGACCAAAGCATCCCGGAGTCGAGCAGGTTGCTAACCAGTGCCTTTTCTCCTTTTAGACGGACGAAACCAACCCGTTGATCAGCTTAGGTTGATGGTAAGATGGTTTTATGGCTAAAACAAATGTCAGATTCGCGGCCACAAAGACAGTGCAAAAACCGACCGTAGTGAAGTTTAAGACCAAGTCGGGGAAAACGGTCTCATTCAAGGCCGTGAGAACTTTCGAGAAGAAGACCGTGGTTCGCTTTCGCGCTAGAAAAAAATGAGGCGCATCTACTTAGACAGTAACATCCTGATAGCTCACTATTCTCTCGACAAAGCAGAAGAACAGAAAAAGGTGCTGGTAGAAAACGCACTCAAAGTCTTCGCTGAGTTGCGCGATCTCCAACTCTGGACATCTACTTGGGCTGTTACGGAAATGGTGAACATCCTGATTTCGGGCAAGAGGATGGCTCCCGGTGACGTCGCCCAAATTGAAAGCCAGCTTGTGAGTGAAAGGCGCCTAGATATTCTCAAGGTGCAACTAATCACCGAGGTGAGCCCCCGAAAAGATTACGATTTCTCAGAGTTTTTCTACCATGTTCGGCAGGGTATCCTGAAATATCATTCTGGCGTGGGAGACATAATTCACAGCGTCATCATGAAAAATCACTTGATCAGCGAAATCTTGACCTTTGACGAGAAAAACGACTTCAAGCAAATCCCGGGTCTGACCGTTCTCCATCCGAGAGATATAAAATTGCCATGACTGGCAGCTGGCCCAGCCTTTGAATTTCCGGGTGGCGGACCCTTTGGTTTGTAAGGGTCCGGGTTTTAAGCTGAGGCCATCACCAGCCAACCCGCCGAAGTCCAGAGACAAAATCAAAGTGTTTGTCCCGGCTTGCGAGAGGAAGCGAATGCTGCCGGCAAAGTGAGGCGATCCAAAGATCGTTTGCGGGAATCGGCTTGCCTTTCCGTTTCAGTTCCAGACCAATACGCGAGTAGGAATCCGTGGTCCGCTCGTCAATATCCAGGATGGTCACCGCCGCAATCCATTCGCGAAGCCAGGCCTCGTAGCTCGCCCGGTGCCGTGACTGGGCAATCCCCAGCCGGTATTCGCCCAATACGATGACCGGAACGGCGATGCGATCGGCGCCGGCGACCAGCTCCATCGCGGCTTCTTCCCCATCGGCAACCGCCGACAGGGCGTTGGTATCCAGAATCAACGCCACATCTCCGCGTCAATTTTCTCCGAGTCCTCTTCAATCAGGCGGTTGATGCGCAGCGTTTCCTTATGAAAATTCTTCAGCTTGCCCATGTGCTTCACCCAGGGCTTTTCGAAGGACTGGCCTTCCGATGCCAGCTTGGCCTTGACTGCTTCGGTCACAAATTCGCGCAGAGGAATTCCTCGCGCGGCGGCCACCGACTTGGCGCGCCGAAAGACGGCGTCAGGAATCTCCAGGGTAGTCTTCATGACCCATATTCCCATATTTATGGGAGCCGGTCAACTCTGCGTGCCCACCTATGGAGCAGGCGCGTCAATCCTCCGGGTGGGTGCCCCATCCTTGCGGTCTCTGCAAGGGTGGGTCCTTGCCTGGGCGGTTTGAACTTCGGATGTGACGATTCGTAGCGGGACTACTTTAAAAGACAGACCCACCCTTACGAAAACCGCAAGGATGGGGCACCCGGGGTTTTCAATGGGGGCGTGTTTCTATTTTCGGTGCAACTAGACATTCCGCACCGGCGGCGGGTTTCGGTAGCAACTTGGTTTTATTGATGCAATGTTAAAGAACGCGACGGATATTCATGCTAAAATCCGCGCGACCTGGAGGAATAACCCATGCCGGAACCATTGCCGGAACACCAGAAGACGCAGTTGGTTGTACGGTCTCCTCTCTCGACGGAAGGATTCGTATCGATTTATTTTTCGAGTCCCGAGGGAAGGTTGATGAGCGAAGAAGAGTGGTGGAATTTGAAACAGCTCATCGAACTCACCAACAAAGTTTGCGTGAAGACGCAGGCTCGCGCGCAGTCCGCTTAGGTTCGCGCGGCGAAACGGAAGACGAACGCCTAACCTACTCCAGCGCGTGCTGGCTCGCGGGCGCTGGCGATGTTTGCCTCGGCGCGAGCCCAAAAGCGGCGCTTCCTCCGCGAGAATTTCCTTTGTTTTCGGACGCCTTCTGGGAATCCGCCCTACTTTAAGTGAAATCTTTTGCCTAGCTGGAGCCCACCACTTCGTCAGGACCGCATAAATTCATTAAATGCAGCATGTTAGCGGCGCGTCTGTCTTGGCCCGGGAATTGCCCCATTGTTCAGCAGAACGATCCCGGATCGGAGGCATGTTCATGGCTAACCTGGGACCCAATTCGACCGTCGACGAACACGGAGCCGCCGTCTTGCTCGGCCTGACCCCGCCCGAAGTGCGCTGGTTCTCTCGCGTGCTCGGCCTCGGCCACAAGCAGGATGGTGGAAACTCCAGCCAAGTGGTTTTCACGTATGACGAATTAAAGTCACTCTCCTCCGCGGCGGCAGCATCCGCCAAGTAAAGCGGCCGGAAGCGCGCCAAGGAGACTCTGACCTTTTTTAGGGTGCGGCCCCTCGCCAATTTTGTCCGCCGATAGCTCCCTTAACCCTCAAGCGACCCGGACCGGGGTAGATTCGTTTCCCGGGCTGCGTAATTCGGCATCCAACCTCAAGAATCTTTGCCACCAATCAAGGCATGTAACATCTGATGCTAGGTGGCGTATTATATTTGGTCACGTATCTAGACTACTGTCTAGTCATAGGAGATAGATGCATCGCGGGAATAAAATAATTTATCTAGCCTGTGCTTTCGGCTCTTCTGCTGACCGCCTGCGCCAAGAAAGATCCGCCTCCGATGGAGCGTCCGCCCTCGACCGTGACGGTGGCCACAGCGGTTACGCAGGACGTGCCTCGCTATCTGGATGAGGTCGGCCACACCGTGGCGCGCGAAGTGGTATCGGTCCAGCCGGAGGTTTCCGGGCGAATCACGGAAATTCATTTCACGGACGGCGCCAATCTGAAGAAGGGCGACCTGCTGTTTACGATCGATCCGCGGCCATTTCAGGCGCAGCTCGAATGCCGCGCAGGCCAATCTCGCGCAGTCGAAAGCGGCGCTGGATTTTGCCAAGATTCAATTTGATCGCGTGAAGGATCTGGTGGAGTCGAAAGCCATCGCGCGGCAGGATTACGACACGCGGAAGAACGCCGTCGACGTGGGCGAAGCGCAGGTCAAGCAAAACGAGGCCGCCGTGGAGTCCGCGCGCCTGAATCTGGAATACACCTCGATCCGCTCGCCGATCGACGGCCGCGCCGGACACCGCCTGGTCGATGTCGGAAACGTCGTGACGGCGAACACCACCACGCTGCTGACGCATTCGAGCGCCTGGATCCGATCTACGCGGACTTCACGGTGACCGAAAGCGATTTCTCCGAGGTGCAGCGCAATCCGCCAAGGCGCACGCTTGCGCGTGGAAGTGCGACTGCCGGATGATCCGACAAGCCCGCAATCGGACAACTCACGTTTCTCGACAACTCGGTGCAGAGCAGCAGCGGCACCGTGATGCTGCGCGCCACGGTGCCGAACGGCGGCCAGCCGTCTGTGGCCCGGGCAGTTCGTGAATGTCCGGCTGATTCTGGCGACGCTGCCGAAGGCGGTACTGGTGCCGGCGGCCGCGCCGCAGGATTCGGCCAAAGGCTCGTTCGTTTACGTCGTCAAGGCAGGATTCGACCGCGGAGCTGCGGCCCGTGAAGCTCGGGCAGCGGCAGGGCGATCTGATCGTGATCGAGCAGGGACTCAAGCCGGGTGAACGCGTGGTGATCAACGGCCAGATCGGCGTGATGCCGGGCGGCAAAGTGCGCGTCGTCACGGATGCGCCCAGCGGCGCCGGCGCCAGCGGGGGCAATCGTGAATCTTTCCGAACCATTTATTCGCCGGCCGGTCATGACCGCGGTCCTGACCATCTCGGTCATTGTTTTCGGCGTGCTCAGCTTACCTCCGTCTTCCGGTGAACGATCTGCCGGTGGTGGATTATCCGGTCATCCCGGTGCAGGCGAATTATCCCGGCGCGAGCCCGGACACGGTGGCGAACAATATCGCCACGCCGCTCGAGCGGCAGTTCATGCAGATCAACGGGCTGGAGCTGGTCACCTCGCAGAGCACGCAGGGCCACGTGAGCTTCACGCTGCAGTTCGCTCTGGACAAGAGCATCGACGCCGCCGCGACCGACGTGCAGACCGCGATTTCGCAGGCCACCGGCAGCCTGCCGACGGATCTGCCTTCGCCGCCGACATTTTCCAAGACCAATCCGAACGACCAGCCGATCCTGTACATCGCGCTGACCAGCGATTCGGTCACGCCCGGCCAGCTTTACGATTACGGAAGCACGCAGGTCGGCCAGCGCATCAGCATTTTGCCGGGCGTGAGCAGCGTGAACGTGTTCGGCACCAAGTCGCGCCATTCGCATCAAGGTCGATCCCTCGAAGATGTGGGCGCGCGGAATTTCGATCGACGATCTGGTCCGCGGCGGTCAAGAACGGCACGAGCTACACGGGCGCGGGACAGTTTGACAGCCCGTCGGGCACGGCGCTGCTGCGGCCCAACGGCCAGCTCGACAGCGCCGCAGGCCTACGGCAATCTGATCGTCAGCAGCACCAACGGCGCGCCGGTGTATCTGCGCGATGTCGCCGACGGTGCGAAGACACGGTGCAGGACGAGCGCATCAAGATGCGGTTCTGGGTGCGCGGGTACGGCGAGCCCGTCGGCCACGGTCGTCGTCGCGGTCAACCGCCAGGCCGGCTCGAACGCCGTGGCGGTGGCCAAAAGCGTCCGCGACCTGCTGCCGCATCATCAGCGCGGAGCTGCCGGGATCGGTGCGCGTCACGCCGATCTACGACCGCTCGCAGACCATCGTCAATTCCGTGGACGGACGTGCAGGCCACGCTGCTCATCGCATTCGTTCTGGTGGTCGCCGTGATCTTTCTGTTTCTCGGCCGCGCCACCGACACGCTGATTCCCGCCGTGGCGCTGCCGCTGTCGCTGCTTGCTGACGTTCATGGCCATGCGGTCTGCTGGGCTACAGCCTGGACAATCTTTCGCTGATGGCGCTGACGCTGGCCATCGGATTTCTGGTGGACGACGCCATCGTGTTTCTGGAAAACACGGTGCGCCGGATGGAGCAAGGGATGAAGCCGCTCGAAGCGACGCTCGAAAGCGCCAGGGAAATCAGCTTCACGATTCTTTCCATGACGATTTCGCTGGCGGCGGTGTTTTTTCCGCTGGTGTTCATGTCCGGCCTGGTGGGCCGCATCTTCCGCGAATTCGCGATCACCATCGTCGTTTCGATTTTCGCTTCCGGACTGGTGTCGCTGACGCTGACGCCGCTGATGTGCGCGCGCCTGCTGAAAGCCGCGCGGCCACGGCACCAAGCAGAACTGGATGGAGCGCGTCGATCGGACGCGTCGAAAAGCGCGTGCTCGGCGTCTACGGCGACTCGCTCTGGTGGTTCCTGCGGCACCGCTGGATTTCGGCGCTGACCTGGGTGGCTTGCCTGGCTGGCACGGTGCTGCTTTTTATCGTCGTTCCCAAGGCGTTCCTGCCGGTCGGCGACAGCAGCTTCATCTGGGGCGTGATGATCGGCAAGGAAGGCTCATCGCCCGAGCAGATGCAGCGCACTGCAGGATCAGGCCGACGGCCATCATGCGGCAGGACCCCAGCAGTTGGCGCGACATTCACGCTGACCGGGAACAGCCAGTTCCTCGCCTCCAACCAGGGATTGCTGCTGGCGTTTCTGAATCCGCCGCAGATGCGCCCGCCGATTGCAGGTCGTGGCCGGCGCGATTGATGGGCAAGCTCGGCACCATTCCCGGACATTTTCGCGTTCCTGCGGCCGCTGCCGGTGCTTGAACATCAGCACGGGCGCGACCAATCAGAATCAGGGGCAGTACGCGTACTCGCTCTCCGGCGTGAATTCCGCAGCAGGTGTACGACGTGGCGCAGAAGCTGATGGCGCAAGCTGCTGCAGTACCCGGGATTCGCGACGGTTTCGTCCGACTTTTTCAACCACACGCCGAATCTCGAGATCGACATCCGGCGCGATCAGGCGCGCACCTACGGCGTCTCGGAAACGCGCATCCTGAACCTGCTGCGCAACGCCTATTCGCAGAATTATCTTTACCTGATCAAGAAACCCGAGGATCAGTACCAGGTGATTCTGGAAGTGAAGGACTCCGAGCGGTCGCAAGCCCGACGACCTGTCGCTGCTGTACATCAAGTCGGACGACGGCAAAAATCTGGTGCCGCTGAATGCGCTGGTCGACCTGGAAAACGTCGCTCGGCCCGCAGACCGTGAATCACCTGAATCAGTTCACCAGCGTCACGATCTTCTTCAACCTGAAGCCGGGCGTGGCCATCGGCGACGCCACCGACTTCATCAGCAAGGCGGCGGCGGAAATCGTGCCGCCGACCGTGCGCGCCAGCCTGCAGGGCGAGGCGCTGACGTTCCGCAACACGGTGCGCGACCTGACCATCCTGATGGTGCTGGCCGTGTTCGTCATGTACGTGATCCTGGCGATTCTGTACGAGAGCTACGTGCATCCGCTGACCGTGCTCTCCACGCTGCCCACGGCGCTGGTCGGCGGACTTGCTGACGCTGTACCTCTTCGGCGAGCAGGCGTCGCTCTACGCGTTCGTCGGCATGTTCATGCTGATGGGCATCGTGAAGAAAAACGGAATCATGATCGTCGACTTCGCGCGCCAGCGCGTGGACGCGGGCGAGACCGCCGAGAAGGCCATTCACGACGCCAGCATGGACCGCTTCCGCCCGATCATGATGACCACGCTCGCGGCGGTGATCGGCGCGGTGCCGATCGCGGCCGGCTATCGGCGCGGACGGCGCTTCGCGCCGGCCGCTGGGCATGGTGATCGTCGGCGGACTGGTCGTTTCGCAGTTCATCACGCTGTACGTCACGCCGGTCATTTATCTGTACCTCGAGGAGTTCCAGGAGAAAGTGTTGAACCGCACTTCGTTCTTCCATTCGGGATCCACAGCAATTCCGCCCGCGGGCGGCCAGCTCAGCGCGCAGGACGGAGCGGCGGATTGATCCCCGCATTCGGCAGCTCAGACTTCAGCCTGTGGGGTTTGGTTCCGGCGGCGGGAACTTCCCGCTGCGTGAAGCCCCATGGGTCTCCGTGCACGCAGGTCCGGCGAAAGAAGTCGGCATGGGCGCTGTGTGCGCTTACGATCGTGCTCGCCGGCTGCTCGGTCGGCCCGAATTACAAGCGGCCCAACACCGACGTCCCAACAACGTATCGCGACGCTGGACCCTCCGACAGCGGCAAGCGCTACAGCTGCATCGCTCGGCGATCAGAAATGGTGGGAGGTTTTTCAGGACCAGCAGCTGCAGCAATTGATTCGCACCGCGCTGCAGCAGAATTATGACGTGCGCATCGCCGCGGCGCGCGTGCTGGAAGCGCAGGCGCAGGTGGGCATGACGCGCGCGAACCAGTTTCCGACGGTAAACGTATCCGGCACGGGCACCAGCCTGCGCAATCCGGCGACGGGACCGATTCCGGCTTACGACATTTAATTACGGCCGGATTACCGGCAACGCAGCCTGGGACCTCGATTTCTGGGGAAAGTATCGCCGCGGCACGGAAGCGGCGCGCGCGAACCTGCTGGCCAGCGGATTGGGCCCGGCAGGAAGTGAATGCCACGCTCGTCGCCAACGTAGCCACCGCCTATTTTCAGCTGCGTGAACTGGACCTGGAACTTTCGATATTCAGAAAGGCGCGCTGGCCTCCCGCAACGAATCGCTGGAGCTGACGAAGACGCTTGAGGAACACGGCATCAATTCGATTCTCGATGTTCGACAGGCGGAACAGCTGGTGTACACCGCGGCGGCGGAAATTGCCGACCTGAAGAGGCGCATCGCGCAGCAGGAGGATCTGCTCAGCATTCTGCTGGGAAATAATCCCGGACCGATTGAACCGCGCGGAATGGAACTCACCGAACAGCCGCACGCTCCCGAGGTTCCCGCCGGGCTTCCGTCCGCGCTGCTGGAGCGCCGTCCGGACATTCGCCAGGCGGAACAGCTACTGGTCGCGGCCAACGCGCGAATCGGCGTGGCCCGGGCCGCGTACTTTCCCGATATTTCGCTGACCGCGCAGGGCGGTTTTCAGAGCAACGCGCTGGGCAGCCTGTTCAGCGGCGGCGCGGGATTGTGGACGTTTGCGGGAACGATCACGCAGCCGATTTTCGAAGGCGGCGAAATTCGCTCCAACGTTCGACTGACGGAGGCGCAGCAGCAGGAAGCGGTGCTGACCTACCAGCAGACGATCCAGGGCGCGTTCCGCGACGTTTCCGACGCGCTGATCGCCTACCAGCAGACCCAGGAATTCCGCGCGCAGCAGGAATTGCTGGCCAACGCCGCGCAGGACGCCGCGCAACTTTCCGGCAAGCGCTACCAGGCCGGCACCACGAATTACCTGGAAGTGCTTACCAACGAGACCAACTATCTCTCCACGCAACTCGGCCTGGCGCAGGCCCGGCTCAACGAACTGCTGGCACTGGTGCAAATCTATAAGGCGCTCGGCGGCGGCTGGCAGCAGTAGCTTTCGGTAATCGTTCGATCCCATCAGCGGCTAAAGCCGAATTTTTCAGAATTTTAATGGCACGCGGTGAACAGGCTGCGGAAAAACTCGGAACGCGGTCATTCTGAGCGAAGCGAAGAATCTCTCTTTGGTTTTTTGCTTGCACTTAGATCGAAGAGAGATCCTTCGCTTCGCTCAGGATGACAAAAAGAATCAAATTTTACGCAGCTTAGGAAGCCGTCCTCTACAAAGCAAATCCCAATTGTTTTGATTATGCAGCGAGTACTCCTGGCGCGGCCGCGGTGTCAGTTTCCATGCTGAGGTGCTTGCACTTCGCGCAGGCGGCGTTCCAGGTAGCGGCGCTCGCTCTCGTTGGTTACCAGTTCGAGCGCGCGCTCGTAGCTGGTTGCGGCATCGCCGTGCGAGCCGAGACGCCTCAGCAGATCGGCGCGGGCGGCGTGGAACAGGTGATAGTTGTTCAGATCATTTCCCGCGCCAAGCTCTTCCATTGCGGTGAGACCCGCCTGGGGCCCTTGCGCCATAGCCGTGGCAACGGCTTTATTTAACGACACAATCGGCGATGGCTGCACCAGCTCCAGCGCGCCATACAGGCGCACGATCTGCGTCCAATCGGTGTCCGCAGGGCGCGCGGCCTTGCAATGCTCCGCGGCGATTGCCGCCTGGAGGGAGAAAGTGCCCAGTACGCCCTTGGGCGAGTTTTCCAGCAACTGCAACGCTTCCGCGATCTGCGATTGATTCCAGCGGCTGCGGTCCTGATCCTCCAGCGTGACGATTTCTCCGGCCTCATCGAGGCGCGCGTTGCGCCGCGCGTCGTGCAGCAGCATCAACGCCAGAAGTCCCACGGTTTCCGCGGGTGGCGCCGGCTCCAGCAGCGAGACGACCAGGCGCCCCAGGCGAATCGCTTCCGCGCAAAGGTCCGTTCGAACCAGCGACTCGCCTCGCGTGGCTACATAGCCTTCATTGAACACCAGATAAATCACGGTCAGCACGGCTTCCAGACGTTCGGTTAATTCACTGGTCGCCGGGAACCGCGTACGGGATGCCGGCATCGCGAATCTTGTTTTTGGCGCGCACCAGGCGCTGGGCCATGGTGGTGGGAGTTACGAGGAACGCCCGCGCAATCTCGTCCGTCTCCAGGCCGCAGAGGGTGCGGAGCGTGAGGGCTACCTGCGATTCCGCGGCCAGCGCCGGGTGGCAGCAGGTGAAGATCAGGCGAAGGCGATCATCGGAAATTTCGCCGTCGTCGTATTCTGGCTCATAGGTGGCGCGCACCATGCCCGAAACGGCGTAGGACTCCAGCTTTTCGGCAAAACGCTTGCGGCGCCGGATCAGGTCAATCGCCTTATGTTTCGCGGTTTGAATGATCCAGGCGCGGGGAATCTCCGGAACGCCCGATTCCGGCCACTGGTCGGCTGCTGCTGCAAAAGCTTCCTGGGCGCACTCCTCGGCGAGGTCAAAATCTCCAAAAAGCCGGATCAAAGTAGCCACAATCCGTCCCCAATCGGAGCTGTAGACCTCGACCACGGCTCGAGCGGCGGCGCTGGCGTCGGAAGGCATGGCCGATTGTATGAATATTTTGGTATAGATGTCGATTGGGACCCGCCCCGTTCGATCTATCTGTAGGGAGGAAGCCATGAAGTACATGCTGCTGATTTATCTGGATGAAAATGGCCTGAACGAAACCGAGCGGGCCCAATGCTATGGGGAGTCCGCCCAGTTTGCCGTCCAGCTCAGCAAGACCGGGCAGTATCTGGGAGCCGGTCCGCTGCATCCCACTTCCACGGCGACCAGCGTACGCGTCCGCGACAACAAGCGGGTGGTTACCGATGGACCATTCGCCGAGACACGCGAGCAGCTCGGCGGCTACTTCCTGATTGACGCCAAGGATCTGGACGAGGCCATCGGGATTGCCGGCCGCGTCCCGGCCGGGCGCTGGGGAACGGTGGAAATCCGCCCAATCGTGGAAATTCCCGGATTGCCGGTTTAAGCGAGGCAGACAGACTTCCACGGGCCGTGCGTGCGACGAAAGAACAGGAGGAGCTATATGCACTACATGATGATCTTGAAAGGCAGCGCGGATTGCGAGGCGGGCAAAATGCCGGCCGAGGGAACTCGTTCGGCGATTCGCAAATATACGCAGGAACTTCGGAAAGCGGGGGCGCTAGTGGAACTCTCACGGCTTCACCCCAGCTCCAAGGGCGTGCGCGTTCACCGGTCGGCCGCAAAAAGCAGCGTGCTTGACGGGCCGTTCGCAGAGACAAAGGAACTGGTGGGCGGCTACTGGGTGATTGAGGCGCAATCGATGAGCGAAGCCATCGAATGGGCCAAGCGCGCTCCCCTGGCCCACGGCGACGGAGCTGAAACGGTCATCGAAATTCGCCAGTATGTGGAACTGGAGGAATTCGTGCCCGGCGAGTCGCCGGATCGCGCGGTCGGCGCCGGGAATTAGCATTTCTGGGAAACTAGCCCGGCAATTTTTTGCTGGAATTTTTGGGAAGACTGTCGATTTTGCCCGCGGCCGTTCGACTTACAGATAGAAGACGAAAGCGGCCGCGTGACCGAAGCCACGGAGCGCCGCGATCGAGTGAGAGGAGAAATCACGATGAAGTTCCTGAGTGTTTACAAGACCGTGGAAACCGGGTTGCCGCCGAGCCAGGAAGAAATCACCCGGATGACCAAGCTGATTGAAGACGGGATGAAAGCCGGATGGCTGGTCGCGGTAGAGGGCTGCATGCCCAGCGCCACCGGCGCGCGCGTTCGCCGGGCGGGCGCGGACATGATCGTCACGGACGGGCCGTTCGCGGAAACCAAGGAGTTGATCGGCGGTCTGGCCATTCTCCAGGCGTATTCGAAGGAGCACGCTATCGAATTGGCAAAGCATTTCCTCGGCCATGCTGCGGACGGGGAGTGCGAGCTTCGCCAGCTGTATGACGCAACTTGCGCAGACCAGAGTGCGCAAACGCAAACTGCGGCGAAGGCCAAGGCGCAGGCTGCTTCAGGGCTAAAGCCCTAAATTTTGGAGCCTAGATGTCGCGGCTGAACAGGCCGCGCAAAAAGTCGCTCGTTTTGTCATTCTAAGCAAAGCGAAGAATCCCTCTTCGATCTAAGTGTGAGCAGAAAGAACAAAGAGAGATTCTTCGCTTCGCTCAGAATGACAGCGTTTTGAGATTTTCCGCGGCCTGAGAAGCCGCGACCCACAAGGCTTCGCGACCTGCGGGGCGCATTGATGGGCTAGTTCCGGTCGGACAAGCGTCGTTCGAAAAATGAAGCGTAAGAATGTGGGGCGCGCGGGCCGCTTCGCAATCGGGTGAGAGACCAAGGGAGAACCGGGCATGCAAAAAATTACGCCATTTTTGTGGTTCGACGGAAAAGCCGAAGAAGCGGCCAACTTTTACGTCTCCGTTTTTAAGAACTCAAAGATCGGAACCGTCAATCGTTACGGGGATCATGGACCGGGGCCGAAAGGAAGCGTGATGATCGCCACCTTCGAGCTCGACGGCGAGAATTTCATCGCGCTGAACGGCGGTCCGCAATTCAAGTTTACTCCGGCAATTTCTTTTGTGGTGAACTGCGAAACCCAGGAGGAAGTCGATCACTTTTGGGAAAAGCTTTCCGACGGCGGCTCGAAAATGCAGTGCGGATGGCTGCAGGACCGGTTCGGAGTTTCCTGGCAGATTGTGCCGACGGCGCTTGGTAAATTGATGAGCGGCCCGGACCGTGAAAAATCGAGCCGCGTGATGCAGGCCCTGATGCAGATGACCAAGATCGATATCCAGACGCTGCAAAAGGTTTACGATCAGAATTAGAAGGCGACGCAAAGATGTCCAGTGCCCGTGCCCGACAGCGCTTCAGGGGTTAAAGCCCTTGTTTCCAGGGCGCTGAAGTCGCGGCTGAACAGGTTGCGGAAAAACTACATCTTGTTGTCATTCTGAGCGAAGCGAAGAATCTCTCTTCGATCTAAGTGTAAGCGAAAGAACAAAGAGGGATTCTTCGCTCCGCTCAGAATGACAACGTTTTGAGTTTTTCCGCAACCTGTGAAGCCGCGCCCCACAAAGATTGATTTGTGGAATAACTTCTGGAAATCATGTCGTGAGGCTGTCGATTCCGCGACCTGCCATTCGACTTAGAAGTACAAAGCGGGTCGGCCGGAACAGAATTCAGGAGCCCGGCGCCGCACCTACTATTCGAGGAGATCGAACATGCGATTCATGATGATCGTGAAAGCCACCAGCAAGTCGGAAGCCGGCGTGATGCCGACGGACGCTCTCATTGCCGCCATGGGCCGGTACAACGAAGAATTGATGAAGGCCGGGGCATTGCTCGAAGGCGCCGGGCTTCAGCCCAGCTCGAAGGCCGCGCGCATCAAGTATTCCGGGGCAAAGCAAACGGTGGTCGACGGACCTTTTGCCGAGACGAAAGAACTGATCGCCGGATTCTGGATCATCCAGGCGAAGTCACTGGCCGAAGCGATTGAATGGGCCAAGCGGGCGCCCAATCCCAGCGGCAACGAGGAAGCTGAGATCGAAGTGCGTCAGTTTTTTGAAATGGAGGATTTCGCGCCAAGCCCGGCGGTGGAGCGCGCCAAGGCACTGGGAAAAGAGCTGGAGAAATCGAAAAGGAAAGCGCAGTAAGCAGGCGGCGGGAAGCGTGATCGATTCGGCGAAAAGTCCGGCAGGAGAGGAAGCGCGAAACTTCATCGAGGGGAAGACAATGGCCATGAAACTGACTTCGTACCTGTTGTTCAACGGCAATTGCGAGGAAGCATTCAAGTTTTACGAAAAGTGCTTCGGCGGCAAAATCATCGCCATGCTGCCGCACACCGGAACGCCGGCGGAGCAGCATATGCCGGCGGGCTTTGGAAACAAAATTCTGCACGCCCGGCTGGACGTGGGCGATCAGATGATCATGGCCTCGGACTGCCCTCCGGAGCGGTATGAGTTGCCCAAGGGATTCTCCGTGGCCATCACGGTGACGGATCCGGCCGAAGCGGAGCGCATCTTTCACGAACTCGAGGTTGGCGGAAAAGTGGAGATGCCCATCCAGCAGACATTCTTCTCCCCGCGCTTCGGCATGCTGCGGGACCGCTTCGGAACTCCCTGGATGGTCAATTGCGCGCAGGCGGCGGAGCACGCTTCGTAGAGGGAGCAGCGATTCATGGAGAATGCTATACAATCCAGTTTCTATGGTAAGAAGGCGCTGTGGACAGGTCGCGCGCTGAGCGGTTTTGTCACCGCGTTCCTGATCTTTGACGCCGTGATTCATATCCTGAAGCCGCCGCCGGTGGTCGACGCGTTCGCGAAGCTGAACTATCCGTTGAGCTACGCGATTCCCCTCGGCGTAACCGAATTGATCTGCATTCTTCTCTACGTCCTGCCCCGCACGTCGATTTTGGGCGCGATGTTTCTGACCGGATACCTGGGAGGAGCGATTGCAATCCAACTACCGACAAGCCATTCCCTGTTCGGCGAAATTTTATTCCCGGTGTATGTCGCAATAATGCTGTGGGCAGGAATCTATTTGCGGGATGAGCGGCTGCGTTCGCTGGTCCCGTTGCGAAGTTAGCGGCGTCCGATCCACCAAACGCTATGGCGGGACGCGAACCGAAATATACTAGTGGCCGAAGAAAATCAGGCCGGAGGAGCGAGCGATGAGCAAAGTACGGGTGCTGGTGGGAACGCGCAAGGGCGGATTCATTCTCAGCGCGGACGGCAAGCGCGATAAGTGGGATGTCAGCGGCCCGCATTTCGCCGGTTGGGAGATTTATCACATGAAAGGATCTCCGGCCGATCCGAACCGCTTGTATGCTTCGCAGACTTCCGGCTGGTTTGGGCAGATTATTCAGACTTCCGAGGATGGCGGCAAAACCTGGCACCAGCCCGGCTCGGCTCCGGATGCAAAGCTTGAGCCGGGCCAGGCGGCGGGCGAAAGCAATAAATTCGTGTATGACGCTTCAAACGAAACAGGAAAGCCGCTGACCACGCACCAGTGGTATGACGGCACGCAACATCCCTGGGAATTCAAGCGCGTGTGGCATCTGGAGCCGTCGTTGACCGATCCCAACACGGTCTACGCCGGAATTGAAGACGCCGCATTATTCCGTTCGACGAACGCCGGGCAAACCTGGAAGGAACTTCCGGGCCTGCGCGGCAGCGATACGGGGCCGCGCTGGCAGCCCGGCGCCGGCGGAATGTGCCTGCACACCGTGATTCTCGATCCCACCAATCCGCAGCGCATGTACATCGCGATTTCCGCGGCCGGCGCGTTTCGCACCGACGATGGCGGAAAATCCTGGAAGCCCATCAATCGCGGTTTGAAATCGCAATACATTCCCGATCCCAACGCCGAAGTCGGACACTGCGTGCACCACGTGGCCATGCACGGTTCGCGGCCCAACACGCTTTACATGCAGAAACATTGGGACGTGATGCGCAGCGACGACGCCGGCGACAACTGGCACGAGGTGAGCGGCAACCTGCCCACCGATTTCGGATTCGTGATTGACGTGCACGCGCATGAGCCGGAGACGGTCTACGTCGTTCCGATCAAGAGCGACGGCGAACATTTTCCGCCGGAAGGAAAGTTGCGCGTGTATCGCAGCCGCACGGGCGGCAATGAGTGGGAGCCGCTGTCCAAGGGCCTGCCGCAGAGCGACTGCTACGTGAACGTGCTGCGTGACGCGATGGCCGTAGATTCGCTCGATTCCTGCGGCGTATATTTCGGCACGACCGGCGGACAAGTCTACGCTTCGCCCGACGCTGGAAATCATTGGGCGCCGATCGTGCGCGATCTTCCCGCGGTGCTTTCGGTGGAAGTGCAGACGCTGCCATGATTCGCGTCGAGCTGCCGCAGCACCTGCGAACCCTGGCGCGCGTTACGGGTGAGGTGCAGGTTGAGGTTGCCGCGCCCGTAACGTTGAGTTCGGTGCTGGAAGCGCTGGAAAGCGCGTACCCGGTGCTGCGCGGGACGATTCGCGACCACGGCACGCTGCAGCGGCGTGCTTTTTTGCGGTTCTTTGTGTGCGGTGAGGATTGGTCGCATGAAGCGACGGACAAGGTTTTGCCTCAGGACATTGCTTCCGGTAAGGAAACGCTGCTGATTGTTGGGGCGATCGCGGGCGGGTAATACTGCCTGGAGTGGAAGCGCCTGGAATGAAACTGCCTCAAGTTAAATTGTTTGGAGTCGAAGCGTCGGCGGAAAAGTCCTTGCCTTCAGCGGCTAAAGCCGGTTTTGCGAGTAGCTGTTACGGCCGGGCTGAAGCCCGGCCCTCCTGAAGGCCAGCCCTCTTGAAGACTGGCCCTCCTGAAAAACTTTGCGGCCTGCAACAGGCTGGACAGGCCGCTGGTAAAGTCAAAACGCTGTCATTCTGAGCGAAGCGAAGAATCTCTCTTCGATCGAAGCGAAAGCAAAGAAGCAAAGAAGCAAAGAGAGATTCTTCGCTTCGCTCAGAATGACAGCGTTCTTGGGTTCGGATCCTGCAGGATCAACTCATGTATTTAACTTTGGCGTTTTGCTCGCCGATTTCGCCGTAGGTCGCCGCTTTTGGCGCGGCGGCCACCGGCGCGAAGAGCCGCACTAAATCAATGTCCAGCCAGCCGCGTTCCGCTTCGCTATACAACGTCGCGAGAGCGAGCTCCCCGTCAAATGCCTTGCGGTAGGGACGGTCGGTGGTCAGCGCATCGTAGATATCCACGATTTGCAGCACGCGCGCCGATAGCGGAATCGCTTCTCCGCGCAGGCCGTCGGGATATCCGCTGCCGTCCATGCGTTCGTGATGATGACGGATGATGGGAAGCACCGGCCGGAGCGACTGCATGGGCGCGCAAATTCGCTCGCCTTCGGCGGGATGCCGGCGAATGATCTCCGCTTCCTGAGCGGTGAGCGGTCCGGGCTTTAGCAGCACCGAATCCGGCACCACGACTTTGCCCACGTCGTGAACGATTCCGGCGATGCGCAGCGATTCGACCTGATCGTGAGTCAACCCGATTTTCCGGCCCAACTGCACCGCCAGAGAGGCCAGGCGTTCGCAATGGCCGCGCGTGTAGGAGTCGCGGGCTTCGATGGTCCGCGCCAGGGAGAGGATCACGGCCTCAACTTGTTCGTCGACGTAGGTTTTCAATTCCACCAAAGAGTGCATGCGGTTCATAGCTTCCCACCGATCTGGAAGCGGCCCGGAAAGTTCATCGGCTACCTCGCCGCGCCTGCGATTGATGTCCGATGATTCGTGAATCCTGGGGAGCGGCGTTGCGCTCGGCGACCGCGGGCCGGGACTGCCCTTTCTCCGGCGAAAAATCCTCTGAACCTGTGATTTCGGCAAACTCGCTGCGACCTGTCTGCGGTGTGGTCGTCGAGGAACGCATAAGTCGGGAACCCCTTCTTCGTTTGGAATGGCTGTCTTCTTGATATCCGCGCTGCTTGAAAAGATGCTTCTAAAATGTGCCGCTTTGCCGCCTAGTGCTCAGAAACCTGATTGGCGCTAAGCTATTTCGATTGAATATTATACCTATCGTAACCTGATTTGTCTCCGTGCCCTAAAATGCCTCGCTGGGGCCCCGCAGGCCAGACACCCTCACCAGAATCAGTGCCGATGGAGGCATAGTTCCTAGGCAAAATGGGTTCCAAAATCACACATACCGTATCAGATTGAAACTTAAGGCTTCTACTTGTTTTTATGTATTGTAGTGCGGGAATTTGAGTAGTTATTGCACTCCGGAGGGAAAAAGTGCTCGCTGAGAATGGGTTAGAGAAATGCCTGCCGAATCAGCGGCACGTCCCGAGCTACGGGCTCAGGACGGGCCGTTAACCCCGCTTAGGAAACCTCCCACATGTGCGGTGAGAAGTGTGAAGGCCACGGCAATTGCCTCAACGGCCAGGCGAATTCGCGGAGGGATCGCGCGAGTTTTGCGCTGTTGCAGGATGTGCAGCCCGCAAACGATTCCGATAAGCGCGCTCGAAACCAGAGCGAGGAGTAGATGCAATTTCAAGTTGCCTCGCAGGTGCTTGCCTTCAAATTGCCATTGCCAGGCCGCGATTCCCGTAACAACCGTGGGAACCGCGGCGATGGCGGCGGCAATGCTGGTAAAGTACGCCGCTCGCAGCAGAGATAGGTCCTTCCGCCGCTGCGAGAGCGCATCGAACGCGGCGCCCACGAAAATGAGCGCGATGGGAAAATGGACGAGCGCGACGTGCTGCGCGTGTTTGGCAAGTAGTGCCGCTTTCAGATCAAATGGGTTCATGGCGGACTCCGCGCTTCACTGCACTACGATCTTTGCGGTCATCTTGGGATGAATGGCGCAGTAGTAGTTGTAAGTGCCGGGCTTGGTGAAGGTGAATGAGAAGCGATCGTCGGTATCGAGCGCTTTGGATTTGAAAAGTTTGTTGTCGTCGCTCGATACGACGTGCGGCACGTCATCGTTGTTGGTCCAGGTAACCGTCGATCCCGCCGGGATTGTGATCGTGGCGGGACCGAAGCTGAAGTTATCGATCTTGACGCTCGTTCCGGAGGTTGTTTTGTCCATCGGGGCTTCGGCCGGCTTCGAGCGCGCTCCAGCGCCCAAGGCCAAACCCAGCGCGACGACTGCAAATGCCGCGGAAATCCATTTCGTTCTTTTCATTTTGTTTCTCCGTTCAGTAGTTTTTTTGAAATTTCTAGAGCGTAAAATGTCTTGCAAATTGCGGTGCAGCTCGGGAATCGTGACGAGTCATTACTCTTCAAACAAAGTTGTCATTCTGAGGCCCGGTTTTGGCCGAAGAATCTCTCTTCGCTTGCGGACCAAGAGAGATTCTTCGCTCCGCTCGGAATGACAATCGTCTTTTTGCGACCTCCACCCTCACGCCAAAGTGGAATCGACGATGGCCAGCGAGTGTTTTCCCTGCAGGTAGTTCACATGGGAAATTCCCAACACGCCGCGCAACTGATCGGCCGGAACTTTCATCGGGCCGGGTGACGGCGCAGTGCCGGGCGCGGGTTGCGGAAACGCCGTGGAGAGAGCGGTGTGGAAAGTCACGTTGCCTTCCACTTTTTGCATGATCTGGTGGATGTGGCCGTTTAAGACGGAGACCGAACCGAAGCGCTTCAAGTATCCGAGAGCCTGTTCGCTGTCATCGGTGCCCCAGCCCCAGTCGGGATAAACTGCCCAGAGAGGAATGTGAGCGAAGACGATAATCGGCGTGCTGCTCTTTAAGCCACGCACGTCGTCCTGCAGCCATTTCAGCTGGTCTTCGCCGAGCGAACCGAGGCCGCCAGCTTTCAAATCCACCACATTGACCAGGCCGATGAAGTGCGCGCCCTTGTGGTCAAAGCTGTACCAGCCTTTTCCCTTGGTATCCTTGCCGAAGCGGTCGAGATATTGTTGGCCGTTGTCGGTAAGCACGTCATGCTCGCCGGGAACGAAGAAAATCTTTCCGGCTTTGGCGCCCCTGAGCACCTGCTGCGCGGTGTCAAATTCCGAGGGCTTGGAAAGCTGCGAAATGTCCCCGGTGTGCAGCAGAAAATCCGGCGGCGCGGCGGCGCTGTTGATGCGATCGACGGCGATCTGCAGCGTCGCCGTGACGTCGGGATTCGCTTCCTTGCTGAACCCGATGTGCGAGTCGCTGATCTGTATGAAACTGAAATCGGCGCCTTTCACTTTGGACATGCCCATGCCGTCCATGGCGCCTTGCGCGAGAGGCAGCGATTTCAAAATGCCGCCGTGCAGCGAATACAGCACGCCGGTGCCGGCCCAGGCCATGCATTGCAGAAAGCCGCGGCGGTCGATTCCGTCCTTGTTCAGATTGTCTTTAATGAAGTCAGCCATATTCTTCTCCTGAAGCCGCAGCAGGCTGTAGAATGCTTGCCGCACGCGGCCTTCGGGATGTAAGACCTTTACGGCCGGCGCTTATTCCCGGGGAAAGGCCGATTTCGCGGCCGGGAATAAAATAGGGGCGAGCGCAGTCTAATCAGTGGCTGTCGCTTCGGCCTGACGAGCGAAATATTGTGCGGTGTCATTCTGAACGAAGCGAAGAATCCCTCTTCGAGTTAGCGGCGAGCAAGACTCCAGGAAAGATTCTTCGCTTCGCTCAGAATGACAAACGTTTTTGAGACGCACCCGATTGCCTGGCACAGCTACGCGCGAGCGCTTCGAGCAAGCCGTCCTGCCCCATCTGGACGCGGCGTACAACCTCGCCCGCTGGCTGACGCGCAACGATCAGGATGCCCAGGACGTGACGCAGGAGGCGTTTCTTCGCGCATTTCGTTTTTTTGACGGCTATCAAGGCGGCAATATGCGCGCCTGGCTGCTGACCATCGTGCGCAACACTTGCTATACCTGGCTGCACCGCAATCGCCCGCCGGAAGCGGCGGAGGAGTTTGACGAGGAAATTCACAGCGGCACGCAGCCCCGCGAGATCGATCCGGAGTTGCAGGTTCTGGCCAGCGCCGACAAGGAATCGCTGCGCCGCGCGCTGGAAGAGTTGCCGGATATTTTTCGCGAGGCGCTGGTGCTGCGCGAGATCGAGGGCATGTCCTACAAGGAAATCGCGGATGTCTCGTCGCTATCGATCGGAACGGTGATGTCGCGATTGGCCAGGGCGCGCACGCGGCTGCGAGAGGCGCTCGGCGCAACGCTAGGAAAGGAGTCGTGAAATGAGCTGCAAACTGACCGCGCGTTTCGTTCCCGGCTACCTGGATGGCGAGCTGGACCTGGCGCGCACCATCGATATGGAAACGCATTTGCAGTCTTGCGCGGATTGCTCCCGCGAACTGGAGCGGCAGCAGGCGTTGCGCGCGGCGCTGAAGAGCAATTCGCTGGCCTACGCCGCACCCGCCGCGTTACGGGAAAAGATTCAAGTGTCGCTGCGAGCCGAGGCTCCCGCTAACGTACCCGCGGCCGCGGCGCAGCGGGCGCCGGCTGCATGGAATCCGTTTGCGGTGCTGCGGTGGGCCGGTGCGTTTGCGGTGCTCGCGCTGTGCGTGGTCACGGCCTGGCAGTTCGTGCCCGGCGTGCGCGGGCTGGCGCGTAACGACGCAATCGTGGCCGAAGTTCTGGACAGCCACGTGCGCTCGCTCGAAGCGAACCACTTGATGGATGTGCCGTCGACGGACCAGCACACCGTGAAGCCGTGGTTCGACGGCAAACTCGATTTTTCGCCGCCGGTTGAAGATCTCGCCAGCGACGGCTTTCCGCTCGTCGGCGGCCGCCTCGATTATCTGGAAGGCCGCCAGGTAGCCGCCCTGGTCTACCAGCGAAGAAAGCATGTCATTAACGTCTTCGTATGGCCAGCGGCGGCGGGATCGAACACCCTTCAAAACAGCGAAACCCGCCAGGGCTACAACATGACGCGCTGGTCCAGCGGCGGTTTTCAGTTCTGGGCGGTGTCCGACGTGAGCGCGGGCGATCTGGCTGAGTTTGTGCGGTTGCTGCAGAGTCGCACTGCGCCAGGATTGAAATAGGCTCGGAACGGTTTGATCACACTTAATTTTTAGATGTGTTATAATGTACACAAGGAAACACATTTATGGCTAACACGACCACAATGACCGTTCGGGTTCCTTCAGCCCTTAAAAATCGCCTCGACAAACTTGCGGAAGCCACTGCTCGCAGCCGCTCCTGGCTGGCCGCTCACGCGCTGGAGGTTTACGTTGAAGATCAGGAATGGCAATTGGCCATGATCCGCAAGGGAGCACAGGATGTGCGCGAGGGGCGCGTCATCTCGCATGAAAAAACTGTCCGCTGGCTGCGTTCCTGGGGGAAAAAACGTGAACTGCCGCCGCCGACATGCGAATAGTCTGGTCGGACACGGCCGTCGCGAACTTGATTGGAATTCGACAGTATATCGAACGTGACAATCCCGAAGCTGCTCGACGATTGGCACATCGTATTATTTCCGCCGTCGAGCGGCTCGCAGTTCATACCCACCTCGGTCGTCCCGGCCGCGAACCCGGAACGCGCGAGTTGATCGTGGCAGGCACTCCATACATCATTCCGTACCGAGTTCGTCAGAACCAGCTTTCAATTCTTGCGATCCTGCACGCGGCGCAAGATCGCGCTGACTAGCAACCTGTCCCCCTCTCCTTGCATGCTCCCTCCCATCGGCGTTAGCATGCCTGCATCAGGCTGCCGCATCGACTCTGCCCGTGTAACTGCGGCGGCTGGCGTACCGTCTATCTTGGAGCTACCTCCATGAGGCTCCTCGCACCGATTTCGGCGCTTCTCCTGCTGGCGGGAATGAGCACGGGCCTCCTCGCCATGCAACGCGGCGGAAGCCAGTCCTACGACGAGTACGGCGCTCGCGAAGCGTTTTCTTCCTCGGACAATGGCAGCGGCAAAAATGAATATTCGTGGTCCCGGCTGAGGTATTCGATGGCGGGAGCCGGTGGCGGCGGCTATGGGTATGGGCGGTACGCCACGTGGTCGCGCGACTATCCCAAGGCTGACCGGCAATTCCTGATCGCGTTAAAACGGCTTACGCGCATCAACGCGCGCCCCGTCGAGCAGGTGGTGGACCTCGATGCCGACGGGCCGGAAAGCATCGAAAATTTTCCGTGGGTCTACGCCGTGCAGGTGCAGACCTGGACGTTTACCGACGCCGAGGCCAAGCGGCTGCGCGAATACCTGCTCAAGGGCGGTTTCCTGATGGTGGATGATTTTCATGGGGCCACCGACTGGGAACACTTCATGAACGGCATGTTGATGGTTTTCCCCGACCGGCCCATCGAAGACCTGAACGACAAAGACGAAATTTTTCACGTGCTCTACGATCTGACCGACCGCTTCCAGGTGCCTGGCGAGCAGTACGTCTGGACGGGCCGGACCTATGAGAAGGACGGCTACGTTCCGGCGTGGCGCGGCATCAAGGACGACCGGGGCCGCGTGATGGTTGCCATCTGCCACAACATGCATCTGGGGGACGCCTGGGAATGGGCCGACGATCCTCGCTATCCGGAGAAGTTCGCGTCACTGGCGTTTCGAATGGGGATCAACTACGTGATGTACGGTATGACGCACTGACGGCGAACTTCGGGCCGCGATTCTTGCATCCTAACAATTTGGGCGAAACAGCGCTCGGTGCGACGAGGGAGAGGCCGCACGGATGACTCGTAGCACAGACTTCAGTCTGTGGACTTTTGTCCGAGTATCCGTGGCGGGAATGCGTTTCGAAGGTTGTGGGTGAGCGGCGGGACACTCTGAGAAATTGAGTGGAACCCCACAGACTGAAGTCTGTGCTACTTAAAAACATGTTCGAACTTTTATTCAAATATCCGCGCTCGGTGTTTTCGAAGGGCACGCTGGTCCTGCTGGGCGCCTGGCCCTGGTGGGTGTATGCGTTACTGGTGCTCGTGGCGGGGGCAGGGCTGGCGTGGCTGATTCGTTCGCAACTGCCGCGGGCCGCGGGGCAGGTCAGGAATTGGAAAGCGGGCATCATCTGGCTGCTGCAATTCGCGCTGGCGGCGTTGATTTTGCTGCTGCTGTGGCAGCCGGCGGTGTTGGTGGCGGAACTGCGTCCGCAGCAGAACATCATCGCGGTGGTGGTCGACGATTCGCGCAGTATGGCCATCGCGGACGGCGGCGACGAGACGCGGGAAGCGCAGGCGATCAAAGTGCTGCAAGGCGGCGTGATCGATCAACTGCAAAAGAAATTTCAGGTGCGCGTGTACCGCATGGACCGGCAAATTTCGCGCCTGGCGAAGCCCGAGGATTTGAAGACATCGCCGCCGGCATCCGCGACGCGCATCGGAGACAGCCTGAAGCAGCTTGCCGGCGAGGCGGCCGACCTTCCGATCGGCGCCGTTGTTCTCTTAAGCGACGGTGCGGACAATTCCGGCGGGATCGATCTGGACACGATCTCCACGTTTCGCAGCCGGCGGATTCCGGTGCACACGGTGGGATTTGGAGCGGAGCGAGTCGCGCGCGATGTGGAAATAGAAGACGCGGTGATCGCGCCGCGCGCGCTGGCCGACTCGCGGCTGTCCGCCAAAATTACGCTGCGCCAGCGCGGCTACGCCGGGCAGAAGGCCATGCTGACCGTGCGCGATGGCGGGAAAGTTCTGGCCGGGCGCCAGATCACTCTGGCCGGAGACGGCGCCACGCAGAACGAAAATCTTTTGTTCAATCCAGGCGATGCCGGCGCGAAGACGCTGCAGGTTTCCGTTGACCCGCTGCCCGGCGAGGAGAATCGCGATAACAATTCGGTTTCACGCGTCGTGAATGTTGAGTCCGCCAAGCGGCGCGTCCTGTATGTGGAGGGCGAGCCGCGCTGGGAATATAAATTCATTCGCCGCGCGGAGCAGGATGACCGGCTGCTGACCATCGTGTCCATGCTGCGGACCAGCGAAAATAAAATTTATCGCCAGGGGATCGAAGATCCGAAAGAGCTGGCGGACGGATTTCCGTTGCGCGCCGAGGATTTGTTTCCCTACCAGGCGATCATCATCGGTTCGGTGGAGGCCAACTATTTCACTCCGGCGCAGAAGGAGCTGATTCAGCAATTTGTGGACCGCCGCGGAGGCGGGCTGCTTTTTCTGGGAGGCCGGGCGGCGCTGGGCGATGGAGGATGGGCGGCATCGAGCCTGGCCGACCTGTTGCCGGTTACGCTTCCAAATAAAAAGGGCACGTTTCATCGCGATCCGGCTACGGCTTCACTGACTGCCGCCGGCACGGACAATATTATTACGCGGCTGGTGGAAGATCCTGCGGCCAACGTGGAGCGCTGGAAGAAGCTGCCTTACCTCATGGACTATCAGGAAGTGGGCACGCCGAAACCCGGCGCGGTGGTGCTGGCCGAAATGACCGCGGCGGGCCGAAAAATGCCGATGCTGATCACCGAAAATTACGGACGCGGCCGCACCGCGATCTGGCCACGGGCGGAACCTGGCGCTGGCAGATGAGCCAGCCGCTGGAGGACCAGACGCACGAGGAATTCTGGCAGCAGCTGTTGCGCTGGCTGGTGACCGATTCGCCGGGGCGCGTGGTGGCTTCGGTGCCGACCCAGATGCTGCAGGATGACGGGCGCGTGCAACTTTCCGCGGACGTTCGCGATAAAAATTATCTGCCGGCGCCGGACGCGCATGTCGAGGCGCACATCCTCGGGCCGGGCGGCTCGGCGGCGCAGATCGAAATGACGCCGGACCCGAATACTCCGGGAATGTTTCACGCCGAGTGGACCGCGGACCAGCCGGGATCGTACCTCACGGAAGTGGTGGCCACGCGCGACAAGGACGAACTGGGGCGCGACGTGCTGAACTTCGCGCGCATCGACGGCGTCGCGGAAAATTTCCATACCGAGCAGAATCGCGATCTGCTGGAAAAGCTTTCCGCCGAGACCGGCGGGCGCTACTGGAAGCCGCAGGATGTTTCCCGGCTGCCGGCGGAAATTTCGTATTCGGAGGCGGGCATTACGGTGCGCGACACCAAAGAGCTGTGGAATATGCCGATCGTGTTTTTGCTGCTGCTTCTGCTGCCGTCTACGGAATGGCTGCTGCGCCGGAAGTGGGGCGTGGTTTGAGGGATCTGTCGCACAGCCTTAGGTCTGCGAGGGTTGGGCTGTGGGATTCGGGGAATAGGCGGTCGCCAAGGTCATATGGAAATCCACAGACTGAAGTCTGTGCTACTTAACTCGCCGGTGAAAAACTTTGGCTAGACGACGACTATCGCGTGGAGCTGCAGTGCTGGCGGTGCTTTGCGCCGTGTTCGCTGGAGTTTGCGCGCGCACCGCGCAGGCCGCGCCTTACTACGTCACCGTCGCGGGACTTGGCGGCGAGCCGGACTACGAGCAGCGCTTCACCGCGCTGGCCAAGGACCTCGACAAGCTCTTCAAAGCCGCGGCCAGCGATGCGCATGTCTACACGTTCACCGGGAGCGACGCGACGAAGGCGCAGCTGACCGAGACGCTTGCGCAAATCGCGCGCGAGGCCAAGCCGGAAGACGAATTCACGCTGATTCTGATCGGGCACGGTTCCTACGACGGCGAAGTGTACAAGTTCAATCTGCCCGGTCCGGATATTTCCGGCGAAGACCTTGGCCCTGCTGTGCGACCGCATCCCGGCCAAGCGGCAGTTGATCGTGAACACCACCAGCGCCAGCGGCGGATCGATCGGCGCGCTGCAGAATGCGGGCCGCATCGTGATCGCCGCGACGAAGACCGGAACCGAAAAGAACGCCACCGTCTTTGCGCGCTACTGGGTGGACGCGCTGCGCGACGGTTCCGCGGATACGGACAAGAACGAAACGATCAGCGCGCTCGAAGCCTTTCTATTTGCCGATCGCAAGACCGCGGCGTTCTACGAATCGCAGAAGCGCCTGGCCACCGAGCACCCTGTGCTTCGAGGACACCGGCAAAGAAGGAAGCGGTGCGCGCCACCTCGACGGAAAGCGGCGAAGGGCAACTGGCGGCAAGCTTCCCGGTGCTGCGGATCGGCTCGGCGCAAAAGGCCGCCAACGATCCCGCCAAGCGCGCACTGCTCGACAAAAAGGAAGAGCTCGAGCGGAAGATCGACTTGCTGAAATATCAGAAGGCCGCGATGTCCGCGGACGATTACAAGAAACAGCTTGTCCGACGCGCTGCTGGAACTGGCGCGCGTGCAGGGAGAGCTCGACAAATGAGCGCGCACGCCGACGCGCGATTTTTGTTTGCGCAGGTGTGTGCGCGGCGTGCGTGCTCGGCGCGGCGCTCGCGCATGGCGCCACACCCGACGACTGCCACGCGCTGCGCAAACACGGCCAGCGCGCGGACGCGCAGAAGTGCTACGAAACGCTGACAGCCGCGCGCGATCCCTTTACGCGCGCCGAGGGCTTCTGGGGCCTCGAGCAGTACCAGGAGGCCAACAACCAGTTTCGCCTGGCCACTCGAGCAATCTCCCGCGAACGCCATGATCCGCGTGCGCTGGGGCCGCCTGATGCACGAACGCTTCAACAATACCGAGGCCGACAATCTTTTTGACGAAGCTCTGCAGCGGGATCCAAACAATGCGCAGGCATACTACGGCCTGGCGCTGGTCAGCGCGGATGGTTTCGACAGCAAGGCCGTCGAGTACGCGAACAAGGCGATCGATCTCGATCCGAAACTGTATGAAGCGCACGAGCTGCTGGCCAGCCTGCTGCTCGAGGATTCCGACGAAGCCAAAGCCTTCGAGGAAGCCGATGCCGCGCTGAAAATTTCCTCCGAAGCGCTGGATGCAATGGCCATTCACGCCGCGATCGAGTTGCTGGCCGACCGTTCTCCCGACTCCTGGCTGGAAAAAATTCACGCAGATGAATCCCGTGTACGGCGAAGGCTACGCGCTGATCGCGCATCATCTGGTTTTGAACCGCCGCTACGTGGACGGCATCGCCTATTACCGCAAGGCGATTGAAGCGGACCCGCGGCTGTGGTCCGCGCGCTCGCAGCTCGGCATCAACCTGATGCGGCTCGGGACAGGAAGACGAGCCGCGCAAGCAACTGGAGCTGTGCTACGAGAACGGCTACCGCAACGAGGTGACCGTCAACAGCCTGCGCCTGCTCGACAGCTACAAAAATTTCGTCACGCTCAAAGAAGGCGACACCATCCTGAAGCTGAACAAGAAAGAAGCGGATCTTCTCCGTCCCTATTTTGAAGCGGAGATGAAGCGCATCATCGCCACTTACGACAAGAAATACAAGATGAAGCTGCCCGGTCCGGTGCAGGTGGAAGTCTATCCGGACCACGAGGATTTCGCGGTGCGCACCATGGGCATGCCGGGCCTCGGCGCGCTCGGCGTGACGTTCGGCCTGGTGATCGCCATGGACAGCCCGTCGGGCCGCCCGCCCGGCGAATTTCACTGGGGCAGCACGCTGTGGCATGAGATGAGCCACGTTTACATTCTGACGGCGACGAATTTTCGCGTGCCGCGCTGGTTTACCGAAGGGCTCGCGGTGCACGAAGAAACCGAAGTTTCGCCCGAGTGGGGCGACCGCATGACGCCGGATATTGTCGGTGGCCATTCGCGATAAAAAACTTTTGCCCGTCGCGGAGCTGGACCGCGGATTCATTCGCCCCGAGTATCCGAATGCAGGTGATCGTGTCCTACTATCAGGCGGGGCGCATTTGCGATTACATCAAGGAGCGCTGGGGCGCGGACAAGCTGCTGGACATGGTGCATTCCTTCGCCGATCACAAGACCACGCCGGACGTGATTCGCGCGGACCTGGGAATGGCGCCCGAGGAATTCGACAAACAGTTTCTGGAATGGCTGGACAAGGACGTGGGCAAAACCGTCGCGAATTTCGATCAGTGGCGCGACGAAGCTAAAGGATCTTGCGGCGTCAGGCCAAGAGCAAGAACTATGACGATGTGCTGAAGGAAGGCGAGGAAGTGCGGCGTCTGTATCCGGACTACATTTATCCCGCGAATCCGTACGAGTTCATGGCCGAAGCCGAACCTGGCCAAGGGCGACAAGCCGGCCGCCGCCGCGATTCTGACGGCGTACGAAAAAATCGGCGGGCACAACCCGCCGGCCCTGAAACAACTGGCCGCCCTGGAAGCGGAACATGGGAAAGCCCGCCGACGCCGCGGCAACGCTGGACCGCCTCAACTACGTCTATCCCGATCGACGAAGATCTGCACCGCCGGCTCGGCGACTCTGTGGTTCGCGCAAAATAATTTTCCCGGGGCCATTCGCGAATACAATGCGGTGGTCGCCATGAATCCGGTCGACAAGGCCGTCCGCGCAATTCAATGCTGGCCCGCGCCTATTTCGCCGCGGGACAGAAGGACAAGGCCGAGGATCACGTTCTGGCATCGCTCGAAGTGGCGCCCGATTACCGCCCGGCGCAGAAATTGCTGTTGCAGCTGAAGGACTCCAACGAAGGGAAATAAAAAATGGCCTCCATCGCACAGCTCGATCCGGATTCCGCGGAACTGAAAAAACGCATCGAACGCTTCCAGACCGTGCGCGACAACATTCTCGGCCAGGTGCGCCAGGTGATCGTCGGGCAGGAGGAAGTGCTCGACCAGATCCTGATTTCGCTGTTCGTCGGCGGCCATTGCCTGATCACCGGCTTGCCGGGCACGGCGAAGACGCTGATGGTGCGCACGATCGCGCAAACGCTCGGGACTGGCGTTCAAGCGCATCCAGTTCACGCCGGACCTGATGCCCTCGGACATCACCGGCACGGACATTATTGAGGAAGATCCCACGACCGGGCACCGGCGCTGGACGTTCGTGCCCGGGCCGATTTTCGCCAACATCGTGCTGGCCGACGAAATCAACCGCACGCCGCCCAAGACGCAGTCGGCCATGCTCGAAGCCATGCAGGAGCTTTCGGTCACGGTGCGCGGCAATCACTACAAATTGCCGGCGCCGTTCTTCGTGCTGGCCACGCAGAATCCGATCGAGCTGGAAGGCACGTATCCGCTGCCGGAGGCGCAGCTGGACCGTTTTCTCTTCAACACCATTCTCGATTACTTGAGCGCGGCGGACGAAGTGAAAGTCGTGGACTTGACCACCACGACGCGCGTGGCGCAGGTGGAAGCCGTGACGTCCGCCGAGGAAATTCTCGATTTTCAGCAACTGGTGCGCATGGTGCCGATCGGCGATTCGCTCGCGCAATACGTCGTGAATCTGGTGCGCGCCACGCGGCATAACAGCGGATCGGCGCCGGACTTCGTGAAGAAATATGTGAACTACGGAGCCAGCGTGCGCGCGGCGCAGTTCATCGTGCTGGCGGCGAAGGCGCGGGCGCTGACGCACCGCCGCTACCACGTGGCGTACGAAGACATTCTGGCGCTGGCAATACCCGTGCTGCGCCACCGCATCCTGCTGAATTTTCACGCCGAATCGGACCGCATCGATTCGGACGAAATTTTGCGGCAATTGCTGCAACACATGCCGCCGCCGGCGAAGGTAGCACATCCACTCCTGGCTGTGCGGGGTATTGCGATTGTTGTCGATAGGACGGGCGCGGAATTGAAGATGTAACGTCCACAAAACCGCACAGCGAGCACTTCGAAAGGGCTCAGTGTGAAGACTCACTGTGCTACGAAAGGGCTGTCATTCTGAGCGAAGCGAAGAATCTCTCTGCGGGGGTAGTGAGGTCGAGGATTGATGTGCGACGCGAGGGCGATCGAAGAGGGATTCTTCGCTTCGCTCAGAATGACAACGCTTACGCAATGCGGCCCGCAGGGCGTTTTGAAAGAAGGATGAGTCATGCTGCAACGTTTTCTCGATCCCGCGGTGCTCGCCGGAATTTCCGGTCTGGATCTGGTGGCCAAGACCGTCGTGGACGGCTTCGTCAACGGCCTGCACCGCTCGCCGGATTTCGGCTTCAGCCAGGAATTCGCCGAATACCGCGCCTACTCGCCGGGCGACGACCTGCGGCACGTGGACTGGAACGTGTTTCGCGCGCACCGAGCGCGCCTACCTGAAGCGCTATCGCGGCGAAACCAACAGCATCCTCACGGTGCTGCTCGACGCCAGCAACTCCATGAAGTTTTCGTCGCACTCGGTCAGCAAGATGGATTACGCGCGCTTCACCGCGGCATCGCTTTTTTATCTGGCGATCCAGAATCAGCGCGACGCCGCGGGCTGATCGTGTTTGACGATGAAGTGCGCACCTACATCCGTCCGTCCACGCGCCAGGGACAGCTGCACCGGCTGCTGAGCGGCCTCGAACATGCCGAGCCGCACGCGCGCACCGATTTCGCCAAGCCGCTCAATCATTTTCAGCAATTCCTGCGCCGCCGCGGCATCGTCGTCTTCATTTCCGATTTTTACGATTCGCCGGAGCACATCGTGCGAACGGTCGAGCCGCTGCGCTTCCACGGCAACGAAGTGGTGCTCTTTCACGTGCTCGATCCCAAGGAAATCCGGCCGGAAATCCGCGAGCCTTCGACGCTGATCGATCTTGGAAACGCAGGATCGCATCGAGGTCACGCCGGACTATGTGCGCGACGAATACCGCAAGAAATTTGACGCGCACATCGAGGCGCTGCGCGACAAAACGCGCGGCGCGGGCATGGATTATCACCTGCTGGTCACCGACCGGCCGCTCGATGACGCGCTGCGCGAATATCTCACCATCCGCCAGGGGAGGGACTAGATGGGCCTTCTCGCTCCGTGGTTTCTGGCGGGCATCGCCGCGCTGGGCATTCCGTTCTATGTTCATTTGCTGCGGCGCCACACCACCACTCCGCGTCCGTTCAGCTCGCTGATGTTTTTCGAGCAGCGCACGCAAAGCTCGATCAAGCATCGCCGCCTGCGTTATCTGCTGCTGCTGTCGCTGCGCGCGTTGCTTTTCGTGCTGCTGGCTCTGGCTTTCGCAAATCCGTTCATCAATCGCACGGCGGCGAACATGAACAGCGAGAAGCTGCGAGCTGCTGGTGATCGATAATTCGTTCAGCATGCGCGCCGGAACGCGCCTGGCCGATGCCAAGCGCGAGGCGCTGTCCGTGCTTTCTTCGCGCCGGCCCTCGGACAAGGCGCAGGTGATGTCGCTCGGTTCGCAGATGCAGGTGCTGACGCAGCCGACGCTCGATGCGGGCGCGCTGCGCGCGGCCGTCGACAGCGTCCAGCCGGGAGATTCGCGCGCCAGCTACGGCGAACTGGCCCGCGCCGTGCGTTCGCTCGCGGACTCAAGCGTGCACACGCCGATCGAGCTGCACTTCTTCAGCGACATGCAGAAAGTCGGCGATGCCCGCGAAGTTTTTCGGAGCTGGCGCTTCCTGGCGAACGTGACGCTTGTGCTGCACCCGGTGGCCAAGGCCAGCCGTGCCGAACTGGACCGTGGAGAGCGTCAACGCGCCGGGACAGGTCTGGGATCCGAAGAAGGCGCGCGTGCAGGCCGTCATCGCCGGATTCGGCACTCCGGCGGCCGACGCGCACGGTTTCGCTGGTCGTGAACGGCAAGACCGCCGCCACGAAAACAGTGAGCGTTCCTGCCGGCGGCCGCGCCACCGTCGAATTCCAGATCGCTCGACGTGCCGTACGGTTTCACACAATGCGAAGTGCGAATCGATTCGGCGGATACGTTTCCCGCCGACGACGCAAGCATTTTCGCCGTGGAGCGTTCCGACCCGCGCCGCGCGCTTTTCGTGTCCGAGCCGGCGACTCGCGTTCGCCGCTCTATTTCCGCTCGGCGCTTGGTTCGGCGGCGGAATCGGCGTTCACGCTGGATGCGGTCAGCGCCGGCGAGGCAGCGAACCAGCAGCTGTCCAAATATGCGTTCGTCGTGCTCTCGGATTTGATTTCGGTGCCCGGCACCGTTCGAGAGCGCTCTTGCTGCGATACGTGCAGGCTGGCGGCAGCGTGTGGATCGCCGAGGGAACCGCGGCAGCGCACAGCACGCGCGTTCCGGTTTTTGGCGGCAGCGTTCTGGATTCGCACGACTACTCCCGCACCGGCGATCGTTATCTGAACGTGTCCGACGCCGATCCCTCCCACCCCTCGGTGGAAAAGGCCGACCGCTGGTCCGGCGTGAAATTTTATTTTGCGGTGAAAGTGGATCCGGGCGACGCTCGCGTGATCGCGCACCTCACCGACGGAACGCCGCTGCTGCTGGAAAAGAAAATCGGCGAGGGCAGCGTTCTGCTTTTCGCCTCGGGCCTCGACAATCTCACCAACGATTTCCCGCTGCACCCGGTCTTCGTGCCGTTTGTCGAGCAGACCGCGCTCTATCTTTCCGGCATCGAGCGGCGCAGCGGTGCGCGCGTGGTCGATTCGTTTCTCGAACTGCGCAGCTCGAAGGAACAATCCGTGGGCGTCGAGGTGATCGATCCCGAAGGGCGCAGCGCCCGCTCTCGCTGAAGGAATCCACCTCCGCGCAAACGTTTCAGCTCGCGAGCGCTGGCTTTTACGAACTCCAACTGGCCAATGGCCGCCAGGACGTGATCGGCGTCAATCCCGACCGCCGCGAATCCAATCTGGAAGTGATTCCGGACGACGCTGGCGTTATGGCGTGGGAAATTCGGGCAAGCCACGCGACGCAGGCCGCGGCAGGCGGTGCGAGCGAGGAACAGAAGCAGCCCTACCGTTTGTGGTGGTATATTATGCTACTAGTATTCGCCGCGGCCATCGCCGAATCCCTGCTTGCGGACCGATATCTAGGCGCCCAGCAGCAGGAGGACTCATGAGCTTCCGTGACCAGCTCAACTCCTATATCCAGCAACTGGAGAGACGCCTGCGCCTGGGCGCGATGTTTCGCGGAGCCGCGATCCTCACCTCGGTGGCTCTGACCGCCACGGTTGTCCTCGTCCTGATCACCAATGCTCTTGGCTTTTTCACGTGGAGCATCACCAGCGCGCGCGTGGCTACTGCTCTTTGCGCTGGTGCTGGCCATCACCTTTGGAATCGCGCTTCCGCTCATCGCGCTTGAATCGCCGCCGCGCGGCTCGCCAGGCCGAGGAAATGTTCCCGGAATTCAAGCAGCGCCTGGTGACGTTTGCCGAGCGCGATGCCGAGAAAGCGCGATCCGTTTCTCGATCTGCTGGCGCTGGACACGCTGAACGTGGCGCGCGCGGCGGAACCCAAGTCGCTTGTTCCCGACAAGAAACTGGCGACATTTCTGGGCGTGGGCGCGGTGTCGCTGCTGCGTGCTGGTGTGGCTGATTCTTGCGGGACCGGGATTTCTCGGCGACGGAGCTGCTCTGCTGTGGGCGGCGACGCCGCACAGCGGAACGGCTCCCTTTTACGACATTCAAGTCGTTCCCGGCGATATTTCCGTGCGGCGCAATTCCGATCTAATGGTGACCGCGCAGCTCATCGGCCTGCAAACGCAGAATGTCCGCCTGTACGCCCGCTACCAGAGCGCCTCCAAATGGGAACAGGTGCCCATGCGGCCGCAGCCGGGAGGCTCCGGCTTCCAGTTTGTTTTCGGCGGACTGCCGGAAAGCGTCGAGTATTACGTCGAAGCCGGGCCGCTGGATTCGAAGCACTTCAACATTCGCGTGGTCGATCTTGCCCAGCGTGAAAAACGTGCGCGTCACGTACCGCTATCCTTCCTGGACCAGATTGCAGAACATGTGACCGAAGAACACGGCGGCGATCTGCGCGCCGTGGAAGGCACGGACGCCGACCTGGAAATCGAGACCGACAAGCCGCTGCGCGACGGCCTGCTGGTGCTCGATGACGACAAGCAGATTCAGCTTGTCCGGCGGCGCAGGGCAATGTCTACAAGGGCACGGTGCACATGGAGAAGGACGGCGTGTATCACGTCGCCGCGCTCGACCAGGGCCAGCCCGTGCGCCTCTCCAACGATTTCTTCATCGAGGCGCGCAAGGCGAAGCCGCCGAACGTGCTCATCGCGCGGCCCGGGCCACGATTATCGCGCGAGCCCCATCGAAGAAGTCACCGTCGCCGTGAAAGCCGATGACGAATTCGGCGTCTCCGAAATGACGCTGCACTATTCGGTGAACGGCGGGCCCGAACAGACCGTCGATTTGCTCAAGCAGAAAGGCGTGAAGCAGGCCGATGGTTCCACCACACTTTCCCTGGAAGACTTCAAGCTGGTGCCCGGCGACGTCGTCAGCCTCTACGCGATGGCCAAAGGACGCGCACTCCGAATCGCGCACCGATATTTCTTTCATTCAGGCCGATCCGTTCGAGCGCGAATTCTCGCAATCGCAGGCCGCGGGCGGCGGTGGTGGAGGCGGTGGCGGCGGCATGGGCGAGTCAGAACGACATCTCCCAGCGCGAAAAAGAAATCATCGCCGAAACCTGGAAGCAGCCGGGCGACAAGAAGGCCACACGAGCAGGAAGCGGCCGATGCCGCGAAATTCCTTTCCGGCGTGCAGTCCAAGCTCGGCGATCAGGCGCGGTCGCTCGCCGGCCGCATGCAGAGCCGCGAACTTTCGCAGGCAGAATCAGGAATTCAACAGCTTTCGTAAAGGACATGAACGCGGCCGCGGAGGCGATGGGCCCGGCTGCGCGACAAATTGCAGCAGCAGAAGTGGAAGGATGCCATGCCCAGCCGAGCAGAAAGCGCTGCAGAACCTGCTGCGCGCCGAGGCCACGTTCCGCCAGATTCAAGTGGCGTTCGGCAGCGCAGGGCGGCGGAGGCGGGGCGGGCGGCGGCGCAGGGCGCGACCTCGCCAGCCTGTTCGATCTGGAGCTCGACACCGAAAAGAATCAGTACGAAACCGCGCAAACCGCCGGCGAGGTCCGGCCAGCCAGCAGCAAAAGGAAATCGACGAAGCGCTGCAAAAACTCGACGAACTTGCGCGCGCCAGGAAGAACTGGCCCAGCAGCAGCGCAACAGCCAGCAAAGTTCCGAGCAGCGCTGGCAGCAGGAAATGCTTCGCCGCCAGGCGGAGGAGTTGCAGCGCCAGATGGAGCAGATGGCGCGCAACAACGGCCAGAACGGAGGTCCGGATCGCAATCCGGTTCGCAGCAGAGGGGCTCGCAGGGCAATTCCTCGTCAGGTCGTCGGGATCAATCCGGCTCATCGGGGCAATCGGGAGCGCTTCCGGACAGTCCGGTCCTCAGCGGCCAGTCCGGCGGGCGGGAAAATCGGTCGATCCGCGCGTGCAGCAGTCTCTCGACCGGCTTGCGCCAGGCAACCGATGACATGCGCCGCGCCACCACTCCGCAGCAGAGCGAGGCCGAAGCGCGCCGCGCCGCCGATCGCCTGAAGGAAGCCACCGACCTGCTCGGCAGCATGCGCCAGCAGCAGTCGGCGACCAAAGTCGATTCGCTGGCAGAGGAAGCCAGCCGCCTGAAGCAGGAAGAAAGCGACCAGACCGGCCGAATCCAGCAGGCCTTCGGCATGGGATCGCACACCGGAGCGCAGCAACGCCAGAAGCTCGCCGACGACCGGGAGAGACTGGCCAACGATCTCGGCACTCTGGAAAAGAATCTGCAGGACACGGCGCGCGAACTGGCCACGCACAATCAGGGCGCTGCTTCCACCAAGTTGCGCGAAGCACTTGGCGACATGCAGCAGTCCGATCTGCGCGCGCGCATCCAGCGCGGCGCGGACTGGATGCGCCGCGGCATCGATCCCAACGCAAACGGCATGGAGCCGGAAATCGCGGCGGGAATGCAGCGCCTCGAAAAAGGCGTGCATGACGCGCAGCAGGCCATGGGCGAGGCGCCGCAGCCGGGAAATGATTCGCAGCAAGGAATTGAAACCGCTTTGAATCGCGTGGAGCGGCTGCGCAATCAGCTCGGCGGACTTTCGCGCGACGGCCAGGGACGCCAGCAGGGCCAGGGGCAGCAGGGTGGACAAGGCCAAGGACAAGGGAACGGGCAAGGCAAGGTCAGGGCCAGGACGGCGGACAACAATATGGCCGCGGCCAGGGCGGCTGGAGTCCGAGCGGCGGTCCGGGCGCGAGAATCGGCGGCGGTGATAACGGCGGCACCTACGGCAACCAATACAACGGCGGTGGCGCGAACGGCACGACGTACGGCAATCTGGACACCGGAAACAACACGCCGCGCGGCGGCTCTCCGGTCCAGCCGGACAATTCCCCGATTCCTTCGCAGCGCGCCTACGACGACACGCTGCGCGAGCTGAATCAGCTGCGCCAGGCGGTCCGCGACGATCCGGAAACCGGCAAACAGGTTCAGGATCTCATCCAGGAAATGGCGCGCCTCGATCCCAGCCGCTTCCCGGGAAATCCGGCGCTGGTCGAGCAACTGCATTCCCAGGTGCTCGCCGACGTGGACAAACTGGAATTGCAGTTGCGACGCCAGCTCGACGACAAAGATGCCGGCCAGGTGCGCAGCGGAGACACGAAGAACGTGCCGCAGGGTTATGAAGAGTCCGTCGCGGAGTATTACCGCCGGCTGAGCAAGAACAACAAGTAGCTCTCAGTAGCACAGACTTCAGTCTGTGGGGTTCCACGCGGAATCCCAGACTGCGTGTATTGCTACAAACCGTCCCACGACACGGATGTTGCACGTAAGGCCAAACGGAAATCCACAGACTAAAGTCTGTGCTACCGAAACCTACTTCTTCGGCATTGGCTTTCGCGGGAGCGGCTTCGTCCGCGTTCGCCGTCATGTAGAATAGCTGGCCACGATCACCGCCATCTGCTTTATATCCGCTGCCTGAATGCGTTCGTACACATCCATGTTGGTGTGGTGTGTTCGCGTTTCGTATTCGATGGGGTCCTGAATGAATTGGAAGCCGGGCAGGCCGACTTCATCGAACGATACGTGATCGGTCCCGTCGGTTCCGCGAGCCGATAGCGTGGTCATGCCATCGGACTTGAACGGCTCCATCCACTTTTCAAAAACGGGACGCACGCCTTCATTGCCCTGCAGGTAGACTCCGCGAATTTTTCCGGTGCCGTTGTCCACGTTGAAATACGCCGAAATTTTCGCGTGGTCCGGCTTGCGTCTCCATCGTTTCCCGATCGGCGAAATGCTGCTTTACGTAGGCGCGCGAACCGAGCAGGCCCTCTTCCTCGCCGGTCCACAGCGCGAGGCGCACGGTTCGGCGCATTTTTACGTTGCGAGGTTCTCAGAATGCGCATCGCCTCCATCATCACCGCGGAGCCGGCGGCGTTGTCGGTCGCGCCCGTGCCGCCGGCCCAGGAATCAAAGTGCGCGCCGAGCATCACCACTTCGTCCGCTTTGTCGGTGCCCGGAATTTCCGCAATGATGTTGAAGGAGTTCAGATTCTCATCGTAGAACTTGTTGACGATGTTGATTTGCAGCGTGACCGGAATATTTTTCTCAAGCGCTCGGAAAATGCGCCCGTAATCTTCGACGTCCACGGCAATGCGCGGAAGTACGAGGCGGGTCTTTCGGATCTCGCGGTCCGCCGCTCAGTCACGGTGATCGTCCCGCCGTCGTGAGGGGCGGGCTCAAGCCAGCGCCGCGCGCCCTCGTCGGTCAGGAATTTCAGCAGCTTTTCGTTGAATTCCTGTTGCTTGCGCACACGGTCGAGCGCGGCCTTGTCCGGAGGAGGCTGCGTCGGCCGAGGCTGCGCCAGTTCCGCCAGTTCCTCATCGGTGAAGCGGTGCGCCGGCGCCTCGAACTGCGGTTCGACCACGCGCATCGGCGAGGTCATCACGAATCGTCCGCGTAGTCTTCCGCGATAAAACGCAAATCCTCTTCCTTTTCGATCTTCGCGATAGACCGCGTCGGCCGTGATCGGTCCGTTCGTGCCGGGAGTCCAGGCTTTGGGATAGGCGATCAGCGGAAATTGGCGCGGCGCGATTTCGTTGGCTTCAAAAAGTTCGTTGGACCAGCCCCGGCCAAACGGTCCCCAGGTTTCTTCGTGCACGTTCGCCAGGCCCCAGGAGTCCAGCGTCTTGACCGCGTAGTCGGCCGCTTCGCGAATATTCAGCGAATTGGTGAGCCGCGGGCCGTACACGTCGGTGAGATATCTCCATCACTTCCATGACCTGGGAGTGTTGCGAGCCTTCCTCGTGGAATCTGGCGATCGCGGCGGCATCCGGCGCGGACCAATCGGTCTGCGCGGGCGTTGCCCAGGCTAGCGCGAGAAACAAGGCCGCCAGCGCCGCCATCTTCGGCGTGTGGAACTTTGCGTAATGTTTCATGTTCAGGGCAATTTTACTCGAAGTGGCTGCCGATGCGATGCTCGAGCGCGGGGTGGAGTTCCAGAGCGTGTGGTTCCGGGCGAAGCGAAAAATCTGCGCCGGTTGGCATTAAGCAGGAGTGACCGGGAGTTTAGTGCGGACGGAGCCGGCTACAACTTTGCGATTTTCGTGGATCGACCGCTCCGGCGCGCTTCCCATGGTCGCAAGTGGGCTGTCGGCACAAGGTGGCCGTGTTTTACGTTTGTGCGCTCACCAGGGCAGATCGCGCCGCCCTGGTGTATCAATTTGGAGTCCTGGCGGGAGTCCTGGGCGGGGTCCTTCGGCGGTGACTCCGGGCACTCAGGTGTGCTATTCTTAGCGGGTCGAAGGCACTTGTAATTCCTCTTGGAAACGAACGTAGAGGCTGCAAGTTCGCACTTGCAGCTCTTTTTGTTTTCAGCGGTTATTCCAGCGGGCATTTCATCGAACCACGCGCCCGTACCCGTGCATCGAAACGACAACTCGGAAATGCAGGAAACAAGATAGGACAGGGATTCCATGCCACAGATTCGCAATATCGCCATCATCGCCCACGTGGACCACGGCAAAACCACGCTGGTGGACGCCATGCTCCATCAGAGCGGCGTTTTCCGCGACAATCAGGTGGTCGATGAAGCGCGTGATGGACTCGAACGACCTGGAACGCGAGCGCGGAATCACGATTCTGGCCAAAAACACCGCGCTCTTCTATCACGACACGCAAAATCAATATCGTGGACACGCCCGGCCACAGCGATTTCGGCGGCGAAGTCGAGCGCGCGCTGAAAATGGTGGACGGCGTGCTCCTTCTGGTGGATGCCAGCGAAGGCCCGCTGCCGCAGACGCGCTACGTGCTGCAGAAGGCGCTGCACGCCAAGCTTCTGCCCATCATCGTGCTGAACAAGATCGACCGCCCCGACGCGCGCCCTGCCGCCGTGCTCGACGAAATCTACGACCTGTTCATCGATCTCGAAGCCACCGAAGACCAGCTCGATTTCCCGGTGCTCTATACCAACGCCAAGACCGGCGTCGCGCATCGCAAGCTCGGACGACGGATCGACCAATCTCCAGCCGCTGTTTGAAACCATCGTCTCCGCGATTCCCGAACCCAAGGGCGATCCGAACGGCGTGCTGCAGGCGCAGGTCATGAATCTGGACTACAGCGATTTTCTCGGCCGCATCGCCATCGGCCGCGTGTTCAACGGCACGCTGCGCCGCGGCGCCGATGTGGGCATCGCCAAGCGTGACGGCAGACTCGTCCCCACGCGCATCACCAAGCTCTACACCTTTCGCGGACTCGAACGCGACGAAGCCGAAGAAGTTCCCTGCGGCGATCTGGTCGCCATCGCCGGCGTCGAGGGAATTCAGATCGGCGAGAGCCTGACGAACGTTGAAAATCCCGCGCCGCTCGAACCGCTGGTCATCGACGAGCCGACTCTGGCCATGAATTTCACCGTGAATACCGGCCCGCTTTCCGGACGCGAAGGCCAGTGGGTCACTTCGCGCGATCTGCGCGCGCGCCTGAAGAAGGAATTGCTCACCAACGTTTCGCTGCGCATCACCGATTCCGAAACCACGGACGTGTTTCGCGTGCTTGCGCGCGGCGAATTGCAACTGGCCATCCTGATCGAAACGATGCGCCGCGAAGGCTACGAATTGATGGTCGGCAAGCCGGAAATCGTGGTGCGCGAGGAAGACGGCAAGAAACTCGAGCCGCTCGAACGCCTGGTGGTCGATTGCCCGGAATCATTTGTCGGCGTGGTCATGGAATCGCTCGGACGCCGCCGCGGCGAGCTCGGCAAGATGGTGAATCACGGCTCGGGCTGGGTGCGCATGGAGTTCACCATTCCGTCGCGCGGGCTGATCGGCCTGCGCGGCCAGTTGCTGACCGACACGCGCGGCACCGCGCAGCTTCACACGTTATTTGAAGGCTGGACCGAATACGGCGGCGAAATGGCCACGCGTCCCACGGGCGCGCTGGTGGCCGATCGCGCCGGCGTCACCACGGCCTTCGCGCTGTGGAATCTGCAGGAGCGCGGCGAATTGTTCGTCGGCCCCGGCGAGGAAGTCTACGAAGGCATGATCGTCGGCGAAAACGCGCGCGACGCCGACATGGACGTCAACGTCACCAAGGAAAAAAAGCAGACCAACATGCGCGCGTCCAGCGCGGACGAAGCCATCCGCCTGATTCCGCACCGCCAGTTGAGCCTCGAACAAGCCATCGAATTCATCGCCGACGACGAGTTGGTCGAAGTCACGCCCAAATCGATTCGCCTGCGCAAAAGAATCCTGGACACCAAGAAGCGCCCCAAGCGCTGGCAGCAGATTCGCGCGAACGCCGAAGCGTCGCAGTAGGACTTGAGTAGCACAGACTTCAGTCTGATGCGGGTTCTGTCAGGCAGCCGGTACCGACATTTATTGCAGAAATTATTTGCCCGAACGTGACAGTCTTGCCGGCACTTCTGGAAACCCACAGGCTGAAGTCTGTTCCACCGAAACCCTTCACTATTCCCCCGCCGCCTGCCCCTTCGCGATTTCCTTTTCCTCCACTCGCCGTGCCTAGTTCCGCAACGCGCCGTGCGAGTGTTTCGCGCGATTTCTCGCGGGTCCGTCCCCGCTGGAAATTCCACGGGCTTGCCGATGTGCACGCGAATGCGGCCGGGACGATTGAAGCTGCTGCGCGCCTCGCGAATTTCGTACGCGCCGTCGATGCGCATCGGCACGACGGGAAGTTCTCAGAGTTGCTCGCCAGCAGGCCGATGCCGGCGCGAAACGGCTGCAATTTTCCGTCCGGCGTCAGGTCGCCTTCGGGAAATACGAGCACGCTCCAGCCGCGGTCGGCCAGATCCCCGGCAAAACGGAAACTTTCGCGAAAGCCGGATTTCTTGGGCAACGGAAAGACGTTGAACAGCGACGACGACCAGAAAATAATTCATGCGCTGCAGCCAGCGGCGCGGAAAAAACCAATTTCGCGCGGCGGCTGGCGCATCTCGGCCAGGCGTTCGCCGCCCATGGCGACCGCCAGGCGATGCCGCAATCGCATCGGCAGCGCCGCCAGCACAAATCCCACGTCCAGATAGATCACGTGATTGGAGATCGACCAGCACCGGGCCCTTCACGCCGCGCAGATTTTCGCGGCCGAAAACGCGCGGATGAGCCATCAGGTGCGTCGCGGGCCAGGTCAGCAGGTAATAGAAGAATGTGCGAATCCACGTAACCGGCCAGCGCTGCGCCCAGCGCGGAAATACAAATTCAGTGCGCGCGGAGGACGATCGCCCGCACCAGCGCTTCGAGTTCGCCGACCGTTCGCGCCGCGGCGAATTGCGTTTCGTTCAGGTCCACTTGATAGCGGTCTTCGAGCGCGCCCAGCAATTCGACGCGATCGAGCGAACTCAGGTGCAGATCGCTCTCCAGATTTGCGTTCGGACCCGACTTCGCTCGTCGCCGCCTTGCATCCTGCGCGATGATTTCCGCGACTCCGCCGGTCGTGGCCGGCCAGATCGCCGCGCCGTTTCCGGTTGCCCCATTGCGCTTCGACGGCCGCGCGAATTTCCGCGAGCTTCGGTTTGCCGGTGGCAGTGCGCGGAAAATCCGCCTCCGGCCACAGGAACCACGAACGCATTCGCTGATATTCCGCGAGGGACTCGTTCACGCGAGCGACAATCCCGGCGGCATGGCGCGGCTGCTTTCACCTCGTTCTCGTCGCGCAACAACAACACGGCGCAAGGTTCGGCGTTTCCTCCGCGCTCGAGTCCCACCACCACGCAGTCCTTCACTTCCGGTTCGCGGCGCAACAGATGCTTCCAGGTCTTCCGGGATAGACGTTCATTCCCGCGGCCGTGACGATTACATTTTTCTTGCGGCCCTTGAAATACAGATTCCCTTCGGCGTCGAGCGCTCCCAGATCGCCGGTGCGAAACCATCCTGCATCTTCGCCACGCTTTGCCGCGGAGTCCGCAGGAGCTTCGCCGGCCCTGCCAGTATCCCGCGGCGATGTTTTCTCCGCGCACCAGAATTTCGCCGGTCTGCGTCCAGTTTCACTTCGCGGCCGTGCAGCACTTTGCCGATCGAGCCGCGCCCGATCCGAAACGGATGATTCACGCTGACCAGCGAAGTCGTTTCCGTCAGCCCGTAGCCCTGAATCGCGGCAAATCCGATGCGGCCCCAGAACTGCTCGGCTTCGGGATCGAGCGTCGCGCCGCCGGAAATCACCGCCCAGAATTTCCAGCCAAAGCGGCGATGAATCTTCCGGAATCGCCACATGCGGCGCAGAAATTTTTCGTTCTTCGCAGCGTCAAAATTCGCGGCGAAATGATTCGAGCGCGCCGTCCGCCTCCAGGTCGCGCTCGATCTTGCCCTGCAGCGCTTCCAGCACGCGCGGCACGGCGATCAGCACCGAGACGCGCTCCCGCCGGATCGTGGAAATAATTTCCGAAGGGTTGAGCGAATCCTGAAAAAGCACGCTGCCGCCCAGCAGCGGCGGGATCCACACGCCCATGAATTGCCCGAAGACGTGGCTCAAGGGAACCAGATCGAGAAAGCGCAGCGGATGGACGAAGCGTTCCCACTTCAGGTACGGCTGCATGGCCGCTTCGAGCGGTTCGAGGTTGGCCAGAATGTTGCCGTGGGAGATCACCACGCCCTTGGGATCGCGCGGTCGTTCCGGAGGTAAAAATGATCTGCGCGATGGACTTGCGATCGAGCGGAGGAGAAGCGTAAGGTTCGCGGCGAATGCTGGGCGACGGCTTCCCGCAGCGAATCGAGCAGGATCACGGGCCGCGGCTCCGCCAGTCGGACGATTTCCCGGTCCAGCGAGCAGCAGCTTGGCGTCCACCTGCTGCGCCACGCGGCCCGCGAAATCTGCCGTGGCTCCCTGATCCATCGGCACGGCGACCGCGCCGCGCAGGATGCAGCCGAAAAATGCGGCCACCCATTCGGCGGAGTTGCGTCCCCAAAGCAGTACCCGGTCGCCCGGCGCAATTCCCAGCCGCTTCAAACTCCCGGGCGAATTGCGCCGCCACGCCCGCGACATCCGGTAGGACCAGCGCGCCGTCCGGTAGCCGGAGCGCTGCACAAATGCCGATGCTCGCGGCCATGCTTCGGGTATTCGCGCAGGTATTCGATCAGGGACTGGCGAGGCATGGCTGCGGTTCTGCTCTCCCAGGTCGGCGGCGTCTCAGAAGAAGAGTACCCCAATTGCCTGATTCCGCGAGAGACGCCAGCAAGTTTGCCTGCGAGAGCGAACCAATAGGAGCATATATCACGCGGCTTGGGCGCATATGTAAAGATCCTGTAACATGCCTGTAAAATACTGAAAACATAGCAGCTTAATATGGCATTCGAGGTCGAACAACGGCATGCATTTTCTGGATGCGATCCATCTAGACAATGAATGCTGATTTTTGGTAAAATGGGGTTGCGTTTGTTGCTCTTGTGATTCCTTTTGACTCGTTCAACGGGGCTGCAAGTCTCAACCTTGCAGCCGTTTGTTTGTACGGGCTAGAGGCAGTCGAGGCCCCGCGCCCCGCCCTGCGAGGTGCGCCGGTCGGTACGAGAAGCACAAATAGCTTAAAGCGAGGTAGTAGCAGTGAAAGAACAAGGAACAGTGAAGTGGTTCAACGCCAGCAAAGGCTACGGATTCATCCAGCGCCAGTCCGGCGAGGATGTTTTCGTCCATTTTTCAGCAATCATGATGGACGGATACAAATCGCTCAACGAAGGGCAAGCGGTTGAATTCGAGGTCCGCAAGGGCCCCAAGGGCCTGCAGGCGGAGAACGTTACCGGCCTCTAGTCTGACAAACGTGGGTCCGTCCCGGGCTTAGCGCCGGAGCGGACTCGCTCCCTCGCAGGAAGTTGCTCCGCAGTCGCCAGAAGCAAACAAGGAGGCAGTTGTGCAGGTTCTCTCCGAAGGGCAGTGCATCAAGCACGAGCAGTATGGATTCGGGATCGTGGCTGAATCCGACGTCGAACGCACCACCATCGATTTCGACAGCGTTGGCCTGAAGAAGTTCGTCACCAGCCTGATGTCCATGGAACTGGTCGGCGAAGCTCCCGAACGACCCACGAAGCCCCGGCGCCGCAGCAAGAAGGCGGGCGCAACCGCCGCCGCCAAAGTCGCCGCGGCCGCCAAGTAAGCCAGCACCACCAGACACTTCCCAGCGTCGCGTCAGGAACGGCAAGTATCCGTGGCGCAGGCTTCAGCTTGCGGGGTTTAGTTCCTTAAGGCCCCCAGGCTGAAGCCGTGCCGCAAAATCCCTCCCGCAGCCTTTTCATTTTTTTCCGAATTTACGCTTTCGCGGCATTCGCGCGGTAGGCAGGGGCAAACACGTCCGCAGCAAAGCTCTCCAGCGTGGTTGGCGTCGTGTTGCGCTCCGAGCGCGGTTCCTTCGATTTCATAAGCCCGCTATTGAGCGATTCCGACATTTCCAGCACCAGGTCAGCCATGCTGGCCGAGAGCCCGATTTGCTTCATAGCCGGTTTCAGAATCATCGCTGGAAAGTGTTTGTAGGAAAGATTTGGCTTGCCGATGGCCTTGCCGATAATCTGCGCCGCTTCCGCGTTCGTAACGTGCCGCGGGCCCAGCAATTCGCGCGTTTGCTTCCCGGTGAAATCCAGTTTTTCGAGAGTTTCCGCGGCGACCGCCCCAATATCCGCAGTGGCGATCATCGCCAGGGGCACGTCGGCATGGACGGCGCCGGCCATGAAGCCCATGGAATGAATCACGCCGATCTGCGTGAGCAAATTTTCCATGAAATGCCCGCATCGCAAGGAGAGCAAGTTGAGACCGTCGATCGCGCCAAGCTTTTTCTCCAGGCTGTGCAGGCCGAGCACTGGCCCGGTACCTTTCTCCAGATCCGCCCCGGTGCTGCTCAGGGCAACTGCGTAAGGTACTCCATTCTTCCGTATGGCCGCGGCCAGCGAATCGGTCACGCTTTCCTGATAGGCGCGAACGTCCGGAGCGGCCAGGTTAGGCGGCATAACCGCGTATACCGCGCGCGCGCCGGAAAGCGCCGTTTCCAGAGCGACTGCGTCCGTCATATCCACGGTTACGACTTCCGCTCGGTTCCCTGAGGTTTGTCCGGCGAATTGCGCCAGCCGTGAGGCGTCCCGGCCCAGGACGCGCACCTGGGCCCCGGCAGCCAGCAATTTTTGCGCGACGACGCTGCCTGTGTGCCCGGTCGCAGCGGTAACTACGTACATGAAGTCTCCTTAATGCTCATCCGCCCGAATGCGAATCATGGCCCAGCGCCGCGGAATTCGGCGTTCAGACCGCAATGGCGCCGAAGCGTTAGAGTACTTTGATCCGCGCCGTTTCCGCAGCAGTTCTTTTCGCGTCAACATGTAGATCCCCGATACTAATCGGCGATACTGAGCCTCGGCACTAAGCCACAATACTGATTTCTGATGATGAACCCAAAGAAACCTCGAACCTCCCGGCGCGGTAGCCGTAGGCTCCGCCGAGGCTCAATGCTATACTTTGATTCAGCAATCGCAGTCTTCCGACTGCAATCCGTACCCTGTTTCCGCGGAGAGGTGCTGGAGTGGCCGAACAGGGCTGACTGCTAATCAGTTTCACCCCAAAAGGGTGACCGGGGTTCGAATCCCCGCCTCTCCGCCATTCAGTCGTCATATGTCAATATAGTACTGGAACAAAGCTCGAAATATCGCATTTGTCGGCCTAAAATAGCGATTCCCCGGCAACAGAGATGGACCAGAGAAGCGAAGGAGAGACGGAGAACTGAGGAATTGGCGCCGTTTTCTCTGGTGACCGATCGAGATTCGGATTGTCAGTGGCTGGGCTAGGCGCACATCATTATCGAAGAACGGCCAGTAGAGTTTCTCCCCACAGACCAGATTCGGCGCTCGGCCACAGGTTGGTCGCCCTGCGGTCAGCGCAGATCAAGACACGAATTCCGAGAAGACTAGTTGAGCCGCTACGATTTAGACTGCGGGCGTCGGTGCGGAACCGTTCCAAATTCAAACCTAATGCTCGCCGGTCACGAACCCTCTCCGGCGACCGCATTAATGTGCGCCCCTGCCTCCCAACTTCGCGAGGAGCTTGGTGGATTTCTGATATCCGGGGCATACAGCGATTGTAAGAGAAACATCCAAACCCTAATTACTTTTAGTTTGGACAGCTGGCACTGACTGCGGCGGTTTGCGTGTGTGATTAGCTTGCTCGAAGCCGTAAGCAAGCATCAGCAATTCGGGCTCTTGCCAAGGGCGCGCAAGAATTTCCATGCCCACCGGCACACCGATCGGTGCATCGGCGGTCGGCGCGGAAAACCCCGCAGGAACGTCGATGGCCGGGAATCCCCCCGTCGGAGCAATATTTCCATTGCGGTCTTTTTGAAAAGTTGCCCCGATCGGGAGGACCAGGCATTTTTGATGCGGATAGACGAGTGCATCGAGCCGATTTTTTGCCATTAGGTTCTCTACTTCAATTGCCAATTCTTCCATTTTAATCCGGCGATCCTTGTATTCCGGAGTATTGGGGCCATCTTCGTAGCTTTCTGCCGTTGACAAGAACTTTTCGAGCGTAGGCTTGTTGTATTGACCGGACGCAATAATCTCGGCGAGCGAATGCATCGGAACGTGAGAGCCTTGCTCTTTCAGATAGTGATTAAGAGTTGCCTTAAACTCGAAGTCGTTGAGGCGAAAGTTCGACGTTACGCGGTCTGTATCCAGTAAATCATCTTCCACCTCGACAATTACCGCTCCCTGTTGCCTTAGCACATCGATTGCCTTGGCCATCACTTTGTTGACTTCGGCATATTCCGGACCTTTGCCAAACAGGTTTGTAACCACTCCGAGACGGGCGCCCTTCAATCCATTTCTGAGATAGGCGGTATAGGTCTTCGGTATGTTGCTCACACTCAACGAAGTCACCGGGTCATTCGGATCGTATCCGGCCATGACGTCGAGCATCCGCGCCGCGTCGGTGACATTACGAGCGAGCGGGCCGATCGTATCCTGAGTAAATGAGACCGGCACGATGCCGTCACGACTGATCAATCCTCTGGTCGGCCGCAATCCAACCAAATCGTTTGCGGAAGCAGGAGAGCGGATCGAACCACCCGTATCTGAACCGGTGCCCACCGTGGCGAAGTTAGACGCCACCGCCGCACCTGTCCCGCCGGAAGAACCGCCCGGAGTTCTACTGAGGTCGTACGGATTTTTAACCTGCCCACCCAAAGAACTTACCGAAATTCCGCCGCTTGCGAATTCCTGCAGGTTCGTTTTTCCAAGAATGAGTGCGCCGCTGTCGCGCAGGCGTTTGACCGCAAAAGCATCTCTGTCGGGTTGCGCACCTTTCAGGGCTAGAGACCCGGCCGTAGTAGGCATATCCTTGGTATCAAAATTATCCTTCAGAACAATGGGTATGCATCCGAGTGGTTTCAATTTCCCAGTGCGTTTGAACTCCAGATCCATGGCATCGGCTTGCTGCAACGCCTGTGGATTAACATACAGCATCGAGTTGATCTGCGGTCCCTGCTGGTCGAATTCTCGAATCCTGCTCAAGTATTGCTCCACCAGTGCATGACAGGTCAAAGTTCCTGTTCGGATCGCATGGTGGATATCGCCGATGGAGGTCTCCATTATCTGAAAGGATTGCGGAGACGCGCGTCCAGTCAGAAACAACAGTAAAATCCCGACAAGTACCGTGATCCTGATTCGAAACATTCGTTCCGCTCCTGGATTACTATAGTTCCGTTCTGTCAAAAGTCGCTGAAATCTGTCGGGCACTTAAAGCTCTGCATTATATCAAGCGAGCGGACTACCAAGTTTTGACATTCCCGATGAATTGAGGGTATGACGTAGTGTGACATGCGAAAGGAATTTATTCGGCTGCCGCGTCTGACCTGATGGAGTTTTTGTACCACGGCGAGTGAGAGAGTTTATACCCCTGTTACCGCTTGCGGAAAATGACCCGCTTTTTTTCCTGCCAACTGAGTACTTCATCTCGAGCAAAAACCGCACAAACTCTCTGGCTCACGATGATACAAGAATTCGGCCCCGACACACTTGCCCTGAAGTGCTACTCCTGAATTATTCAGACGCACGCGAATCAGTTCGCCCCGGCACTCCGCCGGTCTGAGCCCAAACGACGCTCTCGGGATATCGTGAGTCGGGCGGTGCTGGCGCACTGGACTCTGCTTCCCAAACCACCGCCACGTCCTCCGCCAAATGCCCGCCTTCCAACAATCAAGCATTTTAACTTTCTTGCTGCTACGGGACTGAAATTCGGCGGGATCAATCCCAGGTCCATTACTCTTACGATACTCTTCTGTAACCAGTAAGACACAAAATGCTTCATTTGTCGAAAGGCGTACTTGTGTGTATTTTGCGTCAACGTAGAATTGGCCACGTTCATTGGGATCGGCAATCGTTCCACAGAAGTCAGACACTCTAATGCGTGGGCCCGGGTTCAGCTGATTTTTTTACGTCTATCCTGACGCCCCTCTCGCCCGAAAAGGAAAGCTGCGATGCTCAGCGACTTTCGATTCAGCCGTGGTAGTGTGCTTGGCCGGATTCTTACACTCTTGATGCTTGCCGCACCCGTGTTCATCTCGGGTTGCGCCGGCTCTGGGAATTCCGTGACCATCGGCCCTCCGGCGAAATTGGCGTTCGCGGCGCAGCCTGCGGGTGTCTCGGCTGGCAGTTCGATCACGGTGACGGTGAACATCGAAGACGCGTCGGGCCACGTGGTGACCACCGCGACGAACCAGGTCACGATTGCCATCGGGGCGAACCCCTCGAGTGGAACGCTATCCGGAACGGCCACGGCGACCGCCGTTGCCGGCGTTGCGACATTCCCCAATCTGAGCATCAACAACGCGGGCACAGGCTACACCCTGGCGGCGAGCGCGTCGGGCCTCAGCGGTGCCACCACCACGCCGTTCAACGTAGTCGGGCCTCCAGCGAAGCTGGCCTTCTCCGTGCAGCCTGTCAATGTGGCCGCCGGGAGCGCCATCGCTCCGGCCGTGACCGTTAGCATTGAGGACGCAAATAACAATGTGGTCGCCAGCGCCACAAATCAGATTACGATCGCCATCGGGACCAATCCATCGAGCGGCGTGCTTGGTGGGACGGCGCAGGCCAATGCCGTCGCCGGCGTAGCGACGTTTTCGAACCTGAGCCTCGACAAAGTAGGGACAGGCTATACGCTGGCGGCCAGCGGAGCCGGATTCAACGTCACGAGCAATCCGTTCAACGTGGCCGCAGGCGCAGCCGCGAAACTGGTGATCACCACCCAACCCGTAAATACCACTGCGGGAGTCGCCATCGGCCCGGTCCTGGTGAAGATCGAAGACAGCCAAAGTAACGTGGTTACCACGGCCACGAACCAGATCACCATCGCCGTCGGAACGAACCCGTCGAGCGGAACGCTGAGCGGGACCGCGCAGGTGAGTGCTGTCGCCGGTGTCGCCACCTTCTCGACCCTGAACATCAACAAGGCAGGAACCGGTTACACGCTGGCAGCAAGCGCGGCGGGACTTACCGGCGCCACCAGCAGCGCGTTCAACATTCTGGTTGGCGCTGCCGCGAAGCTCGCATTCACCGTGCCGCCCGTCAATGTAGCCGCGGGAAGTTCGATCGCTCCGGCCGTCGTAGTGAGCGTCGAAGACGCGGCAGGCAACGTCGTTCCGACAGCCGCCAACCAGATCACGATAGCGATTGGAACCAATCCCTCCAGCGGCACGCTGAGCGGTACGGCGCAGGTGAACGCTGTTGCCGGAGTCGCCAGCTTCTCGACGCTGAGCATCAACAAGGTTGGGAACGGCTACACGCTGGCAGCCAGCGCAGGCGGACTCACCGGCGCTACGAGCAGCCCATTTAATGTCACCGCCGGGGTAGCCACGAAACTTGTGTTCTCCGTGCAGCCGGCTAACGCTACCGCCGGAGCGGCCATCAGCCCGGCGATCCAGGTTACGGTTGAGGACAGCCAGAACAACGTGGTTACCACCGCCGTGAACCAGATCACCATCGCCATCGCAACGAATCCCTCGAGCGGCACCTTAAGTGGCACGGCCCAGGCGAATGCCGTTGCCGGTGTGGCGACCTTTTCCACGCTTAGTATTAACAGCGCCGGTATCGGCTATTCCCTGGGAGCCAGCGCGTCCGGCCTGACCGGCGCGACCAGCACGACATTTAACATCGCGGCGGGAACCGCGGCGAAACTCGTCTTTGTCGGCCAACCCACGGCAGTCGTTGCCGGGAACTCGATCGCCCCGGCGGTGCAGGTCAACATTCAAGACGCTCTTGGCAACCTGGTCATCACGGCCACCAACCAGATCACAGTCACCATCGGAACGAACCCCTCGAGCGGAACGCTGAGCGGGACCGCGCAACTGAATGCCGTCGCCGGCATCGCGTCGTTCTCCACGTTGAGCATCAACAAGAGCGGTACGGGATACACGCTCGGCGCCGCTGCAGCGGGACTGACCAGCGCGACGAGCAGCGCGTTCAACGTGACGCCCGCAGCCGCCTCCAAGCTGGTGTTTACCGCGGAGCCGGTGAACACGGTCTCGGCCACTTCGATCGCGCCGTCGGTGACGGTGAGCGTCGAAGACCAATTCAGCAACGTGGTGCCGTCGGCCACGAATCTGATCACCGTAGCCATCGGAACCAACCCCTCTGCCGGAACGCTTTCCGGCACTGTGTCGGTCAGCGCCGTCAACGGCGTGGCCACGTTCTCGACATTGAATATCAACAACACCGGCAACGGCTACACTCTCACGGCGAGTGCGTCCGGCCTGACCAGCGCGAACAGCACGGCATTTAACATCCTCGTTTTCATCGGACCGCCGGCGAAGCTGGCGTTCACGGTTCAGCCGGGCAACGTGGTGGCTGGCAGCGCGATCGCGCCTGCGATTCAAGTGACGGTCGAAGACTCCAACGGCAACCAGGTAGCCTCGGCGAACAACCAGATCACCATCGCCATCGGCACGAACCCCTCGAGCGGGTCGCTATCGGGTACGGCTGTGGTCAACGCGGTCAGCGGTGTCGCGACGTTCTCGACGCTGAACATCAACAATGCCGGGACAGGCTACACGCTGGGAGCCAGCGCATCCGGTCTGACCGGTGCGACCAGCAGCACATTTAACGTAACGGCGGGGGCCGCGGCGAAGCTGGCGTTCTCCGTGCAACCTACCGCGGTCGCTGCCGGAAGCTCGATTACGCCCGCAGTCCAAGTTAGTATTCAAGATTCACTCGGCAACCTGGTGACCTCGGCCACGAACCAGATCACCATCGCCATCGGAACGAACCCGTCGAGCGGAACGCTGAGCGGGACGGCACAACTCAATGCCGTCGCCGGAGTAGCTTCGTTTTCGACGTTGAGCATCAACAAAACCGGTGCGGGCTACACACTGGGCGCGAGCGCAACGTCACTCACCTCAGCGACCAGCAACGCGTTCAATGTAACCGCTGGCGTGGCGACGAAGCTGGCCTTCACCGTCCAGCCCAGCAACGTTCCGTCCGCAACCGCGATAACTCCCTCGGTCACGGTGAGTGTCGAAGACGCGCAGAGCAACGTGGTGACCTCGGCAGTGAACCAGATCACCATCGCTATCGGCACGAATCCAGCGAGCGGAACACTCAGCGGGACCGCGGTCGTGAACGCCGTTGCCGGTGTGGCAACGTTCTCGACACTGAACATCAACAATATTGGGACGGGTTACACGCTGAGTGCCGGAGCATCGGGACTCACGTCTGCCATTAGCAGCGCATTCAACGTCACCGCGGGTTGCTCCACAAACTGCACAATTTCCGGAACCGTTTCCGGACCCACGATCTCTGGCGTGGCCGTTGCTCTTTCCGGCGGGCCCACCAGCAAGCCCAACACGGCTACCGATGGCAGCGGAAATTACAGCTTCACCGGCCTTGCTGGTGGGACCTACACCGTCACTCCATCTCTGGCCGGCTACACGTTCAGCCCGGTAGCCCCGGCAGTGGTCACCGCAACCAGCACGACCACCCAGAACTTCACGGAAACGTCCACAGTGAGTTCGTTTGACATCACGGGGACGCTGACCTATGCAGGGTCAAAGACCGGACGAACCTACATCCGCGTTTTCCAGACCACGAATTGCGGCGGAGGTTGCGAGGTGGCGGGAACGAGCCTGGCTTCCGCGCCTTCCTCGGGCGGCACACCGTACACCGTCAGGGGCCTGCAGCCCGGAAGCTATTTTGTGGTGGCGGAAGTGGATACGCTGAACACCGGGATTCCAAACGCCTCGAACCCGTTCGGCAGTTCGTCGACCGTTACCATCACATCCTCCAACGGGTTGGGCAACGTGACGCTTACCGACCCCTCGACTCCTGTGCCCGTGGCGCCATGCGGCGTAACGGTTGCACCTGGAAATACATTCGCGCTGCTCATGTACAACCAGAGTAACGGCAGCGGTTGCAACGGCAGCAGCGCTCTCCAGGATAACAATGGCCGGGAGATCGCCACGTCCTACGAGATCTATTACGACACAAACTCCAGCTTTACGAACAACACGTTCGTAACGTTTGCGGCGCACGGCACCTCCGATCGGAACTACATATTCCACAGCCTCGCGCCCGGAACCTATTTCTTCAAAATGTACTCGCTCGTCGGCGCCACCAAGAGCGCGGCATCTCCCACCGTTTCCGCGGTGATCAGTGCGGTCGGAGTCGGAGCGAATACGGTTTCCGGAACGGTGACGTTCCCCGGAACCGCCACGGGACCCCTTTACGTGGGTGTCTTCAACGGCTCCACGATCTACGGCCAGGTGATCAATACCCCGTACACAAGTCCGGTGTCGTACAGCTATTCGGGCGTTCCGGCCGGCAATTACCAGGCCTTCGCCATCATCGACCAGAACAACAACGGCTTGATCGAGGCCAGCGACATCGCCAATGCCAACGGCAACGGCGGGCCGCCGCCGCTGACGGTAGGCAGCGGCACTACAACCAACAACGTTACGCTCACCAGCGCGGTTTCAACGCTCAGCGTCGGCACGAGCCATTCACAATTTAATGGCAGCAACGACAGTTACAGTCTGAATTTCGGCATTGCCTGGGGCAGCAAACGTCCCGTGGCCATCACTCTTGTCTCCGGGCCGAATGTGATCGTACCGTGGGACATCCCCACCGACTCCAACAACGGCGAATTCGTGAATTTGAACAGCGTTGCTCCCAGCGTGGGAGACACCTACCAATTCCAGGTGACCTTCTCCGACGCCACTACGCAGATTTTGCCCGCGACGGTTTCCGCCGTGCTGAACTCGTTCGTAACCAGTATGACGGCGCAGACCACCACGCCCGGGTCCGTAACCGCTCCGCTGTTCACGTGGGTAACCCCGGCGTCGACTCCGTCGCCGTACACCTATTCCGTGGGACTCTTTAGCGTTAGCGGCGGGTCGAACGTGAATTGGAACGACAACGGTGGCAATAACAGCAACGGAATCCCCAGCGGCACAACCAGTGTGTTGTTCAACGCGGACGGCAGCGCACAATCCAACGGCTCGTCCATCTCGAACCTGCCGACCGCGACCAACTACCAGTGGTTTGTCATCGTTCAGGACTCCCAGGGGAATAGCTCCCAGGAAGCGACCAGCTATAACATACCGTAACGGCGGGCGGACTCGCGGTGGATCGAAGACATGACGCCTGAAATGCCGCGCTCAGCGAAGTCGACGACGCGGCCCTTCAGGAGAAATGTGAAACGTCGGCCCACCGCGCCGTCCAAAGTCCCGGGCAGTGGCTGCGCCAGAGGTCTTCGCCCTTTCGGCGCCGGCAATTCGCGGTCCAGAAGAAGGCTACGAGCCCGGTTCACCACCACCGCCCGCCGCATCACCCAACGGTCGCGCACACGGCGCAGCACCTTCTTTAACGCCCAGACCTTGTATTTTTCCCCGTTACCAGGGTGAAGAGTTCGTACGCGACGGTTTCCTCCGCCATACCGCCAATGCTTCCATCGAACAGTGTTATTCCTATCTCTACGAGAGGATGCTACAGTTTTTGTGGCGAGTGTGGCTCCTCGCTTGGGCAACTCGTATCCGGATGCGTCCCGACTGAAACCCTTTACGCTTCCCGTTGACATTAATCGCCCATGGCCATCTTCAAATCGATATTTCCACTGCGAACGTCAGATCGGGTATCTAGTGGGAGTTCTCCGGATCGTAATCCAGCGTAGCTCTGTGAACTCCTCAAGCGCCGCCTTCCCGCCGAAGCGGCCCCACCCGCTGCTCTTTACTCCACCGAACGGCATTTGCGGCTCATCATGAACTGTGGCGCCGTTGATATGGCAAATGCCGGATTCGAGTTGCTCGGCGATTTTCATGGCCTTGCTGACATCGCGGCTGAAAACGGCCGCGGAAAGGCCGTACTCGGTGTCGTTGGCTGCGCGGAGCGCTTCCTCGGCGTTCGCTACGATCACGATTGAGGCGAGCGGGCCGAAAGACTCTTCGTAATAGACGCGCATTTCCGGCGTCACGCCGTACAACACGGTGGGCAAATAGCAAGGCCCCTGAGACTTTCCGCCAGACAAAAGTTTCGCGCCTTTGGCCAAGGCGTCGTCCACAAGCGACTGGAGACGCTCGATGGCAGCTTTGCTGATCACAGGGCCGAGCTGCGTCTCTGGCTCGAGCGGATCTCCCACTTTGAGTGCGTTCGCTCTCGCGGCGAGCTTTTGGCCGAATGCCTCGGCGATCGGGCTTTCGACGATGATCTTTTCGGTGGACATGCAGATCTGCCCTTGATTCATGAACGAACCGAAATTCGCCGCTGCCACCGCGGCTTCCACGTCGGCGTCTTCGAGCACAACCATCGGCGCTTTGCCGCCGAGTTCGAGCAGCACGCGCTTCAGGTGGCGACCAGCCTTTTCCGCGATGATTCTGCCCACTTTCGTGGAGCCGGTGAAATTGATTCTGCGGGTCTGCGGATGCACGATCAACTCATCGACTACTTCGGCGGCGTCCGCGGGAGAGTTTGTGATCACATTGATCACGCCTTTCGGAAAGCCGGCCTCATGGAAGATCTCGGCGATCGCCAGATGCGTGGAGGGAGATTCCTCGGAAGCTTTGAGCACGACTGTATTTCCGTACGCGAGGGGCATGGCGACCGCTCGCATGCCAAGGATTAATGGGGCGTTCCACGGCGCGATTCCGATGACCACGCCGACCGGCTGGCGAATGGCCATGGCGACGGTATCCGGCAAATCGGAAGGAATAATTTCACCGATCAGTCCGTAAGCCTGGGCTGCCGCCTCGCGCAATAATCCGGCCGCGAAAATGCAGTTGAACATTCCCCATCCGAATGTTCCTCCCATCTCGGTGGCCATCGCCCGGGCGATTTCGGGCTGGCGGCGGTCAAGAATGTCGGCGGCCTTGAGGAACAAATTGCGGCGCACTGCGGGCGGCGCAGCGCTCCACTCTGGAAACGCGGCGCTCGCAGCGTCAATCGCCCGCGCCGCGTCACTACGCCCGGCGGAAGAGAATCTCGCAATGGTTTTGCCCGTGAATGGGTTGGTTTTTTCGAAGGTACGGTTGTCTAGCGCAGCTTGCCATTCGCCGTTGATGAATAAAAGCTGGTTTTGAACCGCTGTAGGATTCATGGAATCTCCTCTTGCTTCTGCGGATGACCCATATTCACTACGATCCGATTTTCAGAACAACCCTGAATTTTTGATTTGGCTTCCGACTCCGCGGAGATAGACGGCGCGGTTCAATTCGTTTGTGGAATTTAATAGAACAACCGGTTTAGGCATTGGGCATTACGTGATACACGGTGAACGTCTGCCCGACGGGAGGATACTTCTGTGAATATTTTTTGGCCCTCGCTTGCAGCACGCCCTCTCGTTCGGCCGGATCCGTGACAACCGACAAAGTGCGATCATACATATCGTTTCCGAGCTTCAAGCGCACATGCGGGTCGCGAGCCACATTGTGAGGCCAGGACCTGGTCGCCGCCCCCGACGTAGCTACATACAGCTGGCCGTTGTAGGCGATGCACCAGATCGTCACCGAATGCGGAATCAGATACCACGTGTTGGTCTGAATCTTTACCGTTCGAATGTTGTCCGTGAACGACCAGTCCGCCACCGGAGTGGTTACCAGATTCCCGCTGAGCCATAAGCCGGGATAGCTTCCGGGACCCGGCGTATCGCCGTGGGGATTCAGGCCGGTGAAGCGAAACGTCACCAGGAGCAGGACCATGCAGATCACGATAGCGCCCAAAACATTTAGCAGCGTCTTCACGATTGGCTCCCTAATGCATCGAAATGAGTTACCGCTTATTCTTGAATTGCAGCGAAAGTGATGAACTCAGCCCGCAAACCCGCTTAAGTGGCAATAATTTACTGAACTTGATCCAGTTCAACAAGCAAAACGGCGGACTGGCGATCAATAGCCTGTCGGGCTCACCGGTGCTTGATTTGCCGAATGGGGAGTGAGTACCGGCATGGGTTCAACCGGAAGCCGTTCGTCTGCGTCCGGCTTTTCAAAAACTTTGCGAATTCCATAAGTTGTCGAGCGTTCGGCGGGGATGCGCCCGATAGCTCGGATCATGGCGCGGAATTCGCCGGGCGAGACATATTCGCCGAAGGTCGCACCGGCCATCTTCGAAATGCTTTCCTCCATCAGCGTTCCGCCAAAATCGTTCGCTCCCGCTTGCAGGCAGGCCAGGGACTGCTCAAAACCCAGCTTGACCCAGGAGACTTGGATGTTGCGGATGTGGCCGTGCAAAAGCACGCGGGAAAGCGCGTGTACGATCAAATCCTCGTGGATCGACCGTCCGGGCCGCGCGCCGCCGCTCTGGAAAAGTTTGGTTTTGGAATGAATAAATCCAAGGGGAACGAATTCCGTAAATCCGTGAGTTTCCTTTTGAATGTCGCGCAGCAGAAGCATGTGTCGGACCCAGTGTTCGGGCCGCTCGGTATGGCCGTACATCATCGTGGAGGTCGAGGGGATGCCAAGACTGTGCGCCGTGCGGATGACATCCATCCATTGCCGCACTTTCAATTTGTTGGGGCTGAGCGAGCGGCGCACATCGTCGTCAAGGATTTCGGCGGCCGTTCCCGGAATGCTACCCAATCCGGATTCCTTCAGCATGATCAGGTACTCGCGCAACGGCAGGCGCGTTTTCTCCACGCCGTAGGTGATTTCCATCGGCGAAAAGGCGTGCACATGAAGCTCAGGCAGGCGCGCCTTGATGGCGCGAAGCAGTTCAACGTAATAGTAGCCGTCGAGGTCTTTCGGGAGGCCGCCTTGAATGCACACTTCCGTGGCTCCGCGTTCGACTGCTTCGAGTGACTTGGCAATCAGCGTGTCCGTGGAATGAAAGTACGCTTCCGGCGAATCCGGTCCCCGGCTGAACCCGCAAAAAGCGCAGCCGACGATGCAGACGTTGGTGAAATTCAAATTCCTGTTCACTACGTAGGTGATCTGGTCGCCGACCGTGTCCCGCCGAAGCTCATCCGCGACTTTCAGGAGCGCCAGCAGGTCATTGCCTTCGACCGTCGCCAACGTCAGTCCCTCTTCGAGGCCCAAATCGTTTCCCGCAAGGACTTTTTCCAGAGCCGCGGCGACGTTCGGGCTTGCCGCCGCAATCGCTCGATCCATGGGAGTCGCGATCCATTCGGAATTCACTGTTTTCAGCATGCGTTGCCCTCTTCCCGAGCATAGCCGTCCGTTCCCTGCAGCGCCTGAACATACGGTTGCAGCCGCTCGCTTACGAAATCCGGGCGCTTTGAAAATTCCGGATAAATTGCCAGGCGTTCGCGCAGGACGAATCCTGCCTTCGCGGTTCTCTCCGCCAGAGACGAGATCTGCGGCCACGCAGCTTCCGGGTTGATGAAATCCTTGGTCACTGGAGATACCCCGCCCCAGTCGTTGATGCCGGCATTCAGTAAATCCGGATAGTCTTTCGAAAGCAGGTTGGGCGGGGATTGAATGTTCATCTCACCGCCAAGAATCAGCCGCGCCACCGCAATCGTGCGCATTAAATCCTCGTTGGATGGCTCCGGCGCCTGGGCCATTCGAATGTCCAGCTTCACGCGAAAGGGTTGGACAATCACTTCCTGCACGTGGCCATACTTTTCATGCGTGGCGCGGATTGCCAGCAGCGCGTCCACGCGCTCTTCGGGAGTCTCGCCGATACCGATCAGGATGCCCGTGGTGAAGGCCATGGTCAACTGGCCCGCGGCCTCGATGGTCCGCAGGCGAAGCGATGGAACTTTATCCGGCGCTTTCCAGTGCGGACCTCCGGCCCGCCCCAACCGCAGACTGGCGCTTTCCAGCATGATGCCCACGCTGGCATTAGTCTCGCGCAGCCGGGAAAGATCTTCCTTGCCCATCAAGCCCGGATTCGAATGGGGAAGTAGTCCGGTCTTCAAAAGGACCAGCTCGCTCATCGCGGCAAGGTATTCGAGCGTGGTTTCGAAGCCCAACTTTTGCAGAAATTCCTGCGCTTCCGGAAACACGCGTTCGGGCTGGTCGCCAAGGCTGAACAGAGCTTCCTTGCAACCGGCGCGGCGCCCGGCTTCGGCGACGGCCAGCACTTCGTCCGGCGTCATGTACGCCGGGACACCCGCCTGAGGATCAGCCCGGAACGTGCAATAGCCGCAATAGTCGCGGCACAGGTGCGTGAGCGGAATAAAAACTTTTCTGGAATAGCTGACCGAATTACCTTTGAAGCGGTCCCGGACAGCGCCAGCAGTCTGGAGCAAGGCTTCTAACGGGGCGTCTTCCCACAACGAAAGCGCATCCTGGCGGGCAATACCCCGGCCCTCTAATCCACGCTCGAGTGCGGAATCGATATGGTAAGGAATCGCCACATTTGACATTGGGACGCCTTTGGAAAAATCTCCCGTTGAAGCCAATCCAAAGGAGAGGATATGCGCCAACCCCAATAGTGTCAACGTCAAGGGAATGGTTTGGGGGAAGGGGGAAATCTGTGAACGCATATCGCTGGCAGCGATGGCTGTGGCGGATGACCGAGCGCACTTGATTGGCCGAGAAGCCTTATTAGGCCCTATCCGGGGAATAACTTCCGTATTGCCGACAATCCATAACCTACCCGACCAAACCATGTCAAAGGCCTTATTTTTATTGAAGATTTCAGGGCTAAGCGCGATTGCAGTTATTTGCCCACCGGAACCTTGCGACGCCCTTCGTTGAAGAAGTTTGTCCCGCGCCGATTTGCGCGAGGACTTCGTAGAAGCCGAGTTTTATGGCAGTGGCGAGCGCCATTACTTGGTTCCCGCCGGAGCCTTCGGTTTCAAATCCGCCGTCCAGTTCAGAACGACGTTGATCTGTCCGGGCGACTGCTCGGCTGCCTTCACCATCAAGAATCGCTGGCCGTCCGGAGACACGTCGTATTCAGGGGAGGATCTGGGGGAGGGCGTGTAGGGCCCTTCGAACAATACTTTTGGTTTGCTGGCGGTAAACGCCGCCTGCGTCGTCATATATTCGACCGCCATCATTTTTTGCCGGTCCCGGTAAAATAACTCGCGGCCCTTGGGATTCCACATCGTCTCGGTGCCGCCCTCGGTCGAAATTTGATACTTCCCGCCCGGACCGGGATAGGGCCGGACGTACACTTCATTGCGACCGGATTCGGGCGAAGTATAGGCGACCCAATGGCCGTCAGGAGAAAACTGAGGCGAGGATTCGTAGGACGGGCTCTGGTCGAAAAGGCGCGATGTTCGATCCTTGAAGGACAGGATGTAGATGCTCCGTGTTTGCCGATCTTCCGAAAACGCGAGTTCCTGCCCGTTGGGCGATACAGACAAGGGGACGGCGTTCCGGCTGATATCCCCAGTCGCCAGTTCCTCCACCGTGCCACTTCCGTCCGCGGGCTGCGCGTAGAGCCGATTCCCCTTCCCCTTGAAAACGATTCGCTTTCCGTCGGGGGTCCAGACGGGATCGACATTTGGCGATGCTTCAAACGTCAAACGCGCGAGCGCATCGCGGGAAATATCGTAAATCCAGACCTGGCCTTCCCGTTCCTCGATCCCCGAGGCAATGCGCTGCCCGTCTGGGGAAATCCGCGGGAAGGCATAATTGTGAGGCGGCGCGGGAATCGGTTGTTCCTTTCCATCTCGATTTACCCAAGCCAGGGTCTTCGGAAGCGTTCCAGTTCCGCCCCGATAGGCGAGCACGCCATTGTCGGAAGCCGCAAAAATCGCGGCGGTGCCGAACGGGTTATACATAACATCGTCCGCGACCGGAACGGCTTCGCCTGATAATTGAAGGCGATCGGCGTCAAAAGGTTGCGCCATCAGCGTCCCTTGGCGGCTAAACAGCAAATAGCCTGGAGAAACGTATACAGGATTCGAGTTGACGTTCAAGATCAGCCTTCGTTCCTTGGAATCCAGGGAGCCCACAAAAATCCCGCTATTTTCCGGTTTCGCACAGGACACAAAATATAGGAAATGCTTTCCGTCGGGCAGAAACTGGGGATAGTCATGGAAAACTTCGCCCCGGGAGGCATCCAGCGTCGTGGCCGGTGTGACCGCGCCACCGGACGCCGTGACGCGAACGAGCCCATTGATGGAATAAAATAGAATCACGCCTTGACGGCTCCAGCTTCCCACCTCCGGGGGAGTCTCGGCCAAGGTTTCGGGAGTGCCCCCTGCGGTTAAGGAGATCTTTTTTAGTTTCCCGTCAGCGGAAAATCCCAAGGATTGACTATCAGGAGACCAAAAAGGGTAGACTCCATTTTCCGCCCCCGGAACCGTCTGAGCCTCCGCTGAGTTCAACGCACGGATCCAGAGTTGGCGCACTCCCGCTGCTCCCGCAGCCGAAAACGCCAGCTTGGTTCCGTCTGGAGAAACACTGAAGACGGTCTCGGCGGCGAGCCCGGTCGAAAACGAACCTTTCGCCGGTGGGCCAACCGTGAAGCGAACCGCTTGCTTTTCAGTAGGCGTCGGCGTGCGGCGCAGATAGAACATCGCTGCGGCAATCACTGCAAGGGCAATGGCGACTGCTGCGCCCGCCCATACGAGATGCTTATTTGATTTTTGTTCCGGCGCAGCCACAGCAGGCATTCCCGCTTGCAAGCCGCTATCGGAAATCCACCTCAGCTGCTCGCAGATATCTTTGGCCGATTGCCAGCGCTCGTCCGGATCTTTTTCCATGCAGCGCTTGACGACATGATCCAGCGCCGGCGGCGTCATCGGAATAAGCGAAGTCATCGGTGGAGGGTCAGTCTCCAGAATCTTGGCCATCAGGCTGGCCTGACTCTTGCCCTCAAAGGCTTTCTTCCCCGTCGCCATTTCGTAGACCACCACGCCGAATGCGAAGATGTCCGTGCGGGCGTCTACTTCCTTGGCCTCGACCTGCTCCGGCGCCATGTATTGCAGCGTGCCGAGGATTGTTCCCTCGCCGGTGATCGATCCCCTCATCGTGGCAAGTTGCGATTCCGGTGTGACCGGGGTGGCGTCCTGCTTCAGCTTTGCCAAACCGAAATCGAGCAGCTTCGTGCCGGATTTCGTGAGCATGATGTTGGCGGGTTTCAAATCGCGGTGAGTAATGCCCTTGCGATGGGCCTTGTCTAATGCGTCGGCGACCTCGATTGCATATTGCATGAATTGCTGAATTGGCAGCGCGCCTTTCACCAGGCGCTGCGCCAGCGTCTCGCCCTCGATGTATTCCATCACCAGAAAATCAACGTCGTCCTGGTGTCCGGTATCGAAAAGTGTGCAGATGTGCGGATGATTCAAGCTGGCGATTGTTTTCGCTTCGCGCTCGAACCGTTCGCGCAATTCGGCACGATCGGCGAGATGCGCGGGCAAAACTTTTATCGCGACGGTTCGATCGAGGCGCGTGTCACGGGCTTTGTACACTTCACCCATTCCGCCTGCACCGATAGCAGAGAGAATTTCATATGGCCCTAGACGTCGGCCGGAAAGGATCGTCATAGGCTCCGCCTGTTTGGAGTAGGCAGAGTATAACCCGGTCAAATGTTTGGACATCAGGAATTCTTGAAGCGGCGGAGACACTTATATCAATCGTGCTGCTGTGACCTAGTTGCCTTGGGCACACCCCGAGGCCGCATGTCTACCCGGTCAAAAACCGATAAATAATGAAATACGGGCAATCCGTAAGTAATCTCCACCTTGACCTGATAGGGTCTGAGAAACGCCAACTGGGAATTTCGCAGCTCCCAAATTCCGAGAGAACGACCTATCAAGCCTTATTCAACTTGCGATGGGCGGAAGAATAGCTGATGACCTCGGAGTGTACGACAAATCGGACGTGACAGCTCGGGAACGACTGCTATCGTCCCTATTCCGGTGTATTGCCGCCAGATATGATCTAATACAATTTGGTGCGACTTTTCCGAAGTGCGACACGGCGCTCGTGACCACAACATTATCCAATTTGGGGGGAATCGGTGGATAACGTCCTGAAGCTGGAGAACCGACACACTGGAGAGATCCTGCGGATGTACCGCGTGCGCGATGCCCATGGCCAAGTGACCTTGACTATCGAAGGCTCATTGCCGCCACACTCCGGCGGGCCTCCGCTTCATGTGCATTTCCAGGAGCACGAACAAGGACACGTGGCGGCAGGCACACTCGGAGCCACTGTTGGAAATAAGAATATCACCGTGCAGACCGGCGAGCCTGTGGACCTCCCTGCCGGTGTCCCTCATCGGTGGTGGAACGCCGGGGAAGATCTGCTGGAATTCAACGGCCGGGTCGTTCCGGTTATTGACCTGGATCGCTTCCTCCAGGCGATTTTTGCGGTCGTCAACGCGAGCCAATCCGGCAGGCCTTCGCTCTTCTACGTAGCCCATATCTTGCGGCGGCACCGGCAAACACAGGAGATTAAGGCAGTGCCTGTGGCCATCCAGAAGATTGTTTTCCCGGTGGTTTTGCTCATCGGTCGTATTTTGGGCAAGTATCGAGGAGACAACTGGCCGGGCTCGCCGGCATCAAGCACTGGTGCGCCGGAAAAGTAAGCTGCGAGCGCCCGCCGAAACCGGATCGCGCCTGAGAAACGGCCTTATCGCCAACGGGGAATTTCGCGATATCCATATTCCGGGTAGCGGGGTGGTCTCAATGGGTCAGTGCAACACTTGCTGAAAGTCATCTTTTAATAGCCTCTGCCACAGATTTCATTCGTGGGATTCAATTCAAACAAAAAAGAGCCCTGTATAGGTTGTGATTGAATGCCGCCGTACAGATTGATTCCCGATGGGAAGTATTGCCAGATCAATGCTCTAGAAGGTGTTGCATCGACCGGTTGAACCGGCAGGTGTGATCGAAAACTGGCCCACCACCGGACAGCCCACTGAATGTCGTAGCGCCCCGGCCTTATGCGACAATGAAAAGCATGCTTTGCATTGCCACGCCTGATCAATCATTTCTAAGTTTGGATTCCTGATGGCTAATGCCCTGACGGCTCTTCGCCTGCTCCTTGTAGTTCCATTCGTGTTCTTCATGAGCAGGGGAGACATGCGTTCAGCGGTTATTGCATTGATTGTTTGGGCGGTGGCGCTGACTTCGGATTTTTTGGACGGTCCCATCGCGCGCCGCCGAGGTACGGTGACCTCATGGAGCGGGACGTTCGATCACACTACCGATTTTCTATTTGTCACCAGCGGCTTATTTGCCGGCGT
>CAVZGK010000009.1:0-8228 GCA_963774805.1 uncultured Acidobacteriota bacterium
ACTCCGCGAGAGCCCGGAATTCCGCGATGGTCATGGCACCGGTGGACACAGGCATATTGTATCGTTCTCCGATATAAATACCAAGGGCAGCGGTCTTTGGCGGTTACTTCCAGATATTTAAAGAGCTGGATTCCGCTTCCGGAATCACAATCCTCCGGCGGAGCCGCTCCATTCACAATTCCTTGCGAAACGCCTTCTGCGTTTTGGAGACCGCATATCCGTGCCGCAGATAAAAGGCATGGGCGCGTTCGCGAACGATGTTGGAATGCACGCCAATCGCGGGGAGTCCTTTCTGGCGCGCCCAGCGTTCGCCCCGTTCGAGCAGCTGCCGACCGGTCCCCGCGCTGCGCTTCGCGGAACTCACGATGAGGCCGTTGATTTCCGCGCGCAGGCCGGAAATCAGGTTGCGAACTTCGGATACCTGTATCCACCCCACCACTTCTCCCGCGCCGTCCACCGCCACAAAGACGGCATGGCGATCGGCGCTCAGGCTGGCAAGCCGCTGGCGGATCTGCTCGACCGTGGAGGGATATCCCAATTCCTCCGCCAGCCGCGTGATCGCCGCGGCATCGTTCTCGATTGCTTCGCGAATTTCGAGTTCCGCCATGTCTCGCTTCAAATTGTTTTTTCGGAATCGAGTAGAATCGTCACCGGGCCGTCGTTTACCAACTCCACCTGCATATGCGCCTGAAACACGCCGGTCGCGACCGTTACGCCGGCCGCACGCAGCAGCCGCACGAATTCCTCGTACAGGCGCACAGCGTCTTCGGGCGGAGCGGCCTGGATGTACGAAGGCCGGCGGCCTCCGCGCGTGTCCGCATATAACGTGAATTGCGACACCACCAACACGGCGCCGCCGGTATCGAGCAGCGACCGGTTCATCTTTCCGGCGGCGTCGGCAAAAATCCGCAGGTTGGCGATTTTTTCGGCGAGGTAGGCGGCGGACTCCGGATTATCTACGCGACCAACGCCCAGCAGAATCAAGAGGCCCGCGCGGATTTCTCCGGCCACCTGGCCTTCAACGGTTACACGGGCATGGCTGACACGCTGTACGACAGCGCGCAAGATTCTCCTCCGGCGGCGGAATTCTACCAGAAATCCACAAATTTCAATGGCAGGGCGAGTTCGATATTTGCGCGCCCGTAACTCTTATGTTAGAAAGATCGCATCGAGGTAGCCCAGACCTTGAAACTAGCGCTGATTGGCACGCACGGCGTGGGGAAAACCACGCTCGCTTACGAAATTTGTTCCCTGCTGAAGAAGGCCGACCATAACGTCGATCTGGTGACGGAGGTGGCGCGCCGCTCTCCCTTCCCAATCAACGACGCCACCACACTCGAAGGGCAATTGTGGATTCTGCACGAGCAGATCGCCACGGAGTTGAATGTATCCTCGCGCGCCGAGCACCTGATCTGCGACCGCTCGGTGCTCGATACCTACTGCTATCTGGTGAATAAGTTTGGCCGGCAGCGGCATCTCGAGCAGTGGCTTTCCTGGTGGCTGGACAGTTATTCCCTGCTGGTTTCCGTTCCTCCGATGGCGGACGGCATTCCACCGGACGGATTCCGTTCGGAGAATCTGGAATTCCAGGACCGCATCCACGACCTCATCGAAGACGTGCTGTCCCAGCCGCCGTTTTCCGCGCACCACGGCCGCGTGCTGTGGCTCGACCGGCGCGACCGCCGCGTGTGGGGCGAGATGATTTTCGCCGCCGCCACCGCGCTGATCCGGCCGGCAGCCCGGGCGCAGGCCGCAACGGCGCGGTAAGGCGGCAGCGATTCGGCGAGTGCTTCGATGCAGCCAGCCCAGACTTTGCAGGGCACGGCTTCACAGACCGCAGAAAAACTCAAACGATTGTCATTCTGAGCGCAGCGAAGAATCTCTATGGGTGTCCTTGCACGCACTGAAATCGAAGAGAGATTCTTCGCTGCGCTCAGAATGACAACGCGGAGTCCTTTTTCTGCAGCCGGTTTAGCCACTGACCTGTTTCGCGTCGAAACGCGAACATCTGGTCGCATGTAGCGCCCGCCTTCAGACGGGACTTTGGGCTCAAGCACATGCCCACTTCATCCCAAGCTCGAGTCTCCACGAAACTTTCTTGCTGATTTATCTGCGGCGATCTTTTTTGCTGGGGAGCGGCGCGCGCTTGCGCGAGGCTTTGCGGATGCGCGGCGCGGGCTGGCAACGCGGGCAGAAGTGGCTGCTGCGTCCGGCCACAATGGTGCGCTTTATTTTTGCGTGGCAGCGAAAACACAACAGGCCGTCTCGCTGGTAAACGCGGTGGCGCTGCTGGAATTTGCCGCGCTTGCCTTCGGAGTCGACGTAGTCCGAAACCGATGAGCCGCGCGCCAGGATGGCTTCCTCCAGCACGGCGCGAACCTTCTGGTGCAGCAGCAGAAGCTGTGCCTTGCTCAGGTTTTCCGCTACGCGCGCCGGATGCAGTCTTGCGCGAAACAAACTCTCATCGGCATAAATGTTGCCAACGCCGCAGAGCACGCTTTGGTCGAGCAGCAGCGCCTTCACGCGGGCGCGCCGCGAGCCAAACTCACGGCAAAAGTCCTCGGCGCTGATCTCCAGCGGCTCTTTCCCCAGGTGGCCGGAAAATTCAGGCAGCGCGGAGTCTTCCACCAGGAGCATGCGGCCAAAACGGCGGATGTCCGTATAGCGGAGCTCGCGCCCGTCGTCGAGCGCAAAAAATACGTGCGTGTGCGGCACGACCGGTTCAGCGGCGGGCAGCACGGTCAGCCGGCCGGTCATTCCCAGGTGCACGATCAAGTAAAGCGGCGCGCTCAGCATCTCACCGGATCGAGCGGCTGCCGGCTCGAGCGCGATACAAATGAACTTGCCCATGCGCGTGACGTCCGAGACGCGCATTCCGGGCAGGCGTTCGGCAATCGCCTCCGGCCCATCCACGAAGTCCGTCTTTCCGAATCGCACCTCGGTGAAATCCCGCCCAGGCAGGGATAACCGCAATCCGCGCACCACAGTCTCGACTTCAGGAAGTTCCGGCACGAGTTCCCCTAGTGGCGCATGCTTTAGCTTGCGCAGTGTGGTTACGGAGCGATTCTAGAATAGCGTTTCCTAAACCAACCAGCGCAAGCTAAAGCATGCGCCACGGGACGCGGCCAATGCAGTTAAGCTAAAGTGGAGATCACCAATTAAAAGCCATGCGCGACTGCCATCGAACTACGGCAGCGGCAGACCCGGAGTGGCAACGATGCCGGCCATCCGGAGGATTTCCTGATACTCCTCCTCGGTGACCGGAGAGATGATCAGGCGCACATTCTTCAGGAACTTCACCTTGCGCACGGAGGAATTGCCGCGGAGTTCATCGAGCGGAATCTGCCGGGGCAGACGCTCCATGGCGCGCAGGTCCGCCACCATCATTTTCGATTCGCGGTCGTGCGGGTCGGGATAGGGATCACGGGTAACCTCTCCGATCGCGTAGAGAGCCCTTTCGGGAGCCGAGTGATAGCACAGGACGCGGTCCCCTTTGCGGACCTGCTTGAGCGCGCGGTTGGCGTCGGCGCGATTGCCCGCCCCGCGCCACATTTCCTTGCCCTTCACAAACAGCGTATCCCAATGATAATGATGGGGATTGACCGAAAAAATCCAATAGCCTCGCTTGGCCGGTGGGCGAATTGTCGACAATCCGGGGAGCCTCCGAATAATTATGCTGTTGCGCCGAGATGTGAGTCGGTCGGACACTATACACGGACCTCGCCCGTTGTGCAAAAATTCCTTCGTTTCCAGGAGATCCAGCTTCCAGATCGCCCTGGTTATTAGCCCGCCCGGCTCCCCCGGGCCTATGGAATTAGACGCACGATTGGCAAAATCGGACTCAAAAGAATTAGGCAGGCACACGAACGGCCACGGACTAACATAAGCCTATATTTTTGAATGATTTATAAGCTTTCGGGGAATGAGCCGCCGAGAACGCCTAGCTGGCTTCGATCCAGAGATCCTCGCCGCGCAGCTTCGAGGACGTAGGTTTTAACCCCAATCGTCGGGTTCATGACGAGCTTGCCGGTGGTTACGTCATACTGCCAACCGTGCCACGGGCAGGTTACTGCAACTCCCTGGAGCACGCCCTGGCCGAGCGGGCCGCCGCGATGCAGGCAGGTGTTGTTGATCGCGTAGAACTTGTTTCCTATGTTGGCGATAGCGACCGTCAGCCCGTCGACCTGAAACTCCCGGATGCTGCCCGCCGGGATCTCGTCTTTCCGCGCCGCACGCACAAAAGCCATTCGCCTGCTCCTTAAGCTTTAGTTCTGGAAATTCTCTGGCCGCCCGGGAGTCGATTTAGCGCGGCGAGGGAGTCTGCGCGACCATCACGTTGCGCTTGAAATCCTCGGCCATGCCCGGGTGCAACCGGATCTCCGTGGGCCGCTTCGCCAGGGACATCTGGTCGATCTTGTCCTGCAGCTTCAAGCAGAGCGTAGATCAGTCCCTCCGGCCGCGGTGGACAGCCCACTACGTAAACATCCACCGGCACGATCCGGTCCACGCCCTGCAGCACGGAATAGGCATTGAACGGGCCCGCCAACGCTGGAGCAGGCGCCCATCGAGATGCACCACTTGGGGTCCGGCATCTGGTCCCACACGCGCTTCAGCACCGGCGCCATTTTCAGGGTGACGGTGCCGGCGACGATCATCAGGTCGGATTGCCGCGGCGAGGGCCGGAAAACTTCGGCGCCGAATCGCGCGATGTCAAACCGCGAAGTGGTGGAGGCGATCATTTCGATCGCGCAGCAGGCGAGGCCGAACGTCAGCGGCCAGATGGCGGATTTGCGCGCCCAATTGAAGACGTAGTCCACCGAAGAAATCATGAAGTTCTTTTCGAACCGCTGATCGAGAACGCCCATGGGTCTCCTCTGGTTTCGTTAGGAAGGTGGAGTATATCCACGGCTGGTGACGTGAGTCAAACAGCGGTTTGGCGGGGCTGCCGCTACCAACTGACATGGGCATGTCTGGAAAGCAATCTTGAAATTCTATTTCGTGCCGGTAACCAGCAACGCGCCCGCCTGCCGAAATGCGCGCAACTGGTCGGCGTCCTGAAACCAGCGGCCTGTGTAGGATTGCGGCGCCGGAGTCGGATCCGGGATCTGGCGGTGCGCGACGTTGGCGAAACCCGCGTTCTGAAAGAGCGCTTCCCATTCGTCGATGGAGAGCAAGTGCGCCGGGGTGGCGAAATGCGCGGCCCATTGATGGCAATGGGGGTTGTCGCGGTAGAAGTTGATCAGGACCCAGGCCGCGCCGCCGTCGCGCAGTACGCGATGGATTTCGCGCAAGCCGCTCGCCGGGTCCGGCCAATAGTAGGCGGATTCAACGGAAATTGCGTGCGTGAAAAAATTGGCGTCCCAGGGAATCTCATCGGCGCTGCCGACCACAAACATAGCGTTCTCGACATCGACATAATTGCGGCGCGCGCGGCGCACCATTTCATCGGAAATATCCATGCCGATGACGCGGCCGTCGGGGACACGTTCGGCCAGTAACCGCGCCAGCCAGCCGGCGCCGCTGCCAACATCGAGAATGTTTTCATCCCGGCCAAGATTCATTTGATCGAGAGCGGGGAGGACGATGGGGAGATGATCCTCCTCCATCCCTTCGCCGCGCCCGGCTTCAGCCCAGCGGTTGAATTCCTCGCGGAGTTTTTCGTTATCGGCGGGTTCTGGCATTGAAAATGGTGTCGATGGATGACGAAAGTAATTTTAGGAAGTTACAATTACCAATACACGGTTCACAGGTAGCGAAAAAAGGGTCTTTTTTGTCATTCTGAGCGAAGCGAAGAATCTCTCCTCGATCCAAGTGCGAGCAAAAAGACAAAGAGAGATTCTTCGCTTCGCTCAGAATGACAGCGTTTTTCGGTTACCGCTCGATCTTCGCCAATAGTTCCACGAATTTCTGCTGCCGCTCCGACTGGTCCTGCCCTCCCGCCGCTTCCGCCAGTTGCGTCATGTTCATCGAACAGAATTTCGGGCCGCACATCGAACAGAATTTCGCGTCTTTGTAGAAATCATCCGGCAGCGTTTCGTCGTGCATCGCTTTCGCCGTCGCCGGGTCCAGCGACAATTCAAACTGCTTGTTCCAGTCAAACAGGAATCGCGCATACGAAAGCGCGTCATCCCGGTCCCGCGCGCCCGGACGGTGCCGCGCCACGTCCGCCGCGTGCGCCGCGATCTTGTACGCGATCACGCCCTGCTTCACGTCTTCCGCGTTCGGCAGGCCCAGGTGCTCCTTCGGCGTCACGTAGCACAGCATCGACGCGCCGTGCCAGCCGATCATCGCCGCGCCGATCGCGCTGGTGATGTGGTCGTAGCCCGGTGCAATGTCAATCACCAGCGGCCCCAGCGTGTAGAACGGCGCTTCGTGGCACAACTCCATCTCTTTTTCTACCTGCATCTTGATCTGGTCCATCGGCACGTGCCCGGGGCCTTCGATCATCACCTGCACGTCGTATTCCCACGCTTTTTTCGTCAACTCGCCCAGCACTTTCAATTCGGCAAACTGCGCGGCGTCGCTCGCGTCCGCCAGGCAGCCGGGACGCAGCCCGTCTCCCAGCGAAAAACTCACGTCGTGCTTTTTGAAAATCTTGCAGATCGCATCGAAATTCTCGTACAGAAAGTTTTCCTGCTTGTGCGTGTTCATCCAGTGCGCCAGCAGCGCGCCGCCGCGGCTGACGATCCCCGTGATGCGGTTGCGCACCATGGGCACAAATTCGCGCAGCACCCCGGCGTGAATCGTCATGTAATCCACGCCCTGCTCGGCCTGCTCTTCGATCACTTCCAGCATGATGCCGATGGTCAAGTCTTCCGTGCGCTTCACGCGGGACAGCGCTTCGTAGATCGGCACCGTGCCGATCGGCACCGGCGAAGCGTCGATGATCGCCTTGCGGATCGTGGGGATGTCGCCGCCCGTCGACAAGTCCATCACCGTGTCCGCGCCGTAATGCACCGAGTGGTGCAGCTTTTTCAGTTCCTCGTCGATGTGCGAGGTGGTCGCGGAGTTGCCGATATTCGAGTTGATCTTGCACTTAAAAGCGATGCCGATGCCCATGGGCTCGAGCGACTTGTGATGAATGTTCGCGGGAATGATGGCCCGGCCGCGCGCGATTTCGCTGCGCACCAGTTCCGGCTCGATCTTTTCGCGCCGCGCCACGTACTCCATCTCTTCGGTGATCACGCCTTTGCGCGCGTAGTGCATCTGTGAAACGTTGCGCGTGCCGTTGGCCGCCGCCGTTTCCTGCAATCTTTTTTCAATCCAGGCGTCTCGCACTCCCATCGCTTCCCCCTCAAACTCTCCGCTCACGGAGCGTTTCTCTTATGATGCCGGATTATCGCACCGTCAAGAGCGTGCGGCAACCGAGTCGGTAGCACAGACTTCAGTCCGGGGAATTCCAGACGAGCTTGCCGGGAATTCAAATCGTGAAGTTTTCCAACCCAGTCTTACAGTGAGATTGCAGAAGTCGGCCGCAGCCCGGGCAACGCATTGAAAATCCACAGACTGAAGTCTGTGCAACTTAAACCGCGCGGCTGAGGGTGATCAGTGTGATTTCGGGAGGGACGCCCAGGCGGACTGGTGCGCCAATTGTCCCGAGGCCCCGATTGACGTAGATCGCGCTGGAGGTTTGCGGACTCGGCATAGCGGCCTGGCCTGTGCCGGACAAATCGGCTTCGGGCTCCTGCGGCGCGGCAAGCAGCGGGCGGCGATACAAACCGGCGACGTACGGAGTGAGAAACTCCGCGGGACTCCAGCGATGATCGAGAATCTCGACGCGCACCTGGCCGCCATGGGTGTGCCCGGCGAGGGAAAGCTCGATTCCCATTTCGGCGGCCTTGGGGAAAGAATTCGGATTGTGCGACAGCAAAATATTCGGCACATCGCGCCGGACCAGCGGCGCAACTCCGGCCAGCATGGGCGGATGTTTTCCCCCGGCGTCCCGCTGGCGCTGGTAGTCGACGCCAATCAGATTGAACGCGCTGTCCTTCCAGCGCAGTTCTGCGTTTTCGAGGCGCAGCAGCTTCATGCCATAACGCTGAAAAAGCTGCGCCGAAGTTGCCTCCGCGTCCGCGTAGATTTCATGATTGCCGTTGCAGCCCCAAACGCCCAGAGGGGCGCACAGGCGCGATATTTCCGTGATGCATTCTTCCAGCGGATCCCGGCGGGTGCTAATGAAATCGCCGGTAACCACGGTCAGGTCGGCTTTCAGTTCGTTGGCCATGTCG
>CAVZGK010000010.1:0-38417 GCA_963774805.1 uncultured Acidobacteriota bacterium
CAGATGGCGAACTAACTCCTGTTTCAGCGCCCCCCGCGCTTGTATGAATAGACTCCGATAAATTGTTTCGTGCGACACGCGCAGGCTCTCGTTATCCGGGTAGTGCTGCTTCAGCCATCCGGCGATCTGTTCCGGCGACCAGTCTTGCACCAGTTTACTCGCAACCAACTCTCGGAGCGTGGCGTGACTGGCCAGCACACATGTCTTAGGCCGTAACGCTGAATCCCATGCCTGCTGATCGGCTTCGCTGGCTCGATACTGTGCGCGCCCGCCATGGCGGGCCACCTCTCGGCTCACGGTGGACACCGTCCGCTTGAGACCTTTCGCGATCCCACGAATCGTCGAACCCGAAGCAATTCCTCGCGAAATGTCCTCTCGTTCTTGAAGTGTGAGCGCGACCGGTGAATGGCTACGAACCGGCGGAGCGATCCCGCCGTGACGCGCCAACAGGCAGTAAATGACGTTATGTTCTTTGCAGAAGGCTCGACCAATTTCATGTAACGACTGCCCAGCTTTCCAACGGTTCCACATCTCTGCCCGCTCGGCTGGAGACAGCTTCCATCGTCTCTGCATGATGAACACCACCTTTTAGAAAACAGATTTATATCAGGCGGTGTTGCATCGACCGGTTGAACCGGCACGACTTCTCGGGACTTGAGAAAGGAAATAGCAGCATAGGGCTAATTTGGTTCGTGATTACGTCCCTTCGGTTATCGGCAGTTTGGTAGCGCGAAGAGATAGAGCTCGTGGGAAAGCCTCGTTAGACTTTCGCGGCAGCGATCCAGAACTGCACATATTCAGTCGAATACCCCTCGCGAGTCGCTTTCAGTGCGTACGAGCCGGGCTCAAGGTCACTCAATCGAAACTCGCCTTTTTCGTTAGGGAAAGACCTCAACAACGACGGTTCTTTGAGGGCACGGCGCTTCATTGCAACGGCACGTCCGCTCCCCAAAAGGACATCTGGATTAGCCCGCAAACGAGTAAGGGACCCATTGGTTAAGGGCACACCAGAAGGATCACTCACTGTGCCTATTAACTGCACGTTAGCACGCCGTTCTTCGTAGGAAGCGGAAGGAAATGGTAGGTTTTTCGGGCGTGGAGGAGGGCATATTGGCGTGACTCCTCTGCTGTATCCCGGGCTGTAGGACGAACGAAACTAGTTCAGGGCCTGTGGGATTATCGATGGAAATGCTAACGGAGGCGAATCCCAGAGACGACGCCTCAATGTAACGGGGTCCAGAAGGTAAACTGGGGAATCGAAAAATCCCTGTCCTCGTTCGCTTTTGTCGTGCAGTACCGTTGATCTGAAAAAAAAGTATTACATCGGCACCGGGAATAGAACCGCCAGATTGATCCGATACGCGTGCCCTCCAGTCCGGAGCCGGATGGCCCCGAAACGTTGAAGCGAACAGCAAGTAGGTTCCCAAAAGCAGGCCGAAGATGGCCGAGACGCTTTCGTCTGCGATTCATGGAGGACAGTGTAGCTCTTGTAGCCCAAGTCCTAGAATGGGGTTCTCGGAATGTGGAATCCGGAACAAATCCCGCTAACGGGCTGCGTTCAGATTAGTAGACTTCAAGGGAATTGGTCCAGCATCACTTTTCGAGCATCGGACCGAACTCAAATCGATTTACAGGACGGACTGAAATTGCGCCACGGGACATCGGAGGAGGTATAGAATTCCCTCCATGCCAGAACAAGACCTTGCGCGACTTTGGGAAGAACAAACAAAACACGAATTTGTGACACGAGATACTGAATCGACGCTGGCCACGATGGTCGACGATGCCTATGTCAACCACGTGCCTGTAATGACCGGCGCGCAGGGGAAAACGGCTTTGCATCTTTTTTATTCGCGGGATTTTATTCCGGCTATGCCGCCGGACACTAAGCTCACGCCCGTTTCGCGTACCATTGGCGAAGACCAACTTGTGGATGAAATGATCTTCTCTTTCACCCACACACAAGAAATTCCTTGGATGCTACCCGGCGTTCCTCCTACGAATCGCCGTGTCGAAGTGCCCCTAGTCGCTATTGTGCGATTCCGAGAAGGCAAGCTCGCACATGAGCACATCTACTGGGATCAGGCGTCCGTGCTCAAGCAAATTGGGCTCCTGGCGGATCCGACACTTCCAGTGTTCGGCGCCGAGACCGCCCGCAAAGTGGCCGACCCTAAGTTCGATTACAGGACTTCTCTCGAAGCGTAGCCTCGTGAAAAGATGCCTCACTGTGTCTGATATTTAACCGAGGCCAAGTCCTGAGAAGCGGGATGATCGCCAACTGGGAATTTCGCAGCTCCCAAATTCCGAGAGAACGACCTATCAAGCCTTATTCAACTTGCGATGGGCGGAAGCATAGCTGATGACTTCGGAGTGTACGACAAATCGGACGTGACAGCTCGGGAACGACTGCTATCGTCCCTATTCCGGTCTATTGCCGCCAGATATGAATCTAATACAATTTGGTGCGAGTTTTCCGAAGTGCGACACGGCACTCGTGACCACAACATTATCCAATTTGGGGGGAATCGGTGGATAACGTCCTGAAGCTGGAGAACCGACACACTGGAGAGATTCTGCGGATGTACCGCGTGCGCGATGCCAATGGCCAAGTGATCCTGATTCTCGAAGGCTCATTGCCGCCACACTCCAGCGGGCCTCCGCTTCATGTGCATTTCCAGGAGCACGAACAAGGACACGTGGCTGCAGGCACACTCGGAGCCATTGTTGGAAATAAGAAAATCACCGTGCAGACCGGCGAGCCTGTGGACCTTCCTGCCGGGGTCCCTCATCGGTGGTGGAACGCCGGGGAAGATCTGCTGGAATTCAACGGCCGGGTCGTTCCGGTCATTGACCTGGACCGCTTCCTCCAGGCGATTTTTGCGGTCATCAACGCGAGCCAATCCGGCAGGCCTTCGCTCTTCTACGTAGCCCATATCTTGCGGCGGCACCGGCAAACACAGGAGCTTAGGGCAGTGCCTGTGGCCATCCAGAAGATTGTTTTCCCGGTGGTTTTGCTCATCGGCCGTATTTTGGGCAAGTATCGAGGAGACAACTGGCCGGGCTCGCCTGCATCAAGCACTGGTGCGCCGGAAAAGTAAGCTGCGAGCGCCCGCCGAAACCGGATCGCGCCTGAGAAACGGCCTTATCGCCAACGGGGAATTTCGCGATATCCATATTCCGGGTAGCGGGGTGGTCTCAATGGGTCAGTGCAACACTTGCTGAAAGTCATCTTTTAATAGCCTCTGCCACAGATTTCATTCGTGGGATTCAATTCAAACAAAAAAGAGCCCTGTATAGGTTGTGATTGAATGCCGCCGTACAGATTGATTCCCGATGGGAAGTATTGCCAGATCAATGCTCTAGAAGGTGTTGCATCGACCGGTTGAACCGGCAGGTGTGATCGAAAACTGGCCCACCACCGGACAGCCCACTGAATGTCGTAGCGCCCCGGCCTTATGCGACAATGAAAAGCATGCTTTGCATTGCCACGCCTGATCAATCATTTCTAAGTTTGGATTCCTGATGGCTAATGCCCTGACGGCTCTTCGCCTGCTCCTTGTAGTTCCATTCGTGTTCTTCATGAGCAGGGGAGACATGCGTTCAGCGGTTATTGCATTGATTGTTTGGGCGGTGGCGCTGACTTCGGATTTTTTGGACGGTCCCATCGCGCGCCGCCGAGGTACGGTGACCTCATGGAGCGGGACGTTCGATCACACTACCGATTTTCTATTTGTCACCAGCGGCTTATTTGCCGGCGCCTCCCGGGGAGCGTTTCCGTGGATACTGCCCGTCCTGATCGTCGCGGCCTTTTCGCAATATTTCATTGATTCTTACTGGATCCATCGCCACAGAAAACTCCGTGGAAGCAAGCTGGGGCGCTACAACGGTATGCTCTACTTCGCTCCTACCTGCGTGGAAATCGTCATCCGGCTGGGCGCACGGTGGCTGCAGCCGCTGCTGACGATTTTGGTCTGGGCGCTGGTGCTCAGCACGCTGGTATCGATGGGCCAGCGCCTGATGCTCAGCCGATCAGCCGAAAATCTCCCGGCTGGCTCGCCGGAGAAATAGCAGACCGATCGCCGCGTTAAAGAAAATAAAGAAATTGTGCATTACGAAACCGAACGCAGTCATTTGTCCAGGCCTGTCCGGATAAAGAAGAACCCAGAAAAGAATGGCCACCGAGTGCATCGGTCCCGGCATGGCCGCGCCGAAGAAAATTACCGGCAGGTATCCCAGCATTTCTGCGAAGCCGACTGTCCCTCCAAAAAGCCTCAGGGCCAGGGTGTAAACAATCACTCCCGCGATCACCAGCGGCGCGCGCATCGCAATCACTGCGCCGTAATGCCACACTTTCGCCAGCCGGAACGCACGGAAGATCGGCCGATCGCGCAAAGCGATCCCCGCGCCGATCGTGCCGCTGAAAAAGAGATAAAAAAAGACGAAGAACACGCAGGAGCCCATGGCGATCCACGGAATAATGTGAAAAACGTTCGGGATGTTATTCCATCTTAGTAGCGCGCCGATGGACGCCCAGAGCATCAGGCTGTAATACTCGCAAAACATCAGGAACAGCATGCTGGAGCCGATCTCCCAGCCAGGCAGGCCGTCGCGCCGGTTCAAATAAACCGCGATGGCGCCTTTGCTGACTTGTTCGTTGACCAGAGAAAGAATATACGCGCTGGCACGGATCGGCAGAATATCCATGTAACGGATTTTGGCGTTGAACCAGTTGATCGCGGCCCACACAACCATGCTGTCCACCAGGAGATAAAGGAAGCAGTACGGTATGACCAGGGCCAGCCAATGAAGCCAGTTTACGTTCTCGAAGCTTTTTAAAAGATACTCGACCAGGCCGCTGCCTTCCGCCGCGGCCGCGCCGCGGAGCCGGATGTAAAGATAAGTGAAACAAGCCGCCGTTATGGCGAAGGGCAAAATCCGCTGCCACGGCTTGGCCTTCTTGCCGGCCGGGATTGCAGGCGGATTGGTGGTGGGGACGCTTTCACTCATTTTTTCAACCTCGACTTAAACTTGCTTTAAGCATTTCGTCGACGCCGGTGAGTTCAATTCCCAGGGCGGAGGCCGCCGGCTGGGGATCCAACCGCGTGTCCGCGGTAATTACGTCAAGAGCGTCCCGCGTAAACCCGGGCTTGCCGAGGCGCTGGCGGACGCCCAGCACCAGCGCAAACCAGAACTTTGGAATCGAGCCGATCCGAACATCGCGGCCCAGCAGGCGCGCGGATCGCTCCACAAGCTCCCGCTCTGGCAGCGAGAGCGGGCCGACCAGATCGAGCACAACGTTGTTGGCCACCGATGGGTCTGTGGCGGCCACGGCAGCCCGAGCCAAATCATCCACGAAAAGTGGTTGCTGAAAATTGCGGCCGCCGCCGATCAGCTTAGCCCGGCTGTGGCTCACATGCCGGCCGAGAGCCGCGCCTCCCGCGGTGCCGGGGCCGAGCAGGAGCGGCGCGCGCAGGATCGTAAAATTCAGACCTGAAGCCCGCACCAGAGTTTCCGCCTGCCCCTTGGTGCGGTAATACCGATTCCGTGACGTCTCATCCGCGCCCGTCGCGCTCACCAGCACGATTTTCCGCACTCCAGTTCGCTGGGCGGCTTCCACGACAGCACGGGTCGATGCCACATTCGCCTGCTCATACCTCGACTCTGGACTCTCCACAAGAATTCCCGCGAGGTGAATGACGGCGGAGGCTCCCTGGAACGCCGCATCGAGACTGGCAGCGTCTTCGTAGGAAATTTGCGCCACGCTCGGAGAATTGCCTGCCTCCGCGCGGAGTTCTTCGGCAGCACGCGCAGAGCGCACAGCGGCAACAAAAGTATTTGGCGCTATGCCGAACGCTGGTCCGCATCGCAGTATGGCCCGGCCAACGGCGCTATTCGCGCCGGTGATGACAATCTTCAATCCATCTCCCCATTAGCCGATCACGTGAAATACGTCGATCGAGGCGTTCGCTGGAACTTTCAGTTGATATTTTTTCTCTCGGACCTGGATCACGGCATCCCTCTCCGCGGGATCGGTGACCAGAACCAGCGTGCGGTCGTAAAGTTTGTCTCCGATTTTTATACGCACGTGGGGATCGCGCAGCACGTTCGCGTCCCAGCTTCTAGCACCGGATGCGGGATGCGTGGAGGAAACGTAAAACTGTCCGTTGTAGTTGAGACAATTGATGGTCACGGAGTGCGGAAGAAGGAATCGGCTCTGGGTCTGGATCTTGATGTTCGGAACGCTATCGAGGAACGACCAATCGGTGATTGGAGTGGTCACAACTTCCCCGGAAAGCCACAGACCCGGGATCCGGTCATGCGGGTTGAGCCCCGTGATGCGAAATACGACGAGCAGGAGGGCCACGCAAACTAATATCCCGCCCGCTACTTTTAGCAGCTTCTTCACTCTTAGCTCCTCAAGTTGGTGTACGGCCTGAAGACTTTCTCTGCGTAACGCGCTCAATATAAACCAGGAGCCGTGATTTTCGAGCTTTTATTCACTAGCCGCTACGTGGTGGTGTAGCATCACCCGGAATAGGTCTCGGCATTCAGGACCGTCAGGAAGCGGCGCATGAAAAAACTAAAAGTAGGGATCATCGCAATACTTGCAGTTCTGGCCGTGGCGCTGGTAACCCTCCGCATCACGGGCCTCGAGCCGGAATATCTTGACTTGGACCAGCTTCGCGCTCACCACATGATTGCCCGCCCCGGCTTGTGGCTCAAAGGCGAAGTAGTCACCGAGCCGATCACGGATTGGACGTTTGTCGAGAACGTGCCCCATCCGGGACGCAGCATTAACACGGTCTTGATCGAGACGCGAACGCCGTATTTTATTCCGCACTCCGTCCGGACGATGGCGACCGTGCGCAATGGCGAACTCTTCATACGGTCGCACCAGGATCGGATGGACGTGCAATTCCCCCATGACAAGTCGTGGACGTCCAACGTGGCGCGCGACCCGCGAGTCCGAATAAAAATTGGCGACAAACTTTATGAAGCGACGATGGTGCTGGTCACCGACCGAGCAGCAGCCATCGCCTTTTTCGGCAGAAATCCTGAAAGAGTCGAGAAGGGCCCCGACGGGCAAGACCATGTCGTGGGCTACGACCACGTTTTTCGTGTCTTCCAGCGAAACATTCCGGAATACGGCGGCGGTCAACCGTCTGTAAGTTCGACGGGCCTGGTCCCCGAGATCAGTCGTTAGGAATTGAAACGCGGTTTTCTGAAGGAGCAGTGCAATACTTCGTCGACGGGCCTGACACGGATCAAGTCGCGGTCTTGCTTACCGCGGCCTTGCCTTTGAAGTCCTCCAGATTCTGATCCGGCTTTTCCTTTGCGAATTTTTCGAAGAGCGCGATACCGTAGGGATCTTCCAGAATGTCGACCTGCACGCCTTTTTGGCGCAGTATTTCTTCGTTGCCGGAAAAGCTTGTCACGTTTCCCACGACCAGGCGTTGGAACTGGCGCATGTACACGAGCGCCGCGCAGATATCGCACGGGCTAAGCGACGTGAACATGGTTGTCTTGCTGAAATCCCGGCGGCCGGCATCGCGCGCCGCGGATGTTTCGCCGTGATTGTAGGGGTGGTTCTCCTGCACCAGCGTATTGTGGCCTTTGCCCAAAATTTTTCGCGTCTCGTTGTCGATGATCACGCCGCCGATCGGGCAGCCGCCTTCTTCATAGCCCTTTTCCGCCAGCAGGACGGCAATGCGCATGAAGTCCCGGTCGGCCAGTTTTTTAAAAAACACGTCCTCCACAATCTTGGAGAGGCTCCCGGTGGGAAGATGCGCGATGGTGTTCAAGACTTCATCGGTAACGGGCGTGTCCCTGGTGATCAAAGCCTTCATGGAAGCTCCTTTGGAATACTACGCATCACACGTGAATTTCCAGTTTTCGCGATTCGAGAATTTCATTCTCCCGAAATTGCCTGAAAAAGAGAAGGGCGGCGCGAACGCGCGCAAAAATATTCCGTGAAAATTGTGGGCGGCCTTACTCAATTTGAAATTCGATTTCCGCATCTCTGGCTCTAAATCCCTCCATATGGCGAATGCGCCTCCAAGCCAGCAGGGTGGCAATGGTGACGAGACCCGCGGAAGCCATTGCCGAGATCTGCAGGGCGCGCACGATTTGCAGCGGGGTGGTGCCCACCAGCGCGCCGAAAACAGCTACGCCCATCGCGCCGCCCGTCTGCCGCGAAGCATTCAGAACCGCGGAGGCGGTGCCCGAGCGGCTGCGATCCACGCTGGAGAGAATCGCGGCGGTCATCGCGGGAATAGCAAAACCCATTCCGGACGGAATGACGACGAAGGGCAACACCATGAACAGGTAAGGAGTCGTCATCCCCAGCCTGGATAGCAGCGCCACGCCCGCAACCATGATCGCGGCCCCCGCAATCATCGGAAGCCGCGGCCCGGTACGCGATCCCACCATGCCGCTGGCGATGTTTGCGAAAATAATTGTGATCATCATCGGTAGGTAGGCCAGTCCGGTCCCCAGCGCCGAATATCCCCGGGCCTGCTGCAGGTACAGGCTCAGCACAAAGATCAGCCCATAAAAGGAAAAATTCATGATCGTTCCGAAAATTACGGCGGGACTGAAATTCGGCAAATGGAAAAGCCCCAGTGGCAGCATCGGTTCGCTGGTCTTCGCTTCGGCCAGATAGAATGCGACTCCTGCAGCAACCGCCAGCACGCTGCCGCCAATCACCAGGGGATTTCCGATTCCCAGCGGGCGAAATTCGATCACTGACCAGGTCAAAGCCGTGAGCGCCACGATCGACAGTGACTGGCCGAGCGGGTCGAGATGATGCCGTGTGTCAGAGTGTGCTCTGGATGGAACCGATCGCAGGGTGAGCGCGATGCCAACGGCGCAGAGCGGCAGATTCACCAGGAAAATACTGCGCCAGCCCATGGTGGCGATCAGCAGGCCGCCGATCACCGGTCCGGCGGCAATGGCTACGCCGCCCGCGGCGGTCCACAGGCTCACGGCGTGCGCACGTAGGCTGTGATCGCCGGCCGCCGCGTGATTGAGCAGCGCCAGCGAGCTGGGAATGAGCAGAGCCGCGGCGGCACCCTGAGCGGCGCGCGCGGCAATCAGCGTCGCCACGTTCGGCGCGAGCCCGCAAGCCATCGAAGCCGCGGCGAAAATCGCCAGTCCCAGAAGATAGGTGCGCCGCGACCCGAAGCGATCTCCCAACACGCCCGCGGAAAGCATCAGCACCGCAAACGGCAGGGTGTACGCGTCCATCACCCATTGCAGCCCGGAAACCTGAACGGAAAGGTCCGCGGCGATGCGCGGGAGCGCCACGTTCACGATAGTCACGTCCAGCTGGGTCACCACAAAGCCAAAACTGGTGGCGGCGATGATCCCGTTCAAGCCGGCGCGGACGGGTTTCTGGGTCGCAGTGGTCATCGAGTGGGAACCGGATGCGGCGATGGCGTGATTTTCCTCAGAGCCGGAAGTTCCGGCGGCGATTCCAGGAATGTCGATTGTCGCTTATACTCCGCGAGCGATTCCGCGAATGATCGCGCGAACTAATGTACCGCAAATCCACTTGCCGGCCATCAGGATGTAAACCGGTTTTCGCCAGTACGTAGGCCCAAATCATTGAAAACGGCATAGCGGAAGGGACTTTTCGAATCCAGGAGCTACTTTCGCAGGGCTTTGCTGGACTTCGCGGTGCTTCGCACGTAAAATTCGAAAGGATTTGGTCGAATAGAGATCCGGGCAACTTCCCTTTCAGCACAGGGCGCTGCCGGAGCGGCTCATTTTCCCGAACTTCCGCCGGCTCTACCGTAGGAAGCGTGGGCCGAATCCGCCGCGGCAATTGTCGCGAATCAAGGGCTGTCCGCCACGGAATGCCCGGAAATCCAGCTGCAGAAAACGAGCCATGACGGACCTACTGGCAAACGTTAAAAAGAAATTGCAGGACGAAATCACCACGCTCGAACACGAAATGAACGTGGACCTGCCCAAGGAACTGATGAAGGCCCGGGCGCACGGTGATTTGTCCGAAAACGCGGAATACAAGTACGCCAAGGAACGACAGGGTTACGTATCGGCCCGCCTGGGCCAGCTCAAAAAGCGCCTGGGCGACATTGGCATGCTGAACCTGAACAATATTCCCGCCGACCGCACCGGCTATGGCTCGCGCGTCTGGGTGCTGGACGTTAAGAAAGATATCGAAATCGAATACAAGCTGGTCAGCACCGAGGAAGCGGATCTTGCCCAGGGATTGATTTCGACCACATCTCCAATCGGCAAGGCGCTGCTGGGGAGAAACGTAGGCGATGAAGTGAGCGTGCAAACTCCCTCGGGCGTCAAGGAATTTGAAATCATCCGTTTGAAAACCATTCACGAAGAAGAGTAAACGCCTGGAAATATTTGCTTCGGCGTGTTTTTATCCCGGGAGTGCCTGAATTCCATGCTTCACTTCGGATGGCTCGGCGCGGTTGGCGAAACCATGGCCCTCTTGGGCGTGGGCCTGCTTTGGACCTTTCGCGTACAGGCCGTCGTGTGGTTTCGCGAGATGCTGGACATCCGGCGCGGCGAAATCACCGGCCGCGACCCTCACCTTTCCGATCCTCTTTATCGCCGAGTGAAGCCCAGGAAACCACGCGGCGCCGTTGCGCTGGTGAGCGCCGTGGCGTTGCTGTTCGTCGGGCAAATCCTCTTCCTCATCGATCTGGTTTTTTAATTCCCGCATTTCATTGCTTAATTCTTAATTGAGGTAGGCCGCGGGACCCGCTCCAGAGGAGCCGGTCCCGCACGGTGAGTGAGGTCCCACGCCGTCAGTCGGTGGGCGTTAGCCCAACAGATTGCGCGGAGGAAAGTGAGGAAGAAGTTGAGGTGGTGTTCGAGGTAGAGTACGAAGACGGCATGGAACCTTCCCATGAAATCAATTCGGCGGCACGCGCGCGGTGATCGCGGTGCATCTCGTTACGGTCCTCCGTTTCCCGATTGATTTTCATGGTGACTCCAAAGCAATCCGCGAATAAACCGCGGAAGAATTCGGAGCGGGCCAACCGATGAAAAATAAAAAGATGGGGCCGGCCCGCCATTCCCCCACGCACGGGAGAAATTAAAACCTCTGCGTTACACAAAGACGAGAGTGCACGCGCTGTGCCATTCCCACACTCGCGCGAATAGCCTGATAAAGCCGCGTCTGTCAGGACGTTAGCGCTCCGCGGCGCATCTGGCACTCGGGGCTTTCCTGTAGTACTAGTCCTGGAATTCTTTACGCGCAGCAGTGCGTTTTGTCGCGGGCAAGCGGTGCATCTTCACAGGCTTGGAAAAACTAGCGGTGTCAGTAAGACAGGTTTCAGCTTGTCCGGTTTTTTTAATTCTTGCGAGTCACAGATTTAAACCAGACAGGCTGAAGCCTGTCCTACCTGAACGCACCTGTGCCGCGCAAAGGGCAAGCCCGATTTGCCGCGTGGCGGCCAAGATGGGACAATTAGGGTGCAATGGAGATAGGCACACTCACTTCTCTCCGCTAAAATACTGAAGATATCTGCGGCAAGTTCTTCGCGGGTCTTGCCATGCCCGATCACCGCCGGACTGAATTCAGGGCCTCACCGCGCCCGGGAGACGATCGTTGGATCGTAGAGAAACACGAATCGCCGCTCTGAAAGACCTCCTCAAGAAGAGGATCGTCATTCTGGACGGCGCCATGGGCACAATGATCCAGGCGCAGCGCCTGGAGGAGGCGGACTTTCGCGGTTCGCTGTACCGCGACCATCCGCGCGACCTGCGCGGAAACTTTGACATTCTGAACATCACCCAGCCTGAGATCGTGCAGAACGTCCAGCGCGCCTATCTCGAAGCCGGCGCGGACATCATTAAGACCAACACTTTCAACGCCAACGGGATTTCCGCGCTCGATTACGGGCTCGAGGGCCACGTCCATGCCATGAACGTGGCGGGCGCCAAAATCGCCCGCGCCGTGGCTGACGAGTTTGAAACGGCTCATCCCGGAGCGGTCCGGCTGGTGACTGGATCGATGGGACCGACCAACCGCACCGCTTCCATGTCCCAGGACGTGAACAGCCCGGCATCGCGCGGGGTGACGTTTGATAAATTGCGCGACGTCTACTTCGAGCAAGCGCGCGGCCTCGTCGGAGGCGGCGCGGACCTGCTTCTGCTGGAAACGATTTTTGACACGCTGAACGCCAAGGCGGCGTTGTTTGCCATCAGCCAGTTCAACGATGAGTTTTTTGCAACCTCGGGCTACCGCGTGCCGGTCATGGTTTCCGTAACCATCACGGACCAGAGCGGGCGCACGCTCTCCGGGCAGACGGTCGAAGCGTTCTGGATCTCCGTATCCCACATGGATCTGCTGAGCGTGGGAATCAACTGCGCGCTGGGCGCGAAACAGATGCGGCCGTACGTCGAGGAGCTCTCGCAACTCGCGCCGGTTCCCATCAGCTGCCATCCCAACGCGGGCTTGCCCAACGCGTTTGGCGGATTTGACGAGACTCCGGAATCGCATGTCCGCCGATCTGCGTGATTTCGCTTCGAATGGCTGGCTGAACATCGTCGGCGGCTGCTGCGGAACGACGCCCGCGCACATCAAGGCCATCGCGGAAGCTGTGCGCGGGCTGAAGCCCCACGAGTCTGTCCAAGCCGGAGCCCTACACGCGCTTCAGCGGCCTGGAACCGCTGACCTCCGGCCCGATACGAATTTTGTGAACATCGGCGAGCGCACCAACGTCACCGGCTCGCCCAAATTTTCCAAGCTGATTCTCGCTGGCGAGCTGGAAGCGGCGCTTGCCGTCGCCCGGCAGCAGGTGGAGAACGGCGCGCAGATCATCGACATCAACATGGACGAGGCCATGCTCGATTCCGAGCAGGCCATGACCACGTTTCTGCACCTGATCGCCGCGGAGCCGGATATCGCCCGCGTGCCGATCATGATTGACAGCTCCAAGTGGACAGTTATCGAGGCCGGCCTGAAATGCATTCAGGGCAAGGGCATCGTCAATTCGATCAGCCTCAAGGAGGGCGAGGAAATTTTCCGGCAGCGCGCGCGCTGGTGCGCCGCTACGGCGCGGCCGTGGTGGTCATGGCCTTTGACGAGAAGGGCCAGGCCGATACGCTGGAGCGCAAGATCGAAGTCTGCACGCGCTCCTACCGCATTCTGACCGAAGAGGCGGGCGTCGCCGCCGCAGGACATTATTTTTGATCCGAATATTCTGACCGTGGCCACCGGCATCGAGGAGCACAACAATTACGCGGTCGATTTCATCGAGGCCACGCGGCAGATCAAGGCCACGCTGCCGCTGCGCGAAGGTGAGCGGCGGCGTCAGCAACATTTCCTTTTCCTTCCGCGGCAACAATGTCGTGCGCGAAGCGATGCACTCCGCGTTTCTCTATCACGCCATCCAGGCCGGGACTGGACATGGGCATCGTCAACGCCGGGCAGCTCGAGGTGTACGAGGAAATTCCCAAGGACCTGCTGGAACTGGTCGAGGACGTGCTGCTGAATCGCCGGCCGGACGCCACCGAACGCCTGCTGAAATTCGCCGAAACGGTGAAAGCAAAAGAGAAGGGCGCGGTGGAGGAAGATGCCTGGCGCAAAGGCACCGTGGAGGAGCGCCTGACGCATGCCCTGGTCAAGGGCATCGTCGATTACATCGACGCGGACACCGAAGAGGCGCGCCAGAAATACGGCAAGCCGCTGGCGGTGATCGAAGGGCCGCTGATGGCCGGGATGAACGTGGTGGGCGATCTGTTCGGTTCGGGCAAAATGTTCCTGCCGCAGGTGGTCAAGAGCGCGCGCGTGATGAAGAAGGCCGTGGCCTATCTGCTGCCGTATCTGGAAGCGGAAAAACAGGCCGGCGGCGGTCTCCGTCGAAGGGCCGCATCGTCATGGCCACGGTGAAGGGCGACGTGCATGACATCGGCAAGAACATTGTCGGCGTCGTGCTCGGCTGCAACAACTACGAAGTGATTGACCTCGGCGTGATGGTGCCCGCGCGAGAAAATTCTGAAAACGGCCCGCGAAACGGGCGCCGACCTGATCGGCCTGAGCGGACTGATCACGCCGTCGCTCGATGAAATGGCGCACGTCGCCAAGGAAATGGAGCGCGAAGGCTTCACCGTGCCGCTGCTGATCGGCGGCGCGACCACCAGCCGCACGCATACGGCCGTGAAGATCGCGCCAGCTTACCGGCAGCCGGTGGTGCACGTGCTGGATGCTTCGCGCGCCGTCGGCGTGGTGGGCACGCTGCTGAGCGCCGAAATGAAGGCGAAATTCACGGAGGAAAATCAGCAGGGAACAGGAACGCGCGCGCGAAAAACATTCCTCGCGCAAGGCGCAACCACTGCTAGCGCTTCGCCGAGGCGCGAAACAAAAGGTCCGCTTACGACTGGTCCGCGTACCAGCCTCCGCGGCCGTCGTTCCTCGGCACGCGTGTGTACAGCCCGGTGCCGTTGGAAGAAATCGTCCCGTACATTGACTGGACGCCGTTTTTTCACGCCTGGGAATTGCGCGGGATTTATCCCAGAATTTTCGAGCAGGAAGGCGTCGGACCGAAGGCCAGGGAGCTGTTTGACGACGGCCAGAAATTGCTCCAATGCATTGTTCGCGACAAACTGCTTGAGGCCAAGGCCGTGATCGGATTTTTCCCCGCGAACAGCGTGCAGGACGACATCGAGGTCTACGCGGACGAATCGCGCCACCTGCTCACCACATTCCATACGTTGCGGCAGCAGACTGGTGAAGGGCAACCAGGAACCGAACTACGCGGTCGCCGATTTTGTGGCGCCGCGCGAGATCGGGACAAATGGATTATCTCGGCGCTGTTCGCGGTCACCGCGGGATTGCACATTGAACCGCTGGTAAAAAAATTCGAAAAAGACAACGACGACTACAACGCGCTGATGGCCAAGGCCCTGGCCGACCGCCTGGCCGAGGCTCTGGCCGAGCTCACGCACAAGCGCGCTCGTGACGAATGGGGATTCGGCAAAGACTGAGAATCTTAGCCCCGAAGATCTGCGTGCGCGAACGCTACCGCGGGATTCGTCCTGCTCCCGGCTATCCCGCGCTGCCCGATCACACCGAAAAGCGCCCGCTCTTTGATCTGATTTGCACGGAAAAAAACACGGGAATCACGCTGACCGAAAATTTCGCGATGTATCCGGCGGCCTCGGTCAGCGGCTTCTATTTTTCGCACCCGGAATCAAAATATTTTGCGGTGGGGAAGATCGACCGCGACCAGGTCGAGGATTACAGCCGCCGCAAGGGCCTGGATTTGCGCACCGTAGAGCGCTGGCTGGCCCCCAATCTCAATTACGACCCAGACGCTGCGTAATTGCCGAGGCCAAGTAGCACAGGCTTCAGCCTGTGGCTATCCATTTGGGCTTGGCGAGTGCGTTCCCAAGAAAATTCAACCCACGGAAACTCTATCCCAATAAAAAACGGCGCGGGATTCGAATCCCACGCCGTTTTGATGTGGTTGCAGGAGGGCAACGCCCTCCCGCTAGTGGTTGGCTCTACTTGCCCAGCGTCGGCGCCGAACCCGGCAGCGTGTAGCGCAGGTTCAGGAACACCATGTTCAGGTGCGCATCGGACGGATTCACCGTCGCCCACGGGTTGCGCTGCACGAAGGAATATTGACCCATCAGGTTCAATGCGCCGAACTTTCCATCCTTCCACAGCGTCTGGTTGAAACCGGCGGTGGCTTCTTCCACCAGGCGGTTCTGGGCGTTGTTTCCGGGAACGCCGTAACCGATCACCGAGGTGCCGTTGGTGTCCAGCGCGACGTTCTTATACACGTAAATCCCGCCGTAATAAACATACAACATCGTGTTCTTGTGGGTGTATTCGAAGCCCGAAACCGTCGTGGCTTCCCGGATCAGCGAGATCGAATCATCGGCGCGGACGATGAAGTCCGGAACCTGGCCGAAGACGTAGCGGCCGCCGCCGGCGCCCCAGAAGTTATTGGTCAGCAGGCGGAAACCCTTGAACAGTTCGAAGTTCACGTTCACGAATCCACCCTTGGCGGTTGCCGAGAACGTGGATCCCTGGGGCGATGGGCTGGCATTCCATATCCTGAATTCGCGAACCACGCCGCCCGCTTCCGCGTGGAACTTGCTGTTCGGATCGACCGCCGCCTTGAAGATGAAGTCAGGAAGCACGTTCGGAACAGACAGCGTGGTCGCTCCGTTGCTGATCTGTGTGCCACTGAGGCCGGTCAAAGCCGTCGGCAACGTCGGTGCAGGGCCGCCGGCGGAGCCGCTCAGATACTGCTCCGGGCTGTCCGCGGCCACGGCGAACGCGATCTTGCTCGTGGGTCGAACCACCAACCGCAGTTCCGGGATGCGGCCCCAAATCAGGCCCGCCTGGTAGTTCACGTCGATGTTCTGGGAGTAGAAGAGATTTCCGGGCAGGGGCGAGATGCCGCTGCGGCCGGGAGTGATCAGGCTCCAGGTCTGGCCGCCGAGCAATTCCCACTTGTCCTTCTGCACATCCACCCAGTACAGGCGCGAGCGCAGCGTGTTGCTGTTGCTGGAAACAGCGACATTGGTCGGGTTATTGCCCAGATAGTCAGACTCCATGTAGCCCATGATGTGCGCGCCCTTGACCATGGCGTCCACGCGGAATCCGATGCGCGAGTTCTGCATGCTTTCGCGCCACTCATTCAGCTTGGTGTTGAATGACGTTCCGTACTTGATGCCGGCAAAGTTCGTTCCGATGCCGCTGCCCTCATCGTGATTGCGGAACACGCCGGTAAAGTCGAGAAACCCGACCGGAGTGATGTACGCCGAACCAATCTTCAACTGCAGGGGCGAGACTTCTTCATCCTTCTGCGCCGCTTTTCCGGCGGGAACCCCCAGCGAGGCAGCCGTAACCGCTGCGGGCGCCGCAACGGCGATCGTCGCCGGTGCTGAAACGGGGGTGGCGACCGTCTCGGAGGGCGCCGGCCCGAATTTTTCCTCGAGCGCTTCCATCTTCAGCTGCTGCGCCTTGAGCGCCGCACGCTGCGCCTCAAGTTCCGCGCGCTGTTCCTCGACCAGGCTGCGCAACTCCTGCATCTCACTTTCGATAGGAGTGACGGCCGGGCTTACGGCTACCGGCTTATCCGGCGCGGACGACGCGCTGGACACTGCCGCCGGCGTGTCTGCCTTTCCTGTCTCGCCGGCGTTGTTGCGTGCCAGAAGTGGCATCGCCGCGACGCTCATGCTCAGCAACACTGCTGCGAATACTCGCATTCCATTTCCTCCTGAAAATGAATTCCTATGAACCGTTCCTGCATGAAGCTCCGGATTGTTGTGGCGTCTATCTCCGGCGTTCCCAAAGCGACTCCCCCACATGATTGGCTGCATTGAAATAACGCTCTCGCCACCACCGAACCGCTCGCTCTGATCGTGCTCCCGGCGAAAACTCTGACTCACCATCTCCCGCTGGCATGTTCAGTTCAAATTCGGGAATCGACGGGATTACGAAATTTCCGGGTCGGGAGGAGCGTATCGGCGCGCGCTTAATGCACCGTGAGAGGAATGTTAATTCTGTGTTACAACGGCAATTTCTGGCTCTGGCCCTCTTGTAAATAGATATTCACAATTCGCCCAAGTGATTGCTGCAAAATCAGTTACGCCAATTTGCGAGGCCGCGCTCCGTCGCTCATCGCTTGGCGGTCGAAGCGGGGGACCGTCGTGAAAAACGGACGGATTCAGCTCACGATTTTGTGCCAAATGGTGGCGCCCCTGCCGGCACAGACTCCTGCGTTGACGGCAGGACTGCCCCGAACCTCCCGTTCGGGATACGACCGGGCACTCGGAAGAGCGGCTGCTGCGGTCAGACAAAAACGTACGCCGGTCGTCAGCCGGTTGCGGCGATTCCTAGCGGACCCTTTTAATCGGGCAAGCCGATGTCGAGGCTGGCGGGAGTGTTTGTCGCATGGCTCGGACCCACGCGGACATTATTCGCCGCGCAATGCGCAAGTCCGATTTCCTTCTGGGTCAGCTCGACAACGTGTGTGAGATTTATAATAAATTGCCATTCCATAAGTTCTTGTTATAAGGTTTGGGAAGCCGCGATTGGCGCAGGCTACAATCCGTTGGGTTTTGGTAGCACAGACTTCAGTCTGTGGCCTTCCGCCAGACCAACTCAGGCCGCCCGCGCCAGCCAGGCAGTCACATCACAGACGACCATTCATAAACGCGCAGTGTAAAGAGTCTGTGCGACGGAAAGCAACGGAAAGGCCTCATGGATTTAGCCCAATTGCAGGTATTCCTAACCGTGGCGAAGGAGCAAAGTTTCTCCCGGGCCGCGGAAAAGCTCTACCGCACCCAGCCCGCGATCAGCATCGTCATCCGCAAGCTCGAGGAATCGGTGGGCCAGCCGCTCCTGGTGCGCGGCGCGCGCCAGGTGAAACTGACCGACGCCGGCGAACTCTTGCGCGATTACGCGGAGCGCCTGCTGAACCTGCGCGACGAAATCCAGAAGGGCATGGAAGACTTGAAAAGCCTGGGCCGCGGGGAATTGCGCCTGGGCGTAAACGAAAGCTCGATCCACGCGCTGCTGCCGGCGCTGGCGCGCTACCGCAAGCAGTATCCCGGCGTGAAGCTGGTGATGCACCGCACCCTATCGCGTGACATTCCGCAGGAAGTGCTGAACTACCGTCTGGACCTTGGCACCGTTTCCTATGTTCCGCAGGATCCCAAGCTGGAGGCCGTCGAAATCCTGCGCGACGAACTTACTTTTGTTGTGCCGCCCAAACATCGCCTGGCGCGGCGCCGCTCCGTGGACATCAAGGAGTTGGGCGCCGAAACGTTTATCGCGCATAACGTGGAATCGCCGTACCGTTCGCGGGTCATCCAGCTTTTTGAGAAGCATCGAGTCCCGCTGCAGCGTGACGTCGAGATGCCCACCATCGAAAGCATCAAGCGCTTCGTTCAGATGGGCATGGGCGTGGCCATTGTTCCGAGGATGTGTGTGCGCTGGGAAGTGGAAAGAAAGCTGCTGGCCGAAGTGCGCATTCAGCAGATGAAAATGCCCCGCTCGCTGTATCTGGTGTCGCGCCGCGGAGCGCGGCTGTCGCATGCCGCGGTGGGGCTCATGCGGCTGCTGCACGGAGCGGGGAGTGCCGAAGCGCGGCCTTCCTGAAAAGGCAATCCGGTCGGCGATTCGCGGTTCCCGAAAATCCCGCGTTGGTGCCGCGCGGTCCTCCGGCGTTTACTTTTACTTTTTCTTCCTGGCTGTGCGGCGGGCCTGCTCCGCGGAATTGACGTTGGCCGCGGCGCGGATCAGTTGCTTGAATGCCGCCTCGTCGATCTTTTCGCCTTCACGCACATCGATCGCGCGCCGCATATTTCCCGCCAGGCTGGAATTGAAAAGCTTTTTTGGATCTTTCACAGACGCGCCGCGGGCGAAGGTGAATTTCACAACCTCCTTGTAAGTTTCTCCGGTGCAGATAATGCCGTCGTGCGACCACACGGGAACTCCCGGCGAATTTGCCTTCTCCCATTTCCATTCTTCCTGAATTTCGGGATCGGCGTCATGAATCAGGCGGCGAGCCTGGGCCAGGATCTCTCCTCTCCAGTCCGCGAGTTCCTGGATCCGCGCGGTAATTTTCGCGGACGCGCCGCCGTCGTCCATATTTTTTGTCGGTGTCATGGTGCTCCTATGTTTGGATTCCTGACTCTCCGGGATCGTCGTCGAACGCTACAAATCATTTCGCAGTTGGGGTTTTTGCGTCGCGGCTTTAACCACGGCATTCAGGCAGTTCATAAATGATGGCACTCCAGGCTGCAGAAAAACTCAAAACGTTGTCATTCTGAGCGGAGCGAAGAATCCCTCTTTGTTCTTTTGCTTGCACGTGGATCGAAGAGAGATTCTTCGCTTCGCTCAGAATGAGAAAAAGATGTACTTTTTCCGCAAACTGTCTAGCCTCAGGAACCCCTTCAAGATGAGGGGGCTGGTTCCTTGGGATGACTTTCCATCAACCAAGCGAGGCTGCATCCGCTTGGGAATCGCGAGGGCCGCGCTGAAGTGCGCTGCCACGGCCGGGTCCAGGCCGTCCCGCGTCAGGCCTTCGACGACGCGCTCTGATGCGCCCGCAGAAACGAGTGGATCTGGCGCACGGCCAGCGGAATCCGTTCTTTCGGTTCCTTCCAAGGGAACATGCTCACCTCTCCCTTCGGAGCCAGCATGGCGCACTCCATCGCCGGGGCGTACGGGTGCGGCGGCACGTCGTCCGGCAAAACCAGAACCGGACTCTGGACGCCGCGCACGAAGTCGCGGGTCACGGTAAAAACGAAGTCGGGGTTAGTCTCAAACATATTGGTCACAAACTGATCGGCCGTCTGCAGCGAAATCTCGGGTCGTTTAGCGTTGATGAGCGGACCCCAGGTGGTCCAAAACGCGCCGGGATACTTGCGGTCGTGCATTTCCGGACGCCACCCCACAGGTTGCGCGTGCACGGACGCGACAACCCGATCGGGCGCGCGCTTGATCAGACTCCAGATGAATGGCCCGCCGATGCAGAAACCCATCACCAGAAACTTGTCGATTCCGAGATGATCCATCAGGCCAAGCTGGTCGTCGGCGTAGGATTCCCACGGCCGGTCAACCTCCACCGGCCCGCTCGACCTGCCGCTCGGCGCGTTGCGAAGGTCCGCCGCGATGCACCGGTATTGCCCCTTGAACTCCTCCATCGCGTTGAACGGAGCGTTGCCGGTAAAAAATCCGATGGTGGAATTCAAGCCGCCGCCCGGCAGCAGCAACAACGGGAAGCCAGAGCCGGCTTCCTCGTAGTAAATGTGAACCGGGCCCTTGTCGTAGAACTTCCCGTTTCCGCTTGGTCCAGATTGCTGTGCAAATATTGGCGGGACCACAGCCGAAGCCGCAGCCGCAGCGCCCGCCGCCAGTACAGAGCGTCTAGTCGCACCCATGATCGGATTCCTCCTTGATCGAAGAGATTTATCAACTCGCCGCTGCGGCACGTGGAAATGTAAGAGCGCCACGCAGGTGGCACTTACGAGCGGCCTGTTTGCGGGAAATTATCATAGAGTCCGAACGAAGAGGGATTTTAAATGAGTCAGGGGACGGGCAAAGTGGAACGACACGCGGACCGACAGATGGAGCACCAAAGAATCCCGGGTGCCCCATCCTTGCGGTTTTTGCAAGGGTGGGTCCTTCTTTTGACGCTGTCCCGCAGGGCGATTCGCCCTCGAATTCCGGCCGTCCAGGCAGGAACCCACCCTTGCAGAAGGCGCAAGGATGGGGCAACCAAAAAATCACCGCAAATGCTTACTACGCAGCCTACAATGCCACCCGCCTGGACTCGCCCAAATCGAGGAGTGAAATCTTGTTTCCCAACGACGAATCGCACCAGCAGATCGCCGAGCACACGACCATTCTCCGCGGGCTGGTTGGGTCCACCGTTCACGGACTCGTGCTTTCCGGCAAGGACGATCGCGACGAAATGGGCGTGTGCGTGGAGTCCCGCCGGTACGTTGCCGGCTTCGGTAAATTCGAGCAGTGGGTCTACCGCTCGGCCGAGGAGCGCGAAGGCCGCGTGGGAGTTCGCTCCTGCGCGGGCGATCTTGATTTGACGATTTACAGCCTGCGCAAATGGGCTCGCCTGGCGCTACAGGGCAATCCGACCGTGCTGCTCCTGTTGTATTTACCGGACGATGCGCTCGTGCTGCGAACCGGGGCGGGCGAACAACTGCAGAAACTCGCGCCGGCATTCGCCTCCAGGCACGCAGGGAAGCGCTTTCTCGGTTATCTCGAAGCGCAGCGGCAACGCCTGGTGGGCGAACGCGGCCAGCGCGATGTGAACCGCACGGAACTCGTCCAGCAATTTGGCTATGACACAAAATACGCCATGCACATGCTGCGGCTCGGCCAGCAGGGCGTCGAGTTTCTGGAAACCGGCCGCCTGACGCTGCCAATGAAAGATCCCGTTCGCAACCACCTGATGGATGTTCGCCAGGGGCGCGGCAATCTGGCGGACATCCTCGCGGAATGTACGCAGCTGGAATTACGGCTCAACGCGTTGCTGCATGATTCGCCGCTGCCGGAGGAGCCGGATTGGAAGACGGTTGAAAGTTTTGTGATGGATACGTATCAGGCGGTGTGGGCGGGAGGGAAGGGCTGAGCTCGAGTTAGGCCGGTAGCACAGCGACTCATCGCTGTGCTACGTTAGCCCCGATTCGAATTCGTGGAAGCGGCGCTCCAGTTCCCACTGCTGCTGCGCCTTCTCGCTGGATTTCAGAAAATTCGCGCAGGCCGCCGAAGGTTTACCGGAGCCCGGCGAATCGGCGGCACATGCTGGAACCGCGTGAATGAAAACATCCGGCTCGCTCCACAGGCTGGCTCCGGGAAGAAAAGTGTGTTCGATTCCGGTGCGCACCATCTGCTTCAGATCCGCGTAGCTCAGGGCGTAGCTCATTGCGGCGCGCGCGTATTCGTGCGTCATGTCGATGCGCGAAACTCCCTCATCGTCCGTGGAGAGCGAAACCGGCACATGATATTTGCGATAAATCGGAAATGGATGATCTTTCCCGCTCACGCCGAGAATCACGTCATTGCTGGTGAGATTGATTTCCACCATCACGTGTTTCGCGGCCATCTCTTTCAGCAATTCGTAGGGGCGATCTTCGTGCATCACGTCCACGCCGTGCCCGATCCGTTCGGCGTGCGCGATTTCCACGGCCAGCCGGATGTGGCAGCAGAGTCCCTCCGGCGTGACCAGGCCGGGCGCAAGTTCTCCGGCGTGCAGGCTGATGTGGACGCCGGGATACAGCCCGTGAAGGAAGCCCACGATTTTCATGTGCAGCGCATAGTCGGCCATGGAAATCGTGCCGTCTTCGGGCATCACGTAATTGATTCCCAGAAAGCGCGGATCGGCGGCGGCCGTTTCAAAACCCAGCAGCGTTTGCGCGAATACCTGCTCCTTCGGAAAGCCGCGCAGAATCTGGTAGAGGTAGCGGAATGTGATTTTGCAGGCCGGTGTTTCCTGCGGCGTGCCGCAGTGCTCGATGGCCCGGCGTTTCGCTTCCGTATCGTCCAGATGCGGCGCGCGCCGACGGCCACTTCGTCACGCAGGCCGCGCGGCGAGCAGAGCGTCGCGAAACTGTGCCAGATCATCTTGCCATCCGATTCCATGCGCCAGTTGCGCCGCATGCCCGAAGTCCGGCGTATCCATGAGTTCCAGATACTGTTCGTTCTGCGCGGCGGCGCGCGAAGCAACTTCGTCCAGCCATTCGCCGGCATGGCTTTCGCTGATCGATCCGTAAAATTTGGCAAACGTGTAGAAAAACTGATCGTGCCCGCTGAAGCCCGTGGTCGGCACGAAGCTGCGCATCGAGAATGCGTTGATCATGGCGTCGTAGAGATCCTGGTCGGTGAAGGCCTTCGCCGCCGGCACTTGTCCCGCACCGCAGGCCGGCTGGGGTTTCACCAGGGCATGCGTCGTGAGATTTACGCACAGGCCATCTTCCGCAGCGTCGCGGATCCAGGATTCGGCGTAAATGCCGCCGGGAAAGTGGTAGTGCAGGTCCGAGCCTTTGGGCATGCGGCGCAAAAATGCTTCGAGTTCCAGGGGGTTCGAGCGAGCGGCTTCGTACGCACGGGCGGCGCGTTGCTCGGAGGTTCCGGCCGCCGCAGAGCTTTTTTTCCTGGCGTTCCGAGCAAAGCCCTGCACCGGCAGCAGCAAGGACGCCGCCGCGAGACTGAGCATGACCGCAGGCCGCCGCGGAATTTTATTCCTCAACATAATTCTGATCCTCTCCCGTGATACAGGATTCCCAGACTTCTGAAAAACTCAAAAAACGTTGTCATTCTGAGCGCAGCGAAGAATCTCTCCCCGTTTTCCTAGCCGCCGCGAGCACTTTAAATCGACGAGAGATTCTTCGCTGCGCCTCGGCGCGAGTCCTCGGTGCGAGCGCTCAGAATGACGAACCAACTTACTTATTCCGCTTTCGATTTCTCCGCCGCCGTGCCTGCTACTGCGGCGCGTGCGGCAGCGCTGCTTCCCGTTCGCTCCAGTGCTCCACGATATCGCGGACCACTTTATCCCCGACCCGTTCCGCCGCTTCCACCGACGGTAGAAACGCCGGGTAATTTCCCCGGGCCATTTTCGCCAGAGTTTCCGCGGGAGTTTCACCGGGCGGTTCGCGGTCGAAATTGCTGACCGTGCGCAGCACCAGCACGCGATTCAGGTCCACACGCCCCGCTTGCGCGAGAAACGTCAGCGCCTGCATCGTTCCCGAATCTTCCATCGCGGCGATCATGAAATTTCCCTGGCCGCCGGTGTAATACTTCGTCCACTCGTTGGCCCACTCGTCCATCTTCGAGCCGTGCCAGAATGTGCCGCTGGACATGGTATCGCCGCGGGTCACAAACGGCGGTTTCATCGCGTTCGGAAAGCCGGTGTACTTCGCACGCGTGGCGCGCATTTCCTCCGAATCCGCGAGCGGGACATCTTTGCTGAGCTGATAGGCCCACGCCACCAGATCCTGATTGAGCGTGTATGCTTCGCCATCCAGTTGCGTCTTTACAGGTTGCTCGTACGGCTTTCCCTTGCGCAGGGGCACAAATCCCGTCGGCCAATCCGCAGGAATTTCGCGCGCATCGATTTCATAGCCGATGTCGCCGTCAATCACATGATTGGCCCACACCGCTGAGCCCAGCGAAACATCCGCCGGATCGCCCCCGCCAATTCCCGCGACCACCCAATAGGCCTTGCTGAGATCGAAACGCGGATCCAGGCCCAGCGCCATTACGGATGCGGCCGCTTTCGCTGTGGCCACTCCGGTCAAGCATTCCTAGAACTCCGTCCTTATTCATGCGTACGTGGTGATACCCGGCGGGCAGCGGAAAAATCTGGTCGAGGTGCTCGCGTTCCACCCAAAGCTGATACTCCCCGGGCACGTCGCCGGAATCCTCTCCCACTTCAAACATCGCTACGACAACGACCTTCACCTTGATCGGAGCCGCCGCCGGGCTCGCTGCTTTGTTCGTTTGGGCGCACAACGGCCCCGCCAGGCAACCCAGCGCAAGAAATGCTCCGATTCGAAGGTGACGAAACCTGGACAAGGCAGCCTCCTCGCGCGCCTTCCGCCCGCATCTCGCAGCGGAGAGAAAGTTTACATCAGCGCAGGTTCCGCGGAGTTTCTGCTTCGATTTTATTTCCGGATGGCTTGTATTTTGGATCGTTCCGATCCTGCGGCAATCGGGCGCACCACGGCCCGGGCAGGACCGCGAGCGACTAAAGAGGTATCTTGGGATGGATCGGAATTTACACGACTAGCGCGACTTCAAATTCCCAAAACGAATCGTGCGAATCAGGCCTTGGCCGTTCGAGACAGGCCGGGTTGCGGATACCAGTTCACGGGTGCCGGACGGATTTCCGCCAGAATCTCTTCCGGTGTGCCGTCAAAATCTACAATCTCCCGGGTCCGGTAGGGCTTTTCCTTATGGCAGTACGGGCAGCGCAGATTGAAGACTTGCGATTTCCGTTGCGACTCGTCGCCACTTTCCAAACTGGCAGACGCGTTTCGAACGATCGCAGGCACCGGAATCGGCGCCTTGCAGTGCAAACAACTAACTCCGCGATACGTCGGTGCTTCGGTATTGATCGTCATCGCTGGTTCCTCGCGAAGATTCGAGTGTCTGGGGTCGACCCAATCCTACCCGAATTCGTCCGCCCGGGTCCAGTCGCATAAAATTGGCGGACTGTGGAAATAGGTGCAAATCGCGGAAAACTCGAATAAAAGTTGCCTTATACACATGTAAACAAATAGCTTAGATGCAGCGACCCCTGTCGGGATGGGAACATTCCCAGGGGCGACGTGTGGGGGCCGGAAAATGGCCGAACGATTCCCGAATGGCCTTCTGCTGACCCCTGCCAGGATCGCGAAGAACCAGGCAAGTTCGCCCGTAATTTCCGGGCTTATACCGGCATGAAACTGAAACTCGCGCCGGTCTCCTGCGTATTACACGAGAGTGGCGGCCGCCAGTTCGTGAAAATCCGGCCGGCCAAGTCACTTCGCGCGTCACTTCGCGCGGCGTGAGCCCAGGCCGTGGATTTGGGTTACGAGTCAGAGTTAGAATTGCACTATCGGAAAGCGGCGATTCGGACGGACCGAAATTGCCGACGAATGTCCGCCGCCCTTTAGGAGGTGATTCCATGTACTGCGCGCATTGCGGCAAGGAAAACGTGGATTCGACCAGTTTCTGCCCCTCGTGCGGAGCCCGGCAGTATGCCCGAACCTCGCAGAAACAACTGATGCTTTCGGTAACGGACAAGAAAATCGCGGGCGTTTGCGGCGGCATCGCGGAATATCTGGATGTGGACGCGACCATTGTGCGGCTGATCTGGGTGGCGCTGTCCGTTGTGCCCGGCGGCTTAATCGGCGGGGCTATCGCCTATTTTCTAGCCTGGGTCATTATTCCGAAGCCGCGGGCGGTGGTTTCGTCCAGCGTCCCGGTTACGGCGAATCCTTCGCCCAAGGCTGGATGAGGAAAGCGAAAGCAAGGTACTGTCATTCTGAGCGCTCGCACCGAGGACTCGCGTCGAGGCGAAGCGAAGAATCTCTCTTCGATTTAAAGTGCTCGCAGCGGCGAAGAAAACCAGGAGAGATTCTTCGCTTCGCTCAGGATGACAAAACATGACGGGAGCGAATCAGCAACTGGTGAAGTCTGGAGTCCTGGAGAGTTCGTCCTCAAAACTCCAGATGCAGTCGCGCCGCTGGCGCCACCAGCGGGCCGCGATCGCGATTGTACCCGGGATTGTTGATGTGCTGCGCGTCCATGGACGTAAATATGCCGCGCCACACGTGCAACGTGTAGTACGCGTCCAGGCTGTTCTCCCGCCCGTAGTTCAGGTTCCCATCGCCCAGCAGAAAGCCCACGCCGCCAAGCGCCAGGTATTGCTGGTGCACGCGCGAAATGCCGTTGGACACGAAGGCAAGTCCACTGCGGTCGAATTTTCGCTTCCACCGGGCGCCCTGCGCGCCCAGGCCTGCTTCCAGCGTCGCGTCGACTTCCGTGTAGGCGTACGACTCGTGCTGGCCTTCGTTCCATCCCCAGCGGGCGAAGGCGGTCAGCCAATCCGTGAGCGGCTGCTCGACGTTCACTCCGAATCCATATTTAGTCGTGGTCTGCAGCGGGTGCGCGGTGATTTCCGGCCGCGGCGTGTCGCCGGCCAGAAAATTGGCGATGGCCACGCGGTACAACCCCATGTTGGCGTGGTTGGCGTAGCCCAGCAGGCGAATCACGGCTTCGCGGCCGTGCAGCACGGAAGGACGCAGCTCGAATTCCACGTTTTCCGAGCGTGCCCGGCCCAGATCAGCGTCCAGATTCAGGCCGTTGGCCACTTTGGGCATCAGCGCTTCGGCGAAGCGCAGCGCCCAGTGCCGGTCGTCATATTCCAGCATCGCGGCATACGTGTAGCCGCGCGTGTCCGCCGCGTAGTCATACGCGCCATTGTTGTCGATAGTCCAATTCAAAAATTGAAAGTTGCTGTCCGAGCCGCAAGTGTTTAAATCGAAAAAATCCGCCAGGCTGAATTTTCCGAAGCGGATCTCAATGCGCCGCGCCGGCAATTTTGTAAACAGGGAAAGCGGTGTCCTCTGCGCATCTATATTCTCGCCGCCGAGTGGAATGATCTGATGCCACATGAGCCGCGCCACATACGGAGCTTTGCTGATGGTCGGGTTGCGCACCACATCCAGGTTCGTGAAGCCCGCAAGGCCGAGCGCTTCTCCAATGCCGTGCCCGCCGGTTTCCTGAAGGTCGAAAAGAAATTCCGTCGTGCCGGTTGCTTCCACCCCGGTGGAGAGCGTTAGCACGCGTGAACTGGCGTCCTGCGCTTCCGGCGAAAGGCTGTTCGGCCCCTGATACGGAGACCGGAACGCCGGATGCCACTGCGTGATGATGTTCACCTGCCCGGAAATCCAGAACCGGCTGGATTCCGAATGGGGAAACAGAGTCACCGGCTCGCTGGGTTGCGAATCATCCCCCGGAGCGGCTGCCGCCAGTGAATCCGGAGTTGGCCCGGCCAGAGGCACGGTCTGGCCAAAAATGGCGCTCGGCCCCGCCACCAGCAGTGCCAGCACCAGACAAGTAATTGCGAATTGTGCTCTCGGGCGGTCCATATCTCCTCAGGTCATTCAGTGTCGCGTGCAGAGCGACGCGCGAGTTAAGTATTAGACCATTGCGACCCATCGAAATAGATAAAGGATTGATAAATTTGGGCAAGTTTTCTGCGATTTTTTCGCTTTCAAAACTTTCGTGCTGGCAGGAATCAGAGGTGAATGGAATCCCGCAAGATCTGGCCTAAAAAAATCGCGTATCCGAAGCTACTCTACGGAACTACTCCACAAGATCACTCCACTGCTCTACTCCACAACGGCAATTTTATTGGCCTGGGACAGCGGAAGCCACAGCCGCCCCTTGGCGTCCCGCGACATATTGCGCACGTAGGAATTCGCAGCCGGCATGGGGAACGTTCGAAACACCTGAACCAACGGATCGAATCGAACGAGGTTATTTGCCTCTTTGCCGCTTTCTTCGTACCAGATTTTTCCCGCGGAATCCGCGGCGATGCCATACGGTTCGGATCCGCTTCCCGACGGGCTGTCCCACATCTTGAATTTTTTATCGTCCAGCGTGATTCGTCCCAGGCGCCCGCCGCCTGAATCCGTGAAATAGATGGCGCCCTTCACGGCCACCAGCCGGCGCGGTTTCACTCCGGATTCCGCCGGCGCGTATTCAGCGATCGAGCCGGTCAGTGGATCGACGCGCCCCAGCTTTCCTCCGGTCAGTTCGCAAAACCACAGCGCGCCATCGTCCGCCGAAACAATTCCGTATGGGTGGGCGTTCTGCGTTGGCACGCTATACTCCGAGATTTTTCCGGTCTCCTTATCCAAACGGCCGATTAAGTTCGAATCCTGCGCCGTAAACCACAGCGAACCGTCCGGTCCGAACACCGGCGTGTGCGGATCTTTCGCCGAAGGCGGCGTAAATTCGCGGATGGCCCCGGTTTTGGGATCCAGCCTGCCGATTTCTCCGGCGTAATTTTCGGTGAACCAGATGCCGCCTTGCGCATCAGCCACCAGCCCGTGCGGCCCGGAATCCGCGGTGGGAATTTTGAACAGTTTCCATTCCTGCGTGTCGGGATTAAATCGCGCCAGGTGACCGGTCATCTGCAGCGTGAACCAGATGTTGCCCTGCGCGTCGACCGCGGAATCGTGCGGCATGGATCCCGGCACCGGCAACTCCCACACGCGCATGTTGCCTTTCAATTCCACAGTCCGCGCCGCGGGAGCGTCCTTGAAAATGAGTCGCAGCGTCACGCTGGAATCCGCGCCGGGACGCACCAGCACGTTGTGTTCCCACTCCGACCAGCTGCCCGCAGCGGAAGCTCGCAAATCGTAAGAACCCGGCCGCAACGGCTGCACGTGAAACCGCCCCTGAGCATCGCTATGCAGCACGTGCGGCGTTTCGCCGTCGGACGCCTGCCACAAAATCTGCGCTCCGGCCACGGGGGCGCCCTTGGCGTTCACCACTTGGCCGTCCAGGCCGCCGGGTTTCCGCTTGGGGGTCTTGGGCACCTGGGCGTGGACTCCTGCGGGCACACCTACAGCCAGACACAAGATCATTGCCGCATGGAGCCAATTTCGACGCACTGCCGGCCGCCTCCGAAAAGTTTTGCTCTCCGCTATTTTACCTTGCGGAACTACCCGGCGGAGGCAGCACATCCGGGGAATGCGGCGCGAATGATACGGGTGCGGGCAGGACAGGGCTTCTCAGGCTGCGAGAGCAGTACTCGTGGTGTCATTCTGAGCGAAGCGAAGAATCTCTCCCGGTGTTCTTCGCCACTGCGAACACTTTAAATCGAAGAGAGATTCTTCGCTGCGCTCAGAATGACAATTGCCTTGATATTTTCTGCAGTCTCTTAGGCCCGTCCTGCCGTCACTCGTCTACCATGGGAGGAAGTTCCAGTAGCACAGGCTTCAGCCTGTGGGTTTCCATTCGTACTCAGCAGGGCTGTTGCAGGGACTGACGGAACGCCACAGGCTGAAGCCTGTGCTACGGAAAACCACACCTGGAAATTTTGTCAAAAATTCCCAGACATTTTCCCAAACATTGAGGACCGGCAAACTACCGGTTCGGCGTTCCTGCGGCGAGAGTATTCAATTCACTGCGCATGATTTCCACAGCTTGCGGCGGGGGACCCACGCGGCGGAATTTCGTGATCTCCGTGTGTTCGTGAATGCCGAAGGCGGAAACAAATTTGCGGCCGTCCACGTTGTAAACGTACTGCGTGGGCAGCCAGATGCCAGGCGCCACTTCCTCTTGCACGATCACCACGTGGCCGCCGTGGTACACCTTTCCGGCGATCCCGGCGGCGAAGGAAATATCGGTGGCGATGTCCGCCTCGACACGCGCGAACTGCGCCTGCGCTTCATCGACCCAAAGCGCCGCATGAATGTGCTGGAAGATGGCGGCGAAGCGATTGATCGGCTTGTAGTCCGGGTCCGGGTCGAGCAGAAACTTCATGTAGGTGTGCGATCCGGCGGAATCCGTTCGCGTCTCGCGTCCCACCCAGGTGAGGCGAAACGCCTGCATCGTGGTATCCACCAGCTCGGCATGATCGTGGCGGCGCTTGTCATACTTCGCCAGCTCTTCCTTGAAGTGATCGTTGGGATGGATGGCCGAGTTCAGAGAGTTCACCGCGAATTCCACGCCATGGCGATAGGCTTCGGGCGTAACCGCGACTCCATTTTCAGACAGGCGCATCTTGATGTTGCCGGCCGGGGACGGCACGATGCGCTCGAAAATGTCCGACAAAATTTCGGAGTTTTCAGCCTTGCGGGCCACGGTGTGCTCGGTGCGTTCGAACTCGTCCATCGCGCGGTCGTCGCGGTGCTGGTTTTCGATGGCCCGGGCGATAAGCGCGTGGATTTGTTCGGGGCTCGGAGCGGGATTCGCGGTGATCGTCGAACCTTGTTCCGCGGGAACTGCGGAAGTCGCGGGAGCCGCCAGCCCCAGCAGTAACGCTAGCGCCAAGACCAAGGAACACGCCGCCAGCACCGTAATGTGCCGTGAATGGATCATGCCCGTCTGGGCGCAGCCGGTCGAGGCCGGGGGGTCCTCCGCTCCGCCTAAATCTGATTCTACGGCCAATCGGGCGGTTGTACGCGGAAGATTCCAATCGGGCGAAAAAAGCGGCAGAGCGGTGTTTAAGTAGCACAGGCTTCAGCCTGTGGGGTTTCCGTCAGCGGGCTCAGGGTGCAGGCGCTAGCCAAGATCAAGTGAAACCCCACAGGCTGAAGCCTGTGCTACTCAATCCTTTCTCGCAAATGAAAATGGGCACCTCGAGTGAATCCGAGGTGCCCGCCTGAAAACGCGAACCGCCGAAAATTTCTAGCGGTTTGGAGAGAAGCCAGGACTGATCGTGATCGTAAAGCTGCGTTCCGGCAGCGGCGTAAGGAGATCACCGGCACCAACCACGTACTTCGCCATGGCCTGCGAAGCAAACCTTGCCGCCTGCTGGTCGGCTACTTAACACTGCGTGGGCGGCTCGCAAAAGTTTTGGCCAACCGGCCCGGTCAGTGACGCCTCATCAGCCTGAATGCACTCGCGCGAAGACCGGGAAAAAGTCGCGCGCGATGCAAGCCTTCGTGACTATCCACACATTGAAAAAATTTTCGTCGAGGGGCGCTGCGTGCTTTCCACGAGGGAGAAAATGTAGAAGGGGCGACCCAGGTCGAATCGCCCACTTCCGTAAGCCCGGCCTGTCGGAGGAAAGCCGGGCGTTACACCCTTGATGTGTTTCAACGAACCCCGGTTACGCAAAAAAGTTGTGAATTTGTGGAAAACCGCCATTTACTACAGGGATTGCTGTATCCAGTTGCCAAAGTTTTCATCCTTCGCGTGATTTGCCGACCTGCCATGCCCCGGCGCAACCCGTTCGTGGAGCGTCCCGCCGAACGTGATATGGGGCGCGATGGCCGAGTGCAACCCGACGTGCCCCGCTGCGGCTCATCCCAGGGCTCGGTTCAGTTGCCCGGAGCCCGTCGCGTTTTGGGCGCGGAGCGCATACAATGGCCGCTCTGATGCCACGACCGAGCGAGCCGCGCACACCTGTCACCGAAACCGAAGTTCTGGCGCAACTCTCGCGCTCGCGCGGGCCGCAGAGCCTGCGCGAAATTGCCGCGGCGCTCGGGCTGCGCCACTCGGCGCGCCGCGCGCTCATCAAGCTCGCCCGCAAAATGAAGCAGCGCGGCGAGATCCACGAATATCCCAACGGGCGCGTCGGATTGCCGAAGGAAAAGCAGGGCGCGCAGTACGCGCAACCTCCGCAAGAAACACGCCGACCACCAGAAAAGTAATCCGCACCAGCAGGACGGGCAGGCCGGCAGGAATCCCGGCCGGAATCGCGCCCCGCGGTGCGGCCGGAGGCCAATCAACTGACCGGACGCCTGGTCGCGCATCGCGACGGCTACGGCTTCGTGGTTCCGGACACGCCGCGAAAAGATCTGGACGGCGATCTGTTCATCGGGCGCGACGCGATCGGCGATGCCATGCACGGCGATCACGTGCTCGCCAGCATCGAGCGCCGCAAACGCTTTGGCGACGGCGCAGGTCCGGCCGCGCCGAGGGACGCATCCTGCGCGTGATCAATCGCGCGCACGCCACGGTGGTGGGGCTGTTCCGCTACGGATCGCGCGGGAATACCGTTGCTCCCTACGAGTCGCGGCTGCTGCAGGAAATTATTATTCCGCCGGGCGATGAACTGACGCCGCGAGCTGCAGGGAAAGCTGGGCGGGCATGCGCCGCGGCGCGGCGTGCGCCTGCCGGAACTGGACGGCGCGGTGGTGAATGTGGAGCTCACGCGCTTTCCGCGTGGAGGCGTGGCTCCCGCCGGACGCGTGATCGAAATTCTGGGCAAGCCCGGCGAATTCGGCGTGGACGTCGAAATTCTTATCCGCAAACATCACCTGCCGCACGAATTTCCGGCCGAAGTGCATCGCGGAAGCCGCCGCCGAGGCGCATCCCGTGAGCGATGCCGAGCGCGCCGGGCGGCGCGATTTCCGCGATTTGCCGATCGTCACGATTGACGGCGAAACGGCGCGCGATTTTGACGACGCCGTGTACGTGAAGCGCCTGGAAAACGGCAACTGGCAGTTGCAGGTGCACATCGCCGACGTGTCGCACTACGTGCGGCGCGGATCGGCGCTGGATCGCGAGGCGCGGCTGCGCGGCACTTCCGTTTATTTTCCGAATCGCGCCGTGCCCATGCTGCCCGAGGAACTTTCCAACGGCATCTGCTCGCTCAATCCGCACGAAGACCGCCTGGTGATGAGCGCGATCATGGAGCTGGACACGTTCGGGCGAGATCGTGGCGTCGGAATTCGCGCGCGGCGTGATTCGCTCCGCCGAGCGCATGACCTACACCGCCGTAAACGCCGTGATTCAGAATGACCCGGCGGCCACCGCGAAGTACGCGACTCTGGCCGGACATTTCCGCGACATGCGCGACCTGGCTCTGATTCTCAATGGGCGCCGCTCGCGGCTCGGCTCCATCGATTTCGATCTGCCCGCGCCGGTGATTGAATTCGATCCCGACGGGCAGATGATCGGCATCGGCCGCAGCGAACGCAACATCGCCCATCGCCTGATCGAGGAATTCATGCTGGCCGCCAACCAGGCCGTGGCGCGCTACCTCGAAACTCGCGGCATCGGGTCGCTGCACCGCGTTCACGAAAAGCCCGATCCCAAGAAGATTCTGGAATTTGAAGCCATGGCCCAGACCTTCGGCTATTCGCTGGGCGTGGAAAATCTGGCGGAGCGGCGCATCGAAGTGAAGCACGGAGGCTCTCGTCCCACGCAGCGCTTCGATCGCGGCGCGCGCCACGGACGCCGCGGCGCCGGGCGCGAAAAACCCATGACCGTTTCGCTGCCCGGCGTGATGGACATTGCCATTCGCCCTTCGCACTACCAGCGCCTGGCGGAAAAGCTGGCGGGCAAACCCGAGGAGCGCATCGTCTCCTACCTGATGCTGCGTTCGCTGAAGCAGGCGCGCTACGCGCCGGACGCGCTGGGACACTTCGCGCTGGCCTTTGATCAGTACACGCATTTCACGTCGCCGATCCGGCGCTATCCCGACCTGATCGTGCACCGCATTTTGAAATGGGCGCTGGACAATCCGGACGCCAAACCCGCCGCGCATGAGGGTCCAGGCAAGCTGGAATCCACGTTCGGCCCGTACCGCCGCGGAGAACTCGAAGCGATTTCCGTGGAAACGTCCGAAACCGAACGCCGCGCCGAAACCGCCGAGCGCGAACTGATGGCCTGGAAAACCGCGCAGTTCATGGAGCAGCATCTCGGCGAGGAATACGACGCGCTGATCACCTCCGTGCAGAAATTCGGTTTCTTCGTGGAGTTAACCGAAATTTTCGTCGAAGGCATGGTACCCATCGACCGCATCGAAGAGCTGACCGGCGAGCACGTCTTTTATCGCGAGCAGGACCACTCCATAGTTTCCGGCAGCGGGCACGGAGGCCAGCGGTCTGGTCCCCAGGACGTAGGGAAAAAGAAAAAATCCGGTCGCGGAACTCCGCGCTCCGGCTACGTCTGGAAACTGGGCGACCGCATCCGCGTGCGCGCCGAGCGCATCGATCCGATTCGTCGGCGCGTGGAATTTTCACCGTTGCCGTAGTTTCCCCACGCCCTTTTTTTCATACCAATCTTCGTGGCGCGGACAATCAGCCGGCGATCTCCGCCGGCCTTGACTGGAGGATTTGGCGGAATTACTATACAACTAGTCTAGACTAGTTGTATTGGAGATCGCATGGCGTCCGTCGGGGCTTTTGAGGCGAAAACGCACCTGTCCGAGTTGCTCGACCGCGTTGCGCGGGGGGAGCGAATTACGATTACCAGGCACGGCATCCCGGCGGCGATCCTTGTGCCTGTCGAGGAACAGGAACGCAAACTCACGCACCAAGAGATTGTTGAAGGAATGCGGGAACTTCGCAACCGCGTCAAAAACGATGGGATGTCAGTTCGCGAGATGATCGCTGAAGGACGAAAATATTGAGCCGCATCGTGATCGATGCCTCGCTGGCTCTTGCCTGGTGTTTTCCCGACGAAATGAGCAGCTATGCCGATGCCGTGCTCGTTTCACTGGAGCGCATCGAGGTCGTAGTTCCAGCGATCTGGGCGGTGGAAGTCGCGAATGCGCTGCTCGTGGGCGAGCGTCGCACGCGGCTTGGAGAAACTGACATCCTTCGGTTTAGTGAGTTGTTGAAGGGGCTTGCAATTCGCGAAGAACCGCGCACGATCAGCGATGCGCTAATTGGAATTTTACCGCTCGCTCGCGCGAATAACCTGTCGGCGTACGACGCGGCATATTTGGAAGTCTCCATCCGGCACGGCGCGCCGATCGCGACGCTGGACGCTGCTCTGCAGGACGCAGCCAAAGCGAATGGCGTCGAGCTATTTCAGCCGTAGCGTAGAGCCGTTAAACCCTCTGAGGTGAAAGTTGGGCGCTCGGAATTCCCTATTCGGCACACGCGCCGGCTCCGTTCTGTTCGCAGCCTGCCGGCCGAGGAACCTGGGCTGAAATTGCGCTCCAAATAACCGCTCTCTTGAAATCGCCCACCTTCGCCTTACGGCGCTTGACTTGTACCGTTTCCTGCCCTAATTTCGCCGACAAGGCCATTGTGTTTGGCAGCGCTTAAACTGCAAGGTCGGAGGATGACGATGCGTCAAACAGTTTTTGTCCTGGCATGTCTCGTAGTGTCGGCAACTAGTTTTGCGCAAACAAAAACGCCCGCGAAAAAGGCAGCGGCGCCCATGGCGAGCGTGGTGCCGTTGGGCTCGGAAACGTGGGGCGATATTCCCGCGGCCGCCATGGTGGGAACCCCTTCCGTGGAACCGGGAGGCAAAATGCAAATGGCCGTGGTGCAAGGCAATCCCATGCTGGCGGGTTCGCCTTACACCGCGCGGCTGTCCTGCACGGACGGAACGAAAATCGCGCCGCACTGGCATCCCACGACGGAAAATGTGACGGTGGTCAAGGGCACCTTCGCCCTCGGCATGGGTTCGAAATGGGATACCGCGGCGCTGAAGGATCTTCCTACCGGAGGATTCGCCTCCGCTCCTGCGCGCATGCGGCATTTTGGAATGTGCAAAGGCGACTCGATCGTGCAGATACACGGGCTCGGTCCGCTGGTGATTAATTTCATCGAGGCGGACAAACCCAAGTCTGGGAATTAATCTGGTCGTCGTGGCCCGAGGACGCCGCCCCTGATTTTGTCATTCTGAGCGAAGCGAAGAATCTCTCTTCGATTTAGCGACAAGCAAAGTACAAAGAGGGATTCTTCGCTTCGCTCAGAATGACACCGCTTTTGAGTTTTTCCGCAGCCTGTTCCGCTCGTGGGATTACCCTCCGTTCGGCTCAGACTCCGTTCCGCAAGCTGAAGCATGCGCCACAACTGCGCGGCTGCCGCCGCACTTGTGAGGATGGCTCGCCCGTTATTTCTTCGCGGGCTGCCACAGCGCGATCGCCGCGCCCGTTGGGTCGATCAGGACGCTGAACTGACCCATGCCCATCACTTCGGTCACATCCTTCATGACGTTTGCGCCCAGCGACTTGGCCTTCTTGGTGGCCGCTGCGATGTCGTCCACCAGGACATACGCAAGCCATGCCGACGGCGCTCCCGGCACCGGGTGCTTCAGGATTCCGCCGGCGGTGCCTTCGCCGACTTTAATCATGGTGTAGGTGTTTTCCGGACCCATCGGAACGTCTTCCAGAGTCCAGCTGAATAGAGCCCCGTAAAACGCTTTTGCCTTTTTCACATCGGTGGTATTCAGTTCCACGTGCACGAAAGGGTTTGCCATGTCTTTTTCTCCTTTTGAATTGAATCAAGCCCGTAAAATGTTTGCCGCTGCGATTCCTGCCAAAACCAATTCCCCTGCCGCGCGCAGAACCCACCCCCAAGGGGTGGGCACGATCCGCTCAGTTCACGCGTGGCCATTTTCCTGCGCCCTGCCGCCAGCGCCTATACAGTAAACGTCCGAGATGAACGAAAATCGACAGGAACTCTTAGAAATTCCTGGGGACAGGCCACATGGCGACTCGATGTGCTACTTTCGTGTCGATTTCCGGCCGCGTCAATCGTTTATTATCTGAGGGTCCAAAATGCCCGGATCGAGGTCTTTGTAAAGACGGAATAAGGAGATCGACCATGGCTGATTTCTTGCTCCTGCTGCACCAGAAGCCGAACACGTTCCGCAACCTGTCCCCCGAGGAAATTCAAAAGACTCTGGGCAAGTACATCGCCTGGCGGGACGAGCTTGTGAAACGGAACAAAATGCGCGGCGGAGAGAAGCTGACCAACGACGGTGGGCGCCATTTGCGCACGCGCGACGGAAAATTTTCCGTCACCGACGGCCCGTACAGTGAAGCGCAGGAAATTCTGGGCGGATTTTTCATGATCGAAGCGGCCGATTACGGCGAAGCCGTGGAAATCGCGCGCACCTGCCCGCACAACGGTGAAGGCAAGTGGATCGAAGTGCGCCAGGTAGACGACGTCCATAAGTAGGACAGGCTTTTTACCCTGACCGTTTATGAAGGGGAGCCTGTCGCTTTTGACGTTCGGACACGCGGAGCCGGCCAATCCTTGCAGCCACATTCTGAAAACGTCGACCAGTTGGTGGACCATCTGTTCCGTCAGGAATTCGGGCGGATGGTTTCGCGCCTGGCGCGCATCCTGGGCGCGCCGCGCCTGGCGATGGCAGAAGACGCGGTGCAGTTTGCCATGCTTCAGGCGCTGCAATTATGGCCCTATCAGGGCGCTCCGGAATTTCCGAAAGCCTGGCTGGCCAGGGTGGCCTATCACCGGGCGCTTGACGTGCTGAAGAGCGAGCGAAAGCTGCGCTTTTACGACGACGAAAAAGAAATCGCCCTGAAAAACCAGATCGAGGAATTGCAGGGCAATGTTGGCGCGGAGCCGCCGCGCTTTTCCCAGGAAGTGGCCGATGAACGGCTCGCGTTGATTTTTGTGTGCTGCCATCCCGCGTTGCCTCGCCCCGCCAGCGTGGCCCTTACCCTGAAAGTGGTCTGCGGTTTCGGCGTGGAGGAAATCGCCCGCACATTTCTTTCCACGGAAACGGCCATCCAGCAACGCCTGGTCCGGGCCAAGCGCATGATTCGTGACGAGTCGCTGCGCTGCGAATTGCCCGATCCCGCGCAGCTCGATGAGAGGCTGGACGCAGTGCTGGAGGTTCTCTACCTGCTGTTCACCGAGGGCTATGCGGCCACTGCGGGAGATCGCCTGATCAAGAACGACCTCTGCGCGGAGGCCATACGCCTGGCCGAGTCGCTTGCGGAAAATTCCGCCACGGCCCGGCCGGAGTGCCACGCGCTGTTGGCGCTGATGCTCTTCCA
>CAVZGK010000011.1:0-149385 GCA_963774805.1 uncultured Acidobacteriota bacterium
GAAACACTGGAGGCCCTGCAAGAGTGCGTTGAGAGATTCGAGCGCCTGACTTCCGATAGCACGCTTGTGCGCTGCATGGATACCGAATACAAGCTCTACAAGATGGCAGAGAGACAGATTTGCCAGAACGAAGTCGTGCGGGTATTCAAGGACGTGGACGACTTTCTGGCGACGGCGTCAAGCATCATGAACAGGCAGGAAGTCGAGAGCCGGGCGTTCGCTCGAAAACCACTTCGAGCATCTGCTGACGAAGGCGGAGATTCCCCACGTGGTTCGCCCGTCCAAGGTGGACGGCAAACCCGACATCATCATCCCGACCGTCGAGGCATACCAAGACGAACCGATACCCGCTCAGCAAGCTGTTCATGGTCGGCGTCAAGACCACCTGCAAGGATCGCTGGCGTCAGGTGCTCAACGAGGCGAAGCGGGTCAAGGAAAAGCACATCCTCACGACCCAGCCCGGCATCTCGAAGAAACAGTTGAACGACATGAAGGAAGACGGAGTCCAGCTAATCGTGCCGAGGAGTTCCCACAAGCAATATCCGCCTCGGACATGCGGCTCCTCGAAGTCGAGGAGTTCATCGGCTTCGTCAGGAAGAGATTGGCTTAGCTACTGGTCAATGAAATCTTCAACGGTCATGGTAGCTCCTCCGTCGTGACCGGGAGCCGGATAATGCACGCTGAATGACCTTGCAGAATCGGTTGTAGTGTCTTCGTCGAGCAGCCCGCTCATGCGCCTCGACCGCCGACAGAGGTCGAAGCTCTGCCCCGGCGTGTGGTTGTTTCGGTCGGACGTAATCACGTTAAACGGTGCTGCATTGCCTTCCCGTTGAATCCCACCACCGACTGAGCGATGGCTGCGAACGCCGGGCATGCCGCGCCGAATGACGGCATCACATGCCTTGCACGCGAGCGGATTCGCGAACGTGCCTTGAGTTCGCCCGATTCCTTGATACACCACAACGCATCGTTGCAGATGGTTGAGTGAATCTTCCGCGCTTGAGCCGTGACCCACAGCAGCCTCTCTATCTTTCCCAGTTGATTGCCAGCGGAAATGAAGGCTTGAATGGCGGCGCGGTTGGCGCGTGTGCCGCGTGGACTGCCGCTCCTCCGGTTATACTCAGCCACAGCCAACGGGTGCGCCAAGAACGCGGCAATCCACGTGTCTACAGGCAGACAGTGATGGTTTGCATGGGATTGCTGAGCGTAGATCGCGATTACCTTCCTTGACTGGAACCTCTTTTTCAAATTCTGATACACGTCGGCTGCGTCTGCTGCCGACAGGCATCAGGATCGCGGAGGTGGCTGCTTGTGCGGGAGAGCAGGGGAGCTGGGTGGTGGTGGCGTAAGGAACATAAGAAAGATCACTGCGCGAGGGGCCCCCTTATCAAAGGCGTTGAAGCATTCGATCAGGTCCGAGCGGTGCTGCGCACCCGTTTGGCGAACGAGACCCATGTAGAAGTCTTTGTTTAACTTTTGGCGTCGCGGCTTGACTAGACCTGTGTAAGACCACGCGTTCAGGTCGTACGCGTGGAACAGGGGACGAGCGCACAGCGCAGAGGAGGCATTCACCAGAGCGCGTAGTCGCGGGAAGATTTGCAGAGGATTGTGAACATTGGTTAGCTCTTCCCCAAGTTGGAAGCAGATTGAAGTCCACGGCAGGCACGTCTGCGCCACACTGATGGCTCACCGAAGTGCGTGCAAAAATAATGCGTCATGATGAACTCGGCCTTGCGTCCGCCCGAGGGCGGGTTGAAGCTTGCATAGTAACGAGCAAGTCCAAGCACTCGATCCATAGCCTGCCGAACGGCAACGCTCTGCCGTAGCCGCGATCCACTACGTGGTGCCACATCTCGCGTAGGACAGGTACTCTGTTCGCGTATGGCGAATCGGCGGGGAAGAGACCATTGATGTCAGCTTCCAGCACCCGGTCGGACAAGCCTATCCGATGCGCAACTTCGCTCCTGACGTCAAGAAACGCGCCCGATGTGGCTCGACGTCCACAGGCTTGTTGCAGACGATCTGCGCAGTCAGGATGCGAGTGTTCAAGTCGATCTGGACAGACCGTATGTACTCCGAATGCTCGGTCTCGGTGAGCCGGGCAATGTCCACCAAGGTCGTTCCAGCACATGGAAATAAAGAAGTGGAAAGAGCGGCAGATCGGGATCAAAAGGAAAGACCAGCGGTGCCCACTCTGGGGGCACGTCGTCAACTGCAACGGAATCGCGTAGGCTAGGGCTTCGAAGGGCATCGCTCCTCCTTCTTGACGAATGGGTATCATTGTTCACCCGTTCGCCTTAAAGGGCCAGAGCGGTGGAGGGATAAGATGGCGGACATATTAGACACCCGAGCAACGCAGCAGGTGCATGGCCGCGATCAGGGGCAAGGACACCAAGCCCGAGATCGCCGTGCGCTCGATGCTCGACACCCTCAAGGTGAAATACGAGCTTCACCGATCCGACCTGCCCGGCAAGCCTGACATCGGTCATGCGGCGACGGAAGAAGATCATCTTCGTCAATGGGTGCTTCTGGCATGTCCACAACTGCCGCTACGGGCGGGTCAAGCCAGCCTCGAACGCGAGCTTCTGGAGCGACAAGCGCGGGAAGAACAGGCAAGGGGACAAACGGAACCGGATGGTTCTAAGGAAGGAAGGCTGGAGGTTACTTACGGTCTGGGAGTGCTCGGACGAAGAAGCCGAAGAAACTGACGAGAGACTAGCCAGCTTCGTCGCGACTTAGGCGAATCTACGGTGGTCTCGCACCTTCTCGTAGCTGACGGCTAGCTCCTGACCGAGCCGCATGTCGGTCGCGGCGACAGGCTGCGAATCCAGTTTCCCGAACACGATTTCCTGTTCGTCGTCACTGGACTCGACGAGTAGCCACATCCACTCGGATTCACCCTTCTCTTCGTCACTAACCTCAAACTTGATGTGGTCGCCCTTTTCGTATTTTGACACGCTGAAGCTCCTCATGGATTTGTCTTATCTTAACACTCAGTATTCGTCGGGTTGGAGAATCTGACGATATGCTGTGCGGGCAGCCTGATTGAATTCCCACTGATCGCACTCCGAGAAGTCCAGCCCGTTCTCGCCCATCTTGTTCTGAATCTTTAGGGCGGTTTGTTCGTCCACCCCGAGTAACTGGATGATGGTTCGCGTGTCCTTGTTCATTGTCTTGTTGTCGGGGTCTTCCCCCTCAGCCACTGGAATACCGCCCACGTCGCTTCGAGGTCTTCCTTGTTGTAGGCGACGATTTTGTCCATCAATTCTTTCCGCTTTCCCTCGTCGCTGGTTTCCGTTGCCTCGATGAATGTCGCCATCGCCCAAGCGCCGCCATACTCGGCTTCCTTGCGCTCGAACCCAACATAGTCCTCGACGACCTTGAGACTGAAACTCGGCAAGGGCAGGACGACCGAGTCTCTCGTTACCGTCAAGCAGGTCGAGCAGGTTTGCCTCCACACGGGCAGCGATGCCTTCGGCGTCACCAAAACGCTCAACGTACCGACGCAAATAGGTCTGCTCGTATGGTGCCCAATGTACCCACGGGATGTCACCGTAGGTCTCGAAAATCTGCTTTGCATTTGTCCAAGAAACCGATCCAGCCCTCCCTGTCGCCGTCAGCGCCAAAGCCTGACAGCGCAACCTTGAACTCGCTTGGGTTCTCGCCGAACACCTGCGCTCCCCAAAGATAAATCTTGTCGAGTTCGTCCAAGTGAGGCGGCATCCCCTCCAGATCGAACATCACGTAGTTCTTGTGCGGCGGTATGGCGGGAGCGGCGAGAACTATTTCTTGTTTTTTCTCCATTGCGTCAGCGAATTGCAGGATTCGTTCGGCTGCCTTTCCTACACGCTGCTCCCGGTTGCCATAGGGGCGCTTGAGTTCGCTCAGACTGGCGGCATCGAAGTTCGCCAGTAGTTCTTTTCGAGTGCGAATCGCCCTGACTGTGCAGAGTTCGGGCAAGGCTTTGATCCACGCAGTAGACGAGCGCGACATCGCAATTCTTCTCTGCCTGCGCCCAACAACGGTCGGTGTATCCGCAGCCGAGGCACTTTGTCCACCCGACAGGCTCGTAGGGTTCCGCGGTCAGTTGCTTGAGGGTCAGGAGTCGCTCCAATTCTTGTAAAGCGGACTTGCCGCCGTCGTAGGGAATGGTCACGATTTCGCCTGTGCCGCTGTGGACTTGCAATCCCTTGGGAGCAGCACCGCAACTCTTCTCGAACAGCCATCCGTAAAGCTGAACTTGAAGCAGAATTTCGGGGTGGTTGTCCTCGTCGATGCGACGAGCCATCTTCGAGTCTCGAATCAAGTAGCCGTCGCCATCGAGGATGAGGAAGTCGGGAACGCCGACAATCTCGACATCGGTTCCGCCGATTCTCTCCGTGGCAAGAAAGGCGGGTTGATACAGGACAGGAACTTTCTTTTCGATGGCGTCCGCAGTCTTTCTCACCTGCTCGTCGAGAGAAGCGGCGCTCACATCGGCAAACGTCCCGAGAGTCGCCAGATGGTTTCTCTCGTGCCTGAGTCCGAGCCGACGCAGGACTAAATCGTAGGGACCGGGTTCAGACTTCCTGTTCTCCGCGGTGCCGCAGGAAGACCCGCAGATCGCAGCGCGTTGGGCGGTGGTATGAAACGAAATCAGAAGCCGTCATGCGCATGGTGGCGGTCACTCGATAACTCCTGCGACCCACACCCATCCCTTCGTCCACTCGCTCCGCGAAACCTCGCGTCGCTCACCACCGCGCTGCAAGCCGATGAGAACTCCGTCGTCGTCGCACCTGCGTAAAACAACCTTCTTGTCGTCAAGAGCGACGACACACCACCGACTTCCGTCAGGGGACGAAACGATGTCGCCGCCCTTGACCGTGGGGTCTCTCAGAGTTCACCTTGTAGGGTCGCTGATCGCAGGACGACATCCGCCATCTGTGGATACTGCTTTATGCTTGCCGGGCGTGCGGTCTCTTCCAAGGAATTGCTCCTTCAAATGATCCTCGGCGAGCGCGAGGTACACAAGTGCTTTCCACCAGTTGTACGTCCACACTGCGATTGGATACTGATCGCCATTTGCGTCCTTGAAATCTTTCCACGCCTTGACCATATCGGCGACGGAGGCTGCCATTTCCTGCGCGGCGTCTTCTACAAGGCTCGCTTCCACCGTGCCGTCCGGCTTGATCTCCGTGCGCACGATTTCGTCAAACATGGTCTCGTCATTCTCCATCCGTATCCTCCTCTTCGTGCATGCTCTCGACCAGCCTGATTCCCTCCTCTACGAAGGGCGTCCTCAACGGTCGGGCGGCGCACATCGGGTCGTGGCGCTTGAATCCTTTGTCCTCGTCGTTCGCGAGACCGCACGACAAGTTGATCTCCCAGCAAAGCGAACTGACGGACAGGAGCAAGCCCGCACTTGCCTTCTTGGTCGTGGGCGCAGCTTGCGTGGATGCGGAGCAGATCCTCCAGCAGCTCGGGCGTCAGCCTCGGGGCTTGCGCTCCCTCCTCGAATGCACGCGCCCCTTCCCGTCGCACATGACAAGCATCCGGTTGGCGATCCTCTTCCTTTGCCGGGGCGTCGCGTCCCACAGCAGGAGATCGACGCACTGTAGGGCCACCCGCCTGCGGGATGCGGGATCGCGGACTTGCAGACCGTGCGCCTATACATATCGTCTCCTCCAAACCCATTCCGCGAAGAGCCGGAAATAACACACGAGCGGGAACAGAGCAAACCACAGCCGGAGGCGGCCTGCGCCATCAAATATCGAATACGGTACGCGCCGGAAAGCATCATCGCAGCACGCTCCTCCGTCCGGCGGCGTATCCGAGCTTGTAAGCCAGAATCAACAGAATGATCACGAATGGCATCGGTCGCCTCCCAGCGGCGAGCATTTCTGGTGGCGCTTCACGTCGCGCACGACGATACGGCTACCGAGGTGGTTCTCGTCTTGAGTGCAGAGCACAAGATCGTTCGTCATTTTGTCCATTGGCAAATTCCATTTCCCGCTGCGGGTTCTTATCGCTTTTCTTCGTTCTGTTCCCGCAAGGCGGCTTCAATCTCAAACGCCATATCTTTGAACAAAAGTGATTGTGTCGGTGGGATATTCAGTGTCTGAGCCTGCTTCAACAAGGCAGCGACCAAATAATCGAGCACGTTTGTTTGGGCAAGATAAATAGCAATGCCCAAAAAAGTGGAGCGTGCCTCAGAGTTGCCCATCTGCGATTCCCTGAACAGATCAACCAGCACGTCGAGTGCTTCGCTCTGCTTGGGACTCAGTTGTGGTCGGGTGTCCATCTCCGTCCTTTCGGGGCAAATATCTTTACGTGCGCGTTCGCTGCACATCGCTCAAGCAACCACTGCCTGACGCTGTGCTTCTCTGACTAAGCAGACACCGAGGGTGTCAGGCGCATAGAGCCTTAGCGTGCTGAGACCGGGCAGCAGCGTACACGGTTCCGACCGACAACTTCATCATTCCAGCAATCGTGCGCCACGAATGCCCGGAAGCTCGGAGTGAGTTGATTTGAGCAACATCCACGGGCTTCGTTGGACGCCCGAGGCGCTTGCCCTTCGCTCTGTGCGTTCCTAAGTCCCGAACGCACACGCTCCGCAATCAGATTTCGTTCACCCTCGGCAACCGCTCCCAATATCGTGAAAACTAGCTTTCCAGTGGGCGTGCTGGTGTCAACCTGCTCGCAGAGCGAGACGAACTGAATGTCGAGAGCGTTGAAAGTCTCCAGCGCCCGGCACAGATGTGACACCGACCGTGAGAAACGGTCAAATCGCCAACAAGCGACCACATCAAAACGGCGGGCGTGCGCGTCCGCCATGAGGCGATTCAGCGCGGGCCTCGAATCTTTCTTGCCAGAGACGCCGTTGTCCACATAGAGGTCGAACACCTCCCAGCCCCGGCGCTGGCAATACTCAGTGAGTTCACGTGTTTGCATCGCAGGGTCTTGCCCGTGACCTATTGTGGAAACCCTCGAATAGACTGCGGCGACCACCTTCCGAGGAGTTGAATCGGCATTCTTGACAATTTGCAATCCCATCCAGACCTCCAGTCATCTCACAAACCCGTTCAAAAAACTGCTGCGGGGCGTTTCAGGAGCCACTCCAGTCTCGGTAGACCCGATCCCTTCTCCCGCGCCAAGGTTCAGCCAGCGAGAATCGCGGCGAAGAGGAGGATCGCTATGCCCTCGACGCTGCGGCGGGGGGACTCATTCACGCATCGACTTTCAGGCTTCTGCGTGAGAGAAGGCAATCGCGAAATTCGACGTACAAGCGCGACATCTGAGTCGTTTCGAAACCAGCGCAGAAAAGCTCCCACACTCTTTCCTCGGTCGCGTACCTTTGCTTCAGCGCGGGAAACCATTCGCCCGCATCGGCTGACTTGTGCAGCCGGACGGTGAGGTTGATTTTGCAGAACTTCTTGTCGGCGACTACGAAGGCGTCGCAAGCTCTCTGAAATTCGTTGCGCTCCTTGACTTCTTTCCCATCCGGCGCGTGCTCCGTGATCTCATCGAACATACTTTCCATGCGTCACCCTTTCGTCCCAATCGCAAGCGGATCGGCTATAGTTCAGTTCAAATATCGCGTGCTAATGCCCTCAAGCCGCTTCGCCCCGGCTCTTACGGCTCGCTGCTGCTTCCTCGTCACGTGACCCGGTTGTCTCTCCGTATGTTGTCCTTTCTAATTAGCATTCTCCTTGAAGTGGATTTGGGCACCGCAGACGGGGCAACGGGCGGGAAGACCGTAGCTCCGAAAAGTCATGAGGGGTTGGCTCTGGCACACGAGTGCATACCGATGTTGTTCGCTGACACGGGACGCAATGAAATGGGCACGGGGAATAGACCGCAAGCCCGAGGGCTTTGCGGAGAACAGCGTCAGTGATAGCTCAACAGCCATGCAGCCTCCTTACCGTACAGAGTCAAGTTCTCCGTGTGAAACGGGCGTGCCGCTCTCTTCCGCTCGCTGCCAAACCTATTGGGAGCGCCATCTCTCATTGCCTGCCCGCCTGCTGCTCGTGCGCCTTTCGCAACGTCTCATCGAAGCATGCTTCGCACATCCCGCCAGTCTCGCCACCTTCGCCTCGGGAGAAGCGGTGGCTGCACGCTGGGCACCTGAACTCGATTCCGGTCGGAGGGTGACCTTGAGCGTTGGAATCAACTGGGGCAGCTTCCGTTCCGCATCGCATGCATTTCTCGCCGAGGACTTGCCTTGCACTGCACGCACACACGGGTCACGAGCGCCCCCGAATGGGGCGGAAGAATTGAGTGGGACTCGCTATTACTGCTGAGACCGCGAACGGAAACAGGAGTGCGAATGCGAGGGGATAGACGACTGTTACAATTCGGGTAGCCATGCAGCCTCCTAATACAGGTTGCGTCGGTCAGGGGCGTCAGGCGGCTCGTAACCGCCGTGGCGTCCCGCTTACTTCAGTTCCTTTGCTCTTTCCTGTAGGTACTTGTCAATCGCACGCCGGATGAGTTCCGCGACCGGAGCGCCCGTCTTGTCGGACAGCTTTTGCAGCTTCTTGATCTGCTCCTCCTTGAGGAAGAGGGCTGTCCGCTTCATGACCACATAGTACCATACAGGCATACATGTGTCAATGGGATTCATTTCTGCATTTCTCTAGATTTTGTGGTAGCCGTGCCGGGTAGCCATATGGGTGGAAGAGAAATCCGTCACGCTCCGAACGATGTCTCAGTGCAGCAGCTTTCCTTCGCTTCCATCGGTCTTATCTCCTCCTCTCCGCACCGGAACCGATACACCCTTCCTCTATTTGACATTCGCCTTATGTTCGCCTACGATGTTTTCCCCTGCCCCAGAAGGGTCTAACGCATGACTGCATCTTCCATTCCGACCTTGGCTCCGGTGTCCACGTCACCTTGGGCAATCGCCGGACACGGGTCTGAGTGTGTACTACGGTCGCTCCGAGACGCCGCGCCTCTTTCACTACTTTCTGCCCCGAGCTATCCTCGAAGGTAAGCAGGTCTTGTGTCTCGATGGCGGGAACCGATTCGACCCGCTGCTTATCGCTCGTTTTGCCCGGAAACGAGAATTGAACTCATCCGAGTTCGGTCAAAAGATTCGCGTCGCTCGGGCCTTCACTTGTTTCCAATTAACGGAACTGCTGGTCCGCTTGCCGCGCCTGCTGAGAACTTTCCCCGCGCAGTTAGTGATCGTCACCGCCTTCCCCGAGTTGTACTTCGATGAAGACGTGCGCGAACGTGAAGCAATGGCATCGTTTCAACGGGCTTTCCGTGCATTGCAGGCAGAGCGGCTGTCGGCTCCTGTAGCGGTCTTCACCGATGCGACCTCATTTCGGTCATCCCGACGTGTGATGTTTCAAGAGCTAATTGCCCAAGCGGATCAGGTGTTGAAATTCACCGCAAATGAAAGCACTGGCTTGTCCCTGACGAACGAGAAGTTCTGCCACAGTTCCGAGGGTACTGCCTTAGGAGACTTCATGGGCCGAACCGTTCCTACATTCGTGCAACTGATCGAGGACGCCGCAGCGCGTTGGTCAAAGTTTCGTCGTGCGCTACGTCGAGAAGATCAGGAACACTTTGACCGCTTGTTCCGCAGTGTACGCTCCTACACCCAAGCAGCGACCTACCAGTGCAACGACAATCCGATGGAAGCGATCCTGCTTTCTATCGCCCTCGATTTGGAAAAGCGTCTTTGGTCTATTGAACACGGAGAACAATATGCGGCTCGACGGTTGGATTCTGGACATCTATCCCTCGGCGCGGGGAATGACACTGTGGTTGTTGACTCCGAATCAGAAACGCCATCGACTGATTGACGCCTTCTCGCCAGCATTTTACGTCCACGGCTCCGAACCGCGCCTTTGTCAGCTTGAACAAACCCTCGTAAAGCGGGCTGGTGTCACGACTCGACTCACGGAACGAATCAATCTGTGGGAAAACAGAGCGATTCAAGTTCTCGAAGTTTCCGTGCAAGACCCGACGAACTTTCGATCTACCTCGTATTGGGTGCATCGACTTGATCCCGAACTTTCACTCTTCAATAGCGACTTGATGCTGGCGTCGGTTTACTGCTGGCAACGGAAAGTATTCCCGCTGGCGCGTATAGAGGTTGAAATAGACGAGACGGGTCGCGTCCGCGAACTGGAATGTCATGACGATGAGTGGAAAATCGGATACGAACTCCCGCCCTTCGAGGTCATGCGTGTTCGCTTAGGTGGACTCTCGCGTATTGATCCCCAACACGGGCGAAGGACGGTGCTCGAAATCGCGGTCGATGGGCGCGAGTTCGAATTGGATGAGTCCGGGGAGCCAGCAGCGATTGCATTCCAGCACATGCTCAAACGATACGATCCCGACCTAATTCTTACGGAATACGGGGACTCGACCATCTTGCCCCGTCTGCGGCAGCAAGCCGAGAGGCTCCGGCTTCCGCTCGCCCTCAATCGTGATCCCGATGCCGACATACAGCAGAGCCGAGCGCGAAGCTACATGAGCTATGGGCGGATTCTGTTCAAGGACGCAGCAACTACTTTGTTTGGACGCCTACATGTGGACAGTCAAAACTCTTTCATTTCCGAAAAGTGTGACTGTGCGGGACTGTGGGAACTCGCACGGGTAACGAAGCTGCCAATTCAGTACGCGGCTCGGACCACGACAGGGACGGGCATTTCTTATATGCAAATGGAACTCGCCTACACGGATGGCGTCCTGATCCCTGAACAGAAGGCAGAGCCAGAAGACCTCAAATCCCCTGATGAATTGCTTTGCGCTGATCGAGGGGGACTCGTCTTTACACCAACAGTGGGCTTTCACGCCAATGTCGCGGAACTGGACTTCGTCAGCGAGTACCCGTCAATCATGGCAAAATTCAACATCTCCCCGGAGACCGTGAATTGCCCGTGCTGTCCCGATGCGCCGCGTGTGCCCGAATTGGGCTACCGGATTTGCCAAAAGCGCCGTGGGATTACGAGTCGCGTCGTCGAGCGTCTTATCACCAAAAAGACGGAATTGAAGTCGTGCGGTTCCACCGCACCGAAAGAAATCGCAGGCGGCTACAAGTTGCAGAGGGATGCGCTGAAATGGCTGCTGGTCTGCTGCTTTGGGTATACGGGCTACAAGAACGCCCGGTTTGGAAAGATTGAAGCACACGAAGCCATCAACGCCGTGGCCCGCGAGACTCTACTTGTAGCGAAAGAAATCTCAGAGGGTCAAGGATTCACACTCTTGCACGCGCTCGTGGATTCGGTCTATGTCTGGAAAGACGGTGCGCGTCGAGGCGAATATGAGACATTGGCGCGGAGCATCGAAGAACGGACACGGCTGCCTCTCGCTATCGAGGCAGTCTATCGCTATGTCGTTTTCTTGCCGTCAAGACGACATGCCGATGTACCCGTCCCGAATCGGTTTTTTGCCGTCAGTGAAAACGGAGAGTTGAAGGTCAGAGGTCTTGAGTCCCGGCGTCACGACACGGCCCCTCTCGTGGCTCGTATGCAGCACGAGGCGCTGACAATTCTTGCCGAGGCGCATGACTACGATAGCTACTGCGACAAACTCAAAGAGGCAAGGGCGGTGCTCACCCGCTACTTGAGTGCGGTTGACGATGGCAGCGTATCCACAGCGGATTTGATAATCAGCAAGCGCATCACTCGTGAGCCGCGTGAATACAGCAAAGCGAGTCTGATCGCAATTGTGGCTCAACAGTTGTACGGAAGCGGTGTGAAGTTACGTCCGGGTCAAACCGTCGAGTACGTCATCACTGATGCTGACAACCCGGTTCCAAACGACCGCGCCCGCGCCTACGCACTTTGGGAAGGATGGCAGGGATACGACAGGGAGAAATATCGAGCGATGCTGCTCGAAGCCTTTGAACCATTTGAGCAGCCAGTTCGCGGCGGTGATAAAATCTGCGAGTGCGGAAGCCCCCGAAGCTGACGTTTCCCCAAGCCTTGTATGACCGCGAATTTCTACGATGTCCGAATACTCCTCTCGCTTCGAGTCATTTTGCCTCTTTCAATTGTTTTTCCATCCAATCAGCGACTTTGCGAAGAATTTCTGGATCAGTTGCGTTGTTCTTGATGCGGTTCGCCAATGTAGAAATCACGGCGATGTTGCCGGGAATGTATCCCTTCAACGGGATGATCTTGTCGAGAGCGGGAGAGGCATCAATGCCCCAGCGTCGAAGCCGCCAACCCCAGATTGGGTATGGTTTCGTTCTCTTGAACACGGGTTCCCAACCTCCCGCGATTGCGAAAGGAATTCCCAATATAGGGCATCTCCTGTCGGCGGGGATTATTTTTTCCACGTCTTCGACAGTGAGGACAAACGGGTCATTCGTTCTGAACCTAAAACGATCTTCCTTCCATCGTTCCCTAGCACGGTCGCGTAAATCTTTGGCAAGGGTCACCCACAATCCTTTAATGCGACTCTTTTCAGCTTCCTCGGCGGCACAGACGATGCACTTGTCGTCCGCTTTTCGTCGAGGGTAGCAACCATGCCATGGGCAATACCAAGATCGGTCGAAGATGTCACCGGGATAGTAAGTCTCTATCTGTGGGACATTCGCGGGGGCTTTCTTTTTCATTTGCCGTCAATTCTACTGAATCAGCGGTTCTCCGCTTGCTGCTTCGGAAAAGCAACCTACCGCCGACCCCAATCCGTCCGGGCAGCGACAAGTGTCTGACATCAGATTTCAGTCCGAAATGTCTAGTTCGCCGAACCCACGGCTTTCACATAGACCGTTTCCTTTGTTCCCTCCGGCAGTTGCCCTTGATACGAGTGCGGGATCGTGACCAGAAATCCATGACTGCGAGGAATCACAGCCATTTTGTATTTTGTGTCAATAATTCTGAAAAGACCTTCGCAGTAGCCTGAGACATGATCGCAGTATGACTGGAACTTCATGTTGAGTTCCCGTTCTTTCACGTCCTTTTGTATCTCCTGCTCATTGAGCGCAGCCTGCTGCGCAGGTGCTTGCACATCTAACGGCGGCAGGACATGGGCGATGAATGTGTCAGTGGTTCCATCGTGCAGGGTTATGACCACCCCTGCAAACTGGTGGGACAAGTTTCGGTAATCTCGAATTTCTTGAAGTAGCGGGTCGTCGTCCAACGCTTTAACGAGCGCATCGTATCGTTCCTTCGTTACGATGCCCTCTTGATAGCAGCGTTTATACGCAGGCCGAATGAGTTCATTAGCAACATGGTGAAGCTGCCACAGGATACCTGCAAAATGCGCACGGAATGCGATGACATCTTCCTGAAGAAAGTCACGGTCGGCCTGTGGCATCTTCTGCAAGATTGTTTCACGACGCCTGCTACCTGCTAAGCGCATCGCGGTCGAGTCGGCGTACATTTTCACATACGCTGCGTGGTAAAGGCAGATGTCCAACCCTGACCAGATTTCGCAGACCATGCCCTCGAAGTCTTGCTTCGGGAACGCACTCGTCCGCTTTTTGCTGTTGAGCGCCTGCCATGCGGCAAGAGAGTCCATGTAATCTCTCCAGCGAACAACCTTTCGATTCTTGATGGTGACGATGGACACGAAACGGTTGTCATATGCAGCGCCCGTTTTGACGACTTTGCCGTGAACTTGATATTCAAGAGTGACAACGCCGCTTTCCTTCTCATGGTGAACCGCAAGCTCATCACCGTTTTCAAGAACGATGTTGTTGCCGTAGCCCGAGTAGGCGGCAATCAAGTTTTCTCGCCCGCGAATCACTTCAGGCCAACCGGGGAACAGGTATAGGAACTCGAATTGTGCATCCTCGGAGATGGTGTCGTAATAGTGCTCACCGTCAACTAAGCCCCTCAGCCCCTTCATCACGACATCAAAGAATGGGTTCAGTGCTTTGTGTTTCGGATATTTATCGGTAGCCATCGTCGTGTTCTCCGGCTCAGATCGTATCGCGAGTCACCTGATGTGGCTAAATGTTATGGCAAAGCACTGGATTGGCGGGTGAGTCGAAGCTGGCTTTGGTCGGTTCCTCGTGCGACCATTTACGCCTAACTGGCGGGGCTAGCACGAAGTCCTACAATCAAGGTCAGCAGCTAGCAGGGCTTACGGATCAAGACGAATGACTTTCGACGAAGCCAGCAAACTCATCAAGAAGGGGGACATCATACGTCTCCGTAAGGAGTTGCGCGACGGACTCAGCCCCAATACGGCGAATCAGTACTCGTGGACTTTGCTCATGATTGCTGCGCTGGACGGAAATACCAGCATCGGGTCTCTGCTCATAGAGAGTGGCGCTGAACTGGATAGACGGAGCGATTCTCGTGAAACCGCTCTTTCGTTAGCGGCGCACAGTGGTCACTTATCATTTGTCGGACTCCTTTTGACTAGTGGTGCGTCATTGGAATGTCACCCTTTTGGAAATACCTTCGATGCTTGGTTGAATTGGGCGTGCCAGTACGGGCGCTGCTCCGAAAAGATTCGAGGACTCTTTGATAAGGAGCGGAAAATAAGAGCCGAGCCAAACCGTGCCCCAGATCAGTTGACGTAAACACAGCGTGGCAGACCTCCTACCCACAATCCAAACCCACGTCCTTTCACTGAACGTAAAAACTCGGTACAGCTTCGGTACAATTCAACAGGAGAAATTGGAAGTTGGGTTTGAGCTAAGCAACGCCACATCAAGCATTTGTTGGATTTTTGTCCCACTGTTTGATGAAGCTCATAACCCGAAGGTCGTTGGTTCAAATCCAACCCCCGCAACCAAATTGAGAAACAAAATAATGGGCTTCCGTGAAATGACCGGGAGCCCATTTTCTTTGAATAGCCATAATGTCTGTGTTCTGTCCGTGTTCACCGAATAGCAATTATTTTTTGCTTCGCGGCAGCCGCGCGGTATTGCTCTGTTCTTTCGAGTGCCGTGCGCAGATCGCCCCTCGCGACGATGGCAGCTGAATGCGTGCAATTGCTGCCGAGCTTTCGAGGACATGTTCAACGGCGGCGAAGAACGGTGGACGGGTTTGCTGGTCGCTTCCCGAGACGGATTTCCGCTCCACGATCTAGTTTTCAAAGCTGAATCGTTCTACCGAGACCCGGTCTTTACTGCTTATGGTATATTACCTAAGCATTAAGTAATCACATTTTAGGCCGGCCCCGCAGGCACGCCCTCTTCGGCTGTTACCGCATTAAATAAATAGCATAGTAGTGCCTAGTCGGGCACGGCAGCTGCTTCCGCTAATCTGAAGTCCTGCAGGTCAATTAGAATAAGTTAACGGCGGCGCTTCCACGCCTGGGGATTTAGACGCTAGAGTGGGGTCTATGAGCCTGAAGAATAAAACGAATATCGCGTTTGTCGCTGCTCTGCTGACGCTGGGGATTATCGGTTGGCTGGCTATTCAGGGTAGCCACAAAACGCAGGATAGCGACAATCGCGTGTCGCATCACCGGGATATTCTGGAGGCCAGCGAGTTGCTGCGTTCGGATATTTACGAAGCGGCGGCTGCGCGCCGGGCATACACGCTGTGGGCGGACCCCAAACAACTCGACGATTTCAGGCAGGCCAGCCAAGCCGCGGTCACCGATTTTGAAAATCTCCGCAAACTAACGCGCGGCGACACGGAAGAACAAGCGAATCTGGCGCAGATGGAACAGCTGATTAAGTCGCGCCTGGCACTGCTCAAGGAATCCGTGGAATTGCACCAGCGTACTCGCGACGACCAGAAGCAGCAGGACGTATTGAACAGCCAAAGCACCAGGTTGTCGGAGCAAATCACCGAACTGCTGGATGTGTTCGACCACGGCGAACGCTTGCTGCTGCAGGAAAGAATGGCGGCGGCCAAGGTCAGTTCCCAGCGCGGAGTAAGGATCAACACGTTTCTCGGCGTGTCGGTATTTGTATTTTTGATTTTTTCGCTCGGACTGCTGAACCGGGAGCTGACCCGCCGTGAGCAGGCAGAACATTCCGCCGCCGAGCAGCGGGAACTTTTGCAGTCGATCCTTGACAGTTGCAGCGACGCGGTGATCGTCGCCGATACAACCGGCAAAATCATCCTGCGCAATCCCGTGGGTGTCCGCTACAACGCGGGAGCCCCCACCTCCGAGCTCAGCGCCAAGTATCCTGAATTGCTGGGCCTTTATAAGAATGATCGCACAACTCTTTTCAAGACCGAGGAGTTGCCTCTGAGTCTTGCATTGGCAGGAGGCTCGGCGAATGGCCTGGAGATGTACGTGCGGCCGCCGAGCGACGCGGAGCCCCGCTGGATGCTGGCTGCCGGGGGACCGCTGATCAATAACAGGGGAGAGAAGCGGGGAGGAGTCGTCTTCTTGCGCGACATCACTGGTCGCAAGAAAGCGGACGAGCAGTTGCGACTTGCCTTAATGGAATCCGAGGCGCTGGAACGGGAAAGCCGCGTGCTGAGCGAACTCGGGGACTCGCTGCAGTCCTGCCTGAATGTTGACGAAGCCTACGCCATGAGTCAGACGGCCCTTGCCGGAATTCTGGGCAATCAGCCGGGCTCGCTCTACATTTTAAATTCGTCACGCGATTTAATTGAATCGGTGGCCACCTGGAACAATTGCACGACGACCGAGCCTGTATTTCACCCGGATGACTGTTGGGCTCTGAGGAGAGGGCAGCCTTACTCCGGACTTTCGGGGCCTCTACCGTGCGCTCACGTGCATTTCCCTGGAGATGCGAAGTATCTATGCATACCGCTCGCGCCGCAGGGAGAGACGCTGGGCATCCTGTACATCGAAGACCGGTCGGCGATCGGCGACGCCGCCTCTCCGGAGGCGCAGTTCGCACAGGCCGCGCTCAAACGATTGGCGATCGCGGCCGCCACGCGAGTTTCGCTGGCCCTGGCCAATCTGAGGCTCCGCGAAATGCTTCGCAGCCAGTCGATCCGCGACCCGCTTACGGGGCTTTTCAATCGCCGCTATATGGAGGAGTGCTTGAACAGGGAACTGCACCGCGCTCGGAGAACGGGGCGGAAACTTTCCCTGGTCATGCTCGATCTGGACCACTTCAAGCATTTCAATGACACCTTCGGACACCAGGTGGGAGACATCCTGCTGAAGGAGGTTGCCGGAGCGATCAAAAGCCGCGTGCGGGGCGGAGACTTGGCTTGCCGTTTTGGGGGAGAGGAATTTTCGCTGATTATCGCGGAAATCGATACGGAAGGAACCTACCGTTGCGTGGAGCATATCCGTGAGGCCATTAAGCATCTGGCTCTTCACGACCGCGGGCAGACACTAGGAACGATTACGGTTTCGGCAGGCATCGCTGTCTTCCCGGAGCACGGAGAAAATCAGGACGAGTTGGTGCGCGCGGCGGATGAAGCCCTGTACCGGGCCAAAAAATCCGGACGAGACCGCATGGTAATCTACGAACCACAGGAAGCAGGAGCAAAACCGATCGAGAAATCCATCTGAAAGTAAGCGAGATCAGCGCGGCTCTGCAGGCATCTGAAAGACTGAAAACGGTGTCATTCTGAGCGAAGCGAAGAATCTCTCTTTCTTTGCTCGCGCCTGGATCGAAGAGAGATTTTTCGCTTCGCTCAAAATGACTCAACGCGACCGCTTATCGCTGTTCTCTTATCCAACCTCGACATCATGAAGTTAGGTAACGCGACGGCCGGCTACTACATCATTCCGACGTAAATTGCCGCGGTCGCCGCGCTGGAAACGATGGAAGGCGCGGTGCGATAGATCGCTGATTTGGCGGCGCTGTTCGGAATGTAGAGGATGTCGTCGGCTTGCAGTTGCGAATCGATCTCTGAACCCTTCAATATTTTATTCAGAGCAACTTTGGTGTCCGTGAAGGTGTTTCCCGTCTTGCGAATCAGCCGTGTGGAGGAGAGCGCCGCAGTTCGCGTGTTTCCTCCAGCCAGCGCCAGGGCCTGCAGGATCGTGATCCGCCCGTCGTCATGCATTAGAAAGCCTCCCGGGCGGTCCACATCGCCGAGCACGTAGATCACACCGGCGCGCGGGATGATCACTTTGTCTCCCGGTTGCAATTCCACATCGGATGCCAAGGCCGCCTTGGCGTCGCGCGTCACGGGAACCTCCAGCACCGTGCCATCGGCGTGGCGCCGGATCGTGGCATGCGAATCCGCGTAGGACGTCGTGCCGCCTGCCAGGGAAATCACATCCAGCAGTGTTCGCGTACCCAAAACCGGGTACACGCCGGGATTTTTCACTTCGCCTAAAACGGAAACGCCCTGCGTGCCATATTCGCGAATCATGATCGATACGTAAGGATTCAGAACGAAATTGCCCTCCTGCAGCTTATGGGCAATCAGTTTCTGCGCGTCAGCGGCGGTGAGCCCGGCGAAATGAACCGCGCCGATCAGATTGACATTGGCATCGCCCTGATCGCTGACGCGGATCTCCTGGCCCAGTTCCTGAACGTTGAATACTTTCATTTCCAGGAGATCGCCCGGACCGATGCGCAACTGGGAGTCCATTGCCGCGGACGGCGCCGGCGCAGCGGGCAATGACTCTGCCGCACCCGCCGAACTGCCCGAATTCGCGGCCAGCTCAACGGACCGGCCATTCTGTGCATATAGCGCACCTCGCCCGAGGCAGGTGGCGAGGGCCAAAACCGAAACACAGCTTACAAACTTCGTGGTGATGGATTTCATGATCGCATTCCGTCCTTTGGATGAAATTCTATCGCTCAGAAATTATTAATTCGCTTCCGGTGTGTAGTAGCCGCGCCCGTTTTCGGGTGTCGATTCGTAGCCCAGGTAGAGGTTGTAGTCCGCGGAGTTGACGTCAAACGCATTGAGCACGACTCCGCCCACGCGAGTGCGCGTCTGGCGGAACATGGCGCGCGCGCGCGACAGCGACTGCCGCGTGGTCACTCCCGCGCGTGCAACCAGCACCGCAATGTCGCAATGCGGCGCCATCACCAGCGCGTCGGTTACCGACAGTACCGGAGGCGTGTCCACGATCACGTAGTCGTATTCTTTTCTCCACTCCTTCACCAGGTTTGCAAACTGCGCCGAACCCAGCAATTCCGATGGATAGGTGGACTTCGGTCCGGCCGGAATAACCGAGAGCATCGGAAGGTTCGTGAGTTTGCACGGAACGTCCAGCGAAACGGATCCGCCGATCAGGGAACTCAGTCCCTGCGTGCCGGCGATGCTCAGTTCGGTACGCAAAGTGGGACGCCGCATGTCGGCTTCGACGAGAAGTACGCGCGATCCCTGCTGGGCCATGGCAGCGGCGCAGTTCAGGCTGGTGGTGGTTTTTCCTTCACCCGGCATTGCGCTGGTCACCAGAATCACCGAGCACTCTCCGCGCCGCGTGACCTGCATGATGGCCGTGCGAATGCTGCGGTAGGCTTCGGCCACCTGCGATTGCGGCCGTGCAACTACGGCAAGCACCGCCGTTTTCGAAGCAACTGTCAGGCTCTTCGATGGCGACGCATTCTTCGACTTGGTCTGAAGTTTCCAGCGCGGCACAAATCCCAGTGAGGCCACTCCTGCCACTTCTTCGGCTTCATCCGGAGAGCCGACGGTTTGATCGAAGTTTTCCACCACAAACGCGCCGATCACGCCGAACAGCATGCCACCCAGAAGTCCTACGCCGAGGTTTAGCCACACGATGGGCCGTGCCGGACGGTCGGGCGGGCGTCCTGGATCGACCACCAGAATGTTGCTGGAGCGCAACCCGGCGAGCACGCCGGCCTCTTTCAGCTTCTTGGTCATGCCGTCGTACAGTTCGCGATTGGAGTCGGCTTCGTGCTTCAGCAGCGAGTACTGCACGGAGGCATCGTTCAATTTGATGGCATCTTCCTTGGCCCCGGCGAATGACGCGCGAACCGAGTTCTCGCTTTCCACTGCGGTGCGGTAATCGTTTTCGGCGCGCGCCGCGAGGTTGCCGGTTTCCCTGGCAATCGTCCGGTCCATTTCATCCAGTTCGCTTTTCAGCTGCATCACGCGGGGATACGCCGGCCCGAATTGCGTGGCGGCCTGCGCATAGGCCAGTTTGATTTCGCTCTGGTGCGCGCGCAGGCTTTCGATCAAGGAAAGCGTGCTGGGCATCGCGGAGGAGCCCGTGGAAATCGATGCGCCGACGAGGCCGGAAATCAGTTCCGGATTTCCGTTCTTCGCCAGTTGCCAGACGGTTTGCGCCAGCATGCGCTTGGATTCCGCGGACAGCAATTCCTGGTTCAACGCCTCCAACCGGCTCATCACGATGTTGTGGGATTCGTCCGGGCCGACCATGCCCGTCTGCCTCTGGTAATTGACCAGATTTTCGTCGGACGCCTCCACGTTAGCCTTCAGGTCATTCAACTGTTTCGAAAGCCAGTCCGAAGCGCGCAGCGTCGCCGAAAGACGCGTCTCGAAGTATTGTTCCATGTAGTCTTCCACCACCTTGTTGACCACCTGCGAGGCGATCTTGGGGTCGGGGCTCATGAATTCGATGGTGATCATGCGCGTGCCGGAGACAGGCTCGACGCGCAGGTTCTTGTGAAACGCCCGCAGGACGTTGGTCCGGCGATGGTCGGCTTTTTCGAGAGGCAGGCCGGCGTCGTTCGGGAAACTCCGGAAATGATCCAGCAGCGATTGGTTGCGGGTGAACTCCGGCCGGCGATCGAGGCTCAGCTCCTTCACCACTTGGAGTGCCAGCGTGTCGCTCTGCAGCGCGCCGATCTGCGTCTGCTGCGTGACGTAGTAATCCGGCGCGCCGGCGTCACCCAGCATGGTGCGCGAATCGCCGAGGTCCATCATGTCATTCTCCGTGCGGTTGAATTCGATGGTGGAGGCCGCGCGGTACTTCGGCGCTGAGGAGAACGTATACAGCAGCGTCAGCGCAAATAGTCCGCAGGTGGCCAGGGCGATCACCAGGCGGCGCTTGCGCAGGATGCGCCAGATTTCCACCAGCGACACGGTCTCGTCCGCCGGCTCGGTGGGCGTCACGCGGATTACGCGGCCCTCCGTGCGTTTCACCGGGGTTTCCATTGCGCTGGATTCGTTCAGGGACACCAGTTGTTGCTCGCTCATTAGATCTTCCTCTTTTCTTGATGGAAATAATTCGATACGCCCAAACTTTCAAATCGATTGCAAATCTGAAATTGCGGTTGCGGAGGTTACCGGGATGCCGCCTGTTCCAGCGCGCGCTGAACGGCCCAGCGAGCCGCGGCGGGTTCCAGATTGGCGTCATATGGCAGCGGACGTACAGGCAAACCATCCGGCCGGCCCTGGCTGCGGGCGATCCAGGTATAGCGATCGCTGAGTCCCCAGGTCACCACGGTTTTCACGGCTTTGCAGTTCAAGACAAACGAAAGATATTTGTAATATTGGTTGGCGACCATGCGGTCCCGAATTTCCTGGCTGGGCGGAAGATTCTTATCGCGCACGTCGAGTTCGCTGACCGCGATCGCCAGGCCCAGGTCCCGCACTTCGTCCAGGAATCGGCGGAAATTGGGGCCGGTGACGTTGGCCTCGGCGAAAAGATGAGACTGGATTCCCAGCCCGTGTACCGGCACGCCTTTTTTCTTCAGGCCGGTCAGCATCGCCAGCACGGCGCGGCGCTTTGTCTCTGACGCGTCGGTCTCCGGCTCCAGCCAATTTTCGTTGTAGTACAAGGCCGCCGCCGGGTCCGCTTCGTGGGCGGCGTGGAACGCGGTGGCAATGTACTCAGGGCCCATAAAATTCAGCCACGGAGTAGCTTTCAGGCCGTCGGGCCGCCCGTCCTCGATGCGAAATCCCTCGTTGACCACGTCCCAGGAATGAACTTTTCCCGCGTAATGGCTGACCACGGTTGAGACGTGTTCCGTGAGAATGGATTTCGCGTTCTGCGCGTTCACCGTTTTGTCGAACCAGGACGGCAGGGCCGCTTCCCAGACCAGCGTGTGTCCGCGAAAAAGCATCCCGTTGGATTGCGCATATTGATAGAGCCAGTCGCCGCCGCGAAAATCGAATTGATCGGGCGCCGGCCGCAGCGCTTCCCACTTCAGTTCCAGCTCCGGCACCAGAATTCCGCACTGCCGCGCCACAAGCCGCGAGAACAGCGGGTCTGAGAAAAGGTTTTTCTTCGGAATGGCCGAGCCAAAAATGAGCCCTCTCGCGGAGGCTACTTCGCGCAGCGCTTCCAGCGATCCCTGCTTGCCGCCATCGATCGCAGCGCATGCGGCGCCGAGTTTCGTCCACGGCGCGACGGCTGCCGCGCCGACCAGCGCCACGGCCAATTTCAGAATGTCTCTGCGGCTCATGCCCGTCCTTCTGTCTTGTGATATTCGCGTCGCGATTGCGCATCGCTGCGGAGTGCCTGTTTTAAAATGATCAACAGGAATTGCAAATTTCCAATCAGGTAGCGCTTCCACAGCCGCCGCGGTTCCAGCGCCAGCCGGAACAGCCACTCCATCCCGGCGGCCTGCACCCAGCGCGGCGCGCGTCGCGTCGCGCCGCTCACCATTTCAAACGATCCGCCGATTCCCATTGCCAGCGGCACGCCAAGTCGGTCCAGGTGTTCGTAAATCCAGTATTCCTGTTTCGGCGCGCCCAGAGCTACGAACAGGATGTGCGGGCGCGCGGCCAGAATCTCGCTCTCCACTTCGCGCTGGCCCTCCTCCCGCAATTGAAATCCCCAGGCCGGACAAAACGTCCCGGCGATGCACAGGCCGGGGTTGATCGATTGCAACTTCGCCGCGGCGTCTTCCGCCGCTCCGGGCCTGCCGCCCAGCAGGTACACGCGTAATCCACGCTCCGCCGCCCGCCCGCACAGTCCCTGGAACAGGTCCACTCCGGTGACACGCTCCTTCAGCGGCCGGCCCAGAATTCGCGCGGCGTACACCAACGAAATCCCGTCCGGCACCAGCAGCGCCGCGTCGGAATAAATGTTTCTCAGGTACAGATCGCTCTCCAGCAACACGATGTGTTGCGCGTTGGGCGTGATTACCTGGGCCGCTCCTCCCGGGCACTCGGCGAACTCGACCAACCGATCCAGCGCCTCGGCGTACGTCACGGCGTCCACGTTCGAATGTCCGATTCGAACGCGCTCCGCCTTTTCGATTCGTGCGTTTGCAATGGCCTGTGGCATGGAAAATTCTTGAGCGTTTCAGTTTCTGGAGCGGCTGAGCGTTATGGCAGAACTAAGCGTTGCGCGCCGCGGCTTTGTAGGCCACGGCCTTGTAGGTCGCGGCTTCACAGGTTGAGGAAAAACTCAAGACGTTGTCATTCTGAGCGGAGCGAAGAATCCCTCTTTGTTCTATTGCTTACACTTAGATCGAAGAGAGATTCTTCGCTTCGCTCAGAATGACAAAAAGATGTAGTTCTTCCGCAACCTGTTCAGCCGCGACATTAGGGCCGTAAGAACAAGGGCTTTACCCCTGAAGCGTGGTGGAGCACTAAACCGGACATTCTGAAACCGGCTTTCAGATTTCGGCCGCAGCGTGCACGGCTGAGTAGGCCGCTCGCCAAAGCAAGTCGGCCACCTTTTGAAATCGTGCCGGCGGCTCGCCCACACGGATCATTTTGTTTCGCCGCAGCGGGTAGGTGCAGCGGTTCAGAAATCGCCCCGGCGCCGTGATCGCCGCGGAAGCCATGAAGGCAGCCGCCTGGCGGTACTCCCGGTTGCTGATGCAGGCCGCGCCCCGCCACATTTTTTCGCGGTACTCCAGCTTGCGCTCGTCCAGCAGGCACTCCAGCACGGGCTCGATTTCAGCGAAGGACATGGCCGGGCGGCCCCACAGGTGCGAAAGCAGCAAATACTGCGCGAAAAGGGAATTGCGTGCCACGTCCCGCAGATTGTTGATGCACATGCTGGTGTTGTTCAGCCGGTAGCCGACGGTCACCTCGGGCAGAAACACGATGTCGTGTTTCAAAGCCATGCGCCACCACAGGTCCAAATCCTCGATTTTGTAATTGAAGCGATACCCGCCGGCATTCAGCGTTTTTCGCACATTCAGCACCACGCTGGAATGGCAGATCGAGAGCAGATAACCGCGGCGCGTTTGCTCCCGCAGTTCCGCCGGAGTGCCTTCGGAGGATCGCACCAGCGAAACCGCGCTGGCATGATCATGATGCCGCGCGCGTGTATAAAACATGCCGGCCTCCGGCGATTTACCGATCGCTTCGTGGATGACCGCGGTGCGATGCGGCAGCGCAATGTCATCGGCGTCCAGGCGTACGAGCCAGGGAGTGCGGCATTCCTCAAGCATGCGGTTGAGGGTGGCGGTCAGCCCCTGGTTCGGCTGGGAAATCACGCGCAGGCGCGCATCGCGCAGGGAACACAAGTACTCTCGCGAATCGTCTTTGGAACCGTCATCGATCAGCAGAATCTCAAAGTCACCGTGCTGCTGGCGCTGGACGCTCTCGATGGTCTCGGCCAGGTAGGGCATTCCGTTGTGGACGGGTATGCCGATTGTCAATTGGGAATTCATTTTCGTTTATCGCTGTCCTGCCGCGTACTGCTGCGCCCAGCGGCGAAGCGAGATGGGAGTGAACCAGAATCCCGCATACCGTGCGAGGTCTCCCGCGCGCAGCGAGCCACCCGCCGCGGCTTCTTTCAGCAGCGGAAAAAATGCCGGCCAGGCGCCCTCCGCTGCCGCTTGCCATGCGACGTGGCAGGTCAAGAAGCTGGCATATGCGCGCGCGGAAACGGCCGGCTTCATTCCCCGAATCCATTCCAAAGAAAATCGCCAATCGGATTTCCGGCTGATGGAATATTCACTGCGCATATCGCACTCCACGAGCGCTTGCGGGCAAAACAGAACCCTTGCGCCCGGTTCACGCGTGGCGCGCAACACCCAATCCCAGTCCTGATGCCGCTTCAGGCCTCTGGTGAATGGAACCCGCTCGAGGAGCAACTTGCGGCAAAGGATCGTGGGAGTGGCGATGAAACCTTCGGTGCGGTGAATGCCGTCCCGTACTAAAAGATAATCCGAAGTCGATTCGCCCTCGGCCGGCAACCGCGACGGCCAGACATATTCTCCCGCTCCCGTCTGCGCGACGAAGCGGCAGGAAACAATCGGATCGGCGCACCCTGCGCTCTTCGCAATCGTCATTTGCGCTTCGATCTTGCCCGGCAGCCACTGATCGTCATCGTCGAGAAACGCGATCCACTCGCCGCGCGCCTCTGCGACGCCCGCGTTTCTGGCGGCCGCGCCGCCTGCGCACTCCCTGAGTGCGAGCACACGAAGCCGCGGATCGTGAATCGTCGAAAGCGCCGCAGCCGTGGCGGCATCGGGCCCGTCGATTACCGCGATCACTTCCATGTTGGAATAGCTTTGCCGCAGGGCCGAGGCAACGGCGCGCACGACCAGAACGGCGCGTTCGCGTGTCGGAATTACGGCGCTGACTAAAAGCTCATTCGTCATCGGCTAAGAACCGCACTGTTCGCTGGGCCGGCGGAAGATAACGTCGAGGGTTGCCGGCGCGCTTCAATCCACTGTTCATACTTTTGTTCGAGCGCCGCGGATTGCCGGCTCACATCGAATTGGCGAACCGCACGCTCACGAGCCGCCATGCTGATTCGCTGCCACAGTTCCGGCGCGCCCAGCAGAAAATCAATTTGAGCGGCCAGCCCGCGCCAGTCGCCCGGCGCAACCAGCAAGCCGGTGCGGCCGTCCGCAACTGCTTCCGGGATGCCGCCGGTTTTGAAACTCACCACCGGAACGCCCATACTCTGCGCTTCCGCGAAAACCAGGCCGAAGCCCTCCGAGGCTCCCGAGGCAACTTCGATGCTGGGGACGCAAAACACGCTGGCGCGATTGAGCCACTGGCGAATCACTTCCGGCGATTGCGTGCCCAGGAACTGCACGTGGGCAATTCCCATTTCTTTGGCGGCGAACTCCAGTTCAGCGCGCAGCGGCCCATCGCCGATAATCACCAGAGCGGCATCCGGCTGAGTCGTCTGCACCGCCGTCATCGCGCGCAATAGAAACGCGCAGCCCTTGTTTGCGACCAGGCGCCCCACAAAAACCACGAGCTTTTCGCGGCCGACCTTTTCGTCCGGACTGAAGAACTTCGTATTCACACCCAGGTAATGCACGTGGGTATTTTCTTCCGGAAATCCCTTGGCGATCAATTTGGTTTTGACGAACTCGGAAACGCACAGGAATGCGGTGCCGGCCTGCGCCAGCGAATTACGGCGCTGCACGTACAGCCGCAGCATCAGGGATTCTTCCGTGAGCGCGCGGTCGGTCGTCGTCGCGTCATAGCCGTGAAACGTAACCACCAGGGGAACCCGCAACTGTTGCGCCACCGGCAGAATGTGCGTCGCGTCCGGGCCGAAATGCGCATGGATCAGTGCGGGCTGCAAATCGGCAACGGCTCGAACCGCTGCACGGCCGGGCCTCATCCAGGTAAACCAGCGCCGCTCGAACTTCGCGCGGGTTGGGCTGGAGGTCAAAAGCACGACGCGGTCTTCCGGCAGATCCACCGGCCCATTCCTGCGCAGGCCGACGTAGACCGGCCGGAACGATTGCATGGCCTCACCCTGCGTCCGAATAAAGCTCTCGGAGGGAAAGAGCAGATCATCCCGGTAGATAATCAAATTGCGTTTCAAGTTCTTCTCCTTCGTAAACGTCCTCGGTGCTCAGTTCGATGGACGGAGAATGTTTCCCATGGACGCAGACGACGACCGCCACGTAGAGCGCCCAGTAAATGCTGTTCTGCCGCAGGATGGGACCTTCGGTGAGGTGGTACAGCAGCATGAAGGCCAGATAATGGACCGGCCAGAACGCTCCGAGTCCGGCGTGACGCCGCAGCAGTTGCACGGCGCGCCACACGGCGATGAAATACCCGGCCAGGAAAAGCGCCAGGCCGACAATTCCAAGATCGAGCCAGATATCCAGAAAACCGTTGTGCGAGTGTTTGGCCACCCAGCCGAGCGTCAAGATGACGTCCGCGGATTTGCCTTGAATGCCGCCCCAGAAACCGTCAAATCCATAACCGAGAAACGCCTGCTGCGTGATGGCGTGCCAGATCGCTTTCCAGATTTCGGTGCGGCCGGTCAGCGTGGGATTACGGCCCATCACCATCAGCAGCGCGTCTGAATTCGCAACCGCTGCGGCGGCGATCGCTGCCAGCAATGCACCGAATCCCAGGGAAATGGGAATTACCACGGTCATGCCCTTGCTGCGGATGAAACTGTAAATCGGGGCCAGCATCAACATCGACAGCAGTACCAGCTGCGAAGTGCGTGAATCGGAAAGAAACAACAGGCTGCAAGCGCCGGCGAACAGAATCCATCTTGTCGGCCTATTCACCAATTTCCTTGCGGACAGAAAAATCACGATCCCCACGATCATGGCTCTGCCCAGCAGGTTCTTCTGCGTGAAAACGCCGGTCCATGAACCGCCGTGAATATCGTGGTTGATCCCGTACTGCGGCTTGAACAGCGAGATGTAAAAACTGAAAACTACAATCGCGCCAAACGCCTTGGCAAGGATGCGCACCTGTTCTTCGAGATCGAAATTTGAGCCGAAATATATTCCGAAGAGAGTCGTGCCCATCAAAACCAGGCTGCGCCTCGCGGTAATCGACGGGTCGTTTGACCAAGCCGTCGACGCGATCGCCAGCACGGACACGGCCAGCACCCATCTTCCGGCAAAGAGCCCGCGTACGAACCGGTTCCAACGCAGCGCGATCAACGCGAACGTGGTTCCATAGAACGCAAGCTCCAGCGCCAGCAGTATTTTGTTGCTCTCCGGCCGCAGCATGCTGAATTCGCTGTCTGGAAACAGAAATCCCAGAAAGCTGCCGCTCAAATAGAGCAGCATGGCCACGGCGAAGTAGCGTTCGAAACGTTTCAGCATGGAATTTAGGCCAGGTCTTGAGTGATTTGCAGACGGCGAGAGTGCCGCGAAAGCAGGATTTCCGCCACGCACCACAACACGATCACCAGCAGGCCGTCGCTGGCCAGGCTGGACCACGCCGCGCCGCGCCACCCGTAGCTGGGGATCAGTGCGAAATTTAATGCGACATTAAAAAGCGCCACGCCCGCCTGCGCGATGGTGCGGGTGCCTTGATAACCGGAACCGGTCAGCGAATCCGCGATGAAGTAATGCAGAGTTTTCAGCAGCGGCAGCGGCGCCAGCCAGCGCAGCGCTTCGGTCGACTGCCGAAAGCCTTCGCCCAGGATATGCGGAAGCAGCGATGCGCCGGCCATCAACGCGACGAACGCCAGCAGCGGATACGGTAGCGTGCGCAGCAGGAGCCGCCGGCCGAACGCACTACCCTCATGAAGCCCGCCTTGGCCATGGCGAAAAAAACTGGGGTATGCCGCATTCAGCAGCGCGCGCACCGGCGTGAACGCAACGTCAATGATTCGGTAAGCCGCGGCGTAAATTCCGGCGGCGTCCAGCGTGGAGAGCCGCGCCACCATGGTCTTGTCAATATCGTTGTAAATCGTCTGCGCGGAAAAGCTGACCGAAAAATGTACGCCCTCGGCGAATTCTCCGCGAATCCTGCCCAGCGCCAGCCGCGGAGTTCCCAGTTGCGCCGTCGCCCAAACCACTCCCGCTATGCCCGCGATCACCGATCCAGCCAGGTAAAACACCGACCACTCCGTGACCGTCGGATGCGAGGCGAATGTTGCCAGCGTGGCGATGCCCACCAGGCGGCTCAAGCTGATCAGCACATTCAGCTGCGCGTTCCGGTTGAGTTGCTCCACCGACTGGAACGCCCACGCCGCCATGTCCGTCAGCTTCGCGAATATCAGATCGGATACGCAGATCAGAGTAACGGCAATTCGCGGGGTGTCGCGAGGCAGTACCACCACGCTGGCTGCCAGCACCATCGCCGTGAACAGGAGTCCCGTGGCAAGCGTCATGAACAGCCCGTTGCCCCAGTAATCGCGAAACACGCTGCGATCGCGCGAAACGTTTTTCACCAGCAAACTTCCCGTTCCCAATCCCACAAACGGCGAAATCACCGCCGCCATGGCCGTGGCCGCCACGAAGCCGCCGTACTGATTGGCTCCCAGGCAGCGCGCGATGATCACGAAATACACCGCCTGAATCAGCAGCCGCAGGCCATAACCGGAAAGCGCCCAGGCCGTGTTCTCTCCCAGGTTCCCGGGCAAGTAGCTTTTCAATCGGCTTCGCAAGATATTCATCGTATCCATGAGCTCGTTCGCCGCGCCCAGAGTTACTGGCCCGTGCCGGCCAGAACCACTCCGATCGTCTTCCACAAGATTCTGCAATCCAGCCAGAAACTCCAGTTGTTCACATATTCGGAATCCAGTTCGATGTAACTCTGAAACGATGGATTCTGCCGGGCCGTCACCTGCCAGAGTCCGGTGAGCCCCGGGGTAACGTCCAGCCGCCGCAACTGTTCGAGAGAGTACTGCTCACATTCGACCGGGATAGGGGGCCTCGGGCCCACCAGGCTCATATCGCCGCGCAGCACGTTCCAGAATTGCGGCAGTTCGTCGATGCTGAATTTGCGAAGAATCCGGCCCACTCTTGTGAGCCGCGGATCGTTCTTGACTTTGAACAGCACTCCGTCGCGCTCGTTGAGATGCCGCAGCGAATTTTTCAGCGCTTCGGCGTTCTCGATCATGGTCCGGAATTTATAGCAGGTGAAGGTTTGGCCCTTCTTCCCGACGCGCAGCGAAGCGAAAAGGATCGGGCCGTCGGAATCCAGCTTGATGATGGCCGCAAGAATCGCCAGCACAGGAGAAAATACGATCAAACAGGCGATGGCCGCCAGAATGTCCACCAGCCGCTTGAAGACCAGCGCCACCGTGGGTATCGGCTGCTGGTGAAGCATCATGGTGGGAATTGGGCCGACATACTCGACCGCTGCGCCGTCCACGAGTCCATCGTAAAAATCCGGCATCACGCGCAAGGGCACGCCCGCGCCGCGCGCGTAGTGCGCCACTTCCATCACCAGGTTGCGGTCGCTTGGGACGCTTACAAAGATTTCGTCAATGAAGTGCTGCCGCACGATGGCCGGCAACTTGTCCGCGGGTCCCAGAATGTCCGCCTCGGCCTTGTTCCGCGCCGGATTCGGCAGACGCCCGCCGCGCCGACGGTCGATATACCCCTTGAAAACGTAGCCCAGCTCCGGATGGCGGTCCAGATGTTCCCGCAGCGTTTGCCCGTAACGGCTGCAGCCCAGAATCAAAACATTTCGAGTTTCCGCCAGCCCGGAAATCGATTGCGAGAAAATAAATTTTCGCCACGCTGCTAATGGCGCGAGGCTCGACGCCACCGTGATCGCGCCGAGCGACATCTGCCGCAGGTTCACGCCGAGCAGGTACAGGCAGGTCATCGACAGCACGCCCGCCAGGGCCACGGATTGACCAAGCAGCCGCAGTTCCTTCGAAAAACGCCGCTTGCAGGGCGTGGAGTACAGTCCGTGCAGCTGCGCGAAAATCGCCGTCAGAATCGAAAACAAGAAAACGAAGCCGGTCGCTTTCGACGAATACATCGCCACGGCTACGGGCGAGGCCATGGCCAGCCCGTGGGCATCCGCAACCTCTTTAATTACGCCGGCCGTCAGCCAGATCAGGCACACATCAAACACAAACAGAAATTTATGAATGAGTTTTTGTTCTCTCACGTTGAGGGGCGGTGATATGGAAATGGAATTGCCAGCCACGGACTGGTGACGCGGCCGGATCGTGCTGAACGAACTAGCGGCGGACGTCTTCCGCGGAAACTGGTTCTATATCTTGCAGCGCAACTTCGACCGACGCGCCTTGGCGGATCAGGTCCAGCTGCAGTACCACTCGAAGGCCGCTGTTTTTGCGAATCAGAATTCCGGTCAATTCGGCGAGCGGCCCGCGGGTGATCCGCACCGTTTCGCCGGCCGTCAGGTAATCATGCGGCTGCAGCGGCGCGAGACGCGCGGCTCGCTGCAGCGACTCGATTTCGCTCTGCGGAATCGCCACCGGTTCGCGACCGGTGCCGACGATGCGCCGCACGCCCGGATCGACCAGGATGCGCGCATAGGCCCGCTCGGCTAGTTCCACGAACATATAAGTGGGGAACAGCGGAAATTGCACAGTGGCGGTGCAGCCGTTTTTCCAGCGAGCAGTTTTTGTATAGACCGGCAGGAAGCAGCACAGGCCACGGTACTCCAATCGCTCCTGAACGCGCTTTTCGTGGCGCGGCATGGTGTGAACCGCGTACCAGCAGCTTGAATTTTCGGTGCCGTTTCTCGGCGCGGACGTGATTTCCATGGAATCTTCCAATCGTGAAAACGAGGCTTCGCCATGCTCAGTTAGCTGAGCAACTGATTCCGCTGAAAAACCAAGCGGAAATGCATGCAGCAGATTCGGTATACAGATGGCACGTTGTGGACCAGTCTTTGTCAACGGCAAAAACGGACGCTAAGTGGTTCATCTATATCGCGTTATGTGAAGAGGCGATTTGAAATTCGCTGAAGGTGACGGCGGGGGTGTATCGCGGGCGGGATAACTGTTTCACATCAGGACAATGCATGCAGTGTCGCGTTCCGTACCTTATACGGTATGTTATATAAGCTGTACGGGGCGATCCGGTGGTTATGAAGCTTCGTGCACTAGTGGACTTCGCCGTTTCTCCAGCCTGAATCGGCTGAAAGCGTGATGCGGGAATGCGATGTCCAGTTTCAGAGAATGGATTCTGCGTCTCTGGCAGTGAGGCATGAAATGTGTGGGCTAGTTTCGGGCGGTTGGCGGATTGCCCGGGACGGCGGGTATTTCGGGGGCGCGATTCATGGAAACGGATAACTTTCCCAGTGCTCGAATTGTTCTGATCGACGACCAACTGGCGCACCTGAGAATGCTTCAGGAAGCGCTTTCTCAAAGTTCCCTGCAAATTTTTACCGCTACAGATGCAGAGGCCGGGTTGGAACTCGTGCAATCCAAGCGGCCGCAGATTGTGCTGCTCGATCTCTTCATGCCCGGGGTGAACGGCATGGCCATGCTGGAAAAAATCGTGGAGATCGATGCCGGCATCGACGTCATCATGATGACGGGAAATTACAGCGCCGAATCCGCCGTGGAGGCGATTCAGAAGGGGGCCGCCGATTACCTGACCAAGCCGCTCTCGATCGGCCGGCTCCGCGAGCGAATCGGCCAGACGGTCAGCGATCTGAAGGCGCACCAGCTGAGCAATGCCATGGACTTCGAACTGGTGAAGGCGTTCGAGTTTGAAGGCATGGTGGGGCGCAGTCCGCTGATGCTGGACCTGTTCCGCAAAATCCGTAGAATCGCTCCGCACTTCCGCACGTTGCTGGTCACGGGAGAAACGGGAACCGGAAAGGAACTGGTCGCTAAAGCGGTGCACCGGCGCAGCACGGTGGCGTCGGGGCCGTTTGTGGCGTGCAACAGTTCGGCAATTGTCGAAAGCCTGTTCGAAACCGAACTCTTCGGATGCGTGAAGGGCGCCTTCACGGGCGCGACACAGGACCGCGCCGGAGTGTTCGAGTACGCAAACGGCGGCACCGTCATGCTCGATGAGATTGGCGAAATGTCGCTGACCACGCAGTCCAAAATTCTGCGCGTCCTGCAGAATGAGGAAATTCAGCGCGTGGGTTCCCCGAAAGTGATCAAGGTGAATGTGCGAATCGTGGCCTCCACGCACCGCGACCTGCGTAAAATGGTAGCCGAGGGAACCTTTCGCGAAGACCTCTACTATCGACTTTCCATGGTCGAATTGAACGTGCCGCCCCTTTCCGACAGAAAAGAAGACTTGCCGCTGCTGCACCGCCATTTCATCAAGACATTCGCCACCCGCTACGACCGGCAGATTCGCGGCATCACGCGCCGCGCCCAGGTGGTGCTGGCCCGCTATGCGTGGCCGGGCAATATCCGCGAGCTGGAAAACATTATCGGGCACGCCTGCATGATGACCGACGGCGACGTCATCGACGTCCGCGATCTTCCCGACCGCCTGACAGCAGGCGGAATCTCCCCGCGCAAGCAGAAGATTCTGACGATGGAAGAAATGCAGCGACAGTATGCCCGCGACATGGTCGAACGAGTAGGCAATAAGGTTCAGGCCGCGGAGCTGCTGGGGATCGGCCGCAGCACCCTGTATCGTCTTCTGGAAGGGCCCGAGGGCGGGGGCGATGTTCATTCCAGGAACGCGCCGGACAACGTTACGAGGCGCGCCTCATAGCGGATCCGAGGTGGGCAGCTGCTTTCCCGGTTTCACGTTCTACAATCCCTTCCCAAATTCCTGCGACGCGGTGGATACTTCTAACGTGAACTCGCCTACCGCGGCGGCGCTCGGCATGGCATTCGCCATTGATGCTCGATGCGCGTTGCAAGACGGCGGGCACGGGCCGCGCGGTTCCTTGTTCGGTGGCGCTGCCGCTCGCGTGGGCGAATCGAGCCTCGAACTGATTTGTAGAATGGCCCGCAGTTCTCAGGCGCCCGAAATTAACAGGCATGAATTGAGGTGTTTCGTTGGGCCTAAGATGGCGCTGGGAGCGCAACGACGTGGACTGTAAGTTTGATGGATTGTGCTTCCGCGCTTGGGCGAATCCGCCGGGGGTTTTGGCCGATGTTCAGGACCGCATCTCACTGCTTCCCGGAACCAGCGAGCGAAGGGCTGCGCCGGCCATGCGGCCCATGGCGCGGAACTTGTCCCCCAGGGTAAGAGACTGCGCTCCGCCGTTCGCGCGTAGGAGCAGCACCGTAACGTCGTCCGTGGACAGATTTTCGGGATACCGTTCGGCAATTTCGCCGAGAAGTTCGGTAATCAATTTTTCCGGCTGCGCGTTGCCCAGCAATTTCAGAAGGCGCAGCACGCCGTTCTCGCCGAGTTCTTCGCCATCGGCGTCGCTGGACTCAATCAGCGCATCCGTGTAGGTGACCACGCGATCGCCTGGTTCGAGATTCAGGTCAAAGTGTTCGTACTCGGTCATGCTCAGAATTCCCAGCGGCAGGTTCGCGGGCGACGCCTGCGGCTTGGGGCGATCTTCGCCCAACAGGCTCCACTCTTCCTTCGAGGCGCGATAGAGAATCGGTCGTGGGTGCCCGGCGTTGCACAGCACCAGCCGCCGGTTCGGCGAGAAGAAAGTGGTGACGATCGCCGTGGCGAAGGCGCCGTCTCGCGAGAGAGCCGCGAACTGCTGGTTCAAGAGGCGAACGAATTCAGACTGGTCCGGCCGGTTTACGTACCGCCGCATGAGGACTCGAAGGTCCGCGGCGATGCCAGCCACCGTTTTTCCGTGGCCGGAAACGTCGGCAAGAAGCAACCGGGTAATCCGGCCTGCGGCGCAGCTGGAGGCGTAATAAACATCGCCGCCGCGCGGCGACTGCCCGTACGGCTTGCTGTAAACCCAGGCATCAATTCCGCCAATCACCAGCCCGCGCGTTGTTAACTGGCTGCCTCCGCAGACTTCGAGGCACTTCATATGCTCGGCGGGCGAACCCGCGATCGGCGCATCAGAGTCTGATGACATTTATGGTCTTTTGCCTCGCGTGAACCGAACTATACACCCCACTTGTCCGGGCAAACAATGGCGTGACGCCGGCCGGGGGCGATAGCTACTGAATGTTATGAAGTGAAGATGACCGCTGGCGCTCGGCAGTCAGCCTCGGTGGAGGCACGGGCTTGGGGCACCCGGCAGAGTGAAAACGGACGTGTTTTTTCCTCCGATCCAGCTAAAAACACTTCCACACTTTTCCATTCGAAAACGCCAAAGCTTCCGACGAACCGCTTCCGGCGCAAACTTGGCCTTCCGAGGAAACCGTCGTGGAGTCCGTGACGCGGCGCATTTGCCCCGCGTTTCCAGGGGCGGCGGCGGGCAATTGCGAAACGGATAGCGGCGGAGCCTGGAAGAACGGCGCGTAGGCTCCGGTGGCGTTTACGATGGTGGAGCCTGTCCCGGTGATGTAGGGCGGCAGGAACTGAGCGGGTGCGCTTGCAGTGTCCGAGAAGCTGGTGCCTGAGACGTGCAGCGCCACGCGCAGCCACGGTGCGGCACCCGGGTAGGCCGTTCCGTCGGGGCTGACGCAAGCAGCTTTCGTGTCGCAGCGCCACACGTTGTAACTGTAAGCGCCGAGCGAAGGAGTCCACTTAATGCCAACCGTTTGTTTTCCGGCGGTGATGGTGACCGGCGCGGAGGGAGCGGACATGATGGTCTCACCGTTGTCCCCGCCAACAGCCGTCACCGTGTAGACCCAGGTTCCCACCGGGATATTGCCGCCGTCCTGCACCGTGGCCGCGATGCCCACGGGGACGGAAAGATCGAACCACCAGCTGTAGCCGCCTACTCCGTGCATGGGCATGCCCACTGTGTAGAGTGAACCGGTCACGGCGGAGAAATTTCCACTGGTGGCGTAGGGAGCAGCTACAAAAGGAAAAAGTCCTCCAGTCTTGAAAAGAATGTCGCGGTTCTGCATGGCCGAGGCTTTGACGAAATTGCCATCGACTTCCGCGTACGATGGCCGCACGCCACCGAAGAGCGGAGCCTGCGCGCCGCCCGTGGGATAGTGGGCGGTGATGTGCGGTCCGAGGTATCCGGAATTCGGATTGGGCAGCAGAGCCGCTTCGAGGGGCTGGCCCTCGGTGTCCTGCGAAGCATCGTTAAATGTAAGCGGCGAATACTGTACGCATGCCATGCATGTGAAGTAGGGAATAATCCCGCCTTGCCGGTACGACCAATTGCTGACGAAGCCCGCAGTGCCGCCGAAACTGGCATCGCCGCCGTGTCCGCCGCCCCAGGCAATGCCGCGGCGGTTCACGCTGGTTCGATCCATGGTGACCGCGATGCCGGTGTTTCCAAACGCTTGAGCGGGCGCCACCCAAAAGGAAGGCGTCCAGCTTTTGTCGTTCGCCTGGTCAGGGCCAGTAGAGATGGTGACTTTGTTGAAGTGGTAGTTGGCGATCGTTTGCGTTGTGTCGCGCAGGATAACGGTCATGCCGGTATAGTCCGTGGCCGCGCCGCCCGCTCCGGTCAGTAAATTCACATTATCGAAATTGGTGGGAGAGGCGTTGTCCGCGACGACCAGGGTGCCGCCGTTTGGCGTTTGCTCTTCGATGTTCAGACCGCGCAGGCTGTTGCCGCTGCCCATCAGATAGATGCCCGGGTTGCCGGCAACGATATTCACTGCGGCGCCGCTCATCAGTCCAAACTGCGGGGTTCCCTGGCTGGACAAGTCTCCGAACCAATTATCGCTGCCCGCCAAACTGATCGTTTCGTTGACGCTCACTTTTCCGGATTGCCAGATGGTGGCGTCCCGGGGAACCGGCAGGTAGGAATTGATGACGTAGGGATTCCGCGCGGGGGGAATGTATATCGTGCCTCCGATGTAGGGATCCGCCGTCGCGTGCGCGGTGTGGAAGACGGCGATGCTGTTCAATGCGCGCAAAATTCCCGGAGCGTCATCGAAGACGATTGTTTTTTTCGCGGCGCTTTGGAGGGGTGCGTCATGCAGAGTATAGGTGACGCCGTCCGGGGCAACCGCGGTGACCCAGGTGGAAAGCGGATCGTTTGTCGCGGCGCCCGTACAGATCGCGTCGGTCACATATGAAGGAAACGTCTGCGCGCTCATGTAGGGCGCGCCGTAATCTTCGAATCCTGCGTCGGTGTAGCCGTTTTTCAGCCCGGTAGGTTTCGTGACGCCGATCAGTTTCAGCCCATCTTCGCCCGGCCGCCTGGCGCAAACGTAATATTCCCATGCGCCGGGAAGAGGTTTCCACTTCACATAATTTTCCTGGTAGTAGGCCACGGAACCTCCGCCGGAGTAGCTGACTGTGTCTCCCGGCATCCAACCTTGGGCCCGCGTGTCGGTCGGGGTGGTCCACAATTCGAACTGCGTGCTGCTGTCGATTTTTGCGACGTTGTACCAGCCGCTGAATTGCTGGCTGTTTTTGGGCTCGATTTCCACGGTGGCGCCGTACACGAGGCGATTCGGTTCGACGGTAACAACCGTGATTCGGTCGTTTTTTCTGGTGAGCGTGCGAATCGCGGCGCGCTGTAATCCCAGCGACGCTTGCCCGGTTTTGATTTCCACCGGAGCCGCGGGGGCGGTGAGAGCGCCGTAAATATCGCGGGCCACGATCGTGTACTCGTAAGTGGAAGTCCCGGGCAGGCCCGGCACCGCCGATCGCGTTTCCGCCAGGCCCCAGGGTTCGCTGGGCGTCACCGTGAGGCCGTCGGGAGTGCCCATGGAGTTGGTTGCGCCACAGCCATAGATCGTTACGCCGTCATTCACGCGGAAGGCGTGCGGCGCGGCGATGACCACTTGATTGTTGCCTTTTTCGCAGGTAGCCGTGGTCGTCGGCGCGCCTCCATCGGGAGCGCGTGCGCCGAAGCAGGAAACGTCGGCCCACGGAATCGGTCCGCAAAAGCGATTGTTATTGGTCCAAGTGTTGTCTACATCCGCGCCGTGCACGGCCGTCCACTTGTTCGTGGCAACGCAGGCGTAGTACACGCCTTCCACGACGATTGTGTCCGGCGCGCCGCCAGCGTTGGCGACGGAACACGTCGCCGGAAGCGATGAGCCGCCGCGGACTCTTGCGGCCGCCCCTTGCCCCCAGGCGAGGGAAGTATGAACTGCCAGCGATATCAGAACTATCAGTATGAACTGCTTTCTCATTCGATCCGCTCCGTGACGACCGCAGATTTAGAGGATGCGCCGTTCCGCTGGGTGGTTGCGCGATTTTGTCGAGCCGTGTCAGGGCCCTCAAGTATGAAACCGCAAATGCTTCCGCGAGTCTAGCGCGGGAATGAATCTCTCTGAATTCCGGCATTGCCGCCGCGCCGCCTGCGGAGTAGCCCTGATGCGGAATGATCCGATGCGAGGCAATTCAATTCTTGGATTGCTGATCGCGCGGTGGGCATATAATCGACGCGGATACAAAACCATGTCTATTAAACCTTCGGCGGCGCGTCTTCCTTTTCCTTTGTTCCTCTTGGTGTGCATGAGCCTGGCGTTGGCGCACGCCCAGCAATCTCCGAGACTGGGCGAAGTGCGCTTTACGGCCGACAATCAGGCGGAAAGGGACGCCGGCGTTTGGGTCGACGGCAAATATGCAGGGTACGTCAAGGAACTTAAGGGCGATCGTAAGTTGATGCTGGCTGCCGGTCCTCACGAAATTTCCATCCGGCAGGCAGGGTATCAGGAGCTCACGAAGTCCGTCACCATCGACCCTGATCAGGTCGAAACCGTCGCCGTGATGTTGGAAGAAAACACCAAGGTAACCTATCCCGGCAGCTCAGCGGCGGAATACCGCCTGGACATTTCCCCGAAGCGCGCCGCGGTTTTCGTGGATGGCGGCTACATGGGGCACGGCGGCGATTTCAGCGGCAGATTTCGCTCGATGCTCGTTACACCGGGAAAACATCACCTGAAAATCACGCTGGAAGGGTACCGAACCTACGAATCTGATCTCGAAGCGGTCGCAAGCACGAAATCCAGGATGAACGTCGTGCTGGAGCCGGGCGCGGATCCGCCCGCGAAATAATCAACAATTCCGTCCGATTTTTGGCCGTCAATGTTATTCAGAGACGCATCTAGCGAGCCCGTTTCGCTCCACGCCCACGCTTAAGGTCCGCAGCTCGTTTTGTGGACTTTGGCACCAGCCCTTCAATCTGCAATTCGAACAGCCGCCTGAGTTCGCTCATTCCACGCGCTGGTTCCGGCTTGCGCGAGGAAATCCACCAGCGCAGCGACCCGGCGAACACGAAAAAAAGATGCCGCGCAATTAGTGTGGCGTCCTCGTCGGACCGGATCTGCCCATCCTGTTGCGCGGAGCGCACCACGTTTTCAATTCCGGTGAAGAGCCGGGCGCGGATGCGCAAGAATTCGGCGGCTTGCTTTCCCTCGGAATAGAACGTCATGTCCCGCAGCAGGATTCGGGACAGCATGGGGTTGCGCGCAAAAAAAATGAAGTGCGGCCGAAACATGCCCAGCAACTGCCCGAGCAGTTGCTGTTCGGTTGTCGAAGCGCGCAGGGCTTCGTCCGTAACTCCGGAAAGCCCTTCGTTGAACACTAGAAACACAAGGTCGCGCTTGTCCTGCGCGTAATTGAACAGCGTTCCCAGGCCCACGTGGGCGCGCTTGGCGATCTGCCGAAGCGTCGCGGTCTCGTAGCCGTGCCGCGAAAATAATGTGCGAACCGCGGCGCGTATTCGTTGCCGTTTTTCGAGTTTGTTCTGCTCGCGTAGCCCGTGCCTTGCGGATCCTTTTGACCTCAATCGACATTTCTCCCAGCGTGCATTAGATCATTTTCGAGTCGCGGCTGCCAAGGGCGCGCTGCGATGTGTTGCGGAGATCCGGCCGCATCGCGCGAAACCGGCGCGATCCAGCCACGCCTGTGAGTCGTCTCCGCTCGCCACCGGGTATCCTGAATGGAGATTACGCAAAATTAGTTTATTTCAAGGTATAGTAGGCGCCAGCAGGTAAACTCAGGAGGGCAATCGATGCGAAATAGATTTGTGCAGTCGCTGGCTGTTTTAGCTGTTCTACTGATCGCGGGAATTGCGGACGTTTCCGCGCAACAACCGGCCGCCACTCCGCCACCGCCTCCGCCATCCAAATTCAAGTTGATGAGCTCGGCGTACGCTGAGGGTTCCATGATCCCCACGCAATTTTCCTGCGCCGATCCCAACGCCGCTTCGCCCGCCCTTTCCTGGAGCAATGCTCCGGCCGCGGCCGTAAGCTTCGCGATCGTGATGCACGACACCGATGCCGCCCCCATGAAAGGCGTAATGGACGTGACGCATTGGATCTTCTGGGGAATTCCGGGCACTTCCACTTCGGTCGCCGCCGGCGTCAAGCCGGATTCCTCGCCGGACGGAATTGTGCAGGGCGTGAACATCCGCAAGGTGAATGGATATCAACCGCCGTGCCCGCCTCCCGGCGCGACTCCGCATCACTACATTTTCGAAATCTATGCGCTGGATGCCAAGTTGGACCTGCCGGCGGGATCGGCGCGTGCCGACCTCTTGAAGGCGATGGACGGCCACGTAATCGGCAAAGCGACGTACGTGGGAATGTTTGGGCGGTAGTTTTTGATTGTTACGGACGGAACAGGCTGCGGAAAAACTCAACACCTTGTCATTCTGAGCGGAGCGAAGAATCCCTCTTTGTTCTTTTGCTCGAACGTAGATCGAAGAGAGATTCTTCGCTCCGCTCAGAATGAAAAAAGATGTAGTTTTTCCGCAAACTGGGAAGCCTGCGGAGAATTCGTGTCGCGGGCTTCCGTTCGTGGTTCGTTTCTTCGATTGCCGCTGCTTTCACCGACGCCCGGCCGGCTGAAGCCGGCGCCACTCTCCTACGAGGGTGGCGTGAACGTGAAGAATTCCCACATCTTTGGCGCGGTCGCGGCGGCTCCCGGCAGAACCTTGATTCCCAATCCCTCCAGCATCAGCCGCAGCACGCTTTCTTCCTGATAGAGCGTCGTCGATTTGAAACCCGGTTTTGAGAACGGGCTGATGATGACGGCCACCACGCGGCCGCCTCCGTTGGTGTTGTCGCTGCCGGATTCGTCAAAGGCGATCACCAGCAAGCCGTCCTTCTGAAACTGCGCGCTTTTGATCAGGGGATCGATGTTCGACTTCAGCCAATTGTCGGCCACATTGAGGCCGCAATCATGCGCATCGTTGCAGCCATTTGGCGTGATGAACGCGTAGTTCGGCAGCGCGCTGGCGTTGAGGTCCGTCGCAAACTGCGTGAACGGAACGATATTGGAAAGCTGCGTTGCCGTTTGCGCGTCCGCCAGATAAGGCAGCGGGGCATGGTGGGCATAATATTGCCCGCCGCAGCAAGTGGAATCGTCGCCCAGGTAGCCGACGGAGGGAATGGACTCGGCATATTGCTTCCAGGTTTTGCCCGCCGCCAGGACTTCGCGCACCACGTTGTCCGATGAAATCGGGAAGGTCTGCGGAACTTTCGAGTCATCGTTGGTGATGATCTGCCCGGTGGTCCACATGAAGTAGTTGCCGATGGACGGGTGTGTGTCCGCGTAATACTGCGTGGCGAGCCCATATTGATTGGCCAGGCCGTTGAGGTAGGGCATCGAAGAGCTTCCGATGACGTCCGCGTAATTCGTATTTTCCAGTGCCACGAGATACACATTTCCGAACGGCGCGGTCGAAACCGGAGGCGGCGCCGCCGTGGCGATTGTCAGGCTGAATCCCGCGGACGTTGTGGCCGCGGTGCTGTCTTTCGCCTGAACGGTGAAGGAGAACGATCCGGCAGCGGTCGGAGTTCCGGAAATCACGCCAGTCGTCGCGGAGAGAGTTAATCCGCCGGGAAGCTGCCCGGTAAGAATCGACCATGTGTAGGGCGCAGTGCCGCCCGAGGCCTGCAGCGTAGCGCTGTAGCTCACTTGAATCGTGCCGGACGCAAAACTGGTCGTGGTGATCGCCAGCTTCGGATTATTGACGATGATGGCGATGGCGCCGCTCGTAGTCGTCTGCGCTGCGGAATTGCTGGCAATGGCCGCCAGCGAATGGCTGCCGTTGGCGACCGACAATGTATTCAGAGCGAGCGTGAACGGTGCGCTGGTGATCGCGGCGCTCGTGTTGGCTCCATCCAGTTTAAATTGCACGCTGGTCGTGTTGGACGAAACGCTCGTGGTGACGCTGACGCTTCCCGAAACGGTCGCGCCCGAGGCCGGCGAAGAAATCGAAATCGTCGGTGGCGTGTTCGTCACGGGCGCGCTGGACCCGCCGCATGGCGGCACAGTCGTGTTGTTCGTCCACGGGGAAGCGATCACGCAGGCTTTCGGCTGCGGCGGAATCAGCGGCGGCGGAATTTTCTGCGCGGCCGGAGAGAGCGCCGCGAGAGCTGCTGCGTCAAACGTGTTGTTGGTCAGGGTCACCGGCTCGCAACCGCCACCATTCCAGAAGCTGTTGGCATTGCCGCTAGTATCCACGCCGCTGGCGATGTTGTTCGACACCTGTACCGGACCGCACGTGGGATCGGATGCATTGACCTTCCAGACGTAAATGGCCGTGTTGCCGCCGCCGGCCACCGGCGTGGTGTTCAGGATTTTGTTGCCGTCGACCACCACGTTGGTTCCGTCGGTGATGCCGATGCCGCACTGGCCTGTGTTCAGCAGCGTGTTATTGCGGAACTGTTCGGTGAGCGTGCTGGTGTCGGCGATGATGCCGCATCCCGAATTGCTGTGCCCGCCGGTCACGTAGTTGCCCTGTGCGGTCACGCTGGTAACGTTGGATCCGAAATTGATCGAATCTTCCTGGACCTCGGCAAAGGCGTATGTCGTCGTGTCCGTGCTCGAAAGAGCATAGTTGTTCTGCACCAGAACCGTGGTGCTGTTGCTCCACACCTGCACGTTCTGGCCGCGGCTGTTCGCACCGCCGCGAGGATTCAGGAAAAAGTTCCCGATGATCGAGAGATTGGTCTGATTCTGCGCCTCGATGTTGGATTCGCCGAAAGCGATCACATTGCCCTGGATGGCCAGGTTGCTGGTGCCGGTGGCGAAAATTCCGTCGGTTACGTCGCAGCAGCCGCTCAGCTTGCCTTCCGGATGAATGTAATTGTCGGAAACGCTGATGGTGTTGCCGCCGGTGATGACGATCGCATTACCGGCGCAAGGGCCGATTTCCGACTGTTGAATATTGATATTCGTGCTGTTGGTAATCGTCACGCAATCCCCGCTGGGATTGGTGATATGCAGATTCTGGATGGTGACGCCGCTCTTTCCGGAAATCGTTACCGGGCCGGACGGAGTCAGCGTGCCTCCACCGCCGCCTCCTCCCGCGCCCCCGTTGCTGACAGTAATCGATACGGATCCGCTGGAAGCCGTCTGCGCGGCGGTGTTGCTGGCGACGGCCAACAGCGTATGTGTTCCGTTTGAAAGAGCCGTCGTGTTCAACGACAAGCTGAAGGGTGCCGCGGTAACAGCCGCGCCGGAATTCGCGCCGTCCACGAGGAATTGAACTTTAGTGGTGTTGGCAGAAACGCTCGTGGACACGGTGATTGTGCCGGAGACCGTCGCGCCGGACGCCGGCGAACTTATTGAAATAGTTGGCGCGGATGTATTGCTCACGGTGACTGATATCGCGGCGCTAGTCGTCGTTTGTCCGGCAGCGTTGCTGGCGACAGCGGAGAGCGAGTGCGTACCGTTCGAAAGCCCCGCCGTATTCAGTGCGAGGCTGAAGGGTGCTGCGGTGACGGCTGCTCCGGAGTTCACGCCGTCGACTCGGAATTGCACTTTGGTGGTGTTGGCTGAAACGCTGCTGGATATCGTGGCGGTTCCAGAAATCGTGGCGCCCGACGCGGGAGAAGTGATCGAGATGGTGGGCGCGGATGTATTGCTCACGGTGACCGATATCGCGGCGCTGGTTGCAGTTTGTCCGGCGGCGTTAGACGCAACGGCGGAAAGCGAGTGCGTACCGTTCGAAAGCGCTGTGGTGTTCAGAGCCAGGCTGAAGGGAGCGGCAGTAATGGCCGCGCCGGAGTTCGCGCCATCGACGCGGAATTGTACTTTCGTGGTGTTGGCTGAAACGCTAGTGGAAACCGTGGTGGTACCGGATATCGTGGCGCCCGACGCGGGAGAGGTGATCGAGATCGTGGGCGCGGATGTATTGCTCACGGTGACGGAAACCGCGGCGCTGGTCGTCGTTTGTCCCGCGGCGTTGCTGGCCACGGCGGAGAGCGAGTGCGTGCCGTTCGAAAGCGTCGTGGTATTCAGCGAGAGGCTGAACGGCGCTGTAACGTCCGCCGCGCCCGAATTTGTTCCGTCGACTCTAAACTGCACGTTCGTGGTATTGGCCGAAACGCTGGTCAGAATCGTGGTTGTGCCGGAAATGGTTGCGCCGGAGCCGGGCGACGTGATCGAAACCGAGGGCGCGGAAGTGTTGTTGACGATGACGGAAACGCCGGCACTGGTCGCGGATTGCCCGGCGGCGTTCGTCGTTACGGCGGAAAGCGAGTGGGTGCCATTGGTCAGGCTGGTGGTATTCAGGGACAGGCTGAATGGCGCGGCGCTAATCGCGGCGCCGGAGTTCGCGCCGTCTACTTTGAACTGCACATTCTTCGTGTTGGAGGAAACGCTCGTCAAAATGGCGACCGTTCCGGAAATCGTCTGGCCGGCGGTCGGCGAGGTAATCGAGATCGTCGGAGCAGAGGAGTTGTTTACGGTCACTTTTACGGACGCGCTCGTCGCGGTTTGGCCCGCAGCGTCGCCGGCGACGGCGGTAAGCGTGTGGCTTCCGTTGGACAGGGTAGCGGTGTTCAGCGCCAGGGTGAATGGCGCGCCCGTGTCGACTGCGCCCTCATCGGCGCCATCGACCTTAAACTGCACCTTCGTGGTGTTTGCCGAAACCGTGGTGGCCACGGCGACGGATCCGGAGATTGTCGCGCCCGCAGCCGGCGAGGCGATCGAGATGGTCGGCGCGGAGGTATTCTTTACGGTGAACTCGACCGCTGCGCTCGTCCCGGTCTGGCCCGAGGAATCCGATGCCACCGCCGTCAGGGAATGGCTGCCGTCTTGCAATTTGGTGGTATCGAGCGAAAGCTCAAAGGGCGCGCTGTTCACGGCGGATCCGCTATTCGCACCGTCCACCTTGAACTGCACCGTGACCGTACCCGTCGATACGCTCGTGGAGACCAGCACCGTGCCGGACAATGTGGCTCCCGCGGCCGGTGATGAAATGGAGATGACCGGCGCCGTGCCGGTGGACTGCGTCCCGGTCTTCGATCCGGCGTTGGTGAGCCCGACACAACCTGCGCAATAAAGGCACAGCATAAGGATCAGGAATGAGGTAAGAAAATTCAGCTGGCGGGGATAGACGCTTCCATTGGTCTTGGCGTGCCGGCACTTCATCGGGCCCCCACAGAATTTCGGAATTCTTCGCGGACAAAGCCGTTTGGGACTGGTTATCCGTGAGGAGGCCAAACTATCGTTCAACGAGAGGAAGGACCTACTGGTCGTCAGACCAAGAACCGATCAGGGGCGGGACCTGTACCGGGCGGTCAAAATCCGGGTTGGGAGAACAGGTTGCGAGGGCGGCCTGGAAATCAGCCGTGTAAAATGCATGGCACGCAGTCAGAAATGTAGGTTAGTTTGCGGAGTAGCGGTGGAGGAGGGATTTTGCGCGGGCAGGCGTGGCTTTCATGGATGGTAGCGGGTTCACTGCTATTGTGCGGATGCGGGAACTACGCTTCGCAGGACTCGCGCGCCGCAGCAGCCGGTGCGCCGAACCCGGCGGATTCAAACGCAAGCCCCTCGCGGCCGGATCCGAATCTGAACGCTTTCAGCGGCCCCGCCAATGTCACGTCCGACATCTTTTCCATGTCCGTGCAGTCCGGAATTTTCAAGGACACTCCCTGGCCGCCAATGCCGATCGCCGGAATCCGCCTGTGGGACACGTTCACGAACTGGAGCATGCTTGAAACCTCGCGCGGCACTTACGACTGGCCCGCTCTGGACCGCTGGCTCAATCAGGCCAAGGCACACGGCGCGGACGTGCTTTACACCTTCGGCGGAACTCCGACCTGGGCGTCTTCAAATCCCACTGGAAAATGCGACTACAATCCCGGCGGCTGCTATCCTCCAGCCGACATGAAGGATTGGGACGACTATGTGCGCGCGCTGGCAACGCATTCGGCCGGGCGAATTAAATATTGGGAGCTCTGGAACGAGGCGAACCAGCATGAATATTGGAGCGGAGGCGTCCCGGCGCTGGTTGTAATGGCGCAGCACGCGAATGCCATCATCAAGTCAATTGATCCCACCGCGAAGATATTTACGCCATCCGGCGTCGGCGGTGTGGGAGACACTTCCACATTTCTCGATAATTTTCTGGCGGCAGGCGGAGGGCAATACGTCGACGGCGTGGCCTTTCACGGCTACGTCAATTCGATTCCGGCGCTGCCTGAGGACGTCCTGAAAATCGTGGAAGCAGTGCAAGGCGTGATGGCCAAACGGGGCGTAACTCAGATGCCGCTGTGGGACACGGAATCCAGCTGGGGCCCGTCCAATCATCTTCCGAATGAGGATGACCGTGTGGCATTCGTGGCGCGCTTTTACATTCTGCAATGGTCCGCAGGAGTGCAGCGAAGCTATTGGTACGCGTGGAATGATACGAACTATGGAACTCTGTGGGACATCAACACCCACAAAACCCTTAACGCAGGAATTGCCTACAGCGAAGTGGATAGCTGGCTGAACGGCGCGACGATGACGACCCCGTGCGCGATGGCGGCTGACTCTACGTGGACATGCGGATTTACATTGCGCGGCGGCGCGCCCGCACAGACCGTCTGGAACAGTTCGGTTTCTCCGGGTGCCAGCGTGTCGTTCCGCGCAGCATCGCAATTTGTGAAATATCGAAGCCTGGATGGCGGAACGTCTGTGATATCGGCGGGAAGCGTGCGCGTGGGGAACAAACCTATATTGCTGTTCACTAATGTTGCGGCGCCCACGCCGGCACCCGGCTCCTCGAGATAGCCAAGCGAAAAATCCTGGGTCCTCGCCGGTTCGCCCTCTTCTCCGTCACATCCCGAATCTCCAATCACTGAATGGCACCCCAAACGATGAAACAGTTCGGCGCCCGACCACCCTTGCTTCAGGTGTCGCAAAAAATAGAAACCTTGCCATTCTGAGCGGAGCGAAGAATCTCTCTTCGATCGACGTGCAAGCAAGACCAAAGAATGAGAGATTCTTCGCTTCGCTCAGAATGACAAGGCGAGGTACTTATTCCGTAGGCTGTTTAACCGCTGTCTCGTTGCAAATCTAGAACGAACGCCTATGCAAAAAAAAGCCCGGAGGCGATTCGCCTCCGGGCTTGAATGTTTGGTTGCAGTGCGTACCGAAGATTCGAATGATATCAGGCGACCGCGCCAGGGAACTGTACGAGATCCCCGTGCGGATTGCCGTGGTGTGTGTTTCTCCTAGGAAATGTCGCTGACCGGGCTCCGGTCTATTGTCCCGAGCCAGTCAGCGTTATCTTGGAGGCATCGCCGGTCACGTTGTCGGTGAGAGTTACGGACGTGTTATGCGAGCCAGTGGTTGTGGGCGAGAACTTCACACTGATGGTGCAACTCGAACCGCCAGCCAACGAGGTTCCGCAGGTATTGGTCTGAGTATACTGCGACGAATTCTCGCTGATCTTGGAGATGGTAACAGTCGAGACACCCAGATTTGTCACTGTGGAAGTCTGAGGCGCGCTGGTCGTGCCGACCGTCTGAGAGCCAAAGTTTAACGTGGTTGGCGAAATGGTGATATTGGCTCCGGTCCCCGTCAGCGGCACGACTTGCGGACTGCCGGCAGCGTTGTCGGTGATCGTCAGGGATCCGCTATCCGGGCCCGTGATGGTCGGCGCGAATTTCACGGTAATGGAGCAGTGAGCTCCCGCGACGAGCGAGATTCCGCAGCCGTTCGTCTGCGTGAAATCGCCGCTGGCCACGATACTCGTCAACGTTAGTGTCGAAGTCCCGGTATTTGTCAGCGTCACCGTCTTCGACGAACTGGTGGTGTTGATTTGCTGGAGGCTGAACGTGAGGCTGGTCGGCGAGAGGCTTACGGTTGTGCCGCCAGCGCTGGCGCCCGTGCCGCTGAGGGCTGCGGTCTGCGGGCTGCCGCTGGCGTTGTCGGTAATTGTAAGCGTGCCGGGTTGGCTCCCGGTTGCTGTTGGCGCGAATTTCACGCTGATGGTGCATTGTCCGCCGGCCGCGATCGAGGCGGTGCAGGTGTTGGTCTGCGAGTACGGTGCGCCGGCCGCGATGCTGGTGAGTGAAAGTGAGGCGGTGCCCGAATTGGTCAGCGTGATGGTTTGCGCCGCGCTGGTGGTGTTGATCGTCTGGTTTCCGAAGGCGAGGCTGGTTGGCGCGAGCGTCACGGCTGGAGCCGTCACGTTGGTGCCGGTGCCGCTCAAAGTCGCCGTGTGCGGGCTACCGGCGGCGCTGTCCGTGATGGTGATGGTGCCTGTTTGCGTGCCGGTGGCGGTCGGCGCGAAGGTAACACTGATCGAGCAGTTCGCGCCTGCGGCGAGCGAAGCGCCGCAGGTCGTGGTATCGGAATACTGGGCGCTGGCGATGATACTGGAGATGGTCAGGGAAGCCGTGCCGTTGTTCGTGAGGGTGATGGATTGCGCTGCGCTGGTCGAATTTACCGTCTGGCTGGCGAACGTCAGGCTCGTGGGTGACAAACTCACCCCTGGAGAGGACGTGCCCGTGCCCGTCAGATTCACGGTATGGGGGCTACCACTTGCATTATCCGTGACGGTGATCGTGCCGGTTTGCGTGCCGGTCGCCGTGGGCGTGAATTTGACGCTGATCGAGCAGTTCGCACCGGCCGCGAGCGAAGCGCCGCAGGTGGTGGTGTCGGAATACTGCGAGCTCGCGACGATGCTGCTGATCGTCAGAGAGGCTGTTCCCGAGTTCGTCAGCGTGATGGATTGAGCTGCGCTGGTGGTGTTGAGAGCTTGACTGGAGAATGTGAGGCTCGTCGGCGCGAACGTCACCGCCGGAGCGAGCGCCGCAATACCTGAGCCACTCAGAGTTACGGTGTGCGGGCTGCCCGGCGCGTTGTCGGAAATCGCCAGCGTCCCCGGCTGGCTGCCCGTGGCTGTGGGCGCGAAGCTGACATTAATCGTACAGCTTGCTCCGGCGATGACCGAAGTACCGCAGTTATCGGTTTCCGCATACTGTGAACTCGGAGTGATGCTGGTGATGCTCATGGTCGTGCTGCCGATGTTGGTGAGCGTCACGGTCTGAGACGCGCTGGAGGTGTTCACCGTCTGGTTGCCGAAGCTCAGCGTAGTGGTCGACAAATTTGCCGCAGGGCCGGCGGCCGGCGTGCCGGTGCCGGTCAGGTTGTAGACTTGCGGACTGTTCGAAGCGCTGTCCGTGAAGGTAATTGTGCCGTTGCGCGTCCCTGTCGCGGTCGGAGTGAATGTTACGCTGATCGTGCAGGTACCGGCTGCGGCCACGAACGTTCCGCAGTTGTCCGTCTCGGCGAAGTCTCCGCTGGCGACGATTCCAGAGATGCTGAGCGACCCGCTGCCGGTGTTGGTCAGCGTGAGGTTCTGCGCGGCGCTGGTGGTTCCTACCGCGATGCCGCCGCCTCCTGCCTTGAACGTGGCGATGACTGATGTCAGCGCGTCAGCAGCTGAAGAAGTTGCCGTACCCGTTTGGGTTCCGGTGGCCACGACGACCTTGCCTTCTGAAAAGGCGTCGGTCGAAGATCCCGTGTTCGGGGTGCCTAGCCCGTTCGAATAACCGCTGCCTGCCGTCCAGGTGCCGGAGCCGTTGTCGCGTGCGACAAAGTTAAAGATGTACTCGTTGGCCGCGGTGGTGGCGGCCGCCGTGGAAACGGTTGCCGCTGTGGCGCTGGTTTGATAGTTCGAACCGATCTGGTCCAGCACGGACGAAGTCAGCAGGCCCGAGACTTCATAAACATGCAAATGCAGGCTGTTGGTCCCCGTCATGTGGACGGTGATGGTGTCAGCCCCGGTGGACGGAGCAATCGCATAGTAAATATTGGCTTGCGCGGGCGTGCCGGTCACTCCGGGATTTTTGGCGACCGCCAGCGTCCAGGTGCTTCCGAGAGTATCGGTGATGGCGGGGCTGGCAAATCCGTTGCCCGCGTAGGAACTCGCGCCAACCACAAGCAAGTTATTTTTCGTCACGTTGCCTGGGAATTTCGCCGTAAGTGTCGCGCTTCCGCTTCCGGTGGTCGCCGCGTCCTGCACCATCGTGATGACTGGCGTGCCGAAAGAAAGGCTGTTGGGCGATAGACTCACCGCCGGCGAGAGACTGCTGGATCCGGTACCCGTCAGAGTAATGATCTGGGGGCTGCCCGCCGCATTGTCTGAAATTGTAATGGTTCCGGATTGCGAGCCGGTAGCCGTCGGAGAGAAAGTTACGTTGATGGAGCAGCTGGCATTTACGGCCAACGTGGAAGGGCTGTTCGGGCAGCTGTCGGATACTCCAAACTGCGAACTGGCAACGATATTCGAAATGTTCAGCGCGGAGGAACTGGTGTTGGTCAGCGTCACCGTCTGCGAGCTGCTGGTTGTACCGACCGGCTGGCTCGGGAATGTCAAGCTGGTGGGCGACAATGTTACCGGGGAAGTGCCCGTTGTCGTAAAGGTCCAGAGCGGGCCCACCGCAGTGCCTGTCGAATTGCTGACGGTCACGTACCATTCATATTTCGAACCGGGAGTGAGATTCGACCAGGTGAAATTTGAGGTGCCGCCGGAGAGTACACCCGAATTGCTGCCAAGCAGGGTAAAGCCGTTGCCGGAGCCTTGCATGTCGTAATTAAAGGTGAACTTTCCGGATGCGGTGGTTTCGGATTGGTTCAGGTACGGCGAATAGGTTTGGACTTGAACCTGGTTGGTGGACGGTACGAACGTCAAGATTCTCATCCATCCGCTGCCGCCGTTGCCCGAATCCTGGTAGTCGGACATGACGGTGAACACTCGGTTTCCATTCAGCACGTCCGCCCGCTGCCCTTCCGGCGGCGTCCAGTGTCCCGAGAGCATCAGAAAGAGGTTCGGATTTGCCTTTAACGCGTTGTATGTTGCCAGGCCCTGCGGGCTCCAGGTGGCATTGAAACCTTCATTGATAAAGTAATGGGTTTCGACAATGGCGCGCCGCGAGCTGTAGGTTTGCAGCAAACTGTTTGCCCACGCCAGCACGCTGGCGTTCGCGTTCACGTCATACGCCAGGCTGATTACGATGAAGTCCATCCCGCTCGCGCTGAACAATTCATAATGGTTGTCATTCTGAGTCCCAAAATGCCCGCCGTAATAGGCCTTGCCGCTGTAGCGCGATATTCCGAAGTATTGGTTGTAACCGGCGGTATCGTTCGGTAGGCCGCCGTTGCCATTCGGTCCCTGATCGTGGTTGCCAACGCCGAAACTGTAGGGAATACCGTCCGCAAGTCCCGTAGTGGTGGGATTGTCAAGCAGGCTGACGGCGGAGTCTGCGTTCGCCCATTCCAGATAGTTTCCGTTGTTGTTGCCATTCTGAACGATGTCTCCCAGACCAATCACGAAGGCAATGTTGCTGGAATTATGATTGTTGACGATCCATTGCGTCTGCGAATTGAACATGGCCATCGTGCCGCCATTGGAGATGGAAGAGTAATACTGTGTGTCCGGCAGGGCGACGATCGTGAAATTCGATCCCGCCGTTGTAGCGGGAATTACTTTGCCGTAGTAGTTGACGGTGACGTTGTTCGAATTTGGATCCGACACGCCCACGCTGAGAGTTGGAGAAGTGGAAATTCCCGTACCGGTGTCCGTGGGCGTTTTCAATGTTGGCGCATTGGGAGGGCTGCCCGAACCGCCCTGGGGAGCCGGCATTGGCATAGCTCTAAGCTTGCTGGGAACCGCGCTTCTCAGCGCGCGAGGATGAGCAGCGGTCAGCAGCAATTGTGGCTTTGCAGCGCTGCCCACAACGCCGCGGGCGTCAACCGGTTTGGCGGACCGTTTTTTCGCGACAGCAGCGCTGGACAAAGCTGCAGGTTTGGTCAGCGCGTTCGACTGCGAGGGCTTTTCCTGCGAGACCGAGTTCGCCGCTCGCGACGCGACAGTCGCTGGAACGGCCTTGGATTCCGCCGCAAGCGCCGGCAAGGCTGCGGGAGTTTCCGAGGCGCCCTTCAGGCGTCCATAATTGCCGGCCAATGCGGCAGCTCCGAAGACAAGAACTAGCGTCAGTCGTCGACTGAGAAATTTCCGGATCATTTCAAGACCTCTCGTGTATTTGGGGCGTCACTGGTCGCAAATTCTCTGACATTGAGATTCGTGGGTTTCGAGACAACGCGCTCTCGTGGCGAGGATGAAATCTTCTCGATGCGGCCGACCGTGCCCGCACTCGAGTCTGGATTCCGCGATCGTCAGCGATGGCCGTGTTGAACCTCAAGGATCGAGAAATTGGACCGCGCGCCTTGCAAGCTGGATTTGCAGTTGAGCCAAGTCCGAAAAAATTGAGTTCACCCCAGGGCCGGGAATCGAATCATAGCGATTCGTATTTAGTCAGGCCGAGAAGCTGTGACGTCATTTTGTAAATGAAGATGGGATTGTTGATCAGATAGCGCTTCCAGAGCCGCGAGGGCTCCTGCAACAGGCGGTGCAGCCATTGCAAGCCCGCGCTCTTTACCCAGTCCGGAGAATCCGTGGCGCGGCCGGTGTGCATATCGAAGGCGGCGCCCACGCCTACCATGACCCGGGTGTCGAGTTTGGGCAGATACTCGGCCATGAACCGCTCCTGCTTCGGAGTGCTCAGCCCTACCCAGAAAAAATCCGGCCGCAGCGCGGCCACTTGCGATTGCAAGTCGGCGTTTTCTTCGGCGCTGAGCGGGCGGAAGGGAGGCGTGTAGGTTCCCACGACTTTGAGGCCTGGAAATTTCCGCGTCAATTCGGATTTCAGTTGCTCGACGACGCCCTCGACGCCGCCGTACAGGAAATGCGTGTAGCCTGGTTCGACGGACGCCGCGCAGACGTCCAGCATGAAGTCGGGGCCGTAGACGCGGCGCATGTTCGAAAAGCCGTTCATGCGGCCCACCCATACCGTGGGCATGCCGTCCGGCGTCGTCAGCAGCGAACGATTTAGAATCTCGCGGAACTTGGGATCCTTTTGCGCTTCCATGATTCCGTGCACGCCGGTGACGCAAACGTAGCCCTTGCGATCCTGGGCGACTGCGGAGGTGGCCATGCGGACGGCCTGCGGCATATCCATGGCGGTTACGCCGACACCCAGAATATTGACGCGCGGCAGATTGAAATTTTCCGGATCGACCATCATCGGATCTTTCCTTTTTGATTTTCCGTCCAACGGCACGAAGTTTTAAAAGAGCTCGGCGGCAAACTTCAACTTGGCGAAACTGTTCGTCAATTCTTCGACCATCAGCCGGATATTGGGTTCGCAAAAAATTCCGGCGTGGTCGCCGGGAATTTCGTAGCTTTCGGCGGGCCCCTGCAGCAGCCTGCGCCATCCGAAAAACGGATCGCCGGCGGAGAGCATGGGCCAGTCCGCGCAGCGGAAAACGATCGCCGGGCACGCCAGCGGTTGGGGGCAGTAAGCGCTGGCCGCAAAGTACAGAAGTTTGCGCAGGTCGGGAGACTGCGCGGCCGGGTTCTTGAAGTTGGAGCGCGCGACGATCCCCCAAGCCACGTCCGTCAACAGGCATTTGACTCCGGTCATTCGTCCGCGCACGTAGCCAGGGAGTTCGCGGATTCCCAGGCGGCGCAACTCGCGCAGGCGGAACTTCACGCGAATCGACATGCGCCGCACACTGACCGCCAATCGAGCCTTCGACGGCTGCATGGGGTTCAAGGGCTCCAGCATAATCAGTTGCGCGACCTCCTCGCCCGCTTCGGTCAACTGGCGGGCGACCTCAACCGCCAGCATCGCGCCGAGACAAAAACCACCGAGCCGGTACGGCCCGTGCGGCCGCTTCTCTCGCACCGCAAGCACCAGGTGCGCGGCGATGTCCTCCATTCGAAATGGCGCCTCAAGCAAGCCGACGCTCCGCGGTTCAAACCCCACGTCATAAAATGGCTGGCCGGTTCCCATCCGATCGGAAAGTGCGACTCCGCGGGCCGGCGGACCCAGCCAGAAAATCGGCACTTCCGGCCCTTTTCCCTGCACCGCCACGGCGTAGCCCAACCCTTTGCTGGCAACTTCGTGGTTCTCGATCGCCAGCGCGAGGCTTTCCACCGTGGCCGACGGAAAAAATGCGCTCATGGGCAGCGACACTCCGAACACCTCTGGAATCTGGAGCGACAGGCGGATGGCCAGCAGGGAATTCCCGCCGATATCGAAAAAATCATCCGTAATTCCGACGCGGTCGGTCTTCAGCATGGCCGCCCAGATGGCCGCAAGCTTCTTCTGGGTCTCCGTTTGTGGCGGAACGAGCGTGCCACTCGTCGAAACATCCCTGTGCGATGGAGCGGGAAGGGCTCTCTGGTCGATCTTGCCGTGCGGCGTCAGCGGAAAATAGTTCAAGAAAACAAAATAGGCCGGAACCATGTAGTCCGGCAGACGCTGCTTCAAGTGCGTGCGAAGAGTTTCGACCGCCGGCGATTCGTTCTGCTGGGCGATCACGTATGCCACCAGCTGCATATTTCCGGGAGTATCTTCGCGCGCCATCACCTTGCACGATTGGATTTCCGGGTGGCTGCCGAGCGCGACTTCGATCTCGCCCAGTTCGATACGGAAACCGCGCAGCTTGACCTGATCGTCCGCGCGGCCCAGGAATTCCAGCGTTCCATCGGGACGGCGGCGTCCAAGGTCGCCGGTCTTGTACATTTTTTCCGACCGGTCCGCGGCAAACGGATTGGGGATAAAGCGCTCGCGGGTCAATTCCGGGTTGTTCAGATAGCCGCGGCCGACGCCTGCTCCAGCGACGTACAATTCGCCGATCACGCCTTGCGGCACCGCGCGTAATTTCTCATCCAGCAGATGAATTTCCGCATTGGCGATGGGCGTTCCTATGGGGACAGGGCCGCTGCGCGGATCGCCCGGCCTGACTTCGTAGGCACAGCAGCCTACCGTCGTTTCCGTGGGGCCGTACTCATTGAACAGGCGAGTATCGGGAGCGTATTCACGCCACTTGGAAAGCTTCTCGGCATGAAGCGCCTCCCCGGCTACGACCAGCACCTTGGTCAGTCCCGCCATCTCCTTCGGCGTGAGCTGCTGGTTAAGCATTTCGAGATGAGCTGGGGTGAGCAGAAGCTTGCTGCGCGTACCGCCGCGACGCAGCGCCATCAGGAGGTTTTGTCCGCCCGGATCTTCTCGCAATAACTCAATCTGTCCGCCGGAAAGGAGCGGCGGATATAGGCTGGCGACGGTTGAGTCAAAGGCGATGGTGGAATGAACTGGAACCGAGCCCGAACCATCCGTGCGGTACGTTTCGATCGCCCAGGATAGATAGTTCCCCAGGCCGCTGTGCAGAATCATTGCGCCCTTGGGGCGGCCAGTCGATCCCGAGGTGAACATGACATAGGCCAGATTCGAGGGCACCGCTCGCACATCCGGATTTTCCGTTTTTTCCTGCTCGATCTGCTGCCAGCCCGAGTCCAGACGGATCGCTGTGTCCTTAAAAGAGGGAAAGAGCGCAGCGCATTTGTCGTCGGTGAGCAGCAGGGTCATCCCGGCATCATTCGCCATGAGCACGAGTCTTGCCGGCGGATACGTGGGATCGAGCGGCACGTAAGCACCTCCGGCTTTCCACACGCCGAACAGCGCGATCACCAGTTCCAGAGAGCGTTCCAGGCAAACGCCGACCAACGCATCGGGCGCGACTCCGCGTTTGCGCAGGTAGTGCGCCACTTGATTGGCGCGCTCGTTGAGTTCCGCGTAAGTGATCTGGCGGCCGTTGCACACCACGGCTGTATTGCCGGGAGTGAGCGCAGCCTGCCGTTCGAACAGTTCATGCACACACGCGAAGGGAAGGCCGGTGGACGAGGTCTCCACTCTCGCTTCGGAACCGTGACCGTTGCCGTTCGTCCGCTGCGCCGCGTGGTTTGTGGCGCCCGCCTCCTGTACAGACGGCAAACCCGCGGGCATCGACACTTCGCTCATGGGCTTCTGCGCCGGGATCTGCGGGTACATTGGCGGTTGAGTGGATCGCTGGGTGTTATTCATGGCTTCTCATTCGGCCTCGATTAGACGAGCGAGTCATTCGGTTTGCACGGCTCCGAATGGGCCTATTTTTTCTTGCCGTTCGAACCGTGCCGAAGGACCCTGCACGGCCCGAACCGCTTGTTGCGATTTCAATGGGGCCGAGATCTAGATGCTATGCAGTGCGGAAGCCTTGATGCGTTGGTCGGAGGGAATTTCGAACACGGTATCCGTGCTGGTAAGATTTTTCGCGAACATCACGGTCAACGCTCGCGGGTCTTCCCACATGCGCGGATCGTTCATCAGCTGGCGAATACTGGGCCGCTCGATTTTCAGGAAGTGCCAGCGCAAAGGCATGTCGCGTTCCTGCTCGATCATCCACTCGATGCCGTACCCGAGGCCTTCCAGCGTGCGCAGATATTTTTCCATCGCCGGCGTGCCCACCAGCAGCGGGTGAAGCTCGACGAGCAGGCGCGGGCCGTACTTTTCGAGCACTTTTTTCATGCCCTCGATCACCACGATCTCGTAGCCTTCCAGATCCATGCGGATGAGATCGACGGAAGGCAGGTTATAGGGCAGCACCAGCGAATCCAGGCTGGAGACGCGAACCTTCATTTCGCTCTTGGCTTCCGCGGGCGGATGCAGCGAGTGCCAGTTGGACCGCGCGGTGATGTACATGACGGCGGTGCCGTCGTGGTCGCCGATGGCCATCTTGTGAATGTCGATGTTGTCGTAGCCATTCTTGGCGACGTTGAAGCACAGTTGCTCGGAGTTGTCCGGCATCGGTTCGATCGCGACGACCTTTCCGGTGGGGCCGACGAGGCGCGCTTCCATCATCGCGTAGTAGCCGATGTTCCCGCCGACGTCGATGGCGTTCATCCCGGGCTTGAGCGTTTCCTTCAAGAGTTTGGTGGCCAGCGGCTCATGCACGCGATACAGCGCGAGCTCGCGCGAGATTCCGGGGTCTTTGGGAAAGACGGCGATCTCATTACCCATGACCGTGAACGATTTGTGCCCGCGCACGCGGAACCACAGCCAGCGGCAGGAATCGTAGGTCCACACGAGGGGCTTGCAGACCTGGCAGAGAATCTCCACCAAGAGCGGCAGCGCTCCTTCGGCCCGGTAGAGGCGGCGGCCCATGCGCCATTTGCGCGCGGCCTGCTCATAGAGGGCAAACACGGGAATGGGTCGCGAAATTGTTGAAGTATTCAAAATAGTCCTCGCTGAATTGGGTTGATGAAAGCTCGATTACCAGACTCGGCCGCTGTTGCCGGTCACTGCATAGGCCAGGGCGCCCATGGACGCCAAAGGCGGAACAAGACTCAATCGCGCTGCGGCCGGAAGATCGCCGGTGTTGGCCGCCTGCCGCAATTGCCTGGCGTACAGCGCCAGGCCGCAGGGCACAGCGGGGAAGCGGAAGTAGCCGCCGCGAACCGACGTGCGATCCGCGCCGAAATACGCCGAATCGACGACGGCTGCGGGGAGTTCCAAATTGTCACCGCGATATTTTTTCGCGTATTCGACGGCCAGTGTCAGGAACGTGGCCACGCCCGGCCAGATGCCGGCCATCTCCGAGACTTCGCGCAACGCGCCGAAGTCCAGAAGACCTTTTTCGATCAGGCGGGAAGTGTTGTACACATCGCAGATGCGGACGTACAGGTTGCGGTACATGCGCTGCAGCGTGCCGGCGATTACGCGCTCCTCCGGCGCCGGAATCTGGAATCGATATTCGCCGAACGCCGCGGACTGGCTGCGAGAGATGAAACGCTTGGCGAGCTCCACATGTTCGCCCACAGGGCCCAGGCGATTGATATGCAGTTCCACGCGCTCCGGTAACCCGGGAAGCGCGAAGCTGCGCTTGTGCGCGATGCAATCTCCCGGCGTGCGGAAGCAGTGGCGCGCGCGCAGGCCGACTTTGAAGAGTTCCACCAGGCGGTTTTCATCGCCGGCCGTGAAAAGGTCCAGATCGCTGCCGAAGTCCGGCCAGTGATCCAGCGTTTTAATCACCGTTACTTCGCATCCCGCCGCGCGGATTTGCGCACACACCTTGTCCAGGTACTCCAGGTCCTTGCTGATGCGCAGGTGCTCGCGGTCCAGCACTGCCTGGGTCTGCCGAACGATCTCCGCGTGGTCCATTGCGTGCGCCTGCCGCTGCAGGGGCTGGATTCCGCGGACGATGACGTGATGCGCGTCGGCCAGATGGAAAAATTCCGCGCGCCCTTTGTCGTCCAGCCTAGCTACGTGCTGCAAGGGCTCGTCGGAACGCTCCGGGCAGAAAATGAGCTGCGCCAGTGCCCGCAGATGGGCTTCAGTGTTGCGGTCGTTGTTCATAGGTCCGGATTCCCTGGGGGATTGCCTTGTACGGAAATCTTTTGCGGAAAGCGGACGGCGGGGAAGGCGCGCTCCGCTTGTCTCGCGAAGTTCCATGCCGCAGCGGGACGGCGGGCTGGGTGTCCTTTACGCCTGGAGCCGTGCTTGCCGATGGCTTTTTCGTAGGTGTCCATCAGCATGGCGTAGTTGCGTTCGGCGGTGTAGCTTGCCTCGTAGGCGCCGCGGGCGGCGACGCCCATCGACGCCAGAAGTTCCGGATGATCCCATGCGAATTGCGCTTTGGCCGCGAGGTCGCTGGCATCGCCCGGAGTGAAGTGGAATCCCGTGCTGCCGTCCTCGATCAGATCCTGCATGGCTCCGAGGCGCGAGGCCACGACCGGCGTGCCGCAGGCGAAGGCTTCGACCACGGTCAGGGGCAGTGCGCCTTCGTAACACTCGCTCGGAAAAATCAGGTAGCGCGCGCCCTTCACTACTTCCATGGCTTCTTTCCATGCCATGCGGCCGCGGAAAACGATGTTGGAGAGCCCATGCGCCCGCGCGAAGGCTTCCAATTCCGGGCGCAACGGGCCATCGCCCACAATGTGCAGAGGAATTCGCGAGCCGATTTTTGCCCACGCGGCGAGCAGTGTGCGCGTGCCTTTTTCCGGGGAGAGCCGCCCGACAAATGCGGCGTACTCGCGGTCGCAGGTGCCTGCGCCCGGATCGGGATCGACAAAGTTCGGCTTCACCAAAATTTTATCCGCGGGCAATCCGCCTTGGATGAACTTGCGCCGGGCAAAGTCCGTGGGCGCCAGGAAATAATCGATCCGGCGCGACCACGTGCCCAGCACGCGATGCGTGGTCAGCATCGCGGCAACCACGGCCGACGCCGGACCGGAGTCCTGATAGCAGCTGTGCCGCACGCTGCGCCACACGCCGTGGCCCAGGCAGTCCTCGCAAACTTTTCCATCACGGAAGAACGTTGCACCCGGGCACAGGAGGCGGTAATTGTGCAACGTCTGCACCACCGGCACGCCGGCATCGCGGCAGGCCCAGTAGATGGACGGCGACATCATCACGAACGTGTTGTGCACATGCACCACGTCCGGGCGCTCCTGCAGCAGTAGATCGCGGAAAGCCTTTCGCGTGTCGCTGGCCCAGATGGTGTTTTTGGCCAGCGCCAGCTGGCGCAAGGAGACGTAGCTCGAAGCGTCGTGATTGCTGCGCTGGTAGGGAATCACCTCATGGCCCGCGCCGCGCAGCAATTCACACTCGTTGCGGAAGACGATGTCCTCGCCGCCGGGCTGCTGGTAAGCGTTATGTACGACTACGATTTTCATGAAAGGTTTTCAGCCTGCTGCAGAACCGCGCCGTTGGTGAGGTACTTCACTTCGGGACGATCGGAGACATAGCGGAACAATTCGCTCAGCTGATCCCACAGCCCCAGGTCATCCAGTTCCCAGGAATGGCCGTAGATGTGCCAGATCCCGCCGTTGCGCACCACGTCATCGAACATGCGCTTGCCCATTTCCACCCAGCTTTTGCTCTGCGCATACCGGGAGAAATAACGCGCCAGGCCGGGCAGATCGCGGCGCTTGCCCAGATTTTTCAGGTAATTCACCGGGGGATGCGGATACGCCTGGAGCGTGGTGGGCATCTCGTACCGGCCGAAGGAGAGCGATTGCGAGAACATGCGCGTGGTGCGCGCGCCGAGGAAGCCGGATTCGCGCACGCTGCCGATCACGCGGCGGTCATATTTTCCGCAGGGATAGCAGAACATGCGCACGGGCGCGCCGATCTGGTCTTCCATCAGCCGCTTGGAGCCGGCGACCTCGCGGATCAATCCGATTTTGTCCAGTTCCGGAAGAATCTGGTGGGTCACGGTGTGCGCGCCGATTTCAATACCTTGCGCGACAAATTTGCGCAGATCGGAGGCGGGCAGGACGGGCCGGCCGTTTTCACCGAACATCGGCACATAAAACGTGGCCGGCAATCCGTGCTTGGCAAGCAGGCCTGCCAGACGCACGTCGCAGGGATGCCCGTCATCCCAGCTGGTGGTAACGATGGTGGTTTTTAGCATGGTCTTGTTGGAGTTCTCGATTCGTTCAGGCGTGAGCCGATTGCGTGGCGCGCATGCGAATGGGCTGCGGCGCAAAACTGAATTGCTTTTGCCCCATGATTCCGAAGCCCAGCCCGATCAGGAAATAAAAGGGCATCGCGCCGTGCGAGAATTCCAGCGTCGGTTGCACGCTGAAAGTCATGACGTAAAGAATGAAACAAATGAACAGCCACAGAACCGTGGCGCGAATTTCCTCCGGCGCTGAGCGCTTCCGCAGGTAGCGTATGTATCGCAGCAGGACCATTCCCAGGAAGGAAATCCACATCGCCAGCCCCACGAAGCCCAGTCGCGCCAGCACCGTGAGCGACGAGTTGTGCGGCTGGCGCACCGGAATACCCTCTTCATTCACAAAATTGATGAGCGCCTGGCCATAGCCTTCGCCGACCACCATGTTCGCCGGGCTTGAGGTGATGCGTTTCCATACCTGGCCGTACCAGTCGGCGCGATCTTCTTCGTGCGACATGCGTGTGTTGGCGTTGCCCACGTTCAAAACGGTTTGAATCTGCTCTCCGATGAAGCCGAACGTCACCGGCCCCATGCGTCCCTGAATCTGAATGCCTAGGGCCGATACGATCAGCAGCAAGGCTACCAAGGCTCCGGCGCCCCAACCGATGGTGGTGGCGAAGATGACGGATTTTTTCGTTTCACCGAACAGCAGCAGGATCACGAAAATCACGCCGATAGCCATGTACATGGCGCGAACCTGCAGCACGCCAAGCGCGCCCAGTTGCGCCGCGGCCAGCAGAATCAGCGTCCACCGCGGCCAGCGCACCACTTGCGGGCCGATCCAGATGAAGTAGATTGCCGCGGCGACCGACCACAGCGCGGTCTGCTGATAATTTCCGATCAGCGGCACCGGGTGGAACACGCCGAACTTGGGGGAGGCGTACTGAATTTTTTCCGCCCAGTTGAAGGTGTAGCTGTAAACGAGGTTGATCAGGAGGATGTAAAACAGCCAGCGATTCAGGAACTGGACGCTTTTCGGGTTTTGAGCCCAGGCAACGCCGAGGATCAGGATTACGGACTCGAAGATCATCGAGCTGTCGCGCACTGAGTAAAAGCCATAGGCCGGGATATTGAAAAGCAGGTGAAAAATAGACATCACCAGAAGTCCGGCCAGGCACAGCGCCGGAGGATCGGCAACAATCTGCTGGATGAAGCGCTGTCCGAACTCGCGCAGCACCAGGAGCAGCGCGGCGAATACGAGCAAATCGCTGAGGGGAAACTTCACGCCGCCCGCGCCGACCGCGAAGTTATCGAATCCGTAGTTCAAAATGATGGAAGGAGTGAGCGCTCCGAGAACGAACAGCTGCCACCATTCCATCTGCGCGCGGCACCACTTGAAGAGCGCATAGACCGCGGCGCCGATGGCAATTGCGCCCAGAGTGGCCAGCGGATACGCCGCCAGAAATACGCCTGCCGCGACAACCGCCGCGAACGCGCAAACGGTCTTCGCGTTCAGCGTGGCGGCCGGCAATTTGCTGGTGAGAAATGCGCCCATGGAATTGGAGTGGATGCGTGCCTATTGCTCTAGTCGCCGGCCGGAGCCGAAGTCGCGGTGAACTGATCGTTCAGGCTTGCCCGGTCCTTCACCGGCGCGGACATTCGCTCATGCAGCTTGCGCGAACGAATCATTAAAAATCCGGATACAGCGGACACTGCGCTGGAGAGCAGAATGCCAACCACCGCTCCGCGAACTCCCCAGGCCCTGCAGGCCGGAATTCCCACGAGAATCGAAACGACGCTGGAGCCGAAGTAGATTGCCGTAACGCTGGCGGGTGAGCGCATGGCGCGGATGGCAATCGTCGGACCCATGGCCGCTCCGGCGAGGACAGACGCCAGCGCGACGATCGGCACGAGTGACGCGATTTCCTGATAGTGGCCGCCGTACATGACGTGAATGAGCTGCGTGCGAAACATGCAGATCAGAATCCAGTACGCGCTGGAACCCAGCGTGTACAGCCCGGCAATTCTCCAGGCCAGATGCTTGACCGCTTCCCAGCCCTTTTCGTGGCCCAGCCGCGCGGCCTGCGAGATGAACAGAAGCGAGAAGGCCGCATACGTCTGCGTGATGGGCATCGCCAGGTTCAGCAATGCTTTCAAGGCTCCCGACTCCGACAACCCGGCGAAGTGCGCAACCACGGAATAGAATCCGTTCCACGGAACCCAGACGAAGAGCGCGCTGGCAAATGCCCATCGACCGTATTCCCAGTGCCGTTGGCAAACCTCGCGAACGGACAGGACACTGGTGATTGCTTTTTTGCCAATCGAGGGCTTCAGCAGCGCCAGCAGCAGCACGCTGGTCAGCAGCGCGGCGCCGCCCATCACCAGGAACGTGGCGAACGCGGAAAGCAAATGCACGGCGGCAACGATGGCCAGCCCCACGGCCAACAGGATCGAGTACACGACCGAACCAAGCAGAGCGATCGAGGGGCGCACTTCCAGATAAAAGGCCCTCCGCGCGAACCAGAAAATCAGCACGCAGGGCGAGGCCAGCGCGATGCCTTCGAATGCGGCGATCAGGTGGTCATGCTTGCCCAGCAGATCGAACATCAACTCGCAGGCGCCCGTGCCGGCCACGATCACCGCGCCCGCGGCGATCTGCAGCCACATGAGCAATCCCAAGTACTGGCGCATCGATTTGCGATAAATCGAAGGCGCAAACACGGACATCGGCTCCATCGCCAGCGCGGAATGCACCAGGGAAAGCAGCACGAAGGTGGAAAAGGCCAGCGCGAAGGCGCCGTATTGTTCCGGCCCCAGGTAGCGAGCCAGGATGATGCCCAGCAGGAAATTGGACGCCGAGAGCAGCCCGTGGTCCATGATCGCCGTGGAGCATTTCAGGATCCACGACTTCACCGTGTCCCAGACATTGCTCAGGATTCCAGCCACCGGTTTCTTCGTCGAGGTCTGTGCCGCCCGCACACGAGCGATGCCTTGCTGGTCAGCGCAGCGATCGGCCATGTATGGCAGTACGCACCGCGCGACGGACGAAATGGTGTCTTCCATGCCGCGATCGGTGCGAATGATGCAGCCGTGGGGAAGCTTGGAGGAGAGTTCCGCGTATGCTTTGCGCTGCCGACGCAATTCTTCCGGAGCGAGTTCATTTTTGCGGCTCAGGATGATGCTGTCTTCCGCGTCCAGAATCAGGTAAAGGGTCTCCGGCATCGGCGCGAGGGCCACGGCCAGGCGCTTGATCCACAAGGGACCGCCGTAGCGGTAGCGGACGTGATCGACGAGGATGTCGTGAATGTCGCGGTCGATGGTGACCAGCGTCCGTTTGGTCATCAACGACCACATCAGAGTCGGATAGGACAGCCAGTAATCGGCCACTACGCCAAACAACTTGGCGACGGACTTCAGCGCGCCGTGCGCCGGCTTGGTGTGGGGCGGATCGAAAGACGGAATCACGTCCACGACCGGGCTCGGCACCAGCACTTGCGGGCGCCAGATCATGCTGCGGTAGCCTTCGAACAAAGGCGCGAAAAATTCGGCGAGCTTGCGCGTCGTGGTGCTTTTGCCCGCGCCGTCCGGACCCAGAGTTACGATCATCACGCCGCCTGGAGAGAACCGCCGGCGCAAGCGCGAGCGCATTTGAAGCGTCTTGTATTTGAGGACTTGCAGCGGATGGCGCCGGAATCGCTCGCGCAACAGCGGAGTTGCCGCGGAATTTATCGCCTTGTTCCATTGGCCATCGGCGAAGGCCGCCAGGATGGCCGGCCGCGGACCTTCGCCAAAAAGATTCTCGGAAATTCTGCAGATCGTCATCAGGCCCAGGCGCTGCGCCAGCTCGTGAAGGCGGCGCTCCTCGTCCGCCGCGATCCCGCCGTCGAGGCGGATTCTTCCGAGCAGGTAAGTGAATTCGTCGGTCTCGCTCAAGATCCACAGGCCGTCTTGTTTTCGGCGCCGCGCAAAGATTTGGCCCTCGCTGGCCATCATCTGGCCGGAAGGAAAGCTCTGGCGAATTGTCAGCCGCAAGAAGCGCGCTTCTGCATCAAGGGAGGACGCAAAGTCGTAGCGGACATCGTTCGCCGCCAAGGGAATGCGCTGCAGCATCGTGAAACCGTCCTGGGCCAGGCCCTGCAGGAGGGAAGCGATGTCGGCGCGGTCCTGCGAATGAATCGTTAACTCGATCGACGAGACTCGCTCGGAAGTATCTCCCTCCGGCGCCCGCAGCAGGCAATAGCGCAGACCCTGCCGGTCGATCACGCGGAACAGGGATCGGCAGAAATCCTCGAAGTCGAAACGCACTTCGAGCGGACCTGCATTCTCCAGGCCGAATCCGGTTGCCGCGACGGTGTGCTGATTTCTATCTGGCGTCATTCGTCTAAGTGGGTCGAGTGAAAACCCGAGGGGATGAGATTTGGCAACCGCCTGCGGTGCGGCTGCGGATTTTTCAGGCGGCCCCGGAACCTTTCAGAACCGCGGGAATGGTTCGAATCAGAATCAAAACGTCCAGCCACACCGACCAGCGATCGATGTACTCCATGTCCAATTCCATCCAGCGGTCAAACTGAATGGAACTGCGCCCGTTGATCTGCCACAGGCAGGTGATGCCCGGGCGGATACTCAAGCGGCGGCGCTGCCAGTCCTGGCTGAAGCCTTCGTAGTCGCGGACGGGAAGCGGGCGCGGGCCGACCAGGCTCATGTCGCCCTTCAGCACGTTCAGAAGCTGCGGAAGTTCGTCAATGCTCGTCTTGCGCAGGAAAGCTCCGATGGAGGTGATGCGCGGATCGTTCTTGATTTTGAAGACCGGCCCGCTGACTTCGTTCAGGTGCTCGAGCTCGGCCTGCTTCTTCTCTGCGTCCTGCACCATGGTCCGGAATTTGTAGACGCCGATCAGCCGCTTGTTCAGCCCGACGCGCTGTTGTACGAACAACACCGGCCCCTTTGAAGTGAACTTAATTAACAGGGAAACGACCACGAACAGCGGAGCCAGCACAACGAGGCAGACCAGCGAGATCACGACGTCCAGAAATCGCTTGAGCATCACGCCCCAGCCCTGCAGACCGGCGTCGCGAAAGGTGATCAGCGATTCGTAGTCCAGCGGTTCGACTCTGGGGTTGCCGACCTTCAGGTCAAACAGGTTGGACAGGCAGCGAGTGACGATGCCCTGTTCCTCGCACAGCGCCACGATTCGGGACGCCTCCGCGTAGCAGGAGCTGAGCGGCAGCGCGATGATGACTTCATCCACCACCGTGCCGCGAATGTAGGAACTGAATGTAGAGAAGTCGCAAACCTGCGCGAAGCCGGACTTGTTGAACTCCTTCATGCCGGTCCAGTTCTTGTCGACGAAACCCAGTATGCGGCATCCAAATTCCGTTTGGGCTTCCAGCCGGCGTGCGAACTGCACCGCGCGTGTGTTGCTGCCTACGATCAGCACCTGGACCGTATTACGCCCGCGCTTGCGGATCTGTTTGAGCGCCGCGCGCAACGCCCGGCGGCTGAGCATCACCGAACCGGTGCTCATGGCCCAGAACAGCGCCAGGAATTTCGGGCTGGAGACGGCGGGAATGAAGAAGCTGCCGATGACGAACAGAGCGATGGTGGCGAGCGAAGTGGCTTCGACAACATCGAGCGTTTCCGTGTCTTCTCCCCAGATCCGCTTGGATTCGTAGAGTTCCAGAAACGAGAACATGGCGTGCCAGATCAGCACCATCACGGCGAACAACGCGAAGTTGCGCACCGACGTTCTCATGGCCAGGAATTCCGTTAGCGAAATCACGCTGCGGCTCCGCACGCTTGGAATGCAGGCCACCAGGAACGACCCCACCAGCAGGGCGGAGTCAAACATTTTGAACAAAATCAGGAGCGCGGAGCGACGTGTCATGCCCACGTTGACACCTCACCTTTTCTCTGCACAGTCATAAATTTGGGTTGCTAGCTTTCGGAATGGATGGAGCGGTAGCGCGTTAAAAAATTCTTGGCTGCTGATCGGATCAGCGGGCCGGGCCGCCGGCGGGGGCTGGCGGTTGCGAATTGGGACGATCGTTCAGGGACAGCGCGCGCCGGTGTAAAATCACACCCAGTACGCGGCCTCCCGCGGCTTCAATTTCTTCCTTCACTTTGCGCGTAGCTTCCCGGGGCGTGAAACTCGGCTCGACGATCAGCACCACGCCGTCCGCCAGCGAACCGAGATAGCTGGTGATTGGCTCGCGCGTCGCTGCCGGAGCGCTGATCAGCACATATTCAAACGAGGCGCGCAGTTCGCGCAGCCGCGCCGCCAGCCTCACAGAGGCCGTCACGGCACCCGAACTGAGTCCAATGGAAGGTTCTCCGGCGGTCAATACACTCAGACGACTGCGACCAATTCCCTGGGTGAATTCGGACACCGGGCTGGATCCAACTAGCGCGCCGGAAAGCCCGCCGCCGTTGGGGATGTTGAAATGCTTGTGCAGCGATGGCGCCGCTACGTTCGCATCGATGATGCACACCGGGCTGGACTTGAAATGGGCCAGAAGCTCGGCCGTTTGCGCGCACACCCAGTCGCATCCGCCGTCTTCATCCACGCCGCAGAAGACAACGCTGCGCGGAGCCACCGAATTGGGAGACATGAAGAGCTGCTGCATGAGCTTGTACGCTTCGCCACGCGAAAACCCGGAGGGCATGGGCGCGGGTTCCGGAGCGGCGACGTCCGGGACCACCGGAATCTCAAACAGCAACTCGTCTTTCCCGCTGCGCTGCAGCACGTCCGAATTTCGGCTGTGATGCAGAGCCTGCGGAGCGGACTGCTTCAGCAGTTCCTGATCGCGCTGCGCCTGCTGCAGCATTTCAAACATTTTGCTCATTGCCGTTCCTCGGTTCGGTTTCGATTCTCCCCGCTGGCGGTGGAGGTGCCGTCAGCGCGAACCGCGGACGCAGGCAAACGGATTTGCGAGCCTGCATAGATCCGGTCGGGATCGGTAATTTCCGGATTCGATTCCTGAATCTTTCGCGTCGTAACCGGCCCGGCCTGGCCGAGATACTGCAGGGTCACATCCCCCAGGGTCTGCCCGTCCTTGATCGTCACCATGACCGGTTGTTCCTGCGCGTTCGCCTTCGCGGCCGCAGTTTTACGGGATGCTGATTTTGCGGTGGCTGCCTTCGGAAGCGTCGCCGACTGCTCAGAGGCCGGAACAAAAGCTCCCGATGGCGGCGTGCTGGAGGTTGCATGGGGAGCGGCTTGCGGAACTTCCCGCGAGTGCCGCGCGAAGACCACGGTGCCGAGCACGAATGCGAAGATGATCGCCACCGCCGTCCCGCCACGAAGGGCGCGCCGCTTCTCCGGCGTGTCGGCTGACTTCTTGAACGCTTCCTGCACCGTCTTGGTCAGCGCAGTCCAGGTGGTTTTGAGCGAAGCGCCCAACTCGTTCGATGATTGCGCTTGCGCGGCGACGGTTGCCGGCGCGGGCTCAGCTTGCTTCGTGTCCGGGCGGACCATCTCCATCGTGGCCGTTGCGCCCACCGTTTGGCCGGCGCTCGCGACGGAATGTGCGGCCGCGACTGACTCTTTTGCGGCGGCCGGATGCGCGATCTGCGACATCGGAAGCGGTTCCATCATCGCGGCCTCGGCGGCTGCGGATTCCGGTTCCTGCTCGTTCAGCAAGATCGAAGTCTCAGGGGCGCCGGAAGTTGTGGTCGGCTCCAGGCTCATTCGAACCACGGCTTCTACGGGCCGTTCCAGGGGATTCGTGCGTTTATATTTGCGGCGTTCCGGCTGTGGGTTGAGTTCGGTTTTCAGCGGCGCGCCATTGCCCCATGCGGCGCGAACCGCATCGTGAAAATCCTGATAGGTGAGTTCGTTGGACGGCGAAATTCCATCGAACGAAGACAGAGCGTCGTCGGTGGCTTCCGGTCCGGAGTGATGCGCGGTGAGCCCGTCAAGATCGAGGTCCGCCAGAACTTCGCGCACGGTGTCCTCATCAATCTGCTTCTGGCGTTTGGCGAATCCCAACGTGAGGGCGTTGAAACAGAGATTGTTGATGATGCGCGGGATGCCCTTGCTGCCGCTGGCGATGATGTCCGCCGCGGCGTAGCTGAACAGCGGAGGCCCGGAATATCCTGCGCGGCACAGGCGGTATTCGATATAGACCATCGTCTCGACGCGCGTGAAGGGCTGCAGGCGGCTGATCACCGAGATGCGCTGGCGCAATTGCGTCAGGCTGGGATGAGCCAACTTGTCCGCCAGTTGCGGCTGCCCGGAAAGAATGATCTGCAGGAGCTTGGCCTGCGGCGTCTCAAAATCGGAGAGTAGGCGCACCGTTTCCAGAACGGATTCGCGCAGATTTTGCGATTCGTCGATCACCAGCACCACGCGGCGGCCTTTGCGCGCGTTGCTCAGCAGCACGTTGTTCAGCGATTCGTGCATGGTCGCCAGGTCCTGGTCGGTGGAATCGATGCCCAGGTCGTTCAGCAGGTGGCGGAACATCTCGCGCGAGCCGCACTGCGTCTGAAACAGGAATACGGTCTGTGCCGTGCCGCGCAGTTTCTCCAGCAAGTGGAACAACAGCGTAGTTTTGCCCATGCCCGGCGGTGCAATCAGGGCCAGAAATCCGCAGCCGGATTCGATGCCATAGAACAGGGAAGCGAGCGCTTCGCGGTGCGTCGCTCCAAAATACAGGAAGCGCGGATCGGGGGTGACTCCGAACGGTTGTTCGCGCAGCCCATAGTATTCTAAAAACATCGACTCTCTCCTTAGCGTCCCTGTTCGGAAACTGACGCCAACACGGGCAAATCCAAAAATTCTTGAATGTCTTCGGGAGTGCGCAGCGACGGATCGAGATATTCCGCCACGACCGCCACGCCCAGGCTTACGACGATGGCCGCCAGAAGCCCGAACAACAGAACCAGAGGACGCGACCTCGCCGGCTCGACGGGAACGGTGACCGGTTCGACGACTGCCACGTTGATGATGCGGCTTTCGTCGAGGGCATCGGAAATGCGCGCCTCTTCCTGCTTCTTCATGTACAGCAAATAGTTCGCCTCCTGCGTGCTCTTGTCGCGCAGCAGGGCTTCCTGGGTGATCTCCTGCTGGTCGAGCGCGCTGGCTTGTTTTTCATAGGCGGCCACGCTCAACGCCAGGGCCGTAGCGCGGGCCTGCTCGGAGGAAAGTTGCGATTGCGCCTTGGTGAGTTCGGAATCGACCCACTGATAGGTCGGATTGCTATCCGTTGTTTCGTCCTGCAGCTTGGAACTGCTGGCGGATTCGATGGCAGCTTGCGTCTGTTTGATTTGCGTATCGACTTCCTGCACCAGGCGGTAGGAAGGATCGAATTTCTGCACCAGCTCGGTACGCTTCAGTTGTAGGTTCAGCAGCGTCGATTTCAATTGCTCCATCAATTGCGGGTTGTCGGAGGACCGCACCTGGGTGGTCAGCCGGCTGGGTACGGTCGAAGCCTGGCTCTTCAAGGTGCGAATGCGCTGCTCGGTCTCAGCAATGGCGGCCTGGGTTTCCTTTAAGTTGCCCTGGAACTCGGCCAGCTTTTGCAGCGTGGTGCCTTTTTGCTGCGCCGGCGAAACGGTTCCTTGCGCCTGAGTAAATTCGCTCAGCCGTGCCTCCGCTTCCTTTAAACCATCGGAGTACTGCTTGGTCTGCTCACGAAAGAAAGCCAAGGTTCCTGCAGGGCGGTGCGCGGCCAGATGCTTTTCCATGTAGGAATTGAGGAACACGTCCAGCACGCGTGCGGCTTCCTGCGGATTGGTGTCTTCATAGCCGATGGAGATCAGACTGGTCTTGGGAAGCAGACCCATGTCCATGGATTTGGATAGATTGCGCGCCGCGTTGGAAATCACTTTGTGCGGGTCGGAAGAGGATCCCAGGATGTGCAACTTCGCCAACCAGCCGTTCTTCGCCGCGTTCTGCAGCCCGCAAGTCACCACGACTTTTTCCAACAGGTCTTGGCTCTTCATCAATTCGATTTCGGAGTTTAAGTCGGTTTCGGAGACCGCGGCGGGGGCCTGCTGCTGCGCGTCATTGGGATCAGCGGTGACCACAAAGTCGGCGCGCTCCTTTTTCACCAGGATCTTCGTGGTGGCCTTGTAACGCGGTGGCAGCAGGAACATGGACAATACCACACCGGCCATCAGGCCCAGGAACGTGAAGGTGACCAGGCGCTTGTGGCGCAGGCCAATGGTAACCAGGTCGCGCATCTGAGTCAGCGGCGGCCGTGCGTTCCTTCTATTGTTGTTCATCTCATCCATACTTGAATCTCCTTCCGGATCGGCGCGCCGTGCTCAGGGAACCGGAATTGCGGGAGTCGGCAGCATGTCTTTCAGATCTTTAATCTTGGAAATTCTGTTCTTGGGGACAAAGATCATGTCGCCGGGACGAAGATAAATATCCTCGTCGAGATTCTTATTGGCCATCATGCTTTTCACGTTGAGAAGTTTGCCCGGCTCCCAGCCGCCGTTCGTATGCCGGAAAACCACGACTTCGGAGTGCTTGGATTTTTCGGTAAATCCGCCGGCCATGGCGATGGCTTCGGAGACGGTTGTGTCGCCGCGCAGCTCGTACTTGCCCGGCTTGCCCAGCTCGCCACCGGCCGTGAAGTAGGGCTTTTCGAAATCTTTCATCTCGATGTTGATGATCGGATCGTGCAGAAAACTTCCGTAGACTTTGTGCAGCGATTCCGCGAGCTCCGGAACTGTCTTGCCGGCGATATGCAGATCGCCCACGCCCCGCAGGCTCACGAAGCCATCGGGCTGAACACTGATGGTCTGATCGTATTCGGGTGTGATGGGAAACGTCAGCTGCAGCACGTCGCTCGGCCGCAGCAGGTAGCGCGGAAAGCGTTGCGCGAGCACCGGCTGCGACGTCAGGCGGGTGTCCGCGGCGACGTCCGGCGTATCGTCCGCGGCCGTCTGCATGACCGCAACGGCCGGCTTGCCCTGGCCCCAGGCTGAGCCCCATGCGGCTGTCAGCAGCACTGCCGCTCCGCAAATTCGAATCAGATTTTTATAGTTCATAAAAAATACTCCTCAAGCAGTCGCGCGCTTTCGCTACCAGGCGCGATCCCCGGGAATTTGGGGAGGCGCCGCGACCGGCCCCGCGGAAGTAAATGGCATTGCCGAATTCCGGCGTGCGATGGGCTCGACGCTGAACGCGTCGACTTCCACCGCGATCGATTTCTGAAGCACTTCGGCGGAAAGAATCAGCCGGTACAAACTTTTCTTGCGAGTCAGAATTCCTTCGATCCCTTCGAGCGGGCCTGCCTTCACGCGCACGCGATCGCCGCACTGCAGGTACGGATGCGGCTCGGCCGGCAGGCCGCTTCGTACGGCTTTGCGAATTGCTTCGATTTCGGCCTGCGAAATCGCCACCGGACTGCCGCCAAATCCCACGATCGAATACACGCCCGGCGTGGAAAGTACTTTCACGCGGCGGTCCAGTGCGCCGTGGAGGAATACGTAACTCGGAAATAGAGGCAGCGACAAAATCTTGGTCCGGTCTTTCCACTTGCGCACGGAACTGTAGGTCGGCAAAAAGTTCTCGATTCCGTTTCGCGTCAGGCTCGCGGCCACGCTGCTCTCGTGCTGGTGGCGCGTGTACAACGCGTACCAGGGCGAAGTTCCGGTTTGCGCCAAGTCCGAACCCGTTGCTGACATCCGAATACACCTCCGTCCTGTGACCAACAGCGGCGTCACTGAAAATCGTCGCCTGTGTTCTTTTAAATCCGCAAAACAAAAACACGTGCCGCAACAAACGAAATCTCGGACCGTGCCCGCGCCCGTTGCCGGCTAAATTCCCGGCGCCTGAAAACGATTACTCGCTGGTTTCAACCTGCGCGACCGGTTCCTCGAGATTCGACTGCCCCGGAATGAAAGGGAACAGCCGGTAATCGTTGATCCGGACCGCCAGCGCGGTCTGGCTTTCTTCGCTGCCGTTGTTTTCCAGCCGCACGATCTCGCCCTTGCAGGACACCTCAAGCCCCGACTCCCTGGAGCGCGAGCTTTGCAATAAAAAATTAATTTCCACGCGAGTGCCACGAGTGGCGGAAAGCGGGCAGCGAAAATACACGCCGGAGGAACTGATGTTCACGGTCTTGCCATGGCGCCAATCATCTTCGCCCGCGCCGTAAAGCCGGTAGCGCAGGGGCATCTTGAGCGGGAATCGCTGCGAGCGCCTCGACTCTCTTCGCCCGTTCATAGAAGTTTAATTTCCATTGATCTGGCCGTAACCTCGGGCGAGTAAATTTGTACTTCTTCTGTGGCCCGAGTCCTTTCGTGTGTCCTCGATCGTGACAACGGAGATCGGGACGCTGCTATCCTAGAGCAATACCGAAAACCGTCAATGGCACGAAGGTAGGTAGCACCGGGGGCACCATGGTGCTGTATCCGTTTGTGGACACATTTTTTGCGGTAGGAACGTAATCAGGGCTTAGAGTTGCAGTACCCATCAGCGCGACTGTGCCGAGGATTGCAAGAAGTCCAGGAAATAGTTTGCCCGACGCGATCTGTGCGCCTCTCCGCAGAATTATTCGTGCTTGGTTTTCAGCGAAATCCCTCTCCTGTTACGCCGCAACTTTTTTTGCTGTGCGAAAATTTGGTCTTGACTTTCAAGCTGATTCGATGGAGGATACCTGTGCTGCATACTAGTTGGTACTGTGCAGTCAAGGCCTACGTCCTGGGGCTTTGTAGTCCGAACCGAACTAAACTCGTAGGCGTGCGTTCTTTTTGAGAGCGTGATCGTCGGTTTTTCTCAATTTTTTTCGTTGAGCGGATACCGGTGTATTGCATTGCTCTATGGAACGCAGGCCATGACAGGACGTACGAATGGACCCGGCACCCGGCCCATCAGCCTATCTCTACAATCCTGGCGAAACAGGCTCCGCGCCGATACATGAGCGCTCCCTGGGCTTGGGGCGCGTCTGGGCCGCCATCGGTATTCTGGGTTTAGCCTGCCTTGATTACAGTAATTCCGAATTGCTTCGGAAGCATGTCTGGATGTCCGGAGCGGCTTTTATTATCTACAGCTTACTTGTTCTGCTGCTGGTGCGGAAGCATCGCAAATGGCCGGCCAGTGCACGCCTCACTCTGCACTGCCTCGATGTCTTGACCGTGGTCGTGGTCGGTTTGCTGGTGCAATCCTCGGAAGCTTCTCTGTTCCTGCTGTTTCTATTTGTCCTGGTGGCGGCCGCCGAGCGCTGGGGCCCAAACCAGGTGCTATGGACGGCGATTGCCTTCGCGGTTCTGCTGAGCGGCGGATTGCTCCTCGCAGTTTTCCTGATTCCAAACGTGGATCTTCATCCCGCGATGCGTCCTGGCGCGACATACATGTCGCTGGCGGGATTTGCCGTGTTCGCCGCAGGGCTGTTGTGGCAAGTCTCGAAAACGGATGAGGAGCAGCGGTGGGAATCCTCGCTGCAGACCGCGCAGCGCGTGCGCGCGCACGTCTCGCGAGACTTGCATGACAGCGCTATTCAAAGCCTGTTCACCGTGGAATTCCGCCTGGACCGCTTGAAAGCGAATCCCGGCCTTTCCGCGGAAGTCGCCGCGGAATTGGAACGCCTGCAGCAGCTCGTGCGCGGCAGTCAGGCTGAGTTGCGGCAAATCGTGGAGCAGGGCCGTCCGCTCGATTTCGGACGAAAAAGTTTTGTGGAATACATCGGCGATTTGATCGCCAAGTTTGAAGGCGAAACCGGCATCTCCGTGCGTTTTGTTTTTGACGGCGGGCAGATTTCTCCGCCGACTTCGGTGGCCGGGGAACTGGTGCGCATTGTGCAGGAAGCGCTGGTGAACGTCCGAAAACACAGCGGCGCGCGAAACGTAACCATCGGCTTCACCGTGACGCACGGCCGGTGGGTGTTGCGCATCGATGATGACGGCCGCGGATTCGACTTCAGCGGGCGCCGCGGCATGGACGAATTGGAAGCTCGGAGCCTGGGGCCCTTTGTAATTCGCGAACGGGTTTCCACTCTGGGCGGTGAGCTGGAAATTGAATCCGAACCCGGGCGTGGCTCGCGCCTGGAAATTGCGTTCCCGAAGGATGCCCTTGGATAATCGATCACAGAATTTGCGAGTTCTGGTTGCCGACGATCACCCGGTATTCCGCGAGGGTCTGCGGATGCTGCTGGAGACCGATCCCAAGATCCGCGTCGTGGGCGAGGCCAGCGACGGCAGCGAAGCCGCGGCCATGGCCAGCGAATTGAAGCCGCATCTGGTTCTGATGGACATGCGCATGCCGCGTTGCTCGGGGCTGGAGGCGTTGCGGATCTTCCAGAAGATGTCGCTGCCGGTGCGCATCCTGATTCTGGCCACGGAAGTGCGAAAGCAGGAGATCGTGGAGGCGCTGCGGTACGGCGCTTCGGGCATCGTGCTGAAAGAAACGGCTACGCAGCTTCTGCGGAAAAGCATTTCCACTGTGATGGCCGGGCAGTACTGGATCGAGCGCTCCGGCGTTTCGGAAACCGACTACGGAGTGCAGAAGCCGGCTCGGAGTGCGGCATCCGCCGAAGTCTACAGCAAGAACTGGAAATTGACGCCGCGCGAGGACCAAATTGTTTCCGAAGTTGTGTCCGGCAAAACGAATAATGAGATCGCGCAGTCTTTGGGTATGAGCGCGCAGACCGTGAAGCACCACCTGACCAGCATCTTCGACAAAGTCGGCGTTTACAATCGCCTCGAGTTGGCCCTGTTCTGCGTGAATAACTCGTTCGCGGGAGAAGAAGATTCGTCCGAAGGCGCGGCGGGCGAAGATCACGGTGGAAAATCTTCCTCCGCGGGAAATTCGTCGTACTCCAACGGCAGCCGCATCTTGGGAAAGAAAGCTTCCTAGGCGGGCGTTCGGGCGAAATCGATCTGCGATTCGCTCCGGACTGGATTCTCTCGTAACGCAACTTCCTCTTTTCAGTTCGCCCTTCTCCCTTGCGCCGTCGAAAATCATCTTGACTTTGCGGTTCACTCCCATAAGCTCCACATCATCATGAAAAAACAAGTTTTGCTCGTCCTTGCGCCGGCAGTCGCTCTCTTGTGCGCCGCGTTGCCGGCTTCGGGCCACGAGCGCGACACGTTTAAAATTGGCGACCGATATTACGTTTTCACCGTCGGGTCTCTCAACGAACCGTTCGTGGTGGATTCGATTTCCGGGGTCGATCTGCGGGTGTCCCGGCTTTCCGGACCTCCGGGCGGCGCGGCAGGAAAGGGAAGTCCGATCGCCGGGCTGGAGCGGACGTTGAAGGTCGAGCTGTCAGCGGGGGACAAGAAGAAACGCTGGCATTCGATCCTTCGGACCAGACGCCTGGATCGTATACCGCGATTTTTATTCCTACCGTGCAAACGACCTACGGCTACCGAATTTTCGGCACACTCGAGGACAGCGCCGTGGATCTGTCTTTCAGTTGCGTGGCCGGAGAGGTTTCGGAGACGACGGTCGATTCTTCGCAAGTCAAGATTTCTGAAGCCATCACGCGCCTCGGCAAAATTGGAGCGTATGCCTGCCCAGGGCCCAGAAAAGCGCTGGGATTTCCCGAGCCCGCGCTCACTTCCTACGAGCTGAGCCAATCGACGCAAAATCTGGCGAGCGCCGCGGAGTCGGCAGCAAAGCAAGCTGCCGCGGCCGAAGCCCTGGCAATCGCGGGGATCGCAGCGGGGCTGGCGGGGTTGGCGCTGGCTGCGGCGGCGTGGAGACGAAAACCGGCTGGGCCACGATGAGATTTATTTCTGCCCTGTTCCTGGCGTCGATGCTTCTGGCGGCGCTGATCGCGGTTGCGACGAATGCCAACGGCCTGGGCGGGGAGCGCCTGGAAAAAGTTGTCGGCGACGTGATTGTGGACATCGGCACCGATCAGACCGGAACGCCGCTGGCCGGGGAGCCCATTGAGTTTGATTTTAATCTGCTGCGGAGCGATACGCGCGAACCCCTGGCGACGCCGACGAGCGTTGGCCTGAATATTGAGCGCAACGGCAAACCGTTGGTGAACGGCGACCTGATTACGGAACTGCCGAATACGTTCCTGTTCTTTACTTTTCCCGAGGCCGGCACGTACACGCTGAAGGTGACGTTTTTCGATTCCAAGCGGACGCCTCCGCAGCTGGCCACGGCAACGTTTCCGCTGACGATTTCGAGCGCGAAGGGCAAATCATCTTTTCTGTTTGTCGCGGAGCTGCTGGCATGCGCGGCTGCTGGGCTTCTCGGCGGCTACGCGCTGGCCCGGAAGCTCGCAGCGCAGTAGGGCCGAGCGCGAATGGCGCTGATTGCATCAAGAAATAATTTCCGTGACGCTGTTGAGACCTGATCGTTTTTATGCAGAAGAAATTCCGTTTTCTCCTTCGCATCGCGTGTCTGGCGCTGGCGCTCGGCGCATTTCCCGAATGGATTTTCGCGCACGCCACACCGGTGCAATATATTCCGGCGGCTTCCTCGGTCCTGGAACGGCCGCCCGCGCAGATCGCGATTCACTTCAGCGAGCGAATCGAGCCGCGTGTGTCCAGCGTGGTGGTTCTCGCGCCGGATGGTTCGCGAGCCGACCTTGCCGATTCCGCGCCTGACGCAGCGGATCCGCGGAATTTGCTGGTGAGCTTGAAAGACCGCGGGCCGGGTACGTACACGGTTTCCTGGGAAGTGATCTCCGCCGATGACGGGCACTTCGCGAAAGGCGCGTACGTCTTTTCCGTCGGCGCGGCACAACCCGGCGCCTCCAGGGATTCGGGTGGATTTCAGACCGTGCACAGTTCCGGCGTGCCGGAAGCTGCAACTCTGGCGCTCGAACTGATCGGTGACGCCCTGGTGCTCGGCGCGCTTCTCGGCCTGGCAATGATCTGGCGGCCGCTGCGCCGGAATTTCCCCGCGTTGTTTTCCGAAGAATCGCGATTCGCCGCAAGGTTTAGAACCTTGTATTTGTCCGGCTGCGCCCTTGCGGTTGCCGGCGGCCTGGCGTATCTGATTTATAAAACGAACGAACTGGCGACCCTTCAGGGAACGAACTTCGCTCGTGCCTGGATTCCGTTCCTGTTCACTGCGTCGGCTGTGTCCACGGTGCTTCGCATGGTGGGAACTCTCGCGCTTCTCGTGGGCCTCGCGATGTGGGGACGAAAAGCAATCGCCCTGGATCGGATTACCACCGCGGAGTACGGCGCGTTCGCCATTCTGGCGCTGATCGACCTGGCCCGCGCGCGAATCAGCCATGCCGCGGCATCGACATTCGCGCCGGGCTTTGGCGTGACCATGAATTTCATCCACCTTTTCTTCAAGGATGCCTGGATCGGCGGAATCATCGCGCTAGTCTATCTTTTCTCACCCATCGTCAGAACTTCGCGCAACATGCGAGCGGCGGCTTTCACGCTTACCTCGTTCTCAAAAATAGCCAGCATTGCGCTTGGTGTCGCGGGCGTCAGCGGCGTGTACGTGGTTTGGCTGCACCTGAAAAGTTTTTCCTTCGTGATGACCACGGACTGGGGCAAACGGTTCGCGGTCCTTTCGGTGTTCGCGGCGCTGCTGCTTGCGGCGCGTCTGTTCCACCAGATCTACGCGGACCCAAATCTCACCCGCGCGATTCGCACGAGCGACGGCGTGCTCGCGGACCGCGTTTTTTCACGACTTAGTTTCACGCTGCCGTTTGAAGCCGGCGTGGGCATCGCGATTCTTGCCGTCACGTCACTCCTGATCATCACTACGCCGCCGCTTGCTCCTCACTATTCGTTCGGGAGGACCGCCCTGAGCGAAGGAGCAGAAATCTCTCTTCGCGAGCAACCCTACGAAAGCGGCAAATTGCTGGTGACTGTATTGGATGCGCAGACCAAAGCCGGAGCAGACGTAAACAATCTGGTGGTGGCACTCAGCAACCGTTCGGCGGGAATTGGCCCGATCACGGCGCCGGTTGAGCCGCGCTTCACGGGCGGATATGTATTGGACAGAGATCTTCTGGCCCCGGGTGGAGATTGGACGATCAACATCACGGCCCAAAGGTCGGGTGCTTATGATTCCACCGCGTCGTTCGATTTGAACTACCCCCGGGATATCGCGCAAAGCGATGCGCACGCGGAAGACCGGAGCTTCGGCTCCTTTGAAATCACGGAGATTCTGGTGGCGCTGTTGCTGGTCGTTGTTTCCTCCGCGCTTTATCGTTATGCGTCGAAATGGAATCAATTCGCGGTGACTGCGCCGGACCCTGCCGTGGCAATCGCAACGCCGACCTTCACCCGCAGCGGCGCTTGGATTCCGGCTGTGCTAGTCACTGCCGCTGTTCTGTCTGCCACCGGGGGATTTCCTGGCTTGTATCGCGGCGTGCTGGAAAGCTCCTTCCAGCGCTCCTGCGAAGATTCCAACGTCATGAATGTGTGGCACGAGAGCGTTCCTGAGCGCGACGGGTTGGCGACATCCGACTTGGCCCTGCCCGGCTGCACCACGGGAATCGGGCTGGGGCGATTTCATTTTGTCGACGCGCGCGAATTTGCATACTTCATTCGCCCCGCGCGAGCCAAGGCGCAACTGGCCATCCATCCCGCCGCGGTCGAGCCGGGTGTGCCCACGCTGCTTACATTCACGTTGCGGGATTTTCAGGGCAATCCTGTGTATGATCTGGTTCTCGATCACAATCGCATCCTGCACGTAGTGATCGCCAGCGCGGATTTCCAGGTCTTCTCCCATATTCACGCGGAGGATTTCGCGCCGGTAACCGCAGCGATGCGCGAAGCTGCTGAATTTTCGGTGCGCTACACGTTTCCGAAAGCCGGGCGCTATCTGGTTTCCGTGGATTTTATGGAGCGAGGCTACGCGTTCTCCGACCAGTTTTACTTGAACGCCGGACAATCCACCGAACCGGCCGCCGCCGGCAACGAAACGTTTCCGCTGGAGAAAACGTTCGATGGCTATGTCGTGAAGCTGAAAACTTATCCCGCCACGCTGAAAGCCGGCGCGCCCGCAACTTTGGATTACCACTTTGAAAAAGCCGGCAAGCCTGCCGCGGACCTGAATCCGTATCTCGCCGTTCCCATGCACCTGAGCATTATCCGCGAGGATCTCGGTGAGTTTCTCCACATCCACGGGATACTGCCGGTTTCGTTCATAGGAAAATTGCTGGGCGAAAACATTCACGCCTCGCATCTTTTTTTGCCCGATCATTTCGGCCCCGATATCGAGGTCACGAACTTCAGTTTTCCGTCGCCGGGCGTCTATCATGTCTTTGGAGAAGTCAGCGCCGCCGGAAAAGTGGTGGTCACGCAGTTTGTGGTAAAAGTGGAGTAGCGCGGAGGAGTGTCATTGCGCGGCCCTTGTCCACGCCAGATAGTTCCCGCCAACTAAACGCCTATAGCCCGGAAGGGCAAGATGCTGGTGTCCTCCTGACCCTTAGTACTAAGACCCGGGTACCTCCACGGTAGTCCCTTTGCACCATTGAGCCGGACTTCGCCTCTTGCGATCATCAGTCCGAAAACCATACGTTCCGCGCAGGAGGACGCATTGAACGAACAGACATCCAAGGCTGAGGGCACCACGAATGAAAAACTCTGGATGGCCGTTATCGACAGCGCGATCGAGGATTGGGTCCACGGGCCGGGTTCGCACAAGAGCAAAGCTGAATTTTTCCTGTTTCAGGACGAAGAGGATTTTCCGTATGTGTGCCGCTCCGCGGGCCTGGACCCGAGTCTGGTTCGGGAGAGCCTCTGGACGATTCGCGCGCGGGCTTCGTTTGACCTGAACGCCAGCGTGGCCTGACCGCGCGCGGCACGAGACCCGGGCTGCGCGTTCCAGCCGTTGCGCTGCGCCTGTAACCGCGCTTCCTTCGCGCCTACTTTGCTGCCTGCCGGGAAGTCACCTGCGAACCTGTGCTTTCTCCGCTCGGGTCGACGAATCCGATGCGATCCCCAAAATATTCCGTGAACCAGATCCGGCCTTTGACGTCAGGGCCGATGAATCGCGCATAGGAGCGGTCCGGCCGCTGGGGAATCGGAAATTCGCTGAACTGCTCGGTCTTGGGATTGAAGCGCGTGATGTTGTTCCCGCTCATGTCGGCAAACCACATATTTCCATCGACCGGATTGTAGGAAACGCCGTAAACCGTGGCGTTCGGCGTGGGCGGTTTGTAAAATTTCACGGCTCCGGTCTTGACGTTCACCTTTCCGAAGCGATGCCCCAGAAAATCGCCGAACCAGAGATTGTCCTGCGGATCCACCGTGATGCCACGAATACTGACGGTCGACTCCGGCCGGATATCCTTTGTTTCGCCCGTCGCCGGATTCAGTTTCACCAGCGTGCCCACGGCAATTTCGCTGAACCAGACCATGCCTTCGTTATCCACGGCGACGTCATACGAGCGGCCCTGCGCGGGATGCGATTCCCCGGGAATTTCGCCCCAATCCTGCATCGTCCCCTTGGGATACGCTGACGGAACGGCGTAGGCATGCGAAGCGAACTGCTGCTTCTTCACGTCAAAGCTCCACAGGTCGCCTGAAGTTCCGCCGGAAAACCAGACGTTGCCGGAATGATCGAGCGTCAGGGTATGCGCGGCGAAAGCTTTCTTTTCCGGCCAGTAGTATTGCTTCACTTCGCCCGTTTCCGGATCGACCGAAGCCAGCTTGGCGGGATCGTTGCTGTGCGCCAGGGCCACCCAGTACCGCCCGTCAGTGCCCACCGCGCCGGTGTGCGGGCGCGCCTTGTCCGTAAGAAGCGGATACTCCTTGAATTTTTCGGTGGCCAGGTCGAAGCGTGTGGCTTTGTTGCCGAAGAATGATTCCTCGCCAAACCAGGCCACATTGGTGCGCGTATCGATTTCGATGCTGTGCGGGCGCGAGATTTTGGTCGGGACATCATACTCAATGATCGTCGCGCGTAGAGCCTCGTCCGAAGGCTCCACGTGCTTCACATGGGCCTTCAACTGAGACGCGTCTGCATCCAGGCTGAAGTACGGTGATTGCGGGCCGAAGGTTTTTTCCAGCGCCGCGGACAGCGCATCGAGTTCGCGCGGCGTGGCATTCGCGAAAGGCTCGTCGGTCGCGCCATGGGCCATTTGCGGCAGGAACTCGCGCCATTCCTCGGCGGTCTGTCCTCGCCGGTGAATGATGGTCGGCAGGCTGTGGCACTCGATGCAGCGGGAGCGCAGCAGGCGGGTCTCCGGCGCGTCCGGCAAAAGACTTTCCAGCTCCGAACCGGTGAGCCGCGCCAGGCTCAAGGTGGCCGGCGCGAGGCTGAAATTCGTCGCGGCGGCCTTGGAGGTATCCACCGAGACTTTCTTCACGGCGAATCCGTAGGCTTCCACGCTCACGTCGTACGTGCCCGCTTCCACGGCAATTTCGTACTTACCGTCATTCTGCGAAAAGCGGCTGATGGTTTTTATGCCTGATTTGGCGCTGACCACAGCGCCACGGATCGCCTTTCCCGAGGCGTCCGTCACGAGTCCGGATATCGTGGCTGGCCCGGCGACGGCAGGGAGCCAGACGCAGAAGGTTACTAGCAAAGCCCACAACATCGCGCGAGGTGCGGTATTCATGGTTCTCCTGACTGAGGCGGGAGCCGAACTGCACTCAATTCCGATCGACGATCGGCTCGGCGCCGGATGGCGAGGGCCCAATGCGCGCATGCTATCAGTTTTCCACGAGCGCGGCCAGAAAACCTGTGGCGCATGCTTTAGCTTGCGCAGGTCAAACTGAGATCGCCGCGCACCCTGCGGCAACCAACCAGCGCAAGCTAAAGCATGCGCCACCGCCTTTACTGAAAGGAAACCCTGAGGTTTTTAGTCCACCCAAGGCACCGGCACGAGCCTAGAATTTTAAGAACCAGCCTGTGGATGCCTATGTTTCAACACGTGGATACCGTGGTTGCTTTTGCAGCTGTAATGCTGGCAGCGAGCCTGGTCGTCACCGCCGGAACCCAACTGATCGTCAGCCTGCTGGGTCTGCGCGGTGCCAACCTGCGCCGAAGCCTGGCCGACCTGTTTGAAACCGCCAGCGACGACCGTGACGCCAAACGCTACTCCAAGGTCATCGCCCGCAGGGTTCTGAGCCAGCCCCTGGTCTCCGGCTCGGTCTTCTCGCGCGTCGGGATTCGCGCCGAAGAGCTGCCCTTTGTGCCGCCGGACGCCGCCGGAAAGCTGCGCTGGGCGGGCAGTGGAATTCCCCTGCAACCATGGCTCCTGGGCGCGGCCGCCGGCACATTTCTTTGGCCAGGAGCCCTGTTTGCCATCAAGCGGCTGCTGGATGCGGACTTCTGCGCAAATGCCAGCGCGATCACCAACTACATTCCTTTCTTGAACTTGTGCGACCATCCGTGGCGCAGCGGCGCGATACTTGGCGCACTGCTGGGTGGCCTGCTGAGCCGCTGGCGCCTGGCTACCTCGATTCGGCTGGATGAACTCGTCGCTCTACTGGAAAAGCTTTCCGCCCCCGTGGGTGGAACCCTGCCCGACCCGGCACAGCGAGCCATGCTGGTGATTGCCGGCGAAACGCGCAATCGCGCGCGGCCCAGGATCAATACGGGCTCCGCGCAAATCGAGAAAATGTTCCGCGGCGTCTCTGACGATGATGATGACGGAGGAGTCGCAGTAGCCGTGGAAAAGGCGGTGAGCATCAGCTTAGCGGCTCCCGCGGCTGCTGCCTCGGAACCACGCGTGGAAGGCTTGAATCTCTGGTTTCAGCATGCCATGGACCGGGCGTCGCAGCGCTTCACGGTGCAGGCGCGCGTGATCACCGTGGCTCTATCGGCTGTGCTGGTGTTTGCCGGCCATTTTGACGCAATCCGTATGTACCAGTCGCTCTCTACGGACGCCCAGGTGCGCGCGGAACTCTCCGCCAGCGCGGAGGCGTTGTCTCGGCAGGCCGAGCAGTTGCCGCACGCCAAGGAAAGTTCGCGGACGGTTGTGCCGGACGTGTACCGCAGCGCGATGGCTGCTGTGTTGGAAGTCGCGCCGCCGCAGAGCGAACAACCCAAATCCTCGAAGTCGCACCATTCTTCGCACGGTTCCGCTGCGCCACCGCTGCCGGACGCCGAACAGGCTGCCAACTTAAGCCCTGCACCCGCCGAAATCCAGATCTCAGCCGCCGTGCCGCAGTCACCGGAAGACGCGTTGCAAGCCACGCCGGCTGTGGCCCAGTCCGCGCCTGCGGCTCCGGCCAAGACTCATAAGAGTAAGTCCTCCAAATCAGCCAGGCTCAAAACTTCCGAAAAGGAACGCGAAACGCCCGCGGCGGTTTCCGGAGAAGCCTTGGCTACGGTTGCCGCCAAGAACCGGGCGCTGAAGGCGTTGCAAACGCAACCCGGGTTTGCCAGCAGGGAAGACGCCGATCTTTGGCTGCGGGGAACATTGCAAGGAGATCCTACTGCGGATAATCTGGAAGCGGCTTACGAACAGGAAGTGAACTCGCAACTTTCGGGCGATGCCGACAGGCTCATCGACCACTCCGCATCCATTAAAAGGGAACTGGCACGCACGCGATTCCAGTTAATTTCCGACAGCCAGCCCGACTGGCCGCCAGCTCCCGGCGAGTTGCCGGGGTTGCTAATTGCGGTCGCGCTGATGTCCCTGGGAGCTTCGCTTTGCTACAACCTGCTCAAGGGCGTCGCCAGCCTGCGGCCGCTGCGAAACATCAAGTAACGCCGAGCGATTCATATACCGTTCAACCCCAGATTTGCCGGGCGGTATCCACCACCAGCTTCAGCTTGCTCCATTGCTGATCTTCGGTCAAAAGATTTCCCTCCGATGTGGAAGCGAATCCGCACTGCGGGCTGAGCGCCAGGTTTTCCACGGGCACGAACTTCGCGGCTCCCTCCACGCGTTTCGCGAGGTCGGCCGGATCTTCCATGCGCGGCAACTTCGAGCTGATCAGGCCGAGCACCACGGTTTTTCCCTTCGGCACGAATCGCAGCGGCTCGAACGTGCCGGAGCGTTCGTCATCGTATTCCAGGAGAAAGCGATCCGCTTCCAGCGTGCCGAATAGTTTTTCGGCGATCGCGTCGTAGCCGCCCTCCGCGTACCAGTGGCTGCGATTGTTGCCCCGGCATAGATGGATGGCCAGAATCACGCCATCTTTGCGCGCCGCCCGGAAACACTCGTTGTCCGCGCGCACGGCTTCGTCAAGCGCCGTATCCGGATCCACTTTCATTTCCGCCTGCATCCACGCGCGCCATTTCGGGTCCATGTAATAGCTGTAGCGCGGCGCGTCAATCTGGATGTACTTGACGCCTTCCGACGAAAGTTTTGCCAGATCGCTTTTCATGATCGCCACGATGTCCCAGAGGAGCGCCGAATGATCCTTGTAAACGTGGTCCGTCACGCCATTCTTGTAGGCGATGGCCGGAAATTGCGTGGCGCTTGGCAGCGTCATCTTAATCGGCAGGGGACTGTTGGCTTTTAGAAACGGCAATTCACGTCCGGTCAGCGGGCGCACCTGGCGCAGCTTGGAAGTGACGATTCCGGTCACCGTGCTGACTTCTGCGACCGCTGTCTCTCCCGCTCTCCACGGACGCCGCAGGATGGCCTCATCGTCAAAGCCTTCCACGGCCTCCACGAAATCGCTCATGAAGTTTCGCCGGCGCAGTTCGCCGTCCGTGACGATTTCAAATCCCAGCTCTTTCTGCCGGGCCAGGACTCGCAGGACGTGCTGGTCCTCTAGTTTTCGCAATGCCTCCGGGATGGAGCTGCTTCTGGCTTGAAGAAGATCCGCAGGACGCAGAAAACTTCCGACATGATCCGCTCGAAACAGGGTGGCCATGGTTGGTTCCTTTCCAGTCTCTTCAGGGCGCGCGATCCGCGAAACGTAAGTCGCAGATCGCCAACATCGCCCCGCTATCCAGGTTCAGTTGGGAGTTGAAAACCGCGAGCATTGTACGCCTGAATTCGGCGAAAGCAGTAGCAAAGGCGAGAGCCGTCGAGGACCTGCTTCGGGCAAGCGTCAAAGCTGACGGGCTGAAGCTCGTTCCATCGGAGCCTGAAATCTACTCCGCGCCGAGGAATGCGAAGCGCAGCAGGAAAAGAACGGACAGTACCCAGATGAGCGGGCTGATCTGCTTGATCTTGCCGGTGCCAATCTTGATGAAGGTAAAGGATAGCAGGCCCAGGCTCAGTCCGGTGGCGATGCTGAAGGTAAGCGGCGTGGCCACGGTTGTGATGAACGCTGGAAACGCTTCGGTGAAATCGTCCCAGTCGATCTTGGCGAGTGAGGCGCACATTAGCGCTCCGACCAGAATCAGGGCCGGCGCAGTCGCATAGGTGGGCACGGCCGCGACCAGCGGCGCGCAGAAAATGGCCACGACGAATAGTGCGGCGATCAGCACGTTGCCGAGTCCCGTTCGCGCTCCTGCTGCCACACCAGCGGCGCTTTCGATGTAGCTCGTTACCGTGGACGTGCCCGTCAGCGCTCCGGCCATGGTGCCGAAGGCGTCGGCCAGCAGCGCGCGGCTGGCGCGCGGAAATTTTCCGTCGCGCAGGAAACCGCCCTGTTCGCAAACGCCGACCAGTGTTCCCACGTTGTCAAATAAATCCACGAAAAAGAAAACAAAGACCAAATCGCCCAGGCCAATCTTGAAGGCGGAGCGGAAATCGAGTTTCAGAAATGTGCCGCCGGGATGAGGCCAGGAAAATACGTGCGAGGGCACCGTAGTCAAGCCCAGCGGAATTCCGGCATGCGCGATGGCCACGATGCCGATCAGAATCGCGCCGCCCACTTTGCGCGACATCAGAATGGCGATCAGCATCAGATCCGAACGCTGCCAGACGAACCTGAGGGTCGGATGATTTTCCGAGGCCCACGAACGTGGCTGTGCTGGCCACAATGATTTTGGCGTTGCGCAGCCCCACGAAGGCAATGAAGAATCCGATGCCTGCCGCGGTGCCGTGCTTCAGGCAGTCGGGAATGTCGTTGACGATGTGCTCGCGGATGTTGGTAAGCGTCAGGATCAGAAAGAGGCTGCCGGAAAGAAAGACCACGCCAAGCGCCGTTTGCCAAGGCACGCCGCGCCCCAGAACGATCGAGTAGGTGAAGTACGCGTTGAGAGACATTCCGGGAGCAAGCGCAATCGGATAATTGGCCCACAGGCCCATCACCAAGGTTGCGATTGCCGCCGACACGCACGTTGCGAAGAGCACGCCCTCCACCGGCATTCCCGCTTCGCCCAGAGATGCGCGGGTTGACGATCACCACGTAGGCCATGGCCATGAACGTGGTTAGTCCGCCGAGAAGTTCACGGCGAACCGTGGTCTGGTTTTCCTTGAGATGGAAAATTCGCTCGAGCAATGCGTGCCTCTCTGAAAAGTGCGCCACTATAGGCCGGAGCGGTTCGCTCCGTCAACGGAGAACCTCAGACGAACAGGGTATCCGTTTACGCGGACAAGATCGAATCGCAGTTGCAGCGCCATTCGATTTGTTTTTCAAATCGGCTTTGGCACTGCCAAGCCTTGCGCCAACCGAGACGCACGGGTATGGTACGGCATGCCCAAGCGACGCCGAGCGTGGCGAGGAAACAGAAAACCGCATGCCAACCGATCAAACGGGATCGAGTCCAAATAAAAACTGTCGAATATGGATTGCGCGGCGAGGCTCTCACTCCGATGGAGACGCTTGCGCAATCGGTTTCCACGATTGCGCCCACTTCCACTCCCGCGGCAACCATTCCGCTGGTCGCCGCGCTCGCCGGCAACGGCACCTGGCTCGCCTATCTTCTGGCAATGGTCGCGATTCTGCTGGTGGCCTGGTGCATCAGCCGCTTTGCGCGATACTCCGCGTCGCCCGGTTCGCTGTACACCTATGCGTCCATGATTCTTCCGCCCTGGCTCGGCGCCGTCGCCGCATGGAGCCTGTTGCTGGCCTACATCGCCACGGGTTCCAGCGTCATCGGCGGGTTCTACCACTACGCCAATTTGTTGTTTGTCGATGTTCTAGGGCACGGTTTTTCCGGGGCCGCGCTCGCGCTGATCGTTACCGGAGTCTCCGTGTGGATCGCCTGGCGCGACGTGAAAATTTCCGCGCGCATGATGCTGTGGATCGAAGCGGTCTCTCTGCTCGTGATTCTTGCGGTGGTGGTGCTGGTGCTTTTGCAGCATGGCGTTCATCTGGATCCCAGCCAGTGCACTTGACGGCGATGACCGGCGGCGGCCTGCGCCTGGGGCTTGTTCTGGCGTTGTTCAGCTTCGTGGGATTTGAGAGCGCCACCACGCTGGGTGCGGAGGCGCGCAATCCGCTGAAGACCATTCCGCGCGTGGTGATTGAGAGCGCCGTCATCGCGGTCTGTTCTTCATGTGTCTGCCTATTCGGAAGTGCTGGGTTTTCACGTGGCCGGCCAGGATCTGGGCACGAGCGAGGCTCCCATGCACGTGTTGGCCGAAGTCGTGCACGTACCGGCGCTGGGAATACTTGATTGATATCGGCGCGGCGGTCAGCCTGTTTGCCGGGACGCTGGGTTGCATCACGGCTGCGGCGCGCGTGCTGCTTCTGATGGCGCACAACGGCCTTGCGCACGACACATTTCGCACCACGCATGCGCGCAACGAGACGCCAACCATCGCTCTTCTCGCCACGGGGACTGCCGCGGTTCTTCCGGTCGCAATTTTCGCGTATCGCGGTTCCAGCGGACTGGATGTCTACGGCTGGATGGGTTCTCTGGCCACCTATGGTTTCATCGTGACTTACGCGCTGGTTTGCGTCGCACTTCCCAGATACTTGCGCGACCATGGCGTCTTTCCGCCGGGCGCGCAAATCGTTCCCTGGCTGGCGTTCCTCGCCATGCTGTTCGGCGCTGGTTGGAAATTTGTATCCCGGTTCCCGAGGGTCCCTACGGCAAGCTTCCGTACATCTACTTGGTGTATTTGGCGCCGGAATGTTGTGGATTTTCTGGCAGAAACGGAAAAAAATCGCCGGAGGCTGGAACGCTATAACAATGCGGTTCGCGCCGGCGGGTAAGCCGGCGAAGGCCTTTGCACTTTCGCGGCAAGATGTATTCTTCGCCATATTTTTCCGGTCATTTTCAACTCTGTAACGTGTGATCTAAGGCCCGCCGGGTGCTCGGAATCGGATACAAATATCTGATCCGATGATTGAAACATTGCGCTTTTCATCGGTCCGGGAATGGCGTAAGTTCTCTCGAATTATGGAGGTCCGGAGTGGTTGGTAAGGGGGAAGTGAAATCCATTTCAAAACCCTCGAGACCGTGTTCTTGGAGTTCTTGAATTATTGACTCTTGGAGAGGGGATTAAGAATGAAAATGCGTATCATGCGTTCTGTATTGCTTGCTGGTTTGTTCCTGGCGATGGCCTTTCTGTGGATGCCAAATGCTCGCGCCCAGCAAACACTCGGAGGAATCACCGGCACGGTCACCGATACATCCGGCGCCGTAATTTCCGGCGCGACGGTCACATTCGTCGGCAATGAAACCAAGCTGAACCGCACTCAGACCAGCAGCACCACGGGCTCCTACAGCTTTGTGAACCTGCCCATCGGAACCTACACGCTGACTTTCACGCAGCAGGGATTCCAATCGCAGAACGTTCCGTCGATCTACCGTGCAGGCCAACCGCACGGCGACCGTGAATGCCGAACTGAAAATCGGCAACGTCAGCGAATCCATCACGGTGGAAGAAACGCCGCTGCTCAACATGGTGGACACCACCAATGGCTACGTCATGGACAAGCTGGAAATTGACGCGGTACCTCTGCCAACCGGTTCTTTCACGGGGCTGGCTGTGCTTTCCCCGGGCGTGAATGCGGAACTTTCCGCCGGCACTGGCGCCAATGAGGGCCTGGGGAACGCGCCGGTCTGGGCCAATGGCCAGCGCGATACCAGCAATACTTCCTTCTGAACGGCGTGGATGCCCGCAGCCTTTTCAACGGCAAGAGCACCAGCCAGGTCTCCTCCGCCCGCGTTGTGAACGCCACCGGCGTCAGCGGCTCTTCCGGTCTCAGCGCCCTTCCGATTCAGAGCAGCGCATCCGTTTACCTCGCGATCGGCGAGTCCATTCCATCGCCGCGCTCCGGAATCCATTCAGGAAGTTCGCGTGAACACTTCGATGTATGACGCGCAACAAGGATCGACCAGCGGCGCACACATCGATATGAGCACGGCTTCCGGCACCAACAACATTCACGGCAGCGCCTACGTGCATCGCGGAACCAACTGGCTGAACGCCGATCCGTATTTCTACAACGCCGATCCCAATATTCCGGCCAGCGAAAAGAATCCCGCTCTGCATCGCTATACGGCGGGCGGGACGATCGGCTTGCCGATCAAGAAGGACAAACTCTTCTTCTATGGCGGCTACCAGCACACGCACGCCTCCGACGAGGAGATCGGTATTTCGCGGCCCGTCTGTGCCGGCGGGGCTTATCAATGACGATCCGGTCGCGCTGGATCGGCAGCGCTCGCCGCGCTGTCGGCATACGCGTAATACACCTGGCCAGCACTTCCTTGGCCGGGATGCAGACGGCATCAATCAACCTGGGATCGGTACGGGCGCCTGGGAGACATCAACCCAATCGCGTACACCTTGTTCAACTACTAAATTGCCCAACGGCGTTTCATGATCCCTTCGGCGAATCCCAACGCGTTGTCCACTGACATTCACATCGAATTCGGCGCCCTCATCGAGGCATTTCCTGAGGATGCCGAAGAGCCCGGAACTGCCTATTTCCTGAGCCGATCAGGCCGTCGCCAACCTCGACTGGAATCCCAATTCATCGCATTCGTTCTCCGCCAAGTATTACTACCAGCATGATCCGACGATTGCCCCCTACGCGTTTTCGACGTCCGCGGGTTCTGCGCAGCATCTGGACGCCGGCAGCCAGGTGATCTCGCTCAGCCACACGCAAATCGTGAAGTCCAACCTGAGCATCACCGAAACCTTCGGGTTCATTCGTGAGAAGGCTTACAGCACGGTGGACCAGCCTTTCACGCTGGCGCAGTTTGCGTCCGCTTGCCAGACCCTCACTGGAGCGTCCGCCGCCGATTGCACGATCAACACTTTCGGCTCAGCTCGTTTTCCCGGGCATGACAATCGCCTGGCTCATGCGGCGCCGGAACACTCACTCCCGTCCTATCAACCTCTCGATGAATATCGGGCCGGGCGGACAGTCCATGGGAGCATTCACCGGAGTCTTCCAAAACCGCTTCAATCCTTCCGCCAACGCCATCTGGACTTGGGCAGACACACGATCACATTTGGCGGAAGCTTCGCCTACACGCAGCTCAACACGAGGGATCGACGAAATCAGTTGGGAATGATCGCATCCAGAGTCGATCAACCAGTTTCTTCAGGGCAGATCTGGTCGACGATTATATTTACTCCGGAACGTTATTTCCTCAGCGGCAATCCCAATCGCTACTGGCGCGCCAACGAAACCGGTGAATATATCCAGGACAAATTTCAATTCGAAGTCCAATCTGACCATCACGGCAGGCTTTCGCTTCGACTGGGACGGCGGCCTGACAGAGAAGAACGGCAACCTGCTCAATTTCGATCCCTCGAAATATTCGTACGATCCGGCGACCGACACGATCGCTTCGTCAGGCCTGATCGTTGCGGGAAACAGTCGCGCACGCCACAGCCGGCGTCAGCAATTCGACTCTTACCGGTCGGCAATGGGGTTTTGCACCTCGATCGGGGTTGCCTGGAGCTCCCAAGATGTTCAACAACAAAATGGTGGTGCGGGCCGGCTGGGGAATGTATTACGACCGTGGCGAACTCTACAGCTATCTGTCACCGGGCGTTGCGCAGAGCATCACGCCCGGGCGGTCCGTTCGGGATCAATCAGCAGGTGCCGTTTGTGGCTACGCAGTTCTGTCCACAACCTATTCCCGGGAACGTTTGCGCCCTGTTCAACCTCGACGCTCCAAATCCGTGGAGCAACCAGCTGCGCCTCGCCCTCGGGGAGATACCCTCGACCATCGCCGGCGACCCGACGCGATACAATCCGGCACTGAATCCCTATCCTGCCGAAGGTCGCAATCTTCGAGGACAGGGAATCCGACCCTTCTACTTGGGCGTTTATAACCGGAACAACAAGCTGCCTTACACGATGAATTCAACGTTGGACATTCAATGGCAGCCGCGCAGCGATCTTGGCGATTGATATCGGATATGTGAATGCCCTCGGCCGTCATGAGATCATTCCTATTCCGTTCAATCAGGCGAGGGTCGCTAGTCCCGACAACCCGCTTGTGCGGACCGGCAGCCGTATGCGCGAATCCGGCGGGTTCACCGTTCGCCCAGTCCTACACGTACGGTTACACGGTTGCAGACTGCGCCAATCCCGGTTGCCGGTTGCACTTTGAACTTGCCGGCCGCCATACGGGCACGTCACGGGCCGATGCAATTCAACTCCGAGGGCGGCAACGTCGATCGAGCGCGTTCCATACATCGGGTACGCGGGAGAGTCCGAGTCCTACACGGCTGTAGGAATCTCAGCCTACAACGCGTTGCAGGCTCACGTGGAAAAGCGCCTGAGCCACGGGCTGCAGGCGGGCGTTTCCTATACGTTCTCCCGCTCGTTTGACGAACAGAGCGCTCTCGGGCTCTTCTACAACGGCAGCAATCCGCTGCAATTTGCGTGGAGGCTATGCGCCTTCTGACTTTGACCGCACGCACGTCTTCAACGTCGACTATCACTATGAACTTCCCAAGTTCTTCTCCAAGCACCAGTTGGGAAGGAAAAGTTGCGAATGGCTGGGCCGTTCAAGGTCTGATCGTCATCCAAAGCGGTCAGCCTTACAGCGTGATCGATTATTCGGGAGCCGTCGGCAGCATCTTCTACAGCATCAATGACGGAATCACCAATCCCATCGTGCCGCTGGCCGCCGGTTGCAACGCCAAGAACGCGCTTACCGGGGCGATCGGGAACAGATCCGGCTAGCCGGCGCTCTGAAGGCCTCCTGCTTCACAGTGCCGATCCTGTGACTCCAGGTGATTTGAACGGAGCGATCGCTCCCGGGAGATTCCTACGAAACCAGACTTTCATTCCTGGCGGCGGGCAGCGCAACATTTTCCGGCAGTCCTGGCAGAAGCGCGCCGACATCTCCATCGTGAAAGATCACGACAATTGACGGAGCGGGTTTCGCTGAAGTACAGCTTCGACGTCTACAACCTGACCAACACGCCAGCTTTGACGTTCCCATCGATAACGTCAGCCAGAATCTGACCTTCAGCCCGTTTCCGTCCACGGCAACTACGCCGAATGCCGGTGCCTCCCGGCTTCAATGCCTGCCGGTGGCGATCCATTCGTCAATGGCTTCTTCTATCAATGCCCGACGCGGTCTCGGACAGATGACCAAAACCATCGGCAGCTCGCGGCAGAGTTCAAATGTCGCTGAGTCTGGCGTTCTAACCGAAAGCGATTCCAAAACGCAAAAGCGGCGACTCTCCTTCACGGAGGGTCGCCGCTTCGTTTTTCGTAGGACAGGCTTCAGCCTGTCTGCTTTTGAATTCTCTTCCAGAATCGCAAAGTTTGGCAGGCCACCCGAAGAATCACGACCCCGAGGCTGCCGACTTTTCCGGCTGCGTCGGTCCGCTCCCGGCCTCGGTCTTCGTGATGGCTGCCGCGATCTCAGCAAGATCCTCTTTTGTCAGCTCTAGACTCGCCGCTTGAATCCAACCGTCAACTTGGGCAGGAGTGCGCGCGCCCACAATCGCTCCGCTCACGCCCGGCCATGCCAGCGTCCAGGCGACCGCTACCGATGAGACCGACACACCGTGCCGCGACGCGATCGGACGCAGCGCGTCGCGCAGCGCAAGATTACGGCTGAGTTTCGGTTCTTGAAATTCGCGGCCACGCCGCCGCCAATCGTCGTCTGGCCATTTTTGCCACGCGGTCGGCGGAAATCGCATCCGTCAAAATTCCGGACTGCATCGGGCTGTAGCAGATGACGCCGGTGTTCTGATGTCTTGCACCAGGGCAAAAGCTTGTCGCCGGCAGCGCGGTTGATCATGGAGAACGGCGGCTGCAGCGAATCGACGTGACGGATCGCCTCGCAGCGCTCCAGCAGATCGACATTGAAATTCGAGACGCCCGTGGCGCGCACTTTTCCTTCTTCCACTAGCTTCACCATCGCGGCCCAGGAATCTTCCACGGGAGTTCCGGTTTCATCCGGCCAGTGAAACTGGTAGAGATCGATGCGTTCCACGCCGAGCCGCGAAGCGACGCTTCGCATTCCTGCCGAATGGTTTCCGGCTTCAGGATGCGTCTTGGCCGCCTGCATGGGATTTTGAACGTCCCAGGTGAGACCGCACTTCGTGAAGATGAGTGGACGATTGGACGATGCCGGCACTTCGCGCAGCAGTTTCCCGACGACTTCCTCGGAGTGGCCCAATCCGTAAACCGCGGCGGTGTCAATCCAGTTGACGCCCAGTTCGAGTGCATGGCGCATGGTGGCAACCGACTCCGCGTCGTCCTGCGGCCCCCACCCAAATGCCCACCCGCCGCCTCCAATGGCCCAGGAACCAAATCCTACGGTGGTGATATGGAACCCGCTGGAACCCAGCGGACATGTTGGCAAAGCCATGATGGTCCTCCCAATCAGCAAAGTAGACAGCGGCATCCCGCCCGCCGCGTCCAACAGTGTTCCAGTCGCGTCTGCGTCAAGCTTCCAGTCTGAGTAGCTCGTCGTACGGACGAAGTGTAGCTCTGCTGACGCGTCACATCGGCGAATTTGTTATCGACACGACCGCGTCCATGCCGATAGACTTCGGCCGATGTCGCAAAGGAGAAATCGATGCCGAATCGCCGGGATTTCATCAAGAGTGTGGTGGGCGCATCCGCTGGAGTCGTTTTTACGGGGTGCGCCGTCTGTGATGCGCTGGCCGCAGGACGCCCGGCGCAGGCCGGAAGCGGCAAAAAACACAAGCCGGCCATGGTCGCAGGCCGGCGCGTAAAAACGATCGATATTCACTGTCACGTCAGCGTGCCGGAAGCCACCGATTTGCTCAAGGGCACGAAAATTGAGCGGCGCATCGGCGCGGGACTTGCGCTTGGCGGCTACGATGACGCCGGATTGACGCCCGCTCGCATTCAGACTCATGGATGAAATTGGGATCGACGTGCAGGCCGTCAGCATTAATTCATTCTGGTATTCCGCCGATCAGGACCTTGCCGGCAAACTGATTGACCTGCAAAACCAGAAGCTGGCGGAGATGTGCGCGGCCCATCCGGACCGTTTCGTGGCCTTCGCATCGGTGGCCTTGCAATTTCCCGAACTGGCCGCGCAGGCAAATGGAAGAAGGCATGAAGAAATACGGCCTGCGCGGCGTGGCCATCGGCGGAAGCTGCGAGGGCAGGGAATTGTCGTCGCCGGAGTTCGATCCCTTCTGGGCCAAGGCGGAGGAATTCCAGGCACTCGATTTTCATCCACCCGCAGGACAGCCAGAATGCCACCGGCGTCAGCAATCGCGTGCAGGGAAATGGCGTTCTGACCAACGTGATCGGAAATCCGCTGGAGACGACGATTTGTCTCTCGCACTTAATCATGGAAGGCACGCTCGATAAGTTTCCGAATCTGAAAATCTGCGCCGCGCACGGCGGCGGTTTTCTTCCCAGCTACGATGGCCGCATCGATCAGGGATGCCGCGTGTTTCCGCAGCAATGCAACAAGCAGATCAAGATGAAGCCGTCGGAATACTTCAAGCAGATTTACGTCGATACGATTGTGTTCAATCCGGAGGCTTTGCGGCATCTTGATCGCCGTGACTCGGCGCGGACAGATCGTCTGGGCACCGACTATCCGTTTCCGTGGGCCTACACTCCGGTGGACGACGTGTTGTCCCAGCCGGGATTCAGCGATGCGGATCGGATCGCGATGCTGGGCGGAACGATGGCGAAATTATTGAAGCTCTGAAGATTGAAGTACGAAACCGCTGTCATTCTGAGCGAAGCGAAGAATCCCTCTGTGCTTTTTCAGCCTGGGCGCGTCGAGAGATTCTTCGCTTCGACTCAGAACGACACACGCCGAACGTTTTCCGCGGCCCGCTGGCGGCGAGTTCTACAACGACTCCCAGTACTCGATTAGCTCTTTGCAAAGCGACTTCCCAGCATCGCGCCCTCTCCTGCGCGGCAATTCTCCGCCATGTGTCCGGCATTGCCGGTCCCGGGAATCACGCACGTGACTGCTCGATGCGCAGAGCGAATTTCAACAGCACCTGCGACCAGGTTTCGCATCCCGCCTCCGCATCCACTGCGGGACCGCTTTCGCGCCCAACTTCTCGAACAGACGCCCCTGCCCGAACGGCAGATTCGCCAGCACCGCGATCGCCACGCTCAGCCGCCAGCGGCAGGAGACGCTGTTCGGCCTCGCGCTCGTCGAGCGAGTAGTTCAATCTGCAGGAAATCGAGCGCTCTCGGCGTGCTGAGTATTGTTCCAAATCCTTATACGCGCTGAAGAGTAATGCGTGATGCCCAGTAGCGCATGCGCCCCTCTTCCTTCCACGCGCGAAGCGTCGAAAGGTGAGTGCGCCAGTCAACCAAGTTGTGAATCTGCATCAGGTCGATGGCACTCGCATTGCAGCAGTTTCATCGAGCGGTTCATCTGATCGATGCCCGCGGTGCGTCCTTGCGTCCAGACCTTCGTGGCAACGAAGGTCTTTTCCCGCGCGCGCTGTTCGCCCGCCAGCACTTCGCCCGATACTTCTTCGGCGCGCCCGTACATGGGCGAACTGTCCAGGACTGATCCGCCAGCGGAAAAGAGGTTACGGAGCGACCTCCGGTGAGCGCGGTGCGTTCTGCTTGCCGCTAGAGCCGACATCAAATCCTCTGTAAGTGCCGATTCCGATGACGGGAATTGCTTCTCCGGTGGAGGGAATTTTTCGCGTGAGCATCGCAGCCAATATATTCGAACTTCCAGCCGACGTCGAAGTCGGCACTCTGCGGGCGAAAGTTCAGCAGGCATTGCAATTCTGGTTAAATGTCGCCGCGCTTCCTCCAGGTTTTCAGCCCTCCTGGCAGTGCGCCCAGTTTGTCATCCTGAGCGAAGCGAAGAATCCCTCTTCGATGGAAACGAGGGAGGTCGCTTCGCCAGAATGACAAAGAGCCCACTGGGGCAGGGCGCGAACCTTCCTTGACACTTCTTCGCGCGGGACAGTACACTGCTTTTCCGAATTCTTCCGAGGACTGCAACGATGCTGCTGTCGCGCGATTACGTGGGTTATATGGCTGGTGAAGTAGTTAAGCGCCTGCTGGCTTCCAAAATGATTGAGACGCCGGCCGCCGCCAGCCTGACGCAACGCGTGCGCGTCGGTCATGCAGGACGAAATCAGCATCGAGGACCGCCTGAACGAGGAAGTTCGCGAAATTCTGACCAAGCACGCCGAGGAAATGCGCCGCACAGGCGCTCATTACCAGGAAATGTACAAGAAAGTGAAGGGCGAGCTGGCCCGGCAGCGAAAGCTGATCCTGCGTTGAGGCCCGACGGAAAGGGAAGCTCGATAACCCACTGATGCGACTCACCCGCGAAAAAACGATTCGTCTTTCCCACGTGATTACCGACCTGTTGGTTGCCAGCGAGGATGTGGAATTCGTCGAGGACCGCGACACCATTCGCCAGAAAGTTCAGCCATCCTGCAGGACCTGTTGAAGGAAGAAGAAGCGATGGACGCGGAAGTCCGCAAGAAGATCAGCTCGCAGAAAAAAGAAATCCTCGAAGGAAGCGAAGAGTGGGACGTGTTCTATCGCAAGTATTACGCGGAGGAAATGCGCCGCATGGGCATCGTCCATGTCCGGGCTAGTTCGAGTAGCCCAGCTAGCACAGCCACTCCGGCTGTGCGGTTTTGTAGGTTGCAGGAAATGCGCGGCGCGCGGTATGCATCAAAAACGCCACGCGCCTGGGGTTGGCCGCACGAGTGGTCAGGCTTCCATCCAGCCGCAACAATTCAAACCCACGCAAATAAAAGCACAACCCAGACAATCAATATTGGGATTTAATTGTTGGAGGAACTGCTCCGCACGCACACCCGGCATTCCCTTCCATTCGCAAAACCTGCACAGCCAGGAGTGGCTGTGCTACTTAGTTCGGAGTCGTGCCGTCGTCGGTGCGCTTCTTCAGCACCGGGCGGTCTGGATCGGAATCGTCGTCGCCTCCGCTCGATCCGCCGGAGCCGGCCTGCGGTTCTGCGACCGGTGGTACTGGCGGGCGGCTGCGTTTCGGTGCGCGTGCGCAAGGTGGGCTTGTCGCGGGTTCTTCTTATCGTCCAGCTTGTTCTTGTTTTCAATTTTGCGCAGGCGAGCCTTAACAGGTCAAATTCTGAAGTGGTTACAACGTACTCATCGCGCGCGGGAAGGATGGAGGCGATTTCCTCCTGCGCTTTTTGCACGCGGTCGGGCGTCGGCGGGTGCGTCGAGAAAATCTTGGGGATGCTGCCCGGATGGCGGCGTTCCTCGGCTTCAATTTTTTCGAAGAAGCTGACGAAGGCGTTGGGATCGTATCCGGCCTTGTACATGTACTGCAGGCCCAGGTAATCGGCTTCGCGCTCGGCATCGCGCGAGAATTTCAGGATAGCCCAGGGGAATCGCCAGATTCAGGCCTTCGTAAAGGCCGTATCCGGCCCAGCCGCCCGGCCCCAGCAGAATCAAGGGAATGGTCGCAAACTGCATGAGTTCGCCCTTGGTGGCGTTCTTGGTGCCGTGCCGCGCGGCGACGTGCGCGATTTCATGGGCCATCACGCCCGCGAGCTCCGCTTCTTCATCGGCGCGCAGAATCAGTCCGCTATTTACGTAGAAAAATCCGCCCGGCAGGGCGAACGCGTTAATTTCATCCGAATCGATCACCTTAATGGTGAAGGGCACTTTCGCATCGGAGTTGCGCACCAGATTTTGCCCGACGCGATTCACATACTCCATCACGACCGGATCGGTAATCATTTTCGAGGATTTTTCAACTTCCTGCGCAGCGCCTGCTTCCCGAGCGCGATCTCGCGTTCCAGGGAATACAGGTTCATGCCTTTGCCCACGTTGCGATTCCCAATGGCATCCACGTCCTTCTCAGATCCGCGCTTGACGTTCTTCATGGACTGTGTCGTCATTCGAATTGGCGCACTGATCTTGCGGCGCGCGGCTGCGGAAGTCTGATCGGCAGTCGGGCGGTTGCGCCGGGGGTTGCGGCTGCGTTTGCGGCGAGGTGGGGCGTTTGCTGCGGACCGGCGAAGCCGGCCGGGGACAGCCAGCGACAATGCCCTAGATCGATGGCGAGCGATTCATAGAGGCGTTTCATTGCTCCTCCTAAGGCTACGCAGCGACCAGTATACACACACATCTCCGCCTAGACACACGATATTCTCTTGCCTTCAGATGTTCGCGCGTTCAGAAATAGGTTTCTTGTCAGGTTGGAAAGCCCGGAAAGGCGAGCAATTGACACCTGCCGAGGTTGTCTCTAGCTCCTTAATACGATGCCTCAATCGTGGAGCCCAGCGCATTCGACATCGGACAGGTCAAGCAAAAAGAGCGGGACCGAGGAAACGTTTCTGGTTACTAAGCTTTACAACGAAGCCCTGACGACGATTGCCGTGCTGCGTCCTACCGGAGCGGCTACCGAATCCATGATTCGCGTGCGCGTGGAGCGCCGCGGCGACGGCCAGAGTTTGCCGGGATACACGATGGCCCAGGAAGCCGTGAAGACGTTTCGAATCGCGTCTGAGTCCGATCTCCGAGGACTTCCTAAATCGAACGCACCGGCAGCTTGACCACGTCATCCACCTGCATCACTTCCTTCACCAGAAACGGCTCTGCGTACTGCACTCCGGCCATTTGACCGTAATAGCGGGCGATCAGATTGACTTCGTGGTGCAGGCGATCCAGCGGGATATCCACTTTGGATTTTTTATCTTTCGCCTTGGGACTGAATTGCGAGTGGTAGGCCATGATGGCCTTGTAGCGTCGTTCGAAGTGGCGCGAGATGTCGACGACGAAAGTGGGGCGCACGTCGCGGAAATAAACCGTGGAGTAGAGAATTTTGAACGGACGAAACGCTTCGCCCTCAATCGGCAATTGCTTCAAGCCCGCCAGAAAGCAGCCTTCGTAACCCAGTCGAGCGGCAGTGTAGTGATCCGGATGGCGACCCTCCCAGTAGGGAAGAATGACGGTGTGCGGCTTTAAGACGCGAATCCGGCGGGCGACGGCCATCTTTATCTCGTCGCTGACTTCCAGGTGCGCGTCCGGCAAGGCGCAGATTTTCGCGATGCGTCACGCGCAGAATTCTTGCGGCTTTGGCTGACTTCCTTCAGGCGCGTTTCCGGCGTGCCGCGCGTCCCCATTTCTCCGGCGGTCAGGTCCAGGATGCCGGTTTTGTAACCTTGTTCAGCGGCGTTTAGCAGCGTGCCGCCGCAGGTCAGTTCCACGTCGTCCGGATGCGCTGCGATCGCCAGTAAGTCCAGTTTCATTCATCCTCCGGGCGCCGGTGCCGATCGATGTTGTTGAGCGCACGCTCATCGGAAACCATGATATAAAGCGCCGTTATGAAAACACGAAGAGTAGCATATCGCCGTGTTTTCATGCGTCCCAAGCGGTCTGCTGTTTGAAAAATGTGGAGTTAGAAACTTCGGAGGATCGATGAAACTTAAGTTTGTGCATGCGTCCTAGGTTTCACTAGGGCGCGGAACCCGGCTCTCGCGCGCACCGTCCAATATCCGCGCTCTCCAGGATTTTCTTCGGAAATCCCTGCCGGGCGACGCGGATCATCGCCACGGCCAGTTCTTCCGTAGTGACAACGCGATCGGGAAGAAAGCCGCGCAGCAGCGGCAGAAACGGTTTTGCGAGAGAGTATCCGATCCGGTAGGCATCCGTCTTTGATTTTTCCCCGTGTGCCGGCTCGATAATTCCCGGCCGAAACATGTAGGCCGCCTTAAACCGCAACCGCAGCAGCGCATTTTCCGTTCGGCCTTTCACGCGCGCCCACATCACCGGACCTTTCTCTGAGCTGTCCGTTCCCGTTCCCGACACGTAGATGAACGTCATCCCGGGATTCAGCCGCGCCAGCGTTTCCGCGGCGGCCAGCGTGAGCGTGTAGGTGAGATTGTGATACTCGACCTGAGACATCCCGGCGGACGATACGCCCAGGCAAAAAAAGCAGGCATCAAAACCGGTGAGTTCCGGTTCGATGTCCGCGTAGTGAAACAAATCAGCGCGAACGATCTCGCGTAGCTTGGCGTCGCTAACTCCCGTGGCGGTTCGTCCGATCGCCACGACGCTCTCAATCCCCGGATCGCGCAGACATTCCCGCGACACGCCCTGCCCGACCATGCCCGTTGCTCCGAATAGCAGCACTTTCATGAGCGTCGCCTCGCTTCCGACTTGCGAAACCGGAATCAGTATCTATCAGCGGCGGCCAGCGTCCAAATGGTCTAACAAAAAGTAGCACAGCGACTTTTCGGTGTGCGGGTTTTGCAATCGCTGGTCAACCTTGATTCCCTGTACTGCCACAAACCCGCACAGCGAAGAGTCGCTGTGCCACGCCGACCTGTAGCCCACTTCTAGCGGCTTAGATTGGCCACCCCGGCCGAGCCCTTATCACGCTCCACTGCAAAGAGTTACTGCCCCTTTCCGGCACACCTGTCCCTGTCCATTTTGCCGCCTGTCCCGCCGTACCATTGACCCCCGCGCCGCACGCCTCTACAGTTACCGAGTCGAGAAGTTCGCTCCTCGCTGAGCGTCACTACGGTTTCCACGGCCACTGAGGGATTCAGAAATGACTGATTTTAGGGCCAGGCGCGCCCCAATTATTCCGGGAAGAGGTATTACCCCGGTTGAAAATATAGCGGCGAAGACTGCCGCGCCCCAGGGCGCGGAGAAGCGTCGCGGAGTGCGTGTTAACTCCCGAGTTCCCATCACCGTCGAGTGGACCACGGGCAGCGAAATGATTCGCAAAGAAGCCCAGACGCGGGTGGTCGGACCCTACGGCTGCATGGTTGTGCTGCCGATGAATCTGGAAGTAAAGCAATCGATCCAACTGACGAACATGATCAGCCAGCAATCGAATCCGGCAAGGGTCGTCTGGCGTGGAATGGAGCGAGCGGAAGGCTGGGAACTGGGAATTGAGTTAATTAACCCGAAAATGGGATTCTGGGAGCTGGACCTGTGACCGTGACGAAAGAACAGCCGAATCGCGGGGCGAGTCTTCTGGCGGGCGAAGAGCGCCGCCGCAGCCAGCGCGTGATTGTTCGGGTGCCGGTTACGCTGGAGGCTACGATCAGTGGCAAGGCCGTGCGCACGGCTGCATTCACCGTTGCGGTGAATATTCACGGCGCGATGGTCGTGTGCCCCCACATGCTGGAGGCCGACGCCACGCTGGAAATGATCAATAGCCGGACGAACGAAAAAATTGCCTGCCGCGTTACGCGGGCTTCCCGCGAGAGTGAGGAAGGTTTTCTGATTCCCCTCGAGTTCACTGCGCCCAATCCAAATTTCTGGCAAATTTCCTTTCCGCCCACCAACTGGAAGTCACCCGAAAGCTGAGTGCGCCGCGAAGATCGAGTGCCCGCTGTGATTCGGAGCGGAGCGAAGAATTTCACTGTGTTCCTTTTGCTCTTTTGCTTGCGCTTCGATCGAAGAGAGATTCTTCGCTTCGCCTCGGCGCGAGTCCTCGGTGCGAGCGCTCAGAATGACAAAATGATGTGATTTTTCCGCAAGATCCTCATCCGCTTGCGTTTTTGTGTTGTCGCCGCAAGATACTTCCCGCGTTATCTCCCATCGCTGTTTACAAGTTCGCAAACTGTCGAAAAAGCTGTCTGGCCACCCCTGACGCCTTGTCATAGGCTTCCATCACGGCCGTGGGGCGTCGATTTTCCCGAGACGGGAAAACCCCGGGCCAAAATCTGCATCCAACGAATTTGACGATTTTTTACTTCCCACCTCTGCGCGATCGTCCGGCGTGGCTGTGGGCGGTACGGGTGCTTGGGGTTTTCCTGGACTGATTCTGATTCGACCAAAAGAGGGAACTGTGGACAACCAATTCACTGGCGGTGCAATCGTGTGTGCGCGCTCTATGAGCGCTGAGCAGATCGGCGTGGGAAGCGCCGCTGGCCGCCGCGGCTTCGGAAGGTTTCGCCGCACCTGGGCCGCCGCGGCTGCACTGGCGCTGGTCACGCCGCTGATGGCTGCTGCGCAGGAGACGGCCGTTCGCCCGAGGGTCACCGATCGCGTGGACACCTCGCGCATGGTGACGCTCTCTGGGAACAGGCATGCGCTGGCCCAGGCCAAATTCGATCAGGGCGCCGCGCCTGCCGATCTGCCGCTCAACCGGATAATGCTCGTGCTCAAACGCGCGCCGGAACAAGAAACAGCTCTGCAGGACATTCTCGTCGAGCAGCAAGTCGCCTCGTCCGCGACGTTTCACAAGTGGCTGACTCCCGATCAGTTTGGCCAGCAGTACGGACCAGCCGACGCGGATATTCAGGCGGTAACTTCATGGCTGACGTCCTTCGGCTTTCAGTCCATCAAAGTTTCACGGGGCCGCACGGTGATTGAGTTTTCCGGCACCGCCGCGGAAGTGCAGAGCGCGATGCACACATCGATTCACAAGTACGTGGTGAATGGTGAAAATCACTGGGCTAACTCCAGCGATCCGCAGGTTCCCGCGGCTCTGGCTCCGGTGATTGCCGGGTTTGCTTCGCTGCACGATTTCCACCCCAAGTCCGCGATGAGTAAGTTGAACCGCAATGTGGCGGGAACGGTGACGTCAGGCCCAAGTCCGCAGGTCAATTTGACGGACGGCACGAAAACCATTCACGCCCTGGTGCCGGCGGATTTTAATAAGATCTACAGCATCGCGCCCAGCATGACCGGCAGCGGCGTGACTATCGGCATCATCGCCAGCAGCAACATCAATGCCAGCGACGTAGTTGCGTTTCGTAGCTTGTGGGGTTTACCGGCGAATCCTCCGAACATCATTGCCAATGGTCCGTTGCCGGCAGTTGCGCCGGGAAGCGGCGGCGAGGGCGAGGCGATCCTCGACGCGACCTGGGCAGGAGCGGTCGCTCCAGCTGCCACGGTCGATCTGGTCGTTTCGGAAGACACGAATGTGGCGAACGGCACGGACTTGTCCGAGTTTTACATCGTGGACAACAATCTCGCCGACGTGATGACCGAGAGCTTCCAATCTTGCGAATCGCAGTTCGGATCTTCGCTATCCGGGGCGGAAGGTTTTTACGCAGGCATGGCTGAACAGGCCGCCGCGCAGGGAATCACATTCCTGGTTTCCTCCGGCGATGGCGGTCCGGACGCTTGCGACGATCCCAGCACCGAGCCGTCCACGATCACCACGCCGTCGGTCAACATTCTTGCGTCGACGCCGTTCAACGTTGCCGTCGGCGGCACGGAATTTCATGACTGCGACCCGTTGCCCGGCTGCGAGGATACTGCCGGCACCTACTGGCAAACAACGAATGGCACGAACGCGCTTTCCGCGAAGGGCTACATCCCGGAAAATGTGTGGAACGAAAGCTGTACCGTGGCGCAGACCGGACAGCCGGGATGTCCGCAGTCGGGACTTTGGTCCAGCGGCGGTGGGCAGAGCATCGCAGTCACGACCGCGCCGCCCTGGCAGGCGGGCGTAACCGGACTCCCCGGAACGCATCCTCGCCTCGTTCCTGACGTATCGATGAACGCTGCAGACCACGACGGCTACGTACTGTGCATCGACGGTTCCTGCCCCAACGAATTCGGCATTGCCAGCGGAACTTCGGCTTCGGTGCAAGTATTCGGCGGGGTTATGGCGCTGGTGGTGCAGAAGGTCGGCGCCCGCGTCGGAATCGCCAACTATGCGCTGTATAAGCTTGCGGCTTTAGGTCCTCCCACGCTGCCCGCGAATTCCACTTCGTGCAATGCATCCAACACGGCCACGTTGCCGCTCAGCTCCTGCGTCTTCAATGACGTGACTTCCGGTAATACGAATGTTCCGGGACTAACGGGCTTTACCGCCGGCGTGGGTTACGACCAGACCACTGGCCTCGGCTCGGTCAACGTCACGAACCTTGTAAACAACTGGAGCACCGCGATCAGCAAGGTCTCGGCCACCACGCTGCGTCTGAATTCCGGCAATCCGATCAACGTGACCCATGGCACGGCCATTTCGGTGCAGATCGGAGTTACAGCCGTATCACCCGCGACGGGCACTCCCACCGGAGACGTATCCCTGGTTTCGAACGACAGCGCTTCCGATCACGGAGTGGACGCCTTTACTTTGGTCAATGGTTCGGTGAATGCGCTGGCCAATAGCACCAGCCTCCTGCCCGGTGGAACCTACCACGTGCATGCGCACTACGAAGGCGACGGCAGTTTCGTGGGCAGCGATTCATCCGCTGTGGCCGTTACGGTCAATCCTGAAGCGAGCCAGATTAACTTCGGGATCGTCGTGAACCCAGGGGTATCCGGGTGTACTGCGACGACGCTACCTTACGGATCGTCGTATGTTCTCACCGTTGATGTGGCGGATGCGTTGGCTCTCACGACCCCGTGCAGCCCGGCTGTGAGCGGATCTCAGCCCACGGGAACCGTGTCCCTCACCGATACGTTCAATTCTACGACCACTGCGCTGGACGGCGGAACGTTCAAGCTCAACAGCTTCTCATTTTTTGAGGACCAGAACATTCAACTGCCCGCAGGAACTCACACGATTACGGCCAACTACTCGGGGGACAATAGTTTCAGTGCCAGCGGCCCCGTGTTGGGAGTAATTACGATCACCCCCGCAGTGACAACGACGGCGGTGAGCACCAACCACAACACAATCGCTTCCGGGGCAACGATTGTCCTGACTGCGGTGGTGTCGTCGCAGAGCAACGCCATCGCCAATGCTTCGCAAGAGCCGAACGGCACGGTGCAGTTTTTTGTGAATGGGGCGCCTTTTCAGTCGGCGGTGCAAGTAATCGGCGGAGTGAACACCAACACCCAAACCGCCCAGGGCCTTGCAACCTTGACCACGCCCGGCTTGCCCACCGGCTCGGACGTAATCACCGCGAAGTATCTCGGCGATCTCGGGGATACCAACTATGCCGCAAGCGCAGTGTCCACAGGCGTTACCGTGACGGTCGGCGGCGCGGGCTTGAATGTTGCTACGGGATGCAGTTCCAACATTCCAGTCACCGCGCCGGGACAATCCGGTTCGTGCCTGATCACGGTGACCGGCGCTGGGGGCTTCTCTGGAACCGTGGCGCTGACTGTGGTGCTGGCGACTTCGCCCACAGGAGCTGTACACGCTCCCACCTGCACATTTGGCGCGCCATCACAGAATTTCACTCCGCCCGGAACCATTACGTTGTCGACGAGCTCTGAGACCGGAAACGCGACGCTCACCTGCGCTACCCAGGCGGCCTCGCAGATCGTGATCCGGCCGTCCGTCCGTCCGACTGGCCGTAGTTGGCCGCTCGCTGGCTTGGCCGTTTCGTTGGCAGGCATCTTCATTCTGCTCAGCGTTCCGAGGCAGCGGCGATGGAATTATGCGCCTCTCGCGCTGCTGCTTTTCGTGATCGCGGCCGTTGCGGTCGCCTGCGGCGGCGGCAGTTCGAGCGGGGGCGGAGGCGGCGGAACAACGAATGCCGGAACGACTGCCGGGACATACACGTATACCGTCACTGCGACTCCGTCTGGCGGCACGGCTGTCCCGACGACGATTACTGTGAACGTGCAATAGGCGATGAAGTAGCACAGCGACTCTTCGCTGTGCGCCTTTTGCGGGGATCAGTAATTGGTGGCGGACTGTACGCTTACAAAACCGCACAGCGAGGAGTCGCTGTGCCACTGGGGTCGCTGTGCGGCCTGAGCTGCTATGCCACGGAATAGCTTGCGGGGCTTAGCGCTCTTCCTGCGGCTTGCGGTATTCCGGTCTGGCTCTCGGGTCAGGCGCGGCGGGAATCGTATCCGGATCAAGATTCCCTCCGGACAGAATAATTCCAATCCGTAATTCTTCTCCCTCGATCTGTTTGTGAAGCGCCGGCGCGGCTGCGACTGCTCCGGAAGGTTCCACCGTCACGCGCAGATGCTCGGTGAGCAGGCGCATGGCCTGAATGATTTCCTCTTCCGTGGACAGCAGAATGCGATCGACGCGCTCCTTTAGAATGGCGAAGGTGCGCGGAGCGAGCGTGGCGCGCAGGCCGTCGGCGATGGTGAACCGGTCCGAGCCCGGCTCGAGATGCCCGGCAGCCAGGGATCGCGCGGCGTCATCCGCGTTCAGCGGTTCGCAGCCAAAGACCATGATTTCCGGACGCAGCGATTTTGCCGCGATGGCCGTTCCGGAAAGCAGTCCGCCGCCGGAAACCGGCACGCAGATAATGTCGAGGTCCGGGATTTCTTCCAGAAACTCCAGCGCCGCCGTGCCCTGGCCGGCGATCACGCGATCATCGTCATACGGATGGATGAGCGTGCCGCCCGTGGAGCGCAGCAGTGCGGCCGCAGCGGCTTCGCGCGCCGCCAGCGTCGGCTCGCAAAAAGAAATGTCCGCGCCGTAGGCCTCCACCGCGCGCACTTTCACCTGCGGCGCGTTGCGGGGCATCACCACCCAGGCGCGAATGCCGCGCATCTGCGCCGCCAGCGCCAGAGCAGCTCCATGATTGCCGGACGAATGCGTCACCACGCCGCGGGCCGCCTCCGCCTCGCTCAGCGAAAAGACGGCATTAGCCGCGCCGCGAATTTTGAACGATCCGGAAAGCTGCAAGTTTTCGCACTTGAAGTACAGCAGCGCGCTCGCCAGTTCATCGAGCGGGTAGGAAATCATCACCTGCGTTTCTTCGATGTGTGGAGCGATGCGGGCGTGCGCCTCCCGAATGGCCTGCAGGCTGGGACCGGCGAAGGTGGGAGTGTCGGAAGCGCTCAATGAGAAATTCCTTAGGAACGGCGCATTATGGCACAAGTCGTCCCGCGATGGCGCATCTGTCGCAATTCACGCGTATTTTCCTTGCATGCGCCGCTCCGCGCAACTAGAATTGAATTACCCCCTTCCTACTTTGAAAATCCGCGCGCATTCCTACCGGCGGGCGGGGAGGAAACTCATGAGCTCAAGTGAACGGCGAATCGATTCGCGCGTGAATATTGCGGTGCCGCTGAAATTCCGGGCGTTAAACAATCCCGGAGCCACCGAGCAGAGGGCGGAGTCCGAAAATATTTCGCAGCGCGGCATGTATTTTCTGACGGATGTGCCGTTGAAGGTGGGCACGCCTGTGGAAGTGTCGCTGCGCCTGCCGAGCGAGGTGGCGGGCAAGGTATCCAGCGATGTGCGTTGCATCGCGCGCGTGGTGCACGTCAAGCCGCATTCCGGCCCCGGCGGCATGCTCGGCATCGGCCTGCACATCGAGCGCTATGAAGCGCAAAGCCTGGAGCGGGACCGCTGGGCGAGCTGAGAACGGAGTCGAACGCGGGTCAGCACCAGCGGAAAAAGTTGAAACCGCTGTCGTACTGAGCGGCGCGCAGAGTTTCTATTTGCTTTTCTGCTGGAACATCGATCGAAGAGAGATTCTTCGCTCCGCTCAGAATGACAAAACGTGGAACGCCTCGGCAGGTGGCGGTGGCGCAAGGGGATTTCCGCGCACCAAAACTTGGCGCCCCTTAAGCTGGACATGCTGCGAAGACGCAACGCACAAATCAGAACCGTGAGACGGCATGCTGCGCCAAACTCACCTTAATTTCCGCTGGAAGAAGTCTTAACCGAAGTCTTCGCGGTTGACACATTCTCAAACTGATCGTACACGCGGACCGTCACGGTGTGCTCGCCCGCGGAAATCTTCGGCAATTGAAAATCGTAGCTCTCTTGCGGCGCGTCGCTTAATCCTCCCGAAGGAAACACCAGCGTCCAGTCTCCCGCGTCCAGGCTGTACTGCGCGCGCAGAATCGAGCTGACCGGAGCGCTGGCCTGAAATCGTACGCGTACCGCGGCGCCCGCGGCTTCCGCGGAGAGTTGTGCAATCGATGGCGGAGCGTTGCTGACCACGAAACGGTCGGATTCGCGCTGCGAAGTAAGCCCTTCGCCGCCCGGGTTACCCGGGGCATCGCTGGCCACGATTTTCAGGAAGTATGCGCCGTCCGGCATCGACGTTGCATCCCAGGAAAAATAACGCATGTCCAGCTTGTCCTTCAGCAGGTGCCAGGCGGATTCGTTTTCCGCGCGAAAATAAACGGAGAATTCCAGCTGATCGTCGTTGGCGTCCTCGGCGCTCCACAGCACGGATTGAAAGCCTTTTTGCGTCGCGCCCTGCGGCACGGAATCGAAGTGAACCGCGCCGGACCCGGCTCCCAGCGACGAAATCGAGGAAACTGTGAATCCGGAATTCGGCGAAGACGAAGTCGGTGGCGGCTGCGGCATGCGGATCTGCGCGGAAGCCTGCTGGCCGGGAATGCCGCTGGGAATGGCACTCCCCTGCACGCGCACGCCGGGATCCTGAATGGCGATGGCCGTCACTTCGGGAGCGATGTTTTTCGGCAGGTAGGCAATGCTGAACCAATCGACTTCCGGCGCCGGGCCGCTGCCGCCGCGCAACACGGCCTTCCATTGCACGAATCGGGCCGCCGGGCAATCCAGTTTGTCGCCGTCGGGATGCGCGTACGGGCCGGCCCAGTCGCTCCAGTTGGCGTCCGGATCGGAGGTGTTGCCGGAGCGGGCATAAATCGCTACGCGCGGAGCGGCGCCTTTGCCCGGCGCGGAAAGATTTTCACCCCACCAGGTTGTGCGGCCCCAGCGCGAAAAAATATGCGCGTCAAAGGGCTGCGACTCATACGTTCCCTCGGATTCCGTTTCCGGCCCCAGCGTAAAAACTTTTCCCGGATTCGCCGACGCCAGAAAAATTTTCCCGCCAGGTCCGGCGGCGATCGATGTGACCTGGCGCGAAGTCGCCTTCACCAGCTTGGAGAAAATGTGATGGCCTTCCAGCTCCAGGACCGCGCCGTCATTGCCGGTGCCGAGCAGCAGTTTTCCGTCGGGAAGCAGGCCCAGCGAGTAGACCACGTCGTCGCGCGCGCTCCACAATTCCTCCGGGGATCCGTCGGCGGCAATCTCGTAGACCGAACTCGAATTTACCGAGGAGAGCGGAGCGAAGGGGACAGCCGGAATGGTCGGCGATTGCGGCGCTGGCATGGGTGTGGTGGCCTGCCGGTAGCGCCAATCGAGATCACGAAATTCGAGCCGCTGGAGGTGTCCGTGATATTCGGCCGCGATTGGCCGGGCGTTACCGGAGTCTTTTCTCCGACCGCCGACACATACAGATCTCCGTTCGTGCCCGGCAGTAGCGCCGTGATTTCTTTTTTCGAGGTCTCGTACAAGACGAATGCGCGGCGGGGATTCCCGGCCTTGGGAATTCGCAGCACCAGGCCGCTGGGCTCGGTGCCGGCCAGAACGATTGCCGCTGGAGTCGAGCGCCAGCGAACGGATGTGCGTTTCTTCGCTGGAATAAAAAATCTGTCCTTTGCCGTCCGGGGCGACGGAGAAAATCTTCCCGGTATCTCCGGTGGCGACGTACACCGTGCCGTCCTTGTCCACGGCGAGGTCCCAGATGTATTTCGTTTTCGGATCGAAGAAGACGGAGGACTGTCCGGACGGCGTGACCTTGTAGACTTTTCCGTCCGGCGACGTGCCTACGAAAAGATTTCCGGCGGCATCGAGCGCCAGCGCCTGGGCCGCAAGTTCAGCGGATTCAAACACGCTGGTGGATTTTCCCGCCGCGTCAATGCGCAGCACTTTGGCGTTCGAGCCGCCCGCGGCGTACAGATTTCCTTTCGAGTCGGCGCGAATTGTCAGGAGATAGGCGAGATTGGCGTCGGCAAATTCGGCGAAGCGAGGCGCCAGGAACATTTTGCCGTCGCTGCGCAGCGCCACGCCTTTGGCGGTTCCTTTGTCGAATTCTTCGAAGGAGGATTGCCGCCACCAGCGCGTGTGTTCGGCCAGCGCGGGAACCGCAACGGAGAGCAATCGCGGCGGCCAGCAACAGGAACGCTGGCGGCCGGGCGAGTCCTGCGAGCACCGCAAGCGCGCCGATTGCCAATCGTGAAAATCGAGTTACGCATGAGACTCCTGAGGACGGGGCGGCAGGCACGCCGCCCGGCGCTTACTTAATTCGAATCGTGATGGACGTCGATCCCGAACGATCTGATCGAGCGGCACGGACCATTCTCCGGCCGCGGATTCTCGCACCACCAGCGAACTCGCCGGACCGCCGCGCTGGTCCAGAAGATTGATCTGCGACGCGGGCACGTTCGGCATCACCTTGTCCTGCACCACCATGGTCGGCGACGGATCCGAGCAGCGTGACGTACAGCCGGTTGTTGCGGCGTTCGCGATTCAAGCACGGAAATGAGCTGCTCGAGATTCTCCAGGCGTCCCTGCGAACCGGAGACGCACGCTCATGCGGTTCAGCGTGCCCGAATCGCTGGCCAGAATCTGCATGTTCGTGCCGCGCACGGCCTGCTGCGGAATCGTGATCGGCACGTCGCGAATTACGGGCGAGCCGCGATAGGGCCGCAACTGTACCTTACCGTTGACCGTGTCGCCGGGCTCGGCTTCCGATTTATCGAGCCAGGCGCCTTCGATGGTCGTCTGCCGGCGATCGGGCATGGCTTCCATGCGCAGCGTCACGCGTTCGATGTTGGCGTTCTCATATGGATTGGAGAAAATCCGCTGAAATAAATTCTGCACCGCGCCGGCTACCGGCACGCCGTCCGGCAGGAAGGAATCGGTGGGCGGAAACAGATTGTCCAGCGTGACGCTGGAGTGTCCTGCGATGTCGATGGCGCCGGTCAGGTGCAGCGTGGTTCCTTCGCCGTAGACGCTGCTCTGGATCAGGCCGTTGAGCGCCGCAATGCCCATCAGAATCGGCGTGAGCTTGGGATTGGACATCATGCGGAACGAAAGATGCCTGTCGCCGTCTGGCGTGGCCACGGTCATATCGATGGGAATCAGGCTGGGGGCGGCGCCCAGGCTGCCCACCACCGCCGTCACGCGATCCTGGCTGAAGGAGCCGATCGTGCCGCCGACGTTCACAATTTTTGTGGATTCCAGGTCCGAGCTGAGCGTTGTCAGCACTCGCCCGCGCGCCATGGGAATTTTCACGGGACCGAAGCCGAACAGGGGATGCCCGCAAACGTAAACGCGCCCGTCAACGATTGCCGTCACGGTGCACGAGGCGTTCAGCGATAGATCGCCTTCCAGCAAGACCGCGCTGACCATGTCTCCGGGACGAATCTGGGCATCATCCGCGCGGGCCTCGGCGGTTCCGCCCTGCGTTGCGGCCATTCCGTAGGGCGCGAATTCCTTTTCAAATTGGCGAATGGCCGCAGCGCTGAATCCGGAAAAAACCAGCGGGGAATCGATCGGCGTCAGAAAGCTGCCGCCGGATACTCCGGCGCGCGCAGCCCAGTCGGAAGGGATTTCCAGGCGCGCTTCCATCTGCGACGACGGAAGCTCATTCGATGCAGAAGCGGCCGCGGCGCGCATCGTAGCCCCACCGGACGGCCCCTTCGGCAGGCTCAAAATATTTTCGATCGGAGTAACGCCCGCCAGCGGCTCTTTGCTGAATTGGCCGAGTTTCAGGGAGAGCGCCCCGGCCAGCTTTCCGTCGATGTAGACCGGGCTGCCGCTCATGCCGGCAACCACACCGGTGTGCTCCACCTTCGCGCCTACCAGCTGCACCAGAATGATCGATTCGCTGGGGCGCCAGGAAGTTGGGCATCACGCCGATGACCACCAGGTCGAACTTCTCAATCTGGTCGCCGGCAAAAATCGTGTAGGCCTCGCCCTTCATTCCGGGCTGAACTTGGGAGAGTGGGAAAATTTCGGGATCGGCGGCTGACGCGACCGCTACGAGAGAAAACACGAGAAGCAACGCAAGCATCACGCGCTTGCAGGTCGAGAGGAGGCGTGCTGGGCGGCCTGATCCGATGACACGCATGAACTTTCCATGATACGCGTGCTGACTGGGGGAAGCAATCAGTGCGGGGAATGGGTAATGGGTCAGTTTGAACTTTTTAACTCGAAACGGTCTACCGGAAGTGCTATTTCCTTCAATTCGTCCCCTTCAAACCATATAGCCGTTAATTGATCGCTAACAATGGCCTTAACTGTCATATCCGGGCTTCCGCCTTTCCGATACACTACATCTCCCACCTTTAATCCTGTTAAATTTGACACGATTAACCTCTTTGAATGGAGTAACTTAAATGAGCGAAATTAAAGCGAACGATATCGTTAGACTAAGATCGGGCGGCCCGGACATGGCCGTCAACTTCATTGAAAACGAAAACGGGACTAAGATAGCCGTCTGTTCATGGTTTGTTAACAACAAAAGGGAGAACAGTCGCTTCCCGGCGGCGAATCTAGAATTAGTGTCAAAATGAAGTAATCTGACTCTTGGGCTAAGCGGTCAGTTTGGATTTCCCTTCAAATCTTTAAGATCTAAAGTTAGCTACCCCAACCTAACGGTATAATCAGGCTGCATCGGGACTGTGCCGGATTGATCGACCGATGGTCTTGCAATCAGAAGATCCGGAATTCAATAGGGCCGTAGTTAATACCGCCGACGGATTAGCGATGCGTAAAGATACAGAAGTTCGCGTCCTTCACTTCATACGTAAGCGTCCGAACCTAACCGTGTTGACAAGAAGCAAGGTTTGTTAAGCGGCGGTGGTGGAGGCCATGGCGAATTCTTGCGTGACGTTCCACGGCAGGAGTTCCTCGATGCGGTTGATGGGGTGATCGGCGATGCGGGACAGCACGTTGCGGAGATAGGCTTCCGGATCGAGGTCGTTGAGTTTGGCGGTGCCGATCAGGCTGTAGATCGCGGCGGCGCGTTCGCCGCCGGCATCGGAGCCTGCGAACAAGTAGTTTTTGCGGCCTAGTGCGACCGTGCGCAGGGAGCGTTCGGCTGCGTTGTTGTCGATTTCGATGCGGCCGTCGTCGCAGTAGCGCACGAGCGCGTCCCAACGCGACAGTGCGTAACGTACCGCCATCGCCGTGTCGGATTTTCGCGATAGTTTTCCTAGCGTCTCTTCCAGCCATTGTTTCAGCGAGTCCAGTAACGGCCTGGCCCGCGCGTCGCGGACCTCTCTTCGTTGTTCCGCCGCGTGGCCGCGAATTTCTTTTTCGATCGCATACAGCCCGGCGATGCGTTCGATGGCTTCGGCTGCGACCGGCGAGCGATGAGCGACGTGCAGGTCGTAAAACTTTCTGCGCACATGCGCCCAGCAGGCCGCTTCCTGAATGCGCCCGGTTTCGTACACCGCGTCGAATCCCGCGTACCCATCGGCCTGCAGCGTGCCTGTAAAATTGCCGAGGTGTGCTTGCGGATGTTCGCCCTTGCGATCCGGTGAGTAGGCGAACCACACCGCCGCCGGTGTGGCGTTTCCCGCGGGACGGTCGTCGCGCACATACGTCCAGAGCCGTCCGGTTTTTGTTTTTCCATTTCCCGGCGCCAGCACCGGAACCGGCGTGTCGTCGGCGTGCAGCTTCGCCGCGCTCAGCACGTGACGCCGCAACGCTCCTACCAGCGGCGCAAGCAACGCGCTCGTGCCTCCCACCCAGTCCGCCAGCGTCGAGCGTTCCAGATCCACTCCTTCCCGCGCGTAAATCTCCGACTGGCGATACAGCGGCAAGTGATCGCAATATTTCGAGACCAGCACATGCGCCAAGAGCCCTGGTCCGGCCACACCGCGCTCGATGGGACGGCTTGGCGCTTGGGCTTGCACGATGCGTTCGCAGCACGCGCAGGCCAGTTTGGGCCGCACTTGCCGGATCACTTTGAATCGCGCCGGCACGTATTCCAGAATTTCCGAAACGTCTTCACCCAGAGGTTTCAGCGTGCCGCCGCAGTCCGGACAAGCCTGCTGCTTGGGCGGATACTTGTGCACTTCACGCGGCAAGTGTTCGGGCAGCGGCTTGCGTGTTGCTTTACCCTGAACGGGTTTCGTCGCGACGCTTGCAACCGGCGCAACCCCGGCCGGCGAGTGCGAAGCCGCTGTGTTCTCAGTTTGCGTCGCCTGCAACTCGTCTAGCCGCAACTCCAGTTGCTCGATCTGACGATCTAGCTTCTCCGACGAACGCCCGAACTGCATCCTTCGCAGCTTGGCAATCAGCAGCTTCAAGTGTTCGATCTCATTGTCACGCGACAACAACTGTTCGTGCTGCGAGAGAATCAGTGCTTTTAATTCGCTGGGATGAAGTGCGTCGAGATCGGGGAGCGTGTGATCCGCGGCAGCCATTGCCGTGAATCTAGCAGACTTTCGTTACAGCAAAATAAAAATGCGCGGGAAAATAAAAACTTTTTCGCTCACACCGCCATCTGCGGCGCGTAACTGCGCACCGGTCGCCGCCAATCGATTCCTTCCAGCAGCATTGACAGCTGCGCTTGCGTGAGCGAAACCGTGCCACTGGTGGCCTGTGGCCAGATGAACCGCCCGCGCTCCAGTCGCTTGGCGAACAAACACAGCCCGTCACCGTCCCACCACAGCAGTTTGATCAGATCGCCGCGCTTGCCGCGAAACACAAACACGTGACCGGAAAACGGACTCTGCTCCAGCGTCGTCTGCACCATCCCAGCGAGCCCCGTGAATCCGCGCCGCATATCCGTCACGCCCGCCACGATCCAGATCTGCGTCCTTGCCGTCAATCCGATCATCCCAGCAAACACTCCAGCACCACACGCAACGATTCCATATCGATGCTGCCAGTGATTCGGACTTGTCCCTTGGGGAGTTCGACCTGGATCATTCCCAATGCCGTCCGGCGTCTCGGTTCACCGGCGGACCGCACCGCTTCGCTGGCCACCGCTTCCGTCACACGAACCGGAAGTAAACTCACCGCCACTGTGTTTCCCGCGCCCAGCAATCCTCGGTGGTACTGCCTGCGCCACTGAAACACCTGGTTGGCGTTCACCCCATGCGCCCGCGCCACGCGCGCTACCGATCCGCCCTCCACCAACGTCTGTTCGACGATCCGCCGTTTCTCCGCTACCGCCCACCGCCGTCGTGTCGGTTCTTGCTGACCAGCCATCCGATCCGAAGTGTCCACCTATCCCCCCAAGTGGACACCATCGCTACTGCCCACTTCGGGCATCATCCCCACTTAACCACACTTCGTCTAGACGGTCATAACCGGACGCTTACTGTGGGGGTTAGTCGTCGCAAGGACTAAAATCCACAGGCTGAAGCCTGTGCCACTTTTCAGTTACGGCCCCGAATCCGCTAAGCTTGGAGTGTGCGAATGAATCCACGCGTCACAGTCCTGGCGACGCTTCACGTGGTGCAGGGCGCCGAGAAGCGAGTCGGAAACGTCCACGATCCGGTGTACGTCGCTCTGCTCAATAAATTAATCCTCTCCGAGGGAATCGATTTCATTTTTGAAGAGGCGTCCGGCCTGGGACCGACGATTGCGGAAACGATCGCGCGGGAGGAATTGGGATTCGGGCGCTACCTGGATATCGATCCGGCGCGGGGGGAGCGCGTGCAGTTTGGAATTCCTCCCAATTCGAGCGAGCCGAATATGATCGGCACACCGCCCACGGTTGCGTTTGCCAACTGGCAGATTCTGGACGTGCACGCCCGGCGCGAAGAGCTATGGCTGCAGCGCATGCAAGAGCACCGGTTTGAGAGCGCCCTGGTGATCTGCGGCCTGGTGCATTTGCTGAGCTTCGCGTTTCGACTGCAGACCGCCAATTTTTCGGTGCAGGCGATCAACTACGCCAACTGGCAGCGCAATCCGTTATAGGTCGCAAGTCGATGAGGCGTTTTCTGGATCGAAAAACGCGGCCTCCACCGACGCTTTGTGATATGCTTAAGCATATGAGGACAACCATCAATCTGCCTGATGACCTTATCCTCCAGGCAAAAAAGGCCGCTCTGGAGGCGGAATCCACGCTCACCGAGGTGATCGCCAATGCCTTACGCGAATCCTTGTCCAAGCCGCGCCGCAATGCCCCCGCGAAAGAAATTTAAGATCATCACCTACGGAGAGGGCGGGGTACTGCCGGGAGTCGACCTGAGCGACACGTCGGCTCTGCTCGACATCATGGATGGGATTGATGTTCCTGCTCGACGTTAATGTGCTGGTCTTTGCGCATCGTCCCGATGCGGAAGACCATTTCACGTACCGGAACTGGCTGGATGGCGTGCTTGACTCCGGAGCAATTCTGGGGGATTGTCCGATCTGGTTTTGAGTGGTGTCGTTCGAATCGTGACGAACCCGAGGATTTTCGCACTACCGACTCCACTCGACGTTGCACTTCAGTTCGTCGACTCCTTACGCGAGCACGCGACTTGCATGCTGGTGTCCCCTGGAGACAAGCACTGGGGGATTTTCAGAAGACTGTGCCGGGCGGCCGGGACGAAGGGAAACCTGGTCAGCGACGCCTATTTCGCCGCGCTGGCCATCGAATCTGGAGCGGAGTGGATCACCGCAGACCGGGACTATGCGCGATTCCCCGGTCTGCGATGGCGTCATCCGTTGAGCTGATATCTGGCGTGCACCTTCAGTGCACGTTCTTATCGATCCAGCTCTGCAGGTACTTGGCAATCGCCGCGCTGTTTTTCTCGGCCATCATGATGTGGCCGTTGCCGCGCAGGCCGACGTCTTCCAGATTCACGTAGGTGGTCTTCACGCCCGCCTGATTCAGCCATTTGGCGATGCAGTGCGAATACGGGCCGGTGATAGCTGGCTTCTCCTGAAACATCCAGCACGGGAATGCCCACCAGATTGACGAGTTTGCGCGCCGGCTCTTTCTGAACCCAGCAGGGAATCAGGTCCGGACCGTCTGCCTTGTCCTGGCGAACCGTCTGCAGATCCGATGCGTTTTGAGCCGGCGGATCGTAGTGCACGGGAAGATTCGTGAGGCCCCACAAGCGTCCGGGTCCGGTCGAGCCTCTCTCCGCGTTTTCGATTGGTGGAGCGACGGGTTCAGCGGCGACAATTCCCTTGATCATTTTCGGCCGCGCATCAGCGAGTTCCCAGCCGGAGGTTGAAACGCCGGAATGCAGCAGCAGAGATGACGGGCTGTCCAATGCGATCGACCAGTTCGACGAGCGCGTCCGTCGTGTATTTCTCCACGCCTTCCGCCGAGGACCACCGCGAATTTCCGTTTTGGCGAACTGGTCAAAAATCGGGTCGCCCATTTTCCTGGTTGGGTCCGTCGCCCGGCCACTGCGGTTTGCTTGGAGTATTGCGGCCAGGTGCTCTGCGGAGTCGACGGCGGACGCCCACCGGACCAGACTTCCTCCATCAGCGGGCGAAGTGCGTGGCGGAGTCAGATTTTTCCTTCCGTTGGCGAATTTGGAACATACAGCGATCGGCCGCGTCCGGGATAAGTCCATCACGTACACGGTGTAGCCTTGATTCAGGAAGTCATACGCCCAGCCCGGCCGTCCATCCGGCGTCTGCAGCACCGTCACCGCAGTTTGTCCCGCGCCGCCGCAGATGAAAATCACGGGATACGGATGGCGAATCTTTTTCGGGACCATCACCTCCACGTACATGGCGCCAAACATGATTTCGCTTCCGGGGCGGCCTTCGTAGTGGCCTCCGACATAGAAATGGCCTTCGCGCCCGATGTTATCTGTAGGAAAGGTCGGAATCGCGGGCGGTGGATTTTCGGAGGCGCTTTGCGCGCGGGCTGGGAAAAATTCGCCGCCGGCGACGAGCGCGGCGAGCAGTGAGATCGTTACGAGAGAAACGCGTAGCTTCATGTTTGGGTCCGCCTGTCTTCAGTTTTTTACGATCGAATCGAAATCGATTGTGCTACTACATCGCATCCGGGAAATGGAAGTCAATCCGTATTTCGGGTTTGCGCCTGGCACTTGGGCCTGGGTCCTTGAAGCTTCAGGGGCTAAAGCCCGCGGAACCTCGGAGCGGAAACGGCCGGGCTAAAGCCCGGCCCTCCGAAAGCTAAAAACCTCAAACCTCAAACCTCAAACCTCAAACCTCAAACCTCAAACCTCAAACCTCATGTGAGGAGGACCAGTAAAACCTCCCGAGTGGTGATGCACTTTATTCCCCATCGTAGCCGGGATGCGCTGCGACATCGATCTTGCCGAAGGATATTGTGAAATCCTTGGCGGAAGGAGTATCGTATTCTCATTCACGAGAAACACGATCAGGGAGATAGCCATGTCCAAGTCGGAACGCAATGCATCTCGCCGCCAATTTTTGCAGAGCGCGGCCCCCATGATTGCCGGCGGGCTCGCGCTTTCCGGCGCAGCTTCGGACGCTTTCGCGGCACCCAGGAGCGGGCAAATGGAAAAGAGTGGCTCCGGAGAAAAAATCTGGAGCAAGGAATATTGGGCGCAGAAGGGCGACGTGAAGCTCTACATGTACCGCAAGCGCGCCGGCGCTCCGCAAGCGGGCAAGCCGGCCTTGCCGGTGCTGTTCCTGGTGCACGGCTCCTCCACATCTTCGGCAGGATTTGACCTGACCGTTCCCGGACACGGCGAATATTCGATGATGGATGCGTTCGCGCGATTCGGTTACGACGTGTGGACCATGGATTTCTCGGGTTACGGAAAATCTTCACGCGGCGAGGGCAATTCGAATATCGCCGACGGCGTCGAGGATCTGAAAGTTGCGCTGCCGGTGGTGGCGCGCGAGACCGGGCAGAAGAAATTTCACGTCTTCGGCGAATCGTCCGGCGCACTGCGCGCGGGCGCGTTTGCCGTGGCTCAGCCGGAACTGGTGGACCGCCTCATGCTCGCCGCATTCACCTACACGGGCGAAGGCTCGCCCACGCTCAAGGATCGCGCCAAGCAGGTGGACTTCTACCGCACGCACAATCGCCGCCCGCGCGATCGCGACATGATCCGCAGCATCTTCACGCGGGACAAGCCGGGCACCACCGAAGCGGCCGTCGGCGAAGCGCTGGCGGACGTGGAAATGAAATACGGTAACGATGTGCCGACCGGAACCTATCTCGACATGACCGCGAATCTGCCGCTGGTCGATCCGCTGAAGGTGAAGGTGCCGGTGCTGCTGGTGCGCGGCGAATACGACGGGATCGCCACGGAAGTGGACCTGATGAATTTTTACAAGCAACTACCGGTGAACGATCGCCAGTTCATTATCCTCCCCGGAGCGGCTCATGCCCTGGCGCTGGGGATTAATCGCCAGCAGTTCTGGCACGTGATGCACGCGTTTTTGAACATGCCGCCGCGACTGGATAGTTTGCAGAACGGCTAGCGGCCGTCGTCTTCCGACAAAAGTTGCCAAGGAAATTTTCGAGTGCCCCATCCTTGCGGTTTGCGCAAGGGTGGGCTCTTTTCAAGTCCTCCTCGCCCTGACACAGCGAATCAAACCGAGCCCCACCCTTGAAAAGCGTCAAGGACTGGGCACCCGCCAATTTAGTGGCAGAACTTCCATCAGAGATATTTAGTTTGAAATTCTCGGTCCCGATTTACAAAAAATCAGAAGCCTTTACCGCTGGTTCGGGTCAGGAGCCGCTGTTGCGGCTGCGGATATTGCTGCTGCTGAGGATTTGCTCCAGGCCCCTGGCCGGGCGGGAATCCGGAGCCGAACCCTCCGCGGCCGGGCGGCGGGCCGGGAATTTGCTGCGCGTCGGGAGGTGGCGGTTGCGGCGGGCCCTGTTGAGGAGCGGGTGGCGGCGTCGACGGCTCGCCGTCGTCCCGCATACACCGCGGGAGCGTTTCGCGGCGGAAGTCGCAGAGCGCGCGGTGTGACCAGAATCAGCAATTCAGTGCTCTGCGCGTTGGACGTATCCTCGCCGGTCAAAAGGCCCACGCCGGGCGCGATCGAAGACCACGGCAATCCGCTCGAGCCTTTGATGGAGTGGGACTGCAGAAGTCCGGAAAGTACGGAAGTTTCGTCTTCGCGCAGGCGGATGGTCTGCTCGATGTTGCGATTGCTCAGAATCGGAATGCCATTGATGCTCGTGCCGGTCAGATTTTTCAGGTCAAATTGCAGCTGCAGCGTCACCTCGTCGCCGGCGTGCAGGCGCGGCGTGGCTTTGATTTTTACGCCCAGGTCTTCGTATTCCGCCGAGGGATACCCCACCTGCCCGTTGCCGCCTGAACTGCCGAGGCCGGACTGCAATGTGTTGAGCGTGACCGTGACGGAATTCGCCGCGCTATCCGCGGTGACCAGGTCGAGCGTCGTGTCATTGTTCAGATCCGCCGCGGCCAGCGCCGCCGGACCGTTGCCCGTGGGCAGGGAAATCGGCGTGGCAAACGTTCCGTCGCCGTTGCCGACCAGCACGTCCACATTGTTTCCGGTTTCATCGGCCACGGCCAGATCGATGTTGCTCCCGGCAAACGCCGCGGCCACGATTCCCACCGGTCCGGAGCCCGCCGCAAAATTATTGGCCGTGGCGAAGGTGCCGTCACCGTTTCCCAGCAGAATCGAAACCGAATTGCCGGCAGTGTCGGTGGCGTAGGTAACTGCCAGGTCAGGCTTGCCGTCATTGTTGAAATCCGCAATCGCCACGCCCGCCGGGCTTGCGCCGGTGGCGAAGGCTGCCGGCGCGGGAGCGGCCGGAACGCTGAACGTGCCGTCAGGAAGAGTGCCCGAGCCGTTCCCGAGAAGAATGGAAACCGTGTTGTCGCCCGTGTTGGTGACGGCGAGGCTCGTAAATCCATTGGTGATCAGCGTGCCCGCAGCGATCGCCGACGGCGCAACGCCCACAGGGTAGTCGATCTTCGCGCCGAAGATTCCATTCTGAATATTATTTACCTTATCGCCAATCAGGATCGAAACCGAGCCGGGCGTTGTTCCATCGCCGCGATTCACCACGGCCAGGTCGGGCTGCCCCTCGCCGTCGAAATCTTGAGCTAGCAAGGCAACCGGATTGCTCCCCGTGGGATAGGCCACGGGCGCCTGGAACGTGCCGTCCCCATTGCCGAGCAGAATCAGCACGCGGTCATTGGTCATGTCGGCGACAGCGATATCCTGATTTCCGTCTCCATTGAAGTCGCCGGTAGCCACAGCGGAAGGGTTGGCGGCGGCCGTCGTGCCCACCGGAATGGTGATGGTAGTCTGCGTCTGAAACGTGCCATCGCCGTTGCCGAAAAGGATGGAGAGCGTCCCATCGGTTTTGTTGGCGGCTACGATATCGGGGTTGCCGTCCTTATTAAAATCCGCAACAGCCACCGACACCGGCAAAACTCCCGTAGCGTAGTCGGTCCGCGGCAGCGTGGCGCCGGAGGCCAGCGCCTGTACGGCCGCTGCCAGCGCGGTCGAGGAGGAATTCAAATCCGATGAGAGCAATCCGAGATCGATCGGATAGCGGTCGCCGACAAAAAACGTGGCGGGCTTGCCGTCCTGCGCGCGCAGCAGGATGCGCCGGGCGCTGCGCACGGTGCTAAGCGCCGTGCCAAAATTCGCGGACACGCTGGGCATGGTGGCCAGAAAAATTGTTTTTCCGCCGCCGAAGGCGATCAAAGCGGGAAGCGCCGAACCCGTGGCGGAGCTGACTGCGCTGCTTCCAAAAACCGATTGCAGCACCTGGATCAAGGTTCCGCTGTTCTGCGCCGCGCGCAATTGCTGCACTTCGGGCAGCGACAGCATGAAGACGCTGCCGGAGGTGGGCGGGGTGATTCCCAGTTGTGTCGCGCCGGTGCGGTTCACTTCCAGAATCTCGATGTCCAGCATTAGCTCGCCGCGCGGCTGCTCGATCTGCTGCAGCAGCGTCTGCGCCAGCGCCACGTTCTGCTCGTTGCTGCGCACGGTCAGCGTGCGCGTGGCGGTGTTCAGCTGGGTGCGGGTGATGCCGGTCATCTCGCGGATCATGCGCACGGTTTCGTTCATTTCGTCGGTGGTGACGGAGGCCGGAAGGGGAAGCTGTTTCTCCACTTCCAGCGTGTAGTCGCGCTGCTTCTGCGCCGTGTCCTCGGTGACGAACATCGTTTGCGAATCCACCACGCGCGTAAAGGTTCGCGTCTGCCGCGCCAGCACCATCACAGCCGTGTCGAAATCCAGCGCCGGGACCTGAAAGCGCAGCGACCGGTCCACCAGGTCGCCGTCAAAAACCATTTTCACGCCGAATTGCCGGCCGAGCTCTTCGTACGCGCCGCGCGTCGTGCCGCGATAGTCAAAGGCGTGCGTTCCGGCGGCCAGGTTCAATCGCGGCAAGCCGCCAAGCCGCGGGCCCCTGGCAGGTTCCACTTCCACCGGCTGCGGCGTGAGCTCGGCCAGCCTTTCCCGCGCCACTACGTAGTTGGGATCAATACTCAGCGCTTCGGTCAGCAGGGCGCGCGCGCCGGAAACGTCGCCCGCAATGGCCTGCCGCTCGGCGCGATCCACCAGCGATTGAATCACCTGGAACCGGGCGTGCTCCCGCAGCATGCGATATTCGCGATTGGACGGATCGTAGGTCGCAGCTTCGCTGTAAGCTGCAAATTCGGCTTTCCAGTCGCCGCCTTGCTCAGCGCGCCGGCCGGTTTCGTAGGCCTTGCGTGCCCGGCCCTTGTCCGGTGCCGGAAGCGGTGAGGAGTTCTGTGTTGAGCCCGGCGCGGACGCCGCGGACTTCGCAGCCGGCGAACGGCCGCCCGATTGTGGCCAGGCAGTGACGGCCAGGAGCAGCCCCGCTCCGGCAACCGCCACCATGCGGCGCGCCAGCGGGCTAACCCCGCCGGTACGAGAGCGATTTGCCAGGTGACATCGGGGCTGAATCATAGCTAAAATCATGTAGATGCTTATTCTACCGTCTGGGGAAGCACACGACGGCCGGAATTTCGCATTGCCAACCGGAGAATTCAATTAAGGCATCCTTGACCGGGACGAATCGGCGCGTGTACACTAGAACTTCCAGTTGCGAATGAGTTGCAACTAGAGGGATCCACCAAGATTTCCGGTCCGGGTGTCGGCATCCCGCCGGATGCTGCACTCTTCGCTGAACGCGGCAACCTTGGCAAGGGGGTTTTTCAGGACTGCTCATGCTGTCTGCTTTCCTTATCGCACTTCGTGAAGGCGTGGAAGCCGCGCTCGTCGTCGGTATTGTCCTGGTGTATCTGAATCGCACCGGAAGGGCGGTGCTGGCCCGCTGGGTCTGGGGAGGAGTGGTTGCGGCAGTGGCATCGAGCCTGGCGATCGCAATCGCCCTGGATCGCTGGAAAGTCAGCGAGGATGGATTTGAGGGCGCGCTGCTGCTGGTGGCCGCCGTGTTCGTGGTCACCATGATCGTATGGATGAACCGCGCGGCGCGGCATTTGAAAAAGGAGATTGAGGCTCGCGTGGAGAAGCACGCGGCCAAATCCGATTTGTCGGCGGGATTCGGCCTGGCGACCTTCGTGTTTCTCATGGTGGTTCGCGAGGGCGCGGAACTGGCGCTGATCCTGCGAGCGGTGGAGCTTTCCACGGAGGGCCTGGCGGTCTGGATCGGCACGCTCCTCGGGCTGGGCGTGGCGGTGGCGGTCGGAGTTTTCTTCTTCCAGGGCACACTGAAAATTTCCCTGGGCAAGTTTTTTGCGTCCACCAGCACGATTTTGATCATCGTCGCGATTCAACTGGCGCTGACCGGAATTCACGAACTGAGCGAAGCCATGTGGCTGCCCTCGAGCCGCGTGGAGATGGCCTACGTCGGGCCAATCGTCCGTAATGAATTTTTCTTTTTCACCGTGATTTTGGGCGCCGCGGCGTTGCTGGTGCTGCGCGAGTGGATGGTGTCGCGCGCGAACCCAACCGAAGTCTCGGCCGACGCCGCCGAACGCCGTCGAATCGAATGGGAAAGCAGAAAGCAGCGCCGCTGGGCATTTGCCTCGGCCTTTACCTGCACCGCGGTAATTCTGATTCTGGCGGCGGAATTCGCCTACACGCGCGTAACGGCCACGACCGAGGCGCGATCGATTCAATCTGACAACGGCTCTGTGCACATTCCCCTCGCTGAAATCAGCGACGCCAATCTGCACATTTACAGCGTGGACGCCGCCGGAACCAGCGTGCGATTTCTGGTGATTCGCAAGCCCAATGGCAGCTGGGGCACGGCTCTGGATGCCTGCCTGATTTGCGGCACGGCCGGTTACCGCCAGGATGGTTCGAACGTGGTCTGCCGGAATTGCGCCTCGGCCATTTATGTTCCGACGATCGGCCAAGCCGGCGGATGCAATCCGGTCGGCGTGCCCTCCCGCATGGATAATGGCGCGCTGGTGATTGACGTATCGACGCTCGCGGAAGCACGCAGCCGGGTTTCGAAATAAATCGAGTAGGACAGGCTTCACAGACTGTGGAAAAACTCAAAACGTTGTCATTCTGAGCGGAGCGAAGAATCCCTCTTTGTTCTTTTGCTTGCACTTAGATCGAAGAGAGATTCTTCGCTTCGCTCAGAATGCCAAAAAGATGTAGTTTTTCCGCAACCTGTTCAACCTGTCGGGTTTAGATTTAGGTTCTATCGGCATTTAAACTAGACAGGCTGAAGCCTGTCCCACGAAAATCGACATCATGTTCTTCCGAATTGTCAGCGACTCGTTCACGCGAAAGCCGCGCCGCAAGATCCTCACGGCGGCGGCGCTCGCGCTGGGCATGGCCGTGGCCACGGCCACGTTGACCGTCGCGCTGGACGTGGGAGACCGCCTGGCGCGCGAATTCCGCTCCCTCGGCGCGAATTTGCTGGTCACTCCTGCTTCGGACTCGCTGCCGCTGGAAATTGGCGGCGTGGATTACCGGCCGGTTGATTCCGGAGCGTATCTTCCGGAAAGCGATCTGGGAAAACTGAAGACGATCTTCTGGCGGAATAACGTCGTCGGTTTCGCGCCGTTCCTGGACGTACCTGTAAGTATCTCCGCAGCCGGCGCTTTACCCAGCGCGACACCCGATGTGAAGCCCGCCGCTTCCGGAAATTCTCCCGAGCAACTGATCGGCACGTGGTACAGCCATGCCGTGCCGGTTCCGGATGGCGGCCCACCTTTTCCGACCGGAATTTCCGCGACCGATTCGTGGTGGCATATCGATGGACGATGGTTCTCGGATGCCGCGGACGAAGCCGTGGCCGGATCTTCGCTCGCGCAGCGATTGAATCTGCATACCGGGAGTATCGTGAAAATCGATGCCGGCGGCCGCTCGCGCACGCTGACCATTACCGGAACGGTTTCCACCGGGGGCCGCGAGGACAATGCGCTGCTCGCGCCGCTGCCGATTGCGCAGGATCTCGCCGGGCGCCCCGGGCAATACCGTCGCCTGCTGGTGAGCGCTCTGACCAAACCTGCCGACTCTTTTTCCGAGCGCGATCCGGCCACCATGACCGCCGTGGAATACGACCGCTGGTATTGCAGCCCGTATATTTCCTCGATCTCGCACCAGATTCAGCAGCAATTGCCCGGAGTGGAAGTCCGAGCCATCCGCCAGGTGGCTGAGGGCGAAGGGCGCATCCTTACGCGCGTCAGCGGCCTGATGTGGATCGTGACCATTGCAGCGTTGTTCGCCGCGGCGCTGGCCGTGGGCGCGACATCCGCTACCACGGTTCTCGAGCGGCGCTCGGAAATCGGGTTGATGAAAGCGCTGGGCGCCAGCCGCCGCGCGGTCAGCTCCTTTTTTGTCGCCGAACAATTATTTCTAGCGGTGGTCGGCGGCGTTTTGGGATTTGTCCTGGGCATTGTGCTGGCGCGCGCTCTGGGCGTGGGAATTTTCGGTGTGGCGCCCGCGCTGCGCTGGATTCTGTTTCCGATTGTTCTGGTCCTGGCGGCGGTCGTGGCGCTGCTGGGAAGTCTGCTCCCGCTTGGGCGTGCCTCGCGCGTCGATCCTGCTCCCGTACTGCGGGGAGAGTAAAGGCGTGCCGAGGCGCTCGATGTTTCTCCGGATATTATGGAAATTGCTGGGCGCCAGCCGCGGGCGCCTGGCAGTCGCGCTCATCGCACTGACCAGCGGCGCCGCAGTGTGCTCCGCCCTGCTCAATGTAAATCTGGACGCCGAAAGAAAACTCACTCAGGAATTTCGCACGCTGGGCGCAAATGTTGTGATCGCTCCGCCCGCCTCGGGCGGCAGTGAAGCGCCGCTTGCGGACGCGGCGGTGATGGATCGCATCGCCTCCCTGCACCTGCCCCAGATCGCAGCCACGGCTCCGTATCTCTATGTCGCGGCAGCTTCCGGGACACAACCTGTGATTCTGGCGGGAACCTGGTTTGACCAGGTTGCCAAAATGAATTCCTGGTGGAAGCTGGAAGGCGGCTGGGTCACTTCGCGCGAAGATCGCGAGCATTGCCTGGTTGGTTTTACCGCGGCCCGCCAGCTGAACCTTGCGCCGGGAAGCTCCGTGCAGCTGCGTTCCGGCGATCGCACCATTTCGCTGACCGTCGCCGGTATCGTTACCACCGGCGCGGCCGAGGATTATCAGATCCTGACCAATCTGGATGTGGCGCAGACCGTTGCCGGCCTGCCGGGCCGCGTGAGCCTGGTGCAATTGAGCGTGGCGGGCACGCCCACCGAAATCGAGTCCGTGACGCGCAAGCTTGCCGATCAGCTGGCGGGCCTCGATGTGCGTCCGGTGCGGCAGATTGCCGCCGCGGAAGGCACAATTCTGGGTAGAATTCGTGGGCTGATTTTCTGGACCATCGCGCTGATCCTGATTCTGTGCATGCTCGGCGTTCTGGCTTCGATGGCCGCGCTGGCTATGGAGCGCCGCCGCGATGTTGGACTCATGAAAGCGCTCGGCGGAACGGTTCCGCGGATCATGAGTTTGTTTCTCGCGGAATCGGGAACGCTCGGCGCGCTGGGCGGCCTGCTGGGATTTCTGCTGGGCGTGATCCTGGCCCGCTGGATTGGCCAGCGGATTTTCGGCGTGGTCATTTCCGCGCGGTTGGAAGTTTTGCCGATTACTCTTTTGCTGACGATCGCCGTGGCGCTGGCCGGAGCTTTACCGCTGCGGCTGCTGGGCCGGGTGCGTCCGGCGGAAATTTTGAAGGGAGAATGATGGCGGCGCTGGTGCAGGTCGAGCAGCTCGAAAAACGGTTTGGCGACGTGTGCGCGCTGGACCGCGTGAGCTTCGACGTGCAGTCCGGCGAGTGGATCGCCATCATGGGCCCGTCGGGCTCGGGCAAAACCACCCTGATTAATATTTTGGGCGGGCTCGATCATCCCACCGGCGGGCGCGTGACGGTGGATGGCCTGGAAATCGGAACGATGGGCGAACGCGAATTAACGCGCTACCGCGCCGATAAAATCGGCTTCGTGTTCCAGCAATTTCATCTGGTCCCCTACCTGACGGCCGTGGAGAACGTGATGCTGGCACAATATTTTCACAGCATCACGGATGAGAAAGATGCCGCGGCGGCGCTGGTTCGCGTGGGCCTCGGCGATCGCCTCGAGCATCTGCCCGCCGAGCTTTCCGGCGGCGAGCAGCAGCGCGTGGCCATTGCGCGCGCGCTGATCAACCAGCCCAAAGTGCTGCTCGCGGATGAACCCACCGGAAATCTCGATGAAGCCAACGAAGCGGTGGTGCTGAAGCTGTTGCACGAGTTGCACGAATCCGGACACACCATTCTGGTGGTGACGCACTCCCAGGCCATCGGAAATCTCGCGGATCGCCGCGTGGAACTGGAACATGGCCGCCTCGCGCGCATCAGCGTGCCGTCACTGGCCAAGGAGTAGCCCGCCCGAATCATGCCCATTCCCATCGATGCGCGAAGAAAACCAGCCAAGGTCAAGGTGCACGTGTCGTCTGGTGCGGGCATCGACATCGTGTGGGCGGACGATCATGCCAGCCATTACGACTTTTCTTACCTTCGCCAGGAGTGCCCCTGCGCGATGTGCAACGACGAGCGGCTGAAGAAGGCGCAAGGGCAGGAGAAGGATGCTCAGCTGAAAAAAGAAAATCCAGGCTCGAGTGCGGCGGCGCTCAGTTCGCCGCTCCTGCCGATGTACAAACCCAAAATTGCCGCCACTGCCGCGCACGCGGTGGGAAACTACGCGCTGCAGATTGATTTCAATGACGGGCATGCCACCGGAATTTACAGTTTTGATTTTTTGCGGACGATTTGTCCTTGCGCTGAATGTGAGCGGGAGTTTCGGACGGATCCCGATCTTTAAAGTGGCACAGGCTTCAGCCTGTGGGTTTCCGAGAGTCCTTGCATGCACTGACGGAAATCTACAGGCTGAAGCCTCTGCCACTAATCGCTCAGGTGTCTGCGTTTCCACACCACTATTCCACTGAACCGGTTTGAGACAGGGTAACTTCTCCGCTACATACGCGTTTGCTCGCGCGGACGGCGCGCTCTCGCCTCACGTATTATTTTAGTTCAGCCCCTCCGGAGGATTTCCAGTGTCGTCCCAACCGTTTACCCATGCGCATAAGCGCCGCAGTACCCGCATCGCTCAAGCCGTTCCGCTGGTCGTTCAGGGAGTGGGAGCGCTGCGTGAGCCTTATCAGGAGGAAGTGGCCACGCAGTCGATCAGTTGCCATGGCTGCACCTACACGTCCAAGCACGAAGTGATTCAGGGCGAAATCGTGTTTCTGGACATCAAGCAGCCCAACGGAACGGTGGCGGGCTGTTCGAACAAAGCGCGCGTGAAGTGGGCTCAGAAGCTGGGCGGCAAGGACCGTGTATTCCAGATCGCGGTGGAATTGGAGAATGCGGGCAACGTGTGGGGCGTGCCTGTGCCGCCGGGCGACTGGTTTCCCGCGCGGGCGCCGGAATCCGCGGAAGCGGCCGGAACGGGCCGCGAGCTGAAAGTAGTGGGCCGCAAGGACCAGCAGTTGATCGTGGCGTCCGAAGCCGGCATTAACCGGCTGGCGCCAACGGAGCGTAGAGACTCGCTCAAGCCCGTGGCCGCGGCGGGTCCGCTGGCGCAATTGATGGTCGGCCTCGGAGAACAGATCCAAACCATGGCGTCGGAAGCTGCGTCGGCCGCGCTGATCCAGGAAAAGGGCCGGTTGATGGAAGAATTCCGCGCGCAGCTGCGCGAGGAGGCGGCTCGCACGGTGCAGGCCGCGATCATCGCGTCCAAGGACAAAATCGTCCAGCAGGCCATGAAAGAGTTCAGCGAAGCGCACGAGGCCGGGTCGCGCAACAGCTATGCGCAGTGGATGAAGAAAGTCCAGGCGGACATGGAAAGCGCGCGGCAGCACCTGTTGAAACAGGGACAGGAAATGGGCCAGCGACTGGACGGCATGGCGGTCAGCGCCATCGAGCGCGTGCAGCGCAATATCGAAGCCTCGCGCGTCGAAGCCGTGGACCGCTTCGTGACGCGCCTGCGCGAGCAGCTCGTGCCCATGCTTTCGGAAGCCAAGGAATCCCTGCAGAAATTGCAGGGCGCCGAGGTGGCGCTGCGCAAGGAGTCCGAAGCGCTCTTCGCGGGACTCGAAAACCAGCTGGCGTTCAGCACCAATGAGATCCTCGCGAAATCGCAGGAAGATCTGGAACGGAACAGCGCGGCGATCGCGGCGCGGGCTGGCGAAACACTGCAGAAGCTTTCGCAGGGCTTTGAAGCGGCGGCGCGCAACAACGTGAATTCGCTTCTGGAGTCCGTGGGCAGCGAGATGGTGCAGTCGCTCCAGCAGAAAGCGGCCCAGGCCTCGCGCGACTTTTCAGCGGGCATCGACGGCTACGCCAAGGAATATTTTGAATCGCTAAGCCAGTCGATCGCCGAGATTCCGAAGAACCTGCCGAGCCGAGCGAAGAAATAATCCCGGCCGCTTGCCTTCCGCTCGAGTAGGACAGGCTGCACAGGTTGCGGGATTTTATCTCCTGTTGTCATTCTGAGCGCAGCGAAGAATCTCTCTTCGATGCTGAGTGCGGGCAAAAAGTGAAGTGCAAGCAAGAAAAAACTAAGAGAGATTCTTCGCTTCGCTCAGAATGACAACGTTTGGAATTTATCATGCGACCCTTTTCGAGCCCGTCCCGATGTTTTGCCCCTCCTGCGAAATTCGAACGGCTCCGAGCGCGATTCAAAAGGGCTTTCGTCGGGATTCGCAATCCAAATAGACCCCGGCGCATAAAGATGCCATAATAAATTCTTTACTTTTTCCTTATACAAATGTCTTCGACACCCGCAGGCCAAAGTCCGGAAACGTCGCCCGTAGTCACCATGCCCCGCGTCATCGTGGCCACCACGGCCATGCTGACGTTCATCTCCTTCTGGCGCGCCGCCGCCATTGTTTTGAACGATCTGGCGTCCTCGGCCTATTACGCCGGCGGCGAATCCGAGAGTTTCATCGGCAAGTCGGCGCCCTGGTTCATCCTGGGCGTCATGCTGTTTTCCTACTGCGTGCGCGCGGTGTACGTCGAGAGCTGCAGCATGTTCGTGCGCGGCGGCGTGTATCGCGTGGTGAAGGAAGCGCTGGGCGGCACGCTGGCGAAATTTTCCGTTTCGGCGTTGATGTTCGACTACGTTCTGACCGGGCCGATCAGCGGCGTTTCCGCCGGGCAGTATCTGGCCGGGCTGCTGAACGAACTGTTCGCCTACTTCCACACGGGCATCGTGCTCTCCGAGAATTCGACCGCGGCATTTTTCGCGGTGCTGGTCACGCTTTATTTCTGGTGGGAAAACATCAAGGGCATTCCCGAATCCAGCCATAAGGCGCTGAAGATCATGCAGGTCACCACGGTGATGGTGGTGCTGCTGATCGTCTGGTGCACGCTACACGATCTGGGTGCGCGGCGCGCATCTGCCGCCGTTGCCCACTCCCGTCCAACATTCGCTGGATAAGCGTTCGCTCGGCTGGCTCTATGGCAGCCAGATCGTACAAATGATTCCGCTGATTGCGGTGTTCGTCGGCATCGGGCATTCCGTGCTGGCCATGAGCGGCGAGGAATCGCTGGCGCAGGTCTATCGCGAAATCGAAGCGCCCAAGCTGCCCAATCTGAAAAAAGCCGGCCTGATCATTTTCATTTACAGCCTGCTGTTCACCTCGCTGGTGTCTTTTTTCGCGGTGATGATCATTCCGGACGAGTCCGCGCGGCAAGTATCTGGAGAATCTGATCGGCGGATTGTCCATGAGTCTGGCCGGGCCGTTCACGCTGCGGCTGGCGTTCCACGTGTTCGTGGTGGCCGTGGGAACGCTGATTCTGGCGGGCGCGGTGAATACGGCGATCGTCGGCTCGAACGGCGTGCTGAATCGCGTTTCCGAGGACGGCGTGCTTGCGGACTGGTTCCGGCAGCCGCATCGCAAGTTCGGCACTTCGCATCGCATCATCAACATGGTCGTCGTCTTTCAGATCCTGACGATTCATCGCCAGCCGCGGCGACGTGACGTTTCTGGCGAACCTGTACGCTTTCGGCGTGATCTGGAGTTTCACGATGCAGGGCATTGCCGTGCTGGTGATCCGCTACACGCATCCCGGAGACCGCGAATATCGCGTGCCGCTGAATTTTCATCTCTTCGGAAAAGAAATTCCGATGGGCCTGGCGCTGATCACGCTGATGCTGTTCCTGATCGCCATCGTGAACCTGTTTACCAAACCCAGCGCGACGGTGGCCGGGATTGATTTTTTCGTTCGTCATGTTCGGCGTTTTCACCGTTTCCGAGACACATCACGCATCGCAATCGCGGCGCCGCGCACGTGGAAATGGACCAATTCAACGTGGCCGCGCAGGAAGAACTTCACCGCAATCGCGTGGGCGTACGTCCCGGGCAGTATTCTGGTTCCGGTCAGCAATTATCACGCGCTGTATCATCTGCAGGCAGTGCTGGACCGCGTAAACACCGAGCGGCGCGATGTCGTGGTGCTGCATGTCCGCCTGCTGCGCCGCGCCGCGTCCGGATCGAGCGAACTGGAAGCCGAGCAGCTGTTCGGAAGCGTCGAGCAATTTTTGTTCACCAAGGCGCTGTCGCATGGCGGAAAAGCGCGGCAAGACCGATTCGCCTGGCCGTTGTATCCGCCAATGATATGTGGGGCGGCATTCTGAACGCGGCGGTAAAGCTGGAAGTCCAGCACCATTGTGCTGGGCCGCTCCGCGAAGAGTATCGCTGGCGGAGCAGGCCCGCGAAATCGGCCTGGCCTGGGAACAACTTCCGGATCCGCGCCCGCAATTCAACCTGGAAATTTTCACGCCGGGAGGCAGCGGGAATTTTTCCTGCTTGGCCCGCACGCGCCGAATCTCACGTGCCAACGAAGTGCGCCTGGTGCACCGCCTGTGGCTGCGCTTCAGCGATCTGGTTGCGCCCGGACGAACTGCATCACCACGACGTCGTCCACTTCGCCCTGGATGAAGTGCTGAACGAATTGCAAGAAGGCAAGGAAGCGGACGTGGTCGCCCGCCTGAAAGAACACATCAACAAGAACAAGACCGCTGCGCCGAAAGAATAGCTGGCTGCGCACGAGACTTGCAGTACCCGGGAGCAATTTCGTCCTCAAAACAGTGTGGCACGCTTTAGCTTGCCCGGTTCAGAGTTGCGGCCTTCGACCATCTAGAACCGGCGAGCTAAGCGTGCCTCACTGGAACTCGCGAACAGTCTACGCCGGGCGAATTTCCGACGTGCAGTGCGGGCAACGGTCGCCTTCAAGCGGCACGGCGCTCAGGCAGTACGGGCAATCGCGGGTGGCCGGCGCGGCCGCGGGCGCCGGCTTTGGCGCCAAGCGATTCACCTGCCGCACCAGAAGAAACACGGCAAAGGCCACGATCAGAAAATTGATGACCGTGTTCAGGAACAAACCGTAGTTGAGGGTGGCCGCGCCGGCGGCTTTGGCGGCGGCAATCGTGTCGTAGTGCGTTTCCGAAAGATTCAGGAACAGATTGGAGAAATCGACGTGGCCGAGGAGCCTGCCGATCGGCGGCATCAAAATATCCGCGACGAACGACGTGACGATCTGCCCGAACGCAGCGCCGATGATGATACCAACGGCCATATCCAGCACGTTGCCCCGCATCGCGAATTCCTTGAATTCTTTCAGCATTCGATCCTCCTTCTTAGCGTTCGTGAATCAGGCCGAAATCAGCTGGTGCGCAGCGAAAGTACCGCCCCTGCGAAGCCCCGCAAGACCAGCACGGCCCCTGCGGCGGCGAGAATCATGCTGGACCTGCCAAACGAGCCAGCACCAGCGAGAGCATCATGATCCCCACCAACACCAGGGAAGCGCCGCCGACACGCGCGACCAGTGCGTTCCGAGGTTCGCGCGGCGCGCGCGGTCTTCATCCAGGCGCGCACGCCCCAGTAGATCAGCACCGCTCCCAGTCCCAGCCATCCCGGACTGCGCGGATTAAAGTTCGAGGCGTACAGAAACCGGTTGCTCAATCCCAGCCAGGCCAGAACGCCGCCGAGCAGGATAAAGATGAACTCGCTCATCATCCGGAACAAATTGGCCGGGGTTAATCATGCTCGCGGCAGCGCCGGTCTAAACTTTCTCGATGCGCACGGATTTCAGTTCGACGGCTTGCTTGGGCTTGTCGTTCGCTCCGCGCGGCACTTCCGAAATTTTCGTGGCGATGTCCATGCCTTCCACCACTTCGCCGAAAATGGTGTGCTTGTTGTCCAGCCACGGCGTGGCCGCCACGGTGATGAAAAACTGGCTGCCGTTGGTGCCGGGGCCGGCATTGGCCATGGAAAGTTTTCCCGGCTTGTCGTGCTTCAGGTCCTTGTGAAATTCGTCGGCAAAGCGGTAGCCGGGATCGCCGGTTCCCGTTCCCAGCGGGCATCCGCCCTGAATCATGAATTGCGGAATCACGCGATGGAAAATCAGGCCGTCGTAAAACGGGCGCTTCACTTTCTGCCCGGTCTTGGGGTCTGTGAATTCCTTCGTGCCTTCGGCCAGGCCGACAAAATTGGCCACGGTCTTGGGGGCTTTCTCCTCAAACAAGCGGATTACAATCGTTCCCTGCGAAGTATCGAATACGGCGTACGTTCCTGGTGCGCGGCTCAAAGTAGCCTCCTGGGGTGAATAAAATTGCGCTGGCATTATCGCCCATTCCAGGCGGCAAGGCCAGCGATGCGCAAGAAGTTTGGCGCCGGCATCGGGCCGGCGGTGGCTGAAGTCAGTTAAAGAAAAATCCACCGGCGGGCCGCGTGTGCGATAGAAGCCGCTTGGTGACGCAGCGTCGCGATTTTATCGCAGCGCGTTCGCGCGCCGGGATGCTAAACTTTCGACCTTTGCGGGTTGAATCGCGGCGCCGTGCCGGGGAATCCAATGTTGGCTAGGGAGAACTAAACGTGGTGAACAATGTGGTCATTATCGGGAGCGGCTGCGCCGGACTGACCGCAGCCATCTATGCCGGGCGCGCCAACCTGAAGCCCATGGTCATTGACGGCTTCGAGCCGGGTGGGCAGCTGTCGCTCACGACCATGGTCGAGAATTTCCCGGGATTCCCGGACGGAATCCTGGGTCCGGATTTGATCGAGAACATGCGCAAGCAGGCCCAGCGATTCGGCGCGGAATTCAAATCCGGCGCGATCACCGAGGTCGATTTGAGCCAGCCGCCTTTCAAGATTACGGCGGGCAAGGACACCTACGAAACCCGCGCTCTGATCATCGCTTCGGGCGCTACCGCGCGCCTGATCGGCCTGGAATCCGAACGCAAACTGATCGGGTACGGCGTCTCAACCTGCGCCACCTGCGACGGCTATTTTTTCCGCGGCAAGGAAATCGCGGTGGTGGGCGGCGGCGACTCGGCAATGGAAGAGGCCAACTTCCTTTCGCGCTTCGCCAGCAAGGTGTATCTGGTGCACCGGCGCAGGGAATTCCGCGCCTCGAAAATCATGGTGGACCGCGCGCGCGCCAATGAAAAGATTCATTTCGTTACCCCCGTGGTGGTCGAGGAGATTTCCGACGTGCAAAAAGGCGGCGTGGAATATATGACGCTGCGCAACGCGGAAACGAATGAGAAATCGCAGCTGAACGTCGAAGGCATCTTCATCGCCATCGGCCACGAGCCCAACACCAAGGTTTTCCAAGGCAAGCTGGATATGGACGAGAACGGCTACCTGATCACCCAGCACGGCAGCCAGACCAAAATTCCCGGCGTATTTGCCGCCGGCGACGTGCAGGACCACAAGTACAAGCAGGCCGTGACCGCCGCCGGCTCCGGCTGCATGGCCGCCATCGACGCCGAGAAGTATCTTGAGGCCCATCCGGACCGCTGAAATCGTTCCGCATTTCACGGCGTTGCCGGCACAACATCGATGCTACGCACGCTGCTGCTGGAACTTTCCAAAAGCACCCGGCTTCGCCGCTGGATCACCACCAACGGCGCCACGCGCCGCATGGCTCGCCGCTTTGTTCCCGGGGAAGAGTTGGCCGCGGCTTCGGAGGCGGCGCTGGCCTGCAACAAGGCGGGCATGACCGTCAGCCTCGATCACCTCGGCGAAAATGTAGTGACCCGCGAAGACGCCGAGAACGCCCGCGTTTCCTACACCCATGCACTGGAAGAGATTGCCACTCGCGGCCTCGACGGAAATATTTCGCTTAAACTGACCCACATCGGGCTCGATCTGGGAGAGGAATTCTGCCGGGGCGAGTTGCGCCGCCTGACCGCCTGCGCCGAAAAATACGGGAATTTTGTGCGTGTGGATATGGAAGGCTCCGCCTACACGGATCGCACGCTGCGCATGGTCAAGCAAGTGCGCGCGGAAACCCCCGCGGTGGGAACCGTGATTCAGGCCTACCTGTACCGCAGCGAACAGGACATCGACGATCTGCTGGCGATCGGCTGCCGCATCCGCCTGGTAAAAGGCGCATACAAAGAACCGCCGAAGATTGCGTTTCGCAGCAAAAAAGACGTCGACGCCAACTTCGTGAAGCTGATGAAGCTCCTGCTGCCCAGCGGGACTTACCACGCACTGGCCACCCACGATCCGAAAATGATCGACGCCGCCATCCGCTTTGCCGCCGAGCAGAACATCACCAAGGATAAATTCGAATTCCAGATGCTGTACGGGATTCGCACCGACTTGCAGAGCCAGCTGGTGCGCCAGGGCTACCGGGTGCGCGTCTATATTCCCTACGGCCAGGAATGGTTTCCCTATTTCATGCGGCGGCTTGCCGAGCGCCCCGCAAACTTGATGTTCTTTGCCAGAAATTTGTTTCGCGGGTCTGCGGCTCAGCCGTGAGTTGTGCACGCTTTAGAATGTATCGGTCGACCCTTGCAGGTCTAAATTCCACAGGCTGAAGCCTGTGCTACGTAACCCCCTTGAGTAAAAATACATCCATGCGCGCAATGCTTCTGAATCAGGCGGGATCACCGCTTTCCCTTCGTGAGCGCCCGATTCCGCAGCCGGGAGACGGCCAGGTGCAGTTGCAAGTGTCGGCCTGCGCCGTCTGCCGCACCGATTTGCACGTGGTCGACGGGGAATTGCCCGATCCAAAGCTTCCGCTGAGTCATCGGACACGAAATCGTAGGCCGCGTACGCGGCGCAGGACACGGAGCGTAGCCGTTTTGCAATCGGCGCAGCGCGTTGGAGTGCCGTGGCTCGGCTGGACCTGCGGCGAATGTTTCTATTGCCTTTCGGGAAACGAAAACTTGTGCCCAAAAGCACGCTTCACCGGGTACACGCTGGACGGCGGCTATGCGGAATATGCACGTAGCCGACGAACGCTATTGCGTGCCGATTCCGGAATCGTACCCAGCGATGCCGAGGCGGCTCCGCTCCTGTGCGCGGGCATTGATCGGTTACCGTTCGCTGGTACGCGCAGGGGACGCAAAACGCCTCGGGATTTACGGCTTCGGCGCCGCGGCGCACATCGTCGCGCAGGTTGCGCGCTTCCAGGGCCGCACGGTATATGCGTTCACCCGCAGCGGAGACACGCAGGCCCAGGAATTCGCCACGCGGCAGGGCGCGCACTGGGCAGGAGCGTCCGACGGATCGTCCACCGGAGGAACTGGACGCGGCCATCATTTTCGCGCCGGTCGGTTCGCTGGTGCCCGCCGCGCTGTCTGCCGTTCGAAAGGGCGGGACAGTGGTGTGCGGCGGAATTCACATGAGTGACATTCCCTCGTTTCCCTACGAACTGCTGTGGGGAGAGCGATCGGTCTGTTCCGTTGCGAATCTGACCCGCAAGGACGCTGCCGACTTCATGGACATCGCGCCCAAAGTCCCGGTTCGAACTGCCGTTCGGACGTTTCCCCTCGCTGCCGCTAATGAAGCGCTGGGGGACCTGCGAGGCGGAAAGCTGCAGGGCGCGGCGGTCCTGCTGTGCCAGCCCGGTCCCAAAGCCTGACAGCTACGCCACTTCACAGGCCATTTCAGGTCTCAAATCAGGAAATTTCCCGCAGGTTGGAAAGTTCGCGGGGCCGGACGTGATATACTTTTTCCGGGGTAAAGCGGCTTGTGCCGTATCGGGTTTGATGATATAAACCGATACTTTCCAAGCAAATGTAAGATCGCCTTGGCGTGTTTTGAGCACTTGATAATCTCGAAGGAGAGTCCCGATGGCGTACGTAATCGCTGAGCCTTGTGTCGGAACGAAGGACACCGCATGCGTGGATGTTTGCCCGGTCGACTGCATCCATCCGCGGAAGGACGAGCCAAAATTCGAATCTGAGCCCCAGCTCTATATCAGCCCGGTCGAGTGCATCGACTGCGGAGCTTGTGTTCCGGTGTGCCCCGTGACGGCCATTTTCGCCCTGGAAGATCTGCCGGAAAAATGGGCGCATTTCACGCCGATCAACGCGGACTGGTACACCAACCAGGCTTGATCCCGAAAGACCGCAGACGGCAATTTGTGGGAGTAGATTTTCGTGCGGCGTCCGCTTCGCGGAAAGAGGGCGCCGCATTCTTTTTAGTTGCGGCCACGCGTCCCAGTCCGACCTTGGCGACCCCTAGAGGCGCAGGAACGCGGGCCAGGCGTATTTTCTCAGGCACCTGCTGGCAAGAATCTTCGTCGCGCCGCGGAAGCTGGAAGCCAGGCACCGGGTATCGCTAGTTCCAGAAATACTCAACCGGAGCCGAAGTCAGAGGAGCCTTACATTGTCATCCATACGAACACCGAAATCCGTCCAGGTTGAAGAAGTATCGGCCAACCGTCCTGCAGGGCAATCCAAATCAACGCGCAAAATCGTGCCCGCCGTGGCTACCATCGCTGGAAGCGCAACGGCCGTGCCCCCGCACGTGTTGTCCCGGGAAGTGGTGAAAAACGGGATTGGCGGTGTGTTTGGGCTGGAAGACGCCAAACTGGAGGCCGTGCTCGAGATTGTCGATAACTCGGCAATTGATCAGCGCTACAGCGTATTCCCTACGGACTACACCATCGAACCGCGTCCGCTGGCGCAGATTAACGCGGAGTATCAGGAAAAATCGATTGAGCTGGGCCTGCAGGTGGCCGAGCGCGCGCTGGCCCAGGCCGGCATGGTCCCCACGGATGTGGACCTGCTCGTGACCGTCTCCTGCACCGGCGTGATGATTCCTTCGGTCGACGCGCACATCGCCACGATCATGGGATTTCGCCCCGACGTGCGCCGCCTTCCCATCACCGAGCTGGGCTGCGCGGGCGGTGCCGCGGGGCTGGCGCAAACCTGGCAATATATCAATGCGTTTCCGGATCGCACCGCACTGCTGGTTTCCATTGAAATTCCCACGCTCACCTTTCAGCGCCGCGATGCTTCGCAAGCCAACTTGATTTCCGCGGTGCTGTTTGGCGACGGCGCCGCAGGCATCGTGGTCACCGGACGCGAGGCACCTGGGCCGCGCATCATTGCTTCCGAATGTTTCTTGTTCCCGAATTCGCAGTCGGCCATGGGGTTTGATCTGCGTGACACCGGCTTCCACATCGTGCTCTCCAAGGACGTGCCGGAAATCATTCGCGAGCGCGTGAAGGAACTGGCGCTGGGCTTTCTCGAACGCCAGGGTCTGCGCCAGGAAGATATCTCCGCGTACCTCTTGCATCCCGGCGGGCAGAAGCTGCTGTCCTACATGCAGTCCGAACTTGGGCCTGACCCGCGCCGACACCGAAGTTTCCTGGGACATCCTGCGCCGCTACGGCAATCTTTCCAGCGCCAGTGTGCTGTTCATCCTTAACGAATGGCTGGTGCAGCGTGAAATGCCGTCCGGAAGCTACGGGCTGCTCATGGCGTTCGGTCCGGGCTTCACCGCGGAGATGATGCTGCTGCAATGGCCATGACGGCCGGGTTTATCGCCCTGCTGATTCTTGTGGGGATTGAGCGGCTGGTCGAAGTCGCCATCTCCAATCGCAACCAGCGCAAGATGCTGGCCCAGGGTGCTCTGAAAGTCCCCGAACGGCATTATCCCTGGCTGGTGATCTTTCATGCGGTTGTGCTGGTGTCCTCCGCGGTTGAAGTCCTGTTTCTGCATCGTCCGCTGATTCCCGCTCTGGCCATATCGATGTCGATCCTTTTCATTTTGTCCAATGCTCTGCGCTGGTGGGTGATCCGGCTGCTCGGTGGGTTGTGGAACGTGCAGATCATGGACTCCACGCGCATCGGATTCGTCACCACGGGACCCTATCGCTGGATACGCCATCCCAATTATCTGGGCGTGATCCTGGAAGTGTTTTCGTTGCCTTTGATTCACACGGCGTGGCTCACCAGCATTTTTGGAACGCTTGGGTATCTGCTCATTCTCCGCGGAAGAATCCATGCGGAAGAGGGCGCGCTGATGTCCAACCCCGCCTATCGCCTGGCCATGGGCGACAAACCGCGCCTTATCCCGAAATTGTTTTAAGGCACGATCGCTCTTCGCTCTATTCCTCCGGGTGTATATTGCTTTCCATCGTTTCAGCGAATATTCCTTTTAAGAAAATATTGGGGGAGCAAATGTCGACTCGCAACAAGGCGCGAATGCTCGTGGGAATTTTCACATTGGCCATTCTCCTCGCGGTAGTTTCCTTCAAAGCCATGACCGCGGCGCAGGGCATGCAGGCGCGGGACAAGCTGGCTTACGGAACCGCGGCGTTGCCCGGCGAGCGCGTCGGGCAGGACGTGGATGGGCCGTACACCGTGGATCCGAACTGGCCCAAGCCCATCAGCGCATTGCCCGGCCATGAAAAATGGACCTGGGGCGCGGTGGAAAGCGTCTTTGCCGAAAGCCCCAATCGCGTCTTCGTTCTGGAGCGCGGAGAAATTCCCAACCTCAAGCGGCCCGAGGAAGTTCCCTATCCCTCGGTCGGACCGAGCCTTTCGTTTCCCGTGGCGCAGGTTCCCTGGCGCAATGCTTCGGTTGGGCCGGTGACGGCCGCGGGAAATCCGGTGTGGCAGGGGAAACTCGGCGTGGATGCCCGCTGGGAGCATTGCATCGTGGTGGTCGACGCGCAGGGCAACCTGATCGAAGACTGGACGAAATGGGACTCCATGCTGCGGCGCCCACACTCCATCACCATCAATCCGTACGATCCCGAAAAACACGTCTGGGTGGTGGACGATCAGGGCCACGCGGTTTACGAATTCACGAACGACGGAAAGCAATTGGTGAAAACTCTGGGCACGCCCTACCAGTCCGGCACGGATGATAAGCATTTCAACCGGCCCACGTTCATCAACTGGCTGCCGGACGGCACCACGTACGTCACCGATGGCTACGGCAACACGCGCGTGGTGAAGTTCGACAAGGACGGCAAATACCTGATGGCCTGGGGCGAGCCTTCCAATCCGCCGGACGACCTGCGCCCCGGAACATTTCACGACGTGCATGGCGTGGTGTTCGATGTCCCGCGCCACCGCGTGTTTGTCACGGACCGCTCCGACCATCGCGTGCAGATCTTTGACGAGAACGGAAAATTCCTCGATCAGTGGACCACCGGAAAACCGTCCACGCCGCAGTATCTTTACAAAGCGGCCGACAACTACATCTGGATCGCCGACGGCCTGACCGCGAAAATCATCAAGTTCGATATGGACGGTCATCTCTTCTACGAATGGGGCAGCCAGGGCGACTGGCCGGGCGCGCTGTGGAATGTCCACGGAATGAGCGTGGACCAGGAAGGCAATCTGTATCTGGCCGAGGTAAACAACGGCCGCGCCGAGAAATTCCGCCCGCGTCCCGGAGCGAATCCGGCGCTGCTGGTGGGAAAGCCTGTCTATTCCGCGTGGAAATAACGGCGACGAGCGTCACGGGGCAATGAAGAGCACCGCCCGGCAGTGAGCGGTAGAAAGTTTTTGACTGTCATTCTGAGCGCAGCGAAGAATCTCTCTTCGATCGCAGTGCGAGCAAAAAACCGGAGAGATTCTTCGCTGCGCTCAGAATGACAAACCTTTTTTGAGACTAGGCCTGCGCCGGGCGCGCTCGCAGCGTCACATGGATTCCGTGGCGCGGGCGCAGGGTGACCAGCGGCTCGGGAACCACCGGACGCCCCGGCACCAGCCGAAACTGAAATCGCTGGGCCAGCGTTCCAATCACGATCGCCGCTTCCATCATCGCAAAGCCCTGTCCGATGCAGCGGCGCGGGCCGTCTCCGAAAGGGAAGTAAGCCCCGGCCGGAAGGCGATCCGCCAGGCCATCGAGCCAGCGCTCCGGGCGGAACGTTTCAGGGTCGTCGAAGTAGCGCGGATCGCGGTGCATGACCCACTGCGACATCAGGATCGTTGATCCCGCCGGAAACTCGTAGCCGCCGATCTGCGACTGTTCGATGGAAGTGCGCGCCGTGATGTAAGCCGGGGGATACAGGCGCATCACTTCGTGCAAGAGCGCGTAGAGATAAGGCAGTTTGGAAAAATCGGACGGCTCCGGCGGCCGTCCGTTCAGCACGCTGCGCAATTCTTCATACAAGCGCGCCTCCGCGGCGGGATTTTCGGCCAGCAGATACCAGGTCCAGGCGAGCGCCTGGGCGGTGGTTTCGTGCCCGGCGAGAAATAAAGTCATGGTTTCGTCGCGCAGTTGCTTGGCGGTCATCTGCGTGCCGTCTTCGTCCATCGCGGACATTAGCAGCGCCAGCAGGTCATGATGGTGATTCGAATTGCCCTGCGCCCGCCGTTCTTCTATGAATCCGTAAACCAGGGAGTCCAGGAAATTGCGTTCCCTCAGGGCGCGCTTGTTGCGCGGCGTGGGCCAGGATTCCGGAATTCGAAACGGCGAGCGGAGCCGGCCAAGCTGGTAGCGCATCAGAAAAGTCATGGATCGGCCCACCTGCTGCGCCTCGGCGGACAGCGTGGTGCCGAAGAGCGTGCGCACGGCGACATTCAGCGTAAGCGCCATCATTTCCGCCGCCATGTCGCGCTCTTCGCCGTCCCGCCATTCCTGGACGTGGCGAAGCGTGCTATCGGACATGGTGGAAGTGTATTCATTGATGCGCGCGCGCTGGAATGCCGGCTGCGCCAGCCTTCGCTGCCGGCGCCAGAAGTCCCCTTCGCTGATCAGCAACCCCTGGCCCAGAAGTCCTTCGACCAGCCGTTTGGTTAACTCGCTTTTGTGAAATTTTGCCTGCTGGACCACCAGCACCTGTTCAATGAAATCCGGATGGTTCAGGAAGATGCGGTCCTGCATGGCCACGGGCAGGCGAACGATATCGCCGTATTGGCGTGCCACCTGGCGAAGTGTGCCCAGCGCGTCCTTGCGAATGGACAGAGCCAGACCGAGGATGGGCAATCCTTTCGGTCCGGGTGGTCTTCGCAGTGTGGTGGCGGCCATGAAGTTGTGGAAAGGTCCAGTCCAGAGTCTCACCGAATTGGATGCGGGCCGTGCGAACCGCGGCCGAGCATAATCCTATGCCAGTAGCGACTCTTTTACCCTGAGCCCTTGCGAAGGGCTCGCTGTGCGGGTTTTGCCACGTCAAGAATCAGGCGGCTGACTGGAAGCCTACAAACCCGCACAGCGAAGAGTCTCTGTGCTACTCAAACCCATTTCAGATCGTCGGCCGGGCGCCGCGCGGAACGCCGATTTTCGGGCGGCTGAACTTTCCCGTCTCCGCCGCCTTCGTCAACGCGGTCAGCCATCCGCGTACTTCCTCGCGTAACTCCGCAATTTCCAGGCCGCCGTGTCGTCCTGGGAAGTCGTCCAGCTTGCGCAGCCCTTCGCGAAGCAGGTTGTGCGTCCCGAGAAGATTAGCGCGCGAATGATGATGAAAAGCCGCCGCGACCTGGATCAATCCTTGCAGAAATCTCTTATCCGGATCGGAAGTCTCCAGCCAGACTTCCTCCCAATGCTCGTGGGCTTCGTAGAAGTGCTCGGTATTAAAAGCTTCGAGTCCCCTGAGATACAGGAGTTCGCGCTGCTGCGAATCCAGTCGTGCTTTGCGGCCGGAAGTCATCGGTGGTTGGAAACGCTGCATCTTATCAGACTCTGATCAGATCCCGGACGTGGCCTCGCCGAACGTGCCGAAGCGGTTGGTGATGTACTGAATCGTGCATTTGAATTTCTCTCGCAGTAACCACTCGCGCTATCATACGGGTTCTGCGCCGACGCGAGGTTCTCGCTTGCCGAAATTCGATTTGGTCTTACTCATCCATGCGCACCAGCCCGTTGGCAATTTTGACGATGTAGTCGAACGCACCTACCAGCGTTCTTACCTACCTTTTGTGGAGTGCCTGGCACGCCATCCCCGCGTTCGCGTCGGGTTGCACTATACCGGATCGCTTCTGGAGTGGCTGGCTGAGAAACATCCGGAGTACATCCGCCAGGTGGCCGAGCTCGTCGCGCGCGGACAGGTGGAAATGGCCGGCGGCGGATTTTACGAACCGATCCTGATTGCCATCCCTCCCGAAGATCGCATCGAGCAGATCCGGCGATTGACCCGGTTCATCGAGGAGCATTTTGGAAAGCGGCCCACCGGGGCTTGGCTTGCCGAACGCGTGTGGGAGCCTCAGTTGCCGGCAGCGCTGGCCGACGCCGGGGTGGAATACACGCTGCTCGATGACAGCCACTTCTTGACCGCCGGCCGCGAGATTCCGGAATTATTCGGCTACTACGTTTCCGATGAGTGCGGCAAAACCGTGAAAGTCATTCCCGGCCTGCAGGAGTTGCGCTACCTGCTGCCGTTCGGCACTGTGGAGGACTCGGTGGCGTTTCTGCGCCGCTGCGCGAACGATCACCCGGGTGGCATGGCGTCCATGGGCGACGACATGGAAAAATTCGGCGCCTGGCCGCATACCTACGAACACTGCTATCGCGATGGCTGGCTGGACCGGTTTTTCAGCGCAATGGAATCCAATTTTGACTGGGTGCAGACGATTCCGCCGGCGGAAGCGCTGGCCACGCACGCGCCGCTCGGCCGCGTGGACCTGCCGACCGCCTCCTACACTGAAATGATGGAGTGGGTGTTGCCGACCACGGTGCGGCAGAAATTTCACGGGCTGCTCGATGAATTTTCTGGACGGCCCGACGTGCGGCGATTTCTACGCGGCGGATTCTGGCGGGGATTTTTCTGCAAGTATGGCGAATCCAACCTGCTGCAGAAAAAGATGCTGCGCGTTTCCGCAAAACTCCGCGGTGAAGCCAAGGGAACGCGCAAAGGCACCAAAGGCGCCGCGCAGCGCGAAAAGGCCATCACGCACCTCCTGCGTTCGCAATCCAACGATGCCTACTGGCACGGAATTTTCGGCGGGCTGTACGCGCCGCATCTGCGCACGGAATTGTGGCGTGAACTGGTGCGCGCCGAGACCATCGCGGATTCCTTGCACCACAGCGGCAAGCGCTACCGGGCCGTCACCACCCTCGATTTTGATGCCGACGGCAGGGAAGAAATCGAAATCACTTCGCCGCAATTCGCTGCGCTTATCAAGCCTTCCGACGGCGCCACGGTGCCGATCCTCGATTTTCGTCCCTCGGCCGTGACGCTGATCAATTCGCTGCAGCGGCAGGTCGAGGCCTATCATTCCAAACTGCAGAATGCCGCCCAGTTTGCCGCCAAGGTCGCTTCGATTCATGAGCAGACCATGGTCAAGGAGCCAGGCCTCGAACGGAAACTCAAGTATGACCGTTGGCCGCGCAACGCCTTTCGCCTGCTGCTCTTTGCGCCGCAGAAAACACACGAGGAATACGAAGCGTTGCAGCTTGCCGAGAGCGCCGCGTTCGCGGGCGGCGAATATCGCGTGGAGAACGCCGGAGCGGAGGAAATGCGGCTCGCGAAAAGCGCGCCGCTGCTGCAGGTGGTTTCGGGCGCCGATCCAGGTTCACTGCTGCATGCCGTGAAAATTCTGCAATTTCAGGATACCGAGCAGGGCTTCAGCGTGCGTTGCCGGATCGAGCTTTCCCGCGAGGAATCCGAACCGGCTGGCGACGCTGCGGCAGCTCCCGTGGAGTTCAGCGTCGGATTGGAAATGATCGTTAATCTCCTTGCGCCCAACGTCCCGGATCGCTTCATCGAATTTGCGGGGCAGCGCAAGCCGCTGGAGTGGAGCGGCGCGGTTGCGGGAAGCTGCGCGCATTTTGTAGACGAGTGGCAGGACGTGGCGGTGAAGATTGAGGCGCGCGGCGCGAATCACATCTGGATCGCGCCGATTGAAACCGTTTCGGAATCGGAAGAGGGCTTCGAGCGCGTGTATCAAGGCTCGCAGATTTTGGGTGTGTGGAACGTGTCGCTCGGCCCAGAGGAAACGTGGAGCGCGGAGACGCTTGTAAGAGTGGAAAGGGCCAAGTAGCACAGCCACTCCTGGCTGTGCGGGTTTTACGAGTGTGGGATGGCCCGGCGCGAAAGTGCGGGCTGCGAATTTAGCATTCTAGAGAGTTCTCGCCAGCTATAACAATCACCCAGGAAGAAGCTGTTGTGGCGCGTCTGCAATGGTTGCGGGCTCTCTGGCCTGCTCTTTCGCCTGTTACCTGCGACCTACGCACTTGAAACTGGCGCAACACTTACAGCTTACAAAACCGCACAGCCAGGAGTGGCTGTGCTACTCAGCTGTGCTACTTCGTTGTACTACTCGGCTATCAACAGGCTTTCAGCGAAGGGCCACTCTGTGTCGATCCATTGCGCGTCGCAGCGGAATCCGTTGCGGTGCGCCATTGCGGAAATATCCTCGGCGCGGTACTTGTGCGAGCTTTCCGTCCAGATCGTTTCATCCTTGCGGAAAGACACGTGGCAACCCGAGCCGGGTATGTTGACGATCTGATCGCGCGTGGAACGCAGGTGCATCTCCACGCGCTGTTCGGCGGTGTTGTAGCGCGCCTCGTGTCGGAAGTTCGTCAGATCGAAATCGGCATCCAGCTCGCGATTGATGCGTGCCAGCAGATTCAAATTGAATGCCGCGGTCGCACCGATGGAATCGTCATACGCCGCCAGCAATTGCGGCAGCGGCTTCTCCAGGTCCGTGCCCAGCAGAAGCGCGTCGCCTGGGGAGAGGATGCGGCGCACCTCGGTCAGAAAGCGCTCGGCGGCGTCGCGGTCGAAGTTGCCGATGGTGCTGCCCAGGAACAGGACCAGCAGGTGATCGTCTTCCCCGCGCCGCGCCGCGGCAGCCAGCAAACCATCCAGATAGGGCCGCTCAAATCCCACGATGCTTACGAACTCAATCCGCCCCAGGTCGTTCTCGCAGCGCGCCAGGGCCGTCGGTGAAATTTCGATGGGACAATACGTGGTGCGCTGCCGCTGCGTCAGAGCCTCCAGCAGCCAGCGCGTCTTTTTTCCGCTGCCGCTGCCGAGTTCGGCGACCAGCACGTGCGGCTTGAGCCGCGCCACGATCTCCGCCGAGTGTCGTTGCAGCAGGCGTTCATCGGCGCGCGTCAGGCCGTACTCGGGCAGAACGCTCACCACTTCAAACAGCGCCGAGCCGATTTCATCGTACAAATATTTCGACGGCAGTTCCTTCTGCCCGGGACGGCAGAGGCCGCTGCGAACGTCTCCCGCAAGGTTGGGTCTGGATTGTTGCGCGATCACCGCGGTGGCCATAAAAGGGTCCTCGATTCGTTTTGTCGTTCAATGCAAATCGTTTGGTGCGATCGTTCGGTGCAATAACGATCAGTGTTCGACACAGCGGAACTTGGCGTAGACGTATGGATAGTGCGGTTGGAACCAGTTGCGGAAGGACCGGCGAAGCATGCAGGCCGCCGTGCGCGGCGATCCGCCCTTCATCACAAAATGTTTTCCGTCAAAAAAATTCGCGGAGTAGCCGGGGTAAAAGGAAAATTGCTCGAACCCGGGAAAGGGAGCGAACGGCGTGCGCGTCCACTCCCAGCCGTTTCCCACGAGATCGAACACGCCGAAATCGCTGCGGCCGGCGGCATAGGATCCGGTGGGAACAGGTTCCCAGCGCTCAAAATCAAAATTGCCGTGTCGGGCCGCAGGAGCATCCGCGCCCCAGGGGTAGTCGCGTTCGCTGCCGCCACGCGTGCCGAGCGCTGCGCGATGCCACTCCGCCTCGCTCGGCAATTCTTTTCCTACCCATTTTGCGTAGGCGGAGGCTTCATCGTGGCTGACATATACCGGCCAGTCCATCGGAAGCGGGATTTCCGCGAACATGCCGCGGTAATTCCAGGATTCGCCGTCGGGAATCCAGAAGGACGGATGGTTGTGTTCGGCGGAAGTGATCCAATTCCATCCCTCTTCGCTCCAAAGATCGCGGCGCTGGTAGCCACCCTCGCGCATGAATCGCAGGAAGTCGCGATTGGTCACGCTGTACGCGTCCATGGAGAAGGCCGGCACTTCCACACTGTGTTCCTCGAATTCGTTGTCCCAGCCAAACGGCCCGCCATCGCGGCGCACCAATCCGAGCGTCGCGGTTCCTGCCGGGATGGTGACCCGCAGCGGTCCGCGTGCGGGAGCCCACGCGGGCGGCGGCTCCGCGGGCTGGCTCAATTTGCGGTCCACCGGCAACTGGTGCAGCATGTAACACAAAGTTTCGGCATGCATCAGGCGATGCTCGATGGCCACTTCCAGCAGGCGGCCGTGTTCGAGGCGCGGAAGGCTTGGGTTCTGCGCAGCCGCGGCGCGAATTCCGGCGTCCAGTTGTTCGCGAATGCGCGTGCTGTAATTCCGGACCCGTTCGACGGCGGGCCAGTCTTTGGGGACATCCGTCGGCAATCCGCCGCCCACGGGATCAATGCCGAAGGCGAAAAGCTCGTCATATTCCGGATCGAAGAAAGAAAGGCCCAGGGGTTCCCGCAACAGATTCCAGTCAAACGCTTCCAAATGCCCAAGGTAGAATATTATGCGGTGGCGCTCCGGTACAGGACGGTCGTAGAGTGCTGCGGGACGGACGATGGCAAACAATTCCTCACTGCGTTGCCGAGCCGACTGCAGGCGAGCGAGTAACTGCTCGACTTTCAAGGCTGGCGCGGCGGCTGCAGGATTCATCGACGGTCTCCTGAACAACGGAAGTGCTGTGCAGAAGGCTGGACAGAGCAGCCAACGGAAGGCGGGGCGCGCTTCCGACACCATGGTTTAGATGCACCAGACAGGGAAGTCAATGCATGATTTCTAGGAGGGCCGGAGTGCCGGGGCGGGCTGGGCACCTAGGCGACTGCGCATGGCTTCTCTAAGTGACGCAATTCAGGATGGATACGCCGTTGAGTTTCAGGGCGTCGGCTATCGCTTGCCTTCCGGTGGAAATCTCATCTCGGCTTTGAATTTAAGCGTCCCGCGCGGCGAGACGCTGGTTCTGCTCGGACGCAGCGGTTCCGGTAAGACCACCACTTTAAAGCTCGTTAATCGCCTCCTGGAGCCCACTGCGGGCACCTTGTTGATCGCTGGCCGCCCAAGCCTGTCGTGGGATCCGATCGAACTGCGGCGGGGCATCGGCTATGTGATTCAGGATGCCGGGCTGTTCCCGCACTGGGCGGTGGAACGAAACGTTGGACTCGTTCCCACTCTGGAGCACTGGCCAAAAGAAAAAATCCGGTCGCGCGTGTTCGAAATGCTTTCCCTGGTCGGCCTTCCTCCCGAAGAGTTCGCGCAGCGCCGCCCCTCCAGCCTGTCCGGCGGCCAGCGGCAGCGTGTGGGCGTGGCCCGGGCGCTGGCAGCTGATCCACCGATTCTGCTGATGGACGAGCCGTTTGGAGCGCTCGATCCGATCACCCGCTCCGATTTGCAGAAGGAATTTCGCGCCCTGTCGCAGCGGCTGAAAAAGACCATTCTTTTTGTGACGCACGATGTGCGCGAGGCGCTGTATCTCGGCACGCGCATTGCCCTGCTCGATCACGGGCGTCTGGTCGGCGTGTACGCACCGGCGGAATTTTTGAAGGCGACCGAGCCGGAAGTTCACGCCTTCGCCGCGTCTCTGGATTTTGGCGGGGCTCAGGAGGGTGGGCGATGAGCTGGTACGAGTTTCTGGCGCGGAGCCACAAGGAGATCTTCGAACGCACCCTTGAGCATATCGGTCTGGTGGCGGCTTCGATGGCCATCGCCCTGGCGATCGGGCTGCCGCTGGGAATCGCATTGATCAATCGCGTCCGGTGGCAGCGCTGGGTGATCGGCGCCGCGAACGTAATCCAGACGATTCCCAGCCTGGCGCTGTTTGGATTTCTAATTCCGGTGCCGTGGATCGGCGGGATCGGCGCGAGCACGGCCATCGTCGCGCTCTCGCTGTACGCGCTGCTGCCGATTTTGCGGAATACCGTGGTCGGGATTTCCGAAGTCGATCCGGCGGTGGTGGAGTCCGCGCGGGGCATGGGCATGACTCCGCGGCAAGTGCTGTGGCAAGTGCAATTGCCGCTGGCGGCGCCGGTGCTGCTGGCGGGGATTCGCCTGGCGACTGCGCTGTGCATCGGGGTGACCACGATTGCGGCGGCCATTGGCGCCGGAGGGCTGGGCGTTTTTATTTTTCGCGGATTGGCCATGGTCAATAATCAGGTGATCCTCGCGGGCGCGATTCCGGCGGCCGGCCTGGCGATTGCCGCGGATGCGGGCCTGGGATATTTCCAAAGGAGCAGCGCAAAACGATGAGCAAATGCAGCGAAACACCGGGGCTGCATTATTTTCCGCGGCCGGCGGCCGGATGGCTGGTGCTGCTCGCTTTCGTTTCCCTGTTGACCACAGCTTGCGGGAAGCGCGGGGCGGACACCATCGTGGTTGGCTCGAAAAATTTCACCGAGCAGATTGTGCTGGGGGAATTATTCGCGCAGCAGATCGAAGCGCGCTCCGCCGTGCGC
>CAVZGK010000012.1:0-318631 GCA_963774805.1 uncultured Acidobacteriota bacterium
CGGGCCTGCATCCATGAACTCGCTCAGCACCGCATCGCAATCTTTTTGTGGGAATAATCGAAACTTCTGAATTAACGGCGTAGCTGAAACCCATTCTGGGGACTTGTCACTGGAAGGCTGAAGTCTACTCGGATGAATTCCGAATGTATGTCTTTGGGTCGTTGGGCACGAATGATCATCGACCAATAGCCATTTCCATTCAAGCACAAGGGAGACTTTGAATAGGCGACGACCCTCCCCAATACGGATTCGTGCCGTGGGTTTGTGGCAGACCAAACCGACGTGCTGGCAAAGGTGAAACACAGAATTAGCAGAGCACTTCGCATCGCCTGACAATTGCATCCGCGCTGTGACTCAGATACCGTTCCCGACGGGACGAGCCTACGTTGATTTCCTCAGATTGACTGTTTCGTTAGGAGAAATGGAATGTCAAAGGTTATCGGATTGGCTTTTACAATCGTGTTCTTGTTTCCTTCCGCGAGCCCAAAACGCGCAAGATTTTCACGGTACAAGCCGGTGGAAGCCCATTAAATTCGAACGGGAACCCTCAGCAACGCTGTTAGAGTACCGCAATTGCCCTCAGCCCCGCCGTGTCCGCAAATTGCGCGCGAATTGGTGCGTTACAGCTTACGCCTAACAAAGCGTTGAGGCATAAATAATTGGCTTGGTTACAATCACGCGTGCAGGGCGTGGTCTTTCAGGGAGATAAAGAAAGAGTATTTGCCTATTTCAAGCAACTTAGCGAAATACTCTGCAGCCAAAGCGCTGCTGAAATAAAAACCTTGCGCCTGGTTGCAGCCACATGACTGAAGAAATCTTATCTGGTCTTCCGTTTCCACGCCCTCGGCGATCACGCATTTCTTGAGACTCTTAGCCATGGTGATCACCGCGCTCACGATTGTGGCGTCGTCTGTATCAGACTTTATATCTCGCACGAAAGATCGGTCGATCTTCAAGGTATCGATCGGGAACTTCTTGAGGTAGCTCAAACTTGAATACCCCGTTCCGAAGTCATCTACGGCAAGGCGCACTCCGATGGATTTGAGCGCCCGGAGCACCGAGGTAGTGGATTCAATATGTTGCATGAGTGCTGTTTCGGTTAGTTCTAGTTCGAGATAACTCGGATCCAAACGTGTCTCTTTTAGTATGGCGCGAAGGCCTTCAACAAAGTCTCCACTTCTGAACTCCAATGACGACACGTTGATCGACACCGGAACAACATGCAACCCTGCATCCATCCACTCCTTAACTTGGCGGCAAGCTTCTCTTAACACCCATTTGCCAATGGGCAAAATCAGGCCGGAATCTTCAGCGATGGGTATGAATTGCGCCGGTGGCACGAGCCCTCTCTCTGGATGGACCCATCGTACCAGTGCTTCAATGCCCGTAATGTCCCCGGTCTCAAGACATACCTTTGGCTGGTAGTGAAGAACGAGTTCCTTGCGCTCCAGAGCAAGACAAAGCTCGGCCTCGATGGCTTGCCGCTCCATGGCCCGGACATTCATCTCCTTTGTGTAGAACCGGTAGTTGTTGCGTCCCGTTTCCTTAGCTTGATACATAGCGGTGTCAGCATTCCTGATCAACGTCTCCGCATCGTGGCCATCATCCGGGTACGCACTCAGCCCAATACTTAGGGTGATGTGCAGATGAGTATCATCAACCGAATGCGCGGGGACTAATGCCGTTAAGATCTTTCTCGCGGTAATGCTGGCGTCTTCCGCATGACTGATTTCCGAAAGTAGTACCACAAATTCATCGCCGCCCAGTCGGCTCACCGTATCCGAGCTGCGCACACAACTGACCAGTCGCGTTGCAACCGACTGTAGCATTTTGTCGCCGACAGCATGTCCCAGTGAGTCGTTGATATGTTTGAATCCATCCAAATCCAGATACATCACCGCGACTCGGGTGCCATTCCGACGAGCTCTCGCAATCGCCTGGTTCAATCGATCCGCCAGCAACATTCGATTCGGCAGATTGGTGAGACTATCGTGTTGGGCCAATCGGGCCATCTCCGCAGTTATAGCCCTGGACATCCCCACATCATGGAAAACGATGACAGCTCCGGTGATCGAACCTGACCGATCGTGGATCGGTGCGGCGGCGTCTTCAATGGAAATCTCGGTCCGGTCGCGCCGAATTAAGACGCAGTTCGCACTGAGTCCCACAGTTTTTCTTGTTTCGATCGCTAGCTCCATGGGATTGGTCGAAGGTTCCCGCGTGGTGCCGTCGATGATTTGAAACACCTCCTTGAGGGGTTTACCCCGCGCCTCGTGATAAGACCAACCAGTCATCTGTTCCGCTACAACATTAAGATAGGTAACGTTCCCTGAGATGTCCGTGCTGAGAACAGCGTCGCCTATCGAGTTTAAGGTTACTGAGGCGCGTTCTTTTTCTGTGAACAATACCTCTTCCGCCGACCTGCGCTCTGCCATGTTGCGCATAGCCCGTGCAAATGAGTCGGTGTCGATACGACCTTCCAGCAGGTAGTCTTTGGCTCCGCGACTCATTGCCTCCATTGCGATTCCACTCTTCTCCGCGCAACATAGTACCAACGTCGGTACGCCAGGAGCCGCTTGCAGGAGCCTATCTAAGGTGTCGAGGCCCTGGCTGTCGGGTAAGGATAGATTGGCGAAGATAGCCCAAATTCCCTTTTTGTGGAGTCGTTCCAACCCTTGCGAGAGTGTTGTAGCAATTTCACCCTCGAACGGACCATCATCAGCGGCAAGCAGTGCTTCTCGGAAGAACTGGGCATGAATCAGGTTGTTGTCTATGAGAAGCAGAATGCGCTTATCAATCATCTTGTAACTCCCTAACTTGAACGATAAGGGGACAAACAATGTTAAGAATGTGCAAAAATATACATGTGTCGTTGTAGTTACCAAATCAATTTTAGAGTAAAATTGGGATAGTTCGGTCTGAGTTGGCTGTAAGCAGGGTCGCCAACCGAAAACGCCGCGTTCCTGTGTCAAGTTTCCCAGTCAGCTAAGTGACCTACGATCAGTAAGTTCACATGTCTCCGGAATATCCGTCGCAATCTTGGTGTTCGGCCCTCCCAATGCATCTTCAGTACTGGAATGAAGTCTATAACCCAGGCCCTAGGGAACAACGAAGGCAACCAACGACGGCCAGAACAATGGTACTAGCTAACGACCTGCAGATGACAGCAGAGACCCGTCTATGGCGAGGCGTACTCGCGAGAACGATTCGTGATTGGCTTTCGAAACCATTGCGCTCTAAAAGAGAAGCCGAGCGATATCTGTTTGAAAACAGCGCCGATTTGTCAGCGGTCTGTTCATCAGCTGGGATCGACGTGGCCCGACTACGCACGAGCCTAAACAAAGTGCGGGGTCGCACACTGCTCGACCTTCCGCCGAATATCGCGTAACCGGGGACCCTAATAAACCAGGACCACACGACCGCTCAAAGAACTGGAGAGCAGATGTTGCACAAACCGTGCGAGCAAGACGAACCAAACACCTTGGCAAAAGACATCGTCAAACGTGAGCTAGTTCAGGTTCACCATGAGTGGATGTGTAGCCAGTGTGGGCTCCAGTTTTACAGTCCAGGATGCGTTCTTGATGGAATGACACTGAATGGAATTATTCTGCATGTGAAAAAGATGCGGGAGCGGGCGTTCGCCGAGCACGCGTGCTTATTGCATTAGCTACCAGCCCAGCACGTCCCGGTCTTCACGGAATGTGGGAATTTGTCCCGATGAGGCCGCAAAATCCACATTCCGAGAACCCACCTTCACAGGGCTTGGCAACGATCTCTGAGCTGGGAAACTCTCTGGCAATATCTGCTCATGTTCATATCTCCTGTTAGGTTGAATTTTCCTCCAACGCCCCTACTATGTTCGACCGGAAACGCCATCAGGAACCCGCCAAATGCTGCCCTGCCGCCCGCGACAAGAAAAATGACGCCGTGTTGACATCCTTCTGACATGGCACGGCGCTCTCAGTGCATCTCAGACGCTGAGAGCACTTCAAAGGAGGCTCATAATGAGCGGTACTCAGAAAATGATTGGCACGATGCGCGAGGAGAAACCATTTCTCATCGGGGCAGTGATTCGATTTGTGGCAGGAATTTCCCTGGCCTTGCTACTTTCCGGTCCTGCCTTTGCCCAGTACGGAGGTGGAGGCATGGGAACCGGGACATCCGGATCGGGAACTCCCGGTTACGGAGCACCCAGCTATGGCTCGGGGAAAGCGATTGGAATTGGTGTGGGCGCGGCGGCAGCGGCTGTGGTAGGTATCGCACTGTACGTACATCACCGCCACAACGCAGCAAACGCAGCCCGCTCGCAGACTTCAGATGTGGTTGGCTGCACACAGTCTGAGATCAACGGGATCAGCCTTAAAAACGAGAATGACGAACAAATTTACTTGATTATTTCCAGTGGCACTCCACTGCAGGTGGGACAGCGCGTTCAACTCACAGGCGTGGTCACCGACCAGGGACCTGGAGCGCGCACGTTTCGGGTACAAGGCCCAATCAGGAACTATGGGTCGTGCAGCGCAACTGCAGCGGCGTTAACGCAGACGGCCACGGCACAAACGCACTGAGCTGCGTAGGCACATTTGTGCGCGAACCCAATCGAGCGAAGAGACGCGGCGTGAAGAACGCCGCGTCTCCCCAGGGTTTCCTTCTGACCGGTGGTATTTATTTTCTTTAACTATCTCGCGGATTCCTTCGCCGCTGCGCCAAGTCCTTCCATGAGAAGGCCGGTTAGTGTCAAGACGGTTTTTCTTTGTCTTATCGAGTGGTTTTCGTTTGAGCCGGGCCGCCTCTGCCGCCATCCTTCCATCCGCGCTCGTTGGTGAGCGATTGTTCTCTCGGCGCCAGTTTGGCGTTCTCGTTTCCGTCGGTGCTGCTACCTGAGAATCGACCTTGGCTTTCCAGCTTATGCTGGAAAGTTGGGCCAGGACTTGGCCGCAGTTACCTGAACTCGGCGGTTCCGCTCGGACGATTTCAATTCCGCTTCACGCCACCTTGAAGAAGTATATCCAGCATGGGTTCGCGAGCACTTAGAGCCGGACCGCGACACCGACCACGAGGGGACGAACGATCGGCGGTGCCTTCCTCAGTTGATCCCTATCAAGCTTGGTGACTTTGAAACCTGCGGCGGCGATTTCAGCGCAGGTGTTGCGGTTACAGTTGCAGCCCTGGGCGATGCGCTTATTCAGGAAGTTCAGCCGGTCCTGCCAGCGTGCTAGTCTAGGCTCTTCGGCGCGGACGTGTTCGATGAACAGCAGCCGCCCGCCGGGCTTCAGCACCCGGTGGAGCTCGGCGAGCGCTCGCTTTTGGTCCTCTACCGTGCACAGGACGAGAGTGGAGACCGCGACATCGAAGCTTTCGTTCTCGATAGGGAGATTCTCGGCGGGCGCACGCACGACGCGAACGGGCCGCCCGAACGAGGCGAGTTTGCGTTCAAGCCTCCGAGCCATCGGCGCCGCTGGCTCGCAGACGACCAAGTCAGACACTACTTCGCTGTAGTACGGAAGGTTTGCTCCCGTGCCAGCGCCAATCTCGATGACTCGTCCGGCCGCCGAGCTCAGCAACGTCTTGCGATGCGCTCCCAGACCCGCTTTCTCGGTCGCCGCGAGCACCGTGTCGTACATCGCCGCGAAGAATCGGCTAGAGAGGCTCATAGCGCGCGATGGTACGCTAAAACGGCCGCGAATTTCAGGATCTTGACAAACTTCCTCCCGCCATGCAGAATTTTGCCGTAGGCGAAGAAAAAGCGAATATACTACCCCCCTTTTCTCGCCTCCTCGACCCTATGCGCGCCAACCTTGCTCTCCTGCGTACCCAGCTCGAATCGGCCCTGGCCGGCCGCATGCCTTCGCCCTTTTCCTATCGCGATCGCAAACCATCCGATCTCGCTTCCACCGGCATTCCGGAAATTGACTCCCTGGCCGGAGGCCTGCCCCGCGGCGCCATGACCGAAATCTGCGGCCCTCCCTGCTCCGGCGCGACCAGCCTGTTGATTTCCGCCCTGGCTGCGCGAACCTCCGGCTCCGAAGTGTGCGCGCTGATCGATGGCTGCGATTCCTTTGATCCACATTCCGCAAAGGCCGCCGGCGTCGAGTTGCAGCAGTTGCTTTGGGTGCGCTGCCACAATATCGATCAGGCTTTTCGCGCCACGGATTTGCTGATCCAGGGCGGCGGTTTTGGATTGATCGCTTTGGATTTGAGCGGCATCCCTCCGGAAACCGTGCGCCACGTGCCGCTCAACGTGTGGTTTCGTTTCCGGCGCGCCGTGGAAGACACGCCCGCAATTCTGATGGTGATGGAACAGGAATCGAATGCCAAAACGTGCGCGTCACTGGTCCTGCAGCTGGCGGAGGAACGCGCGCACTGGGCCAGCACCCTGGCCCTGCAGGCGGACGGCGATCCCCTGCGGCATTCCCCTTCCTGCCTGCTCGATCAGTTTGAGTTGCGCGCCGGTATTCTGCGGTCGCGGATGAATGTCTCGCCGCTGGAATTAAAAGTGGACGAATTAAGAACATATACATCGAATGAAATTTTCCATTCAGAGGCAAAAATAATCCCGTTACGAGCCCGGAAAGATCGGGAAAATCTCGGAATCGTTCGCAGCGACGGATGCCAGGCAATTTTTAATGCCAGGTCCATTTGGGGCTTTCCTGTAGCGGACAGTTTGGAGCCTCAATGAGCGCATCAAAACTAAAAATTGCCTCGCGAAAATCTGTTTTCAGAGAGCGATTTTGGGAAGCTTTCAGTGAAGAACTGGCTCTTGTTGAGCCGTTTTTCGTTAGAGTTGGCATGCTGGGCTAGCTTTCGAAGGGGATCAGCGACGTTAGATTGCTTCGCTGCGCTCAGAATGACTTCAGAGCTTTTAGATTTTTTCAGCGGCCGCGTCGTGAGATCGCGCCGTCCTATGTACGCGCGGAAATCCACAGACTGAAGTCTGATGCTCCTGAAAGCCGACCGAAGTTTGGTAGCACAAAAGATTGCAGCCAAAGATTGATGATCGTTGACATCTCGCAAGGAGCATCAGCGCCGGCGGTTCCCGCGGCCGGCAATCAGGTATCCATGGCATTCGCTTCGATCCACATTCCGGATTTTTGGGTGCAGGCCGTGGCGCGCTTCGAACCCGCGCTGCGCGATCGCTCCGTGGCGCTGCTGGATGGGATTCCCTCTCTGTCGAAAGTTGTGGCCGCAAACCAGGCCGCGTTGCAGGGCTGGGATCCAAGTGGGCATGGCCAAGTCTCTGGCGGCGAAATTTGAAGGGGTCGAAATACGCCATCGTTCTCCGGGAAAAGAGGCGTCATCGCATGGCGCTTTACTGGACCTCGGCTGGTCGTTTTCTCCACGCGTGGAGGACACGGCGCCGGACACGATTGTCCTGGACCTGGCGGGCCTCGCTTCGCTGTTTGGCTCCGAAGAAAATATCGCCCAGTCAATTGACGCAGCGGCGCCTCCGATCTCGGTCTCGACGCCAATGTGGCCATCGCTCGCAACCTGGAAGCGGCCCTGCTTGCGTCGCGCGGTTTTTCCGGAATTACGCAAATTCCTCAGGGTGAAGAACGAAGGTGTTTGGGCTGCCTATCCCGTCCATTTCCTTCCGGCTTCGCAGGAAATTCTGGAAACGCTGGAGCGCTGGGGCATTCGCAATTGCGAGGCTTTCGCGGCCCTGCCTCTGCTGGATCTGTCGGAGCGCATTGGGCAGGCGGGCGTTCGCCTGCACGAACTCGCCCGCGGCGCATACCCGCGTTCGTTGATTCTGGCCGAACCCGGACATTCGTTTGAAGAAGAAATGACTCTGGAAGATGCCGTCGAGGAACTCGAACCGCTGGCCTTTATCCTGGGGCGCTTGCTCGATCAACTCACTGCGCGGCTCGATGCGCGATCGCTGGCCGTAAATTCCATCCGCGTGCAATTTGAACTCGATACCGCTTCGCAAATGGAAGTTTCCGAATTCGCAGCGGCGCGCGAGGCAGCGCGGCAAAAACGAACCGCAGGCAAGCGTGCGCAGCAGCGAACCTGCCAGAGCCTTACGAAAAAGTTCTTACGCTGCCGTTGCCCATGCGCGATTCCAAAATGCTGTTGAAATTGCTTCGCCTGCAGTTGCAATCCGATCCTCCGAATGCCCCCATTCAAAAAGTTATGCTGGCGGCCGAACCTGCCAATCCTCGCGCACAGCAAGGCGGCCTGTTTCTTCCCAGCTATCCCGATCCGGAAAAATTGGAGCTGACCGTGGCCCGCCTCGCCAATCTGGTCGGCGATTCCAATATCGGATCGCCGGAACTCGTCGACACGCACCGCCCCGGAGCATTTCGCATCCGCCGTTTCCTCCTCCGGCGCGAGGATCCATCCGCGAAAGCGGTTCACGCGGATTCGGAAAATCGCCGCCATGCCATCGGCTTCCGCATGTTCCGGCCCGCTCCGCCCGGCGCGCATGGAATTGCTCAACAAACGCCCGGTGCGCGTTTCTTTCCAGGGCATGTGGGGCAGCGTGCTCGCCGTTTCCGGTCCCTGGCGCACTTCCGGAGATTGGTGGCGCGAAGATGCCTGGAAGCAGGAGGAGTGGGATCTGGAAATTATTTTTGAGCCTCCTCCTCCAATTCTGGTGAAGTCGGGGCCAGCGGCAACGCATGAAGCATGCACCCAGCAGCGCGGTGCCTATTGCTTTTTCTTCGATTCGATCCAGCAGAAGCTGGTTTGTGCGGGGAACCTACGACTGATGTACATCGAACTCCACGCGCGCTCCGCCTTCAGTTTTCTCGAAGGCGCTTCCGTGCCCGAAGAACTGGCCGGCACGCTGCGCCGAGCGCGGAATGCCCGCCATGGCCCTGCTCGATCGCGACGGCGTGTACGGCTCGCCGCGCTTTTATCTGGCCGCCAAAAAAATTTCCATTCAGGCGCACATCGGCGCGGAAATCACTTCCGCGGACGGCTGGCGCTATCCCGGTGCTCGTCAAATCCCGCGCGGGCTACCAGAATCTTTGCCGCCTGATCACGCGCATGAAATTGCGCGCCAAAAAGGGCGAAGGGCATGTTCTGCCCGAGGAAATTTCCGAAGGCGCCGCGGGCCTGATTTGCCTCACCGGAGGAGACGAAGGCCCGCTGGCCCATGCGCTCTCGCAAAGCGGCGGCGGAATCGAAAGCGCCACGAACATCCGTCGAGCAGCTCTGCGAGCAATTCGGGCGCCGCAATGTTTACGTCGAATTGCAGCGCCATTTTTGCCGCGATGAGGAAGCGCGCAACCAGGCGGCACTGGACATCGCGCGGAAATTACAACTGCCGCTGCTCGCCACCAACGGCGTTTGCTACGCGCAGCCGGCGCAGCGCGAAATTCTCGACGTCTTCACCTGCATCCGCCATCACCGCACGCTGGCCACCGCCGGACGACTGCTCGCGCGCAATTCCGAGCGCCATCTGAAATCGCCCGCGGAAATGGCGCGACTGTTTGCCGATCTGCCCGAAGCCATCGCCAACACGCAATCTCTTTCCTCGCGCCTGCAATTCACTTTGAAGGATCTGGGATACCAGTTCCCCAGATATCCCGTCCCGAGCGGCGAATCGCAAATCCATTTTCTGCGCGAACGCTCGCGCGAAGGCATGCTGTGGCGCTACGGAATGCAACAACGAACAAGCGCGCGCCCAGATCGAACGCGAACTGGCCATGATCGAAAAACTGGATCTGCGCCGGCTATTTCCTGATCGTCTGGGACATTGTCCGCTTCTGCCGCGAGCAGAATATTCTCGTGCAGGGGCGCGGCTCCGCTGCCAACAGCGCCGTCTGCTACGCGCTGGGCATCACGGCCGTCGATCCCGTGGGCATGGATCTGCTTTTCGAACGATTTCTTTCCGAAGAACGCGGCGAATGGCCGGACATCGATCTCGACCTGCCGAGCGGCGACCAGCGCGAGCGCGCCATTCAGTACGTGTACGAGCGCTACGGCAAGCTGGGCGCCGCCATGACCGCCAACGTCATCACCTATCGCGGCCGCTCGGCCGCGCGTGAAATCGGCAAGGCGCTGTCGTTCGATCCCGAAACACTCAATCGCCTCACCGGGCTGGTCGGCGCCTGGGAATACAACGATGCAAAAGACACGCTGGAGCGCCAGTTCCGCGATTCCGGCCTCGATCTGCAGCATCTGCCCATCCGCAAATTTTTCGATCTCTGCCTGCTGGTGCAGGATTTGCCGCGCCATCTCGGGCAGCACTCCGGCGGAATGGTCGTGTGCCAGGGCCAGCTCGATTCCGTGGTGCCGCTGGAGCCGGCCACCATGCCCGGGCGCGTCGTGGTGCAGTGGGACAAGGAAGACTGCGCCGACATGGGCATCGTGAAGGTGGATCTGCTGGGCCTGGGCATGATGGCCGTGCTGGAAGATTCCCTGAAAATTATTCGAGAAAGATTACGGAGAGGAAATCGATCTCGGCCGCCTGCCGGCCAATGATCCGGTCGTTTATGGACACGCTGCAAAAAGCGGACACCGTGGGCATGTTTCAGATCGAGAGCCGCGCGCAGATGGCTTTTCTGCCGCGCATGAAGCCGAAATGTTTTTACGACATCGTGGTGCAGGTGGGCATCATCCGGCCCGGGCCGATCGTCGGCAAAATGGTGCATCCCTATCTGAAGCGCCGCCAGGGCCGCGAAGCGCCGGACAGCCTGCATCCTTCGCTCGAACCTGTACTGGCGCGCACGCTGGGCGTGCCGCTCTTTCAGGAACAGTTGCTGCGCATGGCCATGATCGCGGCGGGATTTTCAGGCGGCGAGGCCGAGGAACTGCGCCGCGCCTTCGGCTTCAAGCGTTCCGCGGCACGCATGAAGGACATCGAGAAAAAATTACGCAGCGGCATGGACAAGCAAGGAATCCCGGCGGACGTCCAGGACAAAATCGTGCGATCCATCACTTCGTTCGCTCTGTACGGCTTTCCGGAATCGCACGCCGCCAGCTTCGCGCTGATCTCCTATGCCAGCGCCTATTTGAAATGCCACTATCTGGCCGCTTTCACCGCGGCGATTCTGAATAATCAGCCCATGGGATTCTACAACCCCGCGACGCTGGTAAAAGACGCGCAGCGGCATGGCCTGAAAATCAAGCCCATCGACGTGACGTGCTCCGGACTGGCTGTGCACGCTCGAACGAAGGGAGGAGGAAGCGCGTCATTCCACTCCCTCCCCGGCATCGCCGGCAGAAAAATCTCCGGATCAGAACGGCAATTTTGCCGTGCGGCTGGGCCTGCGCTTCGTCAAAGGCTTGCGCGCCGAAACCGCTTCGGAAATTCTGGCCCAGCGCGCCACAGGATGTTTCACATCGATTGAGGATTTGAAACTCCGCGTTCCCCTGATCCAGAAATCGGAACTGGTGACGCTCGCGGAAGTCGGCGCGTTGAATTTTATTTCCGGAAAGGAAGGCGGCAATGCAATTCATCGCCGCGACGCCTTGTGGCAGATCGAGCGCGCGGCCCGCAGCGCCGGACCGCTGCTTCGCGGGACGCCCACTCTTCCTCGTGAATCCCGGCAGGAGATTGCCCGCGCCGCTTTTTCCGATCCCGGGCAGGATCGTGAAACCCCGCCGGACACTCACCGGGATGCGCTGCAGGAACAGGCTGCGCAGCAAACTCCGCTCCTGCCGATGACGCCCGAAGAGCGCCTGGTTGCCGATTTTCGCGGCACGGGAATCAGCGCCGGACCGCATCCCATGTCTTTTCATCGCGAGCGGCTAAAAAAACACAAGGTGCGCTCCGCCATGGAGCTGCGCCATCTGCCCAACGGCTCCCAGGTTCGCATCGCCGGCGGTGTGATCGCCCGCCAGCGCCCCGGCACGGCCAACGGTTTCGTGTTTCTCAGCCTGGAAGACGAAACCGGAATCGCCAATGCCGTGATCACGCCGCAACTTTTCGATCGCTATCACGTGATCGTGGTGCATCAGCAATTTCTTCTGATCGATGGCGAATTGCAGAACCAGGAAGGAGTCATCTCGGTGAAAGCCGGCCGGATTCGCCCGTTACGCATCACGCGCGCCAGAACCATCTCACACGATTTCCACTGAACGCACGTAGGACAGGCTTCAGCCTGTCTGGTTTGAAGTCGGGTTGGACTACAGTCTGGGCGCGACAAGACAAAACAGGCTGCGGGGACAAGCATCACGTTTTGTCATTCTGAGCGAAGCGAAGAATCTCTCTTCGATCGAAGTGCAAGCAAAGAAACAAAGAGGGATTCTTCGCTTCGCTCAGAATGACAGCTCTTGAATTTTTCCGCAGCCTGCAAAAGCCTGCCCTACTCAAACCCGAGACCGGAATGCGCGAGGCGCGGCCTTACGAACGCAGAGGGTTAGCGATATTGCGCTATGAAACGCACAAGCCGCCAACGGAGAGTCAGCGGCTTGTGCGGTTCTGAAAATAAGTTCTGACTATTCCTGAGCCAGGATGCGGGCAAACGGGCGCTTTCGTTTCCACTCGTAATCCTTGCGCAGCAGGGCCTGGTGCTTCTTGCACTGGCCGCAAATTTCGGCGAATGCCACTTTCACGCTGGCCAGCACATCCTCTCCTTCTCCCGTTGCATGCAGCGTGCCGGAGGGAAGCGAGAGATTCAGAGTAAATGTGTAGCTCTCCTTTCGCGAGTGTTTTTCAATGTCCGCATGCAACAACACGAGGTCGGGCGAATATCGCTTAAGCAGTTTTTCCAGCTTGGCTACCTGCCGATGAGTTTCCTTTTCGACAGGCTCTCGCCATTCCTCGTGAGCATTGCGAATCGTTACTTTCATGGTAGGGCCTTTCCCTGCAGGATTTGGAAGAGGGATTGCTTCTCGCGGGCGTACTCCGCAATCGCATAGGCAATTTCAGAATAGCAATTCGCCGATGCGGTTGCAATCCACGGATTCCCTGAGGATGGAGATGCGTTAACGGCGATGAGGGTGGATGTTCCGCGCTACTTCTTGAATAAATTTTCGAACGCCTGCCGCGCATCGAGCGGGCGCGATGACGGGCGCTCCGGCGAAGCCGCCGGGCCGGCCTGCGGAGCGGACGGCGCCGTATCTTTTTCAATGGTGGTGCGAAATTCGTAGAACGTGCAGTCGTTCACCTGATCCTTGCGCGGGATCTGCTCCGGGATCGGCTTCATGCATTCAAAGCGCGCGCCGGTATCAAAGTAGGCGCACTGCTTGCAGCAATGCAGCTCGAACGCGCACTTCGGACATTTTCCCTTGGGATCAAAACCCGGCTGCAGCACCGTGCCGCAGTTGGAACAGCGCGCCCGCGTGATCGTTCCCACCATGCGCGGCGTGCGCGGACCAATCTGTTCCTGCCGTGGATGCCCTTCGTGATGCTGACGCTTTTCTTTTTTCTGGGGCTCGTCGGAACTCTGATAGCCCCTGTGCTTATACTTCCGGTCCAAGGAGAACCTCCGGGGGGAAAACAAATATACTCTGAAACACAAAATGCCGTTCGAATATGATTAAGCGAATCAGCCCAGCAATTTAGCCTAGTAGCTTAGGAATCTCTCATTGCGGATGAAAAAACCGTTCGCGGGCTGCTGCTTACGATCCACTCGTCCAAAGGCGCGCCAACCCCTCCGCGCGCAAATCCGGCTGCAAAAATTTCCTTGGCGTTCCGGCTTCGGAGAGGATCGCTTCGGCGGCCAGGTAGCCGAGCGGACGGCTCCCTCCATTGTGGACGGCCAGCCTGTCAATGTCCAGTCCCCTGCGAGAAATAATCCGGGAAGGGGACTTTTCTGCGCCGGACGCCAGCGGTCCGACCCTGGCGACGGCGAAAACGTGGCGGACATTTCCTTGACCACCGTTCCCTTTACGAGCGCAGCCTCGCGAATTGCGGGAAACACGCCGCGCAATTCATCCAGGCACAGCGCGATGATTTCCTGCCGCGAGCGCTGCGTCAGGCCATACGACGCGCTGATCACCAGCTGCAGATATTGCCCGGCGTCACTCGATTCGGCGCCGCTCAACTGCGTTTTGTTGAACACCCACTGCGTGGTACTGTCCAGCAGCGTCAGAAACGGCTCGCTCATCACCGTGCGATCGAACCACAGGTGCACGCCGGTGATCGGCGAAGTTTGCAAATTGCGCAGGTTCGCGAAACACCGGCTCGCTGTCAACCACGGCGGCTGGCAGCAGTTCCGGCAGGATATCCTGCGGAACCGCGGAAAGATAATAATCCGCCGTTTCCACCGCGCCATTTTCCATCTCGACGCCCGTCGACGCGGCCCTCCGCGACCAGCAATCCGCGAACCCCGCCGCGCATCTGCACCTCGCCGCCCTGCGCGGCCAGCGATTTCCTGCAACCTTCGTACAGACTCGCCGAGCGGAACGCGCGGAATGCCCACGCGATACCCGCCGCGCGTTGAAAGAAACGCCTTCCAGAAAACATCGATGCCGTAGCGCGCGTCGATGCGGTCCAGCTCTTCGTCCAGCGCGCTGACCAGAATCACTTCCCAGAACCGGCGAATGGCTCGTTCCGTCTGGCGGTGTTTCCGCAGCCACGCGAGCATGGTGACGTTTTCTCCGGCCACCTCGCTGGCCAGATCCCCGGGGCGCCCGCCGCTTCGCGCAATCGACAGCAGCGCCTGCGCGATGGCGTTTTTATCCGCCCAGCCCAGCAATGGGAAGCGAGCAGGAACGACGGCGCCATGTGCAACGGCGCCGGCAGCCCCACCGAGGCCATCGCTCCGCGCTTTCCATCCGGAGTGGCAAACAAGCAGACGATCGAAAAATTGAATCTGATTTCCCGCGCCCACGCGACGGTAGAAATCTTCGAGATTCGTGCAGCATCCCAGCGTCACGTGCTGGCAATTGTCGATGTGTTCGCCGCCGGGCAGAACGTAGGACGCCGCGCGGCCGCCCAGATGGGGCCGCTTTTCCAGCAAACGCACGCGGAAGCCGGCTTCAGCCAGCGCGACGGCCGAGGAAAGTCCCGCCAGGCCGCCGCCGATCACGATCACGCTCTTCGAGGACATTTTGTTGGGAATACCAGCCTAAGCCGCGCGCGCAGCAGAATTCCCGTTTTTTCGGGAGTGCTCAGCCGCACGCGTTCGGAGAAAACATCATACCCGCGCGACTTCGATGCGGCGCAGCAGGCTGCTGTAAATTCGCGCCAGCGCCCAAAGCGCGGCACGCGCGTCGGCGTGCACCAGCGGAATCAGTTCCACGCCTTCGCGGTAGAAGTTCCAGGCGCGCGCCGTCTCAAACTCCAGCAGCGCCCGCGTTTCGGCCGAAAGCGGGCCGCTGCCCAGCGTTTCGCGCCGCACGCCGAATTTTGCGAGGTCTTCCGCCGGGAGATACACGCGCCCGATCTCGTAATCGCCGCGAACGTCCCGCAGGATATTCGTCAACTGAAATGCGATGCCCAGTTTTTCCGCCAGGTCCGGCGCGTGCGGATCGTCAAAGCCAAACACGTGCAGGCAGGTCAGGCCCACGGTGCCGGCGACGCGATAGCAGTATTCGCGCAAGCGGTCAAACGTCGCGTAGTCTCCGATGGTCAGATCCATTTCCGCGCCGGAAATCAGATCATGGAAGTAACGCGGGGGAATGCGGTAACGCGCGATCGTGTCCGCAAACGCCGGAAGAATCGGATGCCCCGTGACGTCGCCCGCCACAGCCGCGTCCAGCGCCGCGCGCCAGCGCGCCAGGCCGCGCTGCTTGTCCGCCGCGCTGCCCACGGTATCAGAGACATCGTCCACCAGCCGCATGAATGCATAGAGCGCGCACAGCGCATCGCGCTTGGCGGACGGCAGCATGAAAAACGCGTAGTAAAAATTGCTGGCCGATTCGCGCGCCACGCGACGGCATTCCGCGTAGGACTGCGCGACACCGCTCGCGCTCCCCGGCGGCTTGAGGCCGGAATCCGGATTCGCGCAGCCTCCCTCCACAATCGCCAGCTTGCCGGGAGCGGAGGGCGCGGATGGAACCACCGGCTTGGCGGCCTGCCCAAACGAAATCAAGCGCAAACCCAGCGCCCGCGCCAGCAATCGCACCTGCTTCGCTTTCGGGATCGACGGCCGCTGCTGCAGCGTGTTGTAACCGATGGCTTCGATCGCATCGAGCACCGCCAGCCCTCCACGGCTGAACATTTCAATGTCCACGCGCAGCGCGGAATCGACGCGTGCGCGCCAGCGGCATGCCCTCGGCAAACAGTTGCCGCGTGCGCGCGATCAGATTCCTTCATCAGCGAAACGTAGCGCGCATCGAATCGCCGCTGCGACGATATCGTCTTCGGTCAGTCCGTGCGCCGCGAGCGCTTCGAGCGGAATGTAGATGCGCCCTTTCTCCAGATCGCGCGAAACGTCCTGCCAGAAATTTGCCAGTTGCAGCGCCGTGCACGTGGCGTCGGAAAGCCTCTGCCGCTCCGCGTCGCGATACCCGCACAGATACAGCACCAGCCGTCCAACGGGATTTGCCGAGTAGCGGCAATAGTCGAGCACGTCGTCCCACGTGGCATAGCGGTGAACGGTCTGATCCTGGCGAAATGCGACCAGCAGATCGGAAAACGGTTCGATGGGAATGTCGCACGCGCGTGATGGTTTGCGCGCAGCGCGATAAAGACGGGATGCGACGGCCTGCCCGCATAGCAATCGCGCAGTTCCTGGTCCCACTCGTTCAGCAGTTCGACAGCGCGCTGACGGGATCGGCAACTTCATCGCCCAGATCGTCGGCCCAGCGGCAGTACGCGTACAGATTATAGAAATGCTGGTGCAGGCGCTTCGGAAGCAGCCAGGAAACTACATTGAAATTTTCGTAGTGATGCGTGGCCAGCCAGCGCGTGTAGCGCTCAGCCTCCGCGACGGAGCAACCGGCGGGCGGCAATCGTCGGCGCGATTTCAAGTTCAGCAGGTATTTGCATGGCGGCCAGTAGCCGGCGACTCTGCGCTGTGCGGTTCTGCGGACGACGTCGGCAATACTGCCGCGATCGGACGAAATCAGCGCTACGGAATCACCGCAACTTTCATTTCGCCGTTGCGGTGCTTCATGTGCTCAAACATTTTGGGCAAGATCGCTGAGCGGAATTTCCGCGTTCACAAAATCGCTGGAGCGAATTTCGCCGCGCGCCACGCTGTCCAGCGCCTCGCGGATAAATCGCGGCGTGTGATGAAACGTGGACTTGATGGTGATTTCCGAATAGTGCAGCGCGTTCGGATCCATCTGCCACCTGCGTGCCGCGCGGGCAGCCGCCGAACAGGTTGACCGTGCCGCCGCGACGCACCATCTGCAGCGCCCACTCCCAGGTCTGCGCCGTGCCCACCGCTTCGATCACGGAATCGGCGCCGCGCCCGCCTTCGGTCAGTTCGCGCACCGTCTTCGCCGGATCGCTCAAATCCGGCGCGATGAACGCCGCGCGCGCGCCAAATTTTTCCGCCGCGCGAATCTGATTCGGCCGCTTGCCGAGCGCAATCACGTTCACGCCGCGGTTGGACAGCACGCGAATAAATTTCAATCCGATCGGCCCGCAGCCGATCACCACCGTGGTGTCACCCGGCTGAATGCCGGTCTCGTGAATTCCGCGCAGCACGCAGGCCAGCGGCTCGACCATGGCCGCATCCTGAAACGAAACGTGCTCGGGAATCACCAGCATGTTCTGCCGAACGATGCGTCCGGGAATGCGAATGTATTCCGCGTACGCTCCGTTGTTGAACAGCAGATCCTCGCACAGATTGCTCTGCCCCTTGCGGCAAAACAGGCAGACGTTGCACGGCGCGGAATTCGAGGGAACCACGCGAGCGCCCACCTTCAGGCCGCCATTCACGTCGGAGCCCAGCGTTTCCACGACGCCGGCCAGTTCGTGCCCGAATACCGCCGGGCGGAGTAATCATGCGCGCGTGATATCCGCGCTTCCAGACTTTCAAATCCGTCCCGCAGGTCAGCGCGACTTTCACGCGGATCAGCGCCTCGTCCGCGGCCAGCGTGGGAATATCCACGCTTTCAATCTTCAGATTCTCGCTGCCATACAGAACGGCAGCGGTCATGTGACCGTTTGTTGCGACCGTTCTGTTCGCTTCTGATCAAGGATGTATCACCACTTTCAAAGAATCCCCAACTGGACGGGCCGCCAACTGCAGCGCCCGGTCCATATCTTCCAACGAAAATCGATGCGAAATCAATTTACCTACCGGCAGCTGTGCGCGAAAAGATCAGCCGCGCGGATTCTTCCTGCGCGGTCCACCGCCGCGCTGTAACTGCCCAGAATTTCTTTTTCCTCCACGCCCACCGCCGCCGCCGGAAATTCAATCTTCATCTGCGGATCGTTCTGCGCGAACAGCAGAACGCGCCCGCCCGGCCTGGCGAGCGCCAGCGCCTCCGTCAGCGCCGCGGGAATCGGCACCGCAACCAGCACCACATCCGCGCCGCGCCCATCGGTGCGCGCGCGAATTTCCTCGGCCAAGCCGGCCTTCGCGCGGATCGACCGCCAGATCCAGCGCCCAGCGACAAGCTTTTCGCGCGCCGCTCCGCCATCGGATCGCTGCCGATCACGGTCGCGCCTGCAAGTTTCGAGAGCATCATCAGCAGCAGCCCGATCGGGCCCAGGCCCATCACCAGCACGGTCTCGCCGGCAGCCACGCGCGCTTTTTCCACGGCCTTGATGCAGGTATTCACCGGCTCGATGAACGAAGCCTCGTCAAAACTGACGTCGTCCGGAATCGCCACCATCCCGCGCTCGGCGACCCACGGCATCGCGCGCACATATTGCGCAAAGCCGCCGCCGTTGGGATCAAATCCCGCCGTCAGCCCGACTTTCTTGTAGCCCGGACACTGCGAAAACAGTCGCCGCTCGCAATAAAAACACGCGCCGCACGGAACGTGATGAAAACTCATCACGCGGTCGCCCAGTTTCCACTTCGTGACGCCTGCGCCGACCGCCACCACCGTGCCGGCAACTTCGTGTCCGAAAATCTGCGGAGCGGCCACAAATCCATGCTCAATTTTTTTCATGTCCGTGCCGCAAATTCCGCAGGCCGCCACGCGAATCAGCACTTCGCCCGCGCCGATCGCCGGCACCGGAACCGTTTCCACCACCACGCGTCCCTTGCCGCGATACACGGCCGCGCGCATCGTCGACGGGAATCGGACTGCGCGTCGCGGAAGTCTCCAGAATGATTCCTGACTGGCTCATAGCGCTGCCACCGTGTCCTGCTCGATCGGAACCAGCCGGTCGGCCATGGTTCCGGCAAACGCGTCCAGAAAATCCGCCAGGCGCCGCGCGGCAAACCGGCAATCGCGCGCCAACTTCAAAAGCGCCGGCAATCCGGCGGGCTGCCGCAGCACCTGCGCGAGAATCCCGACGATCCGGATCTGTCCCTGCGCGTCGCGCGCCTGTTCAAAATCGTAGGGCATATCAAAATCCACGGTGTCACTGATCGCGCGAATCGCCACGGCCGGCACACCGCAGCGCGCCGCCTCCGCCAGGATCGTGTAGCTTTCCATTTCCACGGCTTCGGCTGCGCTGCCCAGTTCGCGCTTCTGCTCCGCTCTCGAAACCAGACGTCCGCGAAGTCGCCAGTCGCTCGATCTGCCGCGCCCCGCAATCCACGGCCGCGGAAAGCAATTCGCGATGGCTGGCCACCGCCACCGGCTCGCCCACTTCGCTCACCAGACGCGCCGCCAGAATATCTCCGGGCGCGAGTCGCCGCTGCGCAGCGCTCCCGCTAGTCCGGTGGAAATACAAATATCAGGCCGGTACGCCAGCGCGCTCTTGCGCGGCTTTCAGCGCGTGCTCCTGGCCCATGCCGGTCAAGAATCGCGCGAACCCGGGCGCCGCCGAATGCGACTTCAAACATGGGCAAGTCTCCCGGCAACCGCAGAAAATTTCTGCGACGCCGCCATGGCGCAAATTCCGACCGCACCGCGAATGTAACCAGTATCTTCATGAGTCCCAACACTCATCTAGGCCGCGCGCGCGCCGGCCACGGCCGGCGCGCGTCCCGCGGCGACATAGCCATTTCGCTTCGTACCAGGCCACCGCGCGCTCGAGCGCGGCCTCAAGCGGCCCCGGCGCAAAGCCAAGCTCGCGTCCGGCCTTGCGCCGTATCCACAAACATCTTGTGGCGCGCCATGCGCACCCCTTCCAGCGGAATCTGCGGCTCGCGGCCCAGCAGTCGCGAAACACCGCGTGTCCATGCATCCCGCCGCATACGCCACGCGATACGGAATTTTCCAGCGTGGCGCCGGGCGCCCGCTGACCGCGGCAAGCATATCCAGCATCTGCTTCAGCGTCAGATTGCGGCCGCCCAGAATATAGCGCTCGCCGGCGCGACCGCGCTCGGCCGCCAGCAAATGCCCCGCGGCGCAATCTTCCACGGGAACAAAATTCAATCCGGTATCCACGTAGCCCGGCATGCGACCGTTCAGAAAATCGACAATGATTTTTCCCGTCGGCGTCGGCTTCCAGTCGCCCGGCCCCACGGGCGTGGTCGGATTGACGATCACCACCGGCAGATCCGGCTTCGGCGGCGCTGCAGCGCGCACTGCTCGGCCTCAAACTTGGAGCGCTTGTAATGGCCAATCATTTCATCAATGGACGACTGCGTCTCTTCGTTGGGCAATGCGCCTTCGCGCGGCACTGCGATCGTCGCGACCGTGCTGGTGTAGACAAATTTTTCGACGCCCGCGCGCCGCGCCGCGTCCAGCAGGTTCTTGCGTGCCGGTCACATTCGATTCGTAGATTTCGCGAGGGTCACGCGCCCACAGCCGGTAATCCGCGGCGACGTGAAACACTCGCCGCACGCCTTCCAGGGCACGATCGAGCGAGGCACGGATCCCGCAGGTCACCGACGACAACGCTCCGCGGCAAACCCTTCGAGCGCGCGAAGATCGCTCGACGGGCGCACCAGCACCCGCACGTTCTCCCCGCGTCCTACCAGTGCGCGCGCGACGTGGCTACCGAGAAAGCCTGTCGCGCCGGTGACCAGCGTTTTCATAGCACTCGCAGTCTTCCGTCCGACGAAACCAAATCCGCATTCGCTGGCGGCGGAGGCATCATCGTCGATCCGCCGCCCGCCGCGCCGCTCGTCGGCGGTTCGCTCGAGGCGTTGCATCCGGGTTGCCGCCCATGTGCCCGCCGAATTGCCACTTCAGCATGGTCCAGGTGTCGCCCAGCTTGCCGCTTCGCGCCCAGCACCGGCGTCGTTTCAAATCCCACGTGCATCATGCAGTTCGCGCAGCGCGGATCGTTGCCGGGACCGTACTTTTCCCAGGGCGTCTCGTCAATCATTTCCTTGATACGTGGCGTAATGATTGTCCGTGATTACGTAGCAGGGACCCTTCCAGCCGCGCGGATTGTACGTCGGCGTGCCCCAGGCCGTGCATTCCAGTTCGCGTTCGCCACGCAGGAAATCGAGATAAATCGGCGAAACCATCAGGTTGTATTTGTCGAGCAGCGACGTCGCCTCGCGGAATTTCTCGCGAATATCCTCGCGCGACATGAAGATGTCCGTCGTCTGCACCGCCGCGTAGCCGTACGCCGGCGACAGCATGTAGCCGTCGACGCCCAGCGTATCGAGATAGGCGTAAAGATCGGCAATTTCGTTCAGGTCGGTCTCTTTGTAAATCGTGGTATTGGAGCAGACCAGGAATCCCGCGGCCTTGGCGGCCTTGATCCCTTCGATGGCTTCGCGGAATACGCCGTCGCGCTCCACGCAAAGATCGTGCGTTCGCTCCAGGCCGTCCAGGTGCACGTTAAAGAAGAAACTCGAGGTCGGCTTGAACTCGTGCAGCCGCTTGCGGATGAACATGCCGTTGGTGCACAGAATGATGTGCCGCCCGCGATCCAGAATTCCCTTGGCCAGCTTGCCGATCTCCGGATAAATCATGGGCTCGCCGCCGCAAATCGAAACGATCGGCGCGCCGCACTCATCCGACGCCGCCAGGCACTGCTCGACCGTCATGATTTCGTTGATCGTGGACTTGTACTCGCGAATGCGTCCGCAGCCCGTGCACGTCAGGTTGCAGGCGTGCAGCGGCTCCAGCATCATGCACCATCGGAAATTTTTTCGCGCCGCGAAAGCGCTGCGTGGCGACGTACTTCGCGAGATTCGCGGTCATCTTGAGCGGATATCTCATTCACTCTCCTAGAGCTGTTTGCCGCTCAAATTCCTGCGGCCGCACCGTGCAGCTCCGCAGAACTGCGCGATCCTGCGTGGCCACATTGCGATACCGCGCCAGCGCATACAGCGGAAAATAATTCCGGTACAAATGATACTTCAGATAAAACACGCACGGAAATCCGGTGCCGGTAAATTCATTCTCCGCCCACGAACCGTCCGCCTGCTGCTGCTCCACCAGGTGATTCACCGCGCGCGCAATCGCCGGATCGCCAGCTTCCGCCGCCGCCAGCAAACCGATCAATCCCCACGCCGTCTGCGAAGCCGTGCTGGCGCCCTTGCCCTTCAGCGCCGGGTCATAGTAGGAAGCGATGGATTCGCCGAATCCGCCATCGGAATTCTGCACCGAGCGCAGCCAGCCGCACGGCGCGCTGGCAATAGTCCCGCGCCGTCAAGCGCCACCGTTTCAAGCGCGCGCAACACGCCGCTGGTGCCGTACACGTAGTTCACGCCCCAGCGCCCGAACCACGGTCCTTCCTCGGTCTGATCTTTCAGCAGAAATTTCACGGCGCGCTGGATCACCGGATGCGTGCGACGGCCAGCCGTAGCGCCCCAGACATTCCACCACGCGCGCGGTAACGTCCGCCGTCGAGGGATCGATCATCGCGTTGTGATCGGCGAACGGAATCTGGCACAGAAACTGGCGATCGTTGTTGTGATCGAACGCGCCCCAGCCGCCGTCGTCGATTCTGCATCGCCAGCAGCCAGGCCAGGCCGCGGCGCGCCGCGGCTTCCATGCGCGGCTTGTCCGGATAATCCACGCGCTGCAAGCGCCATCAGCACGAATGCGGTGTCGTCCACGTCCGGATAAAAATCGTTGCGGAATTCAAACGCCCAGCCGCCCGGCATCACCCCGGGAGTCTTCACCATCCAGTCGCCCGACCCGCACGATCTGCTTTTCGAGCAGCCAGGTCGCCGCCTCGACCAGCGCCGGATGATCCGGCGGCAAGCCCGCTTCTTCCAGCGCCACCATGGCAATCGCCGTATCCCACACCGGCGATACACACGGCTGACACGCGAATCGTGTCGCCTTCTTCAATTTCAAATCGCGAAAATTCGTCAATTTCCCGCGCCGTCAGCGGATCGTCCGGCGAATGCCCCAGCGCCACCAGCGCAAAAATCGCGTTCATCATGGCCGGATAAATCGCCGCCAGTCCTTCGGTGCGCTCCAGATGCTCGAACATCCATTCGCGAGCCTGCCGCAGCGCGCGCTGCCGCAACGGCTTCCAGGGCACGCGTCTCGTACAGTTTCAGGCCGCGATCCAGCGCCAGAAAAAAATTCCGCCAGCTGAACAGTTCGCTTGTCCCAGCTAAGGCCCAGCGCTTTGCGCGAGGGATCGCGGTACAGTTCATCGACCGAAATTCCGCCCGGACACGCTGAAACGCGGCTTGTGCGCGTACAGAATCGTCAGCGGAATCACGATTCCGCGCGTCCACGACGACATTTCGTAAATATTGATCGCAAACCAGTTCGGCAGCAGCATCAGCTCCGGCGGAATCGCCGGAACCATGTCCCATCCGACCGCTCCGACCAGCGCCAGATACAAGCCGCGTATAGGAATTCGTCGCTTCCAGGCCGCCCAGTTCGTGCACGCGCTGTGCACGCGCGCTGCAGGTGATCGCACTCCGGGGAATCGCCGGCCAGCCGCAGGGCTACGTAGGCCTTAACCGTGGCGTTCAGCTCGGACGGACCGCCAAAATAAATATTCCAGCCGCCATCTTCCAGCTGGCGCCGCCGGACATAGTTCGCCAGCTTGGCGATTCGTTCCGGATGAGCTTTGCCGATGACGTGCAGGTAAAAGATGTAATCGGATTCGAGCGTCGTGTCGGCCTCGAGTTCCCCCATCCAGTACCCCTCAGACGCCTGCAGGGAAAGGAGATAGTTCACGCCGCGGTCGATGGTATCGGACAGACGCTCGGACAACGCCGCTAGCAGGCCCGCCGAGCGAGCGTCACCAGACTGCTTCAAATTGTACACGAGTTCCTAAAGCCATTGTCTGTACCGGGACCTCATCGAATCTTTGATGCAGTATAGATACAGAGGGTTCTTTGGATGACACCAAACCTGCGCCCTCAGTACGTTATGTATGTGCTTTGGGAATTTTCGGACTACGTTGGCCAGATGTACCAGCCCGGTCCCCAAGCACCAGTACCTGGATTTCCCCGCTTCGTATTATGTTCGGTCTTTAGACGTGGGTCAACAGAGATTGCAGCCGTTGTGCATTGCGGAGACGCTAGCCCCTTTAGATTCAATGTTCCAACTGGTTCTGATTACCCTTTGGGAGAATCCGCACGCTCCTCGAGGATCTTTAGCCTTTCGGCCAGTTCCGGCAGGCGGCTGAACCACGCAAATTGCTCCTTGAATTTCTCCAGTGGTCGCGCCGGCGTGCCCCAGACGATTTGCCCTCTGCGCACGATTTTTCCGGCAGGAATTCCGGCCTGTGCCCCGACCATCGCGCCATCTTCAATTCGCAGTGATCGCCCAATCCCGACCTGCCCGCCGAAGGCCACGTTTCTGCCAATTATGGCCGACCCGGAAATGCCTGTCTGTGCGGCAATTACGGTGTTTTCCCCAATGCGCACGTTGTGCGCGACGTGCACCAGATTGTCGAGTTTCGAGCCCGCATGGATTTCGGTGCGGTCCAGCGAACCGCGATCGATCGTCGTGTTCGCGCCGATCTCCACGTCGTCCCCGATGTTCCACTTCTCCCACCTGCGGGAATTTCCAGCGTTTGCCCTCTTCGGCTACGTAGCCGAAGCCGTCGGAACCGATCGACCGCTCCGGAGTGCACGATCACGCGATTCGCCAGGCGTGCGCCCGCATACAGCGTGACGCGCGGGTAGAGCCGGCAACCCTCTCCGAGCTGCGCGTCCCGCCCCAGAAAGCAAAATGCGCCGATTTCACTGTCCGCTCCCACTCGCACATCGTCCTCAATCACGGCATAGGGTCCCACCGCGACACCGGCCGCAAGGTGTGCGGTAGGCGCAATCACCGCGGTCGGATGAATTCCCTGCGCGATCGGCGCCGGCGGCACCAGCCACGCCGCAGCACGCGCGAAGGCCAGCTTCGGATTCGCCGCGCGCAGCAGAGTCTTTCCGGGCAGGGCAACTTCCGGCGCAATCACCACGCACGCGGCGCGCGAGGCCGCGGCGCTCGCCAGATGCCGCGGCGATTCCACATAAATCAGATCTTCCGCGCGGGCCGCCGCCGCGGATGCGACTCCGGACACCTGCGCCGCGCCATCGCCCTCGAGCACGCAGCCCAGAAATTCTGCCAGTTCCTTTGTCGTGCGTGTCATGAACGGTTTTCCCCTCTCACAACGATCTTCGCGGATTGCTTCGGACAATTTCGCGGAACGGGTTCACGTTTTATAGATCGGCGGCTCTCCGGGCGGACGCGTCTTCCACCGGCGATGCACCCACAGCCATTGGTCCGGATGGCGCCGCACGTAGTTTTCGATCACGCGCGTGAATCGCTGCGTATTTTCGCGAATGTCGGTGGCGTCGTCGCCGGTGCGCACGAGTTCGACTTCCGGTTCAGAAACAAAGCCGGTATTTACGGCTTGGCTGGTCCCAGTGCAGAAACACGGGAACCACGGCCGCGTCGGTGTGCAGCGCGAACCGCGCCAGCCCGGCCGTCGTGCAGGCGGGAATGCCGAAAAAATCGACGAACACGCCCTCCGCGGGTTGCGTGTTCTGGTCGGCCAGGATTCCGACCGTGCCTTTGTCGCGCAAAACCTTCAATACCGCGCGGGCCGACTGATTTTTGTCGATCGGCAGATTTCCGTTCAGGCAGCGATAGCGGGTGACGAGCGCATCGACGCGCGCATTGTCGATGGGCCGCACCAGAAAGTGCAGCGGATTTCCATAAAGCGCCTGCGCGAAGGGAGCCAGTTCCCAGGCGCTCATGTGGCCGGTGAGAAACAGCACACCCTTGCCGCGCGCCTGCGCAGTCGCGAAATTTTCAAAGCCGTCGAGCAGCACGATGCGGTCGATGTTTTCCTTGGTGTGCTTGGGAAAGTGCGCGAACTCCGCCGCCATCCAGCCCAGTTGCCGCACCATGCCGCGAATGGCGGCGCGCCGCTGCTTTTCGGTCCAATCGGGAAATGCCAGTTTCAGATTTTCGATGGCGGCGGCTCGCAGCCGCGGCCGCATCCAGGAATAGCAGAGCCGCCGTCCGCGCGCCCACAAATCGCGCCAGCGGGCGCGGCATCGCGCCAATCGTTTTGAGCAGCAGCCACGCCGCCGCGTATTCCAGACTTTCTCGCACCGGGGAATTATAGAGGAAACCGGTTGACGAGTGTCTGCTGAATGGCGGGCGATGTTAGCGGGTGGCTGCTGAAAACCACCATCCCAAGTGCTAGACTCAACCGTTTGAATTCCGCTCCTCCAATCCGTTCGCGCGCCACCGAAGAAGGCGACTTCCAGATTCCGCTCTGGGGAATTCCATTTCTTCTTTTCCTGCTGTACGTGTGCCTGTTCAGCGGCTTGGGCGCGCTAGGGCTTGTGGGTCCCGACGAACCGCGCTACGCCGCCATCGCCCGCGCCATGGCGGAGACGCACGATTGGATCACGCCCCGCCTGTGGGGCACGCCCTGGTTCGAAAAGCCGGTGCTCTACTACTGGACCGCCGGAATCGCCATGCGCATTTTCGGCGTCAGCGAATTCGCCGCGCGCCTGCCCTCGGCGCTTGCCGCCCTGCTCGCGGTCGTTGCCGTCACATGGACCGCGCTGCGGTCTTACGGGCTCGGCGCGGCCTGGTATTCGCTCATCATGCTGCCCACCTCGGTCGCGATCATCGGATTTTCGCGCGCCGCTAGCCCGGACATGCTTTTCGCCGGCCTGCTTACCGCCGCTATGGCCGTGGCCAGCGAAATGCTGCAGACGTCAAGGCCCGGCGCCGTACAGCGCATCGCCTTTGGATTTTTTCTCGGCGCCGCCGTGCTGGCTAAAGGCCCCGCGGCCGTGATCCTGGCCGGAGGCGCCACGCTGCTGTGGGCGGCATTATCCGGCCAGTGGCGCGCCCCATTCCGTTTTCTGCACCCGCTGGTGATTCTGGCGTTCTGCGTTACGGCGCTGCCCTGGTATGTCCTGTGCGCGCTGCGCAATCCGGATTTTCTCCGCGTTTTTATCTGGCAGCACAATTTCGAACGGTATCTCACGCCCATGTTCGAGCATCGCCAGCCGTTCTGGTATTACGTGCCAGTTCTCATCCTGGCGTCGTTTCCCTGGTGCCTGCTGGCATTCAGCGTTCCGGGCGCAAAATGGAACAGAAGTACATGGCGGGATTCGCCGGGATTATTTATTTTGTGCTGGGCGCTATTCCCTTTCCTGTTTTTCAGCTTCTCGCAATCCAAGCTGCCCGGATATATTTTGCCCGCGGTGTTTCCAGGCTTTTTGCTCATAGGGCGCTCCGCCGTGCGCGCACTTGCCGTGGACTACCGCCGCGCGGGACTCTGGACAGGAATCACCGGGGGATTGCTGATGGTTTTGGCCGGCGCTACGGCTCGGCCTCTCGCAGCGAATGCCGCGCTCTACCGCGTCCCGGAATCACATATCAGCGTTCTGCTGCTCTCCATATTCGCCACCGGAGTGATTGCGGTTTTCCTAAGCCTGAAAAACAAACAAGCCCAGGCGGTGGTCTTGATCGCTGTGCTGATGGCCGCAGTCGTAATCCTCATGAACGTAGAAATTCTGCCTGCCGCCGACAGCCAAATTTCCGCGCGCAGCCTGGCGCGCGATTCCCGACTGCTCATGCGGCCAGAGGATACTGTGGCTGTCCACGGGCTCAACCGGAACTGGAACTACGGGCTGAGCTATTATTTCGCCCGCGAATTACCGGAGTGGCGGCCGGACGACCCTCTCCCGCAGTGGCTGTTCACCAGCCAGTCCGAAGCGATGAAACTGGTGCGTCCGGGGAGCGTGATTCGCAACTTGAGCGCCGGATCCTCTTCCAGCGCCGTACTTCTTAATAGCCCGACCGCCGCGGATTCCGCGCGCTAACCGCTTAGCCCGCCCAGAGTCATCCTGCCCGCCTTTTTCTGCCGCCGCTTACAACCTGTTGACAATTATCAAGCACGCCCGTGACAACCCGCCCCCATCATTCCTGCTATCACCATCCGCAGAACAGTCGAAAATCGGCTGCGCGCAAATCTATTTCTCCGAAGAGGCCGAGTTTCGATATTCAACGTTGAGAGGTGAAGAAATGAGGTTTGTGGCACGGTCGTTGAAAATTTTTGCGCTTCCCCTACTGGTGTTGCTCTGCCGCCCCGCCTGCACACTGGCGCAGCACTATCAACAGACCAACCTGGTTTCGGACATTATGGGCATGGCTCCGCTCACCGACCCCAACTTGAAAAATCCCTGGGGACTCACGCGGAGTTCCGGCAGCCCCTGGTGGGTTTCCAATAACAACTCCGGCACATCCACGTTGTATACCGGCGCTGGCGCGGGGGTTCCGATCAACGGCACCGGATTTGTGACCATTCCTCCTCCGGGATTCGCGCCGGGGACGTCGGCCACACCCACCGGCGTGGTGTTCAACGGGAGCGCCACCGATTTCCTGCTGAAGACGGGCAAATCGGCGCATTTTATTTTTGTGACCGAAGACGGCACGATTTCCGCCTGGGCCGCCGGTCCGACAGCCGAACTGGAAGTCGATAATTCCGATAACGGCTCCTCGCGCGGCGCTGTGTACAAGGGCGCTACTTCCGGCGAGGTGAACGGGAAGAGATATCTCTACACCACCAATTTCCGCGCGGGCCGTGTGGAGGTCTACGACTCGACTTTCAAACGCGTGCACCTGGGCGAAGACGCATTTGAGGTTGGCGATTGCGACGGCGACGATCGCGGCCGCCGCAGCGGTGACTGCGACCGCATCCCGGACGGCTTCGCGCCCTTCAACATCCAGAACATCGGCGGCACGCTCTTCGTGACCTACGCCAAGCAGGATGGCGCGAAGCACGATGACGTCGCCGGCGCGGGTCTTGGATTCGTAGAAATATTTTCCACGACCGGCCGGCACATCGGACGCCTGCAGCATGGCGACTGGTTCAACTCACCGTGGGGAGTGGTCTGGACAACGCGCGACTTCGGAGAGTTCAGCAACGCCATTCTGGTCGGCAATTTCGGCAGCGGCCGGATCGCCGCGTTCAATGGTTTCACCTATCGATTCGAGGGCTTTCTGAAAAATCCCGACGATTCCATTTTGACGATTGACGGGTTGTGGTCGATTACCTTCGGCAACGACGCGACGGCCGGACCGGCCAACACGCTGTTCTTCTCCGCAGGAATTAACGGCGAGGCGGACGGACTCTTCGGAACGATTACTCCTGTCGATGGTTTGGACGGAGACGAAGAATAGAGTTCTTTCCCACGCGGGCCGATCTCCGGCGCGGAGTTTCACCGCGCCGGCGACCGAGCTTTCATCGGAAGATTCGAAAATCGGATCGGCCGCCCCGGCGTTTCAATTCGCGCTCGCCAGCGGCAGGTTCACCAGAAAAAAACTGATTACGCGGTTTTCGTACTTGCGCTTTTCGTCATCCGGCATACCGGCATAATTTCCGTGCTGCAGCACGACCAGTTCGTGCGGCGCCGGCGAAATCCGGAATAGCGCGGTTGTGGAATCGGCCAGCGCGGGTTCTTCCGGCGATTCCAGGTAAAGCTGCGCAACGCCTGAAAGTTTGGCGAGCCGCACGTTCAGCGGAGGAACGTTTCGGTACGCTGAATTCATCCAGCCGAAGATGGCCTTCGAAGCGGAAATGACCAGGGGAATCGAGCCGAGCCCCGCATGGCGGATTTGATTCTCGACCATGTCTTCCGGCCGGTTGTAAGGAGACTCCGCGGCGACGGCGCGCACGCGCGGGTCGGCCGTGGCTTCCGCGAGCGCCACGTATGCGCCCAGGCTGACTCCCCACAGGCCAAAGCGTGAGGCGTCGACGTCGCCGCGGTTCGCAACCGCGTCCATGGCCGCCCGCAGTTCCGAGACTTCCTTCAGGCCCAGAGTGGAACGTCCGTTCGCCGATCCATTGCCGGAGAAATCGAAAACCAGCACGTTGTACTGCTGATCCTGCATGGCCGACGCCATGGTCAGCACCTCACCGCGGCTGGATTGATAGGCGGGACACAACACGATGGTTGGCGCGGATTTCAGGCCCGGGAAAAACCAGCCGTCACGCGGGCCCTCGCCGCTGACGTTGAACTTCAGCGCCTCCGGATGCCCGGGAAAATTCTGCAGATCGAGTTCCGACCGGCTGCGCGCCGGAGAAACCATGCGATACACCGAGTACCCGGAAATGCTGCCGACCGCCAGAATCGCGAAAATGCCCAGCGCCAGAATGACAATGGCGAGTCTGCTGTACCAAGTCGTTGGATGTCGAAGTTCGGAGAGGAAATCCATTCGATCGAATTCATGACCTCAGCGCATTTTTTCGTCCAGCCGAACGATTCGCGCGATAGGCGAATGGTAGCACAGATGGCGCGGCGCAACGGACTACCGATGCTCCCGATGTTTCCGAAGTACATTCCGCTTCCCCGATGCAAATGTGATAAAAAAGACCATGCACGCTGCAAGCCCAAGGTTCGGGACCTCCTCCATGCAGATTGTCGACCTGCGGCAATTGTCCTCGTGGCAACTGGAGCCATTGCTGGCCGAAGAAGCTCATCAATGGCGCACCGAACTTCGCTGGGATTACCGCGCTTCGACCGAGCTGATCAAAAAATTTGTGGATGCCCGGTCGCTCACCGGCTCCGCCATCCTGGAAAACGGCAAGCCCGTCGGCTATGCGTTCTACGTGTTGGAGGAACACAAGGGATTGGTGGGCGGCCTGTTCGTTTCGCCCCGCTTTCCGCAACAGGAGTTGAGCCAGAACCTGCTGACTGACACGCTGACTACGCTCGGCGGCATCCCCAAGCTGGAGCGCGTCGAAGCGCAGCTGATTCCCTTCGGATATCAGCTAGACCCGGTGCTGACCGAATACGGTTTCCGGCTGTACACGCGGCAGTTCATGATCACTTCGCTCGCGCCGAATCTGGGAGAGGCGCTGGACGTTCTTCCGGGGATGATCCACGACGGCCCCGGAGCGGGGCTGATCCTGGAGCGCTGGGACCATCGTTACTTTGAGCCCTGCGCGCGGCTCATCCAACTGGCCTATGCCAATCACGTGGACGGCGAGATCAACGACCAGTATCGCAGCGAATCTGGAGCGCTGCGCTTTCTGAAAAACATCATCATCCTGCCCGGATGCGGCCAGTTTCAACCGGAGACTTCATTCGTCCTGCGCGCCCCGCACGCCAACCACCTGCTCGGGGTGATCCTCAATTCACGCGTTGCCGAAGGCGTCGGCCACACCACGCAAATCTGCGCCATGCCCGGCTACCAGGGCCGAGGGCTCGGCCGCCGCCTGCTCGAAGCATCGCTGCAGGCGCTGCGCGTGCGAAATTTTACGCACGTGTCTCTCACCGTAACCTCCGGCAACGAGCGCGCGGTTCGGCTATACGAAAAGCTGGGATTTGCGACCGTAAAGAAATTTGCGGCCGGCGTCTGGACTGCCTACTAACCGGAATCGCGGAGAAAACCCCAGCATGTGGCGCCCGCCTTCAGGCGGGCATTTTGCCGGACGGCAAGGTGCCCGCCAGAAGGCGGGCGCTACAAAGACATCTATGGGTTTATCTATGCTCGACTGGGGAAATTCCCCGCCCATTACCGCGGCGGCAACTCCTTCGCTCGTGATGCTTGTCGCTGTCCCCGCGCCTTTGCCATACTGGAAAGCATGAGTGGCAAGTCCTTTCTTGCGTTGGCCCTTCTCGCCCTGCTCGTTCCGGCCGCCGGCGTGCGCGCCGACGAAATCCGCCTGAAGGACGGCAGCAAAATCATCGGCACCATTGTGGGCTTTGAAAACGATTCTTTCCGCGTGGAAACCAGCTACGGATTCGCGCTCATCCGCAAGGATAAAGTCGCCGACATAAACATCACCACGAGCAAGAAGGATTCCGAGCCGCCGGCGAAGCCTGGCGCCTCGGCGTCAACTTCGTCAGGGTCTGCCGCGCAGAACCAGTCTCAAAACATCGTTCCGGCGGTAGCGAAAGAACCCGCAGCGTCCGAAAGTAATTCCGCGAATCCCGCAATCGCCATCGCGCCGATGCGGCCGCCAATTAATTCCGGCGCGATGGCGGCCGCCGGGGCCAGGAGCGAGCCGGCCGCGCCGAAAGTGAAAACCGTCGCGGCCGTGCCGCCTCTGCCGCCCGCGCCACCACCCACTCCCCCGCCCGCTCCCGCACCGGTGGTGATTCATGATGAAATTCGAGGCAATCAGTACATCAACAACACCTATGGATTTCAAATGTACAAACCGCCCAGCTGGGACCTGATTCCCGCGGCACGAAAGGCCCTGCCGGACGCCGTCGCCGCCATGGGCACGTACGACCAGACCACGCTGCTGGTGATTGGCCGGGCACACGCAAAGGATTCCCTGGACGCCCACGCCGCAGCGACCGAAAGTGCCCTGAAGGACGTCTACGAAAATTACCGCCTGATTTCGACGCGCCGCGTCACCGTCGCCGGCTTCCCTGCGATCGAGCAGCGCTCGCGAGGTTCGGCCGAGGGCCGCGATTGGTCCGTAATCCTGCTGACGTTATTTAAAGGCGGGGACGCTTACACGCTTCTGGGAATGACCTTCGCGGATTCCGATCTGATCCAGGTGCAGGAAAACGTAATCTCCAAGGCCGTGAACAGCTTGACGTTCGCTCCTCAGTAGCACCATTGTTTTTTCTTCTGCGCCACCGCCACTTCTTCACACCACATCCACCGTCACCGTGTGATACCCGGTCGCGCCGTCCGGCCACTCGCCCGAACGCGACGACGTCTGCAACTTGCCGTTTGCATCGGTCGCCCGCACCTGAATCTCATGCTTGCCGCTCGATGGATTGGCCCAGACGTAGCGCCAGAACGCCCACACCTGCGACGGCATCGGGTTGCTGAAAATCTGGCAGGGATTCCACGTCTTGCCGCCATCGGTGGAGATTTCCACTTTCGCTACGCCCACGGCGTTGGCCACGGCCCATCCGGTAACCACAAAACTCTGCCCTTCGATCTGCTGTGCGCCGGTCGGATCGTCAATTACCGACTGCAATTGCCGCTCGCCTTCGTCCGACCAGCCCATCCATTCCCAGTAGCCGTTGTGATGGGAGTCGACCAGTTCGATGCGCGTCAGCCACTTCGGCGTTTTCATCCCGTAAATGCCGGGCATCAGCACGCGCAGCGGAAAACCATGCACGCGCGTCAGCGGCTCTCCGTCCATGTCATACGCCAGGAAATTCGCGGGCCGCGAAAGACGCTCAATGGTGTGGCCGGTGGTGTAACCCTCTGCCGCGTAGAGGATCGCGAATTTGGCGTTGGGCTTCGGACCGGCGCGCTCCAGCAACGGCCGCAGGAGCGTGCCGCGCCAGTTTGCGGTGTCGATCAGCCCGCCGGCAATTTCGTTCGAAATGCATTCCAGGGTGAGAGTGGTTTCGTAGGGCGGAAGCTTTCGAATTTCGTCGTAATTGAAGTGCAGCGGGTCGGTGACCAGGCCGTCAATCGTCAGCGACCACTTGTTTACATCCACCGCGGGCTCGCCGTGCGAGGAAGTGATGTAAAACTGGTCGACGGGTGCGATCGCACGCAGGGCCGCTTCCGGACCGAACCGCTCGTAGGCCTTCACGTTGACGTGGTTCGCTCCAAAGCCATATGCCAGCGAACGGTATACGGCGTACGGCAGGAGAAGGCCCAGCCCCGCGCCTCCGGCAATGGCGATGAATCGGCGTCTTTCCATAGTCCCTACTTTGAATGTAGCACCATTAAGATGCTACGGAAGAACTGCGTATTCGGATGAGGGACGGCGTTCCTCGGAGGCTCGGAATTGCGGGTTCTGAAAAAACGCGTGTCGTCTTTTTTCCATGCCCTGTTAGAATTCGTCGGGGGTGATCGCCGTGATTCCTGCTCTACTCGTGGTGCACGTACTGGGGTTCGTGTTTTGGATCGCCGGCCTGTTGGTGACGTCCATGGCGCTCACTCGGCACACTCAGGAAACATCTCCGGAAGTTCGCGGAGCGTTTTCCCGCCTGGAGCGTATTTACCTTCGCGGGCTGGCTGATCCCGGCGCACTGCTGACACTGCTGGCCGGCGGCGCGCTGATTTCGACCAACGCGCCCTATTACTTGCACGCACCCTGGCTGCATATCAAGCTGACGTTCGTCCTGTTTCTCATCGCTCTACACGGCAGGGTCGCTGCGCGGACCAAAGCGTTCTCCACCGGACGCATCGACATGAAACTAGGAGAAGCTCGGTTTATGGTGATCGCCACCATCGCGATTTTCCTGTCCATCATCATCTCCGTGTTGATCGGCCAGGCTTACTTGAAGTGATTGCGCGCATTTGCTTCGCCGGCCGTAGAAGTTGCGGGCCGCCCACTCTGTTTAGAACGGAACTGACATGCTGAGAACAACGATCGTCGGGAGTTTACCGAAGCCCTCATGGCTGGCGAAGCCGGAGGTGCTGTGGGCGCCGTGGGCGCTGCAGGGAGCAGCGCTCGATGAAGGCCAGCGCGATGCCGCGCTGGTGGCCATCAAGGAACAAGAGGCCGCTGGAATCGACATCGTCACCGATGGCGAGCAGATGCGGCAGCACTTCGTGCACGGATTTCTCGCCAATCTTTCCGGCATCGATTTCAATAAGCGTAAAACCATCGGCATACGCGCGGACCGCTACCAGGCAGAGTGCCCAACGGTAACCGCGCCCATCAAACGCATTCGCTCGGTGCACAAAGCCGGCGTCGCTTTCGTCGTGCAGCACACTTCGCACAAATTCAAGTTCACATTACCGGGACCGATGACCATCGCGGACACCATCGCGGACGAGTATTACGGCGACCGCGTGAAACTGGCCCACGCGCTGGCGGAAGCGCTGAACGAAGAGGCGCTGGAACTCGAGCGCTGCGGCGTGGACACCATTCAATTTGACGAGCCGGCGTTCAACGTTTACCTCGATGAAGTGCGCGAATGGGGCGTCGCCGCGCTGGAACGCGCCGCGGCCGGATTAAAGTGCACTACCGCGGTTCATATCTGCTACGGCTACGGGATCAAGGCCAATAATGATTGGAAGGAATCGCTCGGCGGCGAATGGCGCCAGTACGAGAAAACTTTCCCGCACTTGGCCGCCAGCAAGATCAATCAGGTTTCCCTGGAATGCATGCACTCGCGCGTTCCGGCGTCTCTCATGGGCCTGTTGAAAGGGAAAGACGTGCAGGTGGGCGTGATCGACGTAGCGTCCAACACGATTGAAACGCCGCAGGAAGTCGCCGCGGTGCTGCGCGAGGCGATGAAGTACGTTTCTCCCGAACGCATCCTCGCCAGTACGAATTGCGGCATGGCGCCAATGCCGCGCAGCGTGGCCTACGCCAAACTGCGCGCGATTACCGCCGGCGCGGCCATGATTCGCAAGGAACTTGGATTGAAGTAGCAGAGGTTGTTAAAACCGAGTAACTTCGGAAAAGTTGAAGCCGCTCACCTTCATCGCCGGCACAACCATATCGAAGGATTCTTCACCTGCAGCCCGCACAGGCACGCCGAGCATCTCCACGTTGGAAAGCATTTCCAGAAGGCTCTGATTGAACCGGAAATTGCGGAACCCGCCGGCAACTTTTCCGTCCTGCACTAAAAATGTTCCGTCGCGCGTCATTCCGGTCAGCACCTTCTGGTAGGGATCGACTTCCCGGATGTACCAGAGCCGGGTCACCAGAATGCCGCGCACCGTCGAGCGCACCATTTCCTCGACCGAGGAGGTGCCGCCGCTGAAAACCAGATTCATGGGCGCCTCGCCCATGTCGTTCGGCAGCGAAAATCCGTGGCCCGTTGGTTTTACCTTCATTTTTTTGGCCGAGGCGCGGGAGTAGACCAGGTTGCCGGGAACTCCCTTGTCCACCAGCAAGACTCTTTGGCGCGGAATGCCCTCGCCGTCAAAAGGAACGCCCGATTGCAGCGGATGGTAGGCGTCGTCGTGCAGCGTAATGTTTTCGCCGAGAATTTTCCGGCCCATGCGCTTCGTGAAGCACGAGCGCTGATCGGCGATTGCAGTGGCGGCGAAATCGTAGAACAGAAATCCCACCAGATCGAGAACCGCCGAAGGCTCGAGAATCACCGTCCAGCGGCCGGGAGCGGCCTCCAACGGCTTGCGGGAAGCGGCGGACTTTTCGCTGGCGCTGCGGGCCATCGCCACGGGATCGAGCAGCGCAAGGTCCGGGGCGCTGCCTTTGGCCCAACCGGACGAATCCGGCTCCAGCACGGTAATTGAGAATTCCGCGCGCGTCTGGCGATGCGAAACGAACAGTCCGTTCGTGTTGGCAATGGCCGACTGCGTCACTCCGGTAGAATAAATCCCGGCCGCCGTCTGCCCGTTTTTTTCCACAAGAGATGTGACGCGCACTACGGCGCGGGCCCGGTCGGCCGGCGTCGCGTGCGCGGTGTTCTCAAAATAGCGGGAAACCTTCTGATACTTCTGCGGACCGGGCATCGGCAGAAGATCGGGGTTGCGAGGCTGGCTGCGCGCCAGGGCCCGGGCGGTTTCGACCAAGCGGCGCAGGGATTCGTCGTCGGTTTTATTCGTGGTCGCGCGCGCCGTTCGGCCGTCGAATACGGTGCGCACCGAAACGTTCAGCACCTGTTCGGCTACGTTCTGGTGAATCGTGTTGTTCGCGAAGCGGGTCAGCGCATCGGTCGTTGCGCCGATTTCCACTTCGGTTTCGTCGGCATCGCTGAATTTGAAAATCTTCTCGGCGATGCGCCGCAATTCGGCATCCGTTAGCGAATGCGCGGCGGCTACGCTCTGGCCGGATTTGCGTCGCGGTGGAGCGGCGGATTTTTTCACGGATTTTCTGATCTTGGAGATCACAAATGTTCCGTTCGATGCGCTTCCCGTGGCGCATGCTTTAGCTTGCGCGGGTGACGTTTGATGCAGGATCCCGCGCCGCAACCAAAGCCCGCGCAAGCTAAAGCATGCGCCACATCTACTTCGCGAATGCCGCTCCTACTTTGATGTTGCGAAACCTTGCGGGCGCGGCGCCGTGGCCCGTTCCCATCGACTTGCGGCGGCTGGCCTTTGCCGCAATTGGGCGTGCCCCACAGCGTCCAGTGTTCGCGCGAACAAATCGCGTCGCAGCTGTTCCAGAATTCCGTGGTGATGCCGCTGTAGCTGGGATTTTTCAGCATGCGCGCTTTCTTTCCGCCTTTGATTTCCCAGGCAATCTCCGTGGAAAATTGAAAATGGTAGCGGCGGTCGTCGATGGACCAGGAGCGGTTGGTTTCCATCAGAATCGCGTCATCCGTGTCGGCAATCAAATCTTTGTAACTCCAGCTTCCGGGCAGGAGGCTGATGTTGGTCATGCGGATGATCGGCAGGCGGTTCCAGGATTCGGTGCGCATGGTCCCGCCGGAAGCTTTGAGGCCGATGTTTACCGCGGTCTCGCGATTCGAAAGATAGCCGGTGAACAGTCCGCTTGTAATGATCGGCGTGCACTTCGCGGGGACGCCCTCATCATCATAGCCGAACGTGCCGAGTCCCGCGCCGTGCTCCAGGCGCGCGTCGGCCACCACATTTACAATTTCCGAGCCGTAGCGCAGCTTGCCCAGCTTTTCCGTGGTCAGAAAACTCATGCCCGCGAAATTCGCTTCCATGCCCAGCACTCGGTCCAGTTCGATGGGATGTCCGATCGATTCGTGGATCTGCAACCCCAATTGTGAGCTGTCCAGGATGATGGTCTTAGTGCCCGCCGGAGTCGCGGCGGCGGAGTGCAGCGCGACGGCCTCCACGGCGACGCGTAGCGCATTGCCCTCGAGATCCAAAGATTCCACCAGTTCGTAGCCGGCCAGCATGTGCTGCCCGCCGAAACTATTGGGATAGGATCGCTTCTGGATTTCATTTCCGGAAAAAGCGGTGGCCACGATGCCCGCGCCGGACTGCATTTTGATCTGATGGATGGCCGAGCCGAGCGAAGAGGCAAAAAATTGCTCGATCCGGCGGAAGTTCATCGACGCCTCGGAAACCGTAACGCCCTTCACGCGCGACATTTCTCGATCGGCGGCCAGCAGCAGATCCAGTTGCCGCTCGATGGGAATTTTAAATGGGTCTTTGACGTACGGATTCTGCCAGGCGTCCTGATAGGGCTCGACGGGAACCATTTCGACGTCGTGTTTCTTGGCCAGTGCGGAGGCCCTGGCGATGGCGACGGCTTCAGCGGCGCAGGCCGCGATTCCCTCTCGCGTCAGGCGGTCGGTGGACGCGAAGCCCCAGGCGCCTTGCGCGATCACGCGAATGCCAATGCCGTAGGATTCGGATTCGGAAAGCGTGCCGACCTGGCCGTTCTTGGTGGAGAGATCGCGGAGGCGGACGTCCATGACGCGCGCGTCGGCGTAGGTTGCGCCGCGCAGCTTTGCGGTTTCAAGCGCCCAGTTGGCGAAGTCCCGCATCATGGAATTTACACTGACGAGTTCAGCGCTTCAGCGGCTAAAGCCGCCCGTATTGCAAAAAGGAACGGCCGGGCTGAAGCCCGGCCCTCCTAAAACCCCACAAACCCCGTAAACCGCATGAAAAAGCTGACTCCACACGAAAGCGATGGGCGCTTTCAGTCGAGTTCAACTTATGCGTCTTACGTGCCTTCCGACCACGACGCGAGATACAGCTCCTGCTCGGGCGTCAGCTTGTCCATCTGCACGCCCATGGAATCGAGCTTGAGCTTGGCAATCTGGCGGTCGATGGCTTCGGGCACCACGTACACTTCCGCCTTCAGTTCCGAGGCATGCTTCAGCATGTACTCGGCGGAAAGCGCCTGGTTCGCAAAGCTCATATCCATCACCGCGGCCGGATGCCCCTCCGCAGCGGCTAGATTGATCAGGCGGCCTTCGCCCAGCAGATAAATGCGGCGGCCATCCTTGGTCGAGTATTCCTCGACGAAGGGGCGCGCAATGCGCTTGCCGTTGGACATTTTTTCCAGCGCGGGAATATCGATTTCCACGTTGAAGTGACCGGAGTTGCAGATCACCGCGCCGTCCTTCATGCGCTCGAAAGAATCGTGCGTCAGAACGGATTTGTTTCCGGTGACGGTGACGAAAATATCGCCGATCTTGGCGGCTTCGGCCATGGGCATCACGCGGAAGCCGTCCATCACGGCTTCAATCGCGCGCACCGCGTTCACTTCGGTAACGATCACGTCCGCGCCCAGTCCCTTGGCGCGCATCGCCACGCCTTTGCCGCACCAGCCGTAGCCGGCGACGACCACTTTCATGCCCGCAATCAGGATGTTGGTGGAGCGGATAACGCCGTCAATCGTGGATTGTCCCGTGCCGTAGCGGTTGTCGAAGAAGTGCTTGGTTTCCGCATCATTCACCGCGATCACGGGATACTTCAGCGTGCCGTCCTTGGCCATGGCGCGCAGGCGAATCACGCCGGTGGTGGTTTCCTCGGTGCCGCCGATCACGTCTTTCACCAGATGCTGGTGCTTGGTGAGCAGCAGCGTCACCAGGTCCGCGCCGTCGTCCATGGTCATCTGCGGCTTGTGATCGATGCAGGCGTTCAGGTGCGCGTAATACGTTGCATTGTCCTCGCCCTTGATGGCGTAAGTCGGAATCGAATAGTCCTTGATCAGCGAGGCGGCCACTTCATCCTGCGTGGAAAGCGGATTGGAGGCGCACAGGACCAGGTCGGCGCCGCCGTCACGCAGCGTGATGGCCAGGTTGGCTGTCTCGCTGGTCACGTGCAGGCACAGCGAGAGGCGCACGCCTTTCAGCGGCTGCTCCTTGATGAACCGCTTGCGGATCAACTGCAGAACCGGCATCTGCTGGTTGGCCCATTCGATTTTTCGTTTGCCGGATTCCGCCAGCGTCATGTCGCGAACGTCGCCCGCTGTCTGTAAAGTCTTGGTCACGCGTATGTCTCCTGTCTTTCAAGTAGTACAGCCATTCCTGGCTGTGCGAATTTGTGGGCGTTTAATGATTGCGATCCTGCCCGATCGATCGAGCCTGATCGAGATCACACAGTCGATCTCGATTCACGGACCTCGGCAAAAAGCGCACAGGCAAGAGTGCCTGTGCTACTTAACGGCTACTTCCTTGGCGGCAAGTCCAGCCTGGCTGCGGATCGCGTCGGCCTTGTCCGTCAATTCCCAGGTGAAGCCCGGGCCGGAACGCCCGAAGTGGCCGAATGAAGCTGTCGGCCGGTAAATGGGCCGCCGCAAATTCAGCGATTCGATAATCCCGCGCGGCGTCAGTTTGAATGTGGCGCGCACCAGTTCAGTGATCTTTTCGTCGGGAATCGTTCCGGTGCCGAACGTATCAGCCATCACGGAAACGGGATCGGCCACGCCGATCGCGTAGGCCAGTTGCACTTCCACTTTGCGCGCCACGCCCGCGGCCACCAGATTCTTGGCCACGTGCCGCGCCATGTAGCAGGCGGAGCGATCCACCTTCGAAGGATCCTTGCCGGAGAACGCGCCGCCACCGTGCCGGCTGTAGCCGCCGTAGGTATCCACGATAATTTTGCGTCCGGTGAGTCCCGCGTCGCCCATGGGGCCGCCGACGACGAAGCGCCCGGTGGGATTGATGTGAAATTTGGTGTTCTTATCCATCAGCGCGGCGGGAACGACTTTGCGAATCACTTCGTCGCGCACGGCATTCTGCAGGTCCACGTTGGACACGGAATCGCTGTGCTGCGTGGAGATGACTACGGTATCGACGCGCACGGGACGATCGCCTTCGTACTCAACCGTGACCTGGGATTTGCCGTCAGGACGGAAATAATCGACGACGCCCTTGCGGCGAACTTCCGACAGCCGCTGCACAAGCTTGTGCGCCAGCGTGATCGGCAACGGCATCAGCTCTTCGGTTTCGTCGCAGGCAAAGCCGAACATCAATCCCTGGTCGCCGGCGCCGCCCGTGTCCACGCCCATGGCGATGTCCGGAGACTGGCGCTTAATGGAGGAAATTACGGCGCAGGTGTCGGCAGTCAAATCCGTATTCGGAATGGGTGTAGCCGACGTCGCGGACCACCGCGCGCGCAATGTCGGAATAGTCCAGCACGGCCGTGGTCGTGATTTCGCCCGCGACCATTACCAGTCCCGTCGTCACCAGCGTTTCGCAGGCCACGCGGCCGGTCGCGTCGACCGTCAGCACGGCATCGAGCACGCCGTCCGAAACCTGGTCGGCAATTTTGTCCGGATGGCCTTCGGTCACCGATTCCGACGTAAACAGAAATTTGCGATTTTTATCGCTCAACCGAGCACCTCGTCCCGAAAATTCAGCGCGGCACACCCGCGCCGCTTCGCGCGCAAAAAGTTATTTTTCCCCGGATCGACGCTAACATGCGACCCCAATGCTGTCAACGAATTGGGGCCAAACGTGATGAGCCAACATTCAACAGCAAAAATTTGAGGTTGGAGTGTTCGGCGCCCCGCCGCCCGGAGATGCGGCGCTCGCACTGGCGACGGCGTGCCGGAACCGCAAATCAGGCGTCCTCGTCCGCTTCGGCGGCGGCGCCCAGCGTTCCTTTTCTTCGCGCCAGCAGAAAATTGCGAATAAAGGGATCCAGGTCGCCATTCAGAACGCGATCGACGTCGCCCATTTCAAATTTCGTGCGGTGATCCTTCACCAGGCGGTAGGGTTGCAGCGTGTAGGTGCGGATCTGGCTGCCGAAACTGATGTCGCGCTTGGTTTCGTCCATCTTGCGCGTGTCGGCCTGGCGCTTTTCGATTTCCGCTTCGTACAGCCGCGAACGCAGCCACTTCATGGCCAGTTCGCGATTCTTGTGCTGGCTGCGCTCGTTCTGGCACTGCACGACGATCCCGGTCGCCAGATGCGTAATGCGCACGGCCGTTTCCACCTTGTTCACATTCTGGCCGCCGGCGCCGCCGGCGCGGAATGTATCGACGCGCACTTCCTCGGGCTTGACCACGATTTCAATCTTGTCATCGATTTCGGGGATCACGAATACCGAGGCGAACGAAGTGTGGCGGCGCGCCGCCTGATCGAACGGCGAAATTCGGATCAGCCGGTGCACGCCGCTCTCGGTGGAAAGAAATCCGAAAGCGTTTTCGCCCTCCACGCGTACCGTCGCGGATTTCAGGCCCGCGCCCTCTCCCGGCGTCAGGTCCATCACCGTGGCTGTAAAACCCTTCTGCTCCGCCCAGCGCAGGTACATGCGCAGCAGCATTTCCGCCCAGTCCTGCGATTCCATGCCGCCGGCGCCCGGCTTGATGGTCATGATGGCGTTCAGCCGGTCGTTCTCGCCATTCAAGCAGAGTGACCGTTTCCAGTTCGGAAACGTAGGCGTCCGCGGCGGTCATCTCGCGCTCGACGTCCTTGAGCAGTGAGTCGCGCTGCGCCGAATCCTTCTCTTCCTCGGCAAGATTGAAATAGGTTTCGATATCGCTGGCCATGGTGGCCAGCTTGGAGTCGGAGGCCAGCACGGCTTCGGCAGCCTTGCGCTGCTGCATTACTTTCTGCGCCTGCTCCTGATCCTGCCAGAAGTCGGGCTGCGCGATTTTCGCTTCGAGGGAGGCTAGCGTGTCACGGCTGCGGGCAACGTCAAAGATAACTCCGAACGAGGGCGATGCGTTTCCGAAGTTCTTCCTGCTGCCGCTGTAGGTCTTCAATCATCATAAGAGGACGTCTCGCTCGTTTGCCTAAATCAAGTTTGGTTTAGTTTTATTGGGAAATCTTGCGCGCGGATCTGTTGCGCACAGCCATTAACAGTAACACGGGCACGGCAAGAACGCACAGCCACGGCAGCCAGTCGCCCCAGCGCACATACGGCGTCCGGTCTGAGCGAAACGCGTACGGAGCATCGAGTTCTCCCCGGATGTGTTCCGGCAATCGCGCCGCGATGCGGCCGTAGGGATCGACGGAAACCGTGATGCCATCGTTCGTATCGCGCAGCAGCCAGCGGCGGTTTTCCACTGCGCGCACACGCGCCATGGCCAGGTGCTGCCCCGGCGCGCTGGACTCGCCAAACCAGCCGTCGTCCGAGATATTGATCAGAAGTTGCGCGCCGTCCTGCGTGAATCGCCGAACTTCGTTTGGGAAATATGGCTTCATAGCAAATGAAAACACTGAACGGCCCGCCGGAGATGTGCCCGACTTTTCGCTGCGTGCCGTGCTGGAAATCGCCGATCAGCCCCGTCAGATCCCGGGCAAAGAAAAGCCAATTGCGCCAGGGCACGTATTCGCTGAAAGGGACCAGGTGAATCTTGTCATAAATAAAATCCAGTTCGCCAGCGGAGCCCAGCAGCGCCGCACTGTTATTCGCTCCGCTTTGTCCGTTGCCCAGCGGCTTGAAGTCGATCACACCCACTAGAAAACCCTGCCTCGCTCCACGAGCGATACGCTGCGCACGCGCCTGAAAATTCGCATCCTGCAACGAAAATGGCGCCGGCACCTCCGGCCACACCACGATCCCCGGAGACTTTTGCGCGGCGCCGATGCTGATCGCTTCGAGCTGATCCATTTCCGCCGCGTGAACTTGCATCCAATCCGACGGGTAGCCATTGGAAACGGGGAAATTCGTTTGCACCAGGTGCGCCACGTGATCCGCCGGAGCCTGCGGCACAAATCGCGGTCCGAAGACTGCCACAAGCGCAAGCGCCACGGTCGCTCCAGCCAGCGCCTTCAATCCCGTTTTGCATTGCATCGAATAGCGAAGCGCAGCCCAGGCGGCCAGCGCGTTGTAGGCAGCGACCAGCAATGACAGGCCGAAAATACCCGTCAGCGTGGTGATCTGAACCAGCGCCAGATTTCCCGCCGCCACGTACCCCAGCAGGTTCCACGGAAACCCAATGGCGGGCAAATGCGCCAGCCCGAATTCCATGGCGACCCACACAATTGGCGCCGCCAGGCACGCCCGAGCCGGCGCGCACTTTCCGAGGCAGGCAATCGCCGCCGTAAATACGTGCTCGGAAGAGGGACGTGACCAGAATCACCAGCGCGAATACGCCCGCCGCCGGCACGATCGGCAACGGACCGTATTGCCGCATTACGGTGTAAAACCACGGCAGGCTCAGACCGTAATACGCAATGCCATGCACCCAACCCAAAAGAAACGCGAAGCGCGGCCGAGTACCGAGCACCGATACGATTAACAGCGCGGGAGCGATCCATCCCAGAATCGGCAGATTGAAAAACGGATAGGCCAGCGCCAACGCGACGCCCGAGGCGAGCGCCAACAGCAACCGGACCGTCCGTGACAGGTTCATGGCCCGGGCATTGTAGACCGCCGGCGCGCCTGCCGCACACCAGGAAAGCTCCGGCGCGAACCTGAAGGGATATGGCCAGATGACAGTTCGGGCGAATCGCGCTGCTTCGGAAGCTCCGCGGTCCGCTCACCGGAACAAAAAAGGGAGAAAAGGCCTGAGCCTTTTCTCCCCCGAAATTCCCTGCTTTAGATTCCGATCATCCAATCGGCGTGCTGGTAGCCGTCGGCGTCGAACCGTCGGTGGTCTGGCGAATCACGCCGCTCTGGTCGGTGAAGAACTTGCGCTGACCGGTCGAGGTGGACGACGGCACGGCCAGAATCGTGTATTGCGTAACCGGCGTTGCGGCAACCGGAGTGTAGGTGAACGAATAGCCGCTCTTGACGGGGTCGTCGCGCCCAGCAAGCTGTCCACCAGGTCGGCCGCGGAGGCGCTGGGACGTCGCCGCCACGATACGGGCCCAACTGGACAAAGTTCGTAGTGGGACCGGTCGTATAGGTCGTCTCGTACGCCACGATCGACGTGTTATACGTGCGCAGCGACGCGACGGCGGATGCCTCATTGGCCGCCATCTTCGAACGCAGCAAGTTCGGAATCGCGATGGCCGCGATGATCAGGATGATCGCTACGACGATCAGCAATTCGATTAACGAGAAACCCTTTTGTCTATTGCTACGCATACACGGTGCTCCTTTTAGCCACCGACGTATTTTGATGCCGTTGTAAACTATTGATTTGGGTACTCTAACTACCCTGTATAGAGCACTCCGACACCCAAACGAAACGCTCGCTCGGACCATACTGTCACGCACCGCGAGTAAGACTCCTTGTTTGTCGCGTTCCGGAATGATTTTCTCGAATTCACGACTTTGGAAAGCATTCCGAAACTTAGTAGGAATTGCGCTTCCAGAGCCGTTTTATGTCACTTTGCAGTATCAGATTTATGTCAGTCTGACGAGAGACACCCAGGCTACGCCAGTGTCCCGAAGCAGTTCAAATTCGCGATTCACGCGAGTTGCAGCTTACGAAGAATGCAGCACCGCGGCACGCGAACGGCTGAACCACTCCATAATGCGGTGCCGCACGATTCCAATTTGCCGGTTCACAATGTTCTCCCGGCCCAGAAACGGCAATGCGGGAGCCCGGCGCTGCCCCAGCTTCAGCCGCGCCTGTTGAATGCGCGCCACCGGCCCAAGCGACGCCAACCCGCGTTCCAAAGTGATCAGCGCTTCTTCGCGGCGCCCGGCCGAGGTGTAAACCTCGGCCAGATTTAAATACAGCTGCGCGTCATTGCGTTTCATATTCAGCGCGGACTCGCAAAGTTGCATCGCGGGTTCCCACCTGCGTTCGGCGCGGGCCATGGAAACGCCCACGAACGACAGAAAGTAGGGATTGCTTTTTTCCATTTCGGCCGCGCGGCGGAAGTGTTCCAGGGCGTCTAGGGAGCGTGATTCACGAAGTTTTTTTACGCCTTGCTTGAACTCGGTAAGAGCAATGCTGTCAGCCATTCTGGATTTCTCCGCTGGGAAGTTTTACGACTTCAGGTAGCAAACATTACACGAGCGTTCCGCAAAGGGTCTACTGACCTGACGGACAGATCAGGGCCATGCCAAAAGTGCTAACGGACCGGGTTTCAATGAGCCGGAAGCGGGCTGCCGCACGGACTTTGCGTTATGCACACGGCCCACCCGCACTCTAAATCAGGCCTTGTGCAGTTTGGCTCACCGCGATTTTCGGAGCGATGATTCTCAGCGTTTTATGATGGACTTGAAGCCCCTTGGCTTCCAGATCCTGCCGCGCTTTGCGCCGCGGTCTGGTTGTCCGTATAGGGGCCGACCTGCACGCGATAAAGCTTGTCAGCGCCCGGGCGGAATTACGAGCGCGGGAAATTTTTTCTGCTGCAGGGCCTGCGCCAGCGCCAGCGCGTCATCCTGATGCAGCACGGCCGCCACCTGCAGCATGATCGTGCCTTTCGGAATCAGCGGCCCGTCGGTTCCAGAGGCGGATTTCCGCGCGCTTTACATTCTTCGGCGCGCTTGCGGCGGACTTTGCGGTGCGCCGGATTGGCGGCGGTCACGGCCTTGGCAGACGGCTGCAAGTGATCGGCTGCCGCCTGCGGATCGGCGGAGTGGTAGAAATCCCAGTCGGAATTTTTCTTGGGAACTTGCGCGTCTTCGGATTCCGGTTTGGCGCCTGATTTCGCCGACGGCGATGCGGCCGGCGGCGTCAAATCCCGCGGGCGTGCCGACCGCCGCGCGCACCTTGGAATCGTACTGGCCGCGGCCCAACAGGTAGCCGAGCGTAAAGACCACGCCGAAAATCACCACCAGCAGGACAAAGAGTCCGACCAGGTGCCTGCTCTCGAGAACGAAATCGCCGCCGTTTTTTTTGGCTGCCATCTATTCTTCTTGTGCCGATCGCCTTGACCCACTCGTTGATGATGTCGATGGGGAGCGGGAACACGATCGTGGTATTTTTTTCGACGCCGATTTCGGTCAGCGTCTGCAGATAGCGAAGTTGGATTGCGGCGGGTTGCGTTTCAAGCACCTTGCGCGGCTTCGGCCAGTTTCGCCGATGCCTGCGCTTCACCCTCCGCGTGAATCACCTTGGCGCGCCGCTCGCGTTCTGCTTCGGCCTGCCGGCCGATGGCGCGCTGCATCTGCTCCGGAATATCGACCTGTTTGACTTCGACTTTGGTGACCTTGATGCCCCAGGGCTCCGTGTCCTGGTCGAGAATCACCTGCAATTTGCTATTTACTTTTTCTCGCTCGGCGAGGATTTCGTCAAGCTCAAACTGACCGACAATGCTGCGCAAAGTGGTTTGAGCCTTCTGCGAAGTCGCGTACAGATAATTTTGCACCTGCGAAAGAGCCAGATTGGCGTCCACCACGCGAAAATAGGCCACCGCGTTCACCTTCACCGAAACGTTGTCTCGCGTGATGATGTCCTGCGAGGGCACGTCCAGCGTTTCGATGCGCAGCGAAATCCGGTACAGCGTCTCGATCGGCCAGAACACCACGCGCAATCCCGCGCCCTTGGCATCCGGCTGCATGCGCCCCAGGCGCAACACCACTCCGCGCTCCCATTCCTTGATCACATACAGCGAATTCCAGAACCAGATCAGGAAGAGCACCAGCGCGATCACCAATCCGTAAAAAGAAAGTTCCATTTGAGTGTCCTCCCAGGAAAGCCGCCAGCCGAATCCGATCCGGCGCGGCCCGTCGCGCGTATCGTACTCTAATCGCGGAAGCACCGCGAATTTTCGATGACGATTCATGTAGCACAGGCTTCAGCCTGTGGATTTCCATCAGACCTGCGCAAATGTGAAATTGGAAATGAGCGCACACCTTGTCGTGCCACGTGCGAGTGAATTCGGATGAGTCTCTGTGAGGTGACGAAAGGCCACAGGCTGAAGCCTGTGCTACCGGGGGCCCTTCGCGCCATCCCCGGCCAGAACCACGTGCAGCGTCAAGCCCTTCGATGCGCGTCACACGCACATCCGCACCGGCAGGAATTTCCGTTCCGGCGACAGCCCGCCACAATTCTCCGTGCAGCCGGACCATCCCTTGAAACAGTTCGCCGTCAGTCTGCCGCACGAGCGGTTCGGTCACTTTTCCCGGCGCGCCCAGCAACTGCTCGACGCCCGTCGAGGTCTTCCACTTTCGCGAACCCAGCACCAGGCGCATCAGCAGGATCGTGAGCAGCGCAAATGGCAGGGTCACGCCGAAAGCCACTCCCAGGCTCACGCCGGCATCCGTCAGGGCGACCGCACCAGCATCAGCGCGCCCAGCAGCATAGCCACGATTCCGCCAATGGCCAGCACTCCGTGGCTGGTGTATTTCGCCTCCAGAATAAATAATCCCAGGGCCAGCACGATCAGCACGAGGCCCGCCGGCGTTACCGGCAAGAATCTGCATCGCGTACAACGCCAGAATCAGCGCGATTCCGCCGATCACTCCCGGGGCCACGGTTCCCGGATGCGTGAATTCGGTGTACAGCCCCAGCACACCCACGATCAGCAGAATAAAAAACGCGTCGGGCTGCACGATGCGCGACAGGAACCGTTCCCGCAGCGACATCGCAATCGGCTGGAGCCGTGGATTGCGCAGCGCCAATTGCGTCGTGGAACCGTCAAAACGTTTGATCGTGCGCCCGTCCAGTTTCGCCAGCAGGTCTTCCGGCGAGTTTGCCAAAAGGTCGATCAGCTTTCCGTCCAGCGCTTCGGTTTCGGTCCACGCTTTGCCGTCCACTACCGCCGACTCCGCCAGTTCCACGTTCCGTCCGCGCTTGGCGGAGTAGCTGCGCAGAAACGCGGTGGCGTCGTTCAATATTTTTTTCTTCAGCGTTTCATCCACCTGCAGCGGAACGCCTCCCACGGCCAATAGCGGCGAGGCCGCGCCCGTGTGCGTGCCCGGAGCCATGGCCGCGATATCCGCGGATTCCAGAATAAAAAATCCCGCCGATGCTCCGCGCGATCCCACCGGCGAAACAAACACAGCCACCGGCACCGGCGAATCCAGAATGTGGTGAACGATGTCCTCCATGGAGGTCGAGAGGCCTCCGGGAGTATCCATGGTGATGAGAATGAGACTGGCGTGAATTCGCGCGGCTTCGGCAATTCCACCGACGATATACTCGGCCACCACCGGCTGGATTTCTTCACCGATGCGGAGTTCCACAACCTGAGAGGACGAATCGGTTTGCGCGGGAGCCGGCGACGGAGCCTGCGCACGAGCCGCCCACCAGCCGAATAAAAAGACGGTCAGCGTAAGCGAAAGGAGTCTCGCGACGTTTTTCAGGGAGAAGCTGACGTACAGTTTGACGTGATCCGCACTTCCGCGGCCATCGCCATCCGCGTTCATGGACGCGCTCCGCCGGCCGCCGGATTGCGTGTCCCCTTCCCCGCGCTCGACGGACGGTCCGGCGAGTCGCCAGGGCGAATCTGCGTGCGATCCAGCGTTCGCGACACGCGCACGAGCTTGGAAAGCGCAGCGGCGTCCTGAACATTCGGCTGCGCGGCCTTGTCCGCGTTTTCCGCGGGAACTTCCGAGCGAATCGCCGCGACTTCCGGCGCGCGCCCCAGGGATTCCAGCGTGGCAATCAGCAGCGATCGCGCAATTTTGTCATCTGGATCGATTTTTCTGGCGCGCTCCAGCGGCGCAACCGCCGCGGCAGCCTGCTTGCCGATCAACTTGGCCAGGGCGATGTTCACCCAGTAGTCAGCGTCTTCTGAGTCGATCGCCGCGGCGCGCTCGAACTCCGCGCTCGCTTCGCTCCATTTTCCGAGCCGCAGCAGGGCCACACCCAGGTTATTGTGCATCTCCGGCAGTTCCGGAATCGAATCTTTCTCGCCGGATTTGCGCGTGCGTTCGATCAAGCCGGAAAACGTCGCGTCGGCGCGAGTCGCGTCGTTGCGCACCAGATGGCACACGCCGGTCGCGAAACTCGCTTCCGCACCGTCGGGACGATTGGGCGGCACGCGCGAATACCACAACAGCGCCGAATCGCAGTCGCGCTTCTTGAAATAAATCTGGCCCAGTTCAAATGCCGGACGGTCCCAGGCCGGCTCCAGTCGCGCCGCTTCGCGCAGCGAGCGAACCGTTCTTCGTCCTGCGACCCGGTCAAGGCCGCGCACGAAATTCTCCAGACCGTCGAGATGTCAGCGACGGTGGCGGATCGGAAAAACTGGATTCGTCGCGGTTCGTTCCCTGCGCCGGACATTGCTTCTGGTCCAGCGCGCAGAGAATCTGCCAGGTCAGCCGCGCGTGCGCGCGCAACAGATCTTGCATGGAACCGGTTTCCGCAGCGGCGGCGATAGAGACGGCGGATTGAGGCGCAGCACGCGCGCTTCGAGCGTGGCCGTCTTGCCGTCGGATTGAAATCGACCATACACCACCATATCGGCGTCGGCTTCCGCCGGCAATTTTTATGATGGTGGCATGCGAAAATCGCGCCGAATCCGGCAGACCCATTCGTTCCAGCGACGCCAGGCGATCCTCGCGTGACAACACGTTCACCTGGCGGTCCTCGAGGCGCTCGGCGGTCAGCTCGGACAAGCCTTCGCCCATCCAGTCCAGGTTGGCGATTTTGCTGTCGTTTTCAAAGGGAAAAATCAGGAGCGTTTCGTGGTGGGAATCCGTGGTTGCCGTGCGCCCCGCGGACGGGCGCGGAAGATTGTGCGCAGGTGTGATAGGCGCGCGGGCCGGGAGCAGGATCCGCAAAGCGCCGCACTCAGACTAAAAGCCCGAATCGAAACATTCGAGGGCGCATCGCGCGGGAATTGTAACAGAGGCAACGAAGAAAGTAGGCATGTCGCGTAATGTGCCACACCCGCGACAGGCATGCGAAATCAGATTTCGAGTCAGGCCTGGAACAGCGTTGCTCGGAAAATATCCAAAAAAAGTGCGAATGATCTCACGCGCCGGGATGCGTCGCGGCCGGCTGCGCTTCCGGAGGCGCAGCGCGCACCAGCACGTCCTGCACTGCGGGATCGTTGACTACATCCTTAAACGCGGGATCGGTGGCCGCTTTGGCGACGTCCTTGTAGCCTTCGTCCAGGGATTTGCGCAGGTATTCGGCGCAATGGGCGGCATCGCCTTTCTGCGCATAGACGCGAGCCATGGTAAAAAAGAACCTGCCGTGATTGTTCACCGTGCGGTCCTGCACCACGGCTCCCGCGCGGTCGTTACGCTCAAAAATCGATGGGTCAAGTTCCAGCGCCTTCTGAAATTCGCTGGCCGCCTCCGCAAACTTGTTGGAGTTGTAGTAGGCGAACCCTAGATTGGAATGTGCCGCCGGCCTGATTCGGATCGATGGCCACTGCCGTCTGGTATTGGCGTATGGCAGCGCGGAAATTTTTCTGATGGTAGTAGACCATGCCCAGATTGTTCACGGCGCTGGAATATTTTTTGTCCGCCTTGGACGGCCGGAAAAGTAGTTCTTGGCCTGGTCCATCTGGGCCAGATCCAGATAGGCAATGCCGATCATGTTCAGGAATACGGCGTTATTCGGACTGCTCTTCAGCAGATCCTGATAGGCCTGAATCGCCGCGTCATAGCGTTTTTCCGCCATCAGCACTTTGGCACGTTCTTCCTGCCATCTCCTTGGGAGCAATCGCAGGGGCCGTAGACTGTTGCGCAAAAGCGGGCAGGGTCAGGCAGACAATAACCAGCGCCAGGAAAATCCAGCATGGAGGATTGTATCGGTTCATGGGCGAACGCCTCCGAACGACGCCGCATCAATGCTGCTGGTCTGGTGAGCCTGACGGTTTCTTGTCGGCGTCTTTCTTGCCTCCAAAGATACCAAAAATTCGGCTGCAAGACGCCTTTTTTGTTCTCTTCCTCGGGCGGCTGATTATCCGCGGTGGATGGCGGCGTCGAGGAAGGATGTCCCGCCGCGGCATGCGACCGTCCGCGCCCTTGGACTTGTCTCCGCCGCCAAAAATATGAGACAGCCACGAACCCGGCGCGGAGTCGCTGGCCATGTGCCCGCCATGCAGGGGGCAAAACTCGGTCGGTTCCGTGCCGTGGATGTACACTTCCTCGCGCGTGGTCGGGACATTCGGGAGTTGCCAAGCGCCAGGGTTTCCGGATCGATCGTAACTTTCGTCACGCCGTCCGGCATTTCAAAAGGCTTCACATCGCGGTACGCCGGCAGGGTGATGGCGCGCTTCATGAAGTCCGCCCAGATCGGCGCCGGAGCGTTTCCGCCAGACAAGCCCAGATCGCGGTTGTCGTCAAATCCCACCCACACAATTGCCAGCAGATTCGAGGTGTAGCCGGCGAACCATCCGTCGCGCGAAGTGCCGGTCTTTCCGGCCGCCGGCGCGTTGAAGCCGCGCGCGCGAACCGTGGCGCCCGTGCCGCGGTTAATGACGTCCTCCATCATGCTGGTCACCAGGTAGGCCACGCGGGGATCCAGCGCGCGCCGCGACCTGATCGCGTTCTCCTCCAGCGATTGCCCCTGCGATATTCACGACATTGCGGATGAACATCGGCTCGGTGCGCACGCCGTCGTTGGCCAGAATCGTGTACCCTGTGGCCACTTCGAGCGGCGTCATTTCATACGCCCCGAGCGCCACCGAGGGCGTCGGCTGAATGGAAGGATCGAGCCCGAACTGGTGCGCCATGTCCGTGACGCGGGTGTAGCCCACCAGCTCCGCGACTTTCACCGTTGCCACGTTCAGCGAGTAGGTCAGCGCTTCGCGCGCCGTCACCTGCCCGCGAAATTTTTCACCGTAGTTGCTGGGCGTGTATTCCTTGCCGTCAAAATCGAAGGTCGTCGGCTCGTCCATCACCGTCGTAGCCGGCGTCACGATCGGCTGCACGCCGTCCACGCCGCTTTGAAACGCCGCCGCGTACACGAACGGCTTGAACGCCGAACCCGGCTGGCGCCGCGCCAGAATGTGGTTGAGCTGGCTCTCGCCGTAATCGCGGCCGCCGACCAGTGCCTTGATCTCACCCGTGTGCGGGTCCAGGACGATCATGGCAATCTGCGCCTGCGGCGACGGGCTGGCCTTCTTTTTTCCACCGTGCGTAGCGCTTGGCCAGTTGCAGATCTACGTTCTTCGCTCCCTGGTCCACCGCTTCGCTCGCCGCGCGTTGCAGCTCCGGATCGAGCGTGGTGTAGACGCGGAAACTCTGCGAGAGCAGGTCCGCTTCCGAGAAGCGGTCCAGCAGGTGGTCCTTGACCATGTCCACGAAATAGGGCGCGGTGCTGCCTTCGAGGCCGCCGCCCACGATTTGCAGCGGCGCTCTCTTGGCATCCCCCGCCTGCGCGGCGTGTGATCGCGTTGTTCTCGGTCATCGCCAGGAGCGCGCGGTCGCGAGCTTCCACGGCGCGGTCCGGCCTGCCGTTCGGAAGCCGAGTAGCGATTGGGCGCGTGAATGATGCCCGGCGAGAAACGCCGCTTCCGGCAGGTTTACTTCGCGCAGGTCTTTGTTGAAATAAGCCAGCGACGCTTCGCCGAATCCGTGAATGCGCGAAGCTGCCGCGGTTGCCAAGATAAATTTCGTTGGCGTAAAGCTCAAAAATCTGCTGCTTGGAGAAGCGGTGCTCGAGCTCCAGCGCCACCACGGTCTCGGCGACTTTGCGCCGCAGGGTCCGGTCCGAATTGAAAAAGAAGCTGCGCGCCACTTGCATCGAAATCGTGCTGCCGCCTTGCACGCGCGCGCCGTGGCGCAGGTCCGCCCAGGCCGCTCCGAAAATGCGTATGGGATCGAAGCCCGGATGCTCGAAGAAGCGCCGGTCTTCCACCGAAAGCACGGCGTCACGCAGAACCTTGGGAATGTCGTTGTAGCTGATGGCGCGGCGCTTCTCGCGCGAACTGTCGAAGAGGCTGGTCAGCAGTTCCGGTTCCACATCCGCCGAATCGACTGCCGCGCCCGTATCCATCGCGCGAATCTTTTGAATATCCGCGCCGCTGAAATCCACCACCAGGCGGTTTTTTCCGCCGAAATATGATTCCGCGGAGGGGCGAATTTCAATTTCGTGGCCGTGCAGCACGTAGCGGCCGGGCGTTCCGTTGACGTCCAGTTCGCTGTAGCCCGCGCGCTGCAGATGATTGGCCATGTCAGTCACGGTCAGTGCTTCGCCCGTGTAAATCCGCATGGGAGCGGCGTAAATTCTGGCGGTGGTTTGTTGAATGTGGCCGGAAAGGCGCTGGTCAATCATCCGGCCGAAGGAAATCCAGTAATACGTCCCAATGCCGACGGCGACGAGAACGAGAAAAACAGCGGTCCCAAGAAGACTGAGTCCCCACCGGGATCCCCAGAAACCCCGGCCAATTCGAATTCGCAAGATGATTCTCCGTTCCGCCGCGAACAAAACCGAGCAGCCCCTGCACCGCGAAGCCACCCGATACCGCTTTACCGAACTCTCTACAAAAGCAGTTCAGTAACCCCAGCTTATATTCCCGTACAACCGATTCCCCGCTACGAATCCGTACACAGACCTACTACCTACTATTGGATGCGCGCCTTGACCATACCGCAACAAGTGTACTTGCGCCCGCTTCGTCCGGGCCGGGCCCAACGTCGCGCCTGCCGCGATCCTTCGTTAGAGCAGCGAAGCATTGTTCGCCGTGGGGTGGAAATTCAGCGTCCACTGATAAACCTTCAGGTCAACGGTTACTGAATAATCCACATTAATATGAACGTTGCCGCCGTACCCTTCCACCTTGATGTTTTCCGCCTGCACCGGAAGGTCGTCCTTCTGAGCCTCGTCCAGCACGGATTGCCGGATCTGCTCATTCGATTTGCGATTGACGCTGGCAAACCGCGCGATTTCCTGCAGGGCGTCCTGAAACTGGTACTCGTTGATCAGCACCGGAAGCACAATCACCGCGGTATAAATGCACGCTACCAGGATCCCGGTCCAGATGATGGCCTTGAGGTTCCCGGAGCCCTTTTGCCCGCGGCGAATACTTCGCGGCCGCAGCCCCTCAGAGGCGAGGCAGGGGGCTGGTCCGCGCACATGCGGGAGCGCACCAGTGCCGGGCAATCTCGGGCTAGGGGAAAGTGCCATATCCAAAAATGCTAGCACCCGAGGGAGGGAGTGTCGAGAGCGAGTGCGTCCCAGGTTTCGGTCCAGTAACTTACTGCAACCTATTGATACGCAAAGTAGTTACTGAAACATCAGCCCTCGCGAAAGCGTCTAATACGCCTTCCCGAAAATCGCCACTTCGTTGGAGGGTTTGCCGCAAAACAGGCAGGCGCCGGAGCCGCCAGGCTGTTCCATGGGAATGCACCGCAGGGTGGCCTTGGTCTTTTCCTTGATCTGCTCTTCGCACTTTGGATCGCCGCACCAGTGCGACTTCGCGAATCCCTTCTCGACCGCCACCTGGAAATCCTCGACGCTCTTCGGTTCAAAGGTGTGGGAATTCCGAAATTCCAGCGCGCGATCGAACAGGGCTTTCTGGATTTCCGTCAACAACCGTTCCACGGATTCCGCAATGCCTTCCTGCGACACGAAGCTCTTCCCTTCCTTGCCGGGGCGGTCGCGCCGCGCTAGTACTACGCTGCCCTTGGCCACGTCCTTCGGGACCAATTTCCATGCGCAGCGGCACGCCGCGCATTTCCCAGTCATTGAATTTGAATCCCGGGCTTTGCCCTTCGCGCTCGTCCACTTTCACGCGAATGTTGGCCTTCACCAGTTGCTCGCGAATTTTTTTGGCCGCCTCGAAAACCAGCGCCTTTTCTTCGTCCGATCTTGAAAATCGGCACGATCACCACCTGATAGGGCGCCAGCCGCGGCGGCAGGATCAGTCCCTGGTCGTCGCCATGCACCATGATGATGGCGCCGATGAAGCGCGTGGAAAGGCCCCACGAAGTCGTCCAGCAATGCTGCAGCACGCCGCCCTGATCGAGGTATTTGATCTCAAATGCTTTCGCGAAATTCTGCCCCAGATTGTGTGAAGTGCCGGCCTGCAGCGCTTTGCCGTCGCCCATCATGGCTTCGATCGAGTAGGTGGCGTCGGCGCCGGCGAATCGCTCGGACTGCGATTTTCTCCCGGGAATCACGGGAACAGCCGCTTCGTTCACGCGAAATCCGTGTAGATATCGAGCATCTGGCGGGTCTCGGCTTCGGCTTCGTCAAACGTCGCGTGGGCGGTGTGCCCTTCCTGCCAGAAAAATTCCAGGGTGCGTAAAAATAATTTGGTGCGCAGTTCCCAGCGCACCACGCTGTTCCACTGGTTGATCAAGACCGGCAGATCGCGGTAGGACTGAATCCATTTGGCGTAGGCGTGCCCGATGATCGTTTCCGAGGTCGGGCGGATCACCAGCGGCTCTTCCAGTTTTTCGCCGCCGCCGTGCGTCACCACCGCCAGTTCCGGCGAAAATCCCTCCACGTGCGACTGCTCCTTGCTGATGAAACTTTGCGGAATCAGCAGCGGAAACGCGGCATTCACGTGGCCCGTGGCCTTAAAACGCTTGTCGAGTTGCGCCGTGATGTTTTCCCAGAGCGCCCAGCCGTAGGGGCGCACGATCATGCAGCCGCGCACCGGCGCATAGTCCGCAAGTTCCGCGCGCAAGCACCAGCTGGTTGTACCATTCCGAGAAATCTTCAGTGCGCGAAGGGAGCTTCAAATCCGCCATGCGTGCGTGTCCTTTGTGATTCTATGATTCCATGCAGTTGCGTGGTGAGAATCAGGAAAAAGAAGCGTAGCCGAGGGTCCGGGAGGTGTCAACCGACTCCGGCCCGCTCCGCCGGAAGTCCGAAAATGCTGAAAAGATCGGAGGCCGGGACTATACTGTTGATAAGAGTCGCGGAGGGACGATCAGAATGATGAGCAAACCACTTCTTTTTGCGGTGCTTGCGGTTGGCGTTTTACTTTCCTCATGTTCACATAAGGATCAGGCAGCTTCTTCCGACAGCGCACCGCACGTCACAGTGACCATGCGCGACGGCAGCAGAGTTGGCGGGATGCTGACCGAAAATTCAGCCACCAAAATCACAGTCGCCGGCGATGACGGCATCAGCCGCACCATCCCGGTGTCGCAAGTCGGCACGGTGAACTATGACAGCGCTCCGCCGGCCGCCGTGAATGACCCGGCTCCTATGCCTGCCGCGGCGCAACCCCCGACCCCATCGCGACTCCAACCGCAGCCGCCCGCCGGTTCCGCCGCGCCGCGAAGGCCTGCGGACAGGCCCGCGAGCGCCTTGCCGCCGCCCCCACCGCCGCCGCCCAGGATGCGCGCATGCAGCCGGACGGAGAGATGGAAACCCATACCCACCCCGTGGAAGCCGCGATAACCACGAAGACCTATGCGCTGCCCACGGGAACCGACGTGTCGGTGCGCGCCGAAGAGACGATCGATTCCGGCAAAGCGGTAGAAGGACAAACCTTTGCCGGCGAAGTAACGCAAGACGTTCTGGACGCCGACGGCAACGTCGTAATCCCTCGCGGTGCCAATGCGCAGCTCATCATTCGTTCCGCTTCCAAAGGCGGGAAAATTCGCGGGGCTTCGGACCTGGTTCTCGATCTGGCCGAAGTTTCCATCGACGGCCGGCAATACGAGCTCAGCACCTCGGACCTGGTGCAACAGGGCAAGGCGGGCGTCGGAGCGAATAAGAGGACGGCCATTTACACCGGCGGCGGGGCCGCGCTAGGAGCCATCATCGGAGCCATTGCCGGCGGTGGAAAAGGCGCAGCCATCGGCGCCGGAGCGGGCGGAGGCGGCGGCGCGCTGGCACAGATCCTGACCAAGGGCGGGGCCATCCGCATCCCGGTCGAGACCGTGCTTAAATTTCAGTTGGATAAGCCGCTGCACGTGACCGCTTCGCGATAGCTTCCGCGAGCAGGCCTCGCGGGCAGCGCGATTGCAGCAAAGTCCGATGCCGGCGCACAATCAGCTATTTCGGTGGAGTGCAAAACTTTCGGCGCAGTAGCGCAACCGGCGTTCTTCAGCGCTTGGCCTTTTGCGGTTTCACGCTGCGAATCCGGATGAACCGTTCGTTTCGCGGGCTGTACTTGGTTACTGTCCCTTTGGCGATGTCATAGACCCAGCCATGAAGCTTCAGATCTTTTTTCACCAGCCGCGCAGCTACTGCCGGGTGGGTCTGCAGGTTGCGCAGCTGTTCAATCACGTTGCGCTCCGTAAGAGCGAGCAAAAAATCCGATTCACTCAGCGTCCCTCGCTTGCCGGCAACTGCCTCGCGAGCCGCTTCAGCATGATGGAGCCACGCACTAACGTTAGACAAGGGCTTCAGCGCGTCCGGGTTCAGCACGCCTTTCATTACGCCGCAGTCCGTATGGCCGCATACGATCACATCCGGAACCCCCAGCACGGCAACCGCATACTCAATCGTCGCGGAAACACCCCCGATGTTACCCGAATAGACAGGAACGATGTTCCCGATCACCCGGCACAGAAACAGTTCGCCGGGCTTGGTTTGGGTCAGCAGGCAGGGATCGATTCTCGAGTCGGCGCACGTAATGAAAAGGGCCGTCGGACGCTGCTGCAGCGCCAGCTTGCGAAAGAGTTCGCGATGCTTCGGGTAGACTTTCTTCTGGAAGCGCTTGAGTCCACGAAGGATGTTGTCGACCGGCATGGTGGGACATTCTGCAATACTTACGGGGCGAGATTCTAGTCAAAAACGGTCACGATCTCCCGTGCAAGAAATCAAGAAACGTGAGATAATGGGGCTCGCAGGGTTGTGCTTGCGGACCCGGCTACAGGGGATCAGCGGCTTGGCAGAGCCTCTGTCGTGCACGCTTCCGGCTCCAATCCGTTGAAAAGATCGGGAAGAATGCAAGAAGGCGCGGTCCGGCGAACACGGCACCGGCGGTCATTTGTCATTCAGTATCGCATTGAAAGCAATACAGTTAAGTTGCTGCGATTTGTTTGTAACGCTCCGCGTGACTAAACGGCCTGATTTGACTCTAATGGGTAGAGAGTCCTGGTTCGCCGTGTGTGCATCTTATCGTTAGGTTTATAGCTGCCTCCAGGACCGGGCCTTCCGCGGGCCACATAGAACTGATCTGCAAGGGGGATAACGGTTTGTCTCTGAACAATCAAGATTCGGGTGACGAAGTTCGCAGCATCATCGGTATTGGCAAGGAACGCCGCTACCTGATGCCGGACGAAGAAGAGGCTGGAGTTCTGCCCGCTGCCGAACCTGTCGCCGAACCGGAAGATGGTGAACATCATCTCTCCGCGTTTGAGCCGGCAGGTACCGGCGCGGACGACGATCTTGCCGTGGCACCCGCTCCGCAGGCTCCTGGTGAGGGTGTGGAAGTCGAGCATGGCGCGGCCGCCGATGACGGCGACCTGGATCTGACGCCCGGAATGCTCGACAAGAATAACGATCCCGTGCGCCTGTATTTGCGCGAGATGGGCACCGTACCTTTGCTCAAGCGCCAGGACGAAGTGGCCATCGCCAAGCGCATGGAGCGCGGGCACCTGATGGTTTTGAAAACGATTTCGCGCTCGCCGATCGTTCTTAAGGAATTGATCGCGGTCGGCAAGGAACTTCGTTCCGGTTCCCTGTCCATCAAGAAAATCATCCAGTTCGACCAGGAAGAGCTGACCGAGGAAGAAACCGAAAGCAAGACGCAGGAAATTCTGCGGATCATTGCGAAAATCGAGCAGCTGTACGTGCTGGCGCACAAGCAGGCTGCGCAACTGGAAAACACCGCCAAATCCAACAAGAAGCTGTACCTGCGCTACCGCAATCGCCTGGCACGCACGCGCGTGGAGATGTCCCAGCACGCCCGTTCGATCGATTTCCATTCGCTCGAACGCAAGCGGCTGATCGACAAGATTCACCACACCGTCGAGCGCCTGCAATCGCTGGAGCGGGAAATTATTAAGTTGGAACGCCGGGCGGACGCCTCCAAGGGCGAGCACGCCGCCGAAGCGCGCCGCGAACTGCGCAACCGCCGCGCCGAACTGCGCGAAATCGAGGCCGCCAGCGAAACCGGATTGGTCGACCTGAAGCGCATGTTGCAGGTGGTGTTGCGCGGAGAGGCCGAAGCCAGCCAGGCCAAGAAGGAAATGGTTGAGGCCAACCTGCGCCTGGTCGTATCCATCGCCAAAAAATATACCAACCGCGGATTGCAATTCCTCGACCTGATTCAGGAAGGCAACATCGGTCTGATGAAAGGCGCCGACAAATTTGAATGGCGCCGCGGCTACAAGTTCTCCACCTACGCCACCTGGTGGATTCGCCAGGCCGTGACCCGCGCAATCGCCGACCAGGCTCGCACCATTCGCGTGCCGGTGCACATGATCGAGACGATCAACAAACAGGTGCGCACCAGCCGCCAACTCGTCCAGGAACTGGGCCGCGAACCGCGAGCCGAAGAAATCGCGCATCGCCTCGGCGTGCCGGTCGAAAAAGTGCGCAAGACGAAAGAAATCGCGCAGCAGCCGATTTCGCTCGAGACTCCCATCGGCGAAGAAGAAGACTCGCACCTCGGCGAATTCATCGAGGACAAGTCTTCCGTTTCGCCCTCCGACGCGGCCATCAGCATCAGCCTGCAGGAGCAGACCGAATCCCTGCTGAAGACGCTGACTCCGCGCGAGGAGCGCGTTATTAAAATGCGTTTTGGTCTGGAAGACGGCTCCGAACACACGCTGGAAGAAGTAGGGCAGTCCTTTGCCGTGACTCGCGAACGTATCCGCCAGATTGAAGCGAAAGCGCTGCGCAAGCTGCGACACCCCTCCAGGTCAAGGAATCTGCGCTCGTTCCTCGAGGACAGCCTTTAAGAAGTTCCCATAGCCGGAACGCGGCGCGCGTTCCGGCTACCTCTCTGTTGTTCGTTTCACTTCTTCGCTAGAGGTTTCAGCGCGGTCCAGGGCACGTTGCGTGTAATGTGCCCCTGCCCGTCCGTCGATTTCAGGTTGGCCGTTTGCATCAGCGAATTGATGTCGGCAACCTCGAACACACCCTCTTGCTCGCTCGATGCGACGCGCTCTCCACGCTTGGGAGCCGTTGGGTTCGATGTGGTGTTCATGTGGTCCTCCTCCGTGCTGGCAGACTGCAGGGCCGGTTGCTTTCCAGGTGGGATCCTATGCAGATAGTCTTACGCCTCTTGGTGCGGAATTTCCAGAGATTTCATTGGAGCCTGGCGTGAAGGTGTATGTGTGGCCTCAGCACCCTTTGAATGGCCCGGCCTGCTTGAATGGCCCGGCCTGCGCCCTTCCCGCAAAGTGAACGAGGCCTCTCCCGATAGACAGGCATCGAAAATAGATGGGATGAAGAATTTGTAATTTAGGACCATTCCCGCGAGAGTATCTTCGAAAATTTTCACGACACCCGGGCAAAGTATTCCATGGGACCTCTGCGCCGTTGTGTATAATTCCTGAATTGAAAGGTTTTTTTCAGGATGCATGTGCGACTCCGTGGCAGCGTTTCCCACAATGCCCCGGCGGTGAAGGACAGTTGGCGATTGCGGAGAAAAGCATGAGTTTTGGCAAGGAAATCATCCATCGTGCGGGCCGAGGACTTCGCAGGATCAGCCACCGGATGATGGATTATCAGGCGCTCAAAGGAGTGTGGCTGGACGTGGGCGCCTACAAGGGCGAACACTGCTACGAATTCGCGCTTCTGAACCCTTCCCTGCGCGTGTATCTCTTTGAACCGAATCTGAAGCAGGCGGCAACTCTGTTTGGCATGCTGCCTAACTTTTTCGTTGTGCCCCTGGCCGTCAGCGAAACCGACGGCAGCGCCGAACTCAATCTCAATTCGTCGGCGGCCTCCAACTCGCTGCTGCCGCTTGATGATCAAAGCGTGAGCAAGTGGGTGGGCGCTGAGGGGCTGAAGACTCTGGATAAAGTAACGGTGGGCACGATTCGTCTCGATACGTTTATGAATCTTTCCGGGATCGAAGCGGTGGACTACCTGAAGATCGATGCGCAAGGCCTGGACCTTGCGGTGGTGAAGTCGGCCGGCGATCGCCTGAAAGACATTCACCGAATCTGCCTGGAGTGCGACGTTACACCCAATCCTATGTATCGCGGCACCCCGACGAAGAGCGAAACGGTGGAATATTTGCGGAGCCAGGGCTTCGAGCTGATTGATGTGTTGAAACAGAGCGACGGCCAGGAAGAGAATCTGACTTTTAAGAACAGCGCGCCGCCGCGCACCGCGCGGGAGTGGAACGCCCTGCCCGACATGGCCGGATTTGGCTGTCGTCCCACGTAGCCGTATTTCTCTCGAACTCGCCGGCGCTGAACAGACCGCGCCGCCGCGCGGAACGCCTCGCACTGCCGCAGTCGGTTGGAATTACCTACAGTTTCCGATAGAATCGCTGAGGAAACTCTCTTGGCGGAATCTTCCTCCAAACCGCGCATCGTTCTAGGATCTGACCACGCCGGATTTCGCGCCAAGGAAACGATCAAAAATTATCTGCAAGGCGCCGGGTACGCGATCGAAGACGTCGGCACGCACTCCGAAGATTCGGTCGACTATCCCGATTACGCGAAAGCCGTCGGCGAGCGCGTGGCCGCGGCCAGCGATGCGCTGGGCGTCGTATTCTGCGGTACGGGCATCGGCGTGTCGATCGCGGCGAACAAGGTGGAAGGGATTCGCGCGGCGCTGGCGCACGATTCGCTGACCGCGCGGCGCGCGCGCGAACACAATGACGCGAACGTGATCGCACTCGGCGGAAAAGTGGTGGGCGACGACGAAGCCATCGCCATCGTCCAGGAATTTCTGGCCGCGCAGTTTGCCGGCGGCCGCCACCAGCGGCGCGTGGATAAGATCACCGAAATGGACCGCCTGCGCGAACACCAGCCGTAACGCCGGGCGCAACTCGAAATTCAAACAGAACGCTCCGGCCGGGCCGGAGCGCGGAGCCGGAAGAACCCGATGGAAACAAAAATCTCGCAACACATGAATCGCCCGCTGCAGGAAGTCGATCCCCAGATCGCCGAAGTGCTGCGCGAGGAGGGACGTCGCCAGGGCACGGGTCTCGAACTGATCCCGTCTGAGAATTTCGTTTCCGAGGCCGTGCTCGAAGCAATGGGCTCGGTGCTGACCAACAAATATGCCGAAGGCTATCCCGGAAAGCGCTACTACGGCGGCTGCGAGTTCGTGGACATCGCCGAGCAACTGGCGATCGACCGCGCGAAGGCGCTGTTCGGCGCCGAGCACGCCAACGTGCAGTCACATTCCGGCACGCAGGCCAATGTTTCCGTCTACATGGCCGCGCTGCAGCCGGGCGACACCGTGCTGGGCATGAACCTGGCGCACGGCGGGCACCTGACGCACGGCCACCCGCTCAACTTTTCCGGAAAAATGTACAAATTCATTCCCTACGGCGTGACGCAAGGAAACGGAAACAATCGACTACGACGAACTTGCGCGGCTGGCGCAGGAACACAAGCCGAAAATGATCGTCGCCGGCGCCAGCGCCTACTCGCGCATCATCGATTTTCCGCGCATGCGCGGAAATCGCGCGCTCGGTGAGCGCGCTGTTCTTTGTGGACATGGCGCACATCGCGGGGCTCGTCGCCGGCAGGCATGCATCCCAGCCCGGTGCCGCATGCCGATTTCGTTTCCACCACCACGCACAAAACCCTGCGCGGCCCGCGCGGCGGCCTGGTGATGTGCAAGGCGCAATATGCGAAGGAACTCGACCGCATTACGTTTCCCGGCACGCAGGGCGGCCCGCTGATGCACATCATCGCCGCCAAGGCCGTTTGCCTGAAGGAAGCCGCGGAGCCGGGATTCAAGGAATACGCGAAGCAGGTAGTGACCAACGCGCAGGCGCTGGCCGCCGAAGTCTCCAAGGCCGGCTTCCGCATCGTCAGCGGCGGCACGGACAATCATCTTTTCCTGATCGATTTGTACTCGCGCGGCATCACCGGCAAGGACGCGCAGCCTGCGCTGGATCGTGCCGGCATCACCACCAACAAAAACTCAATTCCCTTCGACCCCACTCCGCCCATGACCGGCGGCGGCGTGCGCATGGGTACGCCTGCGGTGACCACGCGGGGCATGCTTGAGCCGGATATGGCACGCATCGCTTCGTGGATCACTGAAGTGCTTTCCCATCTGGGAGACGCCGAACGCGAGCGCCGCATCCGCGCCGAAGTTGCTGAGTTCGCCTCGCAGTTTCCTTTGTACACGCGACGCTGGGACCTTGCTCCGTCGCTGGCCGGGAGCCGCGGCTCCGCGCGCTAGGCGCCGCGACCGATGCGAGTTGCGATCGATGTGCGGCGCGCCGGCGATTTCGGAATCGGCACGTACATTCGCAACATCATCAACCAGTTCGCGCGCGCGGACGACGGCACCGAATACCTGCTGATCGGACAGCGTTCGCACATCAACCAATTCGATCCTCTGCCCGACAACTTCACGCTGCTTGAATACCCGTCCGACCCCGGCTCGTTCCACACGCACATGCATCTGCCGTACCTGCTGCATAAACGCGGCGTCGATCTGCTGCACATGCCGTGGTTTTACGCGCCGGCGGTCGTGCCTTCGCGCCTGGTGCTGACCATCCATGATCTGACGGATATTCTTACGCCGCCGCCGGGCATTTCCTCCACCTTGCAGTCGGGCCGCCTGTTTTTCGCGCGGCGCGCGCTCGCGCGGGCCGACCGCATCATGGCCGTGTCGCATTCTTCCAAACGCGACCTTTCCCGCGCGTTCGATGTTCCGGAGGAGAAGATCGAAGTCGTGTACAACGCGCTGGACGAGCGTTTTCTGCGCGAGCCGATGCCGGACGGGGCCGACCGCGTCCTGGAGCGCCACGCTGTCATGGATCCCTTCGTGCTCTATGCCGGAAACATCAAGCCGCAGAAAAATCTGCCGCGCCTGATCGAAGCCTTTGCCGTCGCGAAGGGCGAGCTGCGCGATCATCCCAAATATGCGAATTTGAAATTGCTGCTGATCGGCGATTCCGCCGAGGAACATTCCGATCTGCGGCGCGCCGTGATCCGCTCTCGCGTGCAGGCCGACGTGCGTTTTCTGGGTTTCGTGCCGCATCCGGTGCTGCGCGTGTTTTATTCCCGCGCCAGCGCGTTTCTGTTTCCTTCGCTCTACGAAGGCTTCGGGCTGCCCCCGCTGGAGGCCATGGCTCATGGCGCTCCGGTGCTGACGTCCAGCGTTTCCTCGCTGCCGGAGGTTTTTTCGCAGGCCGCGCTGCTGGCCAATCCCGAGAATATTTTTGAAATCGCGCGCGGCATCCGGCAAATCCTCACCGAAGATGTGTTGCGCGAAACGCTCATCCGCCGCGGTTACGAGCTGGTCCAGAAATATTCCTGGGAGAGGTCCGCGGAACAGGTGCGGGGAGTGTACCGCTCGGTGGTGGCGGGCGAGCCTGTGAAATCGATTGCCTAGCGGCGGGGAAATCAAGGCGCCGCGATTTCAAGTTCTTCGACGTTCCCATCACGAATGAAAAATGCGCGCACCGGCATTTCTTCATTCGCACGCAATGAAACAATGAAATAGGCCTGATCGGGGTACCCGGCCTGTTCGATATCGGTCGGTGAAGGTACGTTTTCCGTGGCCAGGTGCGAATGATATTGCCCGAGGTGCTGCAAGCCCCCCGCCCGCAATATCCGGAATAACTCAAAGAGTTTTTGTGGCGCGATCTCGTAAGCGGTAGGGCTGGCAAGCGCATTCGCGGTGGGAAAGATCGAAGTGATCACGCCGTCGCGCCCCGCAAGTAAACCGCAGCACTCAATCTGCGCTTCGCGCCGAGCATGCGCCAGCATGGCGTCCAGCACTTCGGGAAGTATACGCACGGCATGGGCCATGCATGTGAGTGTACCTCAGGCGCTCGGGCTGAAATAAGTTGGTGGCGTGAACATCCGAGAGAGGATACGTAAATCGAAGTGGGACGAAGCGATCGCCTCGAGTTGCGCTGTGACGCAAGCTTTCTCGGCCACGGCTTCCGCTGCGTCGTGCGGCAATTTTTGTAGGGCACGGCTTCAGCCGTGCCAAATATCGGGCCAGAGCGAAGCGGCTTCACAGACCGCGGGAAATCCCTCGTTTTGTCATTCCGAGCGAAGCGAAGAATCTCTCTTCGATCTAAGTGTGAGCAAAAAGAACGAAGAGAGATTCTTCGCTTCGCTCAGAATGACGGCGTTTTGAGTTTTTCCGCAGCCTCCTTCGCCGCTGCCCTGCTCCGTGCCACAGACTGCGCGGGTCGCATTACGGGCTGACATTCACACTGCCAGCGATTGTCGGCCACGAAGCTCCAGACGGTGCGGCCGATGCCGGGATAGTAGGGCAGGCTTCAGTCTGTCTGGTTTCGATCTAGTCCAGCGCAGAAGAAAGCAGACAGGCTGTAGCCTGTCTTACTGCCGCCGCAGCCCGCTCGGTCTGGGCTCGGGATTTTCCATTTGATGGGAGTCAAAGCCCGCGGACGGAAGTTTGCGGCTCTGAAAAACTGAAAAAAAAGGCGTCCCGACAGGGCCGGGACGCCCGAGAAATTCCAACAGTGAACTCGCGTCAAGCCTTTTGCGCAGCCCTCCGCAGAAACGTGGGAACGTCCAGATCGTCCGCCGCCGTCGTATTTTCCTGGTGAATGACTTCGTTCACCGCCGGGCGCGGCGCTTCCTGCGGAATTTCCTGCGGCACTACATCCGCCACCGGCTCTTCGTCGCGGCCGGCCTTCCAGGTCTTCGGCAGGAACGTGGGTTTCTGGTGCGGCTGCCGCCGCGCGGCCTCGCGGAATCCGGCGGCGATCACGGTGATCTTGACCTGCTCCTTCATATTCTCGTCGAGCACCGCGCCGAAAATGATATTGGCATTCTCATGTGCGGCCTTCTCAATTACCGAGGAAGCTTCATGCACTTCGCTCAGCGTCAGGCTCGAGGAGCCGCAGATGTTGATCAGGATTCCCTGCGCGCCCTGAATGGAATTGTCTTCGAGCAGCGGGCTGTTGATGGCGCGCGTTGCGGCTTCGACGGAGCGGTTGGCGCCGGAAGCGACCGCCGTGCCCATCACGGCGTAACCCTGGCCCTGCATGATGGTGCGCACATCGGCAAAGTCGCGGTTCACGATTCCGGGAATGGTGATGATGTCGCTGATGCCCTGCACGGCCTGGCGCAGCACGTCATCGGCGATGCGGAAAGCTTCAAAGAAGCTGGTACCGGCCTCTACCGTTTCCAGCAGACGCTCGTTGGGGATCACGATGACCGTATCCACGCTGCCGATCAGTTCGGACAGCGCCTCTTCCGCCTGCTGCTGGCGGCGCTTGCCTTCAAAGAGAAATGGCTTGGTCACCACGGCCACGGTCAGCGCGCCAAGTTCGCTCGCCAGCGAAGCCACCACGGGCGCCGCGCCGCTGCCCGTTCCTCCGCCGAGGCCGGTGGTCAGGAAAATCATGTCCGAACCTTCCAGCGCTTCGATAATTTTGTCGGTATCCTCGAGCGCCGCCTTGCGGCCGATTTCAGGATTAGCTCCGGCGCCAAGTCCCTTGGTAAGTTTGCCGCCGAGCTGCAGCTTCAACGGCGCCTGGGAAAGTTTCAGCGCCTGCAAGTCGGTGTTGGCCGCGATGAATTCGACGCCCTCGACCTTGGCGCGAATCATGCGGTTGACGGCATTGCATCCGCCGCCGCCGACGCCGATCACCTTGATCTTCGCGCCCTGCTGCTGATTTTCCTCGCTGAACGAAATCCGAATTCCCGAGTCTTTCGCCATTTCGTTTCCTCCAACAAAAAATTGGCCTTGCCCCGCCGGAACTTTTTCTCATCAGGCACCGGCGAACATGCTTTTCAGTTTTCCGACAAACGAAACCGGCCTCTGCGGCGCCTGGCGCCGGGCGCGCGCGCCATACAGAAGCAGTCCGACCACCGTTGCATATTCAGGACGGTAAAGCTGTTCGGGCATGCCCTCGAGCCCCCGCGGTGTCGCTACGCGAACCGGCAGGTGGAACATGCTTTCGGCCAGTTCCACGAGGCCGTTGAGATTCGAGCCGCCGCCCGTCAGCACGAGGCCCGCGGGAATCAGGGAGGTGAATCCGCCGCGTTGCAGTTCGTCGCGCACCAGCGACAGCAGTTCCTGCGCTCGCGGCTCGACGATTTCGTTCAGCATGCGCGTAAACACCGTGCGCGATCGGACGGTCGCCGACGCTGGCGATTTCGATGGCCTCGTCCTCCAGAATCAAATCCTGGTAGACGCAGCCGTGATCGCGCTTGATTTTTTCCGCTTCCGGGATCGGCGTGCGCAGGCCGACCGCCAGATCGTTCGTGAAATGATCGCCGCCCACCGGAATGGCCGCCGCGTGCCGAAGCATTCCGTTGCCCAGGACCACCAACTCCGTCGTGCCGCCGCCGATATCCAGCAGGCAGCAGCCCAGTTCGCGTTCATCCTGCGTGAGGCAGGATTCGGCGGAAGCCAGCGGCTCGAGCACGGTGTCCGCAACTTCCACGCCGGCCTGATTGATGGCGATGACCAGGTTCTGCATGGCGGAAGCCGAGGACGTGACCAGATGAACGTTCACTTCCAGGCGGCCGCCGATCATGCCCAGCGGATCGCGAATATTATCGTGCGCGTCCAGCAGGAATTCCTGCGGCAGGACATGCAGCACCACGCGGTCTTCGGGAAGGGAAATATTTCGCGCGGCGTCCACGGCGTGGTGCACGTCGTCGCGGTTAATGTCACGCGGACGATGGCCGAGCGTGATGCCGCCGCGGCTGTTCACACCGCGCACATGGCTGCCGGCGACGCCGACCAGATCACGCGCTCCACGGGAATTCCGGCCACGCCTTCGGCTTCCTCAATCGCGCGCCGCACAGAAGTAGCCGCCGCTCCAATGTTGGCGATCAGTCCCTTGCGCAGGCCCTTCGATTCGGCCGCGCCCATGGCCACAAACTTGGCGCCGGTGTCGGTCAACTCGCTGATGACGGCGCACGTCTTCGTGCTGCCTACATCCAGCGCGACCAGGTACTTTTCCTTTTTCATCGAGCCGCCGCTCCTTCAATCTCTGGCGTTGCCAGGCGGTGAGCTCGCCCGAGCAACCATGTTTCCACTTCGCTCACTGCTGCTTTTCGCCGCGACCACGTGCGGGTGCGCCGGCGCTGCGCGTGCGCAGCTGAATGCGGCGCGGGATGCTGGCCCGCGTGCTGACTTGCATGCGGAGTCGCGTGGGATGGAGCGTGCTGCGCCACACGCGCAGCCGTATGTATCGGCGCGCGAACCACCGCGGGCTGCACATCCACCGGCGGCGCGCCGGACTTCATGTTCGCCGCAACGGTTTTCGATTCCGGATTGACCACCACTTGCCGCGCAAAACGCAGATCCACGGAATCGACGCTTCCCGCGCTGGCTCTCCACTGGTCGATATTTTCCGCCAGCAGGTGATACCGGCTGCCAAAATCACGCGTCGCCAAAGTGCACCAGGATCGGCGAACGCATTCCCGGCCGAAGTTCCGACTCCGGTCAGCGTCGCGCGCAGATCGGCGGCGTCGGACAGATCGGCTTCGCTGACATGATCCGTCGCGCCCGGCTGGATGTGTTCGATATCGCTTCATGAACTGCGCGTACAGATCCATGCGCTGCGCGCGAGTCGCCAGCGTCATGGATATCCGCAATGCCGCTCACCACCGGAAAATGGAACTCGCCCTCGGCGGGCCGTTCCAGAATCACCCCGTGCGCATCGATCAGCGACAAGGTCGCTCCCTGTGCGCAGAAACGCCACCGGCGCGCGCTCGGCGATTTCCACGCGAATCCGGTTGGGCATCACGCGCTGCACGTGGGCCTCTTCCACCCAGGGCAGTTCTTCCAGCGCGTCGCGCCGCTCGGCGAGCGGCACGCGCACCACGCTGCGGCCCAGGTCGGCGGAAAATTTCTCATTCACCGCGTCCGCGGCCACGTACCGGTTACCGCGAATCTCGATCTGGTCGGCGCTCTTCAGGATCACACCCGGGGAATACAGGAGATAATTCGTCGCCGCGTACACGGATGCGCCGCCGCACACCACCGCCGCCGCGGCCACCAGGATGCGCCGGTACAGCGGCCAGGCTTTGCGGCTGAACTTGCGCTTGCGGATTTCCACCGGCTTCTGGCGGCGAAGGTACTTCGGCTCGTCCTCCGCCAGGGCATCCGCGGGCAGGTATTCGGGTTCGGCGCTCATTGTTTTCTCACCGTGAATTTTTCAGCTGTTTTCACGGCCCTTTAGCGATCCTTCCAGACAATCACTTCTTCTTCGAGCTCCACGCCATAGCGTTCGCGCACGCGTTCGCGCACGTCCTTGATCAGAGCGAGCATGTCGGCTTGCGAAGCGTGACCGGCATTGATGAAAAAATTGGCGTGGCGGTCGCTGACGCGGGCGTCTCCGACGGAGTGGCCCTTCAGGCCCAGCTCGTCGATCATGCGCCCGGCCGACCCGCCGGGAGGATTCTTGAAAATACAGCCTGCGCTTTTTTGATTGAGCGGCTGACTGGCTCGCCGCTTCTCATTGCAGATGCGAATTCCTTGAAGTATTTCGCTGTACGGTTTGGACGGAAGTTCCAGTCGCACCGAAAGCATAATATCATCGGGAGCAAAACTTGTATGCCGGTATTCAAAATTTATTTCAGCGCCTCTGAGGATTTCGATGCGGCCGCTGGCCGCCCGGTACACGGTCACCTCGCGCACGAAGGTTCCGATCTGCGTTCCGTACGCTCCGGCGTTCATCCGCAACGCCCCGCCGATCGATCCGGGCACGCCGATCAGCCCTTCCATCCCGCCCAGGTCATGCTTCGCGCAGGTGGTCACCGTCCGGCCAAGGTCGGCGGCGCAATCGACGACCACGCTGGTGCCCTCGAACCTGACGTCGGGATCCTGCCGCGCCAGTTGCAGGATCACCCAGGGAAGTTCGCCGTCCGGCAGCAGCACGTTGCTGCCGCCGCCGAGGAATCGGTAGGGAACGCCGGACCGCTTGAGCAGCGCTACCAGTTCCGGCAGTGCTTCGTGTTTGTGAATCAGCAGAACGTCGGACGTCCCGCCAATTTCCAGCGATGTTTTAGCGGCCAGCGACACGCCCGGCTTGTGCTCAACGCCCAGAGCCCCAATCGCCGCAATCAATCCCGCATCGCTAATCCGCATATTCCACCGCAGTTTTACGAAGCACAGAATCTTTACCGCTCATGGTGCAGCGACACGCGCGCCCCCAACAGAATCGCCAACTCTCCCGGCGCGCGGCTCACGTTGCCCGCGCCAATGGTCAAAATTGCGTCGCCGGGCCGCGCGGCGCGCAGCAATTCCTCAATGCCTTCCTGCATGGAGCTGCGGAATACCACGTTCTTGTGCCCCGCGGCGCGGATCGCATCCGCCAAGGCTTCGCCCGAAACGCCGGGAATGGGCGCCTCACCGGCGGCGTAAATGTCCATCAGCACCAGCATGTCGGCATGATTAAAGGCGCGGCAGAATTCCGCCCATAAATGCTTGGTGCGCGTGTAGCGGTGCGGTTGAAACAGGACCAGGATGCGCTCGAAGTTGCACACCCGCGCCGCTTCCAGCGTGGCGCGAATCTCCACCGGGTGGTGGCCGTAATCGTCAATCAGCGTGATGTTGTTGATCACGCCTTTCACGTCAAAGCGCCGGCCGACGCCCGCAAATTCCTCCAGGCCCACGCGAATCAGTTCCGCCGGCACGTTCAGATACAGGGCAACCGCCGCGGCGGCGGCCGCGTTGCGCACATTGTGAATTCCCGGCGGCCCGTTCAGATGGAACTTGCCCAGGTCCTCGCCGCGATAGGTCAGCCGAAATTCGCTCTCGAGACCCAGCAGCTCGACATCGCTGATCACCAGGTCCGCCTGGCTGGAAACGCCATAGGTGATCACCGGGCGCTTGACGTTGGGAATGATGGCCTGGACGTTCGGTTCATCCAGGCACAGCACCGCGGCGCCGTAAAACGGCACGCGGTTCACGAACTGCGTGAAAATTTCCTGAATTTCCTCGAGCGTCTGGTAGGTGTCCAGGTGCTCGCGATCGATCGTCGTTACGACGGCCACCACCGGCGCCAGCAGCAAAAATGTGCGGTCGCTCTCGTCAGCCTCAACCACCATGTATTCGCCGCGGCCGAGGCGCGCCGTCGAGCCTAAATGATTGACGCGCCCGCCCACGACAAACGTGGGATCGAGTCCGGCCGCGGCCAGCACGCTCGCAGTCATGGACGTGGTGGTAGTTTTGCCGTGAGCCCCGGCGATGGCGATGCCGTGCTTCAGCCGCATCAACTCCGCCAGCATTTCTGCGCGCGGAATAACCGGAATTTTCAGGTGATGGGCTTCCACGGTTTCCGGATTCTCCGCGCGAATCGCGGAGGACACGACCACCACGTGCGCGCCGTGCACGTGCTCGGCGCGATGGCCTTCAAAGACTTCGGCGCCCATGTTGCGCAGCCGCTCGGTAATCGCGGAAGCTTTGGAGTCCGAGCCGGAGACCGAATAGCCCAGCGTCAGTAAAACTTCGGCAATGCCGCTCATGCCGATCCCGCCGATGCCGACGAGATGAATGCGTTTGAAATTCCGGAAGGTAACCATTATGTGCGGGCGATCCCTTCAATCAGATTCACGATATCCTGCACGGCGTGCGGCTTCGCGAGCCGCCGCGCGGTGGCCGCCATCGTTGCCAGTTCGGCGGGCTGGTCCAGCAAATTGAAAATCTCCTGCGTCAGCCGTTGCGGAGTTAACTGCGATTCGGTGATGACGCGCGCTGCGCCGGCGCGCTCCATTTCCTGGGCATTGCGCAACTGGTGGCTGTCGGTGGAAGCTCCGAAGGGGATAAAGATGGCGGCGCGTCCGGCCGCCGCGATTTCCGCGGCCGTGATAGCGCCCGCGCGGCAGACGATCAAATCAGCCTGGGCAAATCTCTCCGCCATGTTTCCGATGAAGGGCACAACCTCCGCGTTGATTTCACGGCGCGCATACGCGTCTCGCACAGCATTATAGTCGCGTTCGCCGGTTTGGTGCACGATGGACATGCGATTTTTGTGCTCCGCGAGCAAATCGGCGCAGTCTTCGAGCGTGCGATTGATGATCCGCGCGCCCTGGCTGCCTCCGGTGATCAGAATATGAAACGGCTCGGCCGGAACGCGCGCCGGAATGGCGAAAAATTCGGAGCGCACCGGAATCCCGGTCAGCGTGGCTTTTCTGCCCCACAGTTTGGTGGGTCGCTCGTAGGCGGTGGCGACGCGCGTGGCGCGCGGCGCCAGCAGGCGATTGGTGAACCCGGGCTCCGCGTTCGGCTCAAACACCACGGTCGGCAAACGCCGCAGCATGGCGGCCAGCATCATGGGTCCGGCAGCGTAGCCGCCCACGCCCAGCGCCGCGACGAAGCGGTGCCGCTTCAGGATCGCAAACGAATCCAGCATCGCCGGTGCAAGTTTCGCGGTGTTGCGTGCCAGCTTCATCCCGCCGATGCCCTTCAGGCCCGCCGAGCGAATCGTCTCCAGCGGAAATCCGGCTTCCGGCACCAGGCGCGCTTCAATTCCGCGTTGCGTTCCCACAAACACGACTTCCCTTTCCCCTTCGCGCGACATCCATTCCCGGGCCACGGCCAGCGCCGGAAAAACGTGCCCGCCGGTGCCGCCGCCGGCAATCAATAATTTCCTGCTGCTGGGCGGCGCGCCCGTCACACCGCACTCGTCACAACGCCCAGTAGCACAGGCTTCAGCCTGTGGGGGTCTGCCCCCGCATCACAACATTCCACCGCACTGAAAAGCCTGCGCCCCATCGAATCAGTCCGCCTGCCGGCTGATATTCAGCAGAATTCCCGTGGCCAGCAGCATCACCAGCAGGCTCGATCCACCATAGCTGATGAACGGCAGCGGAATTCCCTTAGTCGGCATCATGCCCAGCACCACACCGAGGTTGATCAGGGTCTGGCTCAGGATCATCACCGTGATGCCCATCGCCGCGAAGCGGCCGAAGTCGTCCTGCGTCCGGAATGCCGAGCGGATTCCACGCCATCCATAAATCGCGAACAAGCACAGCACAATCGCGCCGCCGATGAATCCCAGTTCCTCGCACAGCACGGCAAAAATAAAATCGGTGTGCGCCTCCGGCAGATAGAACAATTTCTGCTTGCTCTCCATCAGGCCGACGCCGGTGAATCCGCCGGAGCCAACCGCGATCAGCGACTGCAAAAGTTGAAATCCGTGCCCCTGCGGATCCGCGGTGGGATTCAGAAACGCGACCACGCGCTCGTAGCGGTAGGACACGCGCACGATCAGCAGGTAAATGATCGGCAGCGCCGCCAGGCCCGGCTCCGATAATGTATTTCCCGTTGAGGCCCGCGACGTACAGCATGGCCACGGCAATCACAAAAATTTCCACGGCCGTGCCCAGGTCCGGCTCCAGCACCACCAGCCCGACCAGCATCAGCACCGGAGCGATCGCCGGAATAATCGTGTGCTTCCAGTCGTTGATGCCAAAGCTGTCCGGCCGGCGGCGCATCTCCAGAAACCAGGCCAGATAAAAAATCACGGCCAGCTTGGCGAGTTCGGAGGGCTGCAGGCTGGCCGGGCCGATGCGAATCCAGCGATGCGTGGCGTGCGATTTATCCAGGAAGAAAACGCCGGCCAGCATCAGCAGCACGCCGATCAGGATCGTGAAAATCACCTGCGGCCGGCGCAGCTTGCGGTAATCCACGTTCATCACGGCCATCATCGCGCCCAGCCCGAAGCCCAGCCACAGAAGCTGGCGCAGCAGAAAGTGCGAGCCGTTTCCGTACAGGTCCCGCGCCGTCACGGCCGAAGCGCTGAACACCATGATCGCGCCGACCAGGCACAGCGCCAGCGTCGAGCCAAACATCCATCGGTCGGTTTGAAGTGGCCGTGGCATCTTTTATGCAATGACCTTTCGCGCGGCGGTTCCGGCCGCGTTTTTTTTTTCCAGATCGCGGACGAGTTGCTTGAACACGCGCCCGCGGTGCTCGTAATTTTCAAACTGATCGAAGCTGGCGCAGGCCGGCGCCAGCAGCACGGTGTCTCCCGGCCGCGGCGCGCTGCGCGGCGATTTCCACGGCGCGCGCCAGCGTTTCGGCGCGCTCCACGGGAATCGCGCCGCCCAGATCGCGCTTCGATCTTGTCCGCCGCGCCGCCGATCAGCAGCGCCATGCGCGCATGGCTGCGCAGCGCCGCGCGCAGAATGCGGAAGTCGCTGCCCTTGTCCTTGCCGCCCAGAATCACCAGCACGTTTCCCGGAAAACGCGTCCAGCGCCTTCAGCGTGGCGTCGACGTTGGTGGCCTTCGAGTCATTGAAATATTCCACGCCGGAAATCGTGGCCACGTACTCGATGCGATGCTCCACTCCCGCGAACGTTCGCACGCCCTCGGCGATCGCCGCCCGGCTCGACTCCCGCGAGCCGCGCGGCGGCCGGCAGCCGCCAGAACATTTTCGAGTTGTGGCTGCCGCGCAGGCCGATCATCCTTGCGCGTCCAGCAGCACGGATTCCGTGCCGTCGCAGCGAAAAACAATTTCATCGCCGCGCAGGTAGCAGCCGCTGGCCACGCGCTTCGTGCGGCTGAACCAGAAAATCGCGCGGCTCGAGCGGCGCATATTGCGGCGCGACGGCATCGTCCGCATTGATCATGGCCGCGTCTTCTGCCGTTTGATTTTCAAACAGGCGCGCCTTGGCCGCGCCGTAAGCCTCGATCGATCCGTGGCGGTCCAGATGGTCCGGCGTAACGTTCAGCAGCACGCCGATATCCGGGCGAAAGGCGGAGATCATTTCCAGCTGAAAACTGCTGGCTTCCACGACCGTGAAACTCGCGTCGCTGGAAATATCCACGCGCGAGATCAGCGGCGTGCCGATGTTCCCGGCGACCTGCACCGGCAGGCCGGCGGTTTCCAGAATGTGGCCGATGAGCGAGGTGGTCGTCGTCTTGCCGTTGGATCCCGTGATGCAGATCAGGCGCCCGCGCAAAAACCGCCAGGCCAGTTCGATCTCGCTCCATACCGGAACGCCGATGGCGCGCGCCGCGGCCAGCGCCGGCATGGTCGGCGGCACGCCCGGGCTCGGAACAATCAAATCCTGCTCGGAGAACGTTTCCGCGGCGGTGACCGCCAAGTTCGAGACGTGACGCCCGCGTCGCGCAGTTTGGCCGCCGTTTCCGCAAGTTGCCCTTCCGAACCGTTCCTCGGTGGCCGTGACGCGCGCGCCACGCTCCGCGCAGAACAGCGCGGTGGCGATGCCCGTACGCGCCAATCCCACGACCAGCATTTTTTTGCCCGCAAGTTCGATGGTCGGTTTCAATGGCTTACCTCAATTTCAACGTCGTCAGCGAGAATAGCGCAAACACCAGGGCCACGATCCAGAATCTGCACGATCGTCTTCGATTCGCTCCAGCCGCCCAGTTCAAAATGATGATGCAGCGGCGACATCCGGAAAATGCGTTTGCCCGTCAAGCGGAACGACAACACTTGCAGAATAACGGAGAGCGCCTCCAGCACAAAAACGCCGCCCACAAAAAACAGCAGAATTTCCTGCTTGATGGCCACGGCAATCATGCCGATCGAGCCGCCCAGCGCCAGCGAGCCCACATCGCCCATGAACACTTCGGCCGGATGCGCGTTGTACCAAAGAAATCCGAGCGAGGATCCCACCAGCGCGCCGCAAAAAATGGTGAGCTCGCCGACCTCCGGCAGGTGTTGCAGATCCAGATACGACGAAAACCGCGCGAAGCTGGTCACGTACGTCAGCACCGTAAGCGCTCCCGCGGCCACCACCACGCAGCCGATGGCCAGGCCATCGAGGCCGTCGGTCAGATTCACGGCGTTCGACGATCCGACGATCACCAGCCGCCACAAAAATCAGAAACGGAATATAGGAGAACCACCAGAGATATCGCGAGTCGCAAAAGCGAATGAATCACCAGGTCCGGATGAAAATTCTTGAAGAACGGCACGCTCAGTTGCGTCGAATAGATTCCGCTCACCGTGAGCGACAATAGCGTGACGGCGATCGCGCAGCTGGCCAGAATTTGCAGCGAGAATTTGTGCGTCCCGGTCAATCCCAGATTCTGCTTCTTCATCACCTTGCTGTAATCGTCGACGAATCCGATCAGTCCGAACACCAGCATGGTGAAAATAGCCAGCCACACGTAGGAATTTTCCAGATCGCCCCACAGCAGCGTGGGAATCATCGTCGAGCCCACGATCAGCACGCCGCCCATGGTCGGCGTTCCGGCCTTGGCCTGGTGGCTCTTCGGCCCTTCTTCGCGAATGAACTGTCCGATCTGCAGGTCGCGCAATCGCTGGATCACCCAGGGACCCAGCACCAGAGTGATCAACAACGCCGTCAGGCTGGCCAGCGCGGTGCGCACGGTGATGTAGCGAAACACGTTGAGCGCGTGAAAATAGCGCTCCAGCACGTGGTAGAAGAGGTAGAGGAGCATTTCAGGCACGCTCCTTGGGCGCGCCGCTCGAAGCGGAAGCAGCGGGTTCGGCTGGACGCGCGCGGGAAACGTGCGTCGAGCGCTTCGACAATTCGTTCCATTTTTACGCCGCGCGATCCTTTCACCAGCACCACGTCGCCCGGCTGCGATCAGATTGTCGCCAGGAACTCGCCGGCTTCCGCGGACGTCGCAAAAAATTTCGATGCGCTCGGCGGGATGCCCGACCTCGATCGCGCCGCGAACCAAATTTTCCGCGTCGCCCTGCACGCCGATGATCCAGCCCAGTTTCCCCGATCGCAGCTGCATGCGCCCGCCTGCGCGATGAAGGTCGGCGGACGTCGGTCCGAGCTCCAGCATTTCTCCAGCGGCTAAGAATATGCCGTCCCTTCGCCGGCGTGCTCGTCAGCAGTTCGACCATTGCGTCGAGCGCCACGGGATTTGAGTTGTAGCAATCGTTGATCACCGTGAATCCCGCTTCATACTGCAGCACGCGGCCGCGCATGCCGGTCGCTTCGAGCGTCGGAAACACCGCCTGCGCTTCCCGTGCTCCGACGCCCCACACGCTCGCTGCCGCCAGTGCCGCCAGCGCATTGGAAATATTGTGGCGTCCCGCCAGCGGCAGGCGCAGCCGCATGCGTTCGTCAGGGCCCAGAAAATCGAATTCCGTGCCGTGCAATCCGCGATCCTGAATTTTTTTCGCGCGAAAATCCGCCGGCTCCGCAATGCCGTACGTGACCACACGCCCCGGCGCCACTTCCGCGAATTGCGCCACCAGCGGATCGTCGGCGTTCAACACGGAGACACTGTCGCTTCCCGAAAGTCCTTCGATCAATTCGCGCTTGGCCAGCGCGATTTCCTCCAGCGACTTGAAAAATTCCAGATGCACCGGCGCAACGCGCGTCACCACGCCCACATCCGGCCGCGCAATTTCCGCCAATCGTTTGAATTCGCCGGAGTGGGACATCCCCAGTTCCACGACCGCGGCTTCGTCGGACTCGTCCAGCCGCAGCAATTGCAGCGGCAGCCCGTACTCGTTGTTCAGATTGCCTTCGGATTTCAGTACGCGGAACCTCGCGGAAAGCAGCGCCGCCAGAATTTCCTTCGTTGTGGTTTTTCCGGCTGACCCGGTGACGGCTGCCAGGCGCCGCCCCCAAACGGTTCGAACCGCTTGAGCGAGGTTTTGCAGCGCGACGAGCGTGTCCGGGACTGCGAGCAGCTGCGAACGATACTGGCTCGGGAAATCCGGAGAGGCGGTCCGCGGCAACGACCGCCGCCAGCGCTCCGTCGTACAGCCGCCACGACGAAGTTGTGTCCATCGTGACGCGGTCCGTGTATCGCCACGAAGAGTTCGTCGCGAAGCCAGCGGTGCGAGAGTTAATCGAGACACCGGCCAGCCGGGCCAGGGCGTCGACGCCGCCGGGCGGCGTAACACCCAAAGCGCCAGCCACTTCTTTAACCGTCCACCGCATAGCGTCCTCAAGGGGCTGGGTTTCACTGGTCTCGGATCACCCTTGGATCAGCGTCCCTTACTAATAAAGAGCACGTTCCTTGCCGGACCCAGTGGCGCATGCTTCAGCTTGCGGAACCAGGGTTTTGCGGATCTGCAAAAAAGTTCGAAGTAAACGCGACCCCAAATTCCGCAGCTGAACGTGCTCCACCTAATCCCCATATCCGCCTTTCGCCGAGCATCCGCCGCGCCACGTCGCGATCGTCGAATTCAATGGTGCGGTCGCGCAGAACCTGGTACGTTTCGTGTCCTTTGCCCGCAAGCAGCACAATGTCCCCGGCGCGGGCCACATCCAGGGCGAGTTCAATTGCCTTCTGCCGGTCGACTTCCACCAGCAGCTTGGTCTTTGTGCGTTGCACTCCCACAATCACATCGTTAATGATCAGCAGCGGGTCTTCACTGCGCGGATTGTCGGACGTCAGCACCACAATGTCGCTCGCGTGGCCGGCCGCTTCGCCCATCAACGGCCGCTTGGTGCGGTCACGGTCGCCGCCACATCCGAACAGTGTGATGATGCGCCCCTCCGGATTCAATTCCCGCGCCGTAGCCAGCAGGTTGCGCAATGCATCATCGGTATGCGCGTAATCCACAACCACCAGAAACGGCTGCCCCACATCGATACGCTCAAATCGCCCAGGCACCGCGGAAAGCTGCGCAATCCCGGCGATGACCTCTTTGGAAAGCTCGAGTGCCACTCCGGCACCGATCGCGGCCAGAATGTTGTACACGTTCGGCCGTCCGACCAGGTTCGAACGAATCTCGATTTTCCCGGCCGGAGTTTCCGCAACGAATTCATTCCCAGAAAGTGAAATTGCCGGCTTGCGCGTCGTGATGTCGGCGCCAGCCTCGAGACCATACGTCAGCGTCCGTCGCGGCCAATCCCGCCAGATGGTGCCCATACTCGTCATCTCGGTTAATCACGGCGGGTCGGAGCCGCGGCGCCCGTGCCTTCAAACAGCCGCCGCTTGGCAGCGAAATAATCTTCCAGAGTCTTGTGATAGTCGAGATGATCGCGCGTGAGGTTCGTGAAAATCGCCACCGCGAACGGGCATCCCCACAAGCGGTCCATGGCCAGCGCGTGCGAACTAGCTTCGAGCACCGCGTGCGTGCCGCCGGCGCGAACGATTTCGGCCAGGTATTTTTGCAGATCGAGTGATTCGGGCGTGGTGTTCGGCGCAGGGCGGATTCGCGCACCAGTCGGTAGCCGATCGTGCCCAGCAGCCCGACTTCGCAGCCCGCCGCGCGCAGTATCGAATCCACCAAATAGGAAATGGTGGTTTTTCCGTTCGTTCCCGTTACGCCAACGAGCTTCAGAATTTCCGCGGGACGTCCGATAATAATTGGCGGCGGAAATTGCCAGCGCCTTGCGCGCATCCGCAACCTGCACCCAGGCAACTCCGGCGGGTAGAGAGGCGGGATTCGACTGCTCGCTGAGTATCGCCGCGGCGCCACGGCCCACGACATCGGAGACAAATTGATTTCCGTCCGTTTTTTCTCCGCGAATGGCCACAAATAATGTTCCGGGCTTCACCGCACGGCTGTCGTAGACAATCTCGGAAATTTGCAGGTCGCCGTGCGCCGTCGCCGAACGCACTTCAACACCGCGCAGCAACTTCGCCAGGCGCATTGCGGCACGCGCTGTTCCTGTCCGTGTCATGTGCGCTTCACTCTCGCCATGTTCCGCCACGAGTACCGCCTTCACCCTCACTTCGTTTTTCCGTGCGCCGCCGCAGACATCAGCGAAGCGCGCGCAAACTGCACCGTGATCCTGCTTCCTCGGCGAATGACTCGCGCCGGGCTCCGGAGACTGCTCCGTGGCCAGCCCGTTCCCGACCAAGACTCGGAGTCAATCCCATTTTCAGGCACTCCTGGGTCACTTCGCGAACAGTTTTTCCCAGCAGTTGCGGCGCAGGAATACCGTCGCCTTCCGCAAGTTCCACGGTCGGCGGCGCGGCAACCGGCAACGCAGGCACGGGGACCGGGAATCCGGCTGCATCCGTCGCGGGTGCTCGCGGACGTCTGCACCGGATCGAAATCGCTCTCGTCGTTCAGGCTTTCATCCTTCGGTTGCGCAGCCTGCGCGCGGCCGCCCGCAGCGTTTCGGCGTCGAACGGAATGTCGCGCGGCACTTCCAGGTACGCGAGCACCTGCTGCGCGACACGCTTGAACACCGGCGCCGCAACTTATCCGCCTTCGTGGGCACCGACCGGAGAATCGAGTTGCACGAGTATCGTGATGGCCGGCGTGTTGAGCGGCGCGAAGCCCACGAACGAAGCGATCAAATCGTGCGTCGAGTAGCGTCCTGTGTCCGGATCATATTTCTGCGCGGTTCCCGTTTTTCCGGCCGACGTATAGCCGTCCAGCCTGCGCCTTTTTGCCCGTGCCGTTCAGGATCACGTTCTCCATCATCCGGCGCATCGAAGCTGCCGTGGTTTGCCGAATCACGCGTCGCGGCTGCGGTTCCTGCGGCTCGGTGACTCTGATTGCCGTGGCGCTGCTCTCGAATCACGTGAGGCCTGACGATCAGCCCGCCATTGGCCATGGCCGAAACCGCCGTGATCATCTGCAACGGCGTGACGCCAACTTCCTGGCCCATGGAAATCGAACCCGACCGAAACCGGCGTCCAGTTTTCCAGGCGCCGCAATTTCCCGCGGCTTTCGCCGGGCAAATCGACGCCGGTCGGCTGGCCGAATCCGAAGGCGCGAATGTAGTCATAAAATTTCGGCGCGCCCAGCCGCAATCCGAGCTTGATCGCTCCGACGTCGCTCGAATACTGCAGAATCTGCGTAACCGTAAGTTGTCCATACGCTTTGTGATCGCGAATGCGCTGCCCGGCGATGTAGATCGCGCCATTCTGGCAGTCGATCACTTCGTCCGGATTCGTCAGGCCCTGATCGATGGCCGCGGACAGCGTCACGATCTTGAACACCGAGCCCGGTTCGTACAGCGCACTCGCCGCGCGATCGACGCGCGCCTCGGGCGGGCTGTCCTTGGCGGCGTTGGGATTGAACGTCGGCCAGTTGGCTACGGCCAGCAGTTCACCGGAGTTCGGATTTTCCACGATCACGGTCCCGGCCTTGCGCGTGGGTCTCCTGAATCGCCTGGGCCAGTTCCTTTTCCGCGATGTACTGAATTTTTTCGTCCAGCGTCAGCGCCACGCTCGTGCCGGTGTCCGGAGCTTTATCCGTCGAGTCATACCAGCGCCGATGCGCGTCGGCCAGGATCAGCATTTTGCCCGGCTTGCTGCGAATGCTGTTGTCCAGCGAGTACTCGATGCCGCCCAGCCCTTTTTCGTCGATGTCCACGTAGCCCAGCACGTGCGCGGCAAGCTCACGCTTCGGATAAAAGCGCCCGCCTTCGCGCTGAAAATAAATTCCGCGCAGATTCATCGCGGCAATGCGATTCGCTTTTTCCGGCGGAAGCTTGCGCGCAATCCATGCAAAGGAATGCGAACTGGCAATGCGCGTGGCGATTTCGTCCGGCGGCACGTCCAGGACTTTCCCGACGAGTCGCGCCACCATGTCCGGGTCGGCGATTTCCGAGGGAACGGCAAATGCCGAATCCACCGGAACACTCATGGCCAGCGGATTCATGTTGCGGTCAAAAATTTCAGCGCGGCTCGCGCCTACATCGACAATCAGCCGCTGCTGGTGCTGCGCGCGGGAATAATATTCGCTGTAGCGGAAAAGTTGCAGGTAGGCCAGCCGTCCGAACACCGCCCCGGCCCACAGCGGCCGCGAGGGCGGCTACAATCGATGATCCGGGTCCGGGAACTGCGAAGATCCATAATTTCGCCGGGAACTCCGGGCCGAACAGTCGTGAGGGCTCGGGCACGTCCGTCTGGCCGGGCGGCTCCGGTTCACCTTTCAGATTATTTCTGCCGTTTGCTCATTCCGATGGTTTGCGAAAGATTCCAAAGTGGATTGGATTTGCAAACGGCCAAGCCGGCGGCGGAATGCGATTCCGCCGCAAGAAGTTTTATTGCTGCGCTTCGCTCGAAGCGCTTGCCGGGCGCGCTTCCGCCATCACCGCGTTCGGCGGCAGATCCATCGGCGCCACCTGCCCCGGCAACGGTGCGGTCAGTCCAAGCTGGCGCCGCGCAATCATGTCAATGCGTTCCGGCGCGCGCAATCCCGCGATTTCCAGTTTCAGTTCCTGGTTCAGTTCGCATGGCCTGCGCGCGCTCGCTGCGCAGCGATTCCAGCTGGTAGCGCAACTGGATCGTCTCAAAATGCTGCCAGGCATACAGGAAAGCGCACAGCGCGATCAGCGCTCCGAGCGAAACCACGCGCGCGCATTCGCGCATGTGATTCGGAGCCACCAGACGTACCAGCCGCGAATTATCAATCTGCTTTACGGTGAAAAACTCGCTCATTGCTCCCACTCTTCCTCTTGCGGCTTCCCGTGCTGGTCGGGATCAGTCTCTGCTTCCGCGTTCCAGGCGGAACCGGACCCATCTTTTCGGCCACGCGCATCTTCACGCTGCGCGCGCGCGGATTGGCCGCAATCTCCGCGTCCGAAGCCTGAATTACTTTTTTGGTGAGAATTTTCAGCACGCCCTCGTGCGCGAGCCGCTGAAAGCTTGCTTGACCGGACGGTCTTCCAGCGAGTGATAGCTGAGCATCACCCACCGGCCTCCTGGAGATAGTGTGGCAGGAACCCTAGAAAGAAACTGCCCGAGTTCCTCCATCTCTCGATTCACCGCAATCCGCAGCGCCAGAAACGTTTTTGTCGCGGGATGCAGCTTCTGCCTTCCCCTTAGCGTTTCGGGCCCCTGCCACAACCGTTGCCAGGTGCGCGGTATCCCGTATGGGACGCGCTCGAACGATGTTCCTGGCGATTCTGCGTGAATCCCGCTCTTCGCCCAATTGGTAGAGCAGGTCGGCGAGAGCTTTTTCGTCCGCCGTGTTCACAATGTCTGAAGCCGTTTCTTCCGAGTCGCGGTCCATGCGCATGTCGAGCGGGCCTGCCGCGCGAAACGAAAAGCCGCGCTCGCCCAGATCCAGCTGCATGCTCGATACGCCCAGATCCGCTAGCACGCCATCGGCGGGAGGAAGTCCGCGTTCCGCAAAGACCTCGCCGATTTGTGAAAAGTTCGCGTGCACCAAGCTCACTTTGTCTCCGAACTCCGCCAGCCTGCCGCGCGCGATTTCCAGCGCCTGGGCATCGCGGTCCAGCCCCACAAGCCGCCCGCCGCCCCCGAGCCGCCGGGCTATTTCAATCGCGTGCCCACCAAGTCCAACCGTTGCATCGACATACAAACCCGAAGGCTTGATTGCCAGCCAGTCCATCGTCTCCGCGACGAGTACTGGCTTGTGCTGAACGTTCAAGCTAGATGCCCAGTTCGTCCAATATCTTCAGGTCTTCGTCCGTGATCGGGCTCTTCTTCAGGTTCTCCAGCGAACGGCCGTGGTTCCAGACTTCCAGGTAGGTCAGGTGCCCCATCACGTCCACGTCGCCCTTCATCTGCGCCGCTTCCCGGAGCACGGGTGGAATCAATATCCTGCCCTGGCTGTCCACTTCTACCGCCTGACCGTAGTAATTGGTCCAGGTCAGGAACTTCTGCTTGGTCTTGTTGTGCGAGGAGAGCCGCGCTAGCTTGCCCTCCAACTCTTCCCAGACTTTCATCGGGAAGATCCGGGCATAGTCACCGGTTTCGCTCGTGACGTAAAACTGCCCGCCAAATCCCTTGAGCTCTTCCAGAAAGGCCGCGGGTATCTTGAGGCGCCCCTTCTCGTCCACTCTTGCCGGTATGTTTCCCCTTAGCATGTGGTCGTCGGCCCAAAGAACCTGTCGAGCGTTCGCCTCTCATGGTGGTCCCCTTTAGTGCTTCACAGCCCCATCGACCTTCGCCACTGCCTTTCACTTACTACCACTCTCTCCCACTTTGTGCCACGATTCTAGTCAGGAAGCGAAACTTGTCAAGGGAAAACCGTAGTTTTCTGAAAGATTTCTTGTGGATATTCGGGAACATTTCGAAGAATTTCGAACAACCACTACAGATTGTGTTCCGGAATCGTCACGCGTCTAGGATTAGCGCAGCAGTTTATCTGGCAATCTGGACGGAGTGTCGCGAAAAAGTAACTGCACGGTTCCTGAGGGAAGTCTCTAGGGATCGATTTCGCGATGCAGTAGGTCTGGAAATTGGCGCATTCAAAGGACAGGCGATCTTCATCGTCGAGGACTGAAGTAATTAAGATTGCGGATGTAGATCGCGGATGCGAAAAATTGAGAGCCGTCGGCACCGGAATGCGACTTCCCTTGCGCTGCCTGCAGCGCCGCATGATTACATCGGGGGCGCGTCGGGCGCCATGCCGACGTGCAGGTGGGCGAGTTGTCCAAGCATTTCACGATCGTCCGCGTTCAGACCCTCGATAAACGCCGGGACTGTTCAGCTTGGACTGGCGTTCTTCCTCAGTCATGTTGCGCAGCGAGTGCAAGGCGCTGCAGGATGGCCTGGCGACGCTCCGGCGGCAATTGCTGCCAGCGAGGAAGCAGCGATTGCCGGACGTTGCGCTGCTGTTCGGGAGTCATTTGCTCCCACACGCGCTGCCGTTCGCGCAGCGCCTGCTGCTGCTCGGGAGTCAGTCGGTTCCAGGCCTCGAGGCGCTGCCGAATCTCCGCCTGGCTGTTCCGGCGGCAGACTGAGGAAGCGCTGGTTATTGCGCAGAAACTGTTCCTGGCGTCGCGGCGGCATATCCTGAAGCCGTTCGATCGCTTTCGGCGGCAGATTGTCAGGATTGCCGCCGGGAGGCATCGCGTTCCGCATCCGCGGTCGCAACGCGGCCGGACTCCGCGGGCGCGGGGAGATTCGCCTTCCTGCTGCGGCGCCTCCTGCGCTTCTGGCGCGACGCCGGACCGCACAGAAGAGCCCCGCCAGCACCCGCGGCCAGCATCACGCCGAATTGGAATCGCACCTTCATTACCTGGTTTCTTTTGTTCCCTTTCGTGCCGGATCGGACGCCGCCCCGGGAAGTTCGGAAAGCGCATCGAACTTGGAAATCGACGTCAAAATTTTCCAGCACCGGCAAGTCACGGATCATGCCAAAATCCGATTCCGCAGAAAGCTTGTTGACCTGTACGGTTGACACGCGACGGCAATCGCAGGCATTGGCATCGTGTGAGGCATGGACGACAGCCACACGGATATCGCTACGAGCACGGTGACCGCAAAGGCCAGCCGCGGCGATGGCATCCAATCCCAGAATCCCCGGCGCGCCGGTTCGGCGGCGATGCGCGCGCGCAGCGCTGCATCGAACGAAGGCGACGGAGCAATCACCGGCAGATCGTCCAGCACGCTCGAAAGCGCGCGAAATTCGTCGGCGCGCAGCGCGGCAGGAGGCGCAGCCGGCCAGATGCTGCTTCGACGGCATGGCGCTCCGCAGGCTGGGCGCGTCCGTCGAGATACTCGACTAATTTGCTTTCCATCGCGGCACATTTGCTTGATCTGTCGATCTAGGGCCCATTCCAAACATAGCGTCCTCACTTCCCATCAGCATAGCATCCTTCACGCTCCTCACCGAAGGATTGCCGACCAGCGGCGCGAGCTCCACGCGCAACGTTTCATAGGCGCGAAACAATAGTGATTTCAGCGCGCTTTCCGAACATTCCAGCACGCGCGCAATTTCGTCGTAATCCAGTTCCTGATACTTGTGCAGCAAGACGGCCGCGCGCTGTTTTTCCGGCAGGCGATGAATCGCTTTCACAATCATTTCCGCTCGGCTGCGCGCCACGAGTTCCTGTTCGACGGTCGGCGCGCGATCGGGAACTTCCAGCGCCCGCTGTTCGTCTTCGCCCGTATCCACCGACTGGTCCATGGAAATTTCCATCTGGCGGTGGCGGTTGTCGCGCACGGAATTCAGCGCCAGATTCGTAGCGATGCGGAACATCCAGGTGGTGAACTTCGCGCTGGGAGCGTATTCCTGGCGAGCGCGGTACACGCGGAGAAAAACTTCCTGCGCCAGATCTTCCGCGACGGCCGTATCGCGGACCATCCGGTAAAGGAAATTGACCAGAGGAGTCCTGTACTTGCGGAGCAAAAGCTCAAAGGACTGTTCGTCCCCGGCTTTCACGTCCAGCATCAATTGGACGTCGGTCCTGGCCATGGCCTCCACGCTCTATACAACCCGTGCCGTGTCTGAAAGTTGCGGGAAATATAAGCTCTTCAGCTGCATGGTTCGAACCCGATAATCTACTGGGATTGTACAGGAGTTCGGTTCGTGGGCAGCGGGATTTAGCGAAGAGCGTTCCTCGTGCACGACTGAATCTAAAGAACATACCGCTAGTCAGCCGCTAATGGTTGTGGACTTCGGTGACTGGCTTGGTCTTGGCCTCGATTTTGAAGGTGTCCTTCGATTCCCAGACAGGACCGCTGGCATCGGCGAGCCGCTCCATGGACACGTTCAAATTATCGCCTTGAAGGACGAACTTCACGTAGTGAAAGTTTGGGAAGGAATTGTCCTGGTAAAGGTCCGCTGGATTTCGATCTACCCTTTGCTGCGGGGCTCCGCCACCGCCGGAAACGAGGTAGGTGACGCCGTCCTGCTCGAATCGCTCATAGTTGTGAATATGCCCGGCAATGACAATGAATCTCGCCTGGCTCTTTCGATTCACCGGCCGAAGCAGATCGGCGAGAGCCATTTCGTTGGGACGGGGGTTATCGTCGGCACCGACTTGGACATCGCCGACCGGCTCGTGATGCATATTAATAAATACGAATTTGAAGCTTTTTGGCAATGAACTAATTTGCGCCGCCACCCATTGGTACTGTGGACTGCCGGGCAAGAGAGACGTGTTACTGTCGAGGCTCATTAGAAATAGGTTGGTCCCCAACTGAACCGAATACCAGCGATGATTTTTTAGCTCCGGGAAAGTTCCCCACCAATTCTGCAGACATTGGCTGATTTCGCAGTTCGAGAACTCATGATTGCCGGGAACGGGGAAAATGCGCAGACCTGCGTCGCGCCAAGCCTGGGTCTCATTTTGATAAACGGCATAATCGGCATGATCTCCGCCATGCATCGTCAGGTCACCATTAAGCAGGACCGCATCAGGCCTCTCTTCGGCGACGCGAGCCGCCAGAGCTCGACGGGCAGCCACATTCTCCGCAGGCAGAGCGCTTGGATCCGTGAAGCGCATGTCCCCATATGCGATGACCATGGGGGGATTCTGCAAGTCTGCCTCGCGAATAACAAATGTCGAGACGGAGTGACTGGATAGAGCGGGTTTCTGTGAGTTCGGTTGCGAAGGACTAGTTTGCGCCAGACCCATGCCAGTGCATATCACCAACAGAACGGCGGAGCCGAACAACCTCGAAATGCCACCGCAAACTCGCACCATTAAAATTCTCCTTCCGATTTGACTGGCCAGCGCAAAGCCATCGTCGTAACTGAGTGGGCTTGTCGCATCCACGCGAAAGAGATTCAAGCAGGTTGGCCGTTCGTCTTTGACGGCGTCGCGATTCCCACTTTTTGCGGATACGCCATCAGACTGGATACAGCCACCGCGCCAGGTCGAGATTGTGGTTGAAATAATCGGCCGACGGCGCGCCTTTGGCGTTGTAGACGAATAAGGGAACATCGGTTTCGTGCAGCGAGCCATGCGAGCGCAGCCCTGGGAAATTTTCCTTCACGTCATCGAGTTCACCGAATACGGTGTCCTTATCACCCAGAACCATCAGGTGTCCGATTCGGGACGCCATCAAGTGAAACTCTTTTGCCGCCTCTTCTCGCGTAAGAATCCGCTCGACGCCATTCACGCCGGAAATAATATCCCGAACTCGCGTCGCGTCCTTGGGATCCTTGAGGTGGATATAGACTGCTCCGCTGCAGCCCCGGTGATGTTTCATGTAGCGGTCGCGCCCTGTAGAGACGGCTTTGCGAATCGGGACGCCTTTGCCGGCACAGACTTGCTCAAGATCCCAGCACTGGCTTTTCGCGTTCATTCCATGGTCGGCGGTTGCGAGGAATGCCGCGTCTGGCGCCGCCTTCATGGCCTGGCCGATGAGTTCGTCCATGCGCGCCAGATGCTCTTTTGACTCCGGCGCTTCCGGCGCCCACATATGCATCGGATAGTCGGTGGTGTGAACGTAGAGCACGCCAATGTCGGGCCGGTTTTTCAGAACGTCGATGGCCGCCGCCATCAGCCAATAATTGATGTCCGCACTGTAAATGACAGGCGCAGGGCCTAGTTTCTTCACCCACTCCGGGCCGGGATTTTCCGCCGTCAGCACAATTTCGGCGCCGCGCATCAGCAGCGTGGCCGTTTTCGCTTTGCTGGACAGCAGCGCTGACTTCACGCCCTGGCGCGCGGCGCGCTCAAACAGTGTGGGCGCCAGCACCAGGTCGGCGGATTCGACATAGAGTTCTTCTCCGCTCTTCTCATCAAAATAGGAATTGGCAATAATTCCGTGCGTTTCGGGAAAGGTGCCGCAACAGATAGAAGCGTTGTTGGCATTGGTGACGGAAGGCATTACGCCGCGAACCTGTTTATACAACCCGTCGCGCTTCCAGCCTCCCAGGACCGGCATGCTGCTTGCGGCGATGTAGCGGGGATCGAAGCCGTCAAACATAATCACCACGACGCGCTGATGAGACTGCGGTTTGTTCTGGCCGCCGGCAAGTTTTCCGAACGCGGCGGATGCGGCGGCGACAGTTCCGTACTTGAGCAAAGTTCGGCGGTTCAGCGAATGGCTCACAGATTCCCCCTGCTGGAGATTGCGACTCTGGTTTCAGGCTGAGGGCAAGATACATCCGCACTGCGCCGAATTCAATGTTTGGGTAGCACAGACTTCAGTCTGTGGATTTCCTGAAGAGTTTCCCGAGCTCGAAAATGTGTAGAAGGACTGGCGGAAATCCACAGGCTGAAGCCTGTGCCACTCAGGCATGAAACAGTTTAGCGAGCAGGAGCATCAGCGAAACGCCGAGAAAAACGAGCAGCGCCATGCGCGTGTCCGGCACGCGATTCACTTCCGGGATCAAGTCCGTCGCAGCCACGTACAGCGTCACGCCCGCCGAAATCGGCAGCGCATAGCCGACCTGCGAATGCAGCACGCCCATCAACAAAATTCCGGCCACCGTCGCCAGGCCCAGCCAGATCGCCGCGAGGAACGCGGTGCGGCGGCTCTGGCCCGTCGCCAGCATCAGCGACGCCACGGTAAACCCCTCCGGAATTTTGTGCAGGAAAACCGCCAGAAAGATGATGCCGCCCAGCCAGCCGGACACCAGAAATCCGGACGCGATGGCCACGCCGTCGAAAAAAGTGTGGATCGATAGCCCCAGCAGCGCGGAAATCCCGGCGTGGTGCGGCACAAAATGCTCGACGTGGGTTTCTTCTCCGAAATGAAAATGCGGCGCCAGGGTGTGCTCAAAGAAATGCACCAGGAAATATCCCACCAGCACCAGGAAATAGGAAAGATTTCCCGTGAGGGCCACCGATTCGGGAAGAATTTCGAGGATGGCGGCCGCCAGCATGAAGCCGGCGCCCAGTGCGAGAAAATAGTTCAGGTACTGGCGCGACCAGTTCCGCCGCAGGATGAACAGCCCGCCCAGAATATTCGCCGCCGCTGCGGTCAAACCGAGCAGCAGCGCCGGAACCATGCGCGCAGCGGGAGCATCGATTGTGGCGGGCGCGAGCATCCTTACCCGCTGTGGCGGAACAGAATAACGTCGCCTTCCTGCACGATGTATTCCTTGCCTTCCAGGCGCACCTGCGCGCGCTCGCGGGCGGCCGGCAGGCTGCCGGCGGCAAGCAGGTCTTCGCAGCGCACGACTTCCGCTCGAATGAAACCGCGCTCGATATCCGAATGAATTGCTCCCGCGGCTTTCTGCGCGTTCATGCCGCGCTTGATGGTCCAGGCGCGCACTTCCGGCTCTCCGGCGGTGAAGAATGAGGTCAGCCCCAGTAGTTCGTACGTGGCCTGAATGATGCGGTTGAGTCCCGAGGACTTCAGTCCGTACGCCGCCAGCATTTCGGCGCTCTCAGCCGGTTCCAGTTCGGCGAGCTCGGCCTCGATGCGGCCGCAAATGGAAAGGACCACGGTGTTGGGACGCCCCACAAGTTTCGCGAGCTTGTGGCGCTCCACGGCCGTTTCCAGATCGGCGACTTCGCTGTCTCCGAGATTCAGCACGTACAGCATGGGGCGCTGCGACAGGAATTTGTAACCGAAGATCGTCTTTCGTTCCTCGGCATTGAATTCCAGTTCGCGAAGCGGCTTCTCGGATTCAATCGCCGTCTTGCAGCGGTTCAGCAGCACCAGTTCCTGCTCCAGGGTCGGCTCCCGCTTTTTCTTCAAATCCTTTTCGACGCGTTCGATGCGCCGGGTGATCTGATCGAGGTCGGAGAACATCAGCTCCAGGTCCAGCACTTCGGCATCGCGCAGCGGGTCAATGGAGCCGGCGGAGTGCGGCACCGACGGATCGTCAAAGACGCGCAGCACATGGGCCAGCGCATCGACTTCGCGCAGCGGCGCGAGCACGGCCGAATCCTTGGCGCGATCCTTGATCATGCCGCCGACATCCACGTATTCGACCGTGGCGTACGTTATTTTTTTTGGATTGTAGAGCTTGGCCAGTTGCTCCAGGCGCGGCTCCGGCACGCGAGCCACCCCGACGTGCGTGGCCGCGCGCGCCGATTTCTCATCCAACTGCGCGCGCGTCAAAATTTTGAACAGAGTTGTCTTGCCGACCTGTGGAAGCCCGATGATCCCCGTTTGCATAGGTTGCAAATCGTAGCATACCCGTGCGCAGCGCGCCTCCCCGCGCCGTATTCATCGCGCGCCACCATCCCGCCGGCGGCGGCCTCCATCTAATATTGTTCCGCTTCGGTAACTCTAACGACTCGATTCTCCCCGCGCTCTTGACATTCGCTTGGGGCGCGTCAGAATGGAATCCCTTCCGAATCCTTTCCTTTGGCCTACAGCGTTGCCGTTTTTTCGATTGCGCCAGAGGAAGTCAATTTCCTTCGAACTGAAGCGGTTGGAGCGGCGCTGACTGCATCCACGAGAGAGAGGTAGAGCCATGAGTGTTCCTGAGCTCGAACTGACGGGCTCGTACGATCCGCTGCTGGTCTCCCTGTCGGTAGTGATCGCCATGTTCGCGTCGTATACGGCGCTGGACCTGGCTGGACGGGTAACTTCGGAGCGCGGCGTCTCGCGAGCGATCTGGCAAAGCAGCGGAGCTGCCGTGATGGGGATCGGCATTTGGGCCATGCACTATGTGGGGATGTTGGCCTTCCGCCTTCCGGTGCCGGTGACCTATGACTGGCCGACGGTGTTGTGGTCGCTCCTGGCCGCCATCTTCGCATCCGCCATCGCGCTGCAGGTGACCAGCAGCAAAAAAATGGGCCACCACGAAGCGGCGGTCGGCAGCCTCTTTATGGGCAGCGGGATTGCCGGGATGCATTATATCGGCATGGACGCGATGCGACTGCCGGCGATGTGCCGTTACTCCCCGGTCCTCGTGGCGATCTCTGTGGCGCTGGCGATCCTCGTCGCCTGGGTCGCGCTGCGCCTGGCATACCATTTCCGCGACGAATCCAATCCCCACGGGTGGAAGCGCATATTGAGCGCGATGGTGATGGGAGCGGCGATCCCGTCGATGCACTACACCGCTATGTCGGCTGCGCGTTTTTCCCCGGCGCCGCTGGACCCCGGCACACTCACCCGCGCCTTGAGCATTTCGTCGCTCGGAACCGTCAGCATCATCGTCGCCGCACTAATGATTCAAGGATTCGCGATCTTCACCACCGTGGTGGACCGGAAGCTATCTCTGCAGGCCAATGTTCTGGAATCCACGGAAGAGCGCGCCCGCCAGATCCTGACAACCTCATTCGATGCTTTCGTGGAAGTGGACACGGATGGCCGGATCGCCGATTGGAACGCGCAAGCCGAGCGCACATTCGGTTGGAGTCGCGCTGAGGTTGCCGGAAAAGCGTTCGACGAACTCCTGATTCCCACTTCGTGCCTTGAGGCCTATCACAAACTTGCGACGCCGCATCGATCTCCAAACGGCGGCCAGTCGCCGAATGCCCGTTTTGAGATCAGAGCCGTTTGCCGGGATTCTCGCGAAATCCCCGTGGAAATCACTCTGTCCGGAATGCCCCGCAATCAGGGCCTTTATATCGCGATGTTTCTGCGCGACCTGACCTCCCGCGAGCGAGCCGAGGAAAAATTCAAAGGGCTGATGGAATCCATCGGCGAAGCGACTCTTATCGTAGACAGTGAGGGGCGGATTGCGGTCTTGAATTCGTGCGCCGAAAAACTATTCGGCTACTCACGCGCTGAACTCCTGAACAGTTCCGTGGAAGTGCTCCTGCCGCTGGGGCTTCGGAGCTTGCACACGGAACAGCGCAATCTATTCTACCGCCATCCACGGGTGCGACCTATGGGAACAGGACTGGATCTGACGGCCCGGCGTAAGGATGGCAGCGAATTTCCCGTGGAAATCAGCCTCAGTCCGCTGCGGACCGAGGAAGGAATGTTGGTGTCGGCCCTGATAATGGACATCACCGAAAGAAAAAAAGCCGAGCGGGAACTGCATTTCGCCAAAGAGGCCGCTGAAGCCGCGAGCCAAGCCAAGAGCGTCTTTCTCGCGACCATGAGCCACGAAATTCGCACTCCGATGAACGGAATACTGGGCATGACCGAGCTGGTACTGGATACGGACTTGTCCGGGGAGCAGCGCGAAAACCTGGACATGGTGCGAGTGTCCGCCGAGTCCTTGCTCACCATTTTGAATGACATTCTCGACTTTTCAAAAATCGAAGCCGGAAAAATGGACCTGGAAACCATTCCTTTCGATCTCCGCGACAGCCTGGGCGAAACCGTTCGCGCTCTGGGATTCCGTGCCCAGCAGAAGGGCCTGGAACTGATCTGCGACGTCGATCCCGATGTTCCCGAGGGATTGCTCGGCGACCCAGGGCGCCTCCGGCAGATTCTGGTCAATCTGGTGGGAAACTCCATCAAATTTACCGAGCGCGGGGAAATTCTGATCCGCGTGGAGGAAGAATCCAAAAGCGATTCCGCCGTCGTCCTTCACTTTTCGGTAAAAGATACCGGGGTCGGCATCCCCGCGGATAAACAGCAGAAAGTCTTTGAGCCTTTCTCGCAGGCCGATGGATCAATGGCCAGAAAATACGGAGGGAGCGGCCTGGGCCTGGCCATCTGCACCAAGCTCGCTACTCTGATGGGCGGCCGGATCTGGATGGAGAGCCTGCCGAACGAGGGCAGTACGTTCCATTTCACCTGCCGGATTCTGGCGCAGCCGAATTCCACGCTTCGCGCCGAAGCCGTTTCTTCGGGACATCTGCAAGGGTTGCACGCGCTTGTGGTGGACGACAATCTGACCAATCGCCGCGTCTTGAGCGGAATGCTCCGCAACTGGGGAATCGCCGCGGAGTGTGTCGAGGGCGGCTCTCTGGCGCTCAGTGCTCTACAAGCTGCCAGAAAAACCGGCCAGCCCTTTGCCCTGGTTTTGCTGGACGGCCAGATGCCGGAGATGGACGGATTCACGCTTGCCGGAAAGATGCAGGACGATCCCGGCCTCGCCGGCGCCAGCATCATGATGCTCACCTCCGCCGGGCAGCTGGGAGACGGCGCGCGCTGTAGGGAGCTGGGAATCTCCGCCTACCTATCTAAACCAATTCGCCAGCGCGAACTGTTTGAGGCCATAACTTCAGTTCTGAAAAACGCTCCCTACGAGAAGGCGCTGCTGGTCACACGCCATACCCTGCGCGAGGATCGGCAGCGCCTGCGGATTCTGCTGGCGGAGGATAATCTCATCAACCAGAAGCTGGCGGTTCGGCTCCTGGAAAAACGGGGGCACAGCGTGCGCGAAGTGCTCAACGGCCGGGAAGCCGTGCGGGCCCTCGAAACGGAATCTTTCGATCTGGTGCTGATGGACATTCAGATGCCGGAGATGAACGGTTTCGAGGCCACCGCCGCGATTCGCGAACGGGAAAAATCGACAGGAGCGCACACGCCGATCATCGCCATGACGGCCAATGCTCTGAAAGGGGACGAAGAGCAGTGTCTCACGGCCGGGATGGACGGTTACGTCTCCAAACCCATCCGTACCCAGCAATTATTCGCGACCATGGAATCGGTTCTCAGCCACGCGCGCGTTCCCCATTCCGTCTAGGCCGTCTTATTTTCCCGCGCATTAAAATTTGGTGTGGAGATAGTCCCTGCGATTGACGCCCTTCCCGCTCTTCCTTTAAGCTCCCGCTGCGATTCCGGAATCATGCCCAGAACTCACTATCCCGTCGATGCCGAGCAGGTGATGCTGGAGCTGTGCCGCGTCGATCGCCGGCTCGCGCGCATCATCCGAAAAGTCGGTTCATTTCCCACGAAAAGGCAGAAGCCCCAGCAGCCGTTCCAGAGCCTGCTGCAATCGATCGTGTACCAGCAACTGGCGGGCAAGGCCGCTGCGACAATTTTTGGACGCGTGAAGGCGCTGGGCGCGAGCGGTTTCGTCACGCCGGAAGAAATTTTGCGATTGGATGACAGCAAGTTGCGCGCCGCCGGGCTATCCCGGCAAAAGATTGCCGCGGTAAAGGATCTCGCGGCCAAGACGCTGGACGGGACAGTGCCGACGCTGGCGAAACTGCGCCGCATGAGCGAGGAGGAAATTCACGAGCGCCTGGTTCAGGTGCGCGGCATCGGCGAGTGGTCGGTGCAGATGTTTTTGATGTTTCGCCTGGGGCGTCCGGACGTGCTCCCGACGCGCGACCTGGGAATCCAAAAAGGATTCCAGCACGTCTACGGACTGGAGGACACGCCCAAACCGCAGGCCATCTTCGAACACGGCGAGCGCTGGCGCCCTTACCGCTCGATCGCCAGCTGGTATCTGTGGCGCGCGGTGGATCAGCGAAACGCGATGAAGGCGGCAAACAAAAAGGGGAAGAAAAGCCCCGCGAAAAAGCGTACGAAGAAGTAGTAGCACAGCGACTCTTCGCTGTGCGGTTTTGTAAACGTAGAGTGCGCCAAGGCTCACCGGGATACGCAAAAACCGCAAGGCGAAGAATCGCCGTGCTACCCAATTTCTAGTTGGCCATCGCCGCCGGGCAACTTCCAGCCTTGCGACCCGGGCGGTCGCGCTCGATGCCGTCAAGGGCGGACCATAGCGCCCGCGCAGCGCTCGAAATTCCCTCCAGGGCTTCCGCGGCGCGGGCGTTTTCGCCCTCCACCATTTCCGAAATCATTCTTCTCCACACCCCGGCGTGGTGAACATCCGCTTTTTCGTGCACCGTGAAATAACCGCAGGTTCGTTCGTCTGCACCGTAGTGCCGCTGCAGGCCGCTGCGCTTTTCCGCGGCGATTCTGGGCACCTGCGATTCATAGGCGAAAAGCGCTCCGATCACAGAAGCTACCGGCGCGTTTCTAGCCAACGCGCGGAATGTTTCCACCAGTTCGCTGACTTCGCGGATCGGCGCGCCCTGATCTTCGATCGATTCGGAAGCTCCCATGCCCTGTGCGAACTGCCGCCATAGCTCGGAATGGGCCACGCCGTCGCATTCTTCCTCATAGGCGTTGGCCAGCACGCCGCGGCGCATGCGGCCCTCCGGCAGGCGCGAGTGCAGCGACGTCAGATACGTCGGGAATTGAGAAACCTGATGGAAATATTGTTCGGCATAAAATTTCAAATCTTCCCGCGCCAGTTCACCGGCGGACCACGCCTGATAAAAGGGATGCCGCAGCAGATCGTACTTTTCAATTTCCTGATTTGCCTTTTGCCAAAACGCGGAATGCTCCATCTCGGATCCCCTCCCTGGGGCGTGGTTTGAAAGCGCTGCCGAAAAAAAGCTGCCCGGCAGTGAATCGCCTCGGCCGCGTGAAGCCGGCCGGAACAAAAAAGTTGCGAATCCTAATCTAAAGCGGCGCGCCGCCGGACACAACTGCGAATTGCGATGGGTAGCGGAGCATTCAGGAAGATTTCTGCTGTGCGGTCAGGAACAAGGCGATGAACCCGGAGAGGAGCACGGCCATTTCCAGGCGTACGGAGACCTGGTGCAGGCGATCGAAGGAAATTCGCAGGGGATTATCGGCGCCGGCGGCGTCCACCGAGCCCATTTGCAGCCGCAGCGCGTCCATGCGGGCAATCACTCCGTACTGCGAAATCATGGTGCAAACGATCATTGCAAATACCAGCAGCGCGGCGGGACGCACCAGCGCGGCCACCGATTTTTCCGCCACCGCCGTGGACAGCAGGTACACGACGCCCGCAACGATTCCCATAATGTGCAGCCGCGCCAGCGAATAGCCCACCACGGTTCCAGCCAAATCTTTGGTCGGCATCACGGAAAAGATTCCCGCGGTGAACACAATGAAAAAAATAATGCTGCCCACCCAGCATCCGAGGGAAAGAAACTGCAGAAATCGAAAAGTTGCCGTCACGTGGCGATCCTTTGGCCGCAGCGGACGCAACCTGCCCGGCCCGTCCGGCCAGCGTATCACATCGCGTCTTCCGGGCGGGCCAGGCGCCCGTTGCGCCCCGCAGTGGAAAGTCGCTGGCCTGGTTCTGCTGTGTTATAAAAGGAGCTTCCTGCAGGATTGCAGCAGGATAAAATAATCGCCGCATGCCGCCCCGCACCAGCGCGAAAGTTGCCTTTGCCTCCGCCGTTATTTTGCTGCTTTTGTGCGGCTTAATTGCGCTCAGCATGATCAGGCGTTACGCCACCAGCGCCCAGTGGGTGAATCACACTTACGACGTAAAAGTAGCCACGGGAAAAGTCGAATCGACGCTTTCCGAGGCCGCCCGCGACCGCTTGAGCTATATCAACAGCAACGAAGCAAGTTATCTCCGGGCCTACCAGCAGGCCAAGCAGCAAGTTTCGGTTGACATGCAAAGCATCCGCGATCTGACCGTCGATAACCCCAGCCAGCAAGAGCGGTTCGAACGCCTCAGCGGCCTGATTAACCGGCGGGTCGGCCTCCTGGAGATGTCCGTCGACCGCCAGGCATCGGGCCGCGAGGACACCGCCCTGCAGACCTCGGTAAGCCTCGAAAACACTACGCTGGCGACAACGATCGGGAACCTGATCGATGAAATGCAGGGTTCGGAAGACCAGCTGCTGACGACGCGAAAAAAGGAATCGTCGAAGCTTTTCGTTTTCACCGTTTCCATCTTTGGCCTGCTGCTGGCCAGCGCCATTCTGCTGCTGTGGCTTCACTATCGTTTAATCAACCTGGAACTCAGCAAGCGCGAGGAGGCCGAGGCCGGGGCCCGGCGCCTGAGCGTGCAGGTGCTGGAACTGCAGGACGAAGAGCGCAGGAAATTCGCGCGAGAACTCCACGACGGGCTGGGACAAAGCCTCGCCGTGGCGAAGATGATGGCCGTTACGGTTGCTGCGAGGCATCCCGAGGTGCCGAGCGTGCCGGAACTGGTCGACTTGCTGGAGCGCACCATCCAGGAAACGCGAACCATTTCACATCTGCTGCACCCGCCGATGCTGGATGATCTGGGCCTGTCTTCGGCCGCCGGCTGGTATCTGGACGAATTCTCCAATCGCAGCGGCCTGAAAATTTCCGCTTCGATACCCGCGCAGATGGGACGCCTGCCGCGGACCGTGGAATTAGTTCTCTTCCGTGTTCTGCAGGAATCGCTGACCAACGTGCACCGGCATTCGAAAAGTCCGAGCGCGGAGGTGGCCCTTCAGGTGGTTGGGGGGAATGCGATCCTTCAGGTTCGCGACTTCGGCGTCGGAATTCCCCCCGAAAAACTGGGGCGCTTCCTGTCCGATGGCACGCGCGTCGGCGTGGGGTTAAGCGGAATGAGAGAGCGGGTGCGCGAGCATGGCGGCCAGTTTGAGATTCGCCCGGTGCAGCCGGGCACGGAATTGCGGGTGACGATTCCGCTGCGGGACGGTTCAACCGGCCGGGGCCGGCCGTTTCCAGCTGCGGCCAACTGAAACGGCCCGGGCAAGCCTTTTATGGACTTTCCTGGTCCGTCCGGCAAACTGTTTGAGCACACCTGTACCTGCATTCGCTAAAAAATTCCGGCAAATCATGGCAACATGGAATCGCGTGAAGAGTGGTGGGCGATCAAGGACTTGAACCTTGGACCTCTCGCGTGTGAAGCGAGCGCTCTAACCACTGAGCTAATCGCCCATTCGATACGCTTCGTTTGTAGCAGAAGCGATAGGGATTTTCAACCACATGACCACAGCCACGGCCAATCAGATTGCGCAGCTGCAGGCGTCCATTTCCAGTGTGATTCGCGGCAAGGACGAAGTGATCCGCCTGGCGCTCGTGGCGCTGCTGGCCAAGGGGCACCTGCTGATTGAAGACGTGCCGGGCGTGGGCAAAACCACCCTGGCCCAGGCGATCGCCAATTCTTTTCACTGCACGTTCCAGCGCATTCAGTTTACTTCCGACCTGCTTCCGTCCGACGTGGTGGGCACCAGCATTTTCAATCAGATGGAGCAGCGCTTCGACTTCAAGCCCGGCCCCATCTTTGCCAACATCATTCTGGCCGACGAAATTAATCGCACTACGCCTAAGACGCAGTCCGCGCTCCTGGAAGCGATGAACGAAGCGCAGATCACGGTGGACAACCACACCTACAAGCTGCCGCAACCCTTCATGGTGCTGGCCACGCAGAATCCTGTCGAACATCACGGCACCTATCCGCTTCCCGAATCGCAGCTGGACCGCTTCATCCTGCGCATTGGCATGGGCTACCCTTCCCGCAGCAGCGAGCGCGAGATCATGCAGCAGCACACCAGCGGCCGCAACGCCGCCGCCGAGGTCACGCCGGTGATGGAGGCCGGCGAAGTCGACCTCATGCAGCGCGCCGTGGAAAAGGTGCGCGTGGACGACAGCCTTCGGGACTATGCCCTGGACATTGTGGAACGCACACGCACCTCTGAGCAGCTCACGCTGGGCGTCAGCCCCCGCGGAGTGCTGATGCTGCAGCGCGCCGCGCAGGCCCGCGCGTACCTCGAAGGGCGCGATTACTGCACGCCGGACGATTTCAAGCAGCTCATCGTGCCCGTGTTCGCGCACCGCGTGGTGGTCAACTCGCGCTATGCGGCCACTCAGAAGAAATCGACGCAGTCCGAAATGGTTCTGCGCGAAATCATGGACACCACTCCCGTCCCGCTCTGAGAAAGTTCTTGCAGCGCACGCAATGAAAAAACCCGGAGAAATTCCGGAAGCTGATGAATCCTGACCGCGGATGATTTCCGAATCGAGATGAATCCCGAATTTGTCGAACGCCGTGTCGGCTCGCCGCTTTTGCGCAAAGTGGTGGGGGTTTCGCGCGCGGCCCAATGGGCCCGCCTGCGCCAGATCCTCGATCAGCCCAGTTGGCGCAGTTTCGGTATCGCCATGGCCGCGCTCGGCAGCGCCCTGTTCCTCGCGCTGTATTCGGGCGCGGCAGCGGAAGAGGGCCATCTGGCCATTGCCGGATTTTCCGCACTTTCAGCGCTCGCGCTTGCCGGATGGGTTGGATTGACCGTCGTCCCGGCGCTGGCCCGGCGCACGCCTCTCGGCTGGCTCAACTATCAGATCGATTACAAAGTGACCCGTGAAGGCCTGGTGTTTCTGGTCGGAATCGCGCTGGTGACCTTCGCGGCCATGAACACGGGAAACAATCTCCTGTTCATGGTGCTGGCCGTGCTCCTGGCGGCGCTCCTGATTTCGGGCTTACTTTCTCGCATCGTGCTGGGCGGAATCGATGTGCGCCTCGAATTGCCCGAACACATTTTCGCGCAGCGCGCCACCACGGCCATCGTCGAGCTGCGCAACGTCAAAAACATCGCGCCCTCATTTTCCGTGGCGCTGGTCAGCGATGTTTCGCCGGCCGGTGGCAAGAAAGCGGCGATCGCCACCGGACAGCCCATCCTGGACCGGCCCGTTTATTTTCCGCATATTCCCCACCTGCAGGCGGTGCGGCAAACCATCGAGCTGACCTTCCCGCACCGCGGAATTTACCGCCAGGACCATCTGGGATTGCGCACGCGGTTTCCCTTCGGCTTCCTGCAGAAGACGCGCCGCGTGGATTCCGCGATCGAAGCGGTGGTGTTTCCGCGCATCCAGCCCACCGAGGAATTTTTCGAGGTGCTGCCGCTGGTGAGCGGCGAACTGGAAAGTTACCAGCGCGGCCGCGGCAACGACCTCTACGCCATCCGCGATTACCAATTCAATGACAACGCGAGGCACGTCGACTGGAAGGCCTCCGCGCGCACCGGTGCGCTGCAGGTAAAGGAATTTGCGCGCGAAGACGAGCGCCGCGTGATGCTGGTCTTCGATCCTTACGTCGACCTGCAAGCCGCCGGCGCCAAAGCCGCGGAGCAATTTGAGCGCGCCGTCACGCTCTGCGCGGGTCTGGCCTGGCATTTCAGCGAAATCAAGTCGGTGATGGAGTTCCGCTCCGCCGGTTTCGCCACGCCGCGCATGGGCGGCGACGAGATTATTTATGACGTGCTGCGTTACCTGGCCGGAGTCAGCTCCCCTGAAGCAGCAGCCGGGCAAGAATTTCCTGGACTCGCTGTGCGATTCGCCCGAGATTTTCAAAATCGTGCTCACCAGCCAGCCGCGCGGCACGATCCCCGCGCACCTGTGGAACACCGCGTATTTCCTGTTCGTTCCGTCCCTCTAAAGAATTCGCCGTTGTTGCGGCGTTCTTCAAAACCCGCGGAAAAATGAAACGCGTTGTCATTCTGAGCGGAGCGAAGAATCTCTCTTGGTTTGTCTGTTTGCTCGCACGTCGATCGAAGAGAGATTCTTCGCTCCGCTCAGAATGACAACGCTTCGGTATTTGCGCAGCCGATTCAGCCCGCCAGACTCGCCGGTCGATTTGAAAGTCGCAAAGTTCCAAAAATCCGGGAGCCGTTGCCGGCCCGGCTGTGCGAAAATCGCGCGCGTGAGCCTGTTGAAAATTCCCGCGTCGGACCTTCCCAAATTCCGGCGCCGCCTGCTTTCCTGGTTCGCCAGGCGAAAACGCGATCTTCCCTGGCGCCGCACGCGCGATCCCTATCGCATCTGGCTTTCGGAAATCATGCTGCAGCAGACGCGCGTTGCGGCCGTGATTCCCTACTACGAACGATTCCTGGAAGCTTTCCCCGACGCGGCGAGTCTCGCGCGGGCCTGCACCGACCGCGTGCTGGCCCTGTGGGCCGGGCTCGGCTACTACAGCCGCGCCAGAAATCTGCAACGCGCCGCGCAGGAAATATCGGCGCGTCCCGGCGCGGAATTTCCCCGCGACTACCAGGCGGCGCTCGCTCTCCCGGGCATTGGCCGCTACACAGCGGCCGCGGTGCTGAGCATCGCCTACGGAGCGCCCCTTGCGGTGCTGGACGGAAACGTCGCGCGCGTCCTCGCCCGGATCGGCGCCGTGCGCGGCGATCTGCGCGCCACCCTGCGCTGGCGAAAGCTGGAAACCGCGGCGCAGGAATTGCTCGCGGTTCGCTCACCCGGCGACTGGAACCAGTCCATGATGGAATTGGGTGCGACCGTCTGCACCCCGAAATCTCCCCGCTGCGGCCAATGTCCTGTGGAGCAATGGTGCCGCGCGCGCGAACTCGGCATCGTCGAAGAGATTCCTGCGGCGCGCAAAAAGCGCGCGGCCATCGACGTCACGCTCGTGGCCGCCGTGCTGCTCGATCCGCGCGGCCGAACGCTCCTGGTGCGCCAGCCCAACGGCCACGGTGCGCTATTCTCCCGCCTGTGGCAATTTCCGGCGATCGAGTCCGCGGCAGCCGGGGCGCAGCTCGAACTATTCCTTTACTTGCGGGAAAATTTCGGCCTGGACGTCAGCGAAAATCATTCAGCGCTCCGCGCCGCTCGCCACACCGTCACGTTCCGCAAGATCCGCCTGGAATCGTTCCTGATCCGCGTGCCGAAACTGCCTCGTGTTCCGGGTGCACGGATCGTGGCTCTCAGTCAGGTTCGCGGCTTACCAGTCTCCAACGCCACTCAAAAAATTGCCGACGCCGCGATCGCGGATGGTATCAGGTAGCACATCAGCGACTCTTCGCTGTGCGGTCTTTGCAGCTGCTGGTAAGTTCTCGGCGGGAGGGACGTCTACACTCCCCACGGTCGAAGCTCCCTGCGCTGGCCTCGCGCCTACCCCAGCAATTCGCTCCTCACCGTAAGCCCACAATCCCGCACAGCCAGGAGTGGCTGTGCTACTGGAACCATTACCCGATACGCCGCATGCCGACCGGCGCCCCCTCCGGAGTGTTAAAATGGGAACTGCGCCATGGACCCTGCCGGCCAAACCATCATCGAACCGATCCCGGCGCATCTTTCCGCCATCCGCCGCCATTTTGAGATCTCCCTTTATTTCTTGCTTTTAACCGGGGTGCTGACGTTAGTCTCAACCGGAAAACTGGATCTGGTCACGATCCTGGCGCTGCCCGCGGCGATGCTCTTTAAGGGCTATCGCTGGTGGCATGGAAAGGGTCCGGAAATCACCAACCGGACGGCCACCTGGTTGACGGTCGGCTACTTTGCCTTCTTCCCCTTCGATCTGTGGATCATTTCCCGAATGCTCTCGGCTGGGGCGCAGAATCCCACGCTTTATTCGGCGCTGCTGGCGACCATCCACTTGATGCTCTTTGCTACATTCGTGCGGCTGTATAGCGCGTCCACCACACGAGATTATCTGTTCCTGACCATGATGGGCTTCACCACCATGCTGGCCGCCGCGATTCTCACGGTGGACACCGTGTTTCTGGCCTTCTTCTTCATTTTTCTGGGGCTGGCCGTCTCGACCTTCGTAGCTCTGGAAATGTGGCGCAGCGCGCAGGGCACCGTCACGCGGCCCATGGAGGCTGGCACTGCCGCGGCCGATCATCTGCACAACGCGCTGAGCGTTACGGCCGTGGGCATCGCGCTGGGAGCGCTGCTGGTCGGAGCCGTTATCTTTTTGATCCTGCCGCGCTTCAGCGGCGGATATATGTCGGCGCTCAACATGCAGTCCTCGATGATCACCGGGTTCAGCGATGAGGTGGAACTCGGCGAACTGGGTGAGATCAAGAAAAACAGCCAGGTGGTGATGCGCGTTACGGTCGATGGCGGCATGGCCAAGGCGCAGGGCGTGCACTGGCGCGGCGTGGCGTTGACGCGCTTTGACGGCAAGCGCTGGTACAACGATCCCCACGAACCGACCACGCTGACGTCTCCGTCCGAAGCCGGCGTATTCCGCCTGAATACCGAGGCTCCCGGGTCGCAAAACAACGGGAAGAAAATTCACTACACCGTGCTGCTGGAAGCCATCGGCAGCAACGCCCTGTTTTTTGCCAATGAAGTGGAAACCGTGCGCGGCCACTTCAGCGAAGATCCCGGCAGAACGTCGTTCGTCCCGCGGCACACGTACTTGCTGCGCGATTTCACCGGTTCGGTTTTCAATCCGTATCACAGCTACTCCCGCATCGAGTACGACGCAAACTCTCTCGTTCCTTCTCCTCCGGCAGCCGCCGTGCGCCAGGCCGGCACGGATTACTCGAATGAAATTCGCCAGACGTACCTGCAAGTGCCGAATCTCGATCCGCGTATTCCGGCCCTGGCCGCGCAGATTACGGCCCGCCAGACGACGCCCTACGACAAGGCCGTGGCGATGGAAGGCTACCTGCGATCGCATTTCGGCTACACGATGGACCTGAGCGGACCGCCGCAAAACGATCCGCTTTCTTACTTCCTGTTCCAGAAGCGCGCCGGGCACTGCGAATATTTCGCCGCCGCCATGACCATCATGCTGCGCACGCAGGGCATCCCGGCCCGCTACATCAACGGGTTCCAGACCGGCGAATACAATGACGTCGCCGGCGACCTGGTCGTGCGGGCCAGCGACGCCCACAGCTGGGTGGAAGCCTATTTCCCAGGCTTCGGCTGGCTCACGTTCGATCCCACGCCGCCTTCGAACGAGAAACCGCCGGGATTATTCGCGCAGCTCTTTCATTATTGGGATTGGTTCGAATTGCAGTGGAGCGAGTGGGTCATCAACTACGACTTCCTGCACCAGGTGACCGTAGCGCAGAATCTGGGGCGCGTGGGGCGTGACTGGGCGGAGCGCGTGCGCGTGGAATTCGCCGAAGCTGCGGCGCGAAGCGACGGATCGAATGAAACTTTGGCAGGAGCGGGCTGCCCACACACCCGAGGGCCTTGGCGGCATCCTGGCGTTCTTCGGAGTGTTTGGCGTCGCGGTGCTCGTCCTGCGTCCGGAAGTCCGCCGGCGATTGATGGTGCTGTGGCGCACGCGCGTCATGCCGGCGCGGCAGATGACGCCGCACCTGGCAACCCTGCAATACCTGGAAATGCTGCACGTGCTCGCGCGCGGCGGTTTCGAAAAGTCGCAAGCGCAGACGCCCATGGAGTTCGCGTCGTCCATGACGGATGGCATGCTCGCCGCGCCGGTCGTGGAATTAACCTCGATCTACCAGGCGGCGCGCTATGGGGGCAAAACCGCGGACACAAAATACGCGTCCTCTCTCATCGACCGCATCCACAATTTCCTGAGGAAGCGCTAGCTCGAGCGGACATCGATGTCGGGAATCAAGCAGGACCGACGATCGAAGAGAGATTCTTCGCTTCGCTCAGAATGACACGACAAAATACTTTCCCCGGGCACGTTAAGCCTGCGCCACCCAGACCTCCCTGCCATGCTAGAATAGTCGGACCGTCCCGCACGCGCGTGACGCATTGCTATGCCTAAAGCAGGGTTCGTCAGCCTGGGATGCCCGAAAAACCTCGTCGACAGCGAGGTCATGATGGGTGTGCTCGCGCGCAACGGCTACGAATTCACGCCGAACGCGGAGGAAGCCGACGTTCTGGTCGTCAACACCTGCAGTTTCATCGCCCCGGCGCAGAAGGAATCGATCGACACAATCCTGGAAATGGCCGAGCACAAGAAATTCGGCGTAGCGAAGAAATTGATCGTTGCCGGCTGCCTGGTGGAGCGCTTTCGCGAACAGATTCTGGAGCAGATTCCCGAGGTCGACGCGGTGGTGGGCACCGGGAGAAGTCGAAAATATTCTGGCAGCGGTCAGGGCCAGCTGCGATCGGACGCCGAGAAATCCGCGGCGGCGTCGCGTTCATACCTGTATCACGACCTGACGCCGCGAATTCTTTCCACGCCCAAGCATGCCGCATACATCAAGATCGCCGAGGGCTGCGACCATCCCTGCACGTTCTGCATTATTCCGCAGCTTCGCGGGAAGTTCCGTAGCCGCCGGTTTGAATCCGTGGTGCGCGAAGCGGAAAACATGGCCGCCGCGGGCGTCCGCGAAGTAACGCTGATCGGACAGGACACGACTTCCTACGGCGAGGACCTGGGCCTGCGCGATGGCCTGGCGCTGCTGCTCGAACGCCTCGCCGGCGTGGAAGGACTGCAGTGGGTGCGCTCGCTGTACTGCTACCCGAACCGCGTGACGCAGCGGTTGCTCGATACCATCGCCGCGCACCCGCGGATCGCCAGCTACATGGACATGCCGCTGCAGCACGCCAGCCGCAACGTTCTGGCGCGCATGAAGCGCGGATCGAACGGCGACGCTTTTCTGCAACTGCTTGGGCCGCATGCGCGCGACGATTCCCGGCGTGGCGCTGCGCACATCGTTCATCGTCGGCTTTCCGGGCGAAACCGACACCGATTTCCGCGAGCTGTGCGATTTCGTGAAGGCCGCGGAATTTGACTGGATGGGCGTGTTCCCCTACTCCGACGTCGACAACGCCTCCAGCTTCGCGCTCGATGAAAAAGTGGATGAGGACACGATCAAGGAACGTCAGAGCCGCCTGATGGCCATTCAGCAGAAAATTTCGGCGCGCAAGCTGCGCCGGTTTCGCGGCCGGCAGGTGACCGCTCTCGTCGAAGGGCCGTCCAAAGATACGCCGCTCGTGTGGGAAGCGCGGCTCGAAGGCATGGCTCCGGAGATCGACGGCAAGCTTTTCCTGAACGACATCGAAATCGGCGGGCACCACGATGTCCGCGCGTCCGGGCGACGTCGTTACCGCGGAAATTACCGAGACGCACGAGTACGATCTGGTCGGCCGCGTCGTGGAGATCCTGGACGTGCCGCGCCCGGCGGCCGCGCAGATCCCGGCAACAGCCGCAGTGCAGCGCGTGCTGACCACGGCGGCGCTGAGGATTCTGGGTTAGGTAGCGCAGGCTTCAGCCTGTGGAATTTCGAACAGATCCAGGCTGACGCGTCTTGGCTGATGCGCATCGTCCGACCACCGAATCGAAAACCCACAGACTGAAGTCTGTGCTACCAAATGCGATGAAACTGAAATGCCCAATCTGCAAGCAGCCGGTGGATTCGGAAACGACCGCGGAATTCCCCTTCTGCAGCGCGCACTGCCGCGAGCGCGACCTCGGCAACTGGGCCACCGAAAAGTACAAGGTAGCCGCGCCCAGCATGGACGAATCGGAACTGGAAGAAACCGAATCGAATGAACGACCCCACCACGAATCTTCCGAACAAGACGACGAGTAGCCCTGCGGCCTCTGCCGTGTCCGTTCGGCGGAAACCTCGCATCTCCCTTGCGATCGCGACGGCCTGCGGCCTTGGCCACCTCCCCAAAGCTCCCGGCACCTGGGGTTCGCTGGCAGGTGTTCTGATGCTACGCCCTGACGCCAATACCTGTTGCCCATCGACGTGTTTCCCGGCGCGCGTGACCATCTGGCAACCCGCGCTCTTTGGATCGCACTGACCAGTGGTCGATATCGTTTGCACTCGCATCGTGGGGGTTCTGTGCGCGTCGCGGGCCGCGCGAATTTGCGGCCAAGAAGGATCCGCAATTCGTCGTGATCGACGAAGTTTCCGGACAGCATCTGGCGTACCTGTTTGGATCTCTGGACGCCTGCCTCAACTGGAAATATTTGTTGCTGGGCTTTATACTTTTTCGTGTCTTTGATATTTGGAAACCGTTCCCCGCGCGGCAAGCCGAATCGCTCCCCGGCGGCTTGGGAATCATGGCGGATGACTGGATCGCGGGAATTTACGCGGCACTCGGTTTGTGGATCGCGCGCGCGGCCGGGCTGTAAGCTTCCCTAGGAACACGGCGCGCGATTCGTTACAAATCGCGAATCAGATTCAGGGCGGTTGAGTCCCAATTTTGGAAACCAACGGCATACCACGCATCGATCGCATCCAGCCGGCTGCCGGCATTCCCGGCGGCGACGTCACGATTTATGGCTCGGGATTCGTGCCGCGTCCGAATTCACGCGCCGCACGTGCGGTTCGGCGAAACCGAAGCGAGCATTCTGATCTCCACACAAAATTACCTGATCGCGCGCGTGCCGGACGGCGCAGCCGGCAGCATCGTGAGCGTCGAGACGACGCGCGCTACCAGCCAGCCCGTTCGCCTTTCACCTCGGCGTGCAGATTGCCGACAATCTTCATCCCGTGGCCAATCCCGCGGTGGACGTCGAAGGCAACATTTACGTCACCTACAGCGGCCATCGCGGGCAAAAAGTGGCGGTCTCGCTCTATAAAATCACGCCGAATTACGCAGTAAAACCGTTCGTCACCGAACTCGTGAATCCCACCGGCCTGGCTCTGGACCGCGAGGGCTACCTGTACGTTTCCTGCCGCGACGATGGAACCATCCATCGCATCGCGCCCGACGGCCGTTCGCAGCTCTGGGTGGAAGGCATGGGCGTCGCTACGGGCATCGCGTTCGACACCATCGGCAATCTTTTCGTCGGAGATCGCAGCGGCACGATTTTCAAGATCGGCCCGGACCGCGAGATTTTCGTCTTCGCCACGCTCGAGCCGTCCGTCGCCGCCTATCACTCTGGCATTCAGCCCGACCGGCGAATTTTTCGTGACCGGGCCGACCACTTCCAGTTTCGACCGCATCTTCCGCATCAATCAGAAGGGCGAGATCAGCAGCTTCTTCCGCGGGCTGGGCCGGCCGCAGGGACTGGCCTTTGACCGTAAAGGAAATCTCTACGTGGCCGCGTCGTATCAAGGGCGGCGCGGCATCGTGCGCATCGCTGTGGACGGGCGCGCCGAACTCGTGCTGGGCGGCAGCGGCATTGTGGGCTTGGCGCTGTTGCCGGGTCATCGCGCGATCCTGGCCACCAGCAGCGCGCTGTTCACCGTCGATTGGGAAGTGGAAGGACTTCCGCTTCCGCGCTGACCTCGGATGAAAGCCGAAATCATCGCCGTCGGTTCGGAACTGCTCACGCCCGACCGGGTGGACACCAATTCCCTTTTTCTCACCGCGCGCCTCAATCAACTGGGCATCGAAGTCACGCGCAAAACCGTGGTGGGCGACGACCTTGCCCCGCTGCGCGACGCTTTCGAAGGCGCATTTCAGCGCGTGGAGCTGATAATTGCCAGCGGCGGGCTCGGCCCGACCGAAGACGATCGCACGCGTGACGCCGTCGCCGATCTGCTGGGGCGAAAAGTCTCGCAAGATCCCGCCGTAATGGAAATGATCGCCGCGCGTTTCCGCAAGATTGGCCGTCCGATGTCCACGGTGAACGCACGGCAGGCCATGGTTCCCGAGGGCGCAACGGTTTTGCCCAACGATCGCGGCACGGCGCCGGGCCTGTGGCTGGAATCCAACGGGCGCATCATAGTTCTGCTTCCCGGCCCACCCCACGAATTGAAAGCCATGTTTGCCGCGCAACTGGAGCCACGGCTCGCGCGGATTTCCACAGGCGTGCGGCTGGTGGCGCGCGAGCTGCGCGTCGCGGGCATGGGCGAATCGGACGTGGATCAGCGCATCGCTCCGATCTACACGCGCCACGCGGACGTGCAGACCACCATCCTTACGGCACCCGGAGAAATTCAGGTTCATCTGCGCATGTGGACCACCGACGCCGTGGCCGCCGATCGCCAGCTGCAGGACATTCAGGAAAGCATTGTGCTCGCGCTGGGCGAAGCGGTGTTCACCACCGCGGGCGAATCGATGGAAGAAGTAGTGGCGCGCGAGCTGACCTTGCGCCACGCGACGATTGCCACGGCGGAAAGCTGCACCGGCGGGCTGCTGGCTGAGCGGCTTACGCGCATCTCCGGCAGCTCCGCGTATTTTCTGGGCGGAGTCGTTTCGTACAGCAACAGTTTGAAGTCTGCGTGGGTGGATGTTCCCGCGGAAATTATCGAATCGCGCGGAGCCGTAAGCGCGGAGGTAGCCGTGGCCCTGGCGGATGGAATTCGCCGGCGCACGGGCGCGACGCTGGGCGTCGGAATTACCGGAGTCGCTGGTCCGAACGGCGGCTCCGCCGAAAAGCCTGTGGGAACCGTGCACGTAGCGATTGCCGACACGTCCGGCAGCAAGGAACGCGGCGTGCTTTATCCCGGCGAGCGCGATCGCATCCGCTGGCAGGCTTCGCAGACGGCCCTGGACCTGGTGCGCCGCTATTTTCTGTACGCGGCGCAGACAAAATCGGGCCAGTAGCACAGACTTTAGTCTGTGGATTTCCAGAAGAGCTTGGCTGGCGCGCGGCGTCTAGGCTGCCGAACGAACCCCCACAGACTGAAGTCTGTGCTACCAGAGAAGCTCATTCAATCCTGCGCGCCCGAATGATCAAGACTCACAATCAGAATCGAATGTTGAATTGACTCATGCGCCTCTTCGTCGCGTTGGACATTCCCGAAGACATTCGACAAGCAGTAGCCGCAACCGCCAAGAAGTTGCGCATTGCTTGCCCGGACGCGCGCTGGGCGCGGATCGACGGCCTGCACGTCACGCTGAAATTTATCGGCGAAACTCCCGGCGAAAAACTGGAGCCGATCAAAGCGGCGCTGGCAACCATGCGCGCTGCGGCACCGATCGCCCTGCAATTTCGCGGCGCTGGATTTTTTCCGGATGCACGGCGCCCGCGCGTGCTGTGGGCCGGAATTGAAACCGGCGCGGAACTTGCCAAGCTCGCCGCAGCGGTTGAAAACTCGCTCGCCGCGCTGGGCATTGCCCGCGAATCGCGCGTATTCTCGCCCCACCTGACCCTGGCGCGTTTCGATCATCCGCGCGGACTGGCAGCTCTCAACGCCGCCATCGAAGCAGCTGGCCCGCTGGAATTCGGCGCAACCACCGCGAAAGAATTTCACCTCTATCAAAGCGTTTTGAAACGCGGCGGGGCAGAATATACTCGGCTGGCGACATTTTCATTTGCAGGGAGCGCTTCCGAGTGAATCTGGATCCATCGACGAGCGCGCCTCAGCTTTGGGGGCTGATCGCTCTGGGATATCTGCTGGGCTCGATCCCCTTTGGCTATCTGCTGGTGCGCGCCACGGGAGGCGGCGACGTCCGCTTCATCGGCAGCGGCAACATCGGCGCCACGAACGTGGCTCGCGCCGCCGGATGGCAGGTCGGCGTCGCCACGCTGCTGCTGGACGCCGCGAAAGGATTTCTCGCTGTGTGGCTGGCCGGGCATTTCGCCCCCGGAAATATTCGCCTGATGATGATCGCGGGGCTGGCGGCCATCGTGGGCCACGTGTTTCCGGTGTGGCTGAAGTTTGAGGGAGGCAAGGGAGTTGCCACGGCGCTGGGAGTTTTCCTGGCGATTTGCTGGCCGGCGCTGGCGGCCGCGGCGGTCCTGTTTGTGCTGGTGCTTTTGTTCTGGCGGTACGTATCACTGGCATCCATCTCCGCCGCCGCTTCCCTGCCGCTGCTGATGTATCTGCTCTACGCGCCGCGGCATGCCCCGCCGACTGCCGTTTCGGCCTGCACATTGCTCGCCGCGGTTCTAGTGATCGTAAAGCACCGCGACAACATCGAACGGCTGCTGGCCGGAACCGAGCCGCGCCTGGAACGGAAGCGCGGCGACGCATGAAAAAAATCGCCATCATCGGCGCCGGCAGCTGGGGCACGGCTCTGGCCATCGCTCTGACGCGCTCCTCGCGCGCCCACCGGCTCTCCTTATGGGCGCACAGCGCGGACGTGGTGGAAGCACTGCAGGCCAGCCGCGTAAACGACATTTACTTAACAGGATTCGAACTCCCGGAAAGCGTCGAAGTGACCGGCAACCTGGAAGCGGCGCTGTCCGGCGCCGACATCGTGCTGGGCGTAATGCCCTCCGCTCACGCACGGCAACTCTATCGCGAAATGCGGCCGCTGGTTGCGACGCACGCCAAATTCGTCAGCGCGACCAAAGGACTGGAACCCGACTCGCACGCGCGCATAAGCGAAATAATTGCCCAGGAGATTTTTCGAGATGCGCCGGCGCGCGTGGCCGTCCTGTCCGGCCCCAGCTTTGCCCGCGAGGTCGCGGCCGGCGATCCCACCGCGGTGGTTCTTGCATCGTCGAACAGCCAACTGGCCGCCGAAATTCAGGAAGAATTTTCCGGGCCGCGCTTCCGTCTCTACACGAATGACGATGTGACCGGCACGGAAATCGCCGGCGCAGTGAAAAATGTGATCGCCATCGCCGCCGGAATCTGTACTGGCCTTGAATTAGGCACGAACGCGGTGGCCGCGCTAGTTACGCGCGGGCTTGCCGAAATGACGCGCTTCGCCGTCGCTCTTGGCGGCCGGCGCGAAACGCTGGCCGGGCTGGCCGGCGTGGGCGACCTGATCCTTACGGCCACCGGTGAACTGAGCCGCAACCGCTCGGTAGGAATCGCGCTGGGAAAAGGCCGCGAGTTGAGCGAGATTCTGGGCTCGACTCGCCGGGTTGCCGAAGGCGTGGGAAGCGCCGCGGCCACTCTGGAACTGGCGCGGCGCGTCCAGGTCGAAATGCCAATCACGGAACAGGTCCACGCGGTGCTCAAGGAAGGCCGGGTCACGCGGGACGCCATCCGCGATCTGATGGAACGGCGCTTGAAGCAAGAGTAGCGCCGGCTTCACAGGCTGGTCAGAAGATCCCTCGTTTTGTCATTCTGAGCGAAGCGAAGAATCTCTCTTCGATCTAAGTACAAGCAACGAAACAAGGAGGCATTCTTCGCTTCGCTCAGAATGACAACTTTTTGAGATTTTCGGCAAACGGTTCAGGCGGTCAGCTTGAGGTTTGCCTAGAGCAGGTCTAAACCCGACAAGCTGAAGCATGTCCCACCGTTAGCAAACGCGTAGCACCTCCGCTTTCCTTCCTTCTGCCGGCGTCCGCGGAATCGTAAAATAGGGAGGTAAGGAATCGCCCATCGTGGAAGTCGAAGCCCTCAAATCGATCTTTTCGCGCCGGCCCAGAATTCTGTGGCTGGTGCTGGGAGCCATGCTGCTTGTCAGCGTGCTGCCCCTCGGACTGTATCATCGCCAGGTTCTGCAACTTAGCCAGGACAAACTGACCGATACGGAGAGCGTGCAGCAAACGGAAGTGACCCGCTCGCTCGCCGAAGAAATTCAGCAATTTGACACCAACCTGTACCAGCAACTGATCAGCGAACGGCAGATTCTGGCGCTCACCGGCCTGATCGACAAAGTCGACAACGTCGCAGAACGCCCCGCAAGTAACTCGCGTGCTCGAAAATTTCGTGGCCAGCAATCCGAATATTTTGTACCTGACGGCGGTGGGCAAGGACGCCAAGGGCAGCGGCGCGGGCAATTTCCAGGCTGATTCAGGATCCGTTTGTCGGCAAGGCGTTGCAGCGCGCGTTCACCACGACCCTGCAGTCTCTGGTATTTCGCAGCGATCCGCTGGCCATCGGTCCGGAAAATCGTCCGGCGTTCGTCATGGCCGTGCCTCTCCAAGTGAACGATCAATTTTCCGGCATGCTGGCCGCAGTCGTTTCTCTGGACAGCATGCTGCGGCGGCTGCAGGAAACCAGCGTGCGCGGCCGCGTGGTGTTCGTGGTGGATCATAGCGGCCACATCGTCGCGCATCCGGACATGCGCCAGTTCGTGCCGGGCTCAGATGCCCGGCCGAGTTCCCCGGTGGTGACCCAGGCGACGGCGCTGCCCAAAGGCCTGCGCACGACCGAAACTCTGCGCCGCTTACGAATCACGGACAACGGCAGAACAAATCGGAGATGGTGGGAACCTACAGCACCATTCCGGACTTGGGCTGGGCCGTGGTCGCTCAGCGTGGATTGGACAATGCGCGTGAAGACGCCGGCGTAACGGAACTGAACGCCCAGGCGCTGAAATTCGTGGTGGTCGTTACTTTCGCGGCGCTGATCCTCGGATATTTGTTTGCCGTCGGCATCAGCACGCCGATTCGCGCACTGGCCGCCTCCACGCGGGCCATCAGCCGCGGAGAATTTCACCAGCGCACGCCGGTGCAGGGCGCGGCGGAAATCAGCGAACTGGCCGAAACCTTCAACAACATGGCCGACGACATCGAGGAATTCGTCGCCCAGCTGCAAACAGGCCGCCGACGAGAACCGCGAGCTTTTCCTGGGCTCCATCCGCATGCTCGCCGCCGCCATCGACGAAAAGGATCCCTACACGCGCGGCCATTCCGGCCGCGTCGCCAAGTATTCCATGCTCATCGGCGCAGCAGCTTGGGCTTGCAGCCGAGGAGCTGGATAAGATCTGCGCATCTCCGCGCTGCTGCATGACGTCGGAAAAATCGGCGTGGACGACCGCGTTCTGAAAAAGCCCGGCGCGCTGACCGCCCGAAGAGTTTGAGTTGATGAAGCAGCATCCCTCCAAGGGCGCGAACATCATGCGCCCGGTTGCGCAGCTGAAGGAAATGCTGCCGGGCATCGAACTGCATCACGAACACATGGACGGCGGCGGCTATCCGCACGGCCTGCAGGGCGACGAAATTCCTCTGATGGCGCGCATCATCGCGGTGGCCGATACGCTCGACGCCATGACCACCAATCGTCCTTACCAGTCGGCCATGGATCTGGAATTCGCGATCAATCGGATTCTCAGCCTGGCCAATACGAAGTTTGACGCCGCGGTGGTTGATGCCCTGGAGCGCGCAGTAAAGGCCGGAAAGATCCGCCTCAGCGCCAATCTAGTGGAAGTGTGATGAATTGGGGAAATAGCACAGGCTTCAGGCTTTGCATTTTCATGAGAGTCCTTTCAAGCGCAGACCCTCCGCTACAAGCTGAAGCTTGTGCCACCGAACTCCTGAGCATTTAAAACGCCTGCTCGTGGTAGATGGTGATCATCCAATTGCCGGCCTGCCGCGTTACGATCCACGTCAGCAGTCCCTTGCGCAGCACCCCACCTGGAGCGCTTGGTTCATTCACCAGCCAGTCCATGTCCACCGAAGCCACATCCGGGCCCAGAAAGCGGATGCTGCGGACCGTGTCCGTGGTGTGCGCGTTTTTCAGGAAGGTGCTGAAGATCGTGTTGTAGTGCTCTTCCAATTCCTTGCGGCCGTGGCTGGGTTCGCCCTTGACGCTTGAGAAGTCTCCGTCCTCCACGTAGCGCATCGCCACGCCATGCGCGTCATGCCGGTTCCAGGTGTCCGCAAAATCGGCCACGCATTGCTTGATGGCGGCGGCGTCCGCATCACGGCCGGCGGGCATTTGCGCATGTAAAACGGGAAGAGAAAAAGCTGCAAATAGCACTGCCGCGAGCGCGGCTTTGGTGGGAGCGGAAATCATGGCGCACCTCTTGGTGATGATTTTGAAAAGAGAGCGGGTTCGGCTCCGAACCCACCCGATGCGCGCCATGATATATCACAAATTGCAGGATGTACGAAGATTGCTACGTCGCGCGCTTGCGCTTCAGTCCTGCTTGCGCTTGACCATTTTCCGCGCTACGTACAGCAGCAGTTTGCGGTCGCCCTCATCCGCACGGCTCAGTAGTTGGCGGAACTTCGCCAGCGTGCGAGCGTCCCTGCCATGGCTGCCCCAGACCGTGGAATCCTCGTCCCGCCGGCGCACCAGAGTGGCCGGTTTCGGCTGGCCCTCGCCGTCGTAAAACAGCTGATACATCGGGACTTCCAGGGCCCGGGCGAACTTTTCCAGTGTTTCCACAGAGGGGACGGTGTAGCCGTTTTCCACCCGCGAGATATAGCAGCGCAGCAACCCGGTGCGCTTCTCGATGATGCCCTGCGAGTACTGTTTCTCCTCGCGAAGGGCACGCAACCGCTCTCCGATCAGCATTTCGTTTCCTCCCTGAATCGTTTGACATCGCCACTCGTGACCATCTCAGGACGATAGCGAAAATAGTAACGTGCCCTCCTTTCTGTTTACATTCCGAGAAATACGTACGTGGAAGTACTGACAGGAAAACACCGGGCAGAAATCGGTCTTATAGGGCGGAATCGTCGGCCCGAGAAGCTAGGCGATCTAGCAGGCTGCGGAAAAAGTCCCTCGTTTTGTCATTCTGAGCGAAGCGAAGAATCTCTCTTCAATCTAAGTGCAGGCAAACAAACGAAGAGAGATTCTTCGCTTCGCTCAGAATGACAGCGTTTTGAATTTTTCCGCAGCCTGCTAGAAGTTCCGGAGGAGTGGCTGATTCAGATCGTGATTATGCGATTGCGAACGGCGTAGTGCACCAGTTGGGCCACGGAGTTCACATTCAGTTTAAGCATCAGCCGTGCGCGGTACGTCTCGACCGTCCGGACGCTGATGGCAAGGTGCGAAGCAATTTCCTTGTTGGACTTGCCTTCGGCCACCAGGCGCACCACATCTTGTTCGCGAGGGGACAACGGTGCTACCTGGCCGTGCTCCAAAACCGTGGCCTGCGCGGAACGGGTCAGAGACTCCACGCTGCCGTCGCGAGAAACTCCCGCGAAGCGATGCTGGGTGATCTCGATGACGAAGCAGCCCACCTGCGTCACCCTGCCGCGATCGTCGCGCAGCGGGAAAAGATTTTCCACCCAGTGGCCCATCTGGGACCGCTTAGGCAGGTAACCGGTCACCTGCAAATTGGTGAGCGGTTGACCCGTGGCAAAAACGTTTTCCCACAGCGGAACGACTTTCTCCGCGAGGGCGCCGATAATTTGATGGAAGCGATGCCCCATATGCGCTTCGACGGGGACATCGTGAATTTCCGCTACGGTTTCGTTCAGGGCCTTGTATTGCATGCGGCGGTCGCAGATCACCACGCCGACTTTGGAATCATTTAGCGCAGAAAGGAGCTGCTCACTCGGGAAGTATTTGGAGACTTCCGTCAGGCCAGCCAGCCGAGTGTCACGCCATTGCATGCAGTTTTCCTCCCGCCATGGGTCTATCCGGCATTTCCCGTCTTCTGGACCAGGCAGCGCCCCTGCGGACTTCTATTTGTAACATATCCATGTGATGGTTTGCCACGAAATGATTCCCGTACAATTAGCTTCCGGTCCATCAACAGTTTGGTACATATCGCCCGCTGGCCCGGGAGGCAGGCGAAGGGACGGTCGTCTTCTGCTAGAATAATCCATTCGCGACCTTCGGCCGTGAAAACCCTATGTTATCCATCTTTGGCAACGACGACGAGAGCAAAAAACCCAAGGATAGCGGGTCCCTGCTCGACCGTCTGAAGCAGTCGATTTCCAAGACTCGAACCCAGATTTCGTCCAAGGTCGAGGACCTGATCTCCGGCGAAAAGCAAATCGACCCCGATTTGCTGGCCCGGCTGGAGAACGCCCTGCTGGCCGCGGACCTGGGCCCTCGAACCACCCACCAGATACTGGAAGCCGTTCGCCAGAAACTGGAACGCCATGCGCTCAGCAATGCCCGGGAACTGAAAGTCGAACTGAAAAACCAGCTGCTGCATGTTTTGCGTACGGTACCGTCTTCAACGCGAACTTCCGAAGCGGGCCCGGAGCCGCGGCCCCGGGTAATTTTTGTAGTCGGTGTGAACGGCACAGGCAAAACCACCACCATCGGCAAACTCGCTAATCGCCTGCGCCAGAGCGGCAAAACCGTGGTTCTGGCCGCCGGTGACACCTTCCGCGCCGCCGCCATCGAGCAGCTTGCCGTGTGGGCCACGCGCACCGGATCCGAAATCGTGAAAACCAAATCCGGCGGCGATCCGGCCGCCGTCGTGTATGACGCGCTGGCCTCCGCGCGCGCCCGCAATGCGGACGTGGTGATCGTGGATACCGCCGGCCGGTTGCATACAAAAATGAACCTGATGGCCGAACTCGACAAAATGACGCGCACCGCCAAGAAAGTGATCCCCGGGGCGCCGCATGAGGTGCTGCTGGTGATGGACGCCACCACCGGGCAAAACGGCCTGGCGCAGGCGCGCGAATTCACGGCGACGGCGTCCGTGACGGGCATCGTGCTGACCAAGCTGGACGGTACCGCCAAGGGCGGAATCGTCGTGGCCATCACCCGCGAACTCGGCCTGCCCGTGCAATATGTCGGAACCGGCGAATCGATCGAGGACCTGGTGCCCTTCGACGCCGAAACATTCGTCTCTTCCCTTTTCGATTGAGTGAGTACCTGAAGCGCGGGCTTTCCAGGCTGCGGAAAAACTAAATACGTTGTCATTCTGCGGAGCGAAGAATCTCTCTTTATTCTTTTGCTTGCACTTAGATCGAAGAGAGATTCTTCGCTTCGCTCGGAATGACAAAAAGATGTAGTGTATCCGCAAACTGTTTAGCCTACGGGATTTCGCTGTCGGAAATTGGTCGTTCCGCGACAAATTTCCCGCAAGGCGAAGGCCGTACAGGCGCAACCCCCGGTTCCGAGAAAATATTCTCCATGAGAGCATTCGCAATCTCAGGCAACGCCGACGCGACGGCCGCAGACACAGCGTTCATGGATCGCGCGCTAACGCTCGCCGCGCAAGGCGCCGCCCTGGCGTCCCCCAATCCAATGGTCGGCGCGGTCGTGGTGCGCGACGGCCGGATCGTCGGCGAAGGTTTTCACACCTACGAGGGAATTCGCCACGCTGAGGTCATTGCCCTTGCCACGGCCGGGGAATCGGCTCGCGGCGCTACCGTGTACGTCAATCTGGAGCCGTGCTGCCACACGGGCCGCACCGGCCCGTGCTCTGAGGCTCTGATCGCGGCAGGCGTGGCTCGAGTGGTTGCGGCCATGGCCGATCCGAACCGTAAAGTGGCTGGACGGGGATTCCGGCAATTGCGCGCAGCGGGAATCGAAGTGGTGGAGGGCCCGCGGGAGGCCGAGGCGCGCCGGCTGAACGAAGCGTTCGCACGCTGGATTGTTTCGCGCAAACCGCTGGTCACGCTGAAGTCCGCCATCACGCTGGACGGGCAACTCGTGCTGCCCGCTGCAATAGCGGGCACGCGCCAGGCAGCGCGGACATCGGAAGACATCCGCTGGATTTCCTCAGCCGAATCGCGCGAGGAAGTGCAGCGCATGCGGCATGCGTCTGACGCGCTGCTGACGGGAATCGGCACCGTGCTGGCGGACGACCCGCTGCTGACCGATCGCACCGGCTTCCCGCGCGGCAGAAAATTGCTGCGCGTGGTGATGGACTCGCGCCTGCGTCTTCCTCTCGAATCCCGGCTCGTAAAATCCGCGGACAATGACCTGCTGGTGTTCACGCGTGCGAAATATAATTCGCCCAAGGCCCAGGATCTGCGCCGCGCCGGAGTGGAAATCGTGCGCCTTGCCGGCCGTGGCGCGAAACCCAGTCTGGCGGAGGTCGTCGCGGAGCTTGGGCGGCGCGGCAATCTGAGCGTGTTGCTCGAAGCGGGCACGATCCTGAATTCCGCCGCGCTGGATGCCGGAATTGTGGATAAAATGCGCGTGTTCATTGCGCCTGTGCGTGCCGGAGTTGTAGCCAGCGCCGCGTCGGCCCCGCTGGGGATCGTCGCCACCATGGAGAAATCCGGTGCCGAAGCGGAAGTTTTTGATGTCGAGATGTCGCGTAAACTGAAGAACATCAGCACCGCCCGGTTCGGCCCGGACCTGGCGCTGGAAGGATATCTGCGAAATGTTTACCGGACTCGTTGAGCACGTTGGCAGGATTGAATCCGTCGAACTGAGCGACATCGGCGCCCGCGCGGAGTCCAGCGCGACGCGCGGCGATCAGATCGGCGCGACCATTCGCGTGCACGCCGGGCCGCTGATCAAGGGCCTGGAAAAGTCAGGCAGCATCGCGGTGAACGGATGCTGCCTGACAGCCATCGACATCGAAGGCGACGCGTTCGCCGCCGACCTTTCCGGCGAAACCTTGCGCCGCACCAGCCTCGGCGAACTAAAGCCCGGAACGCGCGTGAATCTCGAGCGCCCATTGACCGCCGCGAAGGAACTCGGCGGCCATTTCGTGCAAGGCCACGTGGATGGAGTGGGCAGCGTGGCGCGCCTGGAACCCGAGGGAGCCAATTGGTGGTTTGGCGTCGCCGTGCCCGCTAGCCTTGCCCGCTACATCGCCATGAAAGGCTCCATCTCGCTGGACGGCATCAGCCTGACGGTTGCCGGATGGCATGACGGCGTCGTCGAAACCGCCATCATTCCCTACACCTACGAGCACACCAATCTTTCGTCGATGCAATCCGGCGACGCCGTAAACATCGAATGTGACATCCTCGCGAAATACGTGGAGCGGATTGTGCAGGCGCAGCACACGCCAGCCGCTTCCGGCCTGAGCATGGCACAGCTGCTGGAGGAAGGTTTTTAGAACCGGCCGAGCCTACCACCAGTCACCGGCAATCCCACAATTCAGCGGCACTTCGCGGTTACGCCAACATTTTCGATTCTTCCAACCGCCTGTTTGGGCTCAGCACCGCCGCGGAGTTTTTTAGCCGCTGGACGAAGCACGGATCGCTCGCTTTCGCGCGGCGGGTCATCCCGTTTTCGCTAGCGGGCCGCGGAAAAATTATCTCGCTTTGTCATTCTGCGCGCTCGCACCGAGGCGAAGAATCTCTCTTTGTTTTTTGCTCGCACCTGGATCGAAGAGAGATTCTTCGCTTCGCTCAGAATGACAGGTCGAGGTATTTTTTCCGCAGCATGTGAAGCCAAGGGCCACAAAATTCATTTATGACTTAGCCGCACTCCTAGTGCTTCAGCGCGTCCGCGATGCTGATCTGATTCACTTCCAGCGTGCGCCCCATGGCCTGGTTGAATTTCAGTTCGTCCTCCAGCAGGTTGATGCGATCGCGAAGTTCCGTGCCTTCCGCCGCGGTCACGTCGCGCGAGCGCAGCACCACGTTGTAGCTGGTCGATGCGCCCAGGCGGTACTTTTCCTGCTCGTCCTGAAGCGTCTGCTCGGCCAGCTTCTTGGCCTCCTGCGCAGCGGCCAGCGATGCGCGGTCTTCCCGCAGGGCGATCAGCGCGTTGCGCACGCTCACGAAAATGGAGTTCTGCTGCTGGCGATACTGCGTTTTCTGCTGCCGCTCCACCAGCAGCGCCTGCGCGTTATCAGCCTGGGCCGCGCGATTGCGAATCGGCAGGTTGATGTTGATGCCGCCCTCAAACGTGGAATACGTTCCGCGGAAAACCCGCCCCAAGTCCTGCCCCACGCCGCCCGGAAAAATCACCTGCGACGGCGTAGCCACCGCCGTGGATTGAAAAAGTCCCGCCACCGGCACTCCGTTCGCGTCCACCACCGGCAAGCCAGCAGCGAATGCACCCGTGGGCGTACTCGTCGTGGAAGTCTGCACCCCGCCCAGTCCGGAAGCCGTGTACTGCCCGACCAGGTTCACCGCCGGCAGCAGCTCATTTCGCGTGGCCTTCACGTCAGTGCCCGCATTCTGCAGGAGCAGTTCCGCCTGCTTCAACTCCGGTCGCTTTTGCCAGGCTTCTTTTACCGCGTCCTCGAGCCGCATATTTTCGCCGGTGTCCGGAGCGGATATGGGCGTGGTCGGCAGAATTTCGGCGCTGAGCAGGGCGGGATCGAATGGGTTCTGCGTCAGATCGTTGAGCAGCGTGGTTTCATCCTGCAATTGCGCGGACTGCGCCTGCACCAGCGCCTGCTTGTCCGCGGCCACTTGCGATTGCGCGGTCAGAACATCCAGCGACGAAAGCGTCCCGATTTCCAGCCGCCGCGAATTTTCCTCGAACAGCCGCTGCGAAACGCCCAAAGCCGCTTCCTCCACTTTCACGTTTTCCCTGGCGTACACCAGCTCCCAGTAGTCATTCGAAACCTGCGCCGTGGTAGCCATCACTTGCTGCTCGAGTTGCGAAATCCCCACTTGCACGGTGCGCTTGGCTTCGATGATCAGTCGCGTATTCGGCAGAATTCCGAAGCCGCGCAGGAGCGGCTGGGTGATGGTAACCGTCAACGCCGACTGCAGGAACGGATTGTACAAATTGAAAAATCCAAAGTTCGAAGAAGTGCGATTGTTGGTCATGGCCACCTGAAACTGCGTGCCGGTGGGAAAATACTGGTTGTATTGAAGATTCACATTGCCCACGTGCTGCACGTACGCGGGCGGAGTCTGGTTCACCGCCGCGGTCGTTCCCGTCGGAATCACGCCGGCAAACAACGGGTTGTTCAGCGGCGTCACCGAGTCCTGCAGGTTGAGCGCGCCGGTCACGGTCGGATCGAAAGGCACGAGGCCGTTGACTCCGGAGCGCGCCCGCAGCAGGCTGACCTCATCCAGCCACGGCGTGTAGCGCTCCACGTCAATTGCCAGATTGTTTTCCAGCGCCAGGGAGATGGCGTCCTGCAAACTCAGCATCAACCGGCCGTTCTGCAGAAGCTGCCCGATGCGCGGCGAATTGCCGAGCGCCGGCTCATCGCTCTTCATCGGCCGGTATGGCTCCACGATGTTTGGAAACCATTTTCTCCCCGACGAATAATCCAGCTTCAAGTCCAGCGTGCGCGGCGCAGGAGGGCCGGCAGCCGCGACGGGAACACCAGTCTGCGCAGAGGAGGGATTCTGCGCGCCCGGGTCAATTGCCTTCTGATCCTGGGCGGGCAAAGATCCGGGCAACAGCGCAGCCACCGCTAGAATTGCGAAAATGGAACGAAAAATCTTGCGAATCATGAGTTTCCCCTCCCGGAAGTGCATCTTTACCCAATCATGAAAATTACCCCAAATACCTAATTTTCGGAAACGCGCCGGCGTTAGATAGGCTTTAGCCTGTCTGGTTAGAACCGCTGTCATTCTGAGCGAAGCGAAGAATCTCTCTTCGATCCACGTGCTCGCGAAAAAACATAGAGAGATTCTTCGCTTCGTCTTGGCGCGAGTCCTCGGTGCGAGCGCTCAGAATGACAAAATTAAGGACTTTTCCCATGGCCCCTAAACTTCGCGCCGCCGCAAACAATTTCGTTCATCCCTGACCCGCCGCGGGTGTATAACGTTCCCCATCCAAGCTTTACTACGTACATTCCTGAGGCAAGATTTCCGGCACGCGCGGGATCGCACCGCCAGGGTTCAGGTCTGTTTTCGACTCGACAAGGAGGCAACGCAATGCGGAGCAGAACTTTGCTGGCGGCGGTATGCGGATTGTTTTTATGGAGCGCGGCGGCCCTCAACGCGCAAGTACCTCAGCCCGCCAAAAACTGGCGCGGCGCCGGAGCCGTTCCGTGCGTAGGCAGCGACGGCGGCGTGACTCAATGCCCGCCAGCGCCTCGAACCATCGCCATTCGCGCCGGGCACATGTTCAACAGCAAGACCGGGCAGATGCTGCCGAACCAGACCATCATCCTGACCGGCGAGCGCATCTCTTCGGTCGGACCGACCGCCCAGGTGAAAATTCCGGCCGGTGCGCAGGTCATTGATCTCAGCAAGGCCACCGTGCTGCCCGGATTGATTGACGGCCACACGCACATGTTCAATCCGCGCCGTCCTGGCGGTACCACTGAAGAATACATGATGATCGGCGTGCAGAACGTGCAGAACATCCTGCGCGGCGGCTTCACCACGGCGCGTGACATGACCACGCACGGCAACGGTTACGGCGACGTCGCCATTCGCAACGCCATCAATGAAGGCCGCATTGACGGCCCGCGCTACCAGGTTTCGACGCTGGGCATCGTGTGGGGCGACAAGCCCGCCGATCCCTCGAAACCGGAGAATCCGCTGGCTGCCACGGTGATTCGCTCCGCGGAAGAAGGCCGCGCCGCCGTTCGCGAACAGATCGGACACGGCGCGGATTGGATCAAGCTGTATCCCGCAGGCGCGTACTCGTTCAGCCCCACGGGAGAAGCGCAATACGTGGTGACCTACCCGCTGCCCGTTCTGCAGGCCATGATCGATGAAACTCACAAGCTCGGCAAACACGCCGGCTGCCATGTGTACGGAGGCGAGGGCCAGAAGAATGCCATCGTCGCCGGCTGCGATACCATCGAGCACGCCTTTGCACTCGATCAGGAGCAGGCCAACATGATCGTAGCCAAGGGCCTCTACTATGAGCCCACTCTGCAGCGCTATATCGAACCCTACCTCGACGATAACGACGCAAAAAGCACCGGCGGCAAATACCGCATCATCCCCATCTTCGAGCACGCCGTACAACTTGCCTCCGCCACCAAAGGAATGAGAATTATGGTAGGCAGCGGCGTGGACGGCGAAACCTACGTCCACGGCACCGAAGCGGTCGACTTCGAGCAACTCGTGAAAGTCGGCGGCTTCACCCCATTGCGCGCGCTTCAGGCCGCCACGGTCACCAACGCCGAGGCGCTCGGATGGTCGGATCGCATCGGCTCCATCGACGAAGGAAAATACGCCGACATCATCGCCGTCTCCGGCGACCCGCTGGCCGACATCACCGAATTGCAGCGCGTAAAATTCGTGATGAAGGGCGGAAAAGTAATCAAGAACGAAGTAGCCGAACAATCGATGAAGTAGAAACAGCGGGCGAGTTATTACGTGGATCAGAGATTCAGTGGGTGCCCCATCCTTGCGTTTTTCGCGAGGGTGGGGCTTTTGACTTTTGCCACACTCACGAATCTGAAGTGTGCGAGTCGTAAAAATCTCACGATCGATTCAATGCATGACGTAAAACGAAAATCGCAACCCTTGCAAAGACCGCAAGGATGGGGCAACAGCTCCTATGACCATGTAATTTTCTTAATTCTATAGATTTTTCTTTACGTCACGATTTCTCGCGCCCGTGAAGTCTCGAGCTTTCCACATCTGGTTACCACCACATCGTCAGGAAACTCCTGCCGGAACTCGGCTCCCTGCGCATCCAGCTTATCCAGCAGTTCGGGTAGGCGCACCAGCGCCGCGTTCTCGATGTCGTGAATCACCACCACGGTCCAGTCGCGGTCCGCTACGTCTGCCAGACACTTCTCCACCCAGCCGTCCTGATCTTTCCAGTCGCCGGGCACGCTGGACCAAAGCACGCAGGTATATTTCCCGTCCTCCAGCAGTTGCAGCGCCGCGCGGCTCAGCAGGTGCGGGCCGATCACACCGCCGCTTCCCATCGGACGAAACAGTTTGTCCGGATGGGCGAGATCCCCAATGAGATTCTGCGTCTCCACGATTTCGCGCCGGGCATACTCCGCGTCGGTCTTTTCGCCCAGCGGCACACTGTGCGTCATGGAATGGTTCCCGATCCAATGGCCCTCCTGTCTGGCTCGATCGGCAAATTCGCGGCCGCCGGGCGCGGCAAGTTTTTCGCCGACCACGAAAAATGTTGCACCAACTCTTCGGGCCGCAAGGATCTCCAGGACTGGTCCGGTAATTCCCGGCGTCGGGCCATTGTCAAAAGTGAGTGTCACGCGCTTCATTATTGCGGCCCAGTCCGCTTAGCTGCTTTTTACGTACTTCTGGAATGGCTGGATTGTACCGCCCGGTGGCGCCGTCCGACCATAACGCCGTGCGTCACGGGAGCAACCACCTTTACAGCCGAAATCGGGGAGATATACTTTTGGGGCAACTCGTCCATTTTGGGCTTTGACCTTGTTCCCGCGGCGCACGATAGTGGACGCGGCAGTTTTGCCCGACGTGACCTTGAAGCGCGTCCGGCCGCCCTGCTTAAGACAAAAAGTTTTCCGCCTACCCAGCCGGAAATAGAGTTGTCTGTGGCATCGCCGAAATTCTTTAACACGACGTCCGATCGCCGCCAATACCCGCGCACCAAGCTCGCGGAGATCGCCTACATCGGCATGGGACCGGAAAACGGCGGCCTGGTTCTCGACGTCTCCGACGGCGGGCTGTCCTTCCACGCCGTCGCGCCCGTTCAGCAATCGGAAACCATTCGTTTTCTACTTTCGCTGCGCGGCCACAGCCGCATCGAAGGCTCCGGCGAAGTGGTGTGGACCAACGAAATGCGCACCGTCTGTGGGTTGCGGTTCACTTCCCTTTCCAGCGGCGCCCGCGAACACCTCAACAACTGGACCAACCAATCTAAAATTCCCACAGTCCCGCGGAAACGTCCGGTGGCAGCTGGCGCCCAAGCGTTGGCGGAAGCAAAAGAAATCGCTCCGATGGCCCCCATGCCGCAATTCGAAGCGCGCCCGCCATCCGTTTTCGCCATCCGCCCGACGGTGCCCGTGTTTCTGCCGGCTCCTGAAAGTGACTCGCCTGCTCGCTCTCCGCTCCTCGTCTGGGGGCTGGTCATTGTGCTGGGCATAGCGCTTGCAGTGGGTGCGTTTTCCTACGGGGTGCGCGTGGGCAAATTGCAGGCCGGCCCGCTCTCACCAACCGCGGGGGTACCCTCGGCAAGCTTCCAACAGTCCGCGGCTCCATCCGAAACCAACGGCAGCCTTGAAAACGCCGAGCCGCAACAATCCGATTCCGTGACGGAGCCCTCCGCAAAGGCGGGTTCCTCCGAAACTCCGGAAAACTCTCCAGCCATTACCCTGCCGAACACGGCAGCTTCGCAGCGGCCGATGGCAAGTTCACTGGCCAATGCCCTGAGCGCGGCTCCCGGAATTGCTCCGGCCAGCGCCTCCGGCACGAATACTCCGGCCGCAAACAAATCGGATAAGTCCGCCCTCGACGCCCAGGCTCAGCAGGAAGCCGGCAAGTCGCAGCTGGCTTCCGCCCTGGCCTATTTGAATGGAGACGCCGGCCGGCGCGATAGCGCGAAAGCCGTGCAGCAATTGTGGGCTGCCGTGCGCAACGGCAACACCGAGGCCGAAGTCGTACTGTCGGATCTGTTCATCACCGGAGATGGCGTCGGAAAGAGTTGCGAACAGGCTCGCGTGTTGCTGACCGCGGCGGCCAAAAACGGAAATGCTCAAGCGCGTCTGAAGTTGGACGAACTGAATTCCAGCGGCTGCGACTAGAAATACGAGGGCCAAATAAATCCAGCCGGCCCGATGCGCGGCCGCCTGCGGCATGACTTCCGCCAGATTCCCCTACGCATCACGAATCCAGCGAGTTTTTTGAGTGTTACGCACAGCGACGCGAGTCGCCGGCCTGAGCGCTATTGCAGTGCGCTTTTAAGACGGCTGGTACTTTTATTTAACTGCTTCTTCAGCGCGTCCACCTGCTTGGACAGCGCGTTCAATTCCTGCTTGGCGACCTTGGCCGCCTTTTGAGCCTTCTTCACGGCCAGATGCGCCGCACCGTCAGCCTTGCCGACCGCCGATCCGATCGAAACCGCCGCGTCACGCAATTTATTTTTCGTAGCCATCGCTTTGCCTCCCGGCACGCAAAAGATGGCAGACTCCCAGCGCAATGGCAATACCGTATCTCCCGGAGCAATACCTCGGCTCTTACATAAGCTGGAAAGCAGCGTGCGCCGTGGCCGGGCGGCCACGACGGGCGGCCACGACGTTGCCGCGCCGGAATCCCCGCGCTAGACTTCAGTACTGCGTTTCTCTTTTTCATCGGACGAACGGGAGACAGCAGATGAGCGCGCCGAAAATCAACGGCATCGTGGAATCCTGCCTCTACGCGGACGATCTCGGCCCGTCCATCCGCTTCTATCGAGACCGGCTCGGCCTGCGCTTGCTCCAGTCCGACGAACATTTCTGCGTCTTCAGCGTCGCCGACCGCCAGGTCCTCTTAATCTTCCGCAGCGGCAGCCGCCAGGAACCGGTTCCAACTCCCGGAGGCTTGATCCCTCCGCACGACGCCGCGGGCCAGCTCCATTTCGCTTTCTCCATATCCAAGGAGAATTTCAGCGCGTGGGAACAGCATCTGATCGCCGAGGGAATTCCGATTGAAAGCAAAGTGATGTGGCCGGAGGGCGGCCAGAGCATCTATTTCCGCGATCCCAGCAACCATCTCGTGGAATTAGCCACGCCGGGAATCTGGGCCGGGATCAAGTAGCACAGCCACTCCTGGCTGTGCGGTTTTGAAAGCGGCGAGTTAGGGCCAGGACATGCTTCGTAGGCCGCTATGTGCCTTTGCAGGGCTTTCCGCTAACTGGTTTCATTTTCGCGCCCAATGGATAAAACCCGAACGCAGAGAGCCCGGAGAAACACGGGAGAAGTGTGAAAGATTCTTCTTTGGAATGTCGATAGCAAAAACCACGCAGCCGGGAGCGGCCGCGCCACGCAAACGTAGCTACGCCCCGCCCGCCCGATCCGCGCGCTTCTCCCGCGCCCCGCGATAATAAAGCACCAGCCCGAGCAGGACGGAAAGGACCGTCCCCGCGACCAACTTCGTCTCAAAGAGAACCTTGTTCGCGGTGTCTCCCGGGGGAATGAAGGAAAAAACAATGCCGACCGTGACCACGATCAATCCCAACCCTCCGGCGAAGCACACGCCGAATCGTCCACCGGGAATCAGCACCGCCGTTTTATTTTCGCGCCGGTCCGGCCGCGCATACAGCTTGATCGCCGCCGCGTACATGTAGATGAATGGAATGAAATAAAGAATCAACGCCGCATCCACCAGCACCTGGTACATGCCGCGCATGTTTTCGTTGATCTGGGCCAGCAGCAAAATCACGCCTGAAATTCCCGCCTGCACGAGGATCGAAATGTAGGGCGTTTTCCACCGCGGGTGAATTTTTCCGAACGCCGCCGGCAGGTACCGGTCGATGCCGACGATAAACGGAATTCGCGCGACTCCCGCTACCGTCGAACCTACGCCCCCCGCGTTCCCCACGGTCACGAGAAGCGCGGCGATCACTCCAGCCGCCGCCACCCGCAGCACAGTCGAGCCCTCCGTAATCGCCTGAAACACTCCGCTCTTTGGATCCACCGATGCGCTGGGCAACATCAAAAGCACCGCCACGGTTCCCGCGATGTACATCAGCGCGATCAGCGCGCCCGAAGCGAAGATCGCCCGGGGAAACGTGCGCTGCGGATTCTGCACTTCTTCGCTCATCGCCGAAACCAGTTCCAGCCCGGCAAACGCGAACGCCAGCTGCGGCCAGAAATTCACCGTGTCCCAGTCCCAGTGGGGCAGCGTCTCGGCCCACGTAAAGTGCGTTGCTGATCCCTGGCGCGCCCACAACAGCACCGCAATGCCAACGATCATCATCAGTGGAAGGTAGGTCCCCACGCCGCCCGCGTTTTGCAACCACTTCCCGATGTGCAACCCGATAATGTTCAGCCACACGGCCACGATCAGCAGCACAAACGAGCCGCCCAGCAAAAACGTGCGATTCTGCGCCATCCACGCGGTGCCCGCCCCTCCGATGTAGGAAGACATCGCCGCACTGGCAATCAGCAAGCCGGGAAAATAAAACACGGTGTAAATCCAGTACGTCCATCCCGCCACGAAGCCGTGAAAATCCCCGAACGCCATCTTCGTCCACACGTATAGCCCGCCCTCTTCCGGAAAGCGCGTGGAGAGTTCCACGACAATGAATGCGGTAGGAACAAAAAACAGCAGCGCCGCGAGGATCCACAGGCTGATCGACGATTGCCCGTTGCGCGCCGCCGCGGCGATCCACCGCGGGCCCAGCACCGTGGCGATGCAAAAAAGCAGCACGTCCCAGAAGCCCATGACGCGCCGCAGTTGCTGCTTGACGCCACCGCCGACTTCCGTCGTTTCGCTCAAGAAATCAATTCCGCCCGGTCAGGGCCAAAAGTTCTGTCCATATCTCCAAATCTCTAACCCTCAATGATCTTTGTGGGTCGCGGCTTCCGCCGGGCCGAAAAATGCGTGCAAAATCAGCACGGTTCCAGAGACCGCAGAAACACTCACAAAATTGTCATTCTGAGCGAAGCGAAGAATCTCTCTTTGTTCTTCTTGCTCACACTTCGATCGAAGAAAGATTCTTAGCTTCGCCTCGGCGCGAGTCCTCGGCGCGAGCGCTCAGAATGACAGACCGAGAGATTTTTTCCGCGGCCTGTTCAGCGGCGACATTCCAGTATCGCCAAGCAAGGCCTTCAGCACCTGAAGCCCAGGGCAGAAACACTGGCTTTGAAAAACTTCTTCAGGATCATATTTTTCTTCATTCGCAAAACCTGAAACTCACGAAGTCACATCCAGCTCAGGAGTCAATTCATCCTGCCGCAGAAAATTGCGCAGGAACGGTTGGGGCGCCGCCACAAATCCCTCCCAGGGACCGAAATATCCCACACGCCCTTCATGCAGAAAGACCACTCGATCGGCCAGCTTTTTCGCCAGGTGCGTGTCATGCGTGACCACCACGGATGTTTTGTGAAATTTTTCTTTCAACCGCAGGATCAGGTCGCCCGTGTGCGCCGCCATCAGCGGGTCGACCATCGTGGTCGGCTCATCGTACAGAATCGCCTCGGGATCCTGCGCCAGCGCGCGCGCGATGGCCACCGCCCGCTTGGTTCCGGTGCTCAACTCCGACGGCAGCTTTTCCCCCACGTCATCGACTTCCAGCATTTTGGCCAACTCGGCGACGCGCGCGAACTTCTGCTCTCCGTTCAGGTCCCGGCGCGTCTCCAGCGGAAGCATAATGTTTTCCTCGACCGTCAGCGAATCGAAGAGCGCACCCGACTGGAATACCATGGTCACGCGGCGGCGGACTTCCGCGAGCTGGTCCTCGTTCCAGTCCGTGATGTCCTCGCCCGCCACGAAAACGCGGCCGGCATCCGGCCGCAAAAATCCCAGGATATGCTTCAGCGTGACGGATTTCCCGACTCCGCTGCGCCCCATGATCACGCAGGTTTCTCCGTGTTCGACAAAAAAACTGACGTCGTCCAGCACCTGGTGATCGCCAAAAGCCTTACTGACATTGCGAAATTCGATGAAGTGGCCTGAAGCGGCCTGCGGGGACTGCTGAAGGAAGTAGAGCGCCCATGCTAGGCCGCTATTGTTGATGAGAGCGCAGCGAGAAGCAAACCAAAAGTAACCGTGGTGGCGCATGCTTTAGCTTGCGCGGATTCAGTTCAGCGCAGGCCCACTTTGGCTTAGTATCGCTGCGCAAGCTAAAGCATGCGCCACTGGGCTGCAAACCATGCAACGAGTCGCGGGAACCAAATTCGAGCAAAGACAAACCCAGACCCGTTCTTCAAGTATTAATGTAAGTGAATGATTTAGAAGACGTTATACGAATAAACGGACTGGCACTGCATCCTTGCCCTGTGTTCCCTGCACTTGACACACTCAACCCATTTGCTATATTAGCACTCGCCTGCGAGGAGTGCTAATGATCTGCTCAGCACTCCCCGGGCACCATCCCGAATCACCTCACTGAACGGAGGCAAGAAACGATGTCTGTAAATGTTACTCCGCTGCATGATCGTGTCCTGATCAAGCGGATTGAAGAGAAGGAATCCATCAAGGGCGGCATCATCATCCCCGACACGGCGAAAGAGAAGCCGCAAGAGGGCGAAGTGGTTGCCGCTGGCGCAGGCAAAATCGAAAAGGGCGTCCGCGTCCCTCTCGACGTAAAAGTCGGCGACCGCGTGCTGTTCGGCAAGTACAGCGGCTCCGAAATCAAGGTAGACGACGAGGATTACCTCATCCTTCGGGAAGATGAAATCCTGGCGAAATTGTCGGGCGCAGCCAAGGCTGCCGGCGGCAAGAAGTAACTTTTCCGGTGAGTGCTTTTCGCGAGCCGTTTTCGTGGAGCGATGCAGTGGAGCGATGCAGTGGAGCGATGCAGGCGAAACGAATGGCGCGTGCCGGGTACTCCGAACCGTTTACGGTGAGCGTTTTGTGCGAACCGCGTAAGGCTCCCCACGACGTGAACCAGTAGCGCTGGGCGCAAGGTTGCATTCCTAATCTGGAAATCTGGAATTGGAACGATTGAAATCCGAACTTTTGAAGAGGAGACAGACTCATGGCTAAGCAAATCGTGACTGGAGAAAATTCCCGCCAGTCCATTCTGCGGGGCGTAAACGCCCTGGCGGATGCGGTAAAGATCACCCTCGGTCCCAAGGGCCGCAATGCGGTGATCGAAAAGAAGTTCGGCGCGCCGATCATCACCAAGGACGGCGTGACCGTGGCCAAGGAAATCGAACTGCGGGATCCCCTGGAAAACATGGGCGCGCAGATGGTCCGCGAAGTCGCGTCGAAAACTTCCGACGTGGCCGGCGACGGAACCACCACCGCCACCGTGCTGGCTCAGGCCATCTTCCGCGAAGGCGTGAAGACCGTGGCCGCCGGCGCAAGCCCGACCGCTCTCAAGCGCGGCATCGAGAAAGCCGTCGAAGCATGCGTCGAGGAAATCAAGAAGCTGCACCGTGACGTCAAGGGCGACATGATCGCCCAGGTCGGCACGATCAGCGCCAACAACGACCGGCAGATCGGCAGCATCATCGCCGAAGCCATGAAGAAGGTTGGCAAGGACGGCGTCATCACCGTCGAGGAATCGCGCACGATGGAAACGACGCTCGAAGTGGTCGAAGGCATGCAGTTCGACCGCGGCTACCTCTCCCCCTACTTCGTCACCGACCCCGAGCGCATGGAATGCGTGCTCGAGGACGTGCGCATCCTGATCCACGAAAAGAAAATCAGCTCGATGAAGGACCTGCTGCCCCTTCTCGAACAGATTGCCAAGCTCGGAAAGCCTCTCCTGATCATTGCCGAGGACGTTGAGGGCGAAGCCCTGGCGACCCTGGTGGTGAACAAGCTGCGCGGCACCCTGCAGTGCGCCGCCGTCAAGGCTCCCGGCTTCGGCGATCGCCGCAAGGCCATGCTCGAGGACATCGCGACGCTGACCGGCGGCAAGGCCGTTACCGAGGATCTGGGCATCAAGCTCGAAAACGTGAAGATGGAAGACCTGGGCAAGGCCAAGAAGGTCACCATCGACAAGGACAACTGCACGATCATCGAAGGCGCCGGGAAATCCAGTGAAATCGAAGGACGCGTCCGGCAGATCCGCGCGCAGGTCGAGGACACCACCTCGGACTACGACAAGGAAAAGCTGCAGGAACGTCTCGCCAAGCTGGTTGGCGGCGTAGCGGTGATCAAGGTGGGCGCGGCAACCGAAACCGAGCTGAAGGAAAAGAAGGCTCGCGTCGAAGACGCCATGCACGCCACTCGCGCGGCAGTCGAGGAAGGCATCGTCCCCGGCGGCGGTGTGGCGCTGATCCGCTGCATCGCGGTGCTCGACAAGCTCAAGCTGAACGACGAAGAGGCCATCGGCGTGAACATTGTCAAGCGCGCGCTCGAAGAGCCCTTGCGCCAAATCGCCCTGAACGCTGGGCAAGAAGGCGCCGTCATCGTGAACCGTGTTCGCGAGAGCAAGGACGAAAACTTCGGCTACAACGCGGACACCGAAGAGTTCGGCGACATGATCAAGGCGGGCGTTATCGACCCAGCCAAAGTCACCCGCCTCGCTCTGCAGAACGCGGCGTCCATCGCCGGCCTGATGCTCACCACCGAAGCTCTGGTGGCCGACATCAAGGAAGACGACAAGCAAGCCGCAGCAGCCGGAGCCGGCGGCCACGGCGGCCCAGGCGGCGGCATGGGCGGAATGTACTAAGACGCAGAAACAAGCAGGAGCAATTCAAGGGCGTCGCGGCCAAGCCGCGACGCCTTTTTTTGTAGCACAGCGACTCTTCGCTGTGCGGTTTTGTAGACTGAACGTCAGCCCGGGCCCTAACGACGATTGCAAAAACCGCACAGCGAGCCCTTCGCAAGGGCTCAGGGTAAAGAGTCGCTACTTGTGCGCGCTTGACCATCGCCAATCTTCGGGTTTTACGCACAGACCGGCTTTTACGGGATTGTTTTCGATGTAGGCTTTCGCGCGCACCAGCTGGCCCTCGTTGCGAATCCAATGGTCGAACGATTCGTCCTGCCAGAAATGGCTGCCGGTGCGGCCCAGCTTTAGATTGGCGTGGCGCGCTGATGTCCCCTTAATTCCGCTGGTAAGCCGTTCCAGCGCCACAAACGGCTCCAGCAAAATGTGGACATGGTTGGGCATAACCGCATAGGCTCGCAACATATAGTGCCCGAGGTCCGCGCCATGGCGGATCGCGCGGTCAACACAGATCGCGATTTCGGGGTCTTTCAACCAGAGCGGCCCGGTCGATGCGGCGTCCAAACTGCGGTCCGCATCCACGAATTGCTTTCCCGGCTCGCCATCCGATTTTTGGAGAAGGCGCCAACGATCATTCGGCAGCGAACCGTACAATCGCCAGGTCACAAAAATAGTACTTCCCTGCGGCTGCCAATGAGGCAAATTTCGGCGATAGTAGCGTTCTGTCACGTTCAGTGACTGTAGCATAATTTGAGTGGCACAGCGACTCTTCGCTGTGCGGTTTTGAGAGCCACGCGGCGGCTTGGGCATTCATGCTTGAGCGCAATTCCTGATCGCAACCCCGCACAGCGAAGAGTCGCTGTGCCACGTGGGGGGATAGCCGCCGTGGGTTTATTTGGAGCCTGCCGCCATTTGTCCCTTAAACACCGCGTCGATGCCTGCCTGGGCGCATTTCTCGCCGTCGGCGCCGGACACGCCCATCGCGCCGATCACCTGGCCATCGACCACGATGGGAAGCGCGCCGGGTTGCGGAAAGTCATGCATGAACTGCGGCGCCAGATTCTCACCGCTACGGAAGATCTTGTTGGTTTCCGACGTGGGCCGCCGCCAGCGCAGGGCTGACTTGGCTTTCAGCAGCGCCGTGTCGATCGAATTCGCCGCCGCGCCCTCCATGGCGTGAGATTCGATGAGGTTGCCGCCCCAATCCAGAACCGCCATGGCCACGACGTGCTTGTTCTGCTCCGCCCAGGCGCTGCAGGCGTCGACTAGAGCCCGTGCGCCAGCGCTCGAGATCACTTTAATTTCCCTTGTAGCCTTCAGCTCATTGCTCGCCTCGCTCGCGGCGGTAGGGCGCGGCGACTGCTGAGCGCGGGCCGGCATGGCGCTCGAAAGGATCAATGCCACGACCACTCCTGCGGTCGTTCCCGCGGCGATGAAAATGTTCTTCACATCAGCCTCCTCAATTTTCCCATGCATGATCGTGCAGGCGTTCGGGCCGCGATTGTGCCGGCCGTTGCGGAGACTTAATGCCACCCAATCCGGTGTGTCAACACGTATTTCGAGTAGCACAGCGACTCTTTACCCTGAGCCGTTGCGAAGGGCTCGCTGTGGGGTTTTGCAACCCACGCTTACACTACTCGTGCCGGTGCGATTGCAAAACCCCGGGTGCCGCACCCTTGTGGGTCTCAAGGGTGCGGGTTTTCGGCCCAGCTCGCGGGTTCGTCCCAGCGATCGATTGCGATCAAAACCGGGCCATCCTCCGCATAGTGCGACCAACTGCTCCACGGCCAATCCCTGGGGTGAACGACCAGGTTTCGATTCATCGGGTTCATGTGCATGTAGTTCAGCTTCTCAGAGATTTTCGTCCGGCTGTACACGTTGAAATCGTAGAAGCGTCTATACCAGAAATGGCCCTCGGTATCTTTGCGATTCCGTTCTCTGGAAAGCACCGACGCAGATACACGCTGTTTCAGGACCTGAATTGCTTTTGATGGATCCCCCTTTCGAGGTTCGCTGATGAGCAAGTGGACGTGTTCGGGCATGACTACGTAGCCGATCAGGCGGAACTGGTATCTGGCGCGGACTTCGTCGAGTATGCGCACGAAATGGCCGCGGGCTTCCGGTGCGCGGAGGAACGGTCGACGACGGTTGCAGCTGAAAGTGATGAAGTGGAAGTGGCCTTGACCGAAGCGGCGTTCCAGGGGATTGCGTTCGACGGGCGAAAGCCCGCACCCTTGGAACCCACAAGGGTGCGGCACCCGGCCCTTCTCTATATCGTGCTTTTCGCTTGTCACTTTACGTGACTCTAGCAGATCTCACGTGCCACTCGCACTAGAATCGTTTTTGTACGGGTGATGACAACAAGAGGTGAGCTAAGGGCAGTTCTCAAGCGATCGTTGGATGTTCGCCGGGCCGCCGAATCTTTAGTATTGTGTTGTGATGGGTTCGCGCAGGCTGATCATCGGAGGGTTAGCCGTCGTTGCCGCAGTGGGCGCACTGCTGCTTTGGCATTACTATTCCGCGATGCACGCCTCCACCGCAAAGGAGTCTTCAACTACTTCTGAATCCGCGGTTATCCTCGATGCTGGCAATAAATCGCCCATCGCTCCCGGCTCAATTACCGCTTCCGATTCCGGGCCTACCAATGTGTACGCGCACAATCTGATGCTGCGCAAGGGCTCGACCGGGTTTCGCGTGTACGTGCGCTGGCTTCGCGGGCTGATGGTGCGTACGTCGCGCACCGTGAATCCTTCGTTCGATGAGCCGGAGTCGTTCGTTCTGGACGTGAAAACCGGAGTGATTCACACCAACGTCGGAGACCTCGCTAATTTTCTCAATGCGGAAGTTTCGGGCGCGGCGTTCCGCGGCATCACACTGACCGGCGACGGCGACACCATCAAGCTGCGCGGCACGCTCCACAAAATCATTCCGTTGCCCGTGGAACTGATCGCCACGATCGGCGTCGCGCCCGGCAACCGCGTGCAGATTCACGTAAACAAGATCAACGTCCTGAAAATTCCGCTCAAGGGACTGCTCGGAGGTTTTCACGTTGAGGTCGCCAATCTGTTTCAGCCCGGAAACATTCCGGGCATCGAAGTTTCCGGCAACGACATTTTCCTCGACACTCAAAAGCTGCTGCCTCCGCCGCACATCCGCGGCGAACTGACCGCCGTGCGCATCGTGAATCCGGATGTGGAAGAAATTTACGGCAACGCCACGGAAGATGTTAGTCGCGTGCAGCAGTGGCGCAATTACCTGCAACTCGACGGCGGCACGATTGATTTCGGAAAGCTGACCATGCGCCACGTCGACCTGATCATGGTGGACTTATCGGACGATGCATGGTTCGACCTGGATTTGGCTAACTATCAGGAACAGCTGGTGAACGGCTACACGCGAATGACTCCGCAAGCCGGCCTGCAGATTTTCATGCCGGACCTCGATACCCTGCCGAAGAACAAATCCAACCAGACCATCAGCCTGGAGTGGCTCAAGAACCGCAATCTTACGCCACCGGCCGATCTCACTGCACGATAGTCGTTTGCTGAGAGGGCAAGAAAACCAGCAGGACAGGCCCTGTAAGCCAAAAAAGAAACCGGCCCGGCGAAGTTAATTTCGCCGGGCCGGTTATGCTAATTGCTGCACGCCTTAGTGGCGATCGTGGTCGTCGCGATCATGATGATCATCATGGTCATGGTGATCATCGTGATCGCGCCAGCGGTCGCGGTCGCGATCCCGACCGCGGTCCCAATGGTGGTCATGATCGAAGCGGCCGTGGTCGCCGTCCCAGTAGCCTTCGTAATACTGGCCGCCTTCGTGCCGTGGCCCAATCCAGCGGGCACCTGCATACGGCGGGCGCGTCCAATAGCCCTCATGCCATTTGTAGTGGTGTCCGACAGGATACCAATAGCCGTCAATCCAAACGAAATCACCGCCGGGAGACCGCGGAACCACACGTATGACGCGCGGGGGAGGTGGCGCTCCGATACTGATTCCAACCGAAACCTGGGCCCTGGTCGCTGCCGAACCTGCCAGCAAAATGGCCGCCACCAACAAGCTTCCACGCAGTAAAAATGCACTGAATTTCGATCCGTTCCGATACCTGCTGCGAATTTCGTTTGGCACTTCCGGCCTCCGATCTTGATGGCTTCCTAAGTGCAATCCAACATACCCTCGCGTCTCCGATGCGTGTATCAGGGGAATCCTGCATGTTCCTGGGAGACAACAGGCGGGGTTTAAAGGTGTTTAAAGCGATTCTCGATTGACAAGCTGAAGGCTGGAAGCGGGCGATCACGTCCTGCACGGCACAGCGAGCCCTCGCAAAAATCCAGGGTAAAGAATCGCCGTGCAACGGGTGGCTTACTTCGCGGATTTCGCTGGCGCCGACTCGCGGTGAGCCGCTTGCGCGTACTCGTGCGCCTTCGCCGAGTACTCCATGGCGTGGCGAGCCAGCTCGTGCCCGGTCTGATGGTCTCCGTGCTCGTGGTGCTGTGCGGCGACGCGGTGGGCGTGCGCGGCTAGATCGTGGAACTCAGCGGCCCGGTGGTGCCAGTCATTTCGTCCGCGTCTAAATCGGTTGGCCGTCTTGCGCATCAGTTGATCCTCCGGAAGAGCGGCTCGCATTGTATCACCAGCCCTACCGTTTCCCGGAGCGAGCACGGTTCAGCGACTCGGCAACAATTCGCCGCGCAGCTTTCCGGCAGAAGCGGCGCTTGCCGCGTTCTCCCCGTCGATTGCGGATTCCAAACAGCGAGGCCTTCCCGAGGGCTCAGGGTAAGAATCGCTGTGCCATTTATTCCCTGTACAGAATCAGCAGCACGCCCAGCAGAATGATCAGTCCCGAAGACATCGCAGAGAATGCCTTCTGCCAGCGCGGCGTCGTCTCCGACAATCCCTTGGACAGGCCGATGCCGAATCCGGCAGCGGAGAAACTCTGGTGTTGCGTCTGGATGTGGCTCATCACCGCCATGTGGTTCGGTCCGCTCATCCCGGTGCCGTGCTCGTGAAACAGCACCAGCACCGAACCCAGGCACGCCAGAACGGGAAAAACCCAGCTGGCGAACGGTGATTTCAGCACCCCCCGCGCGCGCTGCAGTTCAATTGCGCCCAGAGCCAGGAGAATTACGGCGAACGCTTTGTGTTGCAGCACTTCTTTGCTGTGCGTTAGGCCGTACCACCAGTCTTGCGGGCCAAACGGCCACAATTCCTTGTCACTGTATGCCAGCAGAAAAACTCCGCAGGCCAGAAAACACAGCGGCCATGCGTAGCGCAGGAATGGCCACTCGCTGGGACGCAGGCTCGATGCCAGAAAAAATATTCCCGCGAATACCACGAAAAACCCGGCCAGGTGATGGTTGAATTCGCTTCCCTTGCGGTCCTCCAGCATCATCTGCGCGTGTTCGGCCGCCGTCATCGGAGGCATGCCGTCCATGGGCATGAACATATCCATGCCGCCATGCCCTCCCTCAGTATCCATGCCATGATTCTGCGCCAGTATCAGCGGCGCGTCTTCCATGGAATTGTGTTTCACATTCGTGTTTTCGGAAGTGCTTCGATCATTCGCGGAAATTGCGCCTTGCGCCGGCGCGGCGCCGCCGCTGAAGGCCGTCAGTGCAGCCGCCAGCGCCGCGACAAAAATATTTGACTGGAGCATGAGTTTCATACCTGTCCCCTTTATTCGGATATGTGGCTTTTTTGCACGCGTGTGGATGAACTGGTCCGATTTTGAGTTTACCGTTCGTGGTTGGCAGGACCGGGGCACGACAATTTCCCTTTCACACGTTCGGAAGCGGCAGGGCTTCTCCGACGGGCGGCTGGATTATGACCGAGGATCCAACCCCCGATTACTGCCCACATTTTACAAAATAATCTGCGGAGTGTGGCGGGATTTTCTTCTTGCCGGAAAATTTCCGGAGGTTTGCGCCGAAACGCAGCCGGGTTTTGGGGACTTACACCCGCGGCTACAGGGAAGTCTGTATGTCAATCCCGCACGCCAGGGCAGCGTGAACATCGAATTCAGCGCCTCCGGCACGCGAATCTTAGTAACGATTCCCGTGCCGCCCGCACAGGAAACCATCTCGCGGCTCGAAGAGCCACAGGCCGCGGATTGAACGGCTCAACGGCTCTTCGAGATTCAGCGCTGCGCTTGTTCTATCGCCGGCGACCGTAGTAGCCGTCGGAATATCCATTTTGAAACGCCTGGCGATACTGATTTTTGTAAGCGTTTTTGTCGCCGAAGCTGCGGTTGTATCCGTGATCGGCATCTTCGTACTCATCGTGCTTCTGCATCCGGTACGATTTTCGCTTTCGAGCATCCTGCAAGCCGAGGTTCAGGCCGTCGCGATATCCGTTGTTGATGGCCTGCTGGTAGCGGTCATCCCGATCACCTCTCCGGTCGGAATCGGTGTAGCCATTGCCGCCGCGATTGCGCCAGTCATCGCGATCGCCCTGGTAACTTCGATTGCTGTCCCGCGCGGCGGATTGGTCGTAACCGCAAATCGCGGCATCGCGCTGCAATTCGTCGCGCTCGTGTTGGGCTTCGCGGCTGTCATAGCCATAACGATCCACGGCTTTGTCAACTTCGCGCTGGTCGTGGTGAATGGTGTCCGGGCAGGAATCCCGGTACTGGGCATGCGCTGTGGCGCCCACGCTGAACATCGAAATTGCCCCTGCTGCTAAACCTAGCAACATCGCACGCTTCGACTTCATGGCGGCCTCCGCGATCCTTCTGGGGAAAAGGCTCGGGACTGGGCACTGTGTATTGGATGACTTGCCGGCGCCCGACGTTGCAACCCGCGATGCGAATTTACGCGGCAGGCGCGGGCCGGGCAGTAAGTGCGTACCCACGTTGCACATGCAGCCGGCTGCGCCGGTTGGCGCGCCAACATTCATTGGAGTAAACTTCCCGGCTGGGAGGCCAAGCACATGTCCATCCGCCCCGTAAAGCGCCTGATCCGCTCCAAGCCCACTCGCGAAGGCGCCGGCGTGCATCTGCGCCGTGCTTTCGGGTTCAGCAACACATCGGAATTCGATCCGTTTCTTCTTCTCGATGATTTCCGCAACGACGTGCCGGAAGATTATCTCGCCGGTTTTCCATGGCATCCGCATCGCGGCATCGAAACGATCACCTATGTTCTTGCCGGAACCGTTGAACACGGCGACAGCCTTGGCAATCGCGGCGCCATCACTCCCGGCGACGTGCAGTGGATGACTGCCGGAAGCGGCATCATTCATCAGGAAATGCCCAAGGGCGATACGGCCGGACGCATGCACGGCTTTCAGCTGTGGGCCAATCTTCCCGGTTCCCTGAAAATGACTCCGCCGCGCTATCAAGGGATCGAAGCCAGGGATATTCCCAGCATCACGGACGATGACGGCACGAACGTGCGTCTCGTCTGCGGAAAATTCTGGGGAAAATCCGGGCCGGTGGACGGCGTCGCCGCCGATCCGATTTATCTCGACGTGTCCGTGCCGCCAGGACAGCGGCGCAAGCTTCCGGTGGAAACCACGCGCCACGCCTTCGCCTACGTTTTCGCAGGCTCCGGAAAATTCTGCAACGCCTCTGATCCGCTCGCCGTGCCCACCGAACCCGTAGGCTGGGCGGATACTTCGCCGCCGTCAGCCGCGGACAACCGTTCGCTGGTGCTGTTCGATCGCGGCGATGAAGTGGAAGTGCAGGCCGGTGACGACGGCGTCCGCTTCCTGCTGGTCTCCGGCAAGCCGCTGGAGGAACCGGTCGCGTGGTACGGCCCCATCGTGATGAATACGCAGACCCAATTGCAGGAAGCCTACCGCGAACTGGAAAAAGGCACGTTCCTGAAAGCGAAGCAGTAAACCAGGAGCTTCAGGTTCACTATTGTCATCCTGAGCGAAGCGAAGGATCTCTCCGTGAAGTTTCGAAGTTGAAGCGCGGTCCGCGATAACGGAAAAATCCAAGAGAGATTCTTCGCTGCGCTCAGAATGACAACGCGTTGCACACTTCTTACGATCCCAAGTCTCATCTATTGCAGGCAATAGCGAAGCGCGGCAAATCCGGCAGGTGCGTCCTTCCCCTCGCCCGGCAGCGTCACCACAAAAAACCGGTCGTATTCCAGATGCCCGATGGGCGTAATTTCCGGCGCGCCCAGCCCGCGCAGAATTCCGGGCAGCGTCTGATCGTGCCACACCACCAGCACACTGCGCGCCGTGCTGGCGCGAACCGCAGCCGCCACGTCGGCCGCCTTGCTGATCGGAATGACCACCGGCTTCAGGTGCAACTGCTCGGCCAGCGGCGCGGCCGTTTGCTGCGTGCGTTGCAAGTCGGAAGTAAAAATCTGCTCAATCTTCGCGTCCTGCAGCGTTTTCGCCAGGCATTGCGCGCGCACGCGCCCCGCGTCGCTGAGAGGCGCATCCGTATCGTCGGAAACCTTGTCGGCGTGCCGCACGAGATATATCGTGCGCGTCGCTTGCGCCTGTGCTGCGCTCCGGCGCCAAACTCAGCAGGAAAAAAATGGCTGCGCATTTCCACAATACGTTCATTGGAAGGTAGCCTCGCTCGCTGCGGTGCCCTGTTCGACTGTTCAGCACCGTGCCTCGAAAATCGCTGACCATTGTAATGCACGCGGTTGCTGGGTCGCGCCAGCGCCAAAATACATGTTCGCCTTGTATTCGCCTATACTTCGGTGGTATTCTCCCCGCTGCCCCGTCGTACCCGAAAACTTCAGGAGGACACAATGCCTATCGCTCAAATGCTATTACCGGAATTCGATCAGGAAATGGCCAACACCCGCAAAATGCTGGAGTGTGTGCCGGACGGCAAGTTCGATTTCAAACCGCACGAAAAATCCATGTCACTCGGCCGCCTGGCCGCGCACACGGCGGAGATTCCCTCGTATGTCACCGGCACATTAAAGGCCGAGAGGATGGATTTCACAGGAGACGAAAAACCCTTTGCGCCCACCACGCGCAAGGAACTTCTGGATGCGTTCGATAAACATGTGGCGGAAGCCCGCGGGCTCCTGGCCAAGGCTTCCGACGAAGACCTGGCAAAAATCTGGACGCTGACCTATAAAGGCCAGCAGATTTTCGCCATGCCGCGCGCGGCCGTATTGCGAGCTATGTGCCTCAATCACCTGATTCACCACCGCGCCCAACTCGGTGTTTACGTGCGGATGAATGACGTAGCCATCCCCGGCATGTATGGCCCGTCCGCCGACGAAATGAGCCGGTTCAACACCCAAAGCGCGTAGCGCTTCGCGGGCGAAGGCACTCTTGCCTGTGCGGTTTTGCAGAACTCACGGCGCCTTGCTGCGCCGTGGCCCCAAAAATGCGCAGGCAGGAGTGTCGGCTCCGCCGGACTCTCACCCAAGCCGCACCTACTGTGAGTTTCAAAAGCCTTACTTCTTGCAAGGGTCGACGACGGAGTGTATAAGCCTTGCAAGAGTTCCGCGGCAGTCCCATCCCACACGGAGAATTTCCGCAGAAGTTATTGCCGCCCGATTCTACTTAAAATTTCACCTACAAAGGAGAACCCCCATGCCACTTTTCCTGAGCCAGGTAGCGTACAACGAAGCCGGATGGCAGGCACTTGTCTCCAATCCCCAAAACCGCGCGGACGCGGTCCGTGCAGTGGTCGAAAATCTCGGCGGGCGCCTGATCAACAGCTATCTTTCCTTTGGCGACTACGACGTTGTCCTCATTTCCGAGTTCCCGGACCACGTCAGCGTGGCAGCGCTCGCCATGGCTGCCGCGGCCGGCGGCGCGATCAAGTCGGTAAAGACCACGCCCTTGATGGACGTGTCGGAGGGCCTGGAGGCTTTGCGCAAGGCGGCGGCATCCGGGTATCGCGCCCCCGTCAGCGGGAAAGCCACCTCAGCGTAGCTCAAATTGCGCGGGAAGTGTGATGCGGCCCGGCTCTGGCCTTCTAGCCGGGCCGGGCGCCACAGCGCTACCTACAGAGCTACCGGCTGGCATCGGCTTGCCCGGCCTTGGGCGATTCGGTATAGTTTTAATAGCAAACTCAAAATCACAACCGTACAGCTGAGGAGTGCGCCGTTCGTCATGTCCGCTGAACCTATCCCATTCGCCACCGTGGAAGAAGCCCTGGAGGAAATCCGGCAGGGCCGGCAGATCGTCCTGGTGGACGATGAAGACCGCGAAAACGAAGGCGACCTGACCATGGCCGCCGAAAAGATCACGCCGGAGGCCGTCAACTTCATGGCCAAGCACGGCCGCGGCCTGGTATGCCTGGCGCTGACCGAAGACCGCTGCGACGAACTGGCCCTGCCGCTGATGAGCCCGGTAAACACTTCGAACTACGGCACGGCATTCACCGAATCGATTGACGCCCGCCGCGGCACGACCACTGGGATCAGCACCGCGGACCGGGCCATTACCATTCTCACGGCGATTGACCCCGCGACGCGCCCCACCGATCTCGCGCGTCCCGGCCACATTTTTCCGCTTCGCGCGCGGAACGGCGGCGTGCTGGTTCGCGCCGGCCAGACGGAAGCCTCGGTCGATCTGGCGCGAATCGCGGGCATGACCCCTGCGGGCGTGATCTGCGAAATCATGAATGACGACGGAACCATGGCGCGCCTGCCGCAGCTCGCCGAATTCTGCCGCGCGCACGGGCTGAAACTCCTGACGGTTGCCGAACTGATCCGCTACCGCATGCGCAATGAGCGCTACGTCCGCCGCGTGGCGGAGGCTCCGCTGCCGACGCGCTACGGCGATTTCCGCATGATCGTCTTTGCCTCGGACGTGGACAGCGAGCAGCACATTGCGCTCGTGCGGGGAGATCTGGCCGGGAGGCCGCCGCTGGTGCGCGTGCATTCGCACTGCCTTACGGGCGATGTGTTCGCTTCGACGGAATGCGATTGCCACGAAATCATCGAGCGCTCGCTCGAAGCCATCGCGGCGGAAGATCGCGGCGTGTTCGTGTATCTGCACCACACCGGACGCGGCTTCGGAATTGACGCGGCCCTGCCGGCGACGGGCGCCCTGCCGCGCGTGAAGTACCATTCCCGCGGCCAACTGGATATGGACGCCGCCCGCCAGCGCCTGCTGCAGCATGAAAGCGGAATCGGCGCGCAAATCCTGATCGACCTGGGGCTGAAAAGCCTGCGCGTCCTCACCAATCACCCGAAAAAACTCGTCGCCCTGGAAGGCTACGGCCTGACCCTCGCGGAACAAGTCCCGCTGCGAACCGTTTCGTCCAAACCGCGCACGCATCAAACGCTGTAACATTCCCACATCGGTAGAATTGACTTCAGTAGCACAGACTTCAGTCTGTGGCTTTCTATCAGTCCATCCCGAGGTTGCCCCGTGCCATGATCCTATGGAAACCCACAGACTAAAGTCTGTGCTACCAAAAGCGCTACTTCTTCGCGGGCGGATTATTTTTCTGCGTAGAAACGGAGGATGCAGGACTTAAGACCTTGATATATGGCCGCATGGCGTCCAGCTTTTTCTGGCTGATGCCGCGCACAGCCAGCAAGTCCTCAACGCGCTTGAAGCGGCCGCTCTTCTGGCGCAGGTCGATGATTTTCTGCGCGGTCACGCGGCCAACGCCGGGCAGTTCCTGCAGTTCTTTTGCGCTGGCAAGATTCAGGTCAATCGGTCTGGCGGGAAGGTGCTTTATAGCCTGAGCCGCGGCGCACACCAGGAGCAGCGCAACGCTTACGGTGATGGCTGAAATTCTGGATCGAGTGGCGTACATGTGCAGCCAACAGTAGCACAGAGCTTCGGGTCTTTGTCAACGTTCGTGACAAACACGTTCGTGACAAACAGGAAGCTAACACCCCGCGCGATTGTGTCGCCCTATTACGACCTAAAGCCTGGCACCCTGCGCGTCATAAACCTCGGGCGTGCCGAACTGCGCAGCCTGCGCTTCGATTTGCGCGCGGTCGCCGACGATCACGATTTGCGCGTTGGCGGAATCGAAATACTTCCGCGCGGCGTCGAGCACCTCGGCCGCAGTCAATTTCAGGATGCGGTCGCGGTAGGTCTCGAGATAATCGTCCGGCAATTTCTCAAGCGTGGAGGTGGCCAACTGCCCGGCAAGGCCATCCTGCGTGGCCAGGCCCAGTGAGAAAACACCCGTCATGTAATTGCGCGCGTCGTCCAGCTCTTCCTCGCCCACCGGAGTGTCCCGCATCCGATCGATCTCAAAGAAAATTTCCTTGAGCGCGGCTGCCACTACGTCATTGCGCACTGCCGCGCCGATGCTGAAGTACCCGTGCTGCCTCAGGGGATGCGCGCCGCTGCGCGGGCTGTAGGTGTAGCCTTTGTCTTCGCGAATGTTCATCACCAGACGCGAATTAAAGGCGCCGCCGTAAATCGAATTGGCCAGCGTCAGGCGCATCCAGTCCGGATGCTTGCGGGTGATGGCGCGGTTTCCGATCAACAATTGCGTCTGCACCGATCCCGGCAGATGGACCAGGTAGACGCGGCGGCCCTGGATTTCGGGCAAAGGCGGATTGGATGCGCCCTCTCCGGCCGCGCCCTGCCAGGATCCAAACGCGCCTTCAATCTGCCGGAGCATCGATTGCGGCTCAAAGTCTCCCACCATCACCAGCAACGCATTTTCCGGCCGGTAATAGGTCTGGTAAAAATCGCGAAGCTGCTCGACGCGGTAACCCGTCACCTGCGCTTCGGTCGGCGAAATCGTGCCGTAGGGATGCGCGCCGAACAGGACGCGCCGCAAGCGCTCTCCCGCCAGAAATCCCGGCGTGGTTCGCTCGATGCGCAGGCCCTCCACTAGTTGCCGGCGCTCGCGTTCGAATTCCTCGACGGGAAACGAAGCCTGCTGCGCCAGTTCGGATACCAGCGCCAGAAGATCGTTCGAAAACTCCGCCAGGCCGCCGAAGGAAATCACGCTGTTGTCGGCTCCGGCGCCCGAAGAAAGATCCGAGCCCATCCGCCTCAAGTCTTCCTCGATTTGTCGGCTGGTGCGCTTCTGAGTGCCCGTGCGGGCCACTGTAGCGGTCATGTCGGCAAGCCCCGGCGCGTAGCCGGACGTCACCGCGTTGCCGCTGCGGAAGAAAAGCTCACCGGTAAATTTCGGCAGCCCGTGCGACTCGACCAGCACCACTTCCAGGCCGTTCGAAAGCGTTTTGTGCACGCGCGCCGGCCAGATCACCGGGCGTGCGGTGGCGAGCGCGGGTACGGCGGAGGGTGATTCCGAATAAGGCATGACAGCCATCACGCTGCCCCTTTCATGGCCGGCTGGCGAATGACCATCGAGCGATTGTGCCGCACCATCATTTTCTGCGCCACGGATTGCACGGCCCCGGCCGAGACGTCCATGAAGCCATCGAGAATCGTGTTCACCAGGCCCGGCTCGTTATCAAACAGGGAGAAACACGCCAGCAGGTGCATCAGGCCGTAACGCGGTACGGACGGGCCATGGCCGCCCTCCAGCATGGAAAAATAATTGGAGCGGAACTTCACTTTGATGGGTTCCAATTCGTCCGCCGCGATTCCCTTTTCCTTCATCTCGGAAATAATTTCGTCGTAGGCGGCTAGGGTCTGGTCGACCGAATACTCCGGCTTGTGCAGCAGCCGCGTGACCATCAGCGTCGGGCCGTTGTAATCGAAAAGGTCGCCGACCGGATAATGAATCCCGCCCTCGGCGTCCACCGCGATCTGCTGTTCCAGCACCATGCGACGGTAGACGCGTCCGGAGCGCCCGCCGTGCAAAGACTGGTCCAGCATCGCGGCCGCATACCAGTCCGGCGTGAGGCGCCGCGGCGCCTGGTAGCCGATGGCGATGCCCGGCAGCGTGCCGAATTTCTCTTCCACCACGCCGCGGCGCTCCTCGATTTGCGGCGGCTCATCGATGTCGGCCGGCGTGGGCTGCGGTCCGGAGGGGATCGAAGCGAAATGGCGCTCGGCGAGTCGAATCGCTTCGTCGGGATCGACATCGCCAATTACGAGCAGCACGGCATTGGACGGCGCGTAATACGTTTTGAAAAATTTCTGAACATCGTCGAGCGTGGCGGCGTCCAGGTCGTCAAAATCGCCGTAAAAATTATGGGCGTTGGACCAGTTGCGGTAGGCAATTGGCGGAAGATCCAGCCAGGGAAAGCCCCCGTAGGGCTGGTTCAGCACGTTGACGCGCACTTCCTCTTTCACCACGTCGCGCTGGTTGCGAAGGTTTTCGTCATCCACCTTCAGCGCGCGCATGCGGTCGGCTTCCAGCCACAGCACGCGCTCCAGAGCGTTCGAGGGCACCGACTCGTAATAGTTCGTCACGTCGTAGTGCGTCGAGCCGTTCAGCACCCCGCCCGACGAATTGACCAGCTTGATGTGCACCATCTTCCCGGCGTTGGCCGAGCCCTGAAACATCATGTGTTCGAAAAGGTGCGCGAAGCCGCTGCGTCCGCGCGGCTCGATGCGGAAGCCGATGTTGTAATACACGCCCACCGTGGCCACGGGAGCGGTGCGGTCCGGAGAGACCACCACGCGCAGGCCGTTCGGCAGCGTCAAGGTTTCAATGGGAATATTCAGCGCAGTCAAAAAGCCCCCTGTGGATCGGTATCGGACGGACCCAATCGAACGTCAACGGTTTACGCTAGACTCTTGCGACTCGAAGGAGCTTCAGGGGCGAAAGCCCTGTTTTTTATAGCCCCGATGGTCGCGGCCGAACAGGCCGCGGAAAAACTCAAAACGATGTCATTCTGAGCGAAGCGAAGAATCTCTCTTTGTTCTTTTGCTTGCACTTAGATCGAAGAGAGATTCTTCGCTCCGCTCAGAATGACAAAATGAGATATTTTTTCCTCCACCTGTGAAAGCCACGACCCACAATTCTCAACTCTCAGATGACTTGTGCCGCTCTACTTTTGCGCTGTGGCTCTTCCTTGATTTCTCGCCTGCTTTCCCGCGGAGCCGAGGACGCCTTGAATATCCGGTCCAGTTCCTTGCGCAGCGCCGCGGGTTTCGCCGCCAGCATTTCAGCGGTCAAGTGCGAGAGCGTCTTGTAAGCCTCCAGATAAACAGGCTTAAATTCGGCCAGCGCCTTGGCGTGCCGCTCCACGACCGGAAAATCCGTCCGGGCCAGAGGTCCCGTCCATGCGGCCAGCGGGCCGACGCTTTCAAAGTTATCCAGCGTTTGCCGCGCCAGCGGCATCAGTGCGCGCACAGCCTGCCGGCGCTTGAAACCCTGCGTCATGAGCAGCCGCGTCGCGGCCTCCATCACGGCCAGCACGTACACGCACGCAAATGACCCAGCCGCATGATACGCCGCCTTGTCGGCTCCCGACAAGCGCACGGCCACGCCGCCCATTTCGTGAATTATTTTTCGAGCCTCCCGCATCGCGGCCGGCGAGCCCTCAATTCCAAAAATACATTTCGATAGGTCCGGGACGTTCTGGCTGGAAAACGTCTGCATCGGATGCATGGAGCCCGTCGCCGCACCCAGGACGGCAAGCGGCCGCAGCACGCTGGAATCCAGCGTCCCGCTGGCGTGCAGCACAATTTTCCCGGACCATTCCCTGCCGCCGAATCTGGCCAGATCCGCGGCCACGCCGGCTATGGCGGAGTCCGGGGTGGCAATGAGAATTACTTTCGAGGCCAGAACGCGGTAATCCGGAGCAGCCGTGGGCTGCCCCGCGCCGATGGCGCGCACCGCTGCGCGCGCAGTGGCCGAGGATCGCGCGGTTACCGCGCCAATGCGCCAACCGAGTTCGCGCAACCGGCGGCCCAGCGCGCGGCCCACACGTCCCGCTCCGACGATGCTTACAGTCTCCGACATACGTTGTGCTAACATTCTATACGCAGCGATCGATATGCCGCGGAAAAATTAACCATTGCACAATTTTTGGATTCTATTATTCATTCTGATCGCGGGCGTATGGATCGTTCAGGGCGTCCGGGCGGCGGTCGGAATGTCCCGCCTTCCCTGGCTTTCGCAGGTTACGCCGATCGCCTCCAAGGACGCGCCGCAAGTTTCCATTATTTTCGCTGCGCGCGACGAAGCCGAAAAACTCCCCGCGGCTCTGGCCACGCTCCTAGCCCAGGACTATCCGCGCTTTGAAGTCATCGCTGTGAATGACCGCTCTACGGATGAGACGCCCGCCATCCTGCGCGAGTTCCAGAGTTCCCATCGTAAACTTATTGTCACCGATGTTTCCACCCTGCCGCCGGGTTGGCTTGGCAAGCCGCACGCACTCGTAGCCGGCTTTCACCAATCGCAAGGGGACTGGCTGGTATTCACCGACGCCGATGTTCATTTCGCGCCGGACGTCTTGCGGCGCTCGATCGCGCTGGCCACGCAAAGCGGCTGGGATCACCTGACGCTGCTGACCGCCGTGGAAATGCGCGGATTCTGGGAAATCGCGGCGATTTCCTACTTCGGACTGGGCTTTGTCTTCGGCAATGAGCCGTGGCTCGCCGCGAACCCCCGATCGACGCGCTACGTCGGCATCGGGGCGTTTCAGCTGGTGCGGCGCTCTGCCTACGAAAAAAGTGGCGGACACACCCGCCTGCGCATGGACGTGATCGAAGATATGAAACTCGGCAAGCTGATGAAAGTGTCCGGCGCGCGATCCGGTGTGGCGGTCGCCCAGGACCTGGTCCGCGTGCGCTGGCACAGCGGCCTGCAAAATGTGATACGCGGCGTGACCAAAAACATGTTTGCCGCGGTGCATTACAATCCGTTTCTCGCCGTGGCAGCGATGGGCCTTTCACTGATGATGAGCGTGCTGCCATTTTTCGGACTGGCCTTTGCTTCAGGATGGGCGCGCGTGTTTGCGGGAATAGCGGCCGCCGCGGCCGTGCTGATTCACGCGGCAATGATCTGGTCCACCGATGCCTCACCGTTTTATGGGCTCACCCATCCGTTGGGCGCGTTTCTTTTCTGCTGGATGATCGGCCGCTCGGCGATCACCACGCTCTGGCGCGGCGGCGTGACGTGGCGTGATACGTTTTATCCCCTGGAACAATTACGCAAGGGAATGGTCTGAGAGATAAGGGTTTTCGCTCTCAGCGGATGCATTCGCGATTCAGGAATTCAGTCGTGGCGACACATTCCCGCGCATAAAATGACGAACCGATGAACGCAACGAACCCAATTAAGATCAGCGTCCTGGCCGGAGGCGAAGTGCTCGTCGACGGCCAGCCCATCGCTCTTGAAGAACTCGACGAAGCGTTGCGCCGTGGAGCGGAACAAAAGGCGGTCGTGTGGTACTACCGCGAGAACGGCTCGGGAGAGCCGCCTGCAATCGTCGAGCAGGTCATGAAGTTGATCGTCAGCCATCGGCTGCCAGTTCGCCTGTCTACCCAGCCGGATTTTTCCGACACCGTCAAACCCACTGCTCCGGATTGGGAGAAGGCTTTCGAGTCCGTACGCGAGCAGGCCGCCCGGGGCTCCATCGCTATCGTCCGGCCTGACGGCCGCCTCCTGCTCCTCGCAGCACAGGCGAATGCGAACGCATCTCCCGAAATGCTGGCCGCAATTGAGCGCATGCTGCCATCCAGCGTGAAGCGCAACGTCGCGGTGATCGCGGACACGGCGTGGACGATGCAAGGCGCGCCGGATTTGCGCACGGCCGGAGAAGCTATCCCGTTTTTAGGAACGCTCATCGGGTTTTCAACTATTGGCCATGCCGTGTGGATCTTTCAGTTCGAAGTGGAACCGGCGCTGGTTGCCGGTTGCCGTAACGCGGACGTCCTGATTGCCGACGGCCGCAGCGTGGAAAAACTTCCCGCATCCTGGCAGGAAGCCGTCCGGAAGGCCATGCGCAATCCGCAGATCCTGGTGCACGATTTCGCCACTTCCAAATTGCAGAAACTTTAATTTCCCGGCCGGGGATTCTTCCCTTTTGTTGCGCGTACCAGTGAAATTCCGTCGGCTTCCCGGCAACCGTACATCTTCATGTAAATTTCAGGTTCCTTTGCTAATTTACCGTCTCGCAGCCGTGTGTACATCCGGCAATTATGTGAAGTCGAAAGAGGAACATGCAATGACAACTGCCCCGTCATCGAACCGAGCTGTCTGGCTGGTTCTCATTGTCCTGGTGATTGTGGTCGGAGCCTTCAGCATTCCGGCCGTGCGAAATCTGGCATTCGGATCGCTGCAATCGCTGCGCATGCAGAAAGTGCAGGCGGTGAACGCGGATTTTTCGCCTTATGTAGACACCAACGCGAACCCCTCGCTGCACCAGATGGTCACGCAAATGATTTCCGATAAAGTGCAGGTGGAGACCAACGAAGAGGATCACACCGTGGCTGATGCAGCCGCCGCAGGACAGATGGCCGGCTTTCCCGTGCAACTGCTGAGCATGCGCAAGGACACGCCGCAAATTACAGTGGGTGGCGTACACAAAATCGCGGTCGCCGTGGACCGCGCCCGCCTGCAGGCCATCGCCACCGAGGCCGGACATCCCGATCTTTCGTTGCCCCAGTCGATTGACGGCACCACGGTGGGAGTGAACGTGCCGCGCTCCGTGCAGGTGCAATACGGCAACTGCCCCGGCCCGGCGACCGCCAGCAAAGTGGTTTCGGATAACGTGGTCGGCCCCTCGCCGACGACGACCGAGTTTGGCGACTGCGTGCGCCTGCGCGAAGGGCCCGATCCGGAAGTCAGCGTGCCGAGCGGCCTGGACGTCAGCGGGCTGGCGGAAATCGGCCTGGAAACCGCGGGCATGACGCCACAGCAGGCCAGCGATTTCCTGCACACGATTGACTGGAAAGCTACATTGACGCTCGCCGTCCCGCGTGCGCTGCGCTCCTATCAGGTGGTGAAAGTGAACGGCACCGACGGCACGCTGCTCAGCATGGCCGGACGCCGCGGCGGCCCCGGATATGCCCTGATCTGGACCAAGAACGGAATCGTTTACTCGCTCACCGGGTTCGGGGATTCCAGCCAGGCGATTCCGCTGGCCGATTCCTTGAAGTAAATTTCATCGAAACAATAGGGAAGGAACGGGGAGCCAACTCTGTCCCAGCAGGATCATTTCGCGGTACAGGCAATAAATCTGCGCAAGGCGTTTGGGGAAAAGGTCGCCGTGCGTGACCTTACCCTGACCGTCGGGCGCGGCGAAATCTTCGGTTTTCTGGGACCAAACGGCGCGGGCAAGAGCACGTCGATCAAAATGCTTCTGGGACTTTCCAAGCCCACCAGCGGCGAGGCTTACGTTCTAGGCGCTCCCTCCGGCAATGTGGAGGCGCGCCGCAAAATCGGATTTCTTCCGGAAAATTTCCGCTTCTACGAGTGGCTTACTCCTGCGGAACTGATTCACCTGCACGGGCGCCTCTGCGGCGTTCCCTCCGACGAACTGGCCAAGCGCATTCCCGCGCTGATTGACCTCGTGGGCCTCACGCCGCATAAAAACAAACGCCTGCAGAATTTTTCCAAGGGCATGATGCAGCGCGCCGGGCTGGCGCAGGCGCTGGTGCATGAGCCCGATATTATTTTCCTGGACGAGCCGACTTCCGGGCTCGATCCGCTGGGCCGCCGCATGGTGCGCGACATCATTCGCGCGCAGCGCGATCGCGGCGCCACCGTGTTTCTGAATTCGCATCTGCTGAGCGAAATCGAAATCACCTGCGATCACGTGGTTTTCATTCGCGAGGGCCAGGTGGTCACCAGCCGGGACATGCGTACGCAAAACGAGGAAGCCGTGCGCGTCGAGGTGCGCGCGCGAAAGCTTTCGCCGGAATGTGTTGCGGGGCTTTCGCGCTGGGGTCATTCGGTCGAGGTGGACGAGGAACGGCTGAAGATGACCGCCGAGTCACGCGCCGTACTTCCCGAAATCCTGCGCTATCTGGTCGAATCCGGCGCCGAGGTTTCCCAGTTCACTCCCCAGCGGATGTCTCTCGAGGAACTTTTCATCAGCGTGATGGGCGAGGATCGGGGTTTCTGATATGGGCGTGTTGATCATGGCGGGCATCACTTTCCGCGAAGCGGCCCGCAAGAAAATTCTGTGGACCGCTCTGCTGGCCGGAATCGGTTTCCTGGTGGTATTCGGCATCGGCTTGCGGTTCCAGGTGGGCGACTTGAAAAATTCCTCGGTGCCGCCATTTTTGCGCTATCAGGTGATCAGCGCCATGCTGATCATCGGGCTGTACACGGTGGACCTGCTGGCCGTGGTCATGACCACGCTCACCTCGGTCGACACCATTGCGGGCGAGATCAGCTCCGGCACAATTTACGCGATCGCGATGAAGCCGATGGATCGCTGGCAGATTCTGGTCGGCAAGTGGCTGGGATTCGTGGCCATGGCTGCGGTGTATGTGGGAATCACGTTCTGGGGCACGATCGCGGAGGGCTACTGGATCGGGGGCGTGCTGGCGCAGCATCCGCTGCGCGGTTCCCTGCTGGTGTTTCTGGAGTGTGTGGTCGCGCTCTCGGTGACGTTCATGTTCGGCACGTGGTTTTCCACGCTAACCAGCGGCGTGGTCACGCTCGGATTGCTGGGCGTGGCATTCCTGGGCGGCTGGCTCGAGCAGATGAGCGGATTCACCGAGGGCTCGCGACTGGCGATGGTCGGCATCCTGACCAGCCTGATTATGCCCAGCGAAGCCCTGTGGCGCCGCGCGGCGTTTGAAATGGAGTCGCCGCTTTCCGGATCGCTGCAGTTCTCGCCCTTCTCCGACGTTTCCATTCCCAGCGGCGCGATGGTGGGCTATGCCTGCTTCTATTTGCTGGTCGCTCTGGGAATCGCGATCTACCATTTCCGCGAACGCGATTTGTGAGACGGCTTAGGCAGCACGGAATTCAGTCGGGGCTGGGTGGGACGCACAATCATTTCAAACTGACTGCAGTCTGTACCGTAAAGCGCCGCCCACTCGAAGACTGTTTCACCGTAGCTCAAAGCCCGATCGTTGCTCATTACAGGAATATTTTCTGCCAGGGATTGGGCAATGAGCATCCGGTCGAATGGGTCCTTGTGCAAACCTGGCAGCAGGCCTGCACGAATTCCGTGTTCCGCGGATATGGGCAGAAGTTGAAATCCCTCGCGGTTGATTCGGCCCGAGAAATCGATACGAGATCGGCGACTTTAGGGAACTTTCCCCAGCTGATATTTAATCGCCAGTTCCCAGGCCGAAGCGGCGCTCACTAACAGCGTGTGATCGGTATCCGCGATAATTGCGCGTACGGTGAGTGGCAAGGAAGGATCGTCTGAGAACCACCAGATCAATGCGTGGTGTCCAATAAGGCTCGCAAGCAGCTACTCCCAGTGCGAGAGTTCTTCGTCGGAGAGCGGCTCAAAGAATTCCGGCCCAATCTCCAGCTTGCCCTTTAAAGAGCCTGGCTGGCGCTTCCCTTTTACCGCTCCGACGGGGACCAGCATCGCGCCACGGGCTTTGAACCACGGGCAATGATGATTTCCTCTCCCTGCGCTGCACGCTCGATCAGCTTGGAAAGATTGGTTTTGGCTTGATGGATGGTTATGGTGGGCATGGGACGACCTTAGCTAAGTCAGCTTAGCTTAGCTAATATGAAATTGCAATCGCATTTTGGCCGGCGGTCTTTAGATCCTCAACGCTGGCCGCCTAGTTTACTTCCCTGGGCGCCGGTTCGGCCGCCGCCGAAAAGAATCCCGAGAGGTCGCGTTGCTTCAGCGTTCGGATGCGGTCGCGGAGGGCGGCGGCGCGCTCAAACTCGAATTTCTTGGCGGCTTCCCGCATCTGCAGTTCAAGCTGCGCGAGCACTTCGCCGAGTTTCGTTTCGCTGGTAATGTCCGCATCGGCAAAATCCTCGGCGGGAACCGTGACATAGTCGGCTTCGACGATCGCAGCGAGTTTCATGTCCACGGACCTGATGATGGACATCGGAGTGATGCCGTTGGCGTCGTTGTAGGCGACCTGCTTGGCGCGGCGGCGGTTGGTTTCCTCGATCGCCTGCGCCATCGAACCCGTCATGCGGTCGGCGTAAAGAATGGCGCGGCCCTCGACGTGGCGCGCGCAGCGGCCGATGGTCTGAATCAGCGCGGTGGCGCTGCGCAAGTAACCTTCCTTGTCGGCGTCGAGAATGGCGACGAGGGAAACTTCCGGCAAGTCGAGACCTTCCCGCAAGAGATTGATGCCGATTAAAACGTCGAACTCCCCGCGTCGCAGGTCGCGCAGGATTCGAATGCGCTCCAGCGTTTCGATTTCCGAGTGCATGTAGCGGCAGCGCACCCCGGTCTCCGTGAAATATTCGGCGAGATCTTCCGACATGCGCTTGGTCAAGGTGGTGACCAGAACGCGTTCGTTGCGTTCGGCGCGTTTGCGAATCTCTTCCAGCAGATCGTCCACCTGGCCTTTCACCGGACGCACTTCGATCTGTGGATCGACTAGGCCCGTGGGGCGAATCACCTGCTCGACCACCACTCCGGCGGAACGCGTCAACTCATATGGGCCGGGCGTGGCCGAGACATAAAGCACCTGCCCGGTGCGATGCTCGAATTCCTCAAAATTCAGCGGGCGGTTATCCAACGCCGAGGGCATGCGGAAACCGTAATTCACCAGCGTCTGCTTGCGCGAACGGTCGCCGTGATACATGGCGTGAAGCTGCGGAACGGTCTGGTGCGATTCGTCAATGAACAGCAGATAATCCTGCGGAAAATAATCGAGCAGCGTCGGCGGAGCTTCGCCCGGCAGTCGGCCGGACATGTGCCGCGAATAATTCTCGATGCCGTGGCAGTAGCCGATGGTGCGCATCATCTCAATATCAAACATGGTGCGCTGCCAGACGCGCTGCGCCTCCGCGAATTTGCCCTGCCTCTCGAGTTCCGGCTTCCACCAGTCCAGCTCTTCCAGGATGGTTTTGATCGCGCGCTCGCGCTGCTCGGCGGGCATCACGTAGTGCGATTTGGGATAAATCGTCAGCCTCGAAATATCGTTCTGCCCGGAGCGCACCGCGCCCGTGAGCGGATCAATCTGGCGGATGTTGTCCACCTGCGCGCCCCACAATTCGATGGCGTAGGCGTTGTCTTCGTATGGCGGATAAACCTCCAGGCGATCGCCACGCACGCGGAACGTGCCGCGGCGCAAATCCTCGGCGCGCTGGTACTGCATATCGACGAGTTTGCGCAGCAGCGGCTCGCGCGAAGTGCTCTGCCCTTTCTCCACCATCAGCAGCATGCCGTAGTACGCTTCCGGCGAGCCGATGCCGTAAATGCAGGAGACAGACGCGACCACGATGACGTCGCGGCGCTCGAAGAGCGAGCGCGTGGCGCTCATGCGCAGCTTGTCCAGCTCGTCATTGATCGTGGATTCCTTCTCGATGTACGTGTCGGACGCCGGAATGTAAGCCTCCGGCTGGTAGAAATCGTAGTAGCTGACGAAGTATTCGACTGCGTTCTGCGGAAAGAAACTTTTGAATTCGCTGTAGAGTTGCGCGGCGAGCGTTTTGTTATGCGCCAGCACCAGCACCGGGCGGTTGGCCCGCTCAATTACTTTCGCCGCGGTGAAGGTTTTGCCCGAACCCGTGACGCCGAGCAACACCTGATGCTTTTCGCCGGCATCGATGCCTCGCGAGAGCTGCTCAATGGCCTCTGGCTGGTCGCCGCGAGGCTCGTAGTCGCTCATGAGTTTGAAGTTCATCGCTGGCAGACCACACGGCTCTTGCAAATGCCCGGGCGCAACCAGCTATTATAACGCAGGTAAGATCAATAAACCTGAAAGGCGCAGAATCAGGCGTTGAATTCGTTTGATTATTACGTGCGGGAACGAACGAAGAAAGCCTCGCTTCCCGCGGTCTCAGCCCCGCCCGCCATCACGACCGCCGCCATCACGGCCGCCATCACGACCGCCGCCATCACGACCGCCATCGCCCCCACCGTCTCCGCCGTCTCCCCCGTTGTTCCCACCGGTCGTCGTCGTAGTGGTGGCTTTCACTTGCGATGCGGAGTTGGAATAGGTGCTTCCGATACGGCTCCCAGTGGATCTGACCGTCGCCGCGATGGCCAGGCCCACAAGCATCAACAGCAGGGCATACTCGACCATGTCCTGCGCCTTCTGCTCTTTCCAAAGCCTCGCCAGAAGCATCTTTATCGATTTCATACCCAGTCCCCCATTGCAAATTGTGAGCCCGAAATCCCCGCTGGATGGAAGGCACTTGAAGCGCCATTGGGAAACCAAACTGAGGCACCATCCAACTCGCTTAGAATCAACAACAGAGGACTTCTCTAAGCTCGACCAGGCAACGGAATGTAACCATTTTGAAGCATCCCGCTCGGAATTTGAAGAGAATCAGAGACACCCAAAGGACAACTGCATGCAGCAAACAAACTTACTGATTTCAGTAACTTACGGGCGATCCGTCCGCTCAAACGGAGCGCCTTTGGCGCAATATTGGTTTCGTGCGCGGCGCGAGTCCATTTCTGTTCACTAGTACTGTAACTGCAAACATGACGGGGGGCACTACCCACAAAGCACGATTCCCACGTGCTCGGTGGAGGTGACCTTACCGGTTTAAGCTTGAGCGCAAAGCATATACAATGCGAAGGTTAGGAAGTAAAGAGGGTTTCAAGACTCAGCTTCCGTGAAGTCGGCTCCACGTAGCCTGGCGGCTACCGTGCTGGCGAGCGACGAAACCTTTATTTTCCGCCATCGCCATTCGCCAACAGCGTTACGTGAGAGCGCGAGGAGATGGTTCCTGCATACCGCATGGATGTGTCGTGATTGGAGGTCAGAGTCACATCCATTTCTTCGGTGCTGGTCTGCGTGGCGCTGACCACCATGCCCGTATCGAGCGACACGTACACCAAACTCTGCGCGGAGCCGGTCCATTTCCCGGCAGACGTAACGCCGTTCTTACGAAGCTCCGCGGGAGTTAACCCGCGCGCCGTTTTGGAGCGGATCAGGCTGAGGTTGGCGAGGACCACCGCGCAATCCGGAGCTACGCGCATCTTTTCGCCAGACGGCGGCGCGTCCGGAACGTCCGGGTTCGAGGGGTGGCACGGCTCACTGCGAAGGTATTCCGAGTCCGTATGCCAGACGAGGCCGGCAATGGGCAACGAATCCGCCGGCTGCTCGGAGGTCCACTTCTGCCCGACGGCCACACCGCCAGGAGGCGCGCCTCCGCTGGCGCTGACCTGGGCGATCCATTCGCGCGCCGATTGTGCCGCCTTCTGCGAATCGACCAGCCCCTCGATGCCGGCGACATACTTCACGTTTCCTGACGCATCGATGGTGAATTCCACCACTTTCCCTTCGAGGCTCCTGTACTGCTCGCTGGTTTGAGCGGCAGCCGGATCGAACGTGTCGCTGTTGATCGTGGCCGAAGATTTCTCATAGGTGGTTCGCAGTCGGATCCCGCCGGGCGAATCGGCTCCTGCCGCCAGGACGTCCATGCGCACGGCCGCGTTCCAGTCCACCACCAGGCTGGTGGGGCCCTCCGGATCGACCGTCAGCCCAGATCGCGTTGTGTTGGTGGTGGTTTCAAATTCCACTTGATAGCGGAAAGTCTGGCCCGGAACGAAACGCGGCGCCAGAGATACCCTCTGGGAAGTTGCCGCGCTTTTGTGATTTTGGGAAGTTGCCGGCTTGGCCGCTGAAATAGATTGAGCCCGCGATCCAACCGCACACGCCAGCAGAGCGACGGAAACCACGGTGACGCGAGCGACGCTTCCGACGCAGGTCATGCGCGCCTGCCTGTTCTGGGCGATTTCATGAATCGTAGGATGCAAAAGTACGGACCGCAGCCTGGATGGTTTCGCATTTTTTCACTCCGCGCTTCCCCAATTCTGTCCGCGTGCCGCGCGACGCGCATAGGCGTTCCGCCATTTAGCGCGGCGAAGCGGGAGGTTACCGAACCGCAGCGCGCGCAGCCGGTTTGGGAATGGCAGACGGCAAAATAACTTTGGGACTTTCAATCGTTCCGCCGAGCACAAACGTGGGGGGCGAGACCGCTGCGGCATTCGCGGCGGCCTGAAAGATCGACGGATGAACCCGGATGTTCAACGCATGATTGAAATCGATTCGCCCCTCGGCCTGCAGGCGGCCGCGCGGATGATCCAGCACCCAGCCGGACAGTTCGATGCCCCCGTTTTCGATCCGGTAATTGCCCGCTACAGATCCGAAGCTGCCCGCGTCGTCTTCCGAAGCTGCGCCCGGAAACACGGCCGAAAGATTGAGGCCGCGCAGTTGAACGTTCCGCCCATTCAGAGTTCCCTGCCCACGCAAGGAGCCCACCAGGGATTGGCGCCCGATCCCGTGCGCGGAGATCCGCAGCGCTCCGGAGGCGCTTCCGCCGAGGCGATCGGCCAGGAACGGCACCGGGGCGCCAAGAGCGGCGAGGTCCACGCGATCGACCTGACCGTCAAAATCGTAAGTCGGATCGGGCCGCAATTGCGCGTCGAGCACGCCGGAGATTTTTCCTCCGAAGAAATCAGCGGTGGCCTTTCGGATTTGGATTTCGCGCCCGGCGATTTCCGCGTCGCCATCGAGATGTGCAAGATGCATGGGCGGGACATCGAGCGACGCAACACGCAGGCGGCCGCGCGCGGCCAGGCGCGTAACCAGGGCATTCTCGGCCGGAGATGCCGTCGCGGTGGAGGAATTTGATCCGGTGAATCGTGCCAGAAAACCTGGGCGCGCACGCGGACCCAGCCAGCGATCCATCTCCAAGGCGTCCAGATGATCCGCGGAAAGATCGAACGTCCAATGGGCGTCCGAATATTTTCTTCCCACGGAACCGTGCCACAGCGTGCCGAATGCTTCCGCATCCGCCAAGGTAACGGTACGCTGCAGCGGCGCGAATTCCGCGTGAGCCCTGGGCACGCGCAGCGGCTGGTTCAAATACGCGGGCGCCAGCGTGAAGTCCGTGAAATCCATGGTGCCGCGCCAGGGAATAGTCCACATCATGGTCGCAGGCAGTACGCCCGGCACGATGGGCGGAACCGCCAGGCGCGTGCCGCGCATTTTCACGGCGAGTCCGCCAGAGGCCGCCCAGCCAGAATTCACCGGCTGGGCAAAAGCGGAAGAAAGGGCCACCCAGTCCTGCACGCGCGCGGTGGAACCTTCGACGGACAACGTCCAGTCAGGCGGCCAGCGAAACTCGCCATTGGCTCGCGGCAGGAGAGAGCCCTGCAGAACGAAAGAATTTCGCGGCGCGCCGTCATCGGGTTCGGCATCAGGATTTGCAACTACAGGCGGCGAAGCCATGGAGATCGTTGTCGGAGCGAAATCAATTTCGCCGTGAGACACGCCGGCTTTCAGTTCGCCGATTTTCAGCGGACCGCCGAAAGCTTTTGCCGTGAACGATCCGCCGGCGCTGGTAATGGTTCCCTGCTGCGCCCCGAGCGGCCATCCGCCCAGCTTCAGATTCACGTCCAGAACGCCGTCAGCCTTTAAATCGTCGGCCACATCGGGCCGCAACGCGCGGTACCAGGAAAGCGCGTCGCTCAGCGCCACGGTGGAAGGATCAATCTGCAATTGCGGTTCGAACCCGTGCGCCCACTCCAACTCCGCGCGGCCCTGCAGATGGGACTCCGGCAGTTCGACCACCAGCTTTGGGATTTCGGCGCGCCGCTCGCCAAGCTTCCAGTTCATTTCCAGCAAAACATTGGCCGCCGGATCCGCGTTATGCCCGGGAAGCCTCCACCCGTGAATGCCGGTGAGCCGCGCCGCCGCGGAAACGGACCACGTAGCCGCTCTGGATTCGGCTCTGCCCGGGATGGGGTTTTCCCCCGGACCGATGCGCGCATGCAGATCGAGCGCCAGCTGCCCGCGCATCCCGTAATCATTCTGCCGCACGAGACGTAGCGCGTCCGCCAAGGACGCGGCGCGCCAAGTGAGATTCAGATCGGCGGGCTGCAGGCGTGAAGTGGTGCCTGCAATGGACCCGCGCAGCCGCAGCATGCCGATGTCCTGCAACTCGACGCCCGCGCGCATCGGCGCGGCTTCCAGGTCGAGTTGCCACCGGCCGGCGTCGCTCTGCTCGACGCGCCCAGTCACGTCGACGAGCGCGAAGGGGCTTTTATCGTCACCCTGTTTGAAATTAATCCGGCCGCCGTCAACGTCGATCCGCGCGGGGCGCGTGGCGTGCACGTATCCCGATGGCGCCATGGGGCCGACGAATCCCGGGCGCGATGCCTGCGGAGTGGAGGACGGGACGGCAGGCGGAAGCCAACGGTCGATATTCCAACGGCCTTCGGCGTCGCGCGCCACGTTTAGGCTGGGGCGGGAGAGCGATACGGAGCCGAACTCGAAGCGCCCGGCGAGCAGCGACGTCCATCGCAGTCCCGCCGTCAAGGTGTCCGCGCGCAGAAAATATTCGCTGCCAAACTGCGGATCGTCCGAAACGCTGACCTGGTGCGCTTCGATACGCGCGCCGTCCAGCAGGCTGAAATCAAACCAGGCAACATCGACCGGCCGCCCGAAGCTGGCCGCCAGATGCGCAATGAGGTAGCGGCGGACGGCGCCGGAGCGCAAGGCCCGCGAAAAGCCAAAGCTCGCGGCAAGCAGCAACATGCCGCCGATCAAGAGAAGTCGCAGCCATTTTCGAGTGGTCATCGCGTACGCAAGGATTGTTGCAAAAGGCGGGAGAGAAGAAAAGCTCCGGGCGGAGCTAAATCACGCTGGGGGTTTATAGGTGATTCAGAACGCATCGTGGAGCGGACAGGAGTAGCCCAGCGACTCTTCGCTGTGCGCCTTTTGCAGATGCCAGTGAGAGTTGCCGGACTGTACGCGTACAACCCCGCACAGCGAAGAGTCGCTGTGCTACGGCTAGTGAACTTCATGCAGCATGCGGGACCAGCGGGTGCGCGAAGGCAGGTGCAAAACCGTATCGAGCAGATTGAGGACCCAGGAATTGACATTGCGGTCCGAGCCGTCATCATGATCGCCCATCACGGACCAGTAGATGACCACCGGGCGGCCCATGATCGGCGTCGCGATCGACGAAGCCCCAGAAGCGGCTGTCCCAGCTATGGTCGCGGTTGTCGCCCATGGCGAAATATTTTTCCGGAGGCACGACGATTTCGCCGTCGTGGATGTAGTTAAAAATTTCGTCGGCCCACTCCGGCTGCATGTTGGCCTGCAGGTATTGCGGGCTGCGCGGCGGAAAATTATCGCCAAACGGATCGTAGGGCGCGGCGGGATCACGCACGATGTACGGCTCAATGATGCGCTTTCCGTTGACGTACACCTGCTGGTCCACGATTTTCACGCGGTCGCCGGGAATGCCGATCACGCGCTTGACGTAGTGCGGATGATCCTGAAACGGAAACTTGAAGACGATGATGTCGCCGCGGCGAATTTCGCGGTACGGCAGAACATGGTCGTACCAATGGCCGCGCCCGCCGAAAATAAATTTGTTGACCAGCAGATGATCGCCGACCAGCAGCGTCGGCTCCATGGATTGCGACGGAATCTTGAACGCCTGCACGACGAACGTGGTGCCGAACAGCGCCAGAATCACGGTGACCAGCAGCGATTCGATGTACTCGCGCACCGTGGCCGGATGCGATTCGGCGCGATGCGCGGCGCGTGCCTCGCGCGTTTCCACGGCCTGTGCGGTTTCAGACGTCACTGCGTTCCTCAGTTCTCCTCGGCTCCCAATTGTATCAGGGCGGCGATGGCCGCGGACTGCTCCGCTTCTTTTTTGGTGCGGCCGCCGCCCATCGCGCTGGGATTACGCCGGCGATGCGCACTTCCACGCGAAACGTTTTCTGATGATCCGGGCCGGTCTCCGCGACGACGTGGTAGCGAGCCCGGCGCCATTGCCCCGCGATTGCAAAAATTCCTGCAGCGCGGACTTGTGATCGGTGTGGCCCAGGCGCTCGGCCTCCACCACGATCGCGCCCTCCACCAGCGTGCGCGCGGATGAACCCGCGCGCTGCTTCCAGACCGCCATCCAGATAAATCGCCGCGATCACCGCTTCGTAGGCGTCGGCCAGTAGCGCGGGCTTGGTGCGCCCGCCGGTTTTTTCTTCGCCGCGGCCCAGCTGCAGATGATTTTCCGATGCCCAGCCGTTGCGCGGAAAGAGAAATCGCGGTGGCGTTTACCAGGCGTGCGCGGCTTTTGGAAAGCTGCCCTTCGCTCCAGTCCGGAAATGCCAGAACCAGTTCTTCGCTCACCACCAGTTCAAGAACCGCGTCACCCAGAAATTCCAGCTTCTCGTTGCTTTCGGAGGGCTCTTCCGGGGTGCGTTCGGGGATGCGCGAGCTATGCATCAGGGCCTGCAGAAGCCAGCGAGGATCGCGGAATGGTGTCCGAGGAGTGACTCCAATTCCGCGATCTCGGTGATGGCCATGGGCGTGTCGAATTAATCCCGGCTCAGCTTGGTTCCCGACGCCAGGTCCTTCTTCATCGCCTCTTCGCGAGCCTTGCACTGGGCGATCAGCGGGCCGGTCGCGGCGCACTTGTCATACGCGGCAATCGCGCCGTTCATGTAGCTGGCCTGCGCGTCAGCGTTACCAAGCAAGTAGTAGTCCACCGGATCTGGGCTGGAGGCCAGTTGCACGGCCTGAGTTAAGCTCGGTGCGGGCATCTTCCCACTTCTGGTGAGTCGATTCAACAGGCCGAGGCCGCTATGGCACAGCGAAAGTTTGTCGTTCTTGGCTTTCTCAAACGTCGGCATCGTCGACCGTGGCCGGCTTGGGCATGTTGGGAATCAGTTCGATGGCATGGTGCGCGTAGACTTCGGCCTTCTGCAGCTGTTGCGGGCCGTCCGGCGTGGTGGGCTTCACACGGCGCGGAATGGCCATGGCCAGCAGGGCCAGCACGTCGACGTTGTCCGGATCGAGTTCCAGCGCCTTGGCGCCGGAGGCGAACATCTTGTCGGTATTTCCGGTCGCGTAGTAGGCGGTGGTCAGCAACCCGTACACTCCGCCGATGTAGCGGCTCTGAGGAAATTTAGTGATGAAATCCTCAAGGATCGGAATTTGCGCGGCCGGATCGCCGCCTTGCGCCGCGAGGACATTTTTGTAGGCGGCTTCTTCCGCTTTGTTCACCTTTTGCGGCTTTCCCGAATCCTTTTCCTTTGCAGCTGGTGCATTCTGCGTCTGCATCGGCGGGGAAGACGCCCCGCCACCACCGTACTGGGCGCCCGAGACGCTCGGTCCGAAGCACATCGCAAGTGAGAGGCCCAGCAGCGCCGCCGGGAACTTGAACAGAATTGCCTTCATGATAGGAATCTCCTCAGCGAGATAATTCTCAGAGTGCTATCACGCACCCTGAGTGGGTTTGCATGTTGCCCTGCGTCGCTTGCCGCACCCTACGCGCAGCGGGAGGCGCAGTTAAAAAAGTGCTACTTGCCGTCCGGGGATTTTTCCCGTGACGTGTCGCGCGTTTGCGGTTGATACCCTGTGTCCACTCCCCGTTGTGCGGCGGTCCGTGCCGAATCCGGCGCTCCCGATACCGCCAGCGCCGCCCGATATTCCAGCACCGCCAAGTCTCGTTTCCCTTCTACATCGTACATTCTTCCGAGATAAATATGCGACCACGAAAGATTGGCCGGATCCGGATGCGCGCTCTTGTCCGCCAGCGGATTTTCCGCCGCTGAGATGACTCGCGTAAAAAGTTCCCGGGCCTGGTCGGGACGTCCCTGCAAAGCAGAAGCCACCGCCAGTCCATACGTGCCGCGTTCATCCTCTGGCCTCGCCGCCAGGACGCGCTCGAAGGCCGCCGCGGCGGCCGCGCCGTTGCGGGCTGTGATCTGGCGCTGGCCCTCGGCGAGATCTTCTTCAATCGGATCGGACGACGCCGGCTTGGCCGCCGCCTGGGCGTGATCCGGCGGCGCGCTGGGCGGAGCGGCTTCCGCGAATTTTATGGCGCGCAGACGGCGCTGCTCCCCATCCACATCAATGCCTTTGATCAGATCCGGCAGGTAGTAGCCCATCGCCGGCTCGGATTTTTCAAAACCGGAGAGCCCCGCATAAATGGATCGAACCAGGACGAAGCCGCTGCCTTCGGCTTCGTCGATCGCAGCTGCGAGCTGGACCGGAGGAAGATGGCGCAAGCGCAGCTCCACCGCGCGCACCAGACATTCGTCAAAAAAGCCGGACAGATCGTCTCGCAGATCGGTGGGCAACTGCGGCGCGCGCGCGGCAATTTCCAGCAGCGGCGCAGTGCGCGAAGCCTGCACGCGGTAACGGATGGCGATCGGGTCCAGCAGGAAGTGCAGGAACGAGTGGCGGATATCGTCCATCGGCGGATCCGCGCTGGGCCGCACCACCAGCGAGTACTGATCGCCGAATGTTTTGAAGAACGTTTTCCCGCCGGCCAGCGGCTCCACGTAGACGGAAAAGGAACGCCGCGTGTTGGAGCGCAGAATTTCGCGAAGATAGTTGGAGTCCGTGAACACCAGATCCGAAACCGGAGCGCGCAGGCTCTCCACGCCGCGCTCGTAATCCGGCTGGTAGAATTTCCAGCCTTCCTCGATATTCGCTTCGCGGTAAAAATTCGCCAGAATGGCGTTGAACCCGTCCAGCGTCAGCGCTTCGGGCGGGAGATCGTCGCGGCGCAGTTCAAATTTGAAATCGGGAGGAGGTCCGGCGACCAGCGCAAACGTGACGAAGCGCGAGAACGTGGCGGCCGGGTCGCCGAGCGCGTGCTCGGTGTAATACTTGCGCAGCGCGTCCACCGCTGGACCCTGCAAGCCCTGCATGCGTTTCCGCAGTTGAATGCGCCCCGGTGTATCGCTGGCCGAACTCGCGCCGGCCTCAAAACCGGCGGCATCGAGCGCGCAGATCACCGCGAAAAGCTGCTCGCGCGAGTCAACGGTGACCGTGCGGTGACTCGCTTCCGCTGCTGCCGAGCCTGAGGAGGAAGACTGGGAGGACGGCCGGGTGCCCTGCGCGCGTGCACAAAACGGCAGACACGCGCCTGCGAGAATTGCCGCTCCCAGGAACACGTTGCCCGCAATTCGACTATGGCGAAACCCGCAGCGCAATCGTCCACTCACCCTGTCCTTGAATTTACAAGGCCCGGTGTGGCCAGTCAAGAAACCCTTCTCTAGTTGGAAGGTTAATCGGTCAGGCAGGTTGTACTAGTCGAGGGAGCAATGTTGAGAAGAAAACAAGCGAAGACCCGCGCGATGCACAGCGCTTAGTTCATGCGGAAAGTGATATTCACCGTCACCTGCGAAGGCGTGGGTTTGCCATCCATCGTGCCGGGTGCGTACTTCCATTGCCGCACGGAATCGACAGCCGCCTGGCGCAACAGCAGCGGACCCGTCAGCGCGCGTGCGCCGGTCACTTTTCCGCTGGCATCGATCTCCGCCAGGACGTTCACATCGCCCTGCACGCGCGACGCCTTAGCCGTCGCCGGATATTCCGGGCGCGTCGAAGAAAGCAGCGTGGGTTCATGAATTACCTTGGCGACTACCGGCGGCGGCGCGATGGGCGCGGGAGCGGAGGGCGGTGCGATCGGAGGATTCGAAGCTCGCCCGGACGCGGTGAGCAGTCCGGCCGGAGTTGCACTCGCGGCTGCTTCCGGGGCTGCAACCTCGGAGGCGTTCGCGAGACTCGAATTGGGCGCGCTGGGAGTGCTCATTTTCAAATTCGGAATCGCCGGTCGCCGGGAGGGCGCCGATTCGGCGGGCTTGCTCGGGGGCACGCTCTTTTCCGGGCGGCGTGAACTTTGCGACTCGGAGCGCGAGTCGGCATGCGAATCCACGGTGCCGGCGTTCGAAACGATTGCAGAGGTAAGGCTACGCGCCGCGGACTGCGCGGGCTCGACCGAAATTGGTTCCGGCGGAGTTTGCGATTGCGTTTCGGTGGTCGTGGCTTCCGCTGAAGCCGAAGCTGGTGGCGGAGTCGTGGTGGGCGCGGCGGCCGACAGCGGATTGGTCGGGTGCGTCAGGGCCGACATATTCATCGCCGGATCGGGCGTGGTGTCGCGGCCCTTTAGGTACACCAATGCGCCGATACCGACCAGGACGACTGCTGCCACACCGATGATCAAGGGCTTGCGACCGTTCGACTCTGTGGCAGCGGGTGCCTGCTCGTAGGCCATCAGGCCTTTGCTCATGAAGTCGCGCGCAGGAGCCGCCGCGGGCGAATGGATGGAAAGAATATCGTTATCCGAAGCGGTTTCGCGGGCTTCGATTTGTGATTCTGCGGACGTGTTTCGGCGGCTGGCTGCGGCCGGACGCGCGGCGTTCGGAGGCGCCGGCGCAGCGGCGCGATTTTTTGAATTCGTTTCACGGTCCGCGACTTCCGTTGCGGCTTCCAATTCCGTGGCCGCAGCGGAAACCGGCATGCTGATCAGGCCGGGAATGTCATCGAAATTTGGACCGCTACCTTCGGTCGACGCGGCCTCAGGCTGCCCGGCGATTTGCTTCGCGGGAATTTCCGGCGCAGCCACGGTGCGCGGAGCTGCGGGAGCGCTGGGCGGCGCGGCATAGGCCGCAATTTCAGCCTGCGCGGGCGATAGGGAGCCTGGAGCCGAACCGGCAGCCGGAGTGGCGCTCTGGTGAATGTTCCAGAAATCGTTGACCGGCTCCAGAAATTCGAGTTCGACGTAGCCCTTGAGATTGGGCATGTTGCGGCCGGCGGCAACGCGGCAGACCACGTCACGGCCCGCGGGGTTTGAAAGGATGACTTTTTGCTCGAGCAGAAGATTGCTGGTGGAGCGGACGACCGCGCCGTTATCGAAAACGATGACAGTGCGCGCTTCTTCGCGCACCGGCTGGGAAAGCGCGCCCATCTCGCCGGGCAGGCTGCGAATGGTTACACCAACTTCGAGGCAAACAGGATTGGAGCGCGGCGATGGTCCGGAGCCGCCGGCGGAATTCTGGGAAGGCATGCCGGAGTTTCCGGTTCCCTTCCGGTCCGATGGATTTTCGATCGTGAGCGTCATGGCATCCCGGTAAAATGCGCCTCCGCACGCGAGGGTTTCCCGTACCCTCAGAGTATTTCTATTGTCGGACGCGAGTAACCAGGATGGCTATAGTACGTAGGTACTAAGTAGGGACAGGTTTGCAGGCCGTCGGAGCGCAGTTCGCCGCCATGCGGCGGCGACGGGCGTTTGATATGAGAACTATCCGCGAATGGAAATGTCGCTGAAGCTAAGCACCACGCGGCCACCGGCCGTGAAGCGCCCAAAGCTCATCTGCGGCCGGAAACGCGAGAACAGCAGGACCAGATCGAGCTGGCGGCGAACGGTTTCCGTATCCGGGCCGGCCAAAATCCGGTAGCTAACCGCTTCACCCTGCGCATTGACTGTGGCTTCCACCAGCAGGGCGTGCGGCCCGGCGTGGCCGGACTCTTCGAGGCCGGTAATCGGGAATGGAGCGAGCGCCATCAGGCGCGCCGGCTGGAGCAGATTCGTCGGCGAGTCGTTGGAATCCGCGCGCATCGGAACGCCCAAGCCCAACAGCTGGCAGACGAGAACGAACACCACAAAGGCAACCGTGAAACCGCCTGTGGCTGGGATGGCCAAAGGCTCCAGAATATTTTTCAGGACCAGCTCGGCGCGCGTACGCGCACGGAGCGTATAGTGCAACCAGGTGCGGTCCGATAGGCGCTGCGCAGCGGAGACGCGGATCTTCAGCGCCAGATCCGCCGGTGGAACGGGGCGCTGAACGCCGGACATCAGCGAGGACATAACCTGATAAGCGCGCAACTCTTCACGGCAATCCGCACAGGACTCCAGATGGCGCCCGATGGATACGTGGGTGTTCGCCCACGTGCCGGTCAGCACCGAACCGTCCAGATACCCGGGCAATAATTCTTGGACCTTTTCGCAGTTCACGAGACACCCCCTTCAGCGTCACCCGCTTTGCACGGTTGCGCCCAGCCGGTTGTGTCGGTCCGGCTGGCTTGTTGATCCTCCGACGCAGAAAACAGCGTGGAGTGCAAAATCGATTCCCTTTTTTGCGGCGCGCGCGGTTGCGGGTGCGCGCTGTGCGGATTTCGCAGCACGGGATCCAGAATTTCCCGCAGCATGCGGCGTCCGCGCAAAATTCGCGATTTCACCGTGCCCACGGTTACCGTCAAAACTTCCGCCACTTCCTCGTACGACATGCCTTCCAGATCCCGCAGGATCACCGCGCTGCGAAATACTTCCGGCACCTTCAAAAGCGCCTGCTGCACGGCCTGCTGCACTTCATGCGAAGCGGCCAGGTCAAACGGCGTGCCGCCCTCGGCTTCAATCTCGTGCGGCGCGTGGCCTTCCACCTGTTCCACGTCAATTGACTCCTGTTCCCGATGGTGCCGCCACAACCAGCGCCGGTGATTCAGCGCTTCCCGGATAGCGATCCGGTACAGCCAGGTCTTCAGCGAACTGCCCCGGCGAAAACCGCGAATGCCCCGAAAGGCTTTTAAAAACACATCCTGCGTGATGTCCGCCGCGTCGCTCGATTCCGCGACCATGCCCGCGACCAGCCCGTACACCGGGCCCGAGTAATGCGTGACCAGCCAGTCGAACGCCGCTCCGGAACCACCCTGAAGTTCCGTCACGAGTTCAGCTTCGTCCTGCGACCACGGAAGGACGCGCGCCACGTCAGACACGGTTACCGCCTCTCTTGCCTGTTAGCACGAAACGAAGGCCGCGGAACAGCGCGACATTCGCCATGTGTCCTGCGCAACAGACGTGGAAGCCGCCCACTGGGTCTCCCGACCAGAAACCTGTCAGCCGATGAATTACCAATTCACCAACTGGTAGGCGCTTCAATGGATTAGACACCGCAAAAGGAGAATGGTTCCCCTTCGTATCACTATTGTGCGCCACGGGTACCGGGTTTGCAATGGTACAGGGGTGACGGGACCCGGTTGCAAGGAAAGGGTTTAAGTAAAGTTGCCAGGCGAAGTGCTGCGTTCGGGCTGGGGCTGGATCCTCGAAAAGATTCTGAAGGCCCCGGTCTATCTGCTTCCAACTGAAAAAGTAGGGTCTTCACAGCCCGAGGGTTGGGGAGATAACATCCCTGTCCGCAACGGAATCGCCAGTCTCAAAAACACGGAGCCGCTATGAGTGACAATCAGATCCGCCGCATTGCGCTCATCGGGTTTGGAGAAGCCGGCGGGATTTTCGGCCATGATTTCGCGGCGGCCGGTTTCGAAGTCGCCGCCTATGACATTCTGTTGAACGCCGCAGCGGCGCGCGCCGGCATGCTGGATAAGGCGAAACTGGCGAATGTTCGAGCCTGCGACACGCTGGCGGATGCAATTCGCGAGGCGGATCTGGTGATCTCGGCGGTGACGGCGTCGTCGGCATTGGAAGCCGCGGAGAACGCCGCACCGCTTCTGACGCTCAACCAACTGTATCTGGACATCAATTCCGTTTCGCCGGAAACGAAACGAGCGATTGCCGGCGGGATGGAAACTTATCTGGCAACGTGCGTCGAAGCGGCGGTCATGGCGCCGGTCGCGCCGCAGCGGCTCCAGGTTCCGATGTTGCTGGGCGGCCGTGCCGCGGAGGCCGCCGCACCGCGGCTGCAAGCGATCGGCATGAACGTGCGGCCGATCAGCGAACGCGTCGGTGTGGCTTCGGCCATCAAAATGTGCCGCAGCATTATCATTAAAGGGCTGGAAGCGATCACGGTGGAGTCCATGCTCACCGCGCGGCGTTACGGCGCGGAGAAGGAAGTGCTGGATTCCCTGGCCGCGACGTATCCGGGCATGGGCTGGGACGGCGCGCTGCCCGGCTACCTGATCAGCCGGGTGGCCGAGCACGGCAAGCGGCGCGCGGCGGAAATGCGCGAGGCGGCCCAGGCCGTGACCGATGCGGGCCTCGAACCGTTCACCGCGTTGGCGACCGCCGAGCGGCAGGATTGGCTGGCGCGGGTGATTGCCGAATTTTCTCTGCCGCTTGCCAAGGGCGGAGACTTTAACTGGAAAGAGCTGGCCGACGCGATCGCTGAAACAGCGTCGACGAAAGAGAAACTGTCCTCGAGGTCAGCCGGGTAGAGCCGGTCTTCAGATTGGCATTTGTCGGGTGCGCAGAATGCTCACTTGAAACCGGGCGCGATGGAACCTTAGCGAGCGCCAAAGGAAAAAACTTGTTGCCTCCCGAACCGATCTACGACCTCGCACATCTCGCCCATTTGGAATTGCTGACGCCAAAGCCCGAGGCATCGCTGAAATTTTTTGTCAACGTGATGGGCATGACGGAAACGGCGCGCCAGGGCGATTCCGTCTACCTGCGCGGCTGGGACGACTACGAGCACCACACGCTGAAACTCACGGCTGCAAAAACATCCGGCATGAATCATATGGCGTTCCGCGCGCGCAGCCCGCAGGCGCTGCAAAGGCGCGTGGCGGCGCTTAAAGGCTCAGGCTACGAAGTCGGATGGACCGAAGGCGATCTGGGCCACGGCCCGGCGTTTGCATTTCACGATCCGGATGGACACCAGGTGGAAATTTATTATGAAACCGAGTGGTACAACGCGCCGCCAGAATTGAAACCGGCATTAAAAAATCAGGCCATGCGCTTCCCTGCCCGCGGCGTGAACGTGCGGCGGCTCGATCATCTGAATTGCCTGGCAGTGGATATCAGGGCCAATCGCATCTTCTTTCAGGATTACCTGGGCTGCCGGCTGACCGAGCAGATCGTGATGGATGATGGCACGGAAGCGGGCATGTGGCTGACCGTCTGCAACAAGACTTATGATTTCGCCTACACGCGCGACCATACCGGAACGCGCGGCCGCTTCCATCATGTTACTTACGCCGTAGATTCGCGCGAAGATGTTCTGCGCGCCGCCGATATTTTCCTGGAAAACGGCGTGTTCATCGAAACCGGACCGCACAAGCATGCCGTGCAACAAACGTTTTTCCTCTACGTGTACGAACCCGGCGGCAATCGCGTGGAAGTGTCCAATGCCGGCGCGCGGCTGATCCTCGCGCCCGATTGGAAGCCGGTCGTGTGGACCGAGGAGGAGCGCAAAAAAGGCCAGGCCTGGGGCCTGAAAACCATCGAGTCTTTTCATACTTACGGCACTCCGCCCGTGCCCTCAGACGAACCTTAGCGCAGGCCGGCGGCTTCGTGAATCCGCGCCTGCAGCATTGTTGGCCGACAACTCCGCGATGGCTCCGGGCATCTGAATCAGTTGGTTGCAGACATCCCTGGACTGCTTCTCACAGGAACAACATGAGACGACCCGCTCAACTGATCGTGGCCTTTTTCTTCACCGCTCTTTCGATCTCGCTGGTGGCGGGCGCGCAGAGTCCTGCGGGCTCGAATTCCCCACACGTGATTGAAGTCACGGCCAAAACGTTCGAATTCGTTCCCAATGAAATTCACGTGAAGGCCGGCGAGCGTGTCCAGATCAAGCTGAGCAGCGCCGACCGCGCCCACGGGCTGACGCTGAGCCTCTATCCGGAGGGCGCAAGCCAGGAAGGCACTCCCGGACTGGTGTTCGAACATCCGCAGGACGAGGCCAAAGTCGAGAAACACAAAGACCGCACGATTGATTTCGTTGCGGCGCGCCCGGGCACTTATGATTTCAAGTGCTCGGTGCCGTGCAGCATGTTTCCGAAAGGGCATGACAGCATGACCGGCAAACTCATCGTGGATGAGTAGTTTTTTTTCAACTACGGCTTGCCGGCGACGAGAGGGATCGGGGCGCGAAACCTTTATGGAGCACTTCTTTTTCTGCCCCTATTGCGGCGAGCAAATTTCAATGGTGCTGGATTTTTCCGAGCGGAGGCAGACGTACGTCGAAGACTGCGAGGTTTGCTGCAATCCGATCGAGATCAGCTACGACGTGGCGGATGACAGTCTGTCGAGCTTTGCGGCCAGGAAGTTACAGTGAAGGAAGAAACAGGACAGCGTAAAGAACGAGGGCGTAGATGCGATTTTGGTTGGTTCGCTACCCGACGTACGGTAAAAAAATTGGTGGACGTGACAGGGATCGAACCTGCGACCTCATCCATGCCATGGATGCGCTCTCCCAGCTGAGCTACACGCCCGTCACAAAACGGAACTGCTTACGGATGGTTCGGCAGACCGCAAACATCTTAACGAATATCCCAAACAAATTCCACTCGGATGAGGCCGTAAAAATTGCCCGAGTTTCCGTCACACTTCCGCACGCATACTTTGCCGCGGCCGCTCGCGCTTCTCTGCTCTGCATCCGTGTTCCGCTTCTGCTTCGCTCCGCGATTCCTGCCGGTGATTTTTCGCCCGTCGGCCAAAAACTTCCATTAGAATGTCGCCCCTATGCCCCAACTCACTTTTCTAGGCGCGGCCGGCACCGTGACCGGCTCGAAATATCTGGTGGAAGCAGAAGGAAAAAGATTGCTGGTGGATTGCGGCCTGTTCCAGGGCTTGAAAGAACTCCGCCTGCGCAACTGGAGTCCGCTCCCGGAGAATCCCGAGAGCTTTGACTGGTGCGTGCTGACGCATGCGCACCTAGATCACACCGGCTACTTGCCGCGACTCGTGCGCGACGGCTTCCGCGGCCCGATCTACGCCGACGCGGCCACTATCGAACTCTGCAACATTCTGCTGCCGGACTCCGCGCACCTGCAGGAGGAAGACACGGACAAGGCGCGCCGCGGCGGATACAGCAAACACGCGGTGCCGCTGCCGCTTTACAGCTCGGGCGATATCGATCCTGTGCTGAAAGCGTTTCGCGAAATGCCACGCAGCGGCGCGTTCACCATTTCCCCGCAGTTCACCGTGCGCCCTCAGGATGCCGGGCATATCCTGGGCTCATCCAGCCTGGAACTGACCATCACCGAAAACGGCAAGAAAACCGTAGTGCTGTTTTCCGGGGACATCGGCCGCTACGACCAGCCGATCCTGAAAGATCCGGCGCCGCCGGCGCGCTGCGACGTTCTGCTGTGCGAATCGACTTACGGCGATCGCGATCACCCGGCGGGATCGCAGGAAGACGCGATGGCCGAGGTGATCAATCGCGTGGCCAAGCGGGGCGGTCAGATCGTGATTCCGGCGTTTGCCGTCGATCGCACCCAGGCGATTCTGTACATCATCCGCAAACTAGAGGACGCCAACCGCATTCCGCGGCTCTCCGTTTTTGTGGACAGCCCCATGGCCATCAGCGTGACCGGCCTTTATCTGCGCCACCACGAAGACCACGATCTGCACTTCACGGAGGACGAGAAAACAGGAAATCCGCTGGACGCGCATACCGTGCACTTCATGCGCACCGTGGACGATTCCAAGAAAATCAATAACGTGCGTGGTCCCGCGATTATCGTTTCCGCCAGCGGCATGGCCACCGGCGGGCGCGTGCTGCACCACATTGCGCGGCTCGCACCCGATCCGAAGAACGCGATTCTGCTGGCCGGGTTTCAGGCCGAGGGCACGCGCGGACGAGACCTGGAGCAGGGAGCGAAAACCGTGCGCATCCAGGGCGAGGATGTTCCGGTGCTCGCGGAGGTCATTAACCTGCGGCAGTTTTCCGCGCACGCCGGCCAGAGCGAATTGATGCGCTGGTTGAGCGGAATGCCCGCGCCGCCGCGGCAAACGTATCTGACGCACGGAGAGCCGCAGGCCGCCGCGGCGCTCAAGGCGAAAATCGAAGCCGCCTTCCACTGGAACGTGGCCGTGCCGAAATATTTGCAGAAGGTAGATCTGGCCGGGTAGGGCAGATGAGGGAAATCACGCTTCGTTGAGCGAATTTCCTAATCATATCTCGATTCGCTTTGTGGGTCGCGGCTTAACAGACCTCAGAAAAACTCAAAAACGTTGTCATTCTGAGCGAAGCGAAGAATCACTCTTTGTTCTTTTTGTACGCACTTAGATCGATGAGAGATTCTTCGCTTCGCTCAGAATGACGACACGAGAGATTTTTTCCGCAGCCTGTTCAGCCGCGACATTTGGGGCCCAAAAAACGAGGGCTTTCGCCCCTGAAGCCACTCCGCGATTCACAGAATCATCTATTAGAATTTTTTTGGTGATCTCACCGGCGGCGCCGCACTCCGGCATTCTATAAAATTGCACGCCAGCGCGTCCCTAATCCGCGCCTCGTGTTAGAATCGGAGTCAGCCCACCTTCCCCGCCATCGGAGGGGCAATGCCGGTTCGCCGATTCTCGATTGCGCTTATTTTGCTGGCTGTCGGTGCGTTGCCGGGGCACGCGCAGACCACTCCCAACCACCGCGCCGTGTTCAGTATCGGCGGCAACGTGCGCGACAACGTCACCCACCGGGCGGTTGAAAATATTCTGGTGTCCTTGAAACTTCTCACCGGGCCGACAGTCAATTCCGTGTATACGCGCGGGAATGGCGAATTCCAGTTCGACGGACTGACGCGCGGCGACTACATCCTGGAAATTGCCGCCAAGGATTACGACGGGATTCACGAAAGCATCTCGATCAGCGACGGCAGCCGGATGGGCATTTCCATATTTCTGAATCCGATCGGAAAAGCAGCGGCCCAGGTCCCGGCCACGTCCCCGCAGCTTTCGATTTCCGCGCACCAGCTTAGCGTTCCGCATAAAGCCCACGACGAATTTGAAAAAGGCATGGCGCTGATTTACATGAAGTCCGATTATCGCGGCGGTATTGCGCAATTCCAGCTGGCCATTCGCGATTTCCCCACGTACTACGAAGCCTACGCCGAGGAAGGCAGCGCCTACTACCAATTGCAGGACATACAGCACGCCGAGGAAGCTCTGCAGAAAGCGATTGATTTGAGCGCCGGCCAGTACGCCGATGCCATGTTTACGTACGCCGCCATACTGACAGACACCAAGCGCTACACCGAGGCTGAGACCACAGCGCGCCGCGCCATGACCTCGGACGCCTCCTCCTGGCGCGGCCCCTTTGAACTGGCCCGCGCGCTGACCGCACTGAAAAGATCCGAGGAGGCGGAGAAAAGCGCGCAGAAATCACGCGACTTGATGCCGGACAATCCGTCGGTCTACCTGTTGCTGGCCAACATTCACATTCAAACCAAAAATTACGCCGCACTCATTCAAGATCTGGACGCCTACCTGCGGCTCTCCCCAGTCGGGGCGGAAGCCGACCAGGCGCGCAGAACCCGTGAGCGCGTTCAGGGCATGCTGAATCAGGCTAAAAAAGGGGCGTCGGCAGACGACGATGACAAAGACACTGAGAGCGATGACGATGCCGACGCGGTTGCCGATCCTCAGAAACCGGCGACCGACCGGGTAGCTCCCGATACCTCAGGCCTGCCTTCCCTGCCCCCGGCGACTCAGTAACTCAACCGGCCGCCAGTGGGGTATTTTCGCATTCGCCCGTGCGGTGATAAATTTTCCATAAAGATGAAACCTACGCGAAACCGGGCACGTCCATTTAGCCAAGACCACTCGGGGGGGTAGGACGCGACCACCAAGAAGCAACCGACCGTTTGCTTCCTACCCCTTTAAATTCGGAAACGGCGGTCGCGAATCCCAACCGTTTCTTTTCACGCCAACCAATTGAAAAAGAAAAATCAGAACGTGGCGCTGGCCTGACCTTGCGGCACGAAGAGTTTCATGGCGGGCACTTCCGTGAGGTGCAATTCCAGCACAAACATGGGCGATGGCGCGACGCGCCCCCAACGATTTAATTCCCAACCGGCGCGGATAAAATTTATTTCCGGAACCAACACCAACTCCAGAACGGCGCGCGTTTCGCCGCGATAGAACTGCTGCGGCAATTTCAAGAGCGGATGCGTGCCCCAGTTTTCTCCGTCGACCGAACCCCAGATCGCCACGTCCACCGATTCCTGTTCGATTTGTTCGCGGATCAGCATGCTGCAGTAAAACGTGCGCGTCGCGCTGGCGCGGATATCAACCGCCTCGCCGTGGCCGTTTTCCTGGAGCAGCGTGGCAGGCGCAATCAGATCGAATTCCATGGCCATCGGGATTCTCCTAGGATTTCGCGGCGGATTCTAACATAGGAATTGGGCTGGAGCCATGAATGGTGGGTCGACCGGGAAGCCGGAAGTCGTCTAAGCTACCTTGACGGAATCGGCGTGTCGTATCTGCTTTGTTCCGCACGAGTTCTGATCTATGTCGTGCCTGGGAGGTTCCAGTGTCACCATTAAGAACCGATTCGGACGGCTCATCGTCCGTCCCAGCGGCTTGATGCCCGGATTTCGAGCAGCCTGGCGGTTTGCGTGCGGACCGTGCGATTCCCGTTTGCGAGCCTTTCTGAGTGAAAACCATGGGAATTGACGTGTTTTGGGGTATTTTCGTCTCGCCCGCCTTGGTTGAGCCCGTCACGCGCCGATTTCTTGCATGCAGGCGTAAACAAATCAGGAAGAATGTCGCTGGTATGCGTCATCAATTTGTTCCTACTCGTGGCGATCTAGACGGAAGCCCGCAGCAAGGCAAGAACCGGCCAATCACATGTAGCTGAAAACAAGTCGGTTAGCAAGACCAAGAGCAATCAGGCGCAATGGCGGCCCAATTGCAATGTATCCCCCGTCAAGTTTCATGCGCCGCCAATTTCGATCTATCGGGGAGATGATCATGGGAAATTCACTGAAGCGCCTTTGGCAGGATGAGCAAGGTCAGGATCTGGTGGAATATGCGCTGCTTTTGGTGCTGATTGCTTTGGTATCGGCGGCCACGATCAGAACGTTGGGAACCTCGGTGAAAAGCGTTTTTGCAAACGCCAGCACCGCCCTGTCCGGGTACGCAACGTAAAGCGCCCGAGTTAACGCACGCAGGCCAACTATTTCTAGACGTTTCAGGCTCCGCCCGCGACCGCAGCGGTGCGGTCGCACAAACTTCTATTTAATTTTGGCGGGCGAGCGGCCGACCGGCGGACCACGCCGGAGCTATGAATCCCCTAGTTCGGGCGCTCATATTGAGGATTCAATTTGGCGACCTCATGCGCGAACAAAATGAGAGCCTCAACTACTTTTCGATACGCGTCCTGATAGCTCTTGATCTGTTCCTCGCACCGCGGCGAAACAAACGATTTGGCGACTTCCGCTTCATACGCCTCAAAGACCGATCGCAAATACTTGAATGCAGCATCGTAGCGAATGGTAGCGTCTGTGTTTCGTTCTAACCGATGACGAGGCATTGGATTCTCCTCACTCACGTGGACTGCATGGCCCCTGGCCGCCACGCTTCGCGAGCCTCCGGTGGCCGACTTCTCCTCGATTCCTCGACTTCAAAAGCAATTGCGCCAAATTCCCAGAGAGGTTGATTAGGGCCGTTCGATCTGCGTTTGAGCATTTCCGGAATCCCGAGCCCCGAGCATACCCGCAATCTGAAGTCACGCGGAGCGGATCTCCCGCAGCCAGATGGCAATTTCAAGCACAGCGTTCTCGGGGATTAATCCGGGAAGTCCCTTTTCGCGGAATGCCAGGTGGGGACTCAACCGCACTTTGCGATATCCTCCTGACCTCATCCCGATAAGGGTGCGCTCGATTCCCGCGATCACCTCTCGTTTTCCCAATGTCACGGTATGATCCACCAGCTTTTCCCCAGCCTCGGTTCTTAGCATCTCTTCCGGCACAAGTTCCGCCTGGATGGCGTTAATTGGCACCTCGTCGCCGCGATTGAGCCAAATCTTCCAGTTGAATTGAACGCGGTCGCCGGGTAACGCTGAAGGGCCTTGGCCCTCGACTTCCGCCAGAAGGGTGATCCCGCTGGCGATCGCCGGTTTATTTCTGGCCGCCATCGCTACTGGGGTTCTTTCGCACTATTTCTAAGCGCTGCCGCGAATCGTTCTTCCTTCTCCAGATGCGCCTGCAATTCCTCGGACGCCGGTGCGTGATCGGCACGATCCAGCCAGAACTCCTTGAGAGCTGCGTCAATCCGCGAATTGTCGAATTCCGTCGCGTTGTGTTCGCGTTTGTAAATCATGTAGGCCACGATGGCTTTCGCTTCTTCTCGTGTGAAGACCGAGAGACGATACCGCGCATAGTCATTCCACGTCATCGCGCCGTAGCGCCTGGGATTCAACAGTGTCTGCCCGCCCGTGTCGCGACGGAAGGTTTGCGATCCCGCGGGCACATGGGCCGATACCGTTGCAAATCCGTGCCACAGGTGAAACAGGGGATCCGCCGTCAAAAGTTCCCCGCGCAAATCTGCGATCAGGTAGGCCGGCAGGAAAAAACGAAAACCTGCCTCGGAGAAGAAGCTGAGCGCGGAATAGTGGCGGTCCAGCAGTGCGGAATCGACTTGGCCCCAATTCGACTTTCCGACGAATGGGGCAAGCTCATCGCCAGGTTCGCAGCCGTCGAATGATCCTTGCAGAAATGCGTCGCCGGGATAGGGATTGGCGCCAAACGCCTGTTGAATCCGGTCAATAATCTCCTCTTTGCGCATCGCGTCGTTTCACTTCCGGTTTCGCCGGAGCTCCCCAAAGCTATCCCGACGATCGCCACATCGATTTCTCAGCACTTAACTCGATAGCCGAGCTTCACCTGCCGGTTTTCAAAGACGGCCCAAGAGAGATAGGCAGCGGCGATCGTGATCGCAAAAGCCTCGCCACGAATCCACAGTCGCCGGATGTTTCCGCCCAAGGTCTTTTGTACCCGAGGATCATAAAAGTCAAGCCCATGACGGGCCAGCGGCCTGGGAAGGCCACGGCACCGCTAGTACAGACATTTCGCTGAACGCAGCTTCTGACATCGTCAACTGGGATCCGGGTCGAGCCCTGCCGCAAATATTCTCAATCGCCTCTTCTAAATTTAAGATAGTAAAGACCAACGGCTAGTTTTCACCTGCGCTTTTGCTCTTGCGAATCGGAGCTGGGGCGGGTTATAAATCTGTGTCCCCCTTTTGAAGTGGTCCATTCCAACGCATGAAAATTAGGAGTCCTATGTTCAACAGGGCTTTTGTAACGCTCGGACTGCTCTCCGTGATCATTTTCTCGTCCTCGATCGCTCACGCTCAAAACCCGTCAACCGCGGCTGCGGTTAGCGCGCCGGAAGTCAGCGACGCCCTCCAACACGATGTGTCTCCCGCTTTGCGCGATATGGCCAAGGCACCCAGATCCGATTCCTTCCGCACGAAGAAGTTTCTCAGATTATCGCGGCAACTCAGCCAGACGCAGGTGGATCCGGTGCTTCAGGCAACCGCGACCTCATCCGTAGCCACTGCCTCACTCTTGAATTTCGCCGGAGTCGGGAATGGCGATTACGGCTTCGCGCCCAATGCTGCGCCGCCCGATACCAATGGTGCGGTCGGCGCGCTCCAATATGTGCAGTGGGTCAACGAATCTTTCGCCGTATTCAGTAAGTCGAGCGGCGCACTCCTGCATGGTCCGGTCGCCGGCAATACGCTCTGGTCCGGATTCGGCGGGGGTTGCGAAACCAATAATGACGGCGACCCGGTGGTTGAATACGATAAAGCGGCCAATCGCTGGATTTTTACGCAGTTTTCGGTTTCCACCACGCCGTATCTGCAATGCGTGGCCGTTTCTACCACGTCTGACGCCACCGGAACATACAACCGCTATGCCTTCCCGCAGCCCAATTTCAACGACTATCCCAAACTCGGGGTCTGGCCGGATGCCTATTACATGAGCTTTAACATGTTCAACGGCAATTCGTTCGTCGGCGGCCGCGCCTGCGCATTGGATCGCACTGCGATGCTGGCCGGCGGCCCTGCGACCCAGATTTGCTTCCAATTGACAAGCACCTACGGCGGGCTGTTGCCGTCCGATCTGGACGGCTCTACGGCTCCTCCGGCGGGAGCGCCCAATGTGTACGTGGCCTTCGGAAACGACAGCGCATCGCTGGACCTGTGGAATTTCCATGCGAATTTTACAACTCCCTCCAGTTCCACCTTTTCTCACATCAATATTGCCGCACCGGCGTTCGCCGCAGCCTGTAATGGCGGAGGAACCTGCATCCCGCAATCCGGTACGACTCAGAAGCTGGATTCTCTAGCCGACCGCCTGATGTATCGCCTGGCCTACCGCAATTTCGGCAATCACGAAGCATTGGTCGTCAACCACTCGGTAACCGCGGGATCCAGCGTCGGAGTGCGCTGGTACGAGATTCGCAGCCCCAGTAACTGCGCCGGTCGTCTATCAATCCGGTACCTATGCTCCGGACGCGAACTACCGCTGGATGGGTAGCATCGCGATGGACAAAGTCGGCAATATCGCTCTCGGTTACAGCGTGTCCAGCAGCACCATGCACCCCTCCATCAGCTACACCGGCCGTGCGCCAACCGATCCACTGGGCACGATGCAGGGTGAAAACTTGATTCTTACGGGGGGCGGCTCGCAGACTTCTGGTCTTACCCGTTGGGGAGACTACAGCGCGATGACCATCGACCCTGGGGATGGCTGCACGTTCTTCTACACCACGGAGTACCTCAAGGCCAACGGCGCATTCAATTGGAGCACACGGATCGCTTCGTTTAAATTTCCGTCGTGCAGCGGAGCCCCGCCGGTGCTTACCACGATCACGGTTTCGCCTGGTAACGCCTCGGTGCCGACGGGTAATACGCAGTCATTTTCCGCGACAGCCTATGATCAGTACGGAAGTCCAATTAGCCCCCAGCCTGCGTTTTCCTGGTCGGTGAGCGGCGGAGGTGGCATTAGCCAGGCTGGAGTGTTCACGGCTGGATCCAGTAGCGGCGGGCCATTCACCGTAACAGCATCCAGCGGAGGCGTGAATGGCACGGCGAGCGTCACGGTAACCGCCCTGGCCGCGGACTTCTCTCTCTCGACAAATCCAACTTCCCAGTCGGTTCGGCGCGGAAATACGGCGACGTATACAGTGACTGTCAATAAAGTGAACGGCTTCGCGGGGTCCGTCACGTTGAGTCTTACGGGCCAGCCTTCGGGCTCCACCGTCACGTTCACAGCGAACCCGACTACCGGTACTTCAACGCTCACGGTGAAAACGTTGTCTTCCACTACAAGGAAGACGTACACGCTTACCATCAAGGGCGTGAGTGGCGGTTTGAGTCATACGACGACCGCGGCGCTAACGGTCACCAGGTAGCAACAATCGTGTGGGGGGGAGTTTCCTTGCTATCGCTGTCCGGGCGCTTGTTGTGGCCAACTCCCGGATCGCGGGCAAATTCGTCCGTATAAAGCGGCGTATATTACAAGACACGAAGGCTAAGTTCTGGCCGTACGACGAAAACAGGCGGGCTATGATGAACTATCGGAGGCTCCTCGTCGTGCCTTTCCAGGAAGAAGAAGTTACAGACGCTCGATTGCTCCAGAAAGAGCGAGGAAAACAGTTCGCGAACCAGGCTGCGGAACGGATTCGGGTAGCCGAGAATTGCCTTTTTTCGCTTCTGCCGCACGCGGAACTGTCACGCCTTGCCGAGGAATGGTACGAAGCGTGTGCGCAAGCGATGTTGCGAGGCAATTATGCGCCCATCGACATGTGGATTCGTTCCCAGTCGCGTTTGGCCGCCACGCAAGGCTTCACGCCGGAAGACCTGTTGGAACTGCTGCAGGCCTGCCGCCGCTCGGCGATTAAGATCGAGAGCTGGAACGAGGACATCCTTTCAGCCGTCGACGAAGTGATGGAGGAGGTGTTCTGCTCCATCCACAGCAATATCCCTTGGAAAATCGCATCAGCTCCTGAAGCCGTTATGGCCGCGGCAAGTGAGGCCGAATCCGGCGTGCCGGTTCCGGAAGCCGGGAAACGGACCAGCGACCGCCGCAGGTTCGCGCGCAACCGCCTGCGTTTTCCGATTCGAGTGATCGGAAGAGGTCCGACCGAGGAATTTACCTTCACGGAAAGCGTTTCGCGCGGGGGACTTTATTTTTCTACACAGGGAAAGTATGAAACTAGCCAGCGCCTGAAAGTCACCTTTCCCTACTGGAATGTACACGATTACATCGACAGCGAATACGCCGCCAAGGTGATTCGCTTGGATGAACAGCGGGAGAAGACTTGGGGCGTCGGAATCGACTTTGTGGAGAGTCTCGGCCGTAAAGCCTAGCAACAAAAATCAGACTTCAAGCGAATCGCCGAGATCGATTAACCCTTTGCGGCGACGTCATTCTCTCGAAGCTCCCAGGATGTTCGCGAAAAATCGAGAGACAGTCTTCGACCGGTCTTCTCGAAAAAGGGGGAATCTGCCCGCATTCGGTATGAAAATCAGGTTTGCTTAATGATTTGAATTCGACGGCCGGGTTCGAGCAGTTCCTGTCCATCCGGTCAGGTGACCAGATGCATGTGTGCCGCTCAATGTACTATTTGCCCAAACATCTCCCACTTGGACAATAGCCGTAACGATCCAATGGAGAGACCCGACATGCGTAGAGCCGCCAGCCTTGTAACCATCTGTCTGTTTTTGGCAATATCCGCCGCATCGCAAACATCAAACCCGCATTTCAATCTGGGCATGACCATTGACGAGTTCGCAAAACGATTCGATCCGGCCCCCATGGGCAACCGCGACGCGATTTCCGCTAATGCAGCTGTCCGGTCAGCGATGAAAGGAGAACGCTCCAGCATCCAGGTCCTCACGGGTGGAACCAGGAAGACGTTTCTCTTCGAGGAATGGACACTGCGGGAAGTTGAAATCACGACCGGCAACACATTTGAACATGAACTTCAGGCGCTGACGGAACCACTCGGCGAGCCGATCATTTCGAAGCTCAATTTTGCCGTTTGGGATCGCAGAGATGGCACCCGATTCACGCTGACTTCCCGTCAGGGAACCGTAGTCCTCCTGGTTCGGCCCACACCTACAGAAAGCAAATAGCCCGCGAGCCCTGCCGCCGGTTGCTGACTCCTGAGTGACGGGCTGATCTGAATCGGCCACACACGCGGGCAATTGCTAAATGAAAGAGTCTCGGCGGGAGCGGCACAAGAGATCGAAGTAGCCGCAGGACGGAGACTTCCACACTCGCTGAAGGAAGACAAGCCAAAGGACGAATGCAGGCAAGCCTTATAAGATGATGGTGAACCGGGTAGGACTCGAACCTACAACCCGCTGATTAAGAGTCAGCTGCTCTACCATTGAGCTACCGGTCCACGAACTTTTTATTTTAGCACGACCGTCGAGATTTTGTCGCAGCGGACCCTGACCCACGCTCGCACATCGCTAATATTTGAATCATTTGGACCGGCCCCGGCCGGTGCGCAGCGAGAAGATCCCGCCTAACGCTTCGCGTCTCACTCGCGGACTTAGATCCGCAATTTTTCCGCGATGACTCTGGCTACTTCGCTGGCGCGCTCGACGTCGTCCGGATCCAGGGAAATCGCGGCGACGCGCGGGTGGCCGCCGCCGCCGTACTGTTCGGCGAGGCTGGCCAGGTTGTCTTCGGCGGCGTCCGGGTTCCAGGGGTTCGAGCCAATCGAAATTTTTGCGCGCGTGGGAGACGTCAGAACGCTGACCGTGTAACGCGCGTCCGGATACAGCATGTAGGGAATAAATTTGTTGTAGCCGTCCATGTCCAGGTCGGTGATGTCGAAATAGATCACGCCGCCGCGCACTTCGATGCGCTGCCGCAGGATGTCGATGGAACGGTGATGCTGTTCTCGAGCAGCGGACCGAGATGCTTCGCAACGATCGGCAAGCTTCGATCATTTCCGCGAGCGGAACGCTCGGAAAGCTCCGGAATAATTTTGGGGACCAGGCCTTCTTCGGGCGCCGACTTCGATCACCAGGGCCAGCTGCGTGGCCGGCTCGGTCAAGCGCCACGGCGGATTCCGGCGTCGGATACTGCGCGCCGTCGATGATGTCGCCCCAGTGAATCAGCTCGGCCAGCGGCTTCACGTCGAAACCAAATTTCGCGCTGGTCACGTCGGCCAGCAGCTTGGTGCAGGATTTGTACTTCGGCGTCGTAAAACTTGTGGCCGCTGCGATCCTGGCGGAAATGCTCGGCGTCGGCAGGCGTAAGAAACGCGCTCTGGTGATGGTCAAACCACCAGGTTACGCGCGGCGAGCTGGAATATTTGAAATCGACGATGGCGTTTTCGTCGCCGTCAAACAGTGTCTTCAGGAAAGGGTGCCGCGCCTGGTGCGTCATTCCCGTGAAATGGAACTCCGCGCCGGGATGGATGCGCTCGCGAAAAAACCGATAGAACACGGCCGACGAGGCCGCGCCATCGAAGCATCGGTCGTGAAAGCACAATCGAACTTTGACCGGGTCCGCCACTCTCCGCCCTCGCTCCGTTCCACTGCTAAACGCAAAGCAGATGGAAAGCCCTAAAAGATGGACGGGACAGGCGGGAATGTCAAGATCAAATGGAAGGCCACGTCCGGGGCATCAGTCCTGGAAGGACTAACGGCTGGCGGTGCCGCGGAGCACGAGATGTACGTACCCCTGCGGTTGCCGCGACAAAAAGACTATTCGCCGGCGATGCTTTTTGCGATGCCCGCGGCGATCGGCACTTCAAACTTCTCGTGCTGGAACGCCTTCACCATCAGCAGAATCCACAGGACGAACGCCACCAGGCTGATCAGGCTATACAGCATCGCTCCCAAGCCAAATGCGCCGTATCCGCCCGTGATACATCATCCCCGCTCCGAAGACAATCCCCAGCGCGATATTAATGATGTGCAGCCCGCCAAACACGACCATCGATTGCGCGGCGTGAAATCGCACAAACGGCCGCTTGTCGATCAGGAAGAAGATCAGCCCGGTGATCCATCCCAGCAGATAGCACAAGAAAACCAGCTACGTTCTCGGACATCCCGAGCTGCGTTGTCTGCGCCACGGCTTGGCGCGACTGCCGCGTCTTCCCGACTTGCGGCGCGCCGCATTTGGGACAGAAGCCCGCTCCGGCCGCCACTTCACTTCCGCACTTGCTGCAAAAGGCCATGGTGTTGCTCCCCTCTGGAAGGCGCTATGGAAAGCGCGACATAATGCGCGAAGGCTATCACTGCCGGCCTTCGCGGCACAAGCACGCCACTGTGTAAATCCAGTCGACGTGAAGACATCGACCGCCGAGCGGGGAATCGACGGAGTGTTATACTGTGCTGCCGCAACGCGGAAGTGGCGGAATTGGCAGACGCGCCAGCCTTAGGAGCTGGTGGCCGAAAGGCCGTAGGGGTTCGAGTCCCTTCTTCCGCACTAACGACTCAAGAAGCACCCTATCCACATTAAGTAGAGCGAGCAGACTTGAGGGGACTGCAACTGCAGCCCCCGGTTCAGAAATGCAGAACCAGTCCGGTTCCTGCGGAATAGTTGGACTGGATGGACGATTGGAAATCCGTTCCTACGTAGTCGCCTTCCACTCTCCAGGAGAGCCGCGGCGCAAGGCGAATATCGACGCCGCCGCCGACCTTGAATCCCAGACCATTATTCGATCCCAAGCCGGCGCCCTGCGTGAAGCGGAAATGCTGCAAGCCGACCAGTCCGTGAACCCAGGGCTCGAAGCGCGAATTAGTTTCGAGCGCTGCGTGCGGACCCGCGCCGATAAAAAGCGATTTGGCGTCCACCACGGGATTGGTGCTGGCCTTGCCGCCGAAGCCCGCGTCCAACGCGCCCTCCGCGCCGACCGTCAACCGTCCGGTCGCTCCGGTCACGGCGTCAAACAAGTGCATCGTGAAGTTCGCGTTGTAAGCGTTGTTGTGGAAAGAAACGCCCAGCACGTGGAAGTGCTCATACTCGTAACCGACCCCCAACTGAAAGCATCCCCGATCCGGAACGTAAATTCCGGGAGCCTCATCGCGATCCGGAGTGCACGGACCCGCAACCGAAGGCTTGGCAAACACCAGGGAGACGCACAGGACCGACCCAGCCACGACAAGTGCCTTGCGGATGCGATTTGGAATGCTCCACCTCATTCTCAATCCTCCTTAAGTTGAAAACGCCACGAACGACTGAACGACAGAAAGCTTACATCACAATGGCGCGCGCGGAAATACAGTAGAGCAATGATCTGTGGAGGATTCCGTAAAAGGCGTCCGCGCGGGGCGGCGCAGCGTGCGAACCGCGGCAGCGCGAGTTGACGCGCTTCTTTCATTCCCCTATACTTTGCTTTCGTCGTACCCCGCTCGCAGTTCTTTCCCGTTTCCATTTTTTCCGGACCGAGAAGCGGCAAAGAGTAGACGTACGAACCTAAGGGCGGTTCCTGGCGTAATTCGACCAATTGACAATGAAACATCTGTGAATCCGAAGGCCTGACCATGACTGAAGCAACTTGCCGGCGTGAACTGGAACTGGAAATTCCCGCGGAAGACCGTGCAGAAAGCGGTGGCGCGCGTGGCCAAGGAATTTGCGCGTCGTGGCGCGCGTCCCGGGATTTCGCCCGGGCAAGGCGCCGATCACGCTGATCCGGCGCCGTTTTGCCGACGACATCAAGAGCGAAGTGCTGCAATCGCTGGTGCCCGAGCAGATCGAGCGCGCCGTCACCGAAAGCAAACTGGTGCCGGTCACGCAGCCGCAGATCGACAAGGTGGACTTCGCGGAAACCGGCCCGGTGAAGTTTCGCGCCGTGTTCGAGGTGCTGCCGGAATTTGAGCTGGGACAATATAAGGACCTGGAAGTGGAGGTCGAGGACCGTCAAGATCGAAGACGCGGATGTCGATAAGGGCATCGAGGAGCTGCGCGACCGCGCCGCCACCTTCGTTCCGGTCGAGGGCCGCGCGATCGCCGACGGCGATTACGCGCAGCTCAAGCTGAAGGGCATTCCGGCGGGCGGCGGCGAACCGCTGGAAGCCGACAGCGTGCTGTGCCATGTGGGCGGCGAAGAAACCATGGAGCCGTTCAACGAAAATCTGCGCGGCGCGCAACGCCGGCGACCACAAGAATTTTGACGTGACCTATCCCGCCGACTATCCCGATCGCAAAGCTGCAGGGAAAAACATTACGCTACGCGGTCGAAGTTTTGGGCATCAAGGAAAAGAAGCGGCCCGAGCTGACCGATGAATTCGCCAAAGACGTGAGCGACGCGCAGACGCTCGAAGAATTGCGAACGAAAATGCGCGACAATCTGGAAGCCGCGCGCACGCATCGCCAGAGCGAACAGATGCGCGAAAAGCTGCTGGCCAAATTGTGAAGCGCATGACTTCCCCGTCCCCGAAGCGCTGGTCGAACATCAGATGGATTCGCGCCTGGAGCGCACGGTGCGCTCTCTGGCGTCGCAAGGCGTCGATCCGCGCGCGGTGAATGTGGACTGGGTGGCGCTGCGCAGCCGGCAAAAAGACCGCTCCATCGAGGATGTGAAGGCGGAATTGCTGCTGGATCGCATCGCCACGGCGGAAAATATCGAAGTGGCCGATGAAGAAGTGGACAAGGAAATCGCGGCGCATCGCGGAACGCAGTGGCGAATCGGCAACAGCGGTTCGCGCGAACTTGACAAGGCAGGGAGCGCTGGATAGGATGAAATCGAAGATCCGGAGCGAAAAAACTCTGGACTGGCTCTGCAGCAATTCCCGGACCCGGACGATAACCAAGGAGAATTGAAGCGATTCCGCCGGGCTCCTCCGCGCAACTTAAAAAAACCCAATGAATCATCGAGAAGATATGACTCCGTACGCAACGACACTCGTTCCCATGGTCGTCGAACAGACCAACCGGGGAGAGCGCGCCTACGACATTTATTCGCGGCTGCTGAAGGACAACATTATTTTCATCGGCACGCCGATTGACGACCACGTCGCCAATCTGGTCACCGCTCAGCTGCTGTTCCTGGAAGCGGAAGATCCCGAAAAAGACATTTCGCTGTACATCAATTCGCCGGGCGGCTCGATCACCGCGGGCATGGCCATCTATGACACCATGCAGTTCGTGCGGCCCGAGCGTTGTGACCATCTGCGTCGGCCAGGCCGCGTCGATCGCCGCGCTGCTGCTGACGGCCGGCGCGCCGAAAAAGCGCTTTTCGCTGCCCAACTCGCGCATTCTGATTCACCAGCCGTGGATGTCCGGATTGTCCGGCCAGGCTACCGATATCGATATCCACGCCAAGGAAATCCTGCGCATGCGCACGGTCATCAACGGCCTGCTGGCGCAGCACAGCGGGCATCCGCTGGAAACGCTGGAAAAGGATGTCGAGCGCGATTTCATCATGTCCGCGGCGCAAGCCAAGGACTACGGACTGATCGACGAAATTATTACCAAGCACCGCTAGCGCGTTCCAAACAGTTAGTAGCGAACAAACGCGGCGGTGTACGGAAGCGCAAAAGGGGCCTAGAATAATCCGCAGGGCAAGGAATCGTTCACCGGGCTCGTCTCGAGGCGGCTTGACCGGCGGAGGGCGACACACCGTTGAGAAAACTCAGCACTGACGAACCATTGCGCTGTTCCTTCTGCCACAAAACGCAGGAGCAGGTCGAGAAGCTGATCAGCTCGCCTTCGGACTATCCGCGCGCCTACATCTGCAACGAGTGCGTGACGGTCTGCGAGCAGATTCTCGAGGAAGAAAAGCGCGAACAGGCCAACCCGGTCAACAAGCGGCTGCCGCGCCCCCCGGAGATCAAAGCGTTCCTCGACGGCTACGTGATCGGCCAGGACAAAACCAAGAAGAAACTGGCTGTCGCCGTCTACAACCATTACAAGCGCATCTTCCTGAACCGCCAGCCGGGCGACGTGGAACTGACCAAGTCCAACATTCTGCTGATCGGCCCGACCGGAACCGGCAAGACGCTCCTGGCGCAGACGCTCTCGCGCATGCTGGACGTGCCCTTCGCCATCGTGGACGCCACCACCCTGACCGAAGCGGGCTACGTCGGCGAGGACGTCGAGAACATCATCCTGAAGCTGCTTGCAGGCCGCCGACGGCGACGTCACCAAGGCGCAGCAAGGCATCATCTATATCGACGAGATCGACAAGATTTCCAAGAAGGACGAAAACCCGTCCATCACCCGCGACGTTTCGGGCGAAGGCGTGCAGCAGGCGCTGCTGAAGATTCTGGAAGGCACCATCGCCAACGTTCCGCCGCAGGGCGGACGCAAGCACCCGCACCAGGAATTCACGCCCGTCGACACCACCAATATCCTGTTCATCTGCGGCGGCGCATTTGTGGGCCTGGAAAAAACGATCGAGCGCCGCATCGGCCAGAAGTCGCTCGGCTTCCATACCGACGCGCAGCCCACCACCGCGCAGCGCCGCAACATCGAACTGCTCAGCCAGGCACAGCCAACGGACCTGATCCGCTACGGCCTGATTCCCGAATTCGTGGGACGCTTGCCGGTGGTCGGCGTTCTGGGCGATCTGGACAAGGCCGCGCTGATGCAAATTCTGACCGAGCCGAAAAACGCGCTCATCCGTCAATATCAGAGACTCTTTGAATTTGAGAATGTGCGCCTGCGCTTTTCCGACGATGCCCTCGAAACCGTGGCCGAGCTGGCCCTGCAGCGCAAAGTGGGCGCTCGCGGCCTGCGCATGATTCTCGAAGACCTCATGCTCGAACTGATGTACCACCTGCCGGCCCAGCGCAAGCTGCGCGAATTCGTGGTGACCGGCGAAATGGTCCGCAGCCGGGAGATCAACTGGACGCTGCTCGAAAAAGCCGGATAGATGGAACAGTCCGCCACGGCGGACACCCGCCGCGAACAAAAATCGTTCAAGGAGCTGTACGATCACCACGGACCCCATGTTTAACCGAGAAAAGACCGAATCCAAACGCGTACCGATGATGCCGGTGCGCGATCTGGTCATCTTCCCGCAGATGATGAATCCCTTCATCGTGGGACGCGAGAGTTCCCTGCGCGCCCTGGAAGAGGCGCTGGCCACCGACAAGAAAATTTTCCTGGCCACGCAGCACGACGCTTCCGTCGACGATCCCAAGCCGGAGGAAATTTTCTCCGTCGGCACGCTGGCCAATATCGTGCAAAGCGTTCGCCTGCCGGACGGCAACTTGCGCGTGCTGGTCGAGGGCGTGGAGCGCGCCAAGGCCACCCAGATCACCACCGATGAAGGCTTCTTCCGCGCCACGCTGAAAGTGATCCCCAACAAGGCCGAGCCCTCGCCGCAGATCGAGCAGACGGTCACGAAAGTCACCGGCCTGTTCGAGCAGTACGTGAAGCTCTCGCAGAGCCTGAATTACGACACCATGATCGCGGCCACCCGCGTGGACGATCCCGCGAAGCTTTCCGACACCATCGCCTCCAACCTGCAGATTCCGGTCGAGGAAAAGCAGGAACTGCTCGAAAATTTCGATCCGCTGGACCGCCTGACGCGCGTCGGCGAAATCCTGGAAAGCGAAATCGAAAAGCTCAACGTGGACCGCAACATCAACACCCGCGTGAAGCGCCAGATGGAGCGCGCCCAGAAAGAGTATTACCTCAACGAAAAACTGAAGGCCATCCACAAGGAACTGGGCCGCGGCGAGAAGAACGAACTCGACGAGCTGAAGAAGAAGATCGAAACCTCGGGCATGCCCAAGGACGCCCTGGAAAAGGCCACCCAGGAACTGAAGCGCCTGGAAATGATGCCGCCGATGTCCGCGGAATCCACCGTGAGCCGCAACTATCTGGACTGGCTGCTGGCGGTACCCTGGAAGAAGCGATCCAAGGAAATTCGCGACATCTCGCTGGCCGAAAAAATTCTGGAAGAAGATCATTACGGGCTGGACAAGGTCAAGGAACGCATCCTGGAATTCCTGGCCGTCCGCCAGCTGGTGAAGAATCCCGCGCGGCTCGATTCTCTGCTTTGTCGGGCCTCCGGGCGTCGGCAAGACTTCGCTGGCCATGTCCATCGGGCGCGCCACGGGACGCAAGTTTATTCGCGTTTCCCTCGGCGGCGTGCGCGATGAAGCGGAAATTCGCGGCCACCGCCGCACCTATATCGGCGCCCTGCCCGGCCAGATCATTCAGATGATGAAGAAGGCCGGCACGGTCAATCCGATCTTCGTGCTGGACGAAGTGGACAAGATGTCCACCGACTTTCGCGGCGACCCATCGGCGGCGCTGATGGAAGTGCTGGACCCCGAACTGAACCACGCCTTCACCGATCATTATCTGGACGTCGAATACGATCTCTCCAAAGTCATGTTCGTCTGCACCGCCAACGTGCTGCACACCATTCCGCAGCCCCTGCAGGACCGCATGGAAATCCTGCGCATCCCGGGCTACACGGAAGCCGAAAAGGCGCAGATCGCCAAGCGCTTCCTGGTGCGCAAGGCGCGCGAATCCACGGGTCTCGACGGAAGCGAACCTGACCTTCACGGACGAAGCCATCTCGCACATCATCCGGCACTACACGCATGAAGCCGGCGTGCGCAGCCTGGAGCGCGAAATTTCCAGCATCTGCCGCAAGGTGGCGCGGCGCGTGGTAAAAGAAGGCAAACAGTATTCCATCAACGTCACTCCCGAGGGCGTCGGCGAATTTCTGGGCATCATCAAGTACCGCGAAGTGTGGGCCGAGAAGAAAAACGAAATCGGGCTCACCACCGGCCTGGCCTGGACCGAAGTGGGCGGCTCGGTGCTCTCCACCGAAGCCACCATCATGCACGGCAAGGGACGCCTGACGCTGACCGGCAAACTGGGCGACGTCATGCAGGAATCGGCGCAGGCGGCCATGAGCTACGTGCGCTCGCGCACCGCGACCTTCGGCCTGCCGCGCGACTTCTATCGCCATCTCGACATTCACATGCACGTTCCCGAAGGCGCCATCCCCAAGGACGGCCCTTCGGCCGGAATCACCATCGCCACCTCCATCGTGAGCGCGCTCACGCGCATCCCGGTGCGCTGCGACGTGGCCATGACCGGCGAAATCACGCTGCGCGGCAAAGTGCTGCCCATCGGCGGCATGAAGGAAAAGTTGCTGGCGGCTCACCGCGTCGGAATCCGCACCGTGATTCTGCCGAAGGACAACGAAAAGGATCTGGCCGATATTCCGGCGGAAATACAGGCGGACCTGACCCTGCGTTTCGTCGAGAACGTGGACGAAGTGCTGGAAATCGCCCTGGAACGGCCCCTGACACCCGCAACACACGACGCAGGTCCCGGAAGTGGCGGCAAAGTTTGAAACGGAAACCGAGAGCGATCAAGAATTGACGAATTGAGGGAAACCTCGGCTCCTCCGTCCCGATGAAGCGCAATCGAACCAACCAGTGGGGTGCTTCGGGACGTGGGACGCGGCTGTAGTTCGCATCACCCATGAATTGAATTTCCAGTTTCGGCTAATCCGGTCGGAAATCGAAGTAGCACCTGCTGCGGTGTCCGCCGATAAGTCACAATCCCGGCCTGAGCTTCAGGCTTATCTCTAATAGAGAACTTAAGGAAATGAAAACGATGAGTATTAGTCTTGCGGAACTGAAAGAAAAAAACATTACCGACCTGGCGAAGATCGCCAAGGACCTGGCCATCCCCGGCTCCAGCGGCATGCGCAAGCAGGAGTTGATCTTCCAGATCCTGCGCGCCCAGACGGAAAAGAACGGCCTGATTTTCTCCGAAGGCGTTCTGGAATGCCTGCCGGACGGCTTCGGCTTCCTGCGCGCGCCGGAGTACAACTATCTGCCCGGCCCGGACGACATTTACGTTTCGCCGTCGCAGATTCGCAAGTTCGACCTGCGCACCGGCGACACCGTCTCCGGCCAGGTCCGCCCGCCCAAGGACGGCGAGCGCTATTTCGCGCTGATCAAGGTCGAAGCGGTCAACTTCGAAGATCCCGAAGTCGCGCGCAACAAAATTTTCTTCGACAACCTGACGCCGCTCTATCCGCAGGGCCGCCTGAAGATGGAAACCACGCGCGAGAATCTGACCGGACGCGTGCTGGACCTGCTCTGCCCCGTCGGCAAGGGACAGCGCGGCTTGATCGTCGCGCCGCCGCGCACCGGCAAAACCATGATGCTGCAGGCCTTCGCCAACTCGGTGACCGCCAATCATCCGGAAGTCGCGCTGATCGTGCTGCTGATCGACGAGCGCCCGGAAGAAGTCACGGACATGCAGCGCACGGTGAAGGGCGAAGTCATCAGCTCGACCTTTGACGAGCCGCCGCAACGCCACATTCAGGTCGCGGAAATGGTGCTCGAAAAGGCCAAGCGCCTGGTCGAGCACAAGCGCGACGTGGTGATCCTGCTCGACTCGGTCACGCGTCTGGCGCGCGCCTACAACGCCGTCACGCCGCCTTCCGGCAAAGTGCTTTCCGGCGGTATTGACGCCAACGCCCTGCAGCGCCCGCGCCGCTTCTTCGCCGCCGCGCGAAACGTCGAAGAAGGCGGTTCGCTGACCATCATCGCCACCGCGCTGATCGATACCGGCAGCCGCATGGACGACGTGATCTTCGAAGAGTTCAAGGGCACCGGCAACATGGAAATCAACCTCGACCGCCGCCTGGTGGACAAGCGCATTTTCCCGGCCATCGACATCAACCGCTCCGGCACGCGAAAAGAAGAATTGCTGATGCCGCCCGACGAACTGAATCGCGTCTGGGTGCTGCGCAAGGTTCTGAATCCTCTCTCGCCGGTGGAAGCCATGGAGTTGCTCTTGGGACGCCTCTCCAAGTCGAAGTCCAACGCCGAATTTCTGGCTTCGATGTCCAGCCCGAGCTAGTTTCCGTTCCGGTTGGCGCACTTTAAATTCATCCCCCTTCCGCGTGGGCGGCCCCTCAGGGCCGCTGGGAATTGTGTTCGCCCGGGAGGGAGTGTCTGGATGAAATTTTTAGCGTGTCAGCCCACTCTTGACCGCAATCGCCATCGTTACGCCTGCGAGCAACGCGCCGCGCACCGAATCGAAGTACCCGGTCGCGCGGTAGCCTTCGGAAACCATGCTTCAAGATGTGGGGATTCGTTGGCCCCTACAGGAAATTATCCAAAAAACGAATGGGCAGGTGGGAGTTCTCGGTTGTGAGCGGGAGCTGCGGGTCGCGGGGCGCGGGGCGCGGCTTTAAAAGTTGCGAAATAAGCACCCAGCAATGTCATTCTGAGCGCAGCGAAGAATCTCTCTTCGATTGAAGTGCAGGCAAAAAACGAGGAGGATTCTTGGCTTCGCTGGAATGATAACGTTTTGAATTTTTCCGCGGCCTGTTTAGGCGCAACGCGCAGGGCCCGCAAAATGCGCGGCCTCAGCCCTCTGAAGCCCCGTCGAGGCTAGCGACATTACGTCCGAGAACAAATTACAAAAATCCACAGGCTGAAGCCTGTGCTACTTTACGCGCCGGCCGCGGCCCTGCTTTTTTCCTTTGCCAGCAGCACAATCGCGCGCGCCGTTTCCTCCGCGTCCATGGCCGTGTTGTCCACCACCACGGCGTCGGCGGCGCGCACCAGCGGAGACATTTCGCGCTCGCGGTCGCGCTGATCCCGCGCGTGCACTTCCGCCAGCACCTCTTCCAGACTCATCCGCTCGCCCTTTTCCTCATGCTCGCGCTGGCGCCGCCCGGCGCGCACTTCAGGCGAAGCATCCAGGAAAATCTTCAAGTCCGCATGCGGGAAAACCACCGAACCGATGTCGCGCCCTTCCATCACCACGCCGCCCGCGGCTCCCGCGCGGCGCTGCTCGGCCACCATCGGATGCCGCACGCCGGGCACAACCGCGACGACCGAGGCGGCGTGCGAAACTTCCGGCGCGCGAATCGCTTCGGTCACGTCTTCGCCGTCCAGAATCACGGCCAGTTTTCCGTCGCGCGGCGTCAGATCGATGTGCGCGCCTTCGGCCAGCTTTGACAATCGCTCCGGCGAATCGAGCGGCACGCCCTTGCGCATCGCTTTCAAGCCCACGGCGCGGTACATCGCCCCGCTATCCAGATGCGTATAGCCCAGCATCGCCGCCACGCGGCGCGCCACGGTGCTTTTTCCCGATCCAACCGGGCCGTCGATGGCAATGATGAGTTTTGTCATCAGAAAATCAGATTCAAATTCTCTTGAACGCACGCTCGATTTCGCGCACCGAATAGCGCAGCACGACGGGCCGCCCGTGCGGGCAGCTCATGGGCGCTTCGGTTTTCGCCAGCTCGCCGAGCAGCCATTCCATTTTTTTCAGGTCCAGCGGCATGTTTACCTTGATCGCCGCGTGGCAGGAGGTGGAAGCGGCGATTTTTGCCTGCAGCGTGTCCATGGAAACCGCGGCGTTTTCGCGCTCGGTGCCGTCCAGGATTTCCATCAGCAGGCGCTCGGCGTCCGAGGTGGCAATGCCCGCGGGCGCGGCGTGAATGGCCACGCTGCGCGGACCCATCTGCGCCACTTCAAATCCGTTGGCCGTCAGCTCCTCGGCGATGCGTTCGAAGATCACGATCTGCCGCGGCGAAAGCTCCACCATGATCGGCACCAGCATGCGCTGCCCGGTCAGCTGGCCTTCGCGCCGCGCGCGCAGGTGCTGTTCGAACAGCACGCGCTCGTGCGCCACGTGCTGGTCGATGATCCACAACCCCTCGCCGTTCACGGCCACGATGAAGCTGGAATTGACCTGGCCCAGCGGCTTCAGTTCGGTCAAGCTGCCGGCGCTCGCCAGCGGCTCCGCGGATTCGCTGAACTGCCGCGCGCCATCGGAAAACGATTCGTCGGACAGCGTGCCGATGCCGCTTTCGAACCGGAACCGTTGCGCTTCCGGCCGCAGCGGCGCGACCGTCAATTCGAAATCGCCGGCGATGGCCGCGGCTGCCGTAGCGGTTGCATCCAGGGGCGCTTCCGTTTCCGGAATTCCCAGCGCGGGCAAAACTCCGGGCGAAGGCGCGTTCAGCGGCGGAATGACGGCGCGCGGCAATCCGCTGCCCACGGACGCCGCTCCCGCAGCGGCGGCCGCGGCGGCGCCATTGGCCGGTGCCCGGGACGCTTGTGCCGGCGGGCTCGGCTGCGCCCGTAAAACTGGGAATCGGCCGCGCCTTGGAAAGCGCCTGGCGGATCGAATCGCGCGTGAAATCGTGCACGAATTGCGGGTGCCGGAAGCGCACTTCGATCTTCGCGGGGTGAACGTTGACGTCCACTTCCTCGGGAGGCAGATCCAGAAACAGCAGCACGGCGGGAAACACGGAGGGCGGCAGCACGTTGCGGTAGGCCTCGTGAATCGCGTGCAGGATCAGGCGGTCGCGCACCAGGCGCTTGTTCACAAACACGTAGATCCCGTTGCGGTTGCCGCGCTGCACTTCGGGCCGCGAAGCGAATCCGCGCACCACAATTTCGGCGGCGCGCTCTTCGCTCGTCAGTTCCGCTTCAGTGATGGACGCACGCATCGGCGCCGAGACCGGCAGTAGTTCAAAGAGCTCGTCCAGCGCCTGCCGGCCGAAAAGCTGGTAGACGCGCTCGGACATTTTTTCAACGGCCGTGGCATGGATGATTTCCTGCGTCGGCGTTTTCAGCACGAATTGCTTGTCGGGATGCGCGAGCGCGTAGTGCGTGACGAGCGAAGCGATGTGGCCGAGTTCGGTCGTTTCGGATTTCAGGAAATTGCGCCGCGCCGGCACGCAATAAAAAAGATCGGCCACGCTGATCGTCGTGCCGAGCAGGCAAGCCCTCAGGATTCACGCCGATGAGTTTTCCGCCCGCGAATTCCACGCGCGTTCCCTCGGCGTCCTCGGCGGCGCGCGTCTGCAGCAGCAGGCGCGAAACCGCGGCGATCGAAGGCAGCGCCTCGCCGCGAAAACCGAGCGTGGCAATCGACAGCAGGTCGTCCGCCGTGCGCAGCTTGGAAGTGGCGTGGCGCTCAAATGCCAGCAGCGCATCGTCATGCATCATCCCGGTGCCGTCGTCGATCACGCGGATCATGCGCTTGCCGCCCGATTCCACTTCCACGCGAATCGAGCGCGCCCCCGCATCCAGCGCGTTTTCCAGCAGCTCCTTGACGACGGAAGCGGGCCGTTCGACAACTTCGCCGGCGGCAATCTTGTTGGCGACGTGCTCCGCCAGTATGCGTATGCGTGTCATTGGACTTTTGAACTTACCCTAAACTCGTACTTCACTCTGAACTCATACTTCACTCTGAACTCGAACTTCGATCTAAAAAACTTGAGACAGGAAATCACCGCATCGAACGTCCAAGCTCCTGCCTTCTCCGGGATCGCGGAGGGCCGGGCTTCAGCCCGGCCGTAAGAGCCTGCGGCAATCTGAGGGCTTTAGCCCCTGAAGTTCAAGATTTGAATTTCTCCGGGCCTGGATCCATGGACAAACTTCCCACACGCCGACCCATACGGCCATTCTTCCGGCCGCTCCACCAGCCGCGCCTGAACCGGATTCATTTGAATATACCTGACTTTCGCGCGGTAGTCTTCGCCGTCTCGAATCGTCCAGTCATGAAAACCGACTTGCCAGATTTCCATCCGATTTCCAGTCTGCTTATGAATCTCGATGGAGAACTGCCGCCCTTGATCAATTGCACGGCCTTCTCCAGCGACGTCGTTTCTCCAGGCGTCATGAGCAGATGAAAATGATTCGGCATCACGACGAATTCATGAAGCAGATACGCGCCGTTATCGCGGCAGGCAAGGATGCGCTGCAACGAGAATTTCCGCAACTCGCGGCACTCGAAAAAGCTCACGCCTCTCCCACGTGGCGGAGGAAACGAAATACGTTCGACCCGGGCCCGTCCTATGAGGCAGCTTGCTCATCGGACCTTCAGGGGCTAAAGCCCTTTCTCTATCCGACTCTTACGTCCGGGCTGAAGCCCCGACCTCCGAAACCCAAATGTCAGAGCCCAGCATCCGGAACCAAGCTCCAAAACTCGACCGCCAAAACCCAGCCTTCGAAACCGGCACCTGGAACTGAAGGCAGCCAAAAGGCAAAGGCGCAGCAAAGACGCAAAGAACACCAGGGCCGCAAACCTAAGCGAGCGACGCGAGCAGCGCGACCGAACTTGGAGGGCCGGGCTTTAGCCCGGCCGTTACCGCTCGCGCCTAAGCAAGGCTTTAGCCCCTGAAGCCCGTCGCCTACTTTTCCTCTCGCGGTTTCAGCTGAATGCCGAGCATGTCAAGCTGATCCGTGTCCACCTTCGACGGCGCTTCGGCCATCAAATCCTGCGCCTTCGCCGTTTTGGGGAAGGCGATCACTTCGCGGATCGATTTTTCGCCCGCGAGGAGCGCCGTGACGCGGTCGAGGCCCAGCGCGATGCCGCCGTGCGGAGGCGTTCCGTAGGTCAGCGCATCGAGGAAGAAGCCGAAGCGGTTGCTGCGCTGCTCTTCGCTGAGGCCCAGCATCTTGAACACGCGGTCCTGCAATTCCTGCTGGTGAATTCGGATGCTGCCGGAGCCGAGTTCCACGCCGTTCAGCACCAGGTCGTAGCCCTTGGAGCGCATCGACAGGCGCACTTCGTCGGAGGGATCTTCGAGCTTCGAAACGTCTTCGTCCACAATGCCGGTGAAGGGATGCTGCGCGCTGACCACCGCCTTTTCCGTCGGATTCCATTCGAAGAGCGCGAAGCCGGTGATCCACACAAATTCCCAGCGATCCTTGGGAATCAGTTTCAACTGCTCCGCGAGCAGCAGACGCAGTTGCCCGGCGATCAGCGCGGCGGCATCCGTGCCGGGAATTTGTTCCTTCGCGCGTGACGGCGACGATCAGGTCGCCGGGCTTGGCGTCCACGCTCGCGGCGATTTTTTTCAGCGTCTCCGCGCCCAGATTTTTTTCCAGCGGCGACGTCACGCCTTCGGCCGTGACTTTCATCGTGTACATGCCGCGCGCGCCCAGCGCTTTGGCCTTTTCCGTCATTTCATCGAGCTGCTTGCGCGAGAAAGTCGCGGCGCCCGGCGCGACCAGCGCCTGCACGTTGCCTTCGATGTGCAGGGTTTCGCGCGCCGCGGCGAAATGTTCGGTCACATCGCTGCAATTCCATGCCGAAGCGCAGGTCCGGCTTGTCCGAGCCGTAGCGGCGGATGGCGTCTTTGTATTCCATGCGGCGGAACGGGCCCTTCACGGTGATGCCGGCCACGGCGCAGGCGCGCACCATCACGTTTTCGATCACGCCGAAAACGGTGTCCTGCGTGGGAAAGGAAATTTCCAGGTCGAGTTGCGTGAATTCCGGCTGGCGGTCGGCGCGCAGGTCTTCGTCGCGAAAACATTTGACGATCTGGAAGTAGCGGTCCATCCCGCCGATCATCAGAATCTGTTTGAAAATCTGCGGCGATTGCGGCAGCGCGTAAAACTGCCCGGGATGCACGCGGCTGGGCACCAGATAGTCGCGCGCGCCTTCGGGCGTGGAGCGCGTGAGCATGGGCGTTTCGATTTCATAAAAGCCCATCTCGTCCATGGCTTTGCGGATTTCGAGCATCACGCGTGGCGCAGCGCCAGGTTGTTGCGCGGCTGGGTGCGCCGCAGGTCGAGATAGCGGTAACGCAGGCGCGTTCTCTTCGGTGGCGGTCAGATCGTCTTCCACCACGAACGGCGGCGTCTTCGCCGTGTTCAGGATGCGCAGCTCGGTGGCGATGATTTCCACTTCGCCCGAAGTGAGATCGGGATTCACCTTGTGCGCGCTTCACCACGCGCCCGATCACGGCGACCACAAATTCCGAGCGCAGTTCCTCGGCGCGCCCATGCGCCGCGGCGTGCAGCTCCTTGTTGAAAACGATCTGCGCCAGGCCCGAGCGGTCGCGCAGGTCGATGAACAGAAGATTGCCGAGGTCGCGCCGCTTGTGGACCCAGCCCATCAGCACGACTTCCTTGTCGGCGTCCGCGGCGCGCAGATTTCCGCAGTAGTGTGTGCGTTGCAGTGTTCCGAGTGAATCGAGCACGAGTCGTTGTCCTTCCGAAACACTAGGATTTCAAACGCTTGCGACGTACCTTTCCATGACAGCGGCAAAAAAGCACTGCGGAAATAGTGCCTTGTGATGTCATTCTGAGCGAAGCGAAGAATCTCTCTTCGATCTAAGTACACGCAACGAAACAAGGAGGGATTCTCGCTTCGCCCAGAATGACAGCTTGTTGGGTTTTTCCGCAAGCTGTATTGCCGCTGCAACTATGGCAACCTCATGTCACGGCTGAAGCCGTGACCCATAAAGCCTTCCGGAATCGGCCGCTGCCGCGCCGCAGTGCGCGGGTGTCGCGGCCGGCCCTCGCTTGATGCGCGGGCGTCGTCGCAGCGAGCGGGCAGCGCCGCGGTTCGCTCAAGTTTGCGGCCGGCGAGAGGCCTCCAGGTACTCGAACAGTTGCGCTTCGGCCAGTTTCTGCTGCGATCCGTCGGCGAGACGCTTTACCGTGAAAACTCCGGCCGCCAGCTCGTCATCTCCCACAATCACGGCGTGGCGCGCTTTCAATCGATCCGCAAGGCCCAGCGATTTGCCGAATTTCATTTCGACGGCCGGCAGTTCCACGACAAAACCCGCGTCGCGCAATCGTCGCGCAGCCCGATGGCCGCCGACTGCGCAGCCGGACCAAACCAGGCCAGATAAACGTCGAGGCCGCCCGGCGCGACGCCTTCACCCGCTTCCTGCAGCGAAAGAATCAGGCGGTCGGTGCCGATCGCAAAGCCGATGCCCTTGGTGGTGGCCTGGCCGCCCAGCAATTCCACGAGACCATCGTAGCGCCCGCCGCCGCAAACCGCATTCTGCGAACCGAGCCCGGGCGCCGTGATTTCAAATGTGGTGCGCATGTAGTAGTCCAGGCCGCGCACCAGGCGCCAGTTTTCCTGGTAGGCGATGCCGCGCAGGTCGAGCTGGCGCTTCACTTCGTCGTAATGCGCGCGGCACGCCGTCGCAGAGATGGTCGGCGATGCGCGGAAGGTGTGCGATGATCGGCTGCTCGTGCTCGAGCTTGGAATCCAGCACGCGCAGCGGATTGGTCTCGATGCGCCGCTGGCTGTCCTCGCCCAGTTGCTCGCGCACTTTTAGCAATTCCGCGCGCAGTGTTTCGACGTAGGCGGGGCGGCAGTTTTTATCGCCGATGGAGTTGATGTTGAGTATCGCGCCTTTGAGCTTCAGCCGCTCGAAAAGGCGCATCAGCATTTCGATCACTTCGGCGTCGATGCCCGGCGCGTCGGATGGCCCGAGCACTTCCGCGCCAATTTGATAGAACTGGCGATAGCGGCCCTTTTGCGGCCGTTCGCGGCGGAACATCGGTCCCATGTAGTAGAGCTTGACGTTGCCGGGCTGGACTTGCATGCCATGCTCGATGTACGCGCGCACGACGGAGGCGGTCGCTTCGGGGCGCAGCGAAATCGAAGAGTCATCGCGGTCCTGGAACGAATACATTTCCTTGGAAACGATGTCTGTTTCCTGCCCGACCGATCGCGCGAAGAGCTCCGTCTGCTCGAAAATCGGTAGGCGAATTTCGGAGAATCCGAATGTGCCGAAAATTTCGCGCGCGGTTTGCTCGACCCGGTTCCATAGTGCGGATTCCGGCGGGAGAATATCTCGCACACCTTTAATAGCTTGAAATTTCATGCTCGAGCTTCAGGGGCTAAAGCCCCACTTTTCCTTCCGCTGTTCGTCGGGGCTGAAGCCGCGACCTCCGAAACCTGAGAGCTCCGTGCAAATATTCTAAAGTTCGAATCTCCGAATGAGAGCGTCACAATCGGGGCATTTAGGAGGGCCGGGCTTCAGCCCGGCCGGACAGGCTTCCAATAAGGGGGCTTTAGCCCCTGAAGTCTTCATCGTCAGGAGTTTCCAGCCTCGGCCTTGTACGTCTCCGAATACTCCACGTAGCGCGTCGCGTACGCCTCGATCGAAGCCTGATCCTCAGGCGTCAGCGCACGCCGGAATTTCCCGGGATGGCCCATGAACAGGCTGCCCGGAGGAATCACCGTGCCCTCAGGCACCAGCGTGCCCGCCGCGACGATCGAGCCTTCGCCGACGCGCACCCCGTTCAAGCAGGATCGCGCCCATGCCGATCAGCACGCGCGATTCGATGGTGCAGCCGTGCAGGATGGCGCCGTGCCCGACGGTCACCATGTCCGCCAGCACCAGCGGGTGCGTGTCCTTGTAGACGTGCAGGATCGAACCGTCCTGAATGTTGGTGCGCGAGCCGATGCGGATCCAGTTCACATCGCCGCGAATCACCACGCACGGCCAAACGCTGGAGAGTTCGCCGATGACAACGTCACCGATGACGGACCGACTGCGGATCGATGTAGGCCGACTTCGCGATCTGCGGAGTCCGGCCGTGATGACTGCGAATCATGCGCGCACCTCAATGAAATTAAAAACAAGTGAAACTAACACACGCATTTAGGCTGACAAGGAATGCGATCAGGGGCTGAAGCCGATTCAATCTCGCCGGCTTTGCGGCTCGGCCGAAACCGCGCCCTACAAACGTCCTCGTACCGAGCAATCCGTTAATGGACCCTGACTAGTGCCTCCAGCTTGTACTCGGATCAAACAAAAACCAACCGACGCCCCGGTGGGATCGAATGCACGCTCAGGCCTGAGCCTGAGCCAAGCACAGATAAAGTCCACAGACTGAAGTCTTGCTACGTCCCGGGCGCACCAGCTTTCAGTAGCCAGGCTTCAGCCTGCGAGGGTCGAGATGTCACTCGACCCGCAGGTTTTCGCTCAGACCGCAGAATTGCAGTTTCCCGTAGCCCGTCGAATCGGGCACTAGACTCTCAATCGATTTCGACGACCGATCCTCGCGCGGCGGCCGGCTTCTCCGCCAAGCGCGCCGCAACCGCGCGCGCCATCGCGTAGATGCTCTTCGCTCCGGGCGCATCCGGGCCCAGCAGCGCGACCGGCTTTCCGGTATCGCCGCCAATTCGAATTCGCGGATCGATTTCGATTTCGCCCAGCAGCGGCACGCCATACGTGTCCGCGATGCGCTTGCCTTCGCCGTGGCCGAAGACGTCAATGCGCCCCTGGCAATGCGGGCAGCTGAAGAAACTCATGTTCTCGACGACGCCGAGGATGTCCACATTCACCTGGCGGAACATTTCCATGGCCTTGCGCACATCGGCCAGCGCCACCGTGGACGGCGTGGTGACCAGCACCGCGCCGGTCACCGGCACGAGTTGAATCAGCGAGAGCTGCACGTCACCCGTTCCCGGAGGGAGATCGATGATCAGATAATCCAGTTCGCCCCACATTACGCTGCGCAGGAATTGCTGCATCACGCTGTGCAGCATCGGCCCGCGCCAGATCATGGGCTTGTCGCCGGGATTGAGCAGGCCCATCGAGATCATTTTCAGGCCCTGGGCCTGCACCGGAAGAATTTCGCGCTCGCTGAGCGCCTGCGGCTGCTCGTCCGTCCCCAGCATGATGGGCACGTTCGGGCCGTACACGTCCGCATCGAGCAGGCCGACGGACGCGCCCAGATTTTTCAGCGCCAGCGCCAGGTTCACGGCCACGGTGGTTTTTCCGACGCCGCCTTTTCCGCTGGCGACGGCGACGAGATTCTTCACGCCCTGGATGGGCAATTTCGGCGGCTGGGGCATGGCGGGCGGCGGCATGATCGGTTTCTCCTGAAACTTCGGCAGTGAAACGCGAATATTTTTCAGCCTCTCATTTTGTACGAGAAAGCGGGATACGTCCACTCGGCGGCTGCGATCGGAGAAAATAGGGATGTGGGATTTTGACGTTTCGTTCTTCGGCCCGCGAAAAGTGCAGGGACGCACTGAAATCCTCTTTCCTTGCGTGGATCGCGGCGGACAGGCGGCCTGAATCCCGGCGGATTAACTAACAGCGTAATGATATCGGTTCTGGTAACGGGCGAGAACGCCCGTCCCTCGGGACAGGCAGTTTGACTTTGGTGACAATAGGATCGCGAGCCATTGTTCCGCGCCTCAGGCAGGACTAGGGTTAGAGAGGAGGGGCGTGACCTCCTTTCGCCCTTACGCGATGGATCTCGTCAACAGCAAACAGACGTCCGCGCGCGCTTTCATACGCAGCCTCAACATTCTGCTTAAATATGCGCGGTTGTACAGCTTCGATCACGCGCGAACGGCTGAGCAATTCCACACCGCCTGGACCGAACTGCACGCCGCGATTCCCGTCACCAACGAAGCCGGATTGCTGCTGAGCGCCACCGGCTCGCAGCTCCTGCTGGACGGCGTGCCGATCGATGCTTCCCCCGCCGAGCGCAGCTTCGCGCAACTGCTGTCCGCCGCCGGGCTGGCCAGCATTCAGTTCACCTCGCGCGTTACGAAGAACGATCTGGAGCGGCTGGTGCGCGCCTTTCCCACCAATAACATCAAGCCTTCGGTGCTGGCCGAAAAATTGAAGACGGCGCTGGCGGGCTCCAATATTCGCATCAATGAAGTTCGCTTCGTGGCCGAAGACTCGTCCAAGGCCGAGACTTTGGCGGCGGGTCTGCTCACCGCGCAATCCCTGGGCGCCGATGCGGAAGCCGTAAAGAACTGGATCAGCGATCCGGAAAAATTGATTCAGCTGATTGCCGCGGCAGAAGGATCGCGAGGCGGAGGCTCAGCAGGCAGTTCCTCCGGCGAGGCCACCGGTGGAAACGAAACCGGCGCGGCTGGCCATGGCGCGGTGGGAGCAGGGTCAGCAGGTGCAGGGTCAGCTAGAGCAGCAACAGTCAAAGCAGGATTCGGCGGGAATGACATCGCCGGAGCGACCAGCGCCAGCGACACGGCGGGAGGAACCGGCACGAGAGAAGCTGGCAAAGGACCTGGCGGCGGAACCTCCGCCGGAACCGGTGGCAGCGGAGAAATCCCCGGCGGTCCAGCGGCAGCCGTGCCGGACGCAACTTCCGCGGGCAATAGTCCGTACTCGGGCACGCTTTCCGGCAACGAACTTCTCCGCGGCGGCGAGCAAGTTGAGCCGTCCGCAATTTTTGAAGTACACGCGGATGCTCCGGCGACTTCGGCTCCAGATGTTCAAGCTCCCGTGAGTCCGGCTCCTGTGAGCGGCAGCCGCACCAACCTCCGCGGAATCCGGGGAACGGGCGCCGGTGCCGGAGGAATGTCCCCCCTTTCGACTAAAGAAGACGACATCCTGGGAATCCTGAAATTGCTCACCAGCCTGGGCCAAACGGTCTCGGGAAACGGATTCAGCCTGGATCCCGGTCCGCTGCAGGAGGAGTTGACCCGGCTTCCCGCGCAATCGCAGGACATGCTGCGCAAGGCGCTGGCAGCCGTGGCCGAGCACGCTCCAAACTCGCGATCCAGGGGGCAGGTGCTGCTGCGCCTCGCCGAACACCTGGCAATCAAGTTTGCGCTGGAGCGCTACGAGCGTGGCGAAGTGAAAGTCAACGCCGTGCGCACCATGATGGAAAAGATGTCCCAGGAAATCGACGGGCTGCGAAAAATTCTGGGCTCGCACGAGCAAACTCTGGCCAACGCCGGCGTGATGGTCGAATCCACCGCGGATCTTCTCGACCGGCAATTCTGGGCCGGCGTTCCGGAGCGCGGCAAGCTCGCCGTGCTGACTTCGCCGGAAGCCTGGTGCATTCCGCCGCGGAACCTGCGCCAATTTGTCGAGGAACTTCTCAAGCGCGGTGAGGAAGCTCCCGCGCTGGAGATTCTACAGAACTATGCGGCGAGCCTGCAGAGTGAAGAACTTGAGGCCCGGCGCCGCTCGGCCATCGGCATCGCCGACCTTGCGGACCTGTATGCTTCGGTCGGCGGACGGCCGCTGGGGCCGGCCATCAAGATTGCCGGCGCGCAGTTATGTTTAGAGCGCGACGACAATCTGCAAGGCCTGATTAGCGCTGCCTTCGTGCGCCTGGCGCAGGAAGCGGGATTGAAGCGGTTGTTCCCTGCCTTGGTGCAGGCTCTGGATTCGCTGGATTCGGTGGAGCACCAACGCCTGGTGCTGGCGCAAAGCCTGCGTCCCCGCGTGGGCCTGGAAAAACGCGTCCCGGAATTTCTTGAAGATGTATTGCGCGGAGACCGGGACATGAAAGGCCTGGAAATTCTGCTGCAACGCGTTCCGCGGAGTTCGGGGGAAAGCCTGATTCTCCGCTTCAATCGCACCTCCAGCCGCGCGGACATGCAGCGCCTCGTCGATCTGGCGCACTCCGCCGGAGAAGAACTTCTGGCGGCGCTGCGCGATGCCCTGCGTTCCGGATCGGCCGGTGAGGCGGCGGAAACCGCGGGCCTCTTGAGCCGCCTCGATCCGGCAGCCGTGGAACGCTGGCTGCCCGGCCGTGTGGCGGACTGGCCGCGGCAGGCGCAGGATCGCACGGTGCGCCTGGTGGCCATGAGCGGAGCGGCGCAACGCGGCAGCCTGCTGGTCAATATGATGCCGGCGCTCGATCCGGTCCTGTTGCCGCTGGCGATCGACGAAATCGGCTTGAGCGAGGATACCGGTTGCGTCGCCACGCTGCTGAGCTTGGCCGAGGGAAACGAGGCACGCTCGTCCGGAATGTTTGTGCGGCTGAAAGCGGTCGAAGCGCTGGGAAGGCTGAAGGCTCAGGAAGCCTCCGAGTATCTGCGCGGACTTGCTGCAGCGCGGCACATGTTTAGCTGGGCTCATCCCGCGGAGTTGCGGCTGGCTGCGGTGCAATCGATGGCCAAGATTGACATGGGCTGGGCGCGGGAATTTACTCCGCGCAGCGGCTTCACGCCAAAAGAACTGGCCCTCGCGCCGCTCGATCCGCTGCCCAACGCGAAATATTTTCGCCGCCGAAGGTACCCGCGCGTGAAATTGCCCGAACCCATCACGGCCATCGCCACCATCGGACAGGATTCCTACCGTCTGGAAATTCGCGGGCTGAGCCTCAGCGGAGGCCTCGCCGCCGGCGAAAAACATCTGACGCCCGGAACGCTGGTAATCGATGCGGCTGGGCGCCGGCCTGCGTCCCATTCGTGCCCAGGTGCTGATGCGCGATGCTCGCGCGCAGGGCCTGGGCTTTGAATTTGCGGATATGGAACTGGACGAACGCTCCCGCCTGCGCAAGCTGCTGCTGGAAAACAATCCCGCCGCGTTTTATCAGGAAGAAAGTGTCGCAGCACCGGCTTCTGCTTAGGTCATCCGTCCGGAAGCCACTACGACGTATTGTCATTCTGAGCGAAGCGAAGAATCTCTCATTGTTTTTTCTGCGTGCACTTGGATCAAAGAGAGATTCTTCGCTTCGCTCAGAATGACAGGATTTTAAGTTTTTCCGCGACCTGTGAAGCCGCGACCTGAAAGTCACATTTAAGGGAAGGCTTGCAGAGTCTAACCAATCGCGGCGTCGATGCGAGCCAGCGCCGCGGCCACTTCCGCGGGGCCGCGCACGGAATATTTCGCCTGCGTGGCGCGCCGCTTGCCGACCAGCACGGGCACCCCGCCGCGCGTGGCCGCAAACGCCGGCTCATCGGAAAAATCGTCGCCAAAATAAAATGGAAGCGCGCCGCGCATCGCCGGGTCATCCAGAAATTTGCGCACCGCTTGCCCCTTGTCACCGAGCAGGACACGGGGCAATTTCGATGTCGCGAAGGTTGCTCATGGCTTTCAGCGTGGCCTTGTGCGGCTTTACGGATTTTTCGACCAGTTCCCGGGCCCGCCGCTGCGTTTCCGCGCGGGCTCCCAGCAGGTGGATCGAAAAACTGTTTCGCTTCGGCTCAATCCATACGCCGGGATAGGCGGCAACTCCGCCAGCAGGCTGACCAGCATGCGAACCAGGGCCACGCGAGCTTCAAACGGAACCCGCTGGTTGCTCCTTGCTCTCCCAACCGTAAAGGCCCATGTATTTCATCTTGCGAATATCGATGTGCTGCTGCAGTTCGGAGCGCTGCCGGCCGCTGATCATGGCAATCGTCACGTTGCGGTTGCGCGCCAGTTTCTGCAGAATCTCGCGCGTTTGGTTTTCCAGGCGCACGCCGTTCGGCATGGGCGCGATGCGCACCAGCGTCCCGTCAAAATCGAGAAAAATCACCAGCCGCGTTTGGCTTGCGGACCCGTGCCGTGATCGGCTCCCAGGCTTTGAAAAGGTGCGGCGTGGAGCGGGTTTTGGGGCTCATAGCGGCAAGCGCGACTCCGAGCGCTCCGTGGGGGCTTCGATGCGGATTTCGGTAAGGTCGCTGAGCAGGTTGGCAGCCCACCGGTAGATATTGTGTTCCTTCACGGCGCGTCGCATCCAGTGCATGCGCTTGACTTGTTCGGCTTCCGGCATTTCGAGCGCCGAATGAATGGCTTCGCTCAACTGGCAGACGTCGTACGGATTCACCAGCAGCGCGTCGGAGAGCTCCAGGGCGGCGCCCGCAAACGTGCTGAGGATGAGCACGCCTCGATCGTCGACGCGCGAGGCAACAAATTCCTTGGCCACCAGGTTCATTCCGTCGTGCAGTGACGTGACCAGGCACAGCGACGCGGCGCGATAGTATCGGGCGATTTCCTCGTGCGAATGATGCCGCTTCAGAAACACGATGGGCTTCCAGCGTCCCGATTGAAACTTGGCGTTGATTCGCTCGGCTTCCGCCGATACTTCATCGAGGAAGTTTTTGTAGCGCTCGATGTCCGTACGGCTTGGCGCGCCGATCTGGATCAGCGAGAAGCGCCGCTGGAATGCGGGGTACTGCTCGAGGAAGCGCTCGACGCCGCGAAATCTTTCCAGAATTCCCTTGGTGTAATCCACGCGGTCGACGCCGATGCCCAGCAGCGAGGCCTCTATGCCCAATTCGTCGCAGATGGCCGCGCGCTCCGCTCCGGCATTGCGCAGTTCTTCTTCCTCGGTCGGCACATTCTCGGGAAACGCCACGCTGATGGGATAGGGGCGCACGCGCGTCACGTGGCCCTGGCGGGTGACGGCGAAGCGATCCCATTCCGTCAGCGCTTCCAGGGCGTGGTCCACCGTTTCCAGGAAATTGTTGCAGTGCGTCTGAATGTGGAAGCCGATCAGGTCCGCGCCGAGCAATCCGTCAACCAGTTCCCTTTGCCACGGGCAGATTCCAAACACTTCCGCGATTGGGCCAGGGAATGTGCCAGAAGATGGCCACGCGCGCGTCGGGCCGCGCTTCCTTGACCATGCGCGGCAGCAAAGCGAAGTGATAATCCTGCGCCAGCAGGATGGGCGATTCCGTGCCTTCCATTTCCTGCAGCACCACGTCCGCGAAGCGGCGGTTGATCCGCTGGTAGTGCAGCCAGTCCTCGGGACGAAAGACGGGACGCGTGTGCGCGATGTGGCAGAGCGGCCACAGCCCCTCGTTCGAAAATCCCTCGTAGTAGCCTTTGTCTTCCTCGTCCGTCATCCATACGCGCCGCAGCGTGTAGCTCGGATGATCCGGCGGGACGCGCAAGCGATCGTTGCGATCCACGATTTCGCGGTCGGCGTTGCCCGATCCGGTGGCCACCCAGGTCCCGTTGCAGGCCAGCAGAACCGGTTCCAGCGCGGTGACCAGGCCGCTGGCCGGAACGATCACGCGAACGGATTGTCTCCTGCGTTCATCACGTGCATGTACGGTTCGCGGTTGGAAACCACGAAGAGCGGCTTGTCGTGCAGTTTATTCTGCAGGCTCACGCGCAGTCGTTCGGCCGTCCACAGCGACGCTCCGCTGTCACGCAGACGAGCTTCTTCCTCCGCCGTGGCTCGCGCCGTTTTCAGGTCGCGCGCCAGGTGCGTGACTTCCTGGTGGATCTGGTCGAATATTTCGCCCTGCCCGCCTGGAAATCCCGGCGGCGCCTTGGCTCCGGCCGCGCCTCCTGTGCGCATGGTGCGCAGCCAGGACGCCGTGCGCCGCAGCGGCCGCATGAACGTCCAGCGCACCAGAATCAGCGCCAGTCCGGTGATGAGCAGGGTCTGCACCAGCGCATTCAGCAGCGAATCGCGCAGCGTGTGCGCGACCTGCACATCGATGTAGCCGGTGTCATGGAACAGCGCCAGCGTGCCGACCAGTGCGTCGTCGGAATGAAGCGGGCAGGCCAGAATGTGCACCGTAATCTCTTCCAGATTTCCGCCGGGGTCGGTGCGCGTTTCGCGCACAAAGGCGTCTTCTTCCTTGTCCTTGTCGGCGGCGTCCTTGACGATCGGCGGCCAGCTGGAAAATTCCTTGGAAATACCCGGCGTGATCGCCAGCAGTTTACCGGCCTGGTCGTAATCGCCACGCCCTTCAGGTGCTCGCGCTCGTCGAAGCGCTCCACCAGTTTTTGCAGGTTTTTGTTTGGCGCGTGATCCATCAACGGCTCGGCGCTTTCCTGCAGCGACTCGCCCAGAATTTCGGCTCGTCGGGACAGATCACTTACGCAGGAGACGACGCTCGGTCCGCACCTGGTACCAGGCGAAACAGTCCGGACACGACCGCGACGCTCACGATGAGGGGCAGGACCATTTTCAGGGCCGTGCGCATCAATACTCCTGCATGGATAGTTCCGGGAATGGGCCGCTCAGAACTGTGTGCCTGCGGCCAGAGACGATCTTACGTTTGCGATCAGGTGCTGTTTCGAAAGACCATATTACGTCGAATCCTGTTAGCAAGCTGCCAAAATGCGAATTTCACTGATTCGGCTCTACATTATCCGAATGGGCACCGTTAAGGACATCGCTCGCCGCCACGATTGGCAATTACATCCAGTAAAATGAGCTGCTTAGCCGCGTACGCTTACCACTCGCTGGGTGGTTGCGGGGCTCTACCGACGGCTCCACGTTCGTCTTTGATTGTCGCATTTGTGCCCACCATGAGCATTTTGCATGACGGTTTAAATTTATGTCCGTCAGGTATATCCCTGATTTCCTCAGGTGCTTAGGCTGTATCCTCGAGGGCGCGTCTTGACTCAACCACGGGCGAAATTGCGGTCCGCAGTACAATGGCAAGGCTATTCCTGGAGGGACGCACTTGGCTACATTGATCACTCGAAGGGATTTTGTTCTGGCCGCATCGCTTGGCTCAGCGTTTATCGCCCATCCACTCATTGCGTTCAATGATACTGGTGAACGCGGCTCCAGTGTGCCGGAACGCGGCGCAGATACGCCGGCGGCGGCCAGCCTGGCTCGCAAACCCAAAGTACTGGTGTTTGACGTCAATCAGACCCTGCTCGATTTAAACGCGCTGCGCCCGCAGTTCGCGCGGCTGTTTGGCGATAGCAGAGCCCTGGACGAGTGGTTCAATCTGCTACTGCAATACTCGTTGGTCGTGACGGTCGCCGATTCCTACACCGATTTCGGCAGCGTAGCGCGCGCCGTGCTCCAAATGATGGCCAAAACCAAAAGCGTGAATCTGTCCCAGGAGGACGAATCGCGCGTCATTCAGGGCCTGCTCTCGCTGCCGCCCCATCCGGATGTTCTGGAAAACCTGAAGCGCCTGCGCGCGGGCGGCTTTCGCATGGTCACGCTCACCAACTCCAGTCCGGCAGCCGTCAAGGCGCAACTCCAGAATTCGGGGTTGTCGCCATATTTCGATGAGTCGATTTCGGTTGAGTCCGTCCACAGGTTCAAACCGGACCTGCTGGTCTATCGCGGCGCTGCGGCGCATCTCGGCGAAAAGCCCGAGGATCTTTTGCTGATCGCCGCGCATGCCTGGGATGTATTTGGCGCCCAGAAAGCGGGCTGGCAGGCAGCGCTACTAACCAGAAGCGGCATCGCGCCGTTTCCGTTGGGCCCGGCGCCTGATATCAGCGGGCCGGACCTGTCGGTGGTTTCGAAAGCTCTGCTGATATGAATGCTTCGTCTCCGCAAAAAGCTGTATTCCACCTGAAGGGTTTTCCGCCTAACTTGGATAGGCACGTGTGTTAATTTTTGAGCAACATCAGCAACGTTTTGAACAACCTTCGGATGTTCCGCAACATCTATGCGATATGCGGGTTATTAGGGTGATGAGTTAAACGTTCCACTAACGAAGTGTTGCCTCGGAAGGTCGAAGAGGCGCTTCCCCGGTTGCGAAGGTACGTGGGGGTTGTGCGCCGTATCGGAAATCGACCTTGCCGGAACAACGCGGACACGATGCGGGCCGGACAATCGTCCCTGATGGGACGACACCATCCGGCAAATTAAATCGATTGCGGAAACACGAAAAGGAGATTTCCCTTGCCAAAGTTCATGATCCGTTCTGGATTCTTTCTGGTACTTTTCCTTTTGGCCGGCGCTCAACTTGCAAGCGCGCAGGGGGTCAGCGCCTACTTCGGCCTGGGCAGCGCCACGAACAGCGCCACCACCAGTCCCGGCTGCGGTGCGAAACAGATCTTCGATGATGTGACCGGAGTCTGCGAACCAGGGCCCACGATGGGTGGCGCGTTTGGGGTGTTCGGCGCGGATTTCATGATCAAGCCGCATTTCGGCGTAAACGGCGAGTATTCGTTTCGCTTCGGGCAGGCGGATTATCTGCCGGCCGCTGCTCTGAAAGTGCGGCCTGCGTTCTATGATTTCAATGCTGTATATCAGCCGTTGGCAGGCGAAGGCAGGATCGTTCCGGTGATCGAGGGCGGAGTCGGCGGTGCGAAGCTGTCGCTGTATTTCAATCAGCAGGGATGCGTCACCTCCATTTGCCAGAATTCCAGCCAGGTCGTGGCCACTGCGAATCATTTCCTGGTGCATGGCGCCGTCGGCGTGAAACTCTATGTGAAGGGCGGCATTTTCGTGAAGCCGCAGTTCGACGCTCGATGGGTCCACAATCTCGACCAGCAGTACGGGCGGAATTTCGTTCCCGAGTACACCGTGGCCATCGGCTACACCTTCGGGCGATAGCAAGGCGAGCGTGTGGGGCGGGTTGCTGCGGCGTTCGATCGCAACCCCTGCTGGATTTCTCCTTCCATTTTCGCGTTCTTTAACAGAATGCAACACGGCTTTTGGGGCGCCCTCGGTGCGGGGGCGCTTCAAACGGCAGCGTGGTCTCACCACCTCCACGAACACCACTCTTTGCACGGCCATTGCCGGACAGGGTACAATGAATTTTTGTGCGCGGCATGCGGGATGCCGCTTGTGCTGCGCGCGCGTGCATCTCATACGCAGAGGCTGTCGAGCCCGCCGCCGGAGCTGGAAGTTTATTCCGAAGACTACTACCGAAGGATCGTGATGCGAGTCGATTCCATGATCGACCGGGTGGTTGCCCGGTTCATCGGCACCAAGCACGAGCGCGACCTGAAGGTGATTCAGCCGCTGGTCACCGCGATCAATGCGCTCGCGCCGGAGTTTGAGAAGCTGAGCGACGCCGAGATTCTGGAGAAAATCGTGCAGCTCCGCGACGCAGGTGCAGGGACGGCTGGGCGACCTTCCGCTGGACGATCCGGAATTCAAGGAGCGCTGCAAGGAGGCGCTGGAGCCGGCGCTGGTTCCGGCGTTCGCGCTGGTGCGCGAAGTGGGCCGCCGCAGGCTGGGCATGCGCCATTTCGATGTGCAGTTGATCGGCGGCATTGTCCTGAACGAAGGCAAGATCGCCGAAATGAAAACCGGCGAAGGAAAGACGCTGGTCGCCACGCTTCCCGCGGTGCTGAACGCGCTGACCGGGCGCGGCGTGCACATCGTCACGGTGAACGATTACCTGGCGCGGCGCGACGCGGAGTGGATGAGCCCGATTTATCGCGCGCTGGGCCTGACGCGTGGGCGTGATTGTGCACGATCTGAGCGACGTCGGAGCGGCGCGCCGCCTACGGCGCGGACATCACCTACGGCACCAACAACGAATTCGGCTTCGACTATCTGCGCGACAACATGAAATTCGATCTGGCGGACTGCGTGCAGCGCGGCCATCATTTCGGAGTGGTGGACGAAGTGGACTCCATCCTGATCGACGAGGCGCGCACGCCGCTGATCATTTCCGGCCCCGCCGAGGAATCCACCGACAAGTACTACCGCATCGACAAAATCATTCCGAAATTGATTCAGGACATCGATTACATCGTCGAGGAAAAGCACAAGACCGCCACGCTGACCGAAGAAGGCGTCAGCAAAACCGAAAAGCTGCTGGGGCTCGGCAACATGTACGACCCGCAGCACCTGGAAACGATCCACCACGTCTACCAGGGACTGCGCGCGCACACGCTGTATAAGCGCGACGTCGAGTACGTGGTGAAAAACGGCGAAGTCATCATCATCGACGAATTCACGGGACGCGAAATGCCCGGCCGGCGCTGGTCGGACGGCTTGCACCAGGCCGTGGAAGCGAAGGAAGGCGTCAAGATCGAGCGCGAAAATCAGACGCTGGCGACGATCACCTTCCAGAATTATTTCCGCATGTACAAGAAACTTTCCGGCATGACCGGAACCGCGGAAACCGAAGCCACCGAATTCAACAAGATTTACAAGCTGGATGTTTCGCTGATTCCCACCAACCGCACCCTGCGCCGCGAGGAATTTCCCGACGTGGTGTACCGCACGGCGGCCGAAAAATATGAAGCCGTGGTCAACGGCATCATGCAGGAAGACAACTCGTACGCGCACGGCATCCGCCAGATTCACGAATCCGGCCAGCCGGTGCTGGTGGGCACGATTTCCATCGAAAAATCGGAGCATCTGGCGAACCTGCTGAAGAAAGCGGGCATCCCGCATCAGGTTTTGAACGCCAAGCAGCATGAGCGCGAAGCGAAAGTCGTCTCGCAGGCGGGGCGCAAAGGCGCGGTCACGGTTTCCACCAACATGGCCGGCCGCGGAACCGACATTCTGCTCGGCGGCAATCCCGAAGCCATGACCCGCGAGTATTGCCTGCAGGAGAGGCTGGCCATTCCCTACACCGCCGCGCCCGCCGTGATCGGCGCGGACGGCGCCGAGAGCAGCCCGGCGGCCAACATGGTGCTGTTCCAGCAGGAAGGCAAAATCTTTCAGGTTCCCGCCGACCAATGGAAACCGATTTACGACCAGTTCGTGCAGCAATGCAACGCGGAACATGACGAAGTGATCGCGCTCGGCGGCCTGCACATCCTGGGCACGGAACGCCACGAGGCGCGGCGCATCGATAACCAGCTTCGCGGACGCGCCGGACGCCAGGGCGATCCCGGATCATCGCGATTTTTCCTTTCGCTCGAAGACGACTTGCTGCGCGTGTTCGGCGGCGAGCGCGTGAAGGCCCTGATGTACCGCCTGGGAATGACCGAGGGAATTCCCATCGAGTCCAAGCTGATTTCGCGGCGCATCGAAAACGCGCAGATGGCCGTCGAGGCGCAGAACTTCGAGGCCAGAAAACACCTGCTCGAGTACGACGACGTGATGAACAAGCAGCGCGAAACGATTTATTCGATCCGCCGCTCGGCCCTGGAAGGAAAAGAGCAGAAAGACTACGCCCTGGGCATCGCCGAAGACATCGCGCGCGAACTCGTCGAAACCTTCTGTCCGGCCAACGAGCATCCTGAGAAGTGGAACGTCACTCAATTCGCAGCGGAAATTCTGAACCAGTACGGCATCGACGTGAAAACTGCCGGGATCGACCCGGTCAAAATGAATCACGCAGAGCTGTCCGACACGCTGGTCGAAAAGGTGAAGGAACGCTACGCCGAAAAGGAAAAACTGTTTGGCGAGCCGATGATGCGCTGGCTGGAGCGCCGCATCATTCTGGATATCGTGGACACGCAGTGGAAGGACCACCTGTTATCGCTGGACCACTTGAAGGAAGGTATCGGCCTGCGCGGCTATGCGCAGAAAGATCCGCTAGTCGAATTCAAGAAAGAAGCCTTCACGCTATTCGAAGACATGATGGGCCGCATCGACAGCGAAACCGTGCGGTATCTTTTCCTGGTGCAGCCGGCGCGGCCGGAAGACGAAGCCAAGGAAATCGAGCGGCGCCAGCGCAAACAGCAGCAGGAAATGCAGCTGCAGGCCGGCGCCGCCGCAGCACAGGCCGAGCAGCACAAACCTGTGCGCACCGGAGCCAAGGTGGGACGCAACGACCCCTGCCCCTGCGGAAGCGGCAAAAAATACAAGAAGTGCCACGGCGCGGCGGCTTAATCTCTTCTCAGCCCAACAGTGCTCGCGGCAGGACTTCCGCGCCGAGATTCTTCCACCCGAAAATAACAAAGCCGGTGTAGAGCGGAGGATTCTCCGCTATACACCGGCGATCAAGACGCGGAAAGTCGAGTCTTTCCGCTAGAAGTTGAGAACCAATCCCGTTCCCACCGAGTAGTTCGTGCCGAGCGTCGGTCCAAATTTCGCGCCGAGATAGTCGCCCTGAACGCGCCAGAAGAGCCGACCACCGCCAATCTTGTAGTCAATGCCTCCGCCCGCCAGAAACGCGGCATGGGACTGGCTCCCGAGCGTGGCCGTTTGGGTAAATCGGAATCTCTCCCAGCCCCCAATCACATGGACCCAGGGCTCAAAATGGGTGGAATCATGCAGGGAGATATGCGGTCCACCACCGAGAAAAAGTGATTTCGCGGTGATGCCCGGGCCGTCGTGACCGAATCCTGCGATCGCGTCACCTTCGACGCCAAACCAGTTGTTCAGGTACCGGGTAACGTCGGCCTTATAGCCAAAGTTATGGAAGTTCTGGCCGAGCACCTTGAAATGCAAATATTGAAATCCGACGCCCAATTGCCACGGTTCACGGTCCGCAGGAATCAGGGACGCCGGGACGGCCGGCTCGCTGGCCGTTGTGCTGGCCTCCGCGGTGGTGCTGGTCTCAGAAGCAGCTGAAAAATCCTGTGCCGACGCCGTCAGCGAAAAGCAAAAAAGCGCCGCGCATAGAATCGATAACTTGCGCATACGGATGACCCTCCTCGCATCCCAAGGTGCGATTGACCTCACCATCTTCGCTTCGTTGACAAATCCTGTCCATGCTAATTCGCAGTATTGTTTTCCGGCAAGTCAATACTCGTTTGGGGAACAAAAAATGTCAGTTTCAGGGCCACAGCACCCGACAATCGATTCCGGCGGACACGGGTTGCTCACCACGGATAGATTTGAACCGCCCGGGGCCGCAATCCTTGCATTCCAGGAGTGAATTGCCCACTGCCGCGCACGGCAAACAAGGCGGATGGGAACGCCGCCGGAGTGGCAGCCGATTTGCACCGTACATAGCGACCTTGCGGATTCGAACTGGAACGAGGTGAAGCCCATGACGCTTTATGGCAACGAGTCTGAATCTCATGGCAGCACTGCCGCGCTGCCAGCCATTCCGGGGCAAACCGCGGCAAACCTCGACCTCTACCTGACGACCGCAACGACCAAACTCAAGGGCTACGCGCAGATGCTCGATTCGGATCAGACTCAAAACCGTACCGCCCGTGACTGGATGCTCGATCAGGTGGATTTCATCGTAGAGACGATCGGCGATGAGAGCCTGGAACTCGCCGAGGAAACGCGCTCGAACCTTCTGCAACTCCTGCTGGCCATCGCCAATTTGAATGAGCAACTCCGGCAGCAGACTCCCTCCACCCCCTAGCGCGCAGGCAGGTACCCTCGAGGAACGCTGACGCTCTCCCGGGCTTGTGTCGTCCTCCGCCGCGGTCCACTATGGGTAAGAATCAATTCACCCGCACGACGAGGAGTGACTGGCGCGCAGAAATGCTCGCCGCGAGATCGGGCATGACCTCCAACGCTAATCCCAAGGGCTCAGGGAATGACACTTCAGGATCCATGGAGTTCGAAGTGAGCATGGCCGCCGATGTCGCGGCGATTACACCAGTCGTTACCTGGGTGATGCGCCTGGTTGGCGAGCTTGAGTATGCGACCGGCAAGGAATTCGAAATTGAAATGGCCCTGCGCGAAGCCCTGGCCAACGCCATACTTCACGGCTGCAAGGGCGACCCAACGAAAAAGATTGAATGTAGCGTGAAGGGCGATCGCGAAGACGGCATCCTGATCGTGGTGCGCGATCCCGGCAACGGATTCGACCCTAAATCAATTCCCTCTCCCACGGACGATTCCAACCTCAACTCGGATCACGGCCGCGGCATTTTGCTGATCAGCAAGCTGATGGACGAAGTGAAGCATGAACGCAACGGAACGGTCATTCGTATGCGCAAATTCTGAACACCATGCCAGTAAAACTGCCGACGCAAGTCCCGCAGCGGCTCGCCAATAACCCAGGCGAGAGCGCGATTCCTGAAAACAGGGCTGCCGGAGGCAAGACTCCCGATCAAAAGCCTGCCAACAAGTTTGATCCTTTCCATCCGGAGATGCCGAAAATCCCGGGCGTCAGCGCGGGATCACAACCTGCCGGCCCAACGTCGCACGGCCAAGGGTTTGGCTCCAGATTCGATTCGCAGCGTCTGGTGCTCATTGGCGGAGGCGTTGCCGCCGTTGTGCTTCTGGGCGGTCTGATTTTCTGGTGGGTATCCAGCAAGGGCCGCGGAGCAGCCGCTCCGGCAGCCGATGACGCCGCCGCCGTCGATCAACCGGCGCCGTCACTGCCCGTTCCGAATCTGCGTACGCCGATCCATGACGGCCCGACCGAGGCCGCCACAGCGCAGGAACTGTCCAAGCCGTGGTCCGCGAAGAAATTTACGTTCGTGAAGCCCATCACCCAGGAAAACATCGACGCTATCGTGATTCGCCTTCCTTCCGGAGGCTTGTGGGCGTTCGCTCTGCAGGGACCGGCTGACCGCTGCGCGCTGGAATTCGTTACCGACTTGGATGTGCTGGCCACGAAATACGGTTTCAATGCCGCACACCCCATGGTCGTCAGCTCGTGCGCCCGCACCGTCTATGATCCGCTGAAAGTCGGCGCGCTGGGAGGCAATACCTGGGTGCGTGGAGAAATCGTCCAGGGCAGTGCGTTGCGCCCGCCGATTTCGATCGACGTAAAACAGACCGGGCGCACGATCATCGCCGATAGCATTGAATAATCAAAAAGAGTTGACGGTCGCTGCGGGCCAGTTTGAGTAATTTGGGCTTCGGTCTGTGGGAATGCGCGCGCTGAATTACCGCGTTCTTAGCGTGGTTTGACCCGGCGTTTCCACTTCCGACGATTCTTGCGCGTCCGGCGTGGTCAGCTTCCAGGTTCGAATGTACTCACGCCCCGGCGGACTTCCAAGTTGTGTAAGAAATCCCCCCGAATCGAACAGGGCCATGCACTCCGGGGCTTTGTAGATAACATAGAATTTTTTGGCGGTGCAGTCCCGGAGGTTTAGGACAACTCGGCGCATGACTTCCTCCGAAAACGGGTTATAGAGGTAGAGAATCAGATCGTCTTCGGGAAAGCGGAATTCCCCCGCGTCGCCCTGGATGATGGCGCCGTTCGCGATCTTCAACTTCTTCATATTTTTCCTGGCTGTCGCCGCGAGCTCCTCGGCAAATTCCACGCCGACCACTCGCCGAAACCCCAGGCCGGCGGCCACCAGCAGCGTTCGCCCCTTTCCGCAGCCGAGATCGATGAACGTCATTCCCCCGGGATTCACGCCAAGAAAACGTACGGCCTCGGCAAGCTCTTCCTCGCCGCTGGGCTGATATTTTCGTCCGAAGCGGGCGCTCGGCGAATCGATTTTGAATTTCCAGAGCGACTCCTCGCCGCTGGTATCGGTTCCATTGCGGCGATCGAAGTCGTCCACGGTGCGGCCGCTGATCATGTGCCGGAAGCCGTCGCGCACGGTGGCGCGCACGCCGGCTTCGCGCAGGCTCTGCATCGTTTTCTGAAGTGCCAATCGCAGGTTCAACCTGAGGACTCCGCTGTCGGGTGCCGTGCCGAACGTCTGCACGCATGAATCGGCTGTGGCTGGGAGCAACTACTTTACCCTGAACGCCCGGATTTCGTGAGTGAAACTCGCACGCAAACAATCCTGAGATACCCAACTCCTACACATGGCGGAAAAATCATCTCCACGGTGCAGCGTGGCGATTCCGCTGCAGGCAGGCTGGAAAGGCGGGCTAGGCCAGGCTTCCGCAATGCTTACAGACTGCATAAAAGCCTCGTTTTGTCATTCTGAGCGAAGCGATGAATCTCTCTTCGATCGAAGCGCGGCGAAGGGACTAAGAAAAGTTCTTCGCTTCGCTGCGAATGACGGCGCTTTCAGTTTTTCCGCAGGCTGCTTGCTCTGCCGGCCCACTATTTTTGAGGGAGTTTCTGATGTCGGATGTGCGACCGCCATTCGATCAGTTCCGCGAGCAGCGATTTCTCCACCGTGTTGGCGATCCGCAGCGCTACCGGCCAGGTCTCGGCCAGCTCAAGCTGTTTGTCCCACTGCAACAGCATGCGGTGCATTTCGCGGTAGCGGTCTCGGCGGCGTACGTAGTCATAGATCACCACCAGCGACCCCGCCACGGTCGCCAGTTGAAAACACAGCGCCACGGCCAGCGCAAGTTCCGGCCGCCAGCGCGTCGAAACCCAGTGGTTCCAGCCGTGGGCATTCAGCACCAGCAAAAAGTCCAGAGCAATCGCCACCGTCGTGCTGGCCCACGTCGCGGCGCGATAATTCCGCGCACTGTTTGCGGCTTGCTCCGCGTGGCGGGAAAAATAGGCGATCTGATGTTGCACGCGTTCGTCACGATAGTGCCGCTTGAAATCGGCCAAGGAGTTCAGGCGCGCCGTGCGATCGGACAGCTTCATAAAATTCAGCGATGCCAGTACTCCAGCCAGATCGGGGACCACCTCCGGGCCCACCACCTCATACAGCGCCGGCGTGTTCCAAAGCGCCAGGCAGGAGCGGCAAATTTCCGCCGCGGTTCGCACTCGCGTCCAGCCGACCTGCCGGCGTCCGAGGCGCAACAGCGTGGGCAGTGACGCCGCGATCACGCCCAGTGCCGTTCCCATCCACAGCCAGACCACGCTGCCGCTGAGGAAGCCGGCCTTCCCGCTGAGCAGCGCCGCGACCGCCGTGCAAAAAATCGGAATCGCCGCCATGCGCCGGAATTGCGGGGCAACGCGGCTGGCATTCTCGTCGAGTTTCGTGAACCACGCTCGGGCCAGGCCATGTGGCGTCCTGTCCGGCGCCGCGACGCCGAGGTCCGGTAATTCATTTAAATATTTCAGCTCTGGATCGCGAAGCAGTTCGGGATTTTCGTGAAACGTATGCACGGCGCCGGTCACGCTGTGAATCCAGATCACCGGGCGCCCTAATTCCCGCGAGTAATGCACCATGTCGGCCGTGCCGCCGAGCCCCTGGCTTGGCCCGCCGTCCCACAACGCGATCAGTACCTGGCTCTGCTGCACGGTCTCAATGCCGCATCCGTAGTAGCGCTCCGCCGGCTTCTCGCCGTCGCCTGTGACCTCGACCGACAATGCTTTGGCCATCACGGCCTCCGCGCGATTCCACGAAGCGTCGTCAAAATCCTCTCGGAACTTTTCGCGGGGCAGCGGCAGAAAAATGCGGATGGGCAGCTTCAGCTCAAGGCAGGTCTCCGCGAACAGCAGATCGCCGCCGGAAGCCGCGGAACTCACTCCATACACGGGTCCCGGCGCTTTCGATTGCCACTCCAGAAGTATTTTGCGAATCGCGTCGCGGCTTCGCGCCTCGTGCGGAAGATTTCGATGTCCGGTGAATCCGATCGCCAGCGTGGCGGGCAAGCGCACGGCCGGTTCGATTTTTGGGCTGGTGGCGGCCATTCCGATGGGCGAGATACTTCCCTTTTCACCGCGCATCGCGGAGAGGAGAAATCATTCAATACGCAAACGGGATTTCATCAACACGACCAAGTAAGGATTGCCCGTCGACATCAGGTAATAAAGGTTGAGCTCCGAGCCCTGTACTCTGGTCCAGCGCTCCACGACGTACGGAGCGTATGCCGCGCCGCTCACGTCTTCCGGATCTTCCTTCCGCGGGCGAAACAGCGGCCCCGAAAGACCGTCATCCACTTTTCTCCGCGGATTGTGGATGAATTTTCCATAGCCGCGGTCGCGCCCCGCGTTGAACACAATCTGCGGTTCGCTCCATGGCCCCCACGGCGTGCGCGAGTAAGAGAACGCAATGCCGTTGTCCGGCATGGTGCGCCGGTCATACGCCATCAGCCACAGGTTAAGTTCGTTGCACCAGGTAACGGATACATCGCCCAGCGTGCCGTCTTTTACAACGGGCGTGGCGTCCGATTCGTTGTCGCTCCACCTGGGAGCCTTCGCGGCGTCGAATCCGGAGAAATATCGCACCCCCTTGCCGCTCTCAAAGTCGCTGGCCGGCACGATCGATAGATACGCATCGCTCTCGCGATATTTTCCGGTGCCCCACATGAAAATGTACGGGCCGCCCGACGGCAAGCCCGCCACCGGTCCGGTCTGCTCGTGCATAGAGAGCCGCAGGAACCGCCCGCTCGGCAGCTGTGAGATCGTGCGCAGTGCCTGAAAAGTCGCCGGCGGTATGAATTTTGTAAGCACGGACCGGTCGTTGGCGTGCCCCACCTTAAAATTTGTGCTAATCGCCACGTACATCTGCCCGCCCAGGCTGATGCCTCCCGCGGGATCGTCCATCGGAGACATGGCGGTGTCGAGAGGCTGAATCGCGACCAGATTGGAACCACTCGTCACAAAATCCAGCCGCACGCCGGCATCGGCACTGGCTGCGTCGCTCACCGCCAGGCCATGAACCGACCGCGGCGTGCGGCCCACGACGGAACCGAACAGAAAGTAAGTCTTACCCTGATGTTCGAATGACGATCCGAGCGCCGTGCCTTCCACGCCAAAGCGCGCCTGCGTCTGGCTGGGCGTGGGCTTATGCGTTTCCTTGTCTTCATCGCCGATCAGCTGCTCAAGCTTCACGCTGGAGTCCGAAATGTAGCTGAGCGTGACTTCCTTGGCTGTCGCGGCAGGATGGGCTGGAGAAACGGCAGCTGGCGACTTCTCCGGCGCGATCGATGGTTGCGCTGCGGGCGCAGAGGACACCGCCGCGGAACTTGCTTTCGAAACAGCCGCGCCTACCGGCGCAAGAATTTTTTTCTGTTGGACGGGCTCGGTCACCGCCGCTGGAAACGGCATGGGAGTCGTTGTGCTGAGAGAGGCAGGCGTCGCAGCCGCGCCAGAGTGAGACCTCGCCCGGTACGTCAGAACTCCGAGAACCAGAACGATTGTGGCCAGGCCGCCGATGGCAAAGTATTCCCACTTGGCGCGCGCCGGGCGTGGCGCAATGGGTGCAACAGGGGCAGCCGGCACAGCCCGCGACACCGGCGCGTGATCGACGGCGCCACCGGATTTCCCTTGCAGGTAGGCGTCGCTCCGCGACAACAGCGTCTGCACATTCGCCGCCAATTTTTTCAGGTGAACTTCCAGCGGAGGCGTCAGCGCGTCCAGCCAGTGCACGCTGCCAATAAAATAATCCAGCGATTTGGCCGGCGCGACGTCCTCGATCCGCAGCGGCATCACCGTGATGCCCTGGCTCACCGCGCGTTCAATCTCTTTGGGAATATGCCCGGACAGGTTGGCCTTGGAGGAAAACACCAGGACCATGATCCGCGATTCGTGAATCGCATCGATGATGGCCTCGCCATAGTGCATGCCGGCCACCACGTCGCGCGGCGCGATCCAGCAGCGAATCCCGCTGGACTCCAGCATGGCACAGGCAGCGTCCGCCACCGGCTTGTCGCCGGACGCATAACTGATAAATACGTCGTGCGCCATGAACGTTAACTTTCCTTTTTCGGGGTACTACGTAGTAAAGCGGTTCCGGGCGGATTCTAGCACGACCCGATTCGATTTGGAGAGCGGAGAGGTCCCTGGGTCGGCTGACGGTCTTCGGTGGGCAGGACGAACTTCGGTTCACCCCGAATCACGTCACCGGACCAGGCAAAAATTGCGGCCGCGAATGGGATTAAGACCGTCGCTCGTGATATAAAGGAGATTCGCGGCTGTAGCTCAGCTGGATAGAGCGCGTGCCTCCGAAGCACGAGGTCGGGCGTTCGAGTCGCCCCAGCCGCACCATTTCAGCCCCGGGCCCCAGAACTTATTCTTCTTCAAAATTAACGCAGGTAGTGACGTCTGCGGCGGCCGCCGCTGCGATTTCCGACTTCGCGACAGCGCCGACAGTGATGGTGCCTCTCGATCTTTCAAACGAATCCGCTAAGCTAGTTCCACTCGCTACGAAAAGCTGAAACTGATCTCCACCCGCAAGTCGATGGGCGTTGCTTCGCCATCGAGTACTGTGGGTTCGTACCGTCGTTGAGACACCGCTTTCAAGGCCGCGGGAATCAGCAGCGGATGCCCACTGACCGCGCGCATGCCTCTCACTACGCCGTGCTCGTCGATGATCGCCTCGATAATCACCACTCCCGAAAGCCGAGACTGCCGGGCCAGCGTCGGATACTCGGGCTGGGGCCCGAAAAGCAGTTTCGGCGGCTTGACGTTCCCGCCTACGCGCACGGGAGCCTTGGGGCTTTCGGCTACCGGCGGTGGCGGCAGGACTGCGCGCTTTAAATTTCCCCCAAGCACGCCGCCCAGAACTCCACCCAACTGCCCGCCGGGAATGCCGCCGGGCACTCCTCCGGGAACTCCTACCATCGCGTCATCCGGAGGCGCGCCCGATCCTCCCGAAACCGTGGCTACCGCTTTCGGTATGAACGTCGGCGCAATCAACTGCCCTAGCGAGAATACGCGCGGCGTGGCGGGCCGAACCGTGCGCGGCGTAGAGGCGACCGCCATGGGAGGAGGCGGAGCCGCGGCCGGCATCGGCGGCGTAGCAAGAAACGTGAGACTCAGCCGGTGAAAATCCATGCCCTCGGTGAAGTACAGCGGCAGGATCAGCAGCAGCGCGACGATCGCGAAGTGCGCTCCGATCGAGGCGAGCCAGTCCAGCGGATTACGCCGCTGGTGTGCCGCCGCGTCTTCCAGTATGGCTTCGGCAAACACTTCGTGCAGCGGCTCTGCGGTTCGCGGCGCAAGGACCGACGGCTTCCGCTTGCTGCTCGCCGGTTCAGGTTCGCCAAGGGCCAGGATGCGATGTGTCTGCATGGGATTACCTCCCCTTCGATTTGGGGCGGGCAGGAACGGCCTTCCCTGACTCCCGTCCTCGGGCGGCCGCGTGCCTCTGCTAGCGTCATTTAGATAGATACAAGGCCGGCAACGATTCAACCATGACCTGTGTCACGGTCCGAAGTGACCGCGCTCACGTTCCTAACAGTCCGGATCCAGAGGGTTTAGCAGGCTGAACCGCGGCAAACTCCCCCGCGAACAGGCTTGTAGGTTCGACCAGAATCCGCAATAACGCCCTCCCGCCGTGTAACCAAGGTCGAAATCGTATAGAGATTACCGGGACTAGTACTACCCCACTCCTGGCAATTCCCGTTTCCCGAGGAGTAAGCCATGCAGTTTGTGTTAGTTGCAAACCAGCAGGAATTGGCCACTCTGGATTGTCCATTGCTCTCTGTATACCAACTGTGGAATTAAACGGGGGGATATTCCTTATGGATTACCCGGGCCTGAAAGTCGTCGAAGTTCTGGCCCTCTGGTCGGGCATATCGCTTCTGCTGGGTTTCGGCCTGGCGGCCGCGTTGCGCCATGGGAAATGGATGGGTAAGCACCTGGCGCGGGTGGAGATGCGCGGCGCGCGCCGCTATGGCTTGTCGCTGCCGGTGGCGATTCACAATACCGTCGGAAACGCTTTTGCCCTGGAAACGGGCACCACACGGGACATTTCGGCGCGCGGAGTTTACTTCCTCACCGAGAGCAATCTCAATGCGGGCCACGAAGTGAATCTTACGATCACCATTCCCGCCGAGATCACCAAGGCCGCGGATGTGTTCCTGAAGATCATGGGGAAAGTCGTGCGCGTGAAAAATTCCGTGGACTACGACAGCCGGAAAATCGGAGTGGCGGTTACGATTGACCGTTACGAACTTGTGCCCGGCAGGATCGCCGCATCGCGGCGTAATTCGGAAATGCCGATGGCCAGCGGCGGCCGCGGCGGCCGGTAGATTTCCGCCCAACCCGTGCAGCATTCCCAGTAGGACGCGCTTCCGCCCGTCAGGTTCAGAGCCAAAGCCCACACCAATCAAAACCGGATGAGCTGAACAGGCTGCGGAAAAACTCAAAACGTTGTCATTCTGAGCGGAGCGAAGAATCCCGCTTTGTTCTTTTGCTTGCACTTAGATCGAAGAGAGATTCTTCGCTTCGCTCAGAATGACAAAAAATGTGGTTTTTTCGCAAACTGTGAAGCCTGTCCTATATTAGCGAAGGAGGGTGCAGCGTCCGGCGACAGCTGCAGCGTGAATCGTTACCGAATCCGGCTGTGTCCACACCGCTTTGCCGTCCACCAGTTCGACGCGATTCATAACGAACTTCATGCCGGCGGAATCCACAGTCACATCCAGATAGATGAATGATGAGTTGAGTCGGACGGACGCAGGGCGTGGAGAAAAGCGGCTAATTTCAGCTGGCGCGGATTCGATCCCGGATAGTGCGCGCCAGTTTTTCAATGTCCTCCGTCTTTTTGACCAGGGACATTGAGAGCACTTCGGTCTCCGGGGTTTTGTCGGACTCGTCCTTCAGGTCGGTGACCATTTGCACCAGGCGGTCGATGTCGCGGCGCAGATCTTTCTGCTGTTCTTTGAGCATCGCTTTTCGTTGGGCCCGCGCGGTTCGAGGCGAAGTCTCCACTCCGGTTGAGCCGCTGGCATCCGGCAATTGGGTGATCGGAGGGCGAGGGTCGTGCTGCGACTGAGCGGCGATCAGCGCGTGCGTTCCGGCGAATGCCGCCGCGATGCCTGACAGGAAAAATCTTCGTCCCGTGTTCATGACGTTCTCCTGGGGCCAAGCCCGCGGCGGCCCTCGTTGACGTTCACTCGGCGCGCGCGCAGCGCCGCCCATCCTGCGCTCGACGCGCGGGCGATTCTTGCCGTCCCGGACAGGGTGCTATAATCTCGGACCGATAGTATGACGCCAAATGTATTTAAATGGACGGATATTGCGGCCGCGCACGGCATGCGCATCGGCACGATCGTACTGATCGCGCTGATCCTGAACCGCATTCTTCGCTCGGTGACGCGCCGCCTGATTCCCGCCGCCGGAGGCGATGGGCTGGGACGTATCGCGCGAATGCGTGAGCAGCACGTGAAAACCCTGGCCGGCTTGCTGTACAGCGCGGGCACCGCGATTATCGTGATCGGCGCGATCCTCACGGCGCTGCCGGAATTCGGATTTAACGTCACGCCGATTGCCGCGGCGGCCGGACTGGCCAGCCTGGCATTCGGATTCGGCGCGCAGCACCTGGTTCGTGATTTGATCAACGGCTTTTTCATCATCATCGAGGACCAGTTTGTGGTGGGAGAGGTCGTGCGCATCGGCACATCCGTCGGGCGCGTGGAGCACTTGACGCTGCGGCGCACCGTGGTGCGCGACGTTCAGGGCGCGGTCGTTACCATTCCCAACGGCGAGATTTCGCAAGTCGCCAATCTCAGCCGCGACTGGGGACAAGTGTTCGTGGATATTTCGCTGCCGCCCGAAGCTTCGTCAGATGCCGCGCTGGCCGCGCTCGAGCGCGTCTGTTCGGAACTGCGCGCCGATGCTTCCTGGTCGCCAGTCCTGGTGGACGGCCCGCGCGCGCTTGGTGTGGAGTCTCTCGGACCGTTCGGCGCCCTTTTGAGGTTGCAGCTGCGCACCGTGCCGGGCCGCCAGGATGATGCCGCGCGTGAACTGCGGCGCCGCATTCAAAACCGCTTCGAGCAGGAGCATATTCGTTGGGGCGGGGTGCAGCGCGTGGAAGTTCTGGGAAACGAAACGCCGCAGAGTTTTGCGGCGCGCTCAAATTCCTAAACCTGTAAAAACGGGCGCCGGCTATTTGCTTTGCGGGCCCTGGGCGGAAAGTTCGGCTGCCCCGTCAGCTTCCTGGTGTTCCGCGGGTCCTGCCATCACCGTTCGATTTCTTCCCTCTGCTTTCGCGCGATAAAGCGCCACATCGGCCATGTGCATGAGCTGATTGGCCGAATCGCTCGGCCAGTCCTGGGTAGTAACGGCACCCACGCTCATCGTCACTTTCAGAATTCCCGCCTCCGTCGGGACGGGTTCTCGAATAATCGTCTCCCGCATACGCTCGGCTTTTTCCAAAGTCTCGGCGCCATTGCATCCCGGAAGCAGCACCAGGAATTCTTCGCCTCCATAGCGGCCTACGGCGTCATAGGGACGCACATCGGCCTGCATTCGCCGAGTAACGTCCCGCAGTACCGCATCCCCGGCCAGATGACCGTAGGTATCGTTGACGGACTTGAAGTGATCGAGATCCGCAATCAGCAGGCCGAGCGAGGCGCCCTCACGCCGCGAGCGCCACACTTCGCGTTCCAGCATTTCCAGAATCGTTCCGCGATTCCAGACGCCGGTCAGCGTGTCATGCGTCGCTTTGTAGCGCATGGCTTCGCGCGCCTGCACCAGGTTGTCTTCGAGATCCAGCAAACGCAGTCCCACGCGAATGCGGGCCTTCAGTTCCTGCGGGTGAAACGGCTTGGTCAGGTAATCGTCAGCGCCAGCCTCCAGCCCTTCGACCACGCTTTCCTTCGCATCCTTGGCCGTGAGCAGCAGGATGTAAGTGTATGGCTCGGGGCGCGTGCGGCGAACAGAGCGGCACACGTCGATTCCGTTCTGCCCGGGCATCATCCAGTCCAGCAGCGCCATGCGCGGCGCGTCCGGCAGGCGCAAGGCTTCCCAGGCCGCAGCGCCGTCCGCGGTTACCATCACCTCGTAGCCCCACTTGAGGAGCAGCGCCTGCAGCATGCGCCGCGACATGGGCTCGTCATCGGCAATGAGGATCTTCATTTCGACACTCCCGGGAATCAACTCGGCCAGCGCCGGCAGCAAACGCCGGATGGTGCGCTCCACTTCCAGAAGGCTGCCCTTCGCGGAATTCCGCTTCGTTATTCCGCGCATCCTGCTCTAGTTGCAGCGCGGCGGCGATCGCGGCCGGGGCCGAAAGATTAGCCGCCGCACCTTTCAGGGAATGTGCGGATCGCTCCAGCACCTTCATGTCTCCGCGTTGCAGGGCGTCGCGCATCACCGCCATCAACTTCGAGACGTCGTCGAGAAATAGGTGAATCATTTCGGCCAGCAGTTCCTGATCTCCCTCCACGCGTTCCAGCAGCGAGACACGATCGATTTGCCCTTCTGTATCGACTTGAGGCATTTCCGGCACGGTGTTGCCCCTTTCCGGTGCGCTCACGCACCTGTCAATTTCCGCGAAGAGCTCCGCGGGATTGATCGGCTTGGAAACGTATCCGTCCATTCCGACGGCGAGGCATTTTTCCTTATCGCCTCGCATGGCATGCGCGGTCATCGCCAGGATGGGCACGTGGCGATCCAGTTTTTTTTCGCGCTCGCGGATCGCCGCAGTCGCTTCCATGCCGTCCATATCGGGCATCTGGATGTCCATCAGAAGAACGTCGAATCCCGGCGGGTCGGCCATTTCCCATGCCGCCAGCGCTTCCCGGCCGGTGCCGGCCAGCGTGACGCGATGCCCCGCCTTTTCCAGCAGCCGTATGGCCAGCCTTTGATTTACGGGGTTGTCTTCGGAGAGCAGAATGTTCAGGACCCGCGCCGCTTTTTTTTCCGGCGCCTGCGTTAGAATCGGGGGTCCCTGTTGTATGGAAGCCCGCTGCCCCAAAGTCATCAGAATGGCGTCCAGAAGTTCCGATTGCCCGACGGGCTTGGTCAGGCAGCGCTGCACTCCCAAATCGCGGCAGCGCGCTGTATCCGCCAGCAGCCGATTTGCGGAAAGTAGCATGATCACCGAACTCGCCAACTGCGGCTGGGATTGAATGCGCTCCAGGACGTCGAACCCGCTAATCCGGGGCATCAGTGCGTCCAGAATCACGACCGGAAAGGATTGTCCGGCGACGTGCGCGTTCTCCAACAGCAGCAAAGCCTCGGCGCCGCTCCCGGCGGGTACCGCGTGCATTCCCCAGTTCGCAATCATTTCAGAAAGAATTTCGCGATTGATCTGGTTGTTGTCCACGACCAGAACGTTCATCCCCAGCAGGGATCGGGTGACCTCCGCTTCCTCGTTCGGGTGCTGCTCGAGACTCTCGCGGAAATTGCACGTGAAGTGAAACGTGCTGCCCTTGCCAACCGCGCTTTCCACCCACAGGCGCCCGCCCATCAGTTCCACAAGCTGCCGTGAAATCGTCAGGCCCAGGCCGGTGCCTCCAAAGCGCCGCGTGGTGGACCCGTCTACCTGGGCGAACGATTCAAAAATTACCTGCTGCTTGTCCAAAGGAATTCCCATGCCGGTGTCGGCGACGGAGACGTGCAGGCGCACGATGTCACTTTGACGGAGTTCCAGCCGCGCGTCGACCACGATGCTTCCCTGCTCGGTGAACTTGATGGCGTTGCCCACCAGATTCAGAATCAGCTGCCGCAGCCGCGTGGGATCGCCGATCAGGATTGTCGGAACCTTGGGCGAGACGCGCACGCAGAGTTCCAGGTTCTTGGCTTCGCTACGCTGGGCCAGCGTTTTCAAGGTGTCGCGGAACAATTCGCGAATGCGAAAGTCGGTTTCCTCCAGCTCCAGCTTGCCCGCTTCGATTTTGGAAAAATCCAGAATGTCGTTGATGATGTGCAGCAGACTGTCCGCGGAGGACTTCACCAGGCTCAGGTAATCGCGTTGCTCCGCCGTGAGCGGCGTGTCCAAGGCCAGTTCGGTCATGCCGATGATTCCGTTCATCGGCGTGCGGATCTCGTGGCTCATGTTGGCCAGGAATTCGCTCTTGGCCCGGCTGCCCGCCTCAGCCGCTTCCTTGGCCTCCAGCAGCGCCGCCTGCCCGCGCTTGCGCGCGGTGATGTCGAGAAAGGTAATCACGGCTCCGACGGATTCTCCGTTCTTGCGGATGGGATAGGCCCAGTATTCCACCGGGAAGCTGGTGCCATCGGACTTCCAGAAAATGTCCTGATCGGAATGAATTCCCTCCCCGCGGCCGAGGGTAATCGCGATGGCGCACTCTTCTCTCGGGTACGGTCTGCCGTCCGGATACGTGTGGTGCATCAAGTCGTGCATGCTCTTCCCCTGCAGGGCGGCGACGTCCGGATAGCCCAGCAAGCGCAGCGTAGCCGGGTTGCAGAACGTGCAGTTTCCTTTCCGATTGATTCCAACAATGGCCTCGGCCGTGGAATCCAGCAGCAGCCGGGTGCGCTCCTCGCTCACACCGAGTGCTTCCTGCGCGCGCTGCCGGTCGGCGATCTCCTGCTCCAGTTCCGTGGTGCGCTCGTCCACGCTCCGCTCCAGGCCTTCCCGCGCGCTGAGGAGTTCGGTGTCGCGTTGCTGAATCTGCTGCAGCATTTCGTTGAAGCCGTCGATCAGCACGCCGACTTCGTCCTCGGAGTTTTTCTCCGCGCGAATGGAATAGTCCCGCGTTCCCGTTACCATCTTGGTGGTCCAGGCCAGTCCGAGAATCGGATGGGAGATCGGCCGTTGCAGGCTGCCGGCCATAAAAAAAGCACCCAGCGAAACTGCGGCCACGATCAGTGCGAAGAAAAGCAGATAGCCGTCGAGAAGCTGCCGGTACTCGACGGTGTCTCCCTCCAGAAATACGGTCCCGATTTTTTCGCCTTGGAACTCGACGCTCTGGAAAATCAGAACGCGGCTGGAGGTGAATCGCGCGGAATTCGGCTCGACCAGGGGCACTGTGTACCCAACCGGCAAATCCTCGCGGCGGTACACGGCAAACGGCTGGCCGTCCCGATCGTAAATCGCGGCGGCCAGGATGTGCGGCTTGGCGGCCAGCGCCCGCAAAACATCGCCTGCGGAACTTACGTCCTTAAATGTGAGCGGCGCGGCGCTGTTCGTTCCGATGATGTTGGCGAGCGCGTTCAGATCCTCCAGGCGCAACTCCTTGAACCGGTATACGCCGTACTCCGCGAAACCGATCCCGGCGGCGCACAGGGCCGCCACCGTGTTGATCGTCATCAACAGCGTGAGCTTGCGGCGCAGCGAAAGTTTGCGGGTCCATTGCATCTCAGTTCGACGCACCCCGCTCCGGCCCGGCCACCACATGCGCCAGGGCCAGCAGCTTGGAACTCACCTTCAACCTCGCCCGGCCCGTGGCTCCCACGTCAATCGCCACCTTCACGCGGGAATCCTCCACAACGAACGCCACCATGCCCCCGGAACCGATAAAGCTGTCGGTGTCTCCGACCGTCAGCACGCTAGAGCCGCGCAGCGCCGCCAGAATCGCCGGCAGGCGCTTCTTTTCCGTTTCGCTGATGAACAAAATGTTGCAGCCGCGGAGGTTCTCCGCGACCTGAAGCTTGCGAACCTGCAGTTCGCGCCCCAGCACGTTCTTGCCCTCGACCAGACGAGCCAGTTCATCGCTGACGGGCGTGTCTCCCACAAATCCGATGACCCACTTTCCATGCGGATCCGCTCCGGGTTCGTCCGGCCATTCGACGAATTTTAGAAAATTGAACAAGTACGCCGCCTTGACCTGGTACTCGGTGGCGGATTGCGCGGCGCGAGCACCGGAGCCGGCCAGCAAACAAACGATGGCCGCCAGAATAGCGGCCTCCCTCCACCGCAGGCCCCTCGGATATCCCCGGTCAGCCGGCGAGGCGAACGCTCCCCGTCCGTAAACCTTCCGTGCTGGCCTGCGTGCGTGCCGCATTTTCAGACGTGGGTGGCGTTCCAGTGCCTTTCGTTCAAGATTCAATCCGCTTTCCGTAAACAGCTCACATTTTTGCGAGCACTTCCGATTTTCTTCTGTGCTTCAGTCACCGATGCTGGCGCTGCGGCGGATCTACTCTCGGGGGGCGTTTTCGCAGTGGTGCCGATTCACACCCTCCCTTTAAGGCTGTTTGCACTGCCTTGGCCAAATCACCGCTACAGGAACTTTCACTAAGTTGTTTGTGTTCAACCTTGTCCAGAATGCGGACAGACTTAAAATGGCGCCGCTTAGGGCCGCGAGTTCCGTTTTGGTTCTCGTCGCACCGATTTGAATATGCTCCGTCGTTTGTCTTTTCCTGGCGTTCCGGATGGCAACATTCTTAAGTCGCGGTCCCTCTCATTCCCTGCGCCGCCTGCCAACTTTCCGCCCGGCGCAGTGACACGCCGCCAGGAACTTTGCGCTAGTATCACTAAGCGCGCCGTCCGGGCATTCGATAGAAGGTTCGGTTTGGGCTGCGGTCTGGTTCGCAACGCTACGCGACGGGAGTGTGATCATGGCCGCATGGTTTGAGGCGGTAGGGGGCATCGCTGCTGCCTGCACGACCCTGTGCTGGCTGCCGCAAGCAGTAAAGATCATCCGGGAAAAAAGAACGGAAGGAGTTTCGCTGCTCACCCAAAGTGTGTTTACGCTGGGCACAGCGCTGTGGGCCACTTACGGAGTCCTGCTGAACAACCGGCCGGTGCTCTACGCCAACGGCGTGACGCTGGTGCTGGCGGTGGCGATTCTGATTCTGAAGCTGCGTTACCCATGAGCGCCCTGCGGAAAGGTTTCGGGCGTCAGCGATTGGCCAGCCGCAACGACATGTTGCTCACGATCCATTCGTGCAATTCGCCGTGGGCTTGAAAAAGCTCCGCCGTGGTCATCATGGGAAGATCGAACAGAGAGGGATTCAAAAGCGCGAAGCTGGACCCGCCGGCAAGAATCACCTTGGCCATGCTGTAATGCTCGTGAACCGAGAATCGCCTGCCATCCGTATGCGATTGCAGCGGAGTTCGTTCCGCTTGTTGCATCGGCGCGCACTGCCATTGCCTGAGTGGCGCGTCCTGCTCTGCCCGCTCTATTCGACAACTGCAGCGAGAAAACAAGTTTCATAAGGGATTCACCGGAGGGAAACGCCGGCGCGATCGCAGGAAAATAACGAGAGGTGCCGGCAGGAGGGATGATTCGGGGCAAAAATTATTATTCGCTTTATCTTCGCCTTTGTGTATAATCCTGGCCCAGGGAGAGCACCATGATCCGCAAGCTACTTCGACTCGCCTTCTACTCGCTGCCGCTGATCGCGTTCCTGGCTTACCGAAATGAGCCTCGCGCGGAAGCAATCTCACAGTCTGGGGCCACTACCGCCCCATCGCGATTGACCTCAATGGTTAACCGAAGCCAACCCCGGCAGTTTATTTTTCCTCCCGAGGCCCGTGGGGTGCTGCCGGCAACGCAAACGGGCAGGCTTTCGCCGTTTCAAATACAGTCGTATGTCCGGCGGCAAGCTGTGCGGCGAGGGGTGGACCCTCAACTTGCCCTGTGGATCGTGAAACACGAATCTTCATTCAATCCGCGAGCCAAAGGCGACGGCGAGGCCAGCCGCGGGCTGTGGCAGATTTCCCGGATTTACCATCCGGAAGTGTCTGATGCGGAGGCGTTTAATGTCGTCGGCAGCACCGAATGGAGCCTCCGGCGAATTCACTCGGGCAAAGCGAGCGAGTGGTCCAGCTATCGCTACTGCCGGGACTTGTACGAAGACTGCCCGTTCTGAGCGCCGAGGCGGCGGATCTTGTAGCGCCCGCCGTCTCGGGGGCGCGTGCTCGTTTCCACGATGCCCGCCTGAAAGCGGCGATACAAAACTCCCAAACTGCGATCGGATCCCTGACATGAGGGAAAACATTTACCCATTTCCAGCAGTGGTGTACCGGAGTGATAGCTGTCACGGAAAAACATTTCCGGCGCTAAACGCCATGTCATTGAAACCACGTGAGATATCCTAAGCCCAGTCGCGACGGCGCTTTGCAGCTTTTGGTACGATTCTTGCACATGCACCGTCGTGGTTCGAAAATGTGCACTGAGGGCTGAAATGAACGAAATCAGTAATCACAAAAAGTGCGGCATGCCGGGTTGCGGAGCGGACGTTCCGGCGGAACTCGAAACTGAGGCCACCTGCGTAACCCACTACCTGCTGGCCGCGGAGAACGTCTGCACGGCGATCCGCCGGGAGTCGATTCCGGGCGGACCGGATGTACCGCGCCGGACAGAGATTCGCAACTACCTGGCATCGTCAGCCATGATGCTCGCGCGTTTGGGCGCTGGAACCGTTCGCCTGTCCGACGAGACCAAAAAGCGCATCCTGACCACGTTCCTGACCCTGATGATCGTGCGCGAAAATCTCGACCGCAATGAGCAGTCCTTCCGGCCGCGCCGGCAGGCTGGCAAGGTCGAGGCTCCGACGCAACTGGTCGCCGCGTAGTTCGACAATTTCTGAAAAGCTCCACCTGGCGCGATTCGGCAAGCTGGGTGATTTCACGAGCGATTTGTGCTGCGAAATTCAACTGCGCGTCCGCCCGCGAACCCGTCTTGAAGCGCAATTCTTGGAATTCCCTGCCTGAATTACACCCGCGACTCGTCAGCCTTCTAAAATTTCAGTATTGAGAAGCCCCGCGAGGAAGCGTTATCACTTGCGGCGAGGTTGCACGTGTTGGAGGGATTCAGCCGGCGGCGGCGTCTACGGGAAGCTTTGCGGTTTCCCAGCTGACGATTCCGCCGGCGATTTCGCTGACGCCTTCAAATCCGGCGCGCTGGAGCATGCTGGCGGCCAGCGACGAGCGGTAGCCGCCTGCGCAATACACAAGCAGGGTTCGATCTTTCGGAAGCGATCCGAAATTTTCCGCCAGGTGATTCAGCGGCATACTGACGCTGCCCGCGATCCGCTTGGCCGCGCGTTCGCGTGGGTTGCGAACGTCCACCGCAAGAGGCGGCTGGAGCGACGCCAGGAGTTCCGCCGCGAACGGCGCGCTGAGGCGCTCAGTGGTGGCCGTCAAGTCCGGCCGCGATTTCAAACTGTGCAATCCGTCAAGCAGGTAGCCGACCACGTGGTCGAAGCCGATGCGGCCGAGGCGCGTGGCAGCTTCACTCTCGCGGCCCGGATCAGCGATGATCACGATGGGATGCTCGCGATCGAGCACCGTGCCGGCCCAGGTGGCGTACTGGCCGCCGAGTCCGATGTTGATGCTGCCTTTCAGATGAGCGGCGGCGAATTCCCCGGCTTCGCGCGTATCCAGAATTTGCGCGCCGACTTCCTGCAGCGCCAGCACGTCGTCCAGCGTCATCGGATTCACATGCGCCAGCGTCTGATCGAGCGTGGGGCGCTCTTCACTGTTCAGCACCGCATCGTAGGTGAAATACGCAGGCGCATCCGGCTGATCGGCGGTCACCACCTGAATGAAGGCTTCCTTGCTCATGGGCTGCAGCGCGTAGTTCATGCGGCGTTGTTCGCCCAGCGTTGAAAACGTTTCCTTGCTGAGCGACTTGCCGCACAGCGAACCCGCGCCATGCGCCGGATACACGAGGCTCTCGTCGGGTAGAGCCAGCAGTTTCTTGTGCAGGGAGTCAAACAACATTCCGCCCAAATCGACGGCGGACCATCCCAGTGCGGCGCGCAGGTCTGGGCGGCCCACGTCACCGATGAAGAGCGTGTCTCCGGTGAGAACTGCGTAGGGCGCGGCCTCGCCCGCCGGGCGTTTCAAATCGTAAACCAGAATCGAGATCGACTCGGGAGTGTGCCCGGGCGTCTCCAGAACTTTCAGGCGGACATCGCCCAAATTCCACAACCTGGCCATCGTGCACGGGCGTGAAAGCGTAGCCCGCCTTGGCCGCGGCTCCCAGGTAAATGGCCGCCCCGGCACGATCGCGGAGTTCCAGATGCCCGGCGACAAAATCGGCGTGCAGGTGAGTGAGAAATACGTGCCTGATGCGGAGGCCGTGCTCGGCGGCAAACGCGATGTACTGGTCAGTGTCGCGCTGTGGATCGATGACAGCTGCCGTGCCGGTCGCCTCGTCTCCAATCACGTAGGAGGCGTGCGCCAGGCACGGCAGATAGAATTGTTTAAAGACCAAGGCCGGAGCTCCCCGTCGGACGAAGTTACTTCGGCTGGGGAACGATCCGCAGGTAGGGCTTGGGAGATTTCCAGCCGCCCGGATACTTCTGCTTGGCTTCATCCTCAGTTACGGCCGGCAGAATGATCACGTCCTCGCCCTGCTTCCAGTTTACGGGCGTGGCGACTTTGTGCTTGGCAGTGAGCTGCATGGAGTCCACGACGCGCAGCACTTCGTCAAAATTGCGGCCGGTGCTCATCGGGTAGCTAAGCATAAGTTTGATTTTTTTGTCGGGTCCGACCACGAACACAGTGCGCACAGTGGCATTGGTCGCGGCGGTGCGTCCTTCGGATGTGTTTCCGGAATCCGCGGGCAGCATGTCATAGAGTTTGGCGATCTTGAGTTCGGGGTCGCCGATCATGGGATAGTTGACTTTGTGCCCCTGCGTCTCCTCAATGTCCGCGGCCCACTTGCTGTGGCTGCTGACCGGATCGACGCTCAGCCCGATAATTTTAGTGTTGCGCTTGGCGAATTCAGGCTGCAAACCTGCCATGTAACCGAGTTCCGTCGTGCACACCGGAGTGAAGTCCTTGGGATGCGAGAACAAGATTGCCCAGCCGTCGCCCATCCACTCATGGAAATTAATGGTGCCCTGGGAAGTTTCCGCCGTGAAGTTCGGTGCTTCGTCGTTGATTCGCAACATCTGTTTTCTCCTGATCGGATACGTTCGTTTCCGCCCGGCGCTGTAAATCGCGTTAGACTTCGAGCCCGCGAGTCGCAAGCCGCACTGGAGTTTCTTTTTTGATTCGCGGTGCGCGCATTTTACGCCTCCACTGACGCGGATACAACTCCCCTGGGCCAAGCGTCGGGCAGCGCGCAGAGAGCTACCTCAACGCGCTGAAAACACACCAGTTCGGAGCTGACTTTTGGCGGGATAACCCATGGAACACAAAAAACCTTAGTACTACTGCCCCGAAATCCCAATTTGGGCACCATCGATACAGATTTGTTCGCTCGCTCGAGAGCATTACGTAACCGGGGGCTGTACAGTGCAACGCAAGTTGATTTCGAAGCTTAGCGACATCAATAAAGAACTTCTGCTGATCCTCTCGATTATCGCGGCGGCAGGGGTTGTGAATTTCTTCGTGGCCGGCCAGCGGCTGGTCCTAACCTTTTACAATCTGCCAACGTTGATGGCCGCGTATTACTTTGGGCGGCGCCGCGCCATGGAAGCGGCGATCGCATCCATCCTTTTTGTGGTGTGGATGAACCTGATGAATCCGAGAGCTCTCGGCGGAACGCTGGAATGGAAGACGCAGGGATTGCTGGCCTGGTCCGATTTGTGCATATGGGCCGGATTCCTGCTGATTTCCGCATACGGCACGGGGAGCTTGTACGAGCTTGGCGAGCGGCGCCTGGCTGAGCTGCGCGAAACTTACTACGGCGTGCTGCAGATCCTGAATCAGTTTATCGGCAACGACAAATTCACGCAGAATCACTCCTACCGCGTTTCGGTCTACGCCACGGCCATTGCGGCGGAGATGCGCCTGTCCGATCAGAAGATTGAAGACGTGCGCGCCGCAGCCCTGTTGCACGATATTGGGAAGCTGGAAATCAGCCGCGATATTCTTTACAAAGCGGCACGGTTGGACGACACCGAGCGCAACGAAATGCAGACGCACGTCGAGCGCGGCATCACGATTTTGAAACCGGTAGGAGGATCGCTGCGGCGGGTATTGCCCATTGTTCTGGCGCATCATGATCGCTTCGACGGTTCCGGCTACCACCCCGCAAAGGGAGAAGAAATCCCGATTGAAGCGCGCGTGATTACCGTGGCCGACGCCTATGACGCCATCACCAGCGATCGCCCTTATCGCAAGGGCAATACGCCGCAGGAAGGGCGCGAGGAGATCCTGAAAGGCGCGGGCACTTCCTTCGACCCGGCCGTGGTCAAGGCGTTTGAATTAGCCTTCCGCAAACAGCGGCTGGAAATTCCCGAAGTGCTGGTCTGAACTTGCGGGTGATTTAGTCCCCTGGCCTGCAATTCTTCGCCGGCGTTTTCGAAAGCTACAGCCATTTCCCACGAGATTTCCTTACGCCTTGAGTTCCCTCCCAGGATAGTTTCACGGCAAACTGAATGTGCCGGGAGTTGATGGTCATCAGTGTGATAGAGCCCGCGGCGGCACAATTTCATAAAGAGAAGTATGAATTTCCGCGAACGAATCATCGCAGGCGCTTGCGTAGCGCGGACGTTGATTCAGACTTCGTAAAACACGAACGCCCGGGCGGGCGCCCGGGCGTTCGCAACGTTGCAAATCCTGCGGAAACCCCGTGTTACTCGCGCGGTTGCACGCGAACCAGGTAACCGTTGTAGTCGACGTACCACACCGTCACCGGATGCGTGGAAGCTGTCGATATACGTCCGGCGATCGTAGGTGAACGGCTCCGGCATCTGGTACACCGTCCAGGCTTCGTTCTTGGGATTCAGCCGCACCATCTGGCGGCCGTGAAGCACGCCGGCCCAGACTTCGCCGTTCTTGTCGGGCTGCGCTTCGTAGAAATCGGTCAGCGGGCTGGGCGCCAGCGGCGGCACCCATTCCTGAATCAGGCCGGTCTTGGCATTCAGTTCGATCAGCGCGCCATCGCCGCCGCCGAACCAGGGATTGTTGTCCGGATCGAATCCGCCGCGCTTTGCGGTGGCCATGTGGTGCGCCGGTATTGTGCGTTGATCCACTCCCCGGTTTTCAGGTCCATGCGCTCCATCGTATTGCCCCAGGCCGGGCAGCCCGCCGCCGCCATAGTATTTTCCGTCGGCGGAAATCAGATTGTCATAGCTGAAGCTGACCTGCAGCGGGAAAGCGCTGAACCACTTTGCCGGTTTCCGGATCGATTTTTCGGACGTTGAAGTCGCGGCTGTCCCAGACGTAGCCATCGTCGGTCATGGAAAAATTGCCGAAGCCCGGCGCATTCAGCGGAACGAGGTCTTCGATCTTGACCTGCGTAATTTTTCCGGTTTGCGGATCGAGCCGGTTCAGGTTGTGCGCCCAATTTTCGGAGAACCAGGGAACATCGTGCTTGTCGATCCGCACGGCGTGCGTGCCGGGCATGGCTTTGGGCGTCAGCGGGATCGTGTATTCGGTCACGATTCCGGTTTTCGGATCGAGTTTTCCGACGACATCCGTCTTGTGGCTGGTGAACCACATGATGCCCTTGGAATCGCCCTGCGACGTCATGCAGCGCCAGCAGCGATTGGGGCAGTTCGTACTCGGTGACCACGACTTTCGTGGCGGCTCCGCGCGGGCCGCGGAAACACGCGCAGCGGCGCATCCTGCGCGTTCCGGGCCGCGCACGCGCGTCAGGAATTTCACGAGCGTCTCCACTTCCTCGGGCGTGGTGCCGTCGCGGCGCGTCACGGAATTCGCTCCGCCGCCGGTGGTCGGTGGTGCCCTTGATGCGAATCACCAGCGAAGTGCCGGAATACTGCGTCATGCGGTCGACGATCAAGGCCCAGCTGTGTTCGTCATAGCGATTGCGGAAAATCTGCTTCCAGGAATGGCAGGCGGAACAGTTTTTCTGCAGCGTGGCCTTTTCGTGTGCCGTGCCGGGCATGTTCCACAGCAACTCCGCGCCGCTCAACTGGCGTTCGATTTCCGGAGTGGCCGGCAAGGCATCGGTGTCCGCCACGCGTTCCAGAACGATGTCGTCCAGCTTGGAAGCGCCGTCAATATGCACCGAGCGGAACCACGTAGGGCTTGAAGAGCAGCGGCGTCGGAATGCGCAAGGTGTAATCGCCCGTCTGCATCTTGGGGAATTCAAAGTGGCCTTGCGGATCGGTATAGACGGTCGTGCGACGTGCCGTTCGGAGAAATCAGTTGCACGCCCACGCCCTCCGGGAGAATCTCCAGACGGAATTTTCACGACTCCCGTGGCGCCGCCGGATAGGCCGCTCTGCACGGACCACTTTTTGGTCTCCGCCTGATACCAGGGATTGGCCGCCGGATTTTCGCCCTCGACGCAGCATTTCCCTTCCTTGATATAGGTCACCAGGTCGGCGATATCGCTGTCTTTCAAAGTGGTGCCGAAGGACGGCATTCCCGGACCGCCCTCCTTGATTTTCGCGGTCACATTTTCCATCGGTCACCGGATCGCCGGACATCAGGCTCTGGTGCTTGAACAGTTCCTTGAGGTAAGGGCCGGTCTTGGCGTACTGGTTGTGGCACATCCAGCACTTGTAGAAATAAATGTTTTCGCCGCGCCCGCGCCGCTGTCAGCGATCACGCGATAGGTATCGAGGCGCGCGGAGCGCTGGTAGTCGTCCGTGTGCATTACATTGACGGGCACGGAGTCCGCCGGCTTGGCGGGGGCCGCATGCGAACGGCTCAGACTTCCGGCCGCTACGAGGGTCAGCGCGAACAGCACAGTGGCCAGCAGAGTGACGCGCACATGGATGCTTCCAGGATTTCTCATGATGTCCTCGGTCGCCGGCGATTCCTAAACAGGCGCTTAATTTTGCGAATTCGGGCAGACGGCTCCGCCCATTAAAAAAGCTACGATTAGCTATAGTTCATAAATCGCAAACTGTCAAAATATTTCAGGCCGCGAGTTTAGTGGGACGTTGACTCGAGTTGGCGTAGCAGCTTGACACAGAACTTGGCAGCCATCGACGGCCCTATGTCTTCGTCCAAAAATTGAATCTTGCGCAGGCGACTGCAGAAGCTGGAAGGAACGCCGGTAGCACAGGCTTCAGCCTGTGGGGGTTCATGAGTCCTTGCAAGCACTGACGAAATTCCACAGGCTGAAGCCTGTGCTACTCGCGGAATCCTCGCATTTGGGCGGCTACGGCGTCTCGCCCGGCCGAACATTTTTTCATGTACAACGCGGCACGGCTTTGTAATAATCCCGCGTCCTGTCCGGGCGCGCCTCGACTGGGTGTGGTAGCGAGCAGCGAGAATCATCAGGGGCATCGAGCGGAAGACCGTGTTTGGGTGCGGCGGTGGAGCGAGCGCGTTTTCACAGAAAATTCATTCAGATAATTTTCATGTGCGATTGCTATGCTTCGTTCATCTACTGAACACGCGCTGGCTATCGACAGAGCGATTCCCAAGGCCCGAAGCAGGCGCTGGAAGTGCGCTCCGGCCGGGCAAGCAGGCAGCGGCGGCCGGAAGCGGGAGGAGATGGAATTCATGGGTCATTCGTTTGTTCTTATAGAGGTTGAGGCGACCGGGGCGGGATTGGATGCCCGCGCGAGCCGCGGTTTTGCCGACGGGAAGCGCTGGTTCGGTCTGGTACTAGGCCTCGCTGCCGTCACATTTCTTCCCTTCTCCACTGCGCTGGCACAGGAAAGCCCCGCGGCACAGAAAGAAGAGACTTCCGAAGTAAAGTTCATCCAAGCACCCAACCAGGGACAGTCGGCCCCAATACAGATCACATTGAAGGACGCGCTGGAAAAAGCGCGCAAACTGGATCCCACGCTGGTCGGGGCGGTTTCGGACGCCAAGAGCGCCCACGAAGACCGCCTGCAGGCGCGCAACGCGATGCTGCCGCAGATCACCGGAACTTCGGCCTACCTGAACACGCAGGGCGACGGCGGCATCATTTCTGACGGCCGGTTCGTAACCAACGACGGTATCCATATCTATCGCGAATGGGCGGTTACCAAGCAGGACCTGTCTCCTGCACTGTTGATGGGCACGGCCTATAAGCGAGCCAAGGCTGCCGAAGCACTGGCTGCGGCAAAATCGGAAATCGCGCGCCGCGGGCTGGGCGTGACGGTAACCAAGGCTTACTACGGCATGGTCGCGGCGCAGCGCAAGTTTGCGACGGCCCAGGCGGGCCTCGAAGAGTCCAAGAAATTCATGGACATGACCACAGGCTCGGAAAAGCAGGGGCAATCGGCGCACAGCGACTCGGTGAAGGCGGAAATCCAGTACCGAATCCAAAAGCAGGCGTTTGATGAAGCGCGCTTTGCGATGGAAGATGCCAAGTTGACTCTGGCCGTGATCCTCTTCCCGGATTTCAACGCAAATTTCACGGTCGAGGACGATCTGGACACCGCGCCGGCGCTTCCCGCGTTTCCGGAAGTACAAGCGATGGCCGAGAAGCAGAATCCCGACATGCGCGCCGCGATGGAAGCAGTTCGCGGAGCGGAGTTGGATGTGAAATCGGCGAAGACCGCGTTCCTGCCCACGCTGACCGTGGAAAATGATTACGGTATCGAAGCGAATTGCTTCGCTCTTCATTGCACGCGCGCCTCGTATCCCGGAAGGTCGGGATCGTTCCCAACCTTGGCTATTTCCTGACGATCACGCTCGAAGTGCCCGTCTGGGATTGGGGCACACTCCGCAGCAAGCTGCACCAGGCCGAATACAAGCAAGACACCGCGAAAGCGCAGCTGACTCTCACCCAGCGCACGGCCATCAGCGAACTCTACGCGACCTATGACGAATTGATGATCGCGCACGCCGGCCTGGAAGAAGCGCGCATCACGTCCGACCTCGCCACGGAAGGCCTTCGCCTGACGGGCTTGCGGTATCAGGGCGGCGCTTCCCCCGCGACGGAAGTGGTGGACGCGGAAACGTCGTTTGTCACGGCGCGCAATGCTTACGCCGACGCCCAGGTTCGCTATCGCACGTTGCTGGCGAACCTGCAGCTGTTGACCGGAAGTTTCTGAGCATTTGAAAATTTAAGCACTTACAAGGAACGGGAGCGAATCCATGCAATTTCCGTCGATGAATGAAATAGAGAAGGGCCGCCTGGCCCGCACTGTGGTGCTTCTGCTCTCCGCGGGCATGCTGTTCGCGGGCTGCAAGAGCGCACCGGAGGCGGAAGTCAATCCCACGGTGACCGTGCAGGTGGACGCCGCGGATAAAGGGCCGATCCAGCGCAAGATCGTGACGGATGCGGTGCTGTACCCGCGCGATCAGGCGGCGATCGTGCCCAAGGTGGCCTCGTCCGTGAAGAGGTGGAACGTGGATAAGGGCAGCCACGTGAAGGCCGGACAGCTTCTTGGCGAGCTGGAGAACAGCGACCTCGCCGGAGCCGCGCAGAAGAGCCAGGGCGGCTTGACGCAGGCCGAAGCTACCTATCAGATGACGGTGCAGAAAAGCTCGCAGGACTTGAAATTTGCCAAGCAATCGCTGGATTCCGCGCAGAAGTTTTATGACGGCCGCGCAGCGCTGTACAAGGAAGGCGCGGTCTCCGCGAAGGATCTGGACGACGCGAACGTCGCACTGAGCGCCGCCAAGAACACCTACGAGCTGACCCAGAAGCAATATGATTTGAAAGTGGCCGAGGCCGCGGTGACCGCCGCCAAGGGTGACACGGCAAACGCTGACGCCACGCTGGGCTACACCAAGCTAATCAGCCCGATCTCTGGCGTCGTCACCGATCGTCCCTTCTACCCAGGTGAAACTCCTGCCGCCGGAACGCCGGTCATCACGGTCATGGATCTGTCGCAGATCGTGGCGCGCGCGCACATCGCGCAGCTGGAAGCGGCCAGCCTGAAGGTCGGCGATGCCGCCACCATCAGCATTCCGGGCCAGCCGGTCAGCGTGAAGGGCAAAGTCACGATGGTCAGCCCCTCGGTCGATGCCAACAGCACTACAGTCGAAGTCTGGGTACAGGCCCCGAATCCCAAGGGCACCCTGCGCCCTGGAACCAGCGTGCACGTGTCGATGGTTGCCGAGACCGTGAAGGACGCCGTGGTCATTCCGCAGGCCGCGCTGCTGACGACCACGGACGGCGTGAGCAGCGTCATCGTTCTGGACGCCGACAACGCTCCCAGCAAGAAGAAGGTCAAGGTCGGCATTCGCGACGACGAGGCCAAGACCGTACAGGTTATCGACGGGCTGGCCGGCGGCGAGCGCGTAGTGACGATCGGAGCTTTCGAACTATCCAACGAAGACGATCCCGTCCTGGCCAAGACCAAGATTCAGGTCCAGGCGCCCAAGATGCCCGACGACGAGGATGAGTAGTGATGTCTCCCGCTTATTGCGTCGGCGCCGTTTGCTTGCAGGTTAAAAAGGCCGCAGAACACGCGGCCTTCGTTCCAGGGTACTCAATCACGAGTTTGCGACAGGTAAAACGCCATGTCAGATAAGATGCCCAGCAGCAAAGGACCAAAAGTCTCGCCCGAGTCGCGCTACTGGTTCGCGCGCCACTCCAAGTCGATCATCTTTTTGATCCTGACTCTGGCCGTGGTCGGCGTGTACGAAGCGCTCTCGCTGCCGATCGCCGTGTTCCCGGCCACGAACTTCCCGCGCATCATCGTGGGCGTGGACAACGGCGTGATGCCCATCGATCAGATGGAAGTCACCATCACGCGCCAGTTGGAGAACGCGGTGAACACCGTGCCGGGCCTCGAGGATGTGCGCTCGGTGACCAGCCGCGGATCGGCGGAAGTCGATCTGTCGTTCAGCTGGAACGTGGACATGGTTACCACGCTCCAGTTGGTCAACTCGGAAATCGCGCGCATTCAGAGCACCCTTCCCTCCACTGCGCAGATCGAAACGCACCGCCTCGACTTCGCCAGCTTCCCGATTCTGGGTTACAGCTTGACGTCGGATAAAGTGCCGCAGACCCAGCTGTGGGAAGCTCGCCACTTACGACATGAAGCCGCGCTTAAACCGCATCAACGGCGTAGCTCAGGTCATCATCCAGGGCGGGCAGGAACCTGAGTTTCAAGTCACTCCGGACCCGTCCAAAATGCTGCGGGCCCACGTGACCATCCAGGACATTCTGGACGCCGCCAACAAGACAAATATCGTGGATTCGCCGGGCCTGCTGAGCCGCAATCACCAGTTGTTCCTCGGGCTGGTCGACTCCCAGGTGCACAACGAGGACGACATCGGCAACATGGTCATCAAGAACGTGGGCGATGCTCCCGTGCGCGTTCGTGACGTCGGCTCGGTGTCGAAGTCGTCCGCCCCGAACTATACGGTGGTTACGGCGAACGGAAAACCGGCCGTGCTGCTCGAGCATCAGCCGCCAGCCGGAAAGCAACACGGTGGAAGTGGCCAACCTGGCCAACGCCGAAATCGAGAACATCCGCGCCAAGCTTCCGGCCGGAGTGGAACTGAACACCTTCTACGACCAGTCCAATATCGTGCGCGAATCGATCGGCAGCGTGCGCGACGCCATCATCATCGGTTTGCTGCTGGCCGGGTTCATCATCTGGCTGTTCCTGCGCGATATCGGCACCGCCCTGATGACCGGCCTGGTCATCCCCGTGGCCATCTTCGTGACGTTCATCGCCATGAAGATGCTGGGACAGAGCTTTAACATGATGACGCTCGGCGGCCTGGCGGCTGCCAGCGGATTGGTGATCGACGACGCCATTGTGGTCGTCGAGAACATCGTGCTGCACCGCGACGGAGGAGAAGGTCGCCTCGAAGCGGTCAGCAGCGCGCTACGCGAACTCACGGTTCCGCTGATCGGCTCGACCCTGACGCCCATCGTCGTGTTCCTCCCGTTGATCTCGATCACCGGCGTAACCGGAACGTTCTTCCGCGCGCTGGCCATCGCCATGAGCGTATCGCTTCTGACGTCCCTGGGACTGGCGCTGACCTGGTCCACGAACCTCGGCGTGTTCCTGATTCGCCGTGGCCAGCCCGATCCGCCGGAAGCCCCTGCTTCGGTCGGAGTAGTGGACCAGCATGCCCTGGAAGCTGAACGCGTGAAACGTATGATGGAAGCCGAAGAAGAATCGCTGCGCGGCGGCCTCTTCGAGAAGATCATCGAGTTTTACGGCGTATGGTTGAAGCGCGCACTCGAGCATCCGGTCTGGCTTGGCGGATTGTGCGCCATTCTGATTGCCGTCTCGTACTTGTGCTTCACACAGCTTGGCAGCGACCTGCTGCCGCATATGGATGAGGGCGGATTCATTCTCGACTACGTCATGCCCGCAGGCAGTTCCCTGCAGGAAACCAATCGCGTGCTGACCCACGTGGAAAACATTATCAAGCAGGTTCCCGAAGTGGACAACACTTCGCGGCGCACCGGGTTGCAGCTTGGACTCGCGGCTGTGACTGAGCCGAATACCGGTGACATCGCCGTCAGACTGAAGGAAAAGAGCGTCTTCTTCGGATTATTTGGCGGCCCTCGCAAGCGCGACATCGACGCGATCATTGCCGACGTTCGCGGGCAGGTCACCACGCAGGAGCCGTCACTGGACGTGGAGTTCACTCAAGTCCTGCAGGACATGATTTCCGACCTGACCGGAGCTCCGCAGCCTGTGGTGGTGCAGCTGTTCTCCCCTTCCACGGATGAATTGCTGGCCTGGGCGCCACGTGTTGCCGATGCTCTGGACCGCATCCAGATCAACTACAAGAAGCCCGTGGTGGACATCGAAGACGGCATCGAGAACACCACCAGCGGACCCGCGGTGGTCTTCACGGTTAATCCGGCGGCCGCTGCCAAGGGTGGTTTCACAACCGACCAGTTGACGACGATTGCCTCGGCCATCGTCGATGGCGAACCGGCCACCGCCCCCATGATCATCGACGACAAGCCGTACACCCTGCGCGTGCGGTACCCGGCCACGAACCGCGCTTCGCTCGAAGCCATGAACAATACGGTGATCATCAACGGCAATGGTGGATCGGCCACCCTGGGCGCAGTTTCCACCTTTCAGGAAGTGCCCGGCCAGACAGAAATCCTGCGCGACAACCTGCAGACGGAAAAGGAAGTCACGGCCCGCCTGGAAGGTATCGACCTCGGCCGCGGCATCGCAGCAGTGCAGAAGGCAGTGAACGACCTGCACCTGCCCCCGTCGATCCGCGTGGCCTACGGCGGCACGTACAAGGAGCAGCAGAAATCGTTCAGCGACCTGGTCACCGTTCTGATGCTGGCCCTGGTCCTGATCTTCCTGGTGCTGCTGTTCGAGTTCCGATCGTTCTCGGCTCCGCTGGCGATTCTGTCGTCGGCGATTCTGTCCACCTCCGGCGTGTTCTTCGCGCTGTTCATCACGCGCACGGACTTCAACGTGGCCTCCTTCATGGGCTTGATCATGGTGCTGGGCATCGTGGCCAAGAACGGAATTCTGCTGCTGGACGCCAACCAGAAGTTCCGGTCGGTTGGGTTCGCAGCGGAAGAAGCCATGCTACAGGCGGGCCGCCGAAGACTCCGGCCCATCGTCATGACGGCTATGGCCGCCGTGGCGGGTATGCTACCTTTGTCACTCGCGATCGGAGCGGGCTCGCAGATGCTGCAGCCGCTGGCCATCGCCGTCATCGGCGGAATCCTGATCTCGATGATCCTGTCGCTGATCATTACGCCGGCGATTCAGTACTACATGACGCGTGACAAGGAAGAAACAGTAGCCGCCGGCACGCCCATCGAAGTTCGCTAAAACCGGGTGGCGGTGAAAGTTTGGGTGAGCGTTAAACGTAGTACTGAAGGAGAACCAGGTAGTTCACTTTCTGCTCGAATGACTCAATAAGGAGAAGCTTCGCATGTCACTACAAAAGTTGACAGGTTGGTTGCGCCGGACAAGCCCGATGCTGATTCTGGCGTTGGTTGCCGGTGTGGTCGTGTACGCCGCTCCGCAGGCGGGCGGCTATCACGTGATCAAGAGGATGCCGGTCGGAGGCGAGGGCGGCTGGGATTACATGACGGTGGACCCCGACACGCACCGCTTGTATATCGCGCGCGGCTCGCACTTCATGGTGGTGGACGATACGACCGGAAAAGTGATCGGCGATATCGAAATTGCAAACTCGAAAAACTCTCACGGCTTGGCGCTGGCCTTGGATCTCGGCAAGGGATTCACAAGCAATGGAGACGCCAACACGGTTTCCGTCGTGGACCTGAAGACCTTGAAGGCAACGGCGGTAATCCCCATCCCCGGAAAAGACCCCGATTCCATCCGTTACGATGCCGCTACGAAAAAGGTTTTCACGTTCAACGGCAAGAGCCAGGATTCAACGGTGATTGACGCAACAAGCGGAAAGGTCATTGGCACGGTCAAGCTCGCCGGCAAGCCGGAAGAAGCGATCATTGACGGCGGCAACATTTGGGTCAATATCGAAGACAAGAGCGTTATTCAGGAATTCGATATCAAGACCTACGCGATCAAGGGTTCCTGGCCGCTGGCGCCCTGCGAAGGGCCGTCGGCGATGGCCTTTGACGCCGCGCACCACAGAATCTTCGTGGCCTGCGACAAGGTCATGGTGGTCGTGAGTTCAGACAACGGCAAAGTGGTAGCCGCTCCGCCAATCGGCGGCGATCCCGATGGCAACGGCTACGATCCCGAGACGGGAATGGCTTTCGCGGCTTGCCGCGACGGCTTCGTCTCGGTCATCCACCAGGATTCGCCCGACAAGTACAGCAACGTCGGGAACATCAACACCCAGGCCGGAACCCGCACCATGGCGCTGGACACCAAAACGCACCGCGTGTACACGGAGACTGCGGACTTCAAGCCCGCGCCGCCTCCGACACCGGACAATCCGCGCCCTCGTCCCATTCCGATCCCAGGATCGTTCGTGATTCTGGAAATCGGAAAGTAGTTTAGATCGTTCGAAACTGAAAAACGGCCTGGGCTCTCAGGGGAGCCCAGGCCGTTTTTATTTGCGCCGGCATCATCCACTCCTCGCGCCATCCGGTGCTGTTCTTCCCTCTTTTATCAGTTACACCACGGCGCCACGGAAAACGGCCGTCACACGCTCGGCTGGCATGAATTCGCTTGGAGATCAATTCTAGAAGCCCATACAATCTGGCCAGCAGATCCGGTTTGCGCTCAAATCAATTTTCTACTCCCCTGCGGAGAGGCAAATGACGCGAAAGCTTCTTTCTCTTGCGGCTCTTTGTATTGCGCTCCTTTTACCAGGCGCCGGGATGACGTCCGCCCAAGTGGTGGACGCCAGGAAGGCCCTGGAGGCTGCGGCAAAGGCCATGGGCACCACGAATCTGAAGTCCATTCAATTTACCGCGGAAGGATTTTCATCCAAGGTGGGCGAGCAGTACGACCTGACGACGGACTGGCCGCATTTTGAGGTCACCGAGTACACACGCGCGATCGATTTCGACGCCAAGTACATGCGCCTGGATTACAACCAGAAGCAAGGAAACTACCCAACGAACGGCTACGCGCCCGTGCCCGAGGAGCACGTAACAAACATTCTGAGCGACACTTTCGCGTGGGACATGAAGGGTGATACGCCCGAGCCTTTCACGCATCTGTATCTCGATGGCATGCCATATGGCGAACTGCGGCAACTGGAAATGATTCTCACCCCGCACGGATTTATCAAGGCGGCGCTGGCGGCCAACGACGCCACCGCCATCCGGCAACCAATCGTGGGCCCTTCGGATTTCGGCCTTTCGATGTTTGGGCAGTGGGTGACCATCGTCTCCTTCCACTATGGAAAATACAGGGTCAACGGCACGATCAACGATCACAATCTGGTCGAATTCACGGGCACGTGGATCGCCAACCCTGTCTATGGCGACATGCCCTACGAAATGCGCTACACGCAATATAAGGAATACAACGGCGTGATGTTTCCCGGGCTGATCCATGTCCATCAGGGCGATCCTCGGATCAACACCGCGGAAAATTATTTTCAGGTTTATGTCAAGGATGTTCAGCCCAATGTGGTGGTGAACAAAATTGCGGTTCCGGAAGTGGTGCGGACGGCGAAACTCGACCCCGTCAGGGTGGACACGCAGAAGCTTGCGGACCACGTCTGGCTGCTGGGCGGAGGGCCGATGAACAGCGTGCTCGTCGAGTTCAAGGATTTCGTGGCGGTGGTCGAGGCGCCGCAGAATGAGGCGCGGTCCCTGGCGGTCATGGAAGAAGTTCATAAACTCGTTCCGAACAAAATGATTCGGTATGTGGTGAATACAAATCACCACATGGCCTATGCCGGCGGCCTGCGCACGTATTTCTCGCAGGGCACCACGGTCGTAACCCACCAGACGAACAGAGACTACTACGTTGGAATTCTGTTCAGCCCGTTTCCAAGAACGGTGGACCCGGACCGCATGACGATTTTTAATCCGATGTACATGATCAGCCGCCGGCCGCCTCAGATTGAGGCGGTAGGCGGCACGACCACGGTAGGAAAATACGTGATCAGCGACGACGAGCGCCAGTTGCAGGTGTGGCATGTGCAGGACATGGCCTACGAAGTGGGCGAGACTTACCTGAAGATCCCCGGACCGTCGCTCGCCCGGGGCAATCACTCCGCCGACATGTTGATGGTCTATCTGCCGAAAGAGAAAATCCTGATTAACGCGGACCTCTATGTGCCACCGGAGCCGGGTGCAAAGCCAACTCCTCCAACTGCCGGCATGCGAACGTTGGCTTTGAACATGAAGAAGCTGGGCTTGGATGCTGAGCGGCACGTCTCGATCGTGGGGCCACGGGTCGGGGCGAACGAAGAGTTCGTCAAGCTTGTTGGTGACGCTCGATAGAAGGATAAGGTGGCTTCCGAGCTGCCGTCCATTCACGTGCAGCCTCACAAAAGTCATAAGCTCAGATGTATAGTTTATCTCGCGTTGACGGTCGCCTCCGTTATGCGCGAGCTGATATCTCCCCACAGGCAGAACGTCGTTTCCTAAACTTCGTTGCACCGTGGTATATACTCTCGGTCGGCAACCCAAGTCAAAATCGCATCGTTCATCAGGAGCATACGCCAATGAAACTTTCATGGATTGCGGGCGCACGGAATCGCGGCGCCCTGGCCCTGTCTGCTGCTTTTTTGTTCGCATCTTTTCTTGCGGCGCCTTCGGCGCGCGCCCAGGCGCCGGTGGATGACAGCAAGACGGTCGTGAAGTCCAACAAGATCACCGACAGCTTCTACACCATCGACGGCCGCGGCGGCACGATCGGCGTCCTGATCGGCCCGCAGGGCACGTTCATGGTGGACACGCAATTCGCTCCGCTGACCGACCGCATCGTCGCGGAAATCAAAAAGCTTTCGCCGAACCCGATTCGCTTCGTGATCAATACCCACGTGCACGGCGATCACACCGGCGGCGACGCCAACCTGGGCAAAATGGGCGCCACGATTTTTGCGCGCGATGAATTGCGCGAGCGCCTGGCCAATCCCGCTCCCGGCCCCGACGGCAAACCGGGAATGGCCACTCCCGAAGTCGGCCTGCCCATGATCACGTACGAAAACAAGGTCACCTTTCACATGAACGGCGAAACCATCGACCTGATTCCCATCCCCAAGGCCCACACCGATGGCGATACGATGGTCTATTTCCATAACGCCGACATCCTCATGACCGGCGACTTCTACCGCTCCATCGGATATCCCAACATCGATCGCGCCAACGGCGGCAGCCTCGACGGAATGATCGCCGGGCTGGCCCAGATCGTGGCGCTGGCCGGCCCCAAGACGAAGATCATTCCCGGACACGGGCCAATGGTGGACCGTAATGCCGTCGCCGCGCATCGCGATATGATTCTCGGAGTGCGCAGCGAAGTTTCCAAGCTCATGCAGCAGGGTAAAACCTCGGACGAAACCGTGGCCGCGCATCCGACTTCCACGTTTGACAACAGCGTCGCCCCGGTGACGCCAAACGGCGATCGCGCGGCGGATCGCTTCGTCGGCCAGGTGTACGCGGAACTGAAACCGATGAAGTAGTTCGGGAAAAACAAGTAGCACAGGCTTCAGCCTGTGGGGTTCCATAAGTGCTTGCAAGGACGAATGGAACCCCACAGGCTGAAGCCTGTGCTACTCAAATCCATGTCCACGCTGGCGCTGAAATCACTGGAGTCGCTGAAAGAACACGCGGGGCGCGAGATTGCCGTGACCTCGTGGCTCACCATGACGCAGGAGCGCATCCGGCAATTCGCGGAAGCCACGGACGACCTCCAGTGGATTCACCTCGATGCCGAGCGCGCCCGCCGCGAATCGCCCTACGGCGCAACCGTCGCGCACGGATTCCTCACTCTGTCCCTGCTTACTCATTTCCTGGGCGAAGCCATCCAGCCGCCCTCTGAAGTTCGTCACATCATCAACTACGGACTGAACCGCGTTCGCTTTCCGGCGTCGGTGCGTAGTGGAGCTAAGCTCCGTGCGCGCGTTCGCCTCGAGTCCTGCCGGGATTTGCCGGACAGCGTTGAGGCGATTTTTGGCGTGACGATCGAAACGAAAGGCGGCGAGAAACCCTGCTGCGTGGCGGAATGGATTGTGCGCTACTTTCGCTGATTCGTTTTCCGGTGATGGTTGCGGCGCGGATCAGTTCCCTTTAGCCATGAATTTCGTACCCAGGATCACCCAGGCAAGGTCCACCACGTACAGCACGATCACCAGATTCTCCAGCCACATCGAAAGCGAATTTTGGGGAAGAAACTGAAGCCCTCCCCAAAGCAGAAACGTCAGCGCCAGCAGCACATTTTTAAGCAGTTCGGACGGGCGCGGCCGAAGCACCGGTTGCAGCGCCAGGAATGCGACTCCAACCAGCAGCAGTGGCGCGGCGGAAATCACTACCGACGGAAGCCCGCCCGCTGGCCGCGCGCCCAGCAGAAGCAGTGCGGCGCCGGCGAGGAGCGCCAGAACCGCCAGCCCGCAGCTGACCCATCGCAGGATTGCGTGAAACGCTGGAGGATGTACGTCTCCCACCTGATTCATCATTCGATCCACTCGTCTCTCCGCTCTGCTGCGCCAAGTGTGCCCACCGCATACAGCCGCACTCATAACTATCAGGCACAACCCATAAATAAGTCATGAGGAAACGGGACGAACGCGCGAATCGTTCGGGTACAATCCTGAATTCAAGCGGAGAAAAGACGTGAAACAAAGCGCCATCCTGCAAGTGCAATGCCCCGACCAGCGTGGACTGGACGCCGCACTCGCCAATTTCATTTACCACGCCAACGGCAACATCCTGCACTTCGAGCAGCACATGGTTCCGGAGCTGAGCCTGTACCTGGCGCGCGCCGAGTGGGACCTCGACGGTTTTCAAATCGCCATGGACGATTTCCCCGCCCAGTTCGGTCCGATCGCTGAACGACTGAACATGCAGTGGCAGCTCGCGCTCTCCAGCGAGCAGTCTCGCGTGGCGATTTTTGTTTCCAAGTGGGATCACTGCCTGGTGGACCTGCTCTACCGCTGGCATACAGGCGAACTGAAGTGCGAGATTCCGTTAATCATCAGCAATCATCCGGACGCCTGGCGTCACGCCGACTTTTACGGCGTCCCTTTTCATGTGATTGAAGTCACCAAGGGAAATAAGTCCGAGGCCGAGCGCCGCCAGAATGAATTGCTGGCCGAGCATCGCGTCAACCTGATCGTGCTGGCCCGCTACATGCAAATCGTCTCACCGCAATTCATTGAAAATTACCCGCAGCGCATCATCAATATTCACCACTCCTTTCTTCCGGCGTTCGTCGGCGCCAAGCCGCATCACCAGGCATTCGAACGCGGCGTGAAACTTCTGGGCGCGACCGCTCACTACGTGACCGAAGTTCTGGACGACGGCCCGATCATCGAGCAGGACGTGATCCGCATTTCGCATCGCGATTCGCTGCAGGACCTGGTGCAGAAGGGCCGGGACCTGGAAAAAATCGTCCTGTCACGAGCCGTAGGCTGGCACCTCGATCATCGCGTGCTTCTCTACGCTAATAAAACGGTGGTGTTCGACTAGAGCCCATCCGATGAATTCGATTTTGGAAGTCGCTTTTACGCGCTTCGGAAATACTAAAGACGCTGTCATTCTGAGCGAAGCGAAGAATCTCTCTTTGTTCTTTTTGCTCACACTTAGATCGAAGAGAGATTCTTCGCTTCGCTCAGAATGACAAATTGTTGACTTTTTACGCGGCCTGTTCAGCCGCGACATTAAGTCGCGCTGAAAAATGGGCTTTAGCCCCTGAAGCCTCGCGACGATCGAGCGCCCTGGATTTGCGAGCGTTTCGAGTCTTGGTTCAAGCGGTCCTATATCGTTTTTCCGGAGTATCCAAAATCTTCGGCCTCGAAAACTTCCCGCAACAATTCCTGCCCGCCACCTCTCGCGATTTCCGCGATTCTGGTATCCTCCAGATAGTGCCCAGCAAAACGATTAGCTTGATCCTTGTCTGCATCCTGGCGGCCGCGCGGCTGATCGCTGCCCAGGCGCCATCCGCGACTTCATCGCCGCCGGCCACGCAGCCGGCTCCGCAATCTCCAGCGGCGGCAACGCCGCAAGCGCCCGCCACGCCGGGCCAGCCGGCCGGGCCACCGGCAACTCCTCCGCACAAAACCCTGGCCGTGGTCATCGTCGATCCGGCGCACGGCGGCGCGGATTCCGGCGCGCGCGGGTTGTCCGGCATCGCCGAGAGCGACGTCTCCCTCAGCTTTGCCCGATTGCTGCGTATTTCGCTCGAAGCGCAGGGACTGCGCGTGATCATGACTCGGCAAGCGAATGACGACCCGTCGTTCGACGATCGGTCCAAGCTGGCCAATGCACAGCGCGAGGGAATTTTCATTTCGCTGCATGTCTCTTCCGCCGGACAACCCGGAACCGTGCGCGTCTATTCCCTGCCGCAGATGCCTCCGCCGCCCGGCAGCGCGTCCGCGCCGCGCGGCGGCCTGCTGCCCTGGGATCGCGCGCAATTCCGGTTTATCGACCAGAGCCGCAGGCTCGCAGAACTGATTCAGATTCAAATGGCCCAGCGCTTTCGGGGCTCGCCGGAAACGCCGCTGGAGGCTCCCGTGCGCCAGTTGCGGACCGTCGGGCTGCCGGCCGTGGCCATCGAAGTATCGAGCGTAAGCATTCCCACGCGCGGACCGCTCGATCAGATGGGGCCCGCTCTGGCCGACGGCGTGGCGCGAGCGGTGGCCGCGTACCGAACGATTTATGAAGCGGGAAGCAGGTAAAACGTGTCGAAGGCAATGAAAACGACGATCATGGTTTTGGTTGGGCTGGTGGTCGTCGGCCTGATTGCGCTGCCGGGATTGCGCCAGGCCATGGAGCGGCTGCGCAGCGCCCCGAAAACAGATGAGCAGGCCCGCCGCGAAGTAATGCAGGCTCCCATCTCCACGCCCACCGACGTTTCCGTGCGCGCGCAGATGTACTGGCTGTCTGCATCATCACCGAATACATTGGAGGCCGCCACGATTCAGTTGCCGCTCTCCGCCGATCCGGTGGAGCGATCCAAGCAGCTTCTAATTGCGCTGATCGCGCGCGTGCCCGATCCGAAGCTGCGCACGCTTCCCGCGGAAGCCAGCCTGCTGGCGTTTTATATGCAGCCGGACGGCACGGCCATCGCGGATTTTTCCGATGAAATTTCATCCGCCACGCCTTCGGGAATCCTCAGCGAGCAGCTGGCGGTGCAATCGATCGCGCAAACTCTCGGCGCGAACGTTAGCGGAATCCGCCAACTAAAAATTCTGGTGCATGGACAGGAAGCGGAGACGCTCGCGGGCCATCTGGATTTGTATGGGATGTTTCCTGTTGTTTCGACGGGCACGGCGGGTGGGACTACGAGCGCGCCTGTAACTGCACCTGCCGCCGTACCAACAGCGGGCACCGCGAAGCCGGGCCCTGCTGCTGGCCCTGCCGGGGCTGGCGGCACTGCGCCAGCAAAACCCAGCGCTGCGGCCCCAGCGCCGGGCAAGCCGGCCTCACATTAGTCTTGGTCGCTTTTTTCCAGACAGATGAATAGCGCGGTGGAGCTTCACTGAATTCAGTCAGTGAGCCCTCGGCCATCCTTGCAAGGCCTATCGGAAACCCACAGACTGAAGGCTGTGCTACTTTTCGCTACGCCAGCGCGCCGGGACGATTCTTGTACCGCTTGGTGATCGCGTCGGCGCTCATGTAGGCCAGCGCCTGAATCGTCAGCGTGGGGTTGAAACCGCTCATGGATGGAAACGTCGAGCTGCCGATCACAAACAGATTTGGGATGTCCCAGGTCTGCCCGTAGCGATTCACGACTGAAGTTTTAGGATCGTTGCCCATGCGCGTGCCGCCTTCGTGGTGCGCTCCGGGAGCGCCCGGGCTGAGCGCGCCGCGCCACACCTTGGATGCGCCCATAGCGTGTCCGATGCCTTCCATCTTCTGCATCAGGAATTCGACGCGCGCCTTCTCGTTGGGACGCCGCCAATCGTACGTCACGCGCGGCGCGGGCATGCCGTATTGATCGCGCACGCTGGGATCGAGATCGATGGTCTGGTCGGCGTAGGCCAGGTTTTCCGTCTGCGCATTGATTGCCGCATAGCGCGAAAAATATTTCCCGATAAAATCGCGGTAGGCCGCGCCCCATCTCGGCGTGCCCGGCGGCGGATCCATGCTCATGGCCGTGCCGATCGGCCCGGCCTCCAGATCGGCCGGAGCGACGGATACCTGCGCCCCGCGAATGAATCCCAGTCCGCTGTGATCGAAATTATCCGCGTTGAAATCGTCAATCGTATGTTTCTGCGCGCTGGGACCCATGTAGATGTTCACGAACCGGTCATCGAACGCGGCGAACACTTTTGCCATGATGTGGGCCGTGACATGTTTTCCAAGTTGCCCGCTGGAATTGGCCAGGCCGTTCGGAAACCGTGGCGTTTTGGAGAGCATCAGCAGCCGCGTATTGTCATAAATGAAGGGAGCAAGGATGACGATCTCCGCTTCGATCGTGTTGTCCGAGCCGTCCGGACCGTAATAGGACACTCCCGTCGCGCGCCCGCTGTTGTCGGTATTCACATGATAGCACATGGTACCGGTCAGCAATTTGAAATTGCCGGTGGCGTCCGCCTCCGGCAGCTTGGTCACGAGGATGCTCGATTTGGCCCCAACGTGGCAGCCAAAGGACTGGCAGAAACCGCAGTACGTGCAGCTGGCGCGATCGTGATAGGGCTGCGAAAGAATCGCGCGCGGCGATGAGAACGGATGATAGCCCAGCTTGCGAGTGCCCTCCGCGAACAGCACGCCGGATTGATCGTCCATCAGGGCAGGCAGCGGGTAGTCGCGCTTGCGCGGCGCTTCAAATACGTTGCCGCCGTCGATCTTTTTTCCCTGCAGGTTTCCCGCCTTGCCGGAAACGCCAAGCTCGTATTCCGCCTGATCGTAAAACGGTTCGAGGTCGGCGTACGACAGCGGCCAGTCCGCCACGGAGGAATCTTCGGGTATCGCTGAGGCACCGTAGCGCTCAATCGTATGCGAACGCGCGCGGAAATCATCTTCATGCATGCGCCAGGAAAGCGTGCCGTAGTGCACCGTGCCGCCGCCGGCCTGGTTCCCGTAGTTGAGAATGTTCATGGGGTGGGCCGTGGCGGTGGTGTTCGGGCGCCAGGTCACCGGCTGGTGCCGCCAGTTCGGGCGCAAATCCTGACGCTGAAAATAGCGCAGCTCGTCATGGGGATTAAAGTCAGCGGTGCTCAGGCGCGGCCCGCGCTCCAGCCCAATCACTCTCATGCCCGCTTTTCCGAGTTCCGCCGCCAGGATTCCGCCCACCGCGCCGACGCCCACAATCACCACATCTGTTTTCTGGGTAGCCATCGATTATCCCCTTCCCGTCGAAGCTTTGGCGATTTGCTGCAGGCCGACGATCGGCGCTCGATTGAAGGCAGATTTGCTCTGCAGGTCGCTCGGAGAAAAAATTGCCTGCGCTCCGGGAAAGCCGACCAGGCGCCAACCGGCAAAGTCGCGGTTCCCGCCGTAAAGCGGATCGGCGAACATGCCTTCCATCGTGTGCGTGCGCAGGATGCTGAAAAATTCTTTGCCCGACGGCCATTCGAACCCGCTCGCGTTTCCTGCTTCCATGGCGGAGATCACTTCGTCCTGCTTTTCCGAGGTCAGGTGCACGAACGATTCTTTATGCATGCTGCGGCAGTACGCATCCAGCGAAGCGAGACCGTGGCGGTAGAATTCCTGCATCTCGGCATATGCCCCGGAGAGCGCGAGATCGATGTAGTTGAGCACATCCGCTTCCCGCGCCCCTGGTTTGTCCGGCGCGCTGGGCATCAGGCGCTCGGTAAACGCGGCGATGGTGGCGGCGTCAGCATGGTTGAAAAATGCCCCGTGCTGGCTGCCGCTGGGATGTTGTGCGGCTGGGCTGGCCGCGCCGCCCTCCATCTGCATGTCGTGATTCTGTGCGGCCGCTGCCGGCACAATTCCCGCGCCCGCTGCCGCTCCGGCAACCGCGCCCGCTCCCACCGCCGCGCGAACCAGAAACTCGCGGCGAGATGCATCATGTTTAGCCATGGTTATCGCACCCTTTCGAATTCATTCACCATTAATTTAGGGATCGTCTGCGAACTGACGTGAACAATAGCAATTTTTCGCAGCGATGTCATCGCTCTTGATCCTTGCGCGTGCAGTTCGAATTCATTCCGTGCGCAGCGGGAATTTGCATTTCGAACCGCCGGGCAGCGCCCGCGTCGGCACAGGTTGCGGAAAAACCACTCCATTTTTTCATTCTGATCGAAGCGAAGAACTTCTCTTCGATCCAGGTTCAAGCGAGAAGAACAAGCAGAGATTCTTCGCTCCGCTCCGAATGACAGCGTTTTGAATTTTTCCACGTCCTTTGAAGCCGTGAGGTAAAAACCAACTGAATCCGGGACAGCTTTGAAGCTCCAGTTAATAGCGACGGCAGTTACGAGCCTCGATATCGACGGTTTGTGGGGCACGGCTTCAGCCGTGCCATCCGTGGCCTATTAGAAAGGGGCTTCAGCCCTGAGGTCCCGTCGGATCTTCATGACTCGCCCTTCGCCGCCTATCCGACAATGCATCGCGCGTTCTGCGATTGACACTCTTGGCCGCCCCGTGCAAACTCATCGCCATGTCACGAGGAGGAAACTTGCGAAGCGATGGACGCGCGCACGATCAGATTCGCCCGGTCAAGATGACGCCGGACTTTATTACCAGCGCCGAGGGCAGCGTGCTGATCGAGGTCGGCAACACGCGCGTAATCTGCACCGCAACCGTGGATGACGGCGTTCCCTCCTTTCTGAAAGGCCAGGGCAAGGGCTGGGTGACCGGCGAGTACGGCATGCTCCCGCGGGCCACCGAGCAGCGTACGGCTCGCGAATCGATGCGCGGCAAGCCCTCCGGACGCACTCTGGAGATTCAGCGATTGATCGGCCGCTCGCTGCGCGCGATCGTCGACCAGGAAAAACTCGGCGAACGAACGGTCTGGCTGGATTGCGATGTGATCCAGGCCGACGGCGGAACACGCACCGCCTCAATCACCGGCGCCTATGTCGCGCTGGCGCTGGCCATGGAGCGGCTGGTTGCCGCCGGAATTCTAAAGTCGATTCCGCTGCGTGATTCCGTCGCGGCCACCAGCGTGGGCGTAGTCAAGGGCACGGCACTCCTTGACCTTGCGTATGATGAAGACTCGACCGCCGAAGTCGACATGAATGTAGTGATGACCGGCGGCGGAAAATTCGTCGAAGTGCAGGCCACCGCTGAAGGCGAACCATTCGGCGGGGCAGAGTTGCAGGATCTTCTCGCGCTGGCCGCCGCGGGGATTCGCCGCATGACCGAGTATCAATCCGCGCTGGTGCAAACCGATTTCCGTGCACGGGCCCGCTAACCCTCTGCGCCTGCTGGTGGCTTCCTCGAATCAGGGGAAGCTGCTCGAATACCGCGCGCTGGCCGCGCCTGCCGGCGCATCCGTGGAGCTCGCATTTCTTCCGAACTTCGATACCCTGCCTGAATTTGAGGAAGTCTGGCCCACCTTCGCCGAAAATGCCGCGGGCAAGGCGCTGCACTACAGCCGGTTCGCCGAGGGCCTGGTGATCGCCGACGATTCCGGCATCGTGGTGCCTGCGCTGGGCGGCGCCCCGGGCGTGCGTTCCGCGCGCTACGCCGGGCCGGGCGCTTCGGATGCGGACCGCAACCGGAAACTGCTGGGCGAGATGCGCGGCAAGCAGGGCGCCGAGCGAGCCGCGCGATTTGTATGCGTGGTGGCCGTGGCCGAGTCCGGCGGCGTGCGCGGACTGTTTTCGGCTTCCGCGGAGGGCGTTCTGCTGGAGGAGCCGCGCGGGGCGGAAGGATTCGGGTACGATCCGATTTTCTATTTCCCTGCGCTCGGAAAAACGTTCGCGGAAATTTCACGCGCGGAAAAAAATCAGCATAGCCATCGGGGAAAAGCGTTCGCGAAGACGCTGGATTTTTTCCTGCGGCCATGAGTCCTCGCGGAGCCGGCTGATTGGAATAGTTGCCACAGCTTCGTGTTATATTCGTCCGCCGATACGAGATTCGCAGCCTGCTGAGAAAAGATTTTTATGAAGAAAAACACTTCTAAACACAGCAAAAGCGCGCGCCGCACGGCGAAGAAGGGAAAGCCATCCGTGGCCGCGCACAAATCGAAGCCCGCTAAGCCGGTAGGAAACCTCCGCGCCGCGGGAACCGCTCCGGCGCGCGTCCAGGCCATTCTGCACGGGCTGGACGAGGCCTATCCGGAAGTAACCTGCGCGCTGATCCACGAAAGCCCGTTCCAGCTGCTGATCTCCACAATCCTCTCGGCGCAATGCACGGACGAAACCGTCAACCGCGTGACCAAAACGCTGTACCAGAAATATCGCACGCCCAGCGATTTTGCTTTTGCCAATCCGGCGGAACTTGAACAGGACATCCGGCCCACGGGATTCTTCCGCAACAAAACCAAGTCCCTCATGGGCGCCGGCAAGAAAATCGCCGAGGAGTTCGCCGGCGAAGTACCGCGGACGATGGAAGAACTCCTGACGATCCCGGGCGTGGCGCGCAAAACGGCGAACGTCGTCCTGGGCACGGCCTTTGGCATTGCCGTCGGCGTGGTAGTGGACACGCATGTAACGCGGCTATCGAATCGCCTCGACCTTTCCCGCAACTCCGATCCGAAAAAAATCGAACAGGACTTGATGAAAATTATTCCGCCGGAACGATGGGTCCTGTTCTCCCACCAATTGATCTGGCACGGCCGGCGCGTGTGCCAGGCGCGCAAACCGAAGTGCGTGGAGTGTAATCTGGAGTCGCTGTGCTACGCGAAGGATAAGACGGTCTAGAAGTAATCTCACAAAAAGCGAGTCCACAAAGTACGAAGAGTTTTTCAGGGCGTAAGGAGTCTCTGCGAAGGGTTAGCGGCCACTGCTGTAGCGTCCGCCTTCAGGCACGGCTGAACAGGCCCCAGCAGAACCCAAAAAATGTCATTCTGAGCGAAGCGAAGAATCTCTCTTGGTTCTTTTTGCTCACACTTGGATCGAAGAGAGATTCTTCGCTTCGCTCAGAATGACAAAAAGGGAGACTTTTTCTGCAGCCTGAGAAGCTGTGCACTCAAAAGGTTTGGCGATAAACTTGCTGATTTCACCAGGGCTGTCCTTTACGCTGCATTCCTTCGCACTCCGCATGGACGCCCAGCGGCGGGTTCGCTATAGTCAGCTTCATGCAGCTATTGTCGGGTAAAGACGCAGCGACTCACATCGCGGGAATTATTCATCCGAAATACCAGGTGCACGGATTTTCGGTCCATCTAACCGTGCGGAAGATTTACGCCATCGATCCCGCCGGAAAGCTGGACTTCGGTGGAGGCGAATACGCCCCCGCCGGCCGGGTGGAACTGGTTCCCAATCCAGCTTCGTCCAGAGGACAACTACCGCTGGTGGGATCTGGGCCGGGAAAGCTATTTCGTGGAATGCAACGAAATGCTGAGCCTGGCGGCCGACCAGATGGCCCTGATCGAACCGGAAGACCGCCTGCTGCGGGCGGGCGCGTCGCACGTGCCGCTGTTTGTCCGCGGCCATCTGGAACCGGTGGAATTGCTGCTGTCCGTGGGCGTGCTGCAACTGCGCGTCAAGGAAAACGCGCGCATCGCCCGGGTGCGGCTGTTCCGCATCGACGAAGAAAAACCGGTGCGAGGCGCGCGAAAAAATGGCTCCGCGAAAGCCGTCCGCGCAAAGCGGAAGTAGCAGCGTCCCGAAGTTTATTTCCCAGCGCGCAATCGGGCAGCGTCTTTTCAGTCCGTGTCACAATCCCCAACTTTGTCATTCTGAGCGCTCGCGCCGAGGCGAAGCGAAGAGTCTCTCTTGGTGTTGCCGGTCGCGCTCGGATCGTGTAGCCGTCGAAGCCGACGCCGCAAACTACTTACGGACGGTTATATGCAGGGCTGCCATTAGCCGGCGGGATGTAATCCTGCCCGTATTTATTCTTGTGCTCCAGCGTGAAATTGGGATTTTCCACGATACGCACCGGATCCAGCGCGCGGCTGGAGTCCGAGATCGTCACGCTTCTCCCCGCGGATTTCAAATCCTCCGGCAGGCTGCGCTCATACCAAACATTCAGCTGGTAACGGCCGTCGGGAACGTTGGCGATGCTCACTCGCCCATTGCGATCGGACGCGCCGAAGTACGGCGTGTCGACGGCCACAACAGCACCGCTCATCTCAGGATGAATGTTGCAGAAGAGAAAGCTCACCCCCGCGCGGTCAAAATGAACCGTCTTGCTTGATCCGGCCTCGTAAAATCCGAGATCGAAGCGCTTGCCGTCAAACAGCGAAAATACATTGTGCAGAAAGGGATCTTTGTTGGGAAACTGCACCGGCGTACCCATTTGAATGACCATGACGTGCGGATCAAAACTCTTGTTGATCTGCGCGATCTGCGGCGGAGGGTGCCCGGCCACGGCGCCGCCAGCGGGGCCCGCAGATCCGCCGGCCGCAGTAAGCCAGATGACGATATTCGAGAGATCGGCCGGCCTGGCGACCGCGGCTTTATTTGCCGCCGGCGCGCTGGCGAGTTGCACCTTGATCGTGACCGGTGGAATCGCGGTTTGAGCCAGCAGCGCGCCGGCCCCCAACGCCGCGAGAGAGAGAACGAAAATTTGCCGCAATGGTTGGCTCCGGCGCACTAGAAAATATACCCCAGGCTCAAATTGATGTGATTCGCGCTGAAGGAGCCGCCGTCCAGCACGGACGAATTCAAATAGCGATACTCCGTCGAGAACAAAATGTCCGAGCGAATCTGGTAAATGAAATTCACGAATGGGCTCAGATTTCGCGCATATGAATCCGGGTAGATGCTGTGGGCATTGTACCGCCGCAACTCCCCGGCAAAGGGATTATCCAAGCCGAAAGCCCCGTTGATCTCAAAATTCGATTTCACGCGGAATTTAAGCTGCGCCCAGCCCCCCATGGAATCCAGCGCCCGGAAGGTCGTAGCGGGATTGATGAATGAGCCATTGAGCAGCACATCCTGCCCGATGCCGCCGCCGAACCCGCCCACCGCTCGTCCGCGATAAAACGCGCCCGTAAATTCCAGCCGCTTTCCAAGCGGGAGGGAAACGTCAGCCGTGGCCGCCCAGCCGTCCACGGTGCGGCTGAATCCCCAGTCCTGGCGGCCGAAATAGCCGCCGGTGCCGATTGTCAAGTCTTGGCCAAACATGCGGTGGCTCCAGGAGACTCGCGCGGCAAACCCCGGCTGCCCGGATTGCTCTCCCCAGCTGGGGTAGCGTTCCGATTGATCGGGAGGAAAATCTCCCGTCAGGCTGTCCAGAATTCCGGCCTGCAGATTGAGGCTGGAGTTATCGGACAATACCACGCGATGCTCGATGCGCACCTGGGGCGTCCAGCCCCAGAGATTTCCCGCGTACGATAACGCGGGCGTCGCCACCATGGCGATTGACGTGGGAGACAGCGGCGCAAAAAACAAGCGGTCCTGGCCCGCCACAATCGACGTGTTGGTCCAGTCAAATCGCGCCGTCGCCGTGCGCATGCGCACCAGTCCCATCCAGGCTCCGTTCGGAGCATCCGGAAAACCGCCCGCGAAATCCAGATCCACGTCGGCGCTGGTATGCGCGCCGAACACGTCCGGACCAAACGTCTGCAGCCGGATCTGCGACTGCCGCAGCGTGCCGGCAAACGTGCCCGCCGACGCGTTCGGCAGATTCGACTGCAGAGATTGCGCCACTTCCGGAAAGTCGATGTTGTCCACCGTGCCGCGATCCTCAAACAGGTTCAGCAGCACAATGCCCGAAAGGCGCAGACGGTACTTGGAGCCGCTTTCGACCTTGGTCTGGTACTGGTCGTTGATCTTGCCTTCCATCACTTCCTGATTTTCTTCCAGGCGGCTGAGCCGGTCGTCGCTCGATTGCGGTTGCGCCTGCACGGAAATGGAAGCGGGAGTGGATGCGATAGCTGCGGGCAAAGACTCCCGCGCGGGCGGTTTCGAATAAGAATCCAGCGGTTCGCGCGCGGGGGCGCCACGTTGCGATTTCATCAGGTCCAACTGCCGCCGCAGCTCCCGCGCCTCGTCCGCGGCGCGCGACTGCTGCGAACGCAGGTCATTTAATTGGCCGTTCAGCGTCTGTACCTGAACCTGCAAATCGCGCACCAGGTCGGCGAGCGTGCGCACCTCCGCGACAGTCTCAGAGTCAGCGGAAGAACTCGAAGCGGGCGCGCGGCGCGCTTCCTGTGCTCGTGCCGGGATCGTACAGAAGAATAAAAGACCAGCCACCATGCTGATTTTCAGGCATGGCTTGGCATTGCCCTGGGCCTGCATATCTGCCTCCTTGGTTCCCCAAGATTTATACCAGAAGGCGTAAAGGCCGAAACCTTACGCGGGCATCTAGCTCACGTGCAATTCGTCTCTGGTGCGGGACGCGGAAGTTTGCAGGGGCCGCGCCAGGGCTTGGCGCACAATATCGATCAGCGACGCCGGAGAAAACGGCTTTTGCACCATCGGCGCATCGGGAAATTCCTTGCCGATGTCGCCTCGCGAGAATTCGGAATAGCCGGACATGAATGCCACGCGCGTGTCCGGGCGCGTGGATTGCAATTGCACGGCCAGTTCCCCGCCGCTCATCCGAGGCATCACCACATCGCTCAGTAACAGGTGAATCACTCCGGGATAGCTGCGCGCCACGGCCAGGGCTTCCATTCCACCGCTGGCTTCCAGCACCGTATAGCCCTTCACGCGCAGAAACTGGCAGGCCAATTCGCGCACGCCGCCCTCATCCTCCACCACCAGTACGGTCTCGCTTCCCGCTGGAATTGGCTGGACCTTTTCTTCAGATTCGGTGGCCGCCTTTCCGGCTGCCTGCGGCAGATAGATTTCAAACGTCGTGCCCGATCCCGGCACGCTATCCACCCAGATGAATCCGCCGCTTTGCTTCACCACGCCGTAAACCGTCGCCAATCCCAGCCCGGTGCCCTTGCCGACTTCCTTGGTGGTGAAAAAAGGTTCGAAGATGTGGGCCCGTGTGGCTTCGTCCATGCCGTGCCCGGTGTCCGTCACGGACAGTAGAACGAACCGCCCCGGAATCATGGGCGGACGCTGCAGCGCTTCGGCTTCATTGATGAACACGTTCGCGGTGCGCACGGAAAGCTTGCCGCCGCGCGGCATGGCGTCTCGCGCGTTGACGGCCAGATTCAGGATCACCTGTTCGATCTGGCCAGGATCGGCCGTGATGGCCGCCAGTTTCGGGTCGGCGTCAAATGTGTATTCAATATGCTCGCCGATCAGCCGCGGCAGCATTTTACCCATCTCGGCGACGGTGATATTCAGGTCCATCAGGCGCGACTGCAGAACCTGCATCCGGCTGAAGGCCAGCAATTGGCGCGTCATGGACACCGCTCGGCCCGCGGCCTTCTGAATCTGGTCCACGCATTTGCGGTGAAATGCGTCGGAGCCTTCGCGGTCTTTCAGCAGGTCGCTGTTTCCGCGGATGATGGTCAGCAAGTTATTGAAATCATGGGCCACGCCGCCGGCCAGGCGCCCCACCGCCTCCATTTTGTGGGCTTGGCGCAAACGTTCCTCGAGTTGTTTTTGCTCCCTCTGCGTATGCTCCAGGTTGCTGCGCATGCTCACAAATGCGCCGGTGACCTCCGCGACTTCGTCGCCACTTCGCGTATCGAGAGGAAAATTATAGTCGCCCTGTCCCAGGGCTCGCGCCGCATTCACCAGGCTTCCCAGCGGCTTCAAATAGGTATGCGAAATCCAGAAAACCAGCATGGCGCCCAACGGAATGCTCAGCAGGCCCAGCGCGATCAGCCCGCGATTCAGGTCGCTCAGGAACGAAGTAGCTTTGTCGAATGACTTTAGATACGGTGAGCGACACAACCGGCCCGCCTTCATGCGACAGCCTTACGGTTCTGGCCAGATAACGTTCTTTCCCCAGCTGAAATTCCTGGGCATCCGTGGAGGAGCTCTGCACACGCTCGCGAATCTTTTGCGTCAGTTCCGATTGCTCCGAACTGTCCAGCGTGCTGGCCACGAGGCGGCCATCGATGTTGAAGGCCACATCGCTGGATGCAATTCCCGCAAATTCATTGGCGGCATCCGCATTCACTTCGTGGCCCACGGCCAGGATGCCTACCGCCAGATTCTGCGACGCCGATCCGAAGTAAATCGGCTGGATGTAGACCTCATACAGGTGACCGCCGCCGTACCACCAGTTCTGCGATTCGCGTTGGTCCAGCGAACGCTGCAGAAGGTCCTGCGCCATGCCGCGATCCAGCACCGAGCCGCGCGTTCGAACTGCCGAGATCTTTCCGTTGCGGTTGGCCAGGATCAACAGGTCGCTTCCGCTTAACTTCCACACGTCCGAGGAGGCATCGTCAATCGTGGCCGGGTCTTCGGTCGTCATCAAGGCACGAACGTTGGGAAGATTGGCCAGAAGGGTGGCGGAACGCGTCAGGTCGACTTCGCGCTGGGATTCGAAACTTTTGTAGGTGTTGAGCGAAACGCTGAGGTCGTCGCGCAGGTTCTCACGGACGCGCTTCTGTACGCCGTAACTGACGATGATCAGCGCCGCGGCCGTCAGGCAGGTGGAGATACCCACCAGCGTCAGGAGGAATTTCGTTCGCAGACGAAAGATGTGCACATAGGCTCCCGGAAAAAAGGAATGGCCCAAGGGAGCTGCCCACCCATAAAAGCAGCCCGCCAACTTTCAATGTAGCATCGGCGTTGCATGCAGATCGCAGGTGTTAAAGCTGCACGTGTCGAATGAAGTAGCGGCCGGATCGCGTGACAATCAGCTTCGCGCCTTCGGAGCGCGTCAGGCGGGCGGTTTCGAATCCGATGCCCGCGGTGTTGTAGCGCCCGCGCTCGGGCAGGAATCTGCTGGGCTGCAGGGTGCCCGCCTGAAGGCAGGCGCTACGCTGAAGTTCAATTTGGCAATTCGGTCCCCGCCTGTTCCGCAACCATGAAAGCTGCGTACCACGCGGGCCAGTTCTCATCACGCACGCCGGTGCGCTTCTCGTGCTCGCCGTGCGCGGCCTCCGCACGTCTGAGCGCGCTTGCCAGTTCGCTTACGGAGCCAAACGAAGTCGCGGCAGAGTCGATGCGCCCGGGAAGTCGCGTCGTAACTTCCTGCAGCAGCCAGCCGTTGCCGTCCGGATCGCTGAACGTGGAGAACGAACTGTAGGTGGCGTGCTCGGGCGAGGGACCGCTGACGCGGCCGCGTATTCCGTCAGGCTGAAACTGCGCGCCTGGCGATCCTGCGTGGAACACGTCGCTGATCTTCACACCACGGCCGGCGAGTTCATTGCGCGCGGCATCGATGTCAGAGACCACCAGATAAAGACCCTGGGCCGAACCCGGCGCGGCCGCCGTGATCTTCGTGCCGAATTGGACCGAGCACGCGGATCCGGGCGGCGTGAATTGAACGACCCGGAAACCGTTGTCAAAGGCGAAGTCGGCGTCAAGCCTCCAACCGATTTTTCCGTAGAATTCTTTCGCGCGGTCAACATCCGATACGGGGATGACCACCGCTTCGAACTTCATGTCCACTCGCGCGACGCCTGCATCCATGCTGCGAACTGCATTGGTGTTCATAGCTGCCTCCTCAGTTATGACAGTTCATTGCCGCGGCTGCCTCGCATGCGGCGGAGCGCTGCGGCCGTAATTTTATTCCTCGCGGTCTGCATCCAAACGTGAAGTCCACCGCCTGCAAGCTGGAATCGAGGAACTCCCCCTAAAGAGCATGTCGTTTCTTTCGATGCCGATCTGCATTCCACTCGCTGACCCGCCCGGCAATTTCGGAAACCTCGTCCACCAATTCCCGCAGGAACGCCGCCGCATCGGTGCAGGCTGCCAGATTCGTGCTCTGCCCTGCCCACATCGGCACCAGGTCCGCTCGGCCTGCCGCCTCTGCCGCGGCCGTAAGATTTCTGACCAGCCCTCGCTGCAACGGATACGGAAGAATCTCGATTTCTTTGCGGCTCAAATCCTCCATCACGCGGTTGCGGATCCCTCTGGCAAGCCTTCCGGTAAATCCCCTGGTCAATGCGGTCAGGTTATTTCTTCGCAGCAAAGTTTCACGGTGCAGGCGGCTGGCGCCCGATCCTTCGCAGGAGAGAAACACCGTCCCCAATTGCACGGCCTCCGCGCCGAGAGCCAGCGCCGCTACCACGCCGCGCGCATCCGCGATGCCGCCCGCGGCGATCACGGGGACATCGACGATGTCCACAATCTGGGGCACAAGCGAAAACGTGCCCATCAGTGACTCCTCCGGGGTCCGCAGGAACGAACTGCGATGCCCTCCGGCCTCGAATCCCGAAGCGGCGATCGCGTCCACGCCCGCGTCGCGAAGCGCTGCGGCCTCCTCCGGAGTGGTCGCGGTGCCGATCGTGACGATGCCTTTCGCGCGGCACTCGTCCAACATTTCCCGTGGAGGAATTCCGAAAATGAAGCTGAACGCGGCCGGTTTCGCGTCCAGCAACGCTCGCGCCTGGTCTTCAAATCGGTTCGGCGCAGAATGCTTGTATGCAGGAAGTTGTGCTCCCAACGAAACGAGATGATTGGCCAGCGGCGCAAGGCATTTGTTGAACGCGGCCTCGTCCGAGGTTCGCGCGCCTTCGTCCTCCACCGACACCCACAAATTCATCGCGAAAGGTTTGTTTGTCAGCGAACGAATCTCGGCGATTACGTCTGTGATCGCTTCTGGCGCGAGGGCATTCGCGCCAAAAGAACCCAGCCCGCCAAAATTCGAGACCGCAGCCGTCAATTTTTGCGAGGGAAACCCGCCGAACGGGCCTTGAACGATGGGATAGTCGATTCCCAGCTTCGCTGTCAGCCGGTTGCGATTCCACGCTGCGCACATTATTTCGCCTCCTCAAAGATGACTTCCGGCTCGGCCGGAACGCCGAGCGGCAGGCTCGCGACTCCGAATACGAGGCGGCTTGGATTTTTTCCTTTTCCGAACACGTCCTGCAGCAACTCCGAAGCTCCGTCCGCGACTTTCGGCTGGTCGCGCACATCGCCCGACTTCGCCCGGGCGCGGGGGAAACGGTCAAGCAGAATGCGCAGGCCGTAGAATATGGTCGAAATGGGCGTGCGTTATATAGATGGTCTCCAGGTTGCGGTTGTGCAGAGCGACCCAATCCGCAAGAGCCTCGGCCTCAGCCACCGTGCCCATCGCGTCCACCAGCACCGCGTCGTACTCGCCAAAGACCAAGGTCGACGTGATCGGGTCAAAGCCCAACGGTTCGCGGAAGGGCTTTGGCCGCTCGCCGACCATGGTTTTTCCCGGGGCGGTAAAAACGTTCACACTTAGCGCGGGTTTCTTCAGCCCGTTGGCGACATCCATCTGGTGCTCCTTTCGACGTCAGAGCGACTGTTTCAGGCGAAGATGAACAGAAACGAAGCGACGAGACGCAAACCCGCCATTCCAGCCGCGTCAATCGTTAACCGTAAGTGAGTGAGGTGCTTTGTCCGACCTCGATAATGTAACCGTCCGGATCGCGAATGTAGCAGCGAATCTCCCCGTACTTGGGGATCGGCTCCGTGATGAATTCGGCTCCCCGGCTTTTCCATAATTCATAGCAGCCCTGGATATCCGCAACGCGGAAATTCATAAAGCTGTTGATGTGATTCGGGTCGGGGACGCTGAGCGTTACCGTCGGCTTATCCACGGTCGGTCCGCCCCCAACGTTCAGAATCATCCAGATGTTCGCGAGCTGGAGGTAGGCAGGCGCGTTGCCGTCACCCATGCTCAGGATGCGAGCGCCGAACACCTTTTCGTAGTAGCGAGCCGATCGCTGGATGTCGGCGACGGTGAGAAAATGCGCGATGCTGATTCCCTCTCGCGGGGGCATCTCATAGCTCTTTTGGTCGATTTGGACGTCGGTCACGGGTGGCTCCTTTCGAGCAAGTGATCGGAATGCGATCAAAGAAACAAAGAGAGATTCTTGGCTTCGCTCAGAATGACAGAGTTCTGAATTTTTAGCAGCCTGTTTGCTCGAATCATCGTGAAGTCCGTTCGAATGGCCATTAGTATTTCGAACGTGCGGTCGCCGTGCCGTCTCTACGCCTCTCCGCCTGGCGGATCAAGGCGCATAGCGGGTGAAGACAAAATCGCGCGAAGCCTTAGCGTGGCACGGGAAGCAGGTTGTCAGCAACGTCTCGTTGCCGATCGATCCGTCTGTATTGAAGTGGCCGAAGCCCCAGCCACCCGGGCGAAAGCGCTTTGATTCGCAGCGCGCGCTCCAGGCGATCGCGCGGGTGATGCGGAGACACGCGGCGGTCATTTCGAATTGTCGTGCTAAAGTGAGTGCGTGCGGCCCGAGATCGAGCAAGTCGTTCAACTCATCCAGCGCAAAGACCAGAAATCGCTGGAAGAAGCATTGGAATTGCTGCAGAAGACAGTTTTTTCGTTCAGCATGAAGGTGTGCGGGCAGCGGCAAGATGCCGAAGACACCATGCAGGAGGTACTGCTCAAGTCAATTTCCAATCTGCCTAAATTCGATAATCCCAAAGCCCTCATGGTGTGGCTTTATAAGGTGGCCAAAAGCCGCTGTCTAATGAGCCGGCGCAAAAGCAAATTTGCTCCCAAGGAAAATTTATCGCTCGAAGAAATGATGCCCGACCGCCGCGAATTGCAAAGGCTTTCGAGGCGTCCCGATGGATCGCCGGAGAGTGCGCTACTGCTTCGCGAGAAGGCCATACGTCTCCGGACAGCGGTTCAGAAGCTGCCTGCCGAGTACCGGCTCATTCTTGTGCTCCATGACATGGAGGAGTTGTCCGACTCGGATGTCGCCGAAATCACAGGTCTCCGGTCCGGAACCATCCGCGTACGGCTACACCGGGCGCGGCTCTTCGTTCGAAAGGAACTAGCTAAGCACGGCGATCAGAGTCTCCGCGCTCAGGCCGTGCAACCCGCAGAAAACGGTCAAGTCTCGGCGCAGCCGCGCCAACGGCGCTGCCGAGAAATGTTCGCTGAACTTTCCAACTACCTTGATGAAGCGCTCGACGATTCGCTGTGCATAGAACTGGAAAAGCACATGGATGGCTGCGACCCCTGCAAGGCATTCCTGTCGAATCTGGAAGAGTCGATCCAGCGATGCCGAATGGCGACAAATGAGTCGCCCGATCCGCGCCTGGCGGCCAGGCTCCGGCGCGAATTGATGGCCGAGTATCAAGAACTGATGAGCAAGATTACAAGACGCGGTGCGATCAGAATGGAACGAGCTTAAGCCTCCCACCACCCCCTCGAATTCGGTTCGCGGTCCCCTGGTTCGATCCGACTTCTGCCGGTGTACCGGCATTCCGGGTATCACGTTAAGCGGTGATCTTCGTCACAGTCCCGCGTGCGGCCGCAAGCCACAATCACCAGGGAAGAATGGATTTTAATAGCCGGGCCTCAATTCTCAGTGCAAATCTCAGTAGAAACCGCACGGGGCGGTGTCCCGGCTGGAATACTTTTGCTGTAACAGAATCGGCTTTCTTGCATTTATTTGAAGGCCGCGAAAGATGCGGCCCTGGGAAGGCGCAAATGATCACTTCTAAGGTAACGCTTACTCAACCACTTAGGGCGGATCGTCAATTCGTCGCGACGAGCGGCAGTGAGCACCACATGCTGCTCGATGACGCGGCCGGAGGCACAGGGCCCAAGCCCATCGAGCTGGTTGCCACGGCATTGGCCGGGTGCACGGCATTCGATGTGATTACCATCCTGCGACAGAAGTTCCACCAGAAAGTGACGGGTTACGAAGTGCGAGTGGAAGCCGACCAGGCGGAACGCCCGCCCCAAGTGTTTACGGCGGTCCGCATCCACCATGTGGTCACCGGCTTCGAAATAAACCCTGCCGCAATCGAGGAAGCAATCCGCCTCTCCGAGGGAAAGTATTGCTCGGTGGGCGCGATGGTAAAGCAAACGGCTGGCCTGCACACCACCTATGAGATCGTGGAAGAGAAAATGCAATGGCTCGCACCCGCTCTGGCAGCGGCACAAGCTTGAGACCTCCAATGAGAATCTCTGAATCGCAAGTCGGTGAAAACAGCCAGAGTCCGCCCACAACTCTCGGGCGTTTCGCGGATGCGCCTGCTTTTGTACGGAATGCCTCGATGGTTTTGCTTTTCGCGTTGACGACTCCCGGGTTGCTCATCGCTCAACAAGCACAACAACCTGTTCTCCTTACGCTTCAGCAGGCGGTCAGCATCTCGCTGGAGAAGAACCCGGAACGGAAAGCAGCAATGGCCGATACAAGGGCCGCTTCAGCCGACGTGAAGGAAGCTCGATCCTTTTTATTACCGCACGCTGGTCTGTCCGAAACGGCAACCTTGGGAAACGATCCTGTGTACGTCTTTGGCACTAAATTGCGGCAGCAGCGGTTCACGCCGGCAGACTTTGCGTTGAATGTACTGAATACTCCGGCGGCCCTCGGGAACTTCGCGACCCGCGTCGGTGGAACCTGGAATCTATTTGATTCGTTCGGTAGTTGGCGCGCAATGAACCGCGCGGAGCGCATGAAGGAAGCCGCTGGCCACCAACTGGAACGCACCGACCAGGAAATCGTCTTCCGCGTTGTGGACTCCTACTACGGCGCGCTGCTCGCGAGGAAACACCTGGAAGTGGTCGAGCAAAGCATGAAGACGGCGCTGGCGATTCTGGACCGCAGCAAGGATCGTTTTGAAAGCGGCGTCATCGTGGAATCCGATGTCCTGAGCGCCCAGGTCCGGCTGGCGGCGCGGAAACAGGAACTCATCCGCGCCCGGAGTGATCTAGCACTGTCGCGGGCGCAGTTGAGCACGGCCATGGGCCTATCGGTAGAGACTGAGGTCGATGCAGTCGGGGTCCTCGCGGAAAAAAACCTCCCGGCAATCTCGCTGGATGATTTGGAAAAACACGCTGTGGAAAGGCGTCCCGATCTGAACCGCATTCGCTCGGAGGAAGCGGCGCAGCATCAGAGCGTGTCCATCGTGAAATCATCATTCGGCCCGAGGGTGAATGCCTTTGGTGGCTGGGAGGCCGATAGCCCGACTCTGCTAGCCGGGGGTGGTGGGAACAGCTGGTCAGCGGGGATTGAGGTCCAGTTCGATCTTTTCGAAGGCGGAGCCAAGCGGGCTCAGCTGTCCCATGAACGAGCGCTGGAGGCAAAGGTTTCCGCCGTCAAGGAAATGGCTACGGACACGATCCGGCTCGAAGTCCGCCGGGCCTACTATGACCTGGACGCCGCCCGTCAACAGGTAGAGGTGGCGCGCGCAACAATTGCACAGGCGCAAGAAAGCTTGCGCATCAATCAGGACCGATACGACTCAGGCCTTTCAACGATTACCGATTTACTTGCGGCGGAAGAAGCCGCGCGCCGCAGTCAGACGGATTATTGGGAAGCCTTATATCGTTATCACACCGGCTACGCCAACCTGGAATTGGCCAGCGGAACTCTAAATCCTCAGTCTCCCGTGGTGACGCCATGAATCTCCGGAACCATGCGGTCGGGGTGGCCCTGCTTGTGGTTGCGGGTTTAAGCGCAGGTTTATCCGGGTGTTCCAACGGACGTCGCACCGAACCCGTTGCGCCGGAGACGGTGAGCAACATTTCGGTAATTGTCGCGGAAAGGACGACCCAGCCTGACTGGCTGGAAGCGGTCGGAACGGTACAGTCCGAGCAAACGAGTCAAATTTCCAGCCAGACCATTGGCAAGATCGTGGAGATCCGTGCGCGCGAAGGCGACCGCGTGCAGAGCGGTCAGGTGCTGGCGATTATCGACGATGCGCAACTCCGCTCCGCAGTGGAGCAAGCGACGGCTGTGCTGAATTCGGCGGAAAAAGAAGTGTCCGCCGCCGATTCCGACCTGGCCCTCGCCGAAACCACGCTGAAGCGCTACGAGCAACTGTACGCGAAGAGATCGGTCAGCCCGCAGGAGTTTGACGAGATCAAAGCCCGCTCTCAGTCCGCGGAAGCGCGGCGGGATATGGCGCGGGCCGGACAGGCGCAAGCGAAAGCCGCGCTCGCCCAGGCTCGAACTACGCTCGGTTACACGCAGATTCGCGCACCCTTCTCGGGTGTAGTCAGCGAAAAAAAGGCCGATGCCGGCACACTAGCGTCGCCCGGCATGGCGATCTTCACCCTGGAAGACACGCGGAGCTTTCGCCTCGAAGTGACTGTGGATGAAAGCGATATCCATTTCGTCCATGCTGGGCAAGTTGCCCCCGTGACGATTGACGCGCTCGGGAATACCCAGCTTCGGGGCAAAATCGCGCAAATCACGCCCGCCGCCGATGCTGCCAGCCGCAGTTTCCTGGTGAAGGTCGAATTGCCCGCTGATACGCGTCTCCGCTCGGGCTTTTTCGGGAGGGCGCGTTTCCCGCGCGGCGAAGGTCCAGCACTGCTGATCCCGCGTACCTCCCTGGTGGAGCGCGGCCAACTCCAGGGAGTGTATGTGCTTGACGCAAACCAGATCGCGGGGCTGCGGTACGTCACCCTCGGCAGGAGTACCGCGGACCAGGTTGAGGTTCTCTCAGGGCTGCAAGCCGGGGAAAAAGTTGTCGCCGCGCCCGGCGACCTGGAATTGGGTGGCAAACGAATCGCCACAGGACAATGACCGGCACATCGGCCAAATCGGGCAATTCCACCCACGTCCTGCGACTCGCGGGGCGCGTGGCGCATATCTTCATTCAATCAAAGCTGACGCCTCTAATAATCGTGGCGGCCCTCTTGCTCGGGACTTTTAGCATTCTACAAACTCCGCGCGAGGAAGAGCCGCAGATTGCAGTTCCTATGCTGGATGTCTTCGTCCAGATGCCAGGAGCATCCGCCGAAGAGGTAACGCAACGCGCCACGGCGCCCATGGAAAAACTGATCCGCGAGATGCCGGGAGTTGAGTACGTCTACTCGATCAGCCACCCCGGCCTCAGCATGCTGATCGTCCGTTTCTATGTCGGGATGAAGGAAGAAGACGCAATCGTCAATACCTACAACAAGCTCTATTCGAACTTTGACCGGATTCCCCAGGGAGTTTCGCAGCCCATTATCAAGGTGCGCTCGATTGATAATGTGCCGATTCTGGCGCTCACGCTGTGGGGCAAGAACTACGATGGCTATCAATTACGGCGTATCGCGGCGGAGCTGGAACACTACGTGAAGCAGTCTGACGACGTTTCCGAGACTGCCATCATCGGCGGCCAGCCCCGGAAGTTGCGGGTTGTGCTCGACACTCAGAAGCTCGCGGCGTACGGCCTTACGCCAGGTTCCATGGTCACGCAACTGGGCGCGGCGAACACCCGCAGCCAAGGCGGTAGCTTTGCCCGCGACAACCAGGAGTTCCAGGTCGAGGCAGGCAACTTCTTTACCCGCCCGGAAGAACTGCGGCGGGTCGTCGTAGGGTTGCATGCAGGGCGACCCGTCTACCTGCGCGATGTGGCGGAAAAGATCGAGGACGGCCCAGCGGAACCTGACAGCTACGTCATGTTCGCCGGCGCAAAGGGGGCAACCGGGAGTGCGACGAATCCGGATTATCCGGCGGTGACCCTTACGCTGGCCAAGCGCAAGGGCGCAAACGCCACGCTCATTGCTGAGAATGTTCTGCACAAGGTCGACGCTCTCCGGGGTAACACGCTCCCAAGCGATTTGAACGTTACGGTCACGCGCAACTATGGAGAAACGGCCAAGGAAAAATCGAACGAACTCCTCAAACATCTCTTCCTCGCTACGATTTCCGTTACGCTTCTGATCGCGCTGGCATTGGGTTGGCGGGAATCGGGCGTTGTCTTGTTGGCCATCCCCGTAACGCTCGCCCTGACTCTGGCCATTTTCTACCTCTACGGATATACGTTGAACCGCGTCACGCTTTTCGCGCTGATCTTCTCCATCGGTATCCTGGTAGACGACGCCATCGTCGTGGTAGAGAACATGGTTCGCCATTTCCGGCTGCCGGACAATCGGGGACGTCCGCTCGCCGCAGTGGCCGTCGAAGCGGTGGACGAAGTCGGCAACCCCACGATCCTGGCCACATTCGCGGTGATTGCGGCCATCCTGCCCATGGCATTTGTGCGAGGTCTCATGGGACCTTATATGCGCCCCATACCGGTGGGCGCATCTTCGGCCATGGTTTTTTCATTGCTGGTGGCCTTCGTTGTTTCGCCCTGGGCTGCGCTGCGGCTGCTGCAGCACTCCTCGACTCGCTCCGCGTCCGAGCATGAGGCAGAAGGCTGGACCACGCAGCTCTATCGACGCGTAATGAATCCGCTGATTCTGAAACCCGCACCGAGATGGATGATTCTTGGCGGCGTAGTCGTGCTGCTCGTCGGGGCTGTCATCTTCATTCCGCTCAAATGGGTGCAGGTCAAAATGCTCCCTTTCGACAACAAGAGCGAGTTCCAAGTCATCATTGACATGCCTGATGGGACCCCGCTGGAGCAGACGACCCAAGTGGCGCAGGCGTTGGGAAGCTACCTCGGCGCACAACCGGAAGTGATCAATTATCAAATCTATTCCGGCACCTCGGGGCCCTACAACTTCAACGGACTCGTGCGGCACTACTTCCTCCGCAGCCAATCCAATCAAGCCGACATTCAGGTAAATCTCCTCTCGCTCAACGAGCGCAAGGCGCAGAGCCATGAGATCGCCCGCAGATTTCGGCCGGAACTCGACAAAATTGCCGCTCCCTTTGGCGCGCGCATCAAGGTCGCCGAGGTTCCGCCAGGTCCTCCGGTGCTCCAAACTCTGGTGGCAGAAGTGTACGGACCGGATTACCAGGGGCAGACCGACCTTGCGGCAAAGATAAAGAAGATTTTCCAGGACACTCCGGGCGTCGTCGATGTGGATTGGTATGTGGAAGATCCGCAGACCAAGTACGACATGAAGGTAGACATCGACAAAGCCGCGCTGCAAGGAGTCTCAGCTGCAGAAGTTGCCCGCACGGTGCGAATTGGCTTGCTGGGAGGGTCCGCGGGGCTGCTGCACGATCCGGCATCCCGGGAAGATATCCCCATTGAAGTGCGCCTGTCGCGACCAGATCGATCCGGTATCGAGGATCTCGAAAATCTGAAATTGCCTACTCCCTCCGGCGGACAGGTTTCTCTGCGCGAGGTCACCAGCATCCGGAAGACCGCGATTGATCAGAGCGTTTACCGCAAGAACTTGCGGCCCGTGGTGTATGTCACGGGAGATGTAGCCGGGGAGATAGAAAGTCCGGTGTATGCCATCCGCAAGATGAGCGATGCGATCGACAAAATCCAATTGCCCGGCGGCTATCACGTGAAACAGTATTCCGGCACGACGCTGCCAGAGAGCACGGACCGCTTCTCCATGAAATGGGACGGTGAGTGGCACATCACGGTCGAGGTATTTCGTGACCTTGGGCTGGCGTTCGCCGCTGTCTTAGTGCTGATTTATGTGCTGGTGGTCGGCTGGTTCAAGTCCTTCAAGACACCTCTGGTCATCATGGCCCCGATTCCCCTGACGCTCGTCGGCATCTTGCCGGCTCACGCGCTGATGGGAGCATTTTTCACGGCGACGTCGATGATCGGTTTCATCGCCGGTGCGGGCATCATCGTTCGGAATTCGATCATTCTCGTGGACTTTATCGAACTGCGCCGCTCGCATGGAATGTCACTGGAAGACGCCGTCGTGGATGCTGGAGCGGTGCGCTTTCGTCCGATGCTGCTGACGGCAGCGGCTGTCGTCGTGGGAGCGAGCGTGATTTTGTTCGACCCGATCTTTCAGGGGTTGGCCATCTCACTCATGGCAGGCGAGCTCGCTTCCACGGTCCTCTCGCGGATGACCGTTCCGGTTCTCTATTACCTGAGTGAACGCGGCGGCGCAAGAGCCGTCCCGCCCGTTGGCGACAATCCAATGCCAGCAGCGGAGTAAAAAGGAGATGTGTCATGAATGTGGAACGCTACATCAGATTGATAGCCGGTGCTTTTGTCCTGCTCTCACTCGCGCTGGGATATTGGGTGAATCCACACTGGTTTCTGTTTACGGGCTTCGTAGGCTTGAACCTGTTCCAGTCTGCCTTTACGAACTGGTGCCCGATGATGTCCTTCCTTCGCAAAGCCGGCGTGAAGGCATGAGCTTGAAAGCCCAACTTCGAATCGTCAAGCCTCAAAAACTGCCTCAAAATGGGGGTTCATTCCACGAGTTCCGGTATTCGGATTTTGCCGATGTCATGTAACCTGGCTCCGATGCGAATCATTTGGACCTCTTTCCGAGCAAGCTGCATTGCTTCGGCTATTGCGGTTGAATTGGCACTGACGCGATTGCTATGGCCCGCCGTGTATTTGTCTCGAGCGTCCAATGCTTGAGCCATGGTCTCCACAAATTGCAAGACCGCTTTTTCAAGATGCCATTGCGGCTCCTGAATGGCCTTGGCGGAACGTTTGAATTCCGTTGCACGGTCGATAGCAATTCCGACAAGAATTACGATTAGCCCAAAGATGATATTGTCGAGGTGATGCTTTTCGATCCCTTGGAGGAACTTAATTTCCATCTCGATGATGTCGACATCAAAAAGAAAGGGCCATGCCACAAGGGTAGCCGCGAGAAACAATCCAACCATCGCAGCTGGCAGGCCTTGCGTACACCCAGTCAACCGAGTGGTTATACACTGCATTATATCGCTCTGCATCCGTCCGAGAACCGTTCGATAGTCAAGTTGGCAGTATCAGGGCGCTACACGGACCGGGGAGAAATGCCTGTCAAATCTTATTCACTTGTACTATAGAAGCGATGCAATCTGACAGGCCACGTTCGGATGCTCTCATTTGGGTGACAGGATGATCCTTCGAAGGTCTGAAGATGATCGAAAAGAGATAGGCACCGTACGAAGTAAAGTGCGCAGAGACTTCTTCCTGGTCGCGATGATTGTTTTGCTCGGCTGTATGGCCGTCCTTTTTGATCCTGGGAAAATCTTCGAATGGGTAGCGCAGTACAAAGAGGCACAGGTCGATGAGTTCTTGGTTGCCATCGTCATTATCGGAACCGGTTTCGGTATTTTTTCCTGGAGAAGGTGGACGGATCTGAGCCGTCAGGTGGCCGAGTACAAGCGTCTCCAGACTGAATTAAGCGGGATCAATCGCGAGGCTTCCCTGTTGAGCGAGACAGACGACTTGTTGCAATCCTGTCTCTCCTCGGAAGAGGCATATGGCGCAATCATTCGGCACATCAAGTCTCAGCTTCCGGCCTCTAGCGGCGCAATCTGTGCGATCACGCACACAAGGGACTTGGTAGAAGTCGTAGCTCGGTGGGGAGAGCCCGTTCTCGCCGACAGTGTCTTTGCTCCCAAAGACTGTTGGGGGCTTCGACGTGGGCGAATCAACATTATGGCAGCTGGCGCCTCGCCATTGTACTGTGCACACGTTGGCGCTGAACGGCCTCATTACGCGATGTGCGTCCCGATGGTGGCTCAGGGTGAGACTTTGGGGATCTTGTATTTGGACAGTCATGTAGGGGAAGGAAAACAGCCATCGACGCCTCTTCAACTTTCCGAATCTGAACAGCGAGTCGTGAAAACACTGGCTGAACATCTGGCTTTGGCCGTGGCAAACCTGAATCTGCGCGAGACGTTGCGAACACAGTCGATCCGAGATCCGCTGACCGGCCTGTTCAATCGCCGTTATATGGAAGAATCCCTGGAACGTGAACTGCGCCGGGCCATTCGGAAGAAGCTACCTGCCGCTGTACTTATGGTTGATGTTGACCATTTCAAGAGTTTCAACGATACCTTTGGCCATGAGGCGGGCGATGAGGTGCTTCGGGAACTGGCAAGGCTGTTCCAATCTCGGCTTCGAGCTGAGGACATTGCCTGCCGATACGGAGGTGAAGAATTCATGCTGATTCTTCCGGAAGCTTCATTGGAAGCCGGGCAAGAACGGGCAGAGCAATTTCGGCAAGCAGCGAAAAACTCTCAGATTCAATATAGGGGAAAAACCCTTGAGCACATCTCCATATCGGTGGGTCTTTCCTGCTATCCCCAACACGGTACCACGGGAGAAGCCTTGTTGAGGGCTGCGGATGCGGCATTGTATCGAGCAAAAGACGAAGGCCGAGATCGAATCGTTGTTGCATAATCTTTCGATGTGTTCTCCCACGAGACAAGATGTCATCACGAGATTTTTGACTTAAGACAGTTAGGACATTTAGGTCTGATCATTCACCTTTAGGCCAATAATCAGAATTGACACAAGCCGTTAACTGTTTAGGAATGAATCTCCAAAGAAACTATCCTTAACGAACATTCTAAAGGTAACATTCACCTTCACCTTGTGCTGACGCCTGCGCCGACGCAGGCTTTTTCCCTTCCCGTCCGCGTTCAGCCGAGATTGCAGGAGGTGAGTCATTGATTCAGACGTTTTCCCCTGCGACGACTATCCTCGTCGCAGACGATAGCTGTGCGAACCTGGAACTCCTTTCAGCTCTGTTGAGCGATGAGGGGTATAGAGTCGTTTGCGTTCTCGACGGCGAACAGGCCATTACCGCGCTGAAAAACCAACCGATTGATCTAGCTTTACTTGATGTAATGATGCCAGGCCAGACTGGATTTGCCGTATGTCGAGCGGTCAAGTCCAATCCTGACACTTGCCTCATCCCCATAATACTGGTGACGGGTCTAACGGAGAGCAGCGATCGGATCCAAGGGATTGAGTGCGGTGCCGACGATTTCCTGCAGAAACCCATACACCGGGAGGAATTATTGGCCCGGGTGCGCTCCCTGCTGCGTCTGAAACAGTTTACTGATGAGTTAGAGCGCGCTGAGACAGTGCTGTTCAGCCTCGCGCTGAGCATTGAAGCGAAGGACCCCTACACTCAAGGGCACTGCGACCGCCTCTCGAAATACTCCCTGGCCCTCGCCGAGAGGCTGGGCCTTCCGGCAGAACTGCAAGTGGCATTGCGCCGCGCCGGGATCGTTCATGATATTGGAAAGGTGGCTGTCCCGGACCAAATTTTGCTCAAGCCTGGGCCGTTGACTCCGGACGAGTGGAATACCATGAAACAACACCCTGTCGCAGGCGAGCGTATTTGCGCCCCGCTAAGATCTTTCCGCCACGTTCTACCCGTGATTCGCCATCACCACGAGAAACTTGACGGATCGGGATATCCAGATGGCTTGAAAGGGGAACAGATCCCGCTGGCCGCCCGAGTCTTACAAACAGTAGATATTTATGACGCGCTCACGACCACACGTCCCTACCGCAAAGGACTGTCACCGAAAGAGGCTTTTGCGATCATGCGGGAGGAAGTCAAGCGCGGCTGGTGGGACGGTCGCATCTTGGGGGAATTCGAAGCTGTGGTTTTTGATTCCGTGCCATTGCAGCCCACAACGTCAAGAGGCTGATGACTGACTCTGGCTTGTCGGAAGGACGGTAAGACGATGCACTGGAAAATGGAAAGGTACCTAATTCCTTTCGGCTTTGTTGCGGCCGTGGCCATTTTCGCCTTTGCTGGGTGGGAATCCTATAGAAATATGACGCGGGCCGCTGAAGCTATGGCTTTGCAGAAGCATACGTATGAGGTGTCGAAGACCCTCGACGAGACAATGGTCCTGCTCGTCGATGCAGAAACTGGGCAGCGCGGGTATCTCCTCACAGGAGATGAGTCTTATCTTGCACCGTATCGCGCGGCAATTAAAAATCTCGACCAAGCCATAAGGGATCTGAAGGATCTCACTTCCGACAATCCGAGTCAGCAGAAGAATATTCAGGCTATGGAACCGATCATAGGAAAGAAGCTAGCAGAACTGCAAAGGACAATCGATCTCCGCAAAGAGAAAGGTTCAATTGCCGCAAACCAGGTGGTCCTGGGAGGTTCCGGAAAACACTGGATGGACGAGATCCGCGCCTTGGCTTTAGAAATGGAAAAGGCGGAAAGTGATTTGCTACGACTGCGCACGGACAATACCACCAAGAGTCTGGCGAGGTCCGGCTACACGATTACCGCAAGCACTGTCGTGGGTATTTCACTACTGGCGCTATGTTTTGGATTGTTGGCCCGCGAGCTATCCGAACGAAAACGGGCGCAAGAGTCTCTCGCGAAAAGTGAAAAGTGGCTCTCAACTACACTCGGGAGCATCGGCGATGCGGTAATCGCAACGGATATGAATGGTGCGGTGACATTCATGAATCCTGTCGCTGAGTCGCTCACTGGCTGGAACCTCCAAGAAGCCATGGGCAAGTCCATGGATCTGGTGTTCGAAATCGTGAACAAGGACACTCGTCGGCCTGTCGAGAACCCAGTCAAGAAAGTGTTTCGTGAGCGCAAGGTAGTGGGCCTCGCCAACCATACGGTCCTGTTATCTAGAAATGGAGACGAATTTCATATTGAAGATAGCGCTGCGCCGATTGTCGCAGGCGCTGGTGAAGACTTAGGAGTCGTGCTCGTTTTCCGGGATGTGACCGAGATTAAACGGGCGGGCGAGGAGTTGCGACATAGCCAGGAACGTTTGCAGCTGATGGTCGAGAATGTTGTCGATTATGCAATTCTGATGATGGATCAGGAAGGCCGTGTGATGAGTTGGAATGCGGGGGCGGAGCGGATCAAAGGATACCGGGCGGAAGAGATACTCGGCCGGCATTTCTCGCAATTCTACCCCCGTGAAGACATTGAGCGCGGCAAGCCTCAACACGAGTTGGAAGTGGCGACAACCGAGGGGCGGTTTGAGGATGAAGGCTGGCGTGTACGCAAGGACGGGTCCACATTCTGGGCGAATGTGGTTATTACGGCGTTGCGTGACGAGTCAGGGGCCCTGCGTGGATTCGCCAAACTGACGCGTGACATGACCCAGAGCAAGCTTGCGCAGGAAGCACTGGTACGTGCAAAGGACGAAGCGGAGCGTTCCAACAAGTTCAAGGATCAATTTCTTTCCACGATGAGCCACGAGCTGCGTACTCCACTCAATGCAGTCCTGGGATTTTCGGATCTACTGGCGGATGAGCGCTATGGCTCACTAAATGAGCGACAGAAACGATACGTCAGCGAACATCCACACCGGCGGCCAGCATCTACTCAAACTCATTAGCGATATCCTCGACCTCTCCAAAATCGAAGCAGGTCGCATGGATTTGGCGATACAAGACGTGCCGGTCGGATCTGCCTTTTCAGAAGTGCTGTCAGCATTGAGGCCGCTTGCGGATAAAAAATCTCAGACTCTGTCGCTAAATGCTCAAGCGGATCTGATTGTCCGGGCGGATGTTACACGCCTCAGGCAGATGCTAATGAACTTGCTAGGAAACGCCATCAAGTTCAGTCCGGAAGGCGGGCGGATTGAATTGGACGCGCTCCAGGCGAATGGCCAGATACGAATTGAGGTCCGAGATACTGGCCCAGGAATCGCACCCGAGGAACAGAAGCGCATTTTCCAGGCATTTTACCGTCTTCGGCAGTCGGGTGAAGCTACGGAAGGCACGGGCCTCGGTTTGGCGATCACTCAACGGCTGGCGGAATTACATGGCAGCAATCTAGGTCTGGATAGCCAAGTCGGTCGAGGGAGCTGCTTCTATTTCTTATTGCCCGCGGGGGTACACACTCGACGACTGCGTGTACCCGAAGCCAAAGTCAATGTCGCGAGCGGTGAAACTCCGAAGGTTCTGGTGATCGAGGATGACCGCGACTCGGCACAGCTCATTCAGTCATACCTCACCTCCGCAGGGTATGAATCGCTATCGTGTGAACAGCCGCAGAATGCGGCGCAGATTGTCGCGGAATTTCGACCTGATGTAATTACTCTGGACTTGCTTATGAAGCCTTCGAATGGCTGGGAAGTACTACTGCAACTAAAGCGCGATCCGCGCACTGCCAACCTTCCAATAATCGTGGTCTCGATTGTGGACCAACCAGCGATCGCGACAACCTTGGGAGCCGACGAATATCTAGTTAAGCCGGTTGATAAGACTGTCTTTATTGGCTGCTGTCCGTCGGTGCCTGGCCTCAAAGGGAGGCGCGCCATCACAGCGACCTATTTTGGTGGTCGAGGACGATACTCCTACCCGTGAAGTAATAGCCGAATTACTCACTGCTCAGGGATACACAGTGAGTACCGCTGCCGACGGCGCGCAGGCTCGTGCGGCAAGTGGCCGAGGCCCTACCTGAGCTGGTCATCCTCGATTTGATCCTTCCAAAGGTGAGCGGATTCGAGTTGCTGGCCGAGTGGCGCGCCAATCCCCGCACAGCCGATCTTCCTGTTTTTGTATTGACCAGTAAAGATTTGAATGGTGATGAGGAACAGTATCTCCGGAAACATGCTGAGTCACTATTCCACAAGCAGCAACCTTGGCAACAAGCTCTGACGGAGCAATTGCACCGCGTGCTGAGGAATGCTCCAGTGGTGAACTCGTGACGCGTATTCTGGTCGTTGAGGATAACCAGCTTAGCCGTGAGCTGCTTTGCGACTGGCTGGAAGCGGAAAACTACGATGTAGCGTCCGCCACTACTTTGGAGCAAGCGTTTGCCGCGATCCAGGAGATGCCGCCCGACGCGGTGTTGCTTGATGTTCAACTCGGAGATCAGGACGGCCTGTCCATTGCATCGTGGATTCGGAAGCAAACCTCCCTGTCCCATATTCCAGTTATCGCGGTAACGGCACACGCGATGGTGACTGAACAGGAGCGCATTTATGTGGCTGGTTGCAACGCATGCGTTTCCAAGCCCGTCGATTTCAAGTTGCTGCGTCTGCAATTGGAACAATGGCTCGTTTGCGATGGACTCGGAGATCGGCGAAATCCACAGTCATTGCGTCAGTGAACATTTAATCTACCGGTGTGCTCTGGGAAAGCACGAAAATGGAACGAGCGGACAGCCCGCGATTTCTGCCGGTAATGAAGCGTTCAACTGAACGATGATGGTAAGAGATACATTATAACTCCACAATGCGGCCTTTCGTGGTTCTGCCGTTTCGCCCTTCTCCAAGAGAGCTTGCAACCATGTCAGCATTCTTGGCCAGCCGCGATAGGCCTGAGCAAGTTCGGGATGCGCTGCAAAGCCGCTGTGACGAATCCTCACGATGGTTCCGTTCTCGGATGGATCGAGCTCTCATCGCACTCTTGTCTTTGCGCTGCCTGTCCAAGTCGCGACCCAGGTGTACGACAAAAGGCGCGGAGGATCAACCTCCAGGTATTTGCCATCGCGATCATGGCGGCGCTCGCGATTCGCGAAGTCTTTACCGCCTTCAGCATCACGCTTTTTGTCCTTCTTTACCAGCTTTAAGCCGCCGTTTTGCCATGATTGTCACAACTACTACGTTTTCATGACGGCTTCGCGCCTGCCTCAGGCCCACCGAACTCCAACGGCTCCTTCTTTTGCTTCTAGCGGGGCGAGCCGTGGTGATACGAAATGTTCGTTCCACCTGTTTCACTCATCGCATCCCAGATGGCGGACGAACAGACGCCTAGGCCTGCCGGGCGACCGAGTCAACTTTGCCTATAGATCATAGAGAGCTCAGGAACGCGACCAGGTCGGATTCCTCCTGTCGCGTTAGGACAAGGCCAAAGCGGATTTTCGTAAAAATGCACGACATCCAACAGCGTCTGAGCAGAGCCGTTATGGAAGTATGGGGCGCGAGCGGAGAGGCCGCGCAGGATCGGTCCCTTGATCTTGCCGACGTGGTCGAAATTGCCATCGATCAAGGCCTGGCCGAGATCGGTCGTGGTCTTGCACTTGCTCGTCGGCGATCCCGTGATCGGGTCCGTTTTGCACACCGTGATGTTCGGCAGGTAGCTGATATCCAGGCCTCCCAGGTTGACAGATGGGTTGGAAGGGCTCGGGATCGCCGGTCCCGATGTTCAAGGGCGTCGGGAAGGAATGATTGCCGACGTTCGGCGTATCGTGGCAAGTGCCGCAGGTTCCCTGAAGCGAGGGAATGCCGCCAGCAACCAGACCGCCGGCCGACGACATCGTCGTTTATGCCCGCTACGCCTGTGATGTTGATGGGCTTGGAATTGAAAATGGCCTGCCCGCGCGCAACCGCCGCCCGCGGATCCCCGTAGGGCAAGTGCCGCCCATGCGTCAAAGGTATTGAAGATCGCGGGGTGAACTGGCCGTCGCCCGGCGTTACTAGCCCGCCCGGCTGCTCGAATTGCGGGAGCAGAAAGTGAACGCTGGAGTTGATACTGATAAAGAACGGCTGAGTGACGAGCGGTCTCGGTCCGCCATTTGCACCTTGCGCGTCCAGCGGTCCGATGTGGTTGCCGATTGCCTGCGCCGTGGACAGCGCCATCTCAAAATTCACGATTTCCGTTGCTGCTCCGTCCGGGGTTGGCCGAGTCCCGTCCCCCTGCGCGTGGCCGACGGTGGCGTCCACTGACTGGTGCTTCAGATCGGCCACGAAGCGAGTCGGGATAGTTCGAGTACAGGATTTTGGTTGTGCCGGTAGCCGGCGATGATTCCCGCCCGTCAAACATCACCGCGCTCAAGAAACGGAGGTTGGTGGAGGGCAGCGGCCGGCGATACATGGAGATCACGTCGGATTCGTTGCAGCCGTATGGATTGTTGACGCTAACGACTCGGTAGTTCGCGTTTGCGGGGACCGCGATGCAATTCGAATCAAGCCGCGCGTCCGCAACAGGCTGTAGGCAGCCTCTCTTCCGCGAAGCGTCGAAACATCGATATTGTGGTTGCAGTTGGAGCCGTCCACCGTGCGGAAAATCGGGTCTTCGCCTTCCGTGAGCAAGAAGCGCAGTTGAACGTCCGCGGCAGAAACAGACATGCCGTCGCTGGGCTGGTGGCATGTACCGCACGTACGACCATTCGTGCCCAGGCTTTGGAAAAACGGCCCCGTCAGATCGATGCCCCCTCCAATTGTACTGTAGGTTTGGGACGCGCCACCCGGATTCGGGAAAAACACGCCGTTGGGGATGAAAGAGAGGAAAGAAATTTGCTGGCCACTTACCGATGCAATGACGATGAGCGTGGCGAAAACCAGAAGCGCAACACTGATGATGCTTCGCCTGTACTTGCGGCCGCGTGAAGGTCCTAAAGTAAGACAGTCACGTGGAGAACCGATCTTGCCTTGTAACGGCTTGCCTGGGAATGTCCGCATTGAAGCACGCTTCCTTTGGGGCATGGCTGACTGCGATCACTGCCACTCATTCACGTCTCGCACATGCGTTTCGAAAGTTGTGGGGACGCTACAATAGCGCGAAATCTTACTGGAAGACGTACCTGCAGACAAGTATCCTAAAAGGACCCTAACTCGCTTTATGCGTTAGCTGGTTAGGATATGGTTCTAGACGCTCTCAGGGGAGCTGCCCGTGGGTCTGCGATGGCGACAGATGCAGGCAAAAAATGTGCGCGAATGCGCGGAGATTATCGCGGCACATCCGATAATAAGTCCTCGTTATAGGCGCGCGATCCACGATTTGCGTCTCGCGTGGATGCGCTTGCTCGGTAGTCAAGCCATGATCACCGCCGTATTTGAGGAGGTCGAGGGTGCGCGATCTAGGACGTGGGGCGTCGGCGTTGCGGTGTTTGTTAACGATGATTTCATCCGTGAAGTGACGACGCCGCCGTTATTCTGGTTCGGTCCGGAACTGGCGAAGCGAGTTATGCGAGGGAGTTCCCCAATTCTCTCAGACAGCCAGGTCCGGAAAGCAAACTCGGGCGAAGGCCTCAACCTACTTGTGTGGGAATCTGTTCTGCGTCCCGAATTTGCTAATCGGCCCGATGTTTACCAGTTGATGATGAGCGCATTTCTTGAATTGCACCGAGGCTTTCTATTGAAGGAGATGATTACCTCGCAATCGGAAAGCGTGCAGCGCTTAGGGTGGGCGGTAGACGCAGGGGGCTTTTACTGGGACTCGACAAAAGCGTGTTATGTAAAATCTCTCAAAGGGAGTGCTGAGGAATTTATCCGGAAACCCCATACTGTGGGTATCACGCGTGAATTGGAATTGAATCGACCCGGCTCATGGGTTGGCACTCTCTTCGAATATCACCCGCCCCGATTCAGGTTCAGCCCAAGTGAACAGCGGTTGCTCCTAACGGCGCTTGGAGGCGAGATCGGAACCGATCAGGACTTGGCCAACGCGCTCGGCGTCTCACTTCCCACGGTCAAAAAGATGTGGCTCTCGGTGTATCGCCGAGTGGCTGATCGCCAGCCCGAAATAGTTCGCCATTCTCCTGACTCAGAGACAGAGACCTCCAAGAGAGGAAAGGAAAAGAGACGCCATCTTTTGGCATATCTCCGCGAGCACCCTGAGGAGTTGCGTCCTATATCGCAAAAGCTCTTAGGGTGGCGGCCCCCAGATACAAAAACGGATTGCTTACGCGGAATCCAGTCATGAGTAACGTTCGCAGCAGAGCTAAATGCTACCCATTTTTCAATTCTTTTCCTTTTTTGATTTCTCGCCAAAACCGCAACAAGGCCATGCCGACAAGTTCTGCTGATCAAATGCGTTGTGTCGAAAGCAACCGCAGCATATGATTCGCAAGCTAGAAATCGGAATCTGACATTCCGGTTAAACGTGCGGAGACCCAGCCATGCCTATCGCGTGCACGTGTCGATCGGCTCTCGCTCTTTTCCTGTGCTTTTCTCTTTTGTCTTTGACGTGCGTAGCGCAGCCACTCGCAGAACCAAGGAGCCAGCGCAGCACGAAACAATTTCCTGAGGATCAGCCCGGATTCCCTCAATATCCCACCTCGCAGCCGACCAACCAACGTGGCGGCCGGACTGCCGCTGCACAGGCAGCGGGAAGCGCCAGTCTGAACTTCCCGCCCGATCGCAACGATCCTGTTGCGCTGCAATGCGATCAGTTGACGAATCCGGTGGCGGACGCGCTGCGTATCGGCGACGGCGTAGTCTTCAAAAAGATAGACGTTGATCAGGCGCTGCCCGTTTGCGAGCAGGCTGCCGCGCGCCAACCCGCGCGGCCGCGCTATCAATATCTCTATGGCCGCGTCGCTGGATGCGGCGAAGCGCTATCCCCGAAGCAGCCGCGCAATATGCCGCGGCGGACCAAGGGGGTGACGCCTGGGCTTCCTTAGCCCTGGCAGAGATGTATAGCGCGGGAGATGGCGTGCCGAGAGACGTGGGACAGGCCCAGCGCCTGTTATTTCCGCGCGGGTAACGCCGGTATTGCCGACGCGTTTTCGCGAAGGCGGGGAGCTTTATTTGAATGAGAATCCGCCTGATTATTTTCAGGCGAAGATCCTGGTTGAAAAGGCGGTGCAGGGCGGCTCGCCGGACGGTATGGCGCATTTGGGCTGGATGTACGAATCGGGAAATGGCGAGCTCAAAGACCCCGCAAGGGCGCTTAAGCCTGTTTAACGAGGCAGCCAAAGGCGGCAGCGTCGACGGCATGTATTTCATGGGCTGCGGCCTACCACGAGGGCCTCGGCGTGCAGCAGGATCTCGCGACTTCCTGCCAATGGTTTATTCGTGCGGCTATGTATGAAGTTCCGTTAGCCGAAGCGCAAGCCGGCTTTTGTTACTACAACGGGATAGGAGTTGCGCAGGACCACGAGACGGCATTCGGCTGGTTCACCAAAGCGGGTCAGGCGGGATTGGTTGATTCGCGGATTTATGTCGCCGACATGCTCGAGCGTGGCGATGGTTGGAACCAGGACAGCGCCGGCGCTGTCCAGTGGTATCAGGCAGCCGCGGAGCAGGGCAACGTCTATGCCATGACGGAACTTGGCGCGCACCTGCGGCTCGGCAAGGGAGTTGCCTGGAACGAAGCGCAGGCCATGCAATGGTTCGCCAAAGCGGCCCAGAAGGGATACGTCCCCGCCGAAACGTCGCTCGCCATGGGCTATGAGAATGGTCTCGGCCAGGATTCCGGCCAGGGCAGGCAGGATTATCAGCAGGCTGCCTCCTGGTTTGACAAAGCCGCCAATCAGGATGACGGTTATGCGCAGCTCAATCTCGGCGTCATGTACGAAAAGGGGTGGGGCGTGCCGCAAAATCTCGAGCGCGCCAAACAGCTCTACGCGCGGGCCGCAGGCAGTTCGGACGCTGCCGTCGCCAAGCTGGGCAGCGAATACTTCTCCGATGTTCCCGCCTCTGCGCCGCCCGACCGTACACCCACACGTTCCGTGGCCAGCTCTTCGAAAGACTCGAGCGCCTTCTGGGGCGTCGTCGTCCTGGGTGTCCTTGCCGTCGGCGTCGCGTCTATGCTCACTTCCGGCGGTTCGAATTCGGGAACTACGAATGTTGGCACCCCTGGCTCTCCTAATCCTGATCCACCGAAGTGGGACCCCGATTTCGGGAAGCATTGCACCGCCGAAGTGGGAGGTTGGGGAGTAACGTCGCAACAACCTGTGTTTTGCCAGTATTGACCGGCCATCGAGGGAATTCGCCCGCAATATATGGCGGAGGGGTTCAAGCGTTATGGCAAAACGGAAAGCTGAAAAGAGTACCCATGGCACTGGGCAATTTGGTTGAAATTCGTGGAATCCGAGATAGAGCTCTGTCTCCCGTGAGACGGCATGTTTGCCTTTCAATGATTTCGTTATTTTGATTAGCACTATGGAGTTCACGCAAAGGTTAGGCGCCTATGTTTTGTAATTTCTGCGGCGCGTCCAATCCCGACGTCGCTTCGTTTTGCAGCAAGTGCGGGAAGCCGATCGCGAGGCCAGTTGCTGCACCGCCTGCCGCGCAGCCCGTGCAGGCGCAGCCGACAACTCGCGTGATGGAGGCGGCGCCGATTTCTTCGGTTCCAATCGCCACAGCGCCAATCGCCGCGCCGCGGGCCGCGCCGGTATCGCCCGCCCCTCAAGTGGCCGCAGCTCCCGTAATCGGAGCACTCAGCGTGGCGGCGCGAGCGCAGTTTACCGAGGGGCTAGTCGCCGAAGTGAATCGCCAGATCCAAGACAAAGTTATTCCCGCGGGGCTTGCCGCATGGATCTTCACCTTGGTCATTGTCGCGCACTTCACCATCACGTGGTTCGGCACGCGGACCGGGCTCATCATCGCAATAGTGATGGCCTTTGTGAGTGCAGGAGGCATCGTCTCCCCGATTGTGAAAGGCGCGCTGGAAAGTAAATACCTGCGTCCGATTGCGGACCTAAGTGACGAGATGCTTGTAAACCGTTACAACGAGGCAAAAGCGGATCGCAGGGCTGCCGGCACCAGGACGGCTATCAGCTGGGCGGTAATCGCAATTATTGTCGTCGTGCTAATTATCGCGTGGGTGGCCGCGCAGCATCATTAAGCAACATCAGTAAGAATGTTTCCGGCGACTTGGAGGAACGATGTTCTGTGTCTACTGCGGCAAGCCCAATCCCGATAGCGCTTCCTTTTGCAGCACCTGCGGAAAAGCGGTGGCTGTGTCGGTCGCCCAGCCGGCGGTACCCGTCCAGCCACCCGCGCAAGTTTCTCCCGCGCCGCCCCAAAACATTGAGCCGCCGCGGGCGGTGCCGGTACAAGCGGGGCCAGCGCCTTCCCTTCCAGCGCCGCCGCTCCGGCGGTCGCATACGCTGCGAAATCTAGCGCTAGTAGCAGTCCTGGTTGCCGCGGTGATCGTCATCGCGATTGCGATGGTGGGGCCCAGCCCGCAGACTTCGCTGGAAAAGGCGGGAACGGCGCTGCTCAAACAGGACGCGCCGTCTTTCGACAATTATGTGGATGTGCAGAGCATTCTGAGCGATTGGACGGACCAAGCCGCGAGCAGTTGGTTGAGCAATAACAGCAGCACGGGCGACGCCCTCGTCGCAAACGGCCTTGTCGCGGGGTTCAAGTCACTTTTGCTGCCGAAACTTGCTTCTTCCGTGGAGCAGGAAATTATAAACCGCCAGGTATCTGATCAGCCGCAAGCCGACGGTGCCGACAATACCGCCAATTACATGACCGGCTTTCTTTCCAACGGTATACGCACCCTGATTACCTCGCAACTTCAATACCAGGGAGTCGCCGCGCAAACAAAGTCCGGCAACGAAGCCGTGCTCGACGTACGCTTCGGTACCAGGCTCAGCAGCAGCCCGCTCATCGTACAAGTCAGGATGCAACGCATAGGCGACCACTGGCGGATCGTCGCCATTCCCGATGTCGGGCACCTGCTGGCGCAATTGCATCCGCCAGCAACCGCGAGCGCATCAAGTTCACAAACGGGCCTACAGCCCGTCCAGGACCCTGCCAGCAATCTGCGAGACACTACGCCTCAATCACCCGCGGAATCACCCGCAGCCGTGCCATCGCCGCCTGCGGCGGAGAAGAGACGCGAAGAGTTGGATGACGATCCCATCGGGCCAGGCGGCTTTATCACACCGCCAACGAACTAAACCAAGAGTCTGATACCTTGTGCCCTGCGCGCGCCGCTTGGTTACGGCTGCCGCTTTAGGAGTGAACAATGCCTTTCTGTTCAAATTGCGGCAAGTCAGTAGGTCCAGAGGCCCGCTTTTGCAGCGCCTGCGGTAATCCGGCAAATGTCAGCGTCACCCTAGGTGCAACGGTTGCGCCCACGAGCGCCGCCGTTGCTTTGCCGGTGGAAACGTACTCTCCCCCGCCCCATGTAGAATTGCCGCGGCCCCCTGCCCCTGTCATCTCTGGAGGCCATGAGGGCGAAAAAGCGATACGGCCGCACCGCCCGCGAGGTGTAACCATCCTAGCGGTGCTCGCATTCATCGGAGTAGCCATTACAGTGTCCCTTGGCCTGGTGGCATACAGCTATGGCGCAAGCACGCGTATCGAGACTGACATGCCTCTGATGCGATTGGCGATGGCGATCTTCCCCGTGCTTGCTACTGGCCGGGAGGAAATCATAAGAGACACATCCGCGGCGGCGTTCACAATGTCTGTGGCTGCTGCAATTTACGGTGTGCTGGGTTATGGCCTATGGACGCTGCGGAAGTGGGGACGCATCGCCGCGATTGTGTTCTGCTCCCTAGCCGTCGTCAAATCGATCGCAACGATTGTGACCGGCTCCGGGACCTTGATCTGGGAGATCATGTTAGTTGGGATAAACGTTTGGATCATCACCTACATGCTGAAGTCCCACGTGAAACAGGCGTTCGGCGCCTGACGGTTTTCGCTAACGAATCGTGGCGTCACTTGGATTTCATTGCACCAAGCACGATTTGAAAAGGGAAAAACGTCTGGGAAACGCTCGGGAAAGGATAAGGAGTCTGAATGAAACGCTGGGCATCGGGCCAAATTCTAGCGGTTATTGGACTGACGTTGTTCCTTATCCGAATTGCCACGACAGCCCAATCAGCCGCGGACTGGGAGATCGGTCTTGCTTTACTGGCGGCAGCCCTGCTGGTAGCTTGGTGGTTGATCCGATTCGACAGACCCGCGTCGGGAAGCACCGAGGGCAAAATCGCGCCTCCGACCCCAGTTACGGCGGGCAACACTTTCGTGACAGGCGAAGTTGCAGCTCCGGTCGAAACCGTACCCCTTCTCGTCTGTTCCGCCTGCGGCGCTCGGTCTACGGGTGGCAAATTCTGCTCAGAATGCGGCGAGCCATTCCATCCGAGAAACGCGTGTCCCCAATGCGGTACGCAATTTGAAGGTGGAGCTAAGTTTTGCAACGGTTGCGGCACGAAATTGGATTAAGGTGTTGGGACTCATTATGCCCAGATACAGAGTGCATGTAAGCGACAACTTCCACGTTCAAGATCCCGATGAAACCTGGGAGGGCGGCGTTTACGACACCGCTGAAGAGGCGCTGGCTTATTGCCGAAGACTTGTTGATATTTCACTGCAAGAGTCGTATAAGCCCGGAATGTCCGCGGAGAGCCTTTTTGATAGCTACACAAGCTGGGGTGACGATCCGTCGATCGCGACAATCGGTGGAGCAGGCCCAGTTGTGCAGTTTTCAGCTTGGAAATATGCTAAAGAGCGGTGTCGCGAGATTTGCGGCGACGCTCCCACCAGCGGGTAGAGCCCTCGCGAATGCCGATCCGGGATCGACGAAGCACCTTGTCATTCGCACAACGCCCTCAGATACCCTGAGATAGTTGGCACTTGCCTCGAAACGAAGCGCAGCAACTGGCCTCCAACTTTAAATCGAGCGCAACGTCGACTGGTTATTGCCATCGTGGCAAATCAGAATGCCCACCTGTTTCCAGTCGATACAACATCCGGCCCGAATATATTTCCCATCGGGATTGCCGTGCTCCCGTTGGCGAAGTGCGAATTGAAGGGTTGATCTGACGAACTACTCGTCGAAGAAGTTGGTGAAGTGATAGGCGTAAAAGGAGGGGGAACGCCGCACCGTGAAGGTGCCTGAACTGGCCGTATCTCCCGGCGAGTTCGGGAGCAACACATCGAGCGCGAGGATAACCGCGGCGATGGTACCCAACTCGATAATCAGAGTCTTGTTGATTCTAATGTTAGTCACTCATTTCTCGATTCGATCTACTTTCGCTTTTCGACGAGCTTGGTCGCGGCCGCGCACACGCCTCCCGGAAATGTAATGCGGCTCTCGATCAGGGTGGCGGTCTTGTCGTCCTTGCCGAGCTCATAAATAGAGACCGCGCCGCGGAGCGCGATGCCGCCCACTTCCGTCGCCACAATCCACCGGCTGCCGATATTCCAGACGAAGATGTAACGGCGATTGGGCTGCCCTTTGACGTAAACGTCGATCTCGTTAAACGGCTCACCCGGCAAAGCGACGTTGCCCATTTTGTCGCGCAATGCAGCCGGCAACCCGGAAGGAAGTGCAACCTTGACGGCTCCCGGCGGCGCAGGGCAGTCCGAAATTGCGGCGGCCTGCGCCGGCGTGACAGATGCCGCCATCGCCAATGCCAGCGCGCCTGATACGATGCAAATCCATTTCATCGTTATCTCCTTCCCATGATCTAGTCGGCTTTGCATGGTGAAGCAAGCGGACTTGGCCGCTAGACTGTAAAAATTCGACTTATAAATCAAGGCTTCCCAACATTAGATATTAACTCATTCAGCTAACCCAAATCCCTACCCCGATTTTCCCCTGCATTTCAATTTGAAGATTCCGATAATCCGTTTCTCAGGAGCTGAATCAAGTTATCATCGCTTTGTTATGGCCAAGAACATACCGATCCAAGAACTCTTTCCTTATCTTTCGCAAGAGCTTCAGTCTTTGCTCGTTGCTCAAGGGGAGCCGGACTTGGCGGCCCAAGTGCATCAACTCCGAATCTTCGACCGCTGCCGTTGTTTCGATGATTATTGTGCGACGTTCTACACAAAGCCCAAACCTCGCGGTGGCTTCGGATCTGGACATCGCGGTGTTCCCCTCGCTTCCGCAAAAGGAGAGCTCATTCTCGATGTTGTAGATGATGTGATTGCAGCCGTCGAAGTATTCCACCGTGATGACATCCGAAGGGAAATTCTTATCGCTGTATTTCCATAAGAGGACATTTCGAAACCGGGCTGGGTTTCCAAGTCCTGATAGTCTTTTTCTCGTCATCTGGGTTTTTCCCAATTCCCACATAATGAGAATCCCGTTTCTCAGGAATTGGCACACAAGTCTGCATCCGCCTTGTTAGAATCGGGCCAGAGGAGTCATCGCGTGCGCCTGCAAATACCTGAGACATCCGGGACCGACACGTTCAGCCTGATTCTGTCGCCCGCGGAGTGGAAAGACATTGCCGGGCTGGCGCAGTTTGCCGAGCGCGGTCTGGAATACGACTGCGAGGCACCTTATGTCAGCCAGGTGTTCCGGTATGACTGGGAACCCGAGGAATTGCAGTCCGACAAGGATATGCGAGCGGCCTTTGCGACCATTGCCCGGATGGCAGAGACGACACCTTTTGACGGCAGAGACCGAGGCGCTGTTCGTCTTATGCTGCACAAGGAGGAGATGCGATGCCTTCTGATTGTCCTTGGCATGGCTGCGGATGCGGAAGAGTCGGCTGACCTGCTCTTCAACGCCAACCGCGACGCGTTTCCTTACGCGTTCCCCAAGCTCGCGGCCACATCCCGCGATTACAGCAAGGCCTTCGGCGAGCTGCTCATGGCGCTGCATCACGATAACGCACTGGTGATCGACTTGGAGGCGACGAACCGCGCCGTGCCGGCGTTGGATGTGAAACAGCTTCCCCCGGAATTCCGCGCTTACGTGGAGGGAAAGATGAGAGACCTCGTTGCGCAGAGTCCGGAACTATACGCTGCTGACGACCGCACGATCGAGGTTCAAACCGGTGAGATGATCGACAAGATAAATACGGCTTGGCGCCTGGGGCGCGAACGGGATACACGGCTTGCGGAATCAGCGGGCGGCGAGGGGCAGCCGGCAACTGTTTCCGCGCCGGCGAGCCCTTTTAATGACGATGCATTTAGAGCGCGCGTTGAAGAACAAGGTGCAACGATCAGCGCCCCGCTCACGGCCGGCGAACTGCGGTCCCAACTATCCGACGCGGAGTGGTCTAAGATGACGCAGATCGATCCTGAGCTGATTAGCGCTGAGAGAGAAAAACAACAAAGAGCATTTACGCCAAGTCTCAGGCGCTATTGCCTTGAAAGAAATCTCGCGAAAGCTCTGCTGTCTGACGAGAGAACAAGAGCATTCCTGCGGACGCCGTAGCTCTCACGCTGTGTCAACTCTAGGGTAGTGCGATACCGGTACCCCAATTACCGAAGAGCCCGTTTGGCCAAGTCCTCACAAGTCGTCTTCTTGATTTCATAACGACGTCGGCTCCTTGGACCCGGGTAGCCGACGAGTGGGTGACACAATTACTTCGCCCAGGGGATTCTCAGGTCTTCAAACACTACTCGCAAATGAAACTGCAAATGAAGATAGAAGCTCTGGAGAAAATCAACCGCCAGGCCAATGAAATGCCCGTTGGATTCTGGCACAGCGATGGTTCAGTGAAATCTATTTGGCACGGTTTCGGCACATTTGAGTGCTGCCTTTGTAAGGGCGAAAATCCCCAACTTTCTCGGGGGATCATGCGCCCGCAATAGATAAACATTCTTTGGTCCGTCTTAAGATAATGTACCAATACATCGGTACTTATTGACATCTACCGAGTATTTGGTACACTTGGTGCATCATGGAATCTAAGTCAAAGCGCATCCTTGGTCTGGCTACGAGGCAGCAGATCATTCGCTCCAAGGACGCTTCCGCTCTCGGCGTTCCGAGAAACTATCTCTCTCGATTCGTTCAAAAGGGACTGCTCAAAAAGGTAGGGCGAGGTCTCTATACTTCGATTCATCGCCGATCACGGAACACCGATCGCTCCTCGAAGCATCCTATAAAGTTCCGAAGGGCGTAGTTTGCCTCCTGTCCGCGCTCCAATTCCATAAGTTCACGACCCAAGCGCCGCACCAAGTCTGGATGGCAATTGATGTTAAGGCATGGACCCCGCGAATCAACTGCCCCGGCGATCCGATTCGTGCGCATGTCGGGACCGCCATTCACTTTGGCGTGAAGGAATATCCAGTTCGCGGTGGAAGCCTCAAGGTCTACACACCGGCAAAGACAGTGGCCGATTGCTTCAAGTTTCGCCACAAGATCGGCATGGATGTAGCACTGGAGGCTCTCAGGGAATGTCGCCGCCTGAAGAGAGCGTCGATGGACGAGCTTTGGGCAGCGGCCAAGGTCGTGCCGTGTCGCGAACATCATGCGTCCCTATCTGGAGTCACTCTAATTGCCCGATTCAAAAATCAAAAACCTTCCCGCCTCGATTCGACAGAAGTTGCTGAATCTTGCCCAGAGAACGAAACGACGATTTCGGACTCGTACTCACCAAGTACGGCCTTGAAAGAATGCTGTTCCGTCTCAGCAAGTCCAAGTACCGGGACACGTTTATCCTGAAGGGCGCGCTACTCTTCGAACTCTGGACAAAGGAACGTTATCGAGCGACGCGGGACGCCGATTTTCTGGCGAAAGGGGACAATTTCCCAGAGCGGTTCATTCGCATCTTCCGGGAAATATCGACCATTGAAGTCGAGGACGACGGGTTGCGCTTCGATCCGAAAACGGTGAAGGCGGAACGCATCAAAGAGGACGAAGACTACGAAGGCGTGCGAGTCACTTTGACGGCATTTCTGGACAAAGCCCAAATACCGATCCAGATCGATATCGGCTTCGGCGATGCCATCAGCCCAGGTCCCGTCGAGAGCGAATATCCGACACTTCTCAATCTCCCAGGTCCTCGCCTGCTTACTTACCCTCGCGAAACCGTTGTGTCCGAAAAACTCGAAGCGATGGTCAAGCTCGGCATTGCGAACAGCCGCATGAAGGATTTTCACGAATTGCACAGCCTTTCAAAAACATTTGAATTTGATGGAAAAGCACTCGTCGATGCCGTCCGTGCAACCTTCGAACGGCGCGGAACCGCCTTCCCGGAGGGAGATAGACCTCTCGCGTTTACACCTGAATTCTACGAGGATGAGAACAAGATCAAACAGTGGAGGGCTTTCTGCAATAAGAACAAACCACACGTTCAGGACATCGAACTCAATGCTCTCGTCGCTCGCTTACTGTCATTCCTTACTCCAGTCATTAGATCAGCACAAGGTGGACCGGAGCTCAACAGATGGACGCCCGATGATCAGTGGCAAACCTGAAACACGCACCTGCCTTGGACGCACGAAACCCGACTCCAACAACTCCATCCGTAGCTTACAACTACAAACGTTTTCACCAAATTGGGGAGTCTGCTTTTCGCTCAAAGATAACTCGAATGGATTGAAATCGGTGGATTCGTGTACAGTTCGTGTGCAGGGGTAAAAAGCATGGGACGGATTAGGAACAAAGTTGGAAAGTGCTTTAGAATGAATCTCGCACTTCATGTCGGGGCGTAGCGCAGCCTGGTAGCGCGCCTGCCTTGGGCGCACCGCACTCGACTCCAACAACTCCTTCTCATCACACTAACTACCAACGTTTCCAACAAATCGGGGAATCTGCTTTTCGCTCAAAAGTAACCCGAATGGAATGAAAACGTTGGATTCTTGCACAGTTGGTGCACAGTCGAGGTCCATCAGAAATCCGGTAGAGTGAACCCTTCGTTGAGGCAATACTTCCACGAGGCACGCCGCTTCTCTGCGCTTTTGGATCTCGCCCGGTAGACTCGAGCTCAGGGCCGCTTGTCGAAAAACATGTAAAGCGCTACGATCCGGCCGTCCCGCACGATGGCGAAATCCCTCCCGGAGTAAGCCGGCACTTCACCAGGGCGTCCCGATATCCATGGAACCATCCCTGCATCGCAATATTCCTGAGGAGCGGCAGTCACTTGATATCGAAAGTCAGGATGAGTCGCCTTGACCGCGGCCGCGACGCGATCAATCTCGTCGCGGCCGCGGATAGCGCCCTTGCTGGGATCGTAGAACACGCCATCTTCGGCCCAGAGTTCGTCGATCGCCACGCGCCGACGCGCGGGATCGTTTTCACCGAAGACGTCGCGAAGATTTCGGATCAGTAGGTCCGATATGCTGTAGGACATGGATCGTCTCCTCAATTAAAAAAACCACGACAAATCGTCTCACGGATGGCTATCAACCTCACCAACCGACAGTTTCGTCTATTAGTCGAGCGTCGCTAAAGCGACACGCGCTACTTGTTCGAGGCTTTTCCGATCGGACTTCAGTCGTGCCATGGCTCGCATTCCCTGGATTGTGACCGTGAAAAACCGCGCCAAGGCTTTTGTGTCAGCGTCACCCGATAATTCTCCGGCTTTCCGTGCGCGGAGCAACGCCTCTCTAAAAATCCCTTCGACTTCGGCTTGGTTGTCGCGCAGAAACTCCGTGAGTGTAGCATCTGCCGTGTCGCGCTCCAGATTGGCACTCAACAAAAGACAGCCTTGCTCGTGTTGTTCTTTGGATTCAGCGCTCAGGCCAATGAGGAGTGTCGCGAAGACTTCTTTGACGGGCCGGCCAGCACCGAAAAGTCGGCGCAGACCGTCGTTCGTTTGGCGTCGGTAATAGGCCAAGGCCTTCATGTACAGCCCACGCTTGTCGCCAAATGTGTCATAGAGACTTTGCTTCGCAATCCCCATCTCCCGCAGGAGTAGCTCCAGCGACGCATTCTCGTAACCCAGCCGCCAAAAAACGGCCATGGCCTTGGCTAAGGCTTGGTCAGGGTCGAATTCTTTCCTGCGCGCCATTTCAGACCTCCTAGTCTATAACAATCGTTGACATACGGAATTCCAGACTGTATGGTCTGCAATGCGGTTTGGGCTACACACACCGCTAAAGGAGTTCTCCTATGAAAAAGCGATGGGGCTTCCGTTTCGTTGCCGCGTCGATCGCGCTGCTATCGTTTGTGACGCTGCCGGGAAGGGCACACGCGCAAGACGCAAACGCGATTAGTTCCCGGACGGCCGAAGTCGGAGGCGTGACGCTGCATTACCTAATGGCGGGACACGGCCCGGCTCTGATTCTGCTGCATGGCTACACGCAGACCTCTCGCATGTGGCGGCCCATCATTCCTCAGCTCGCCGAAAAATTCACCGTGATCGCGCCCGACCTGCCCGGCATTGGCGATTCGTCAATTCCCAAGGACGGCCTGGATATGAAGACCGCTGCGATCCGGATTCATGCGCTCGCCAAGTCGCTCCATGTCGACAAAGCCAGAGTTGTCGGCCATGACATCGGCCTGATGGTGGCTTACGCGTATGCCGCACAGTTCCCGAAAGAAACCGAGAAACTGGTGGTATTGGATGCTTTTCTTCCCGGGGTAGCGGGATGGGAGGATGTCTATAACAATCCTGGCATTTGGCATTTTCGCTTTAACGGCCCGACGCCGGAAGTGCTGGTCCGTGGACGCGAGCGCATCTACTTCGATTATTTCTGGAATGACTTCGCCGCCGACAAAACGCATTCGATCCCCGATTCCGATCGGGCCGCGTACGTGGCAGCCTATTCGCGTCCCGGGCGCATGCGCGCCGGTTGGGCCTACTTCGTCTCTTTCCAGCAGGCTGCAAAAGACTTTGCACAGCTCTCCCAGACAAAGCTGACGATGCCGGTCCTCGCCATAGGAGGCGACAAGGCTAATGGAACAGTGCTAGGCAACCAGATGAAACTGGTTGCGACCAACGCGACCATGATCGTTTTGAAGGATACCGGCCACTGGGTACTCGAAGAACGGCCCAAGGAAACGACCGAGGCGCTGATGAAGTTTCTGTGACGGCAGGTGTGTATCTCACGGAATGCCTCAGCGAATGAAAGGCGAGCCACAATGTTCAAAAGCATATTCGTGGTCCTGTTGTCCGTCGCATCCGTGACGGTGACGAGAGCGCAGACCCTCCCGCAAATGCGCATGACCCCCGCAGAAATCAAGGGCAGTCCGACAGACAAAAACCAAATCGGCAGCTCGGGCCTCGCTGGTGTTCACACCAGGGTGCTGTTTGGTGATCCCGCCAAGGCCGGCTTTTACTCCATTCTGCTGTTCGTGCCCGCCCACGTGACGATCGAGGCCCACACGCATAGGGATAACCGTGTGGCGACCGTGGTTTTGGGCGAATGGCACTTCGGCTACGGCGATCATTTCGATGTAAAAAGGCTGAAGACCTTGCCAGCGGGCAGCGTGTATTCCGAGCCGGGAGGCGTCGAGCACTTCGCACAGACCACCGATACGGCTGCCGTTGTACAGATTTCAGGCTACGGGCCAACTGACACAAAGTATTTCGACCCCGCTAACGATCCGGCGGCGAATCGGAAATAAAATCCGTGAAACTTCACGGCCTTGGGAAGAGCACCAGCTTAGCGCAAGGAGGACGACATGACACAAACACTACGGAATACGGAAGAACGAATCGAAGGAGCAAATGGCCTGAGCCCCTTCGTGCGCTCATGGCGTCCGGAAGGCGCGGTCCGCGGCGTGCTAGCAATCATCCCCGGATTCAATGCTCAGAGTGGGTACTACGCGTGGGCTCCGAGCTTGTAGATTCCCACCGGAGATGTGCACGACGAAACTGTCTCATTCTAGGGGTTCACTCCACGAGTCCCATCAGAAATCCTTTGGAGTGAACCCCTCGTGGAGACAAAGATGTGCGTTACAGCCTCCTTCGAAGGGCATTGCTCTGCTAGATGCCCGCATTAGTCTCCGAAAAACGTCATCATCTGCGGCTCATCTGAATTCCCTCATGCGGATTTTCCTTTCCGAGCGGCAGGTTGATTTTTGGCTTGCATTGATTTCACGAGGTCGGCCGCCGATGCTCCTTCGAGCGACAATCCATAGCCAACTTCTCGCACGATGCGCTCCTTCAAAGGCTGGATGAAGTGCACGCGCGTGTTTCGGCGCGTCACTTCCGGAGCCTTCAGGTACAGCTCGGCCAATTCCCGCGCCCGGCTGAGTGCCTTGCCGTTCGGCACTACTTCGGCAACCACTCCCCATTCGTAAGCGGTCTGCGCCGTCAGCGGACGTGGATCCAGCAGAAACGTTTCAGCCCTTCCTGCTCCGGCCCTGTAACTCCATGCCGTAAAAATCCCATCTCCAGGGACGATGCCTCCGGCAAAATGCGGCACGTCATTTAACGTGGCCCCTTCCCCCGCCACGATTACATCGGCAATCAGAGCGTATTCGGAATGCACATGTGCACGGCCCTCAATCGCAGCAATCATCGGCACGCGGATGTTTGCCAGATTTTCCAGGATCTGAACCCCTTCGTCGTGAGCCTGACTCCAGACTGCGGGATCGGCAACATTGCCAAAGGAAGAAAAATCTATGCCTGGGATGAATTCCCCGCCAGTGCCCGTCAAGATCACGATCTTGTTTTCACGGTCCTGCGAGATACGATAAAAGCACTCGACAAAGTCCGTGTGGTCCGACGCAGTAAAAGTCAGAGGACCACCATTGCTGTGGAACTCGCCGACCAACACACCCTGGGTATCACGGGTTAGTTTTATGCTGCGGTAAGCGGTGAAATAAGCAGGTTGCTTTTCTTGCATGACGGCCTCCAGAGTTAATTCATTGCAAACTTTTGGGCTCCGCTTGGATTAAATCAATCGGTCGAATTGTAGGCAACCCGCACGCTCTTCGTTGGATTCATTCGCCGCCCCTCGCCTCGATCTATTACTTTGGAGTTCGTACTGATCGCTTGCCTGCCACCAATTGCCTAAGCCTAGCGATGGTAGCCTCTAAGCCGGATCGGCTCATCAGTTTGAAAGCTCAGCAGGGCTCCCGTGGGTACGTTGATTCTTCTGCCTCGCGTCAGGACTCGGCCGACTTCTCCGTTGCCACCGACCCATTTTGGTGTGTGGCTGTTAGCTCCGAGTCCCCCGTCCCGTTGGGGTTCTGCCGTTTCGACCGGGTAAGTCACGCCGTTGACGGTAACCGCCCGTACCCCAAGCACCAGTTCCGACATTCCTCCACCTCCTGGACCAAGAAACCTAAAAGAGAACACGCTCAAATCAACCGGCGACTCTTTGGGAATAAGTACTTTTTCATTTTGGTCTATCACATCTTCGCTAAGACTCCCTTCGTAGATCGTGTCTCGAAAAGCCCTATCGGTGCTCACTGGATCGTTGGTGCGGATCACGAGCGAGGTTCCCGTCGGCACAACTCCTGGTTCAGTAGTGACGATGCGCACCGGGCCAGCTGGAGGTTGATCAACGCGATCTGCCCCCACAGTTCGAATACCACCGGCGAGAGCCACAACCAAAAGTAGTAAGAGACAGCAGTTTTGAAATTTCATGAGATTCTCCCTTTTCGGAATGCTTGGGCTGATTGCTGGTTCTGGACACCGTTTTGAGTTCGGTTGACATGGGGCTTGCCTCCACACCATTTGGCACAGCAATCGCCCTGCCACCATCCGCGGCGCGGCAAACGCGTGATTTCTGAAGGAACGACTGCCTTCAAATCGACACATCGACACCTTCCGTCGAAGGAGAGACATTCGCGACACTGAGCCGGCCAGTCTAAGAGCGGGATAAAAGAAAATACGAGGCTAACTGTACGGCGGCGAAGGGCGTGTCAAGGAAGCCGACTTGAGCGCTAGCGGTGGGAAGGCGCAACTGACGTAAGTGGTGCACAACGTGGCGCACTACGCGAACGCTCTGCGCATCGCAGTGAACGAAGCTTCATTACCCTCGGATCGGACGTCTTGTGTCCCCTCCGATCACTCCGTCGTGTCGAACCGAAAGTAAGTCATACCGTTGATATCAAGGAATATGCCGTGGCGAGTGCTGACAACTCGAAGGAGCGCGTGCTCACAAACGCAGCACCGCGCAACTATGCCAGGTCCCACCCATGTACAGGTGTGCTTCGGCAAAGCGCCGGGTTGCTCCGCAGCTACCACACTGTCCCTCAGCAGCAGTAATATCGACGGCGAACACTTTGCTCAGTTCGCCTGCGGCCGCGTTTCCATCTAGATAAGGAATTTGTGAACTCATTTCCGTTCTCCTGTAGGCCCAAAGCGCTCTGTTCGGATCTTGTCGTGGTCATGACCCGCCGCGCTAAGAAAGTTCGCTACAGCTTCCACAAACGGTGTAGGACCGCAGACGTAGCAAGATGGGGCCAGATTAGCGGGCCAGGCTACTTCCGCAATAAGCGCAGCATCTACACGGCTGGGTGGCCGCGACCAATCCTTTGGAGCAGCCCGTGTAAATGCGTAAGTCACCATCACGGACCGTTCCCGTTCCGACAGGGCACGCAATTCATCGCGATAGAAAACACCGCCGGGCGCGCGCACGGAATATAAGAGGCGAAAAGGCGCGGTTTTGCCGGACGAAACTCTTGAGCGGATTATGGCCATCAGCGGAACGATGCCGGCCCCCCCGGCTATTAGCTGGACTGCTTCTGCCTGTTGACTGCGCCACACGAACCAGCCGCCGATCGGGCCGCGCAGCTCCAGACTATCGCCGACAGCGACTTGCTGTGTCAGGTATGGTGAGACTTCGCCATTAGGCAGTCGTTCGACCGTTATCTCAATGCGACGCTCGGAGTTCTGCGCTGATGCGATCGAATATGACCTGACCGCAGAGTATCCGTCGGACGCGGTCAAACGCAGGTCAACGTGCTGGCCGGCGAGATGACCCGGCCAATCTGGAACTTCGAGCCTAATAGTGCGTGCCGTTTCGGTTTCATCATGAAGAGCAAGGACCGTTCCGACACGCCACATCACTCGTCTCCCGAATAACGCTGCTCTCGCCAGGGGTCCCCATAAATGTGGTAGCCGAGGCTTTCCCAAAAGCCAGGCTCATCCTCGTCCATCAGTGTGATACCTCGCACCCATTTGGCGCTTTTCCACAAATAAAGATGGGGGACAAGAAGCCGTGCAGGGCCCCCGTGTTCGGGCGCGAGATCGTCGTCGTCAAATCGGAACGCGATCCACGCCCGCTTGTCCATGAGATCTTCAAGAGGTAGATTTGTGGTGTAGTCACCATATGAATGCACGAGCGCATAGGAGGCATCGGTTTTTACATCAGCAAACATCGTATCGAGGGAAACACCTTCCCAATATGTCTCGAGTTTCGACCATCGAGTAACGCAGTGCAGATCGGCGGTGAAGGTCTCGGTGGGCAACTCGCGAAACGATTTCCAATCCCATCTTCGCAAAACATCGGTGCCTTCGTTGATCGTAAATTCCCACTTGTCCGGCGGCACGTGTGGAGTCGGTCCTGCAGACAAAACGGGGAAGTCAGTGGTGAGGTACTGCCCTGGCGGTAGTTTTGCACCTGCCGGGCTGCGTCGACCTGAAAAGCCTCGTGAGACTATATCCATGGCACTTCTCCCTATCGAGCGAAGCGTCCCGCTGCGCGGAGCGCTTGCGGTCAATGGTCGCGTACGGCTTCTGACAAAAACCACGTGCGTCGTTCAGTCTCGTCGATCCAGCTTTCGATTAAGCTGGCCGTGGCGACATCGTTGTGTTCTTCGCAGATCTTGTGTGACATGCGCAAGAAACGTGCGAGCTCCCGATTGTCCGTACAAAGTCCAGCCAGCATGTCCTCGGGAAGGACGGATTCTCGGTTGTCGTCCTTCAATCGCTGATGTTTGGAGATCTCGCTAATGGAATGCAGCGTGTTTCCCCCAAGCTTGCGGGCTCGCTCGGCGATATCATCGGTCATAGCGAAAATTTGCTCGGCCTGTTCGTCAAGGAGGAGATGATAATCGCGGAAGTGGCGACCGCTCATATGCCAATGGAAATTCTTCGTTTTCAGATAAAGTGCAAACACATCGGAAAGAAGACGGCGGAGATCGCTGGAGATTTCCTCGACACCGTTACGAACAAGATCGGCCGTAGGCTCGAAATCGCCGATTCCGGCCTCGCCGGAACTAATTGCCTTATTGCCCATTGTCCTCTTCTCCTCCGCCTAAAATTGAGCCGTAGGTCCGTTATCGCCTGTCGCTTACCTTCCGTGTCGGAAGGCAGCCTTGACCGGACGGCTAGGCAGCCGACTCTGCTAATCCACCGTTCTCGATAATAAAGGTTGCGATTTGTTCAACGCCCTCGCCACTCCTCAGATTCGTGAAAACAAAGGGCCGGTTTACGCGCATTCTTCGTGTGTCCGATTCCATTACGGCGAGGTTTGCACCAACGAGGGGAGCTAAATCAATTTTGTTGATAATCAGAAGATCGGAGCGGGTGATACCGGGGCCGCCTTTGCGCGGAATTTTTTCGCCTTCAGCGACATCGATCACATAGATGGTCAAGTCGGCCAACTCGGGGCTGAAGGTTGCCGCAAGGTTATCGCCCCCCGACTCGATGAAGCACAATTCCGCTTGTGGGAATTTCAGGTTCATGTCGTCAATGGCAGCGAGATTCATAGAAGCATCCTCTCGAATTGCCGTGTGAGGACAGCCGCCTGTTTCAACGCCCATGATGCGCTCTGCAGGCAAGGCTTCGGCGCGTGTAAGTATGAGCTGATCTTCCTTTGTGTAGATGTCGTTGGTAATCACGTAGATGTCATAGCTGTCCCGAAGCCGCTTGCACAGCGCTTCGACGAGGGCGGTTTTACCCGAGCCAACTGGGCCGCCGATTCCCACGCGCAATGGGTGATTTTTGGAGTTCGTGCCAGCAAGCAAAGTCATGAGCGAAATAACCTCGTATATTGAGTTTCATGCGCCATTGAAGCGAGATCCACCATGAAAGCGCTAGATCCAAGATCGTCAATCGTCGCATTTCTGGCTTGAGCGCTGGTGGCAAGTACCGCTCCTTCGAGTGCCGCGATCGCAAGTTGCCCGTCCGTTTGACCCAGCGGAATTAGACGCACTCCGGTGGTCACCAAATTGGCGAGATAACTTTGCAGATAGGCGGGCAAGGCAAGACCAACCGGGATGCCCTCCCTTGCAGAGCGAACTCCAAGTACGACGGATAGGGCGGGCGGAACATGCCGACCTGAAAGCCATTGCGAAAGTGCGTCCAGGAGCCGATCTGGCCACACGCGCCGAAGCATCGAGTTACATGCGGACGCCTGCTGCGATGATTCAAGCGCAAATTCCGATGTTCCCCGAAAGGCGGCCGCCAGTTCCGCTATTTCAAATAGCCTCGCGCGATTGTCATCTCGAGTACAACGCCAGGCTTCGTTGAAGAAAATGGCTTCATTTCTTCCCGAGCCGTAGCACAGATCGGCTTCCAGCCAGTCGACTAGACTTTCGGAGTTATTTACGTGTCCGGCTTCGACGGCCCATTCGAGGCCATGGGAATAGCTGTAAGAACCCGTAGGGAATGCAGGCGAAAGCCAGCTCTGTAACCTCAAGAGCATCGGCGGCCGGGGACTGTAATGCGTGTCATCCATGATGATGTCCGCCGTCAGCGTGGTCGTGATCGTGGCCGTTGCCGCCGTATGCACCGCCTTCGGGCTGGAAGGGGACCTGTACCTTCACGAGATCCGCTCCGAAACCGCGGAGCATATCCTCGATCACATGGTCGGGGCGAATGCAAAGAACGTCGTCCCGAATTTCCGTCGGCAAATGCCGGTTTCCCAGATGCCAAGCAAGCCGCGTGAACTCATGAGGATTTTTGTGTCGGACTTCGACGATGGGCTCCGTGGCTGCGTGGACCTCCAGCCACCTTCCGTCGTCCAGTTGCAAGCCATCTCCATCCGACATTGCGACGGCTTTTGGCAGGTCGAGAAGGACATCCTCCCCCTGATCCGCAGTAAGGCGAATGCGGCGGCGATGGCGCGCGTCAAAATCGAGCGTGAGCGTGCCTGCTGTTTTTTCTTTCGGCCAATGTCCAGCGGTGCGATGAATTGAAGCTGAATGCATGGTCCCTCTCAGTACATGAAATAACGTTGGCCTAGCGAAACCACCCTTGCGGGTTCACACGTAAGAAGCCGGCCATCGGCCCTCACCTCGTAGGTTTCAGGATTGACCTCCATCCGTGGTGTCGCTCCGTTCAAAATCATTGACCGCTTGTTAATGTTTCGCGTGTTAGTGACCGGAAGAAGTTTCTTGGCCAGTCCAAGGCCGTTGCCTTTTTGTATCAGACCTTTGCTGACGAACGTGACCGAGCTTTCGGTCATGCAGCGGCCGAACGCGCCAAACATCGGACGGTAATACTCCGGCTGAGGGTTGGGAATAGAGCCGTTCGGGTCTCCCATGATGGCGGCGGCAATCACACCGCTCTTCAGCACCATGGCGGGCTTCACGCCGAAAAAGGCCGGGTCCCATATACACAGATCAGCTAGTTTGCCTACTTCAATCGAGCCAACGTAATCGGAAATGCCTTGGGCGATTGCGGGATTGATCGTATATTTCGCCAAATAACGCCGCGCTCGGAAATTGTCGTTTTCACCTTTCTCTTCCGGCAGTCTACCGAACTGTCTTTTCATTTTGTCTGCCGTTTGCCAGGTACGGATTATGACCTCGCCCACCCGGCCCATGGCCTGGCTGTCCGACGAGATAATTGAGATCGCGCCTATATCATGCAGAATGTCCTCAGCCGCTATAGTTTCCTTTCGAATCCGGCTCTCAGCGAAGGCGACATCCTCAGGAATGCGACGATCCAAATGGTGAGTCACCATCACCATGTCCAGCGCCTCTTCCGCAGTATTCACGGTGTACGGTCGCGTCGGAGTCGTCGAAGATGGAATGACATTCAGCTCGCCACAGACTTTGATTATGTCCGGCGCATGCCCGCCGCCAGCGCCTTCGGTGTGAAATGTGTGAATTGTTCTGCCCTTGAAGGCCGCGATAGTATTTTCGACAAAGCCGCTTTCGTTGAGTGTGTCCGTGTGGATAAGAACCTGAATATCCATGTCGTCCGCGACAGAAAGGCAGTTGTCGATGGCCGCGGGGGTTGTTCCCCAATCCTCATGAAGTTTTAGGCCGCAAGCCCCAGCTTCGATCTGTTCAACCAGAGACGGGGCTAGGCTCGCATTGCCTTTGCCGTAAAAACCAAGATTCATGGGAAAGCCATCGGCGGCTTGCAACATCCGTTGAATGTTCCACGGACCTGGGGTACAGGTCGTCGCATTCGTACCGACCGCAGGTCCGGTCCCGCCGCCCATCATTGTAGTAACGCCCGAATACAGGGCTTCTTCAATCTGCTGCGGACAGATGTAATGGACATGCACGTCGATTCCGCCAGCAGTCACAATCTTGCCCTCACCGGCAATCACCTCCGTTCCCGGGCCAATAATGATGTCGACGCCCGGCTGCACGTCAGGATTGCCAGCCTTGCCGATTCCAGCGATCCGGCCATCCCTAAGGGCGATATCGGCCTTCACAATTCCAGAGTGGTCTAGAATCAGCGCATTGGTGATGACCGTGTCCACGGCGCCATCGGCGCGAGAACGTTGTGACTGGCCCATGCCGTCGCGGATTACCTTCCCGCCTCCGAACTTCACTTCCTCGCCGTATATCGTAAAGTCTTTCTCTACTTCGATGATGATTTCGGTGTCCGCGAGGCGCACTTTGTCGCCAACCGTTGGGCCAAACATCTGCGCATACGCAGCACGGTTCATCTTGTTAGACATCTTCGGTCACCTCGCCGGCCCTTTCGGCAAAGGTCCCATGACAGCCTTGTGAAAACCATAAACCAGACGCGCACCAACGTATGGGATTAGAGAAACCTCGCGAGTCTGGCCCGGTTCAAAACGAACGGCAGTGCCTGCGGGAATGTCCATACGGTATCCCACCGCAGCCTGTCGATCGAATGCGAGCGCGGCGTTGGTTTCTGCGAAATGGTAGTGACTCCCAACCTGTATCGGCCTGTCGCCCGAATTTGCGACTTTAAGCGCGATGGCAGCCCTGTCCTTGTTCAGAACGATGTCGCCCATTGTCGGAAAAATCTCGCCAGGTATCATTCGAGTTCTGCCTCAGGAAATTGGATTGTGAATACTCACGAGCTTAGTTCCATCGGGGAAAGTTGCTTCCACCTGGATTTCGGGAATCATCTCGGCGATACCTTCCATGACTTCACCACGGCTCAGGACCTTTCGGCTCCCGGACATGAGCTCCGCAACCGACTTGCCGTCTCGCGCCCCCTCCAAAACAAAATCGGATATGAGCGCAACGCTCTCGGGATAATTCAGCTTGACGCCTCTTTTAAGCCGGCCCCGAGCGACGACGGCGGCAAGTGAAATCATCAGCTTGTCCTTCTCACGCGGGGTAAGGTTCATAAACTTCTCCGCTCTATGTGATCTTCAACATGCCCACATCTTCGGTACTCGGAATGGTCCGGGACCGAGCTCGGTCTCCAATTGCGAGAGAAAGCTGCGTAAAGCAACCTTCAAACCGGCAGACTCTTTGGCGGCAAAGCGGGCGACAACTAGCCCACCTACCAGCGTTACTCCGCAATCGCATTCCAGTGAAAGAAGACTCTCGCGCAAACACTCCATTCGTTTGTCTAGATCAGGTCCGAAATAGATCAGGGTTGCAATCGCCCTGCAATCCGATAGCAACGCCTTCCTATCAGTCTGTGTAAAGGTTTCATTGGTAATACGAAAGTTGTCAGCCCAAATCAATCGGTCGTCTTTTTTCACGCGCCAGCTATCGGTTATGCTGCCGCCGACCACAATCTCTCCATGTGCGGCGCGTCCGAGCACAAGCCACTCCAGCGCGAGTAACTCTGATCCAGAAAAAAGTTCGATTTCTGTAGTCCGATGCAGACGTGCCCAATTGAAGGTAATGGTTTCTTGCGGAAGCCATGCAAGCCGGGCTGACTCGTAGGCTTTCAGGCTGGTTGCAATTCGTGCAGGTTCATTCAACGCCCGATAAACCTTCTCCGCCGCTTGTGAAGTCACAGCCATGGAGGCACCAGGAAGCGCCGCAACTGAGCATTCAAGCCGGTCACCGCCTGCAATGCCTCCTGCCGTATTAATAAGGACCGCTTCTTCCATCACCGAGTGTCCGTTTCGTGGGAACATGACGCGAATGGGAGACCTCTCGAAAACGTCCTCGATGCGGGTACCGGTCTCAGACCCACTCAGAACGATCCGACAGCAACCGTCGGCGCGCTGCAGATCTCTGTCGCCGGTTTGGTTCGTACCCGGCTCTGCGAGACCACCAGCCAACCGGCCCGTTACAGCGGGTGGTAACATCACGTAGAACCTCGGATTGCCGGTGCCGCTCTGCAGTTTTGACCCAGTTCAGTCCAGTTGCAGAGGAATCCGCCACTCTCTACGGACCATGAACTAAAGTGAGTGCGGCACGTCGCCAGCGAAAAGATCAGAATCCCGCCAATCCCTGCGGGGAGTTGTAAGGGATCGCCACGCTGGTAACCTCCTCCAGTGAGCCATCCGGTCTGGTTGCGTACCCGAGCAGCTTCGACGCGTTCCCGTAAATCTGATAGAGGAATTCACCATCTGGGGAAACCCAACTGTCGCTCGGGCCGCTGCTGACGTCTCCACAAAGCCCGCGGAAGGTCCCGTCGCCCTCGACCTCGGGGCACGCAGGATCCTGCGCGACTCTGATCTCAAGGCCGTCGATATGGAAGCTGCTGATGTTGCTGTATCCGAAAACCGTAGCGTACAAGAATCGGTCATCCGGAGAGACGGATAGCCAGCAAAGTTCAGCGATCTTGCCTCGCTTTGTGTCGATCGGTACGATCTTGCTTACGCCAATTCTGCCATCTTCGTCGATTCGGCCCAGGGCCACTCCATCGCCGACGGCATATGCGATCACGAACGTATCGGGCCGGTTATGCAAGAACGCGATATAGAAGGGAGAACCGCCTCCTCCATCCTGGAACGAGCCTTCGCTGAGAGTCCCGTCTGCGTTTATGCGATGAATCACGATGCCATCGGGATCCGGAACATTCGAGGCGACCGACCTTAGCTTGCCGTCTGTCCCGGGCACCCAAACGATTGGCGAACCGTCGGGATAAGTGCCCGAGATTGCGATGGGCACGTCGAATGTCGTGCCGACGAGCAGGAATTTCCCGTCTGGTGAGATCACGGCATGAGTCGGCACTCGGTGCGGCTTGTCCGGCGTATTGCACGTGTATCGTTCCATGCGCGGCGTAAGCTTGCCGTTACCGGAGACTGACATGATGCGGATGTGATCGGGTCCGAACGAGTGCACAACATAGAGCATGTCTTTCGACGGCGAGTATGCCAGCGACTTGGCAGTACCGCTCTTCCCGTCGATCGCATTCCCCGTCGGTTTGGTGTCGATCAGCGTGAGCTTGCCATGATCACCCACGGTAAAGCTGGAAACCGAATTGTCCCCGCCGTTCGTGGCAAACAGAAATCTGCGATCTGGGGATAGGATGACGCTTCCCGCCCCTTCAAAGGAGTTGGGCGCGCTCTCCTGGCCGCTGATCGGCTTGAAAGTTCCGGAACCGGCACCCCCAGTGGCTACTCGCTCCACCTCGGTAAGCGTCCCGTTCGAAGACCGATGGTAGTGGATGACTACGTTCTTTACTTCGTTGGTTTGCATGTAGAGGTGTCCGCCGCCGCCGTTCGACGAACTCATCTCTCTTGACATGCCCATCTCCCTCGGTATACCCATCTCTTTTTCCTTCGCCATGGTTTTCTCTCCTCTCCTTACTTTTAGATTGTCGATAAATAAAGCGATCTCTCAATCGCGCCGTAGTTACCCGTTACTTCACGTGCGGCTTAGGCTCCTTATTCAGGAGCATTGGATAAAACTGGATCCAAGTCATGTCAGTTTTTGCTACGTTCGCTATATGGCAGCTGGCGCATTGCGTGGCTGGAGCCTCCGCGGCGTAGCCATCGTAGGGTTCCGGGTGATGTCCGAAAGTGAAGAATCCCCACCCGTTCGTTCCAGCAAACTTCTTGCTGTCCTTAACGGTGGCATCTATCCCGTTGAATACACCGTTGAAATACCCGCGTCCGGAGGGCTCTGTAGTGGAGCCGTCTGGAAAGGTTGGATTAAGGACTCGGGTCAATTCCTTGATGATGACTGTCCCCTCAGGAAAAACTCCGTTCTTCAAGTACGCGTCTACGTTCTTTTCTTGGATATAAACGTTATGGTATTCAGGAAAGCCTGCACTGCCGCCGTTGAGACCGTTGGGTGTCAACGGCGCTCCCACAAAAACCCATTTGCGATAATCCGTCGGCAGCTTCAATCGACCCTGAGGGTCAAAAACTGCGGTCGGAGTGGAAGTTTGAGCCGCAACTTGCTTGATGTCGATGTTCAACCAGCTGACTGCAACCACTCCGAACCCAAGAGCAATCAACGCGAAGTACTTTTGCATCACTCCTCCTTTGACCGCTTTCCTGAACACTCTATCGGAGGCAAATACCGCCATGCTTACTTCGTACCGAGAACCGGATAGCCTTGGATGTAGACCCGGTCCGTGGACGCGGCTGGAACATGGCAGCCCCAGCAATCTTTTTTGTAATCCGTCGCGACTTGTTTATCAGGAGCATCGGCATTGAATAGCGCCCATCCCCATCCGTCGGCCCACAATGGGTTGTTCGGGAAGCGATGTTGTTCGTCCTTGATCATGACGAACCAAACTTTTATCCCCGAGGCCCAATGTGCATCACCCGTCGTCAGTGTGGCGTGATCCGTTCCAAACACTTCTTTAACCAGCACGGTGCCGTCGGCGAATTTTCCGTTTTTTCGGTAATACTCGATGGCGCCGGGTGACGCGTATGTGAAGTGCATCTGGTTCCCCTTCGGATCGAGGACCGTGTACGTACCGAGCGATTCGTAACGGGTTCGATAGTCTGCTGGCTTGCGAATGTTCCCCGCCTTGTTCACCAAATCAAAACCGTTGGGGGCGTTGCTGGTCTGTGGTTTGACCTGTTGGTAGCCGACCAAAACGATTAGTGCGAGAAGGACTACTGAGCTGCCGATTTTCATATCGATTTATCCTCCCGGTCGGCTCGGGTACGTGTGAACGTAGTAGCTGTCACTAGCTCTTCGATATACTGATTCCCCAGCGCCGCCAGATTGAGAAGTAGTCGATTCGCGTTCATTCCACCTCGTCTCATTGCAAGCGCAGCACCAAACAAAAAACCTCGTGTTTTTGCGTCATACAGACCATCACTAGGCCAGGGATGGACTCAGCAGGTGTCGACAAATGACGAAGTCACGCCTCCATGTCGTCGTGTGACGCTCCTTCGACACGCAATCGAATACGGGACGGGGATGCTCCCCGAAGAAACAAATATGGATTACAACGTAATCCAAACGGTCCCGACGCGAACCCGAAGCGAATAGATAACAGGGTTCAGAAGTGGTCTAACAAGGACTGCGACAGTAAGCGCTAAGCGTAAATTAGTGTCACGGATCTTAATGTACCGGTTCAGTTTGCCTAGATTTCATTGAACGAGAGATTGCGATGAGTGCTCAATCTCGAAATTTGCGTTCAGCTCATTCGTCTCGAGTTGCCGCACCGGTCGCGAGATCCCGAGCTTCCTCATTTTGGAAATTAAGGTGGTCCGTTTTAGTCCCAGCCGAGCGGCGGCACCCCGAGGCCCTGCGAGAATCCAACCCGACGCGTGTATTGCTCGCAGGATCAAGGCTCGTTGCGAATCCCGGAACGTGCCGTCCCGCGCAAAGAGCAATGCGGCGACGTCCATCGTTGTCGGATTCGCTCCTAGCACGTTCCCATCCAGTTGAGGCAAAGGATTCGCAAGCACTCCGTTCTCGGAGAGGATTACTGCACGTTCGATTAGGTTCTGAAGTTCTCGTACGTTCCCCGGCCAGGAGTAGGCGGTGAACGCATCCAACATTTCTTTCGGAATGTTGCCGATCGGCTTTCCCATGCGCCGCGAAAAGATTTCAACAAAGTGCGACACTAAAAGTGCAATGTCTTCCCGGCGTTCGCGCATCGGTGGCAGCACAATCGGAAATACGTTTAGACGATAGTAGAGGTCGCTGCGGAACTGGTTCCGTGCGACCATGTTGGTAAGATTGCGATGCGTCGCGGCAATCAGACGAACGTCAATGCGATGGGTCTTGCCGCTTCCCAGACGTTCGAACTCTTTTTCCTGTAGGACGCGCAGCAGCTTCGGCTGCAAAGCCAATGGAATGTCGCCTATTTCATCCAGAAAGAGAGTGCCTCCATCGGCCATTTCGAAACGGCCAATTTTGTTCGCGAAGGCTCCTGTGAAAGCACCCTTCTCATATCCAAAGAGTTCGCTTTCCAATAGCTCGAAAGGAATGGCGGCGCAGTTTATCTTGACAAAAGGACCTGCGCACCGGGGGCTGCTCTTGTGAATGGCCGCTGCAATCAACTCCTTGCCGGTGCCTGTCTCTCCGAGAACGAGCACCGTGGCATTTGTCGGTGCCACTCGTCCCACCGCTCCGAGCACCGATTTGAGAGCGGCGCTATTGCCAATGATTTGTTCATACCGGTGCTCAGCATCGCCCTGTTCGAACGAAACACTTGCGCTGAAATTGTCCATATGTCCCCCGTTACTCTAAGCCCCCGGTAGTCAGTTGCTCGGCGGTCCATTTTGTACTTCGAACGGATAGTGGAATAGACCGACTGCTCCGTGCCACCCGAAATGGTCGGAAAGCGATCCCATCACATCGCCGGAGGAGTAATGTGTTTTCTCCCGAACAGTCGAGCATCGACCGACCAAGCGCCAGGTCCGATCATTGCTAATGTGGCGCTAAGCGTCGCCGCGATGATCGGAATCCATGAATCGCCGGTGCAATAAAGAAGCACCCAGATCTCAGTCAAACTTGTCAGCCCTCCGACCACGGGGGTCCACAGACCAACTAAAACAAATATTGATAAACCGGCTCCGATTAATTCCGGCAGAGCTACTGACTTGGGTCCTCTTGGAATGTGAGTAACAACACTATAGATGAGGACCCCCGCAATTAGCATTCGTTGGGCTAGAAGGCCCCAACCCGGCCAGCCGTTAGCGAAATTCGAGAACAGTCGTTGCAGAGATCTCACCTGCGGATCGAAAGGTAAGGCAATTTCAAGAAGACCGAAACGGTCGAAAGTAGGGAATGGCTATCCGACTTTTGGGGGATGTACAACTCGCTTACAAAGTTATAGCTGGATGATCCCTCGCTTCAGCGCAATTGTGACGGCATGGCTGCGGTCGTTGGCACCAAGTTTAGAGAGTATGTTCGTGACATGGCTCTTGACGGTCGCCTCGCCAATGGAAAGCTGATCGGCAATTAGCTTATTGGAGTTTCCGGCAGCGATTAGCCGCAAGACATCGATCTCTCGTGTGGTCAATTCGTCGTCGCCCGCGTGCTCTGCGAGCTCGGCTGCGATATCAGGCGGAATTCCTTTTTGTCCGGCGTGTACAGCGCGAATCGTCTCGAGGAGCTCTCGGTGTACGTGCCCTTTTAACACGTAACCCCGAGCGCCAGCTTTAAGGGCCCGTAACACTTGAACGTCGCCCGTATACGTCGTGAGAACAATGATATGGGCGTCAGGGAATTCGCTCAGAATATAGTCAATGGCCTCGATTCCGTTGAAACCGGGCATCTGAATGTCCATCAGCGTCACGTCCGGGCGATGTAATCGAAAACTTTCGAGAGCGTCACGTCCGTTCGAGGCCTCTGCAATCAACTTCATGTCTGGCTCGGCGTTCACCAGTGCCGCGATGCCTTTACGAAGCAGCGCATGGTCATCGACGGTGAGAATTCTGATGAATTTTGGATCCGTGTCCATAACTTCAGGCTTTCCGGAGCAGACTGAATCGTCGCCGCTCCATTGCCTTCTCGTATGCGATAGCTGCTGGAACTGTCAGCTCCACTTCCGTGCCCGCGCCTGCTTCGCTCCAAAAATCCAGGCGGGCTCCGATTTGCTGCGCTCTTTCCCGTACGCCGCGCACACCCCAATGCCCCGCTGTCCCGCCTCCTTCCAGAACGCGCGAGTCGACGCCTTTTCCGTCATCGCGTACGCGCAGGCGAAACTCGCGATCGTCGTACCGGATCTCAACTTCGATCCGGCTCGCTTCCGCATGCTGAAAGGCGTTTCGCAAAAGCTCGCGTGCAATCCGGTAGATTTCGTCGCGCGGGAGTGCACTCAAGGTTTTTCGCTCGCCCTCCACGGTCGACCGAAAGACCGGTGCATGGCCATCGCCAGCATGCAATCGTGCCAGCTCTTGGCCCGTCCCAGTGAGCCATTGCCCCAAATCGCCGTCGCCCATCTCCGAGCGCAAATGCTGGATGGCGCCTCGGCTATCCGTGATTGTCTGTTCCGTCGCTCCAATAGCACTATCCAGAACAGCTGCTGCTTCATCGGGCTTGCGCGGCAGCATGTTGCGAGCCGCCTGAAATTGGAACATCAAGCCGTGCAGGCTTTGCAACAGCGTGTCATGGAGTTCCCGCGCAATGCGCGTTCGTTCGCTCACGCGTGTTTCCAATCCTGCGTTGAAGCGCCGTTGGAGTTGATGCATGCGCAGTCGATAAAGACCCCAAACCAAGAGCAGTACAGCGGCCACGCATATGGCGCGAAACCAGTTTGTCTCGTAGTAGGCCGGCGCGATCGAAAAATCGAGCGTATCGCCGGCCTCGTTCCACACGCCGCTGTCGTTGGCTGCGGTCACGCGAAAAACGTAATCCCCCGGCGGGAGGTTTGAGTATTGCGCCTCGCGGTCGTTGGCGACCTGCCGCCAGCTGCGATCCTGGCCTTCGAGCTGGTAGCGGAACTGAACCTTTTCCGGCGCGACAAGACTGAGCGCGGTGTAATCAATCTTAAGATCGCTGATTCGG
>CAVZGK010000013.1:0-120456 GCA_963774805.1 uncultured Acidobacteriota bacterium
CTCTGGGGGGGTTCTTTGTTCGCACTTGGATCGAAGAGAGATTTTCCGCTTCGCTCAGAATGACAAAAATGTGTTTTTTTGGTGATCGGCGAAGGCGCGTCCGCTGTTTGCCTAATGTCGAGAGGATTGTTCTCCGGCGGCGGGCAATTCCGCTGCCGGAGTTTCCGTCGGCGGAGGCGGAAATTCGGCATTGCCCACGCCGAGGATGCGCACCGCCAGATGCGTGGCCAGATAAATGCAACCGAGAAGAAGGATGGTCCCCAGAACAAAATCCACCGAAAGGGCCAGCACGCGCAGCAAAACCTCGTGGATCGATACTGCCTGGATGGTTCCCAGCACCAGAGAGATCACACAGGCCAGCGTCAGCGCAGCAGCGCCAAGCACAGCCGCGACCGACGCTAAAATTTTTACGCCCACGGTGAAACTCCCGCAGCGCAGTTATATCGGGCGGCATACGTTGAGAGAAGGGAAATCGCGGCAAAATCTAGTGAAGTCCCGACCAATCGTCGGCGACCAGAATCGAATTGCTGGGATTGGAGGGATCGTACTTGACGCTGGCCGGTTGCCCGGAGGCGATGCGCTCAAGACAGAGCCGCTCTTCGAGCCCGGTGACGTCCTGCGCGGTTTCGTACGTCACGCCCGCAATGGAGTAGCTGTAGCGTACCAGACGACGCAGCCCTCCCTTGCCAAAGTCAGAGGAGGCCGCGCGGGCACCCGCGCCATTAGCGTCAGCGGGAGCGCCAGTCCCGGCAAGGTCTGCCGCTTGGGCTTCGACCAGCTCCACCACCAGGCCTTCCACAATGCGGCCCACCTGGTTCAGCTGCGAACGGCGCTTGCGCTCTTCATCCTCAGGATTTTCCGGCTTCTGAAAATGTTGGCGCAGGGCCACCCCGGCAACGGCCAGGACCAGCACCGCGCCTCCCACAATCAGCCGCCAATCGATTGCCAGATGTTTCAAAGCTTCGAGTCGCGCGCGAACGCCGATTTCCCACTGCCCAGCGTCTCGCGCGCATTCTCCGAGTCTTACGCCAGGCTTAGGGATTTACCGCTGAATTTCGCAGCCTGCCGATTTCGGGAACCACGATTTCCACCACGTCCCCGGCCTTCATCGGACCGACACCCGCCGGCGTGCCGGTGGCGATCACATCACCCGGCAACAGCGTCATCACCCGCGAAATCCAAGGAATTATAACATCGATAGGAAAGAGCATATCTGTGAACGGTGCGTGCTGTTTCCTAACGCCATTCAGCAGGGTTTCAATTGAACTGCGAGTAACATCGAACTCCGTTTCCATGACCGGGCCAAGGGGGCAGAAGGTGTCGAAGCTCTTGGCGCGGGTCCACTGCTTGTCGAGGGCCTGGTAGTCGCGCGCGCTCACGTCGTTCAGCAGCGTGTAGCCGGCGACGTACGGATGGTAATCCGCGCCGTCGCGCAGTCCGTGGCAGGTGCGGCCAATGATCACGGCCAACTCGCCCTCAAAATCGATGCGCTGCACTTCCGGCAGCAGCACGATGGCATCGTCCGGCGGCAGCAGCGACGACGGAGGCTTGAGGAAGATCAAAGGTTCCTTGGGCGGCTGGTTGTTGAATTCCGCGGCGTGGTCGGCGTAATTGCGGCCCATGCACACAATCTTGCTCGGAGCGGCGACCGGCGTCAGCAGCTTCACATCCGCCAGCGGCCAGGATTTGCCGGTCTCCGTCCACTTTCCCAGCATATCGCCGGAAATCTGCCGAACCTCATTGCCGGAAAGAACGCCCTGCAAAACTTCCGGCTGCGCGCCGGCCTTTTCCTTGGGTTTAAAACGACAGAGTTTCATCGAGTCTATTTTCCTTCTTCAGGGATTTGAGAAATTAGTGCGTGCGTTGCCGGCCGGCGGGGGCTGGAGCCTCGCGCGACTGGACGATGTGCTGTTGGCGAACCTCCGCGCACATCAGAAAAACCCAATCGAGCACGGCCGCCAGGCCGTAGGACACCGCGCCCAGCACGAAGACGTGAAAGGCTCCCATCCGGCTTTCCAGCAGCGTGAAGTGCGTTTCGGCCGCCACGTACGTAATGCTGAGCAGCGTCCAGGCCGTCAATCCCGCCGCCATCAGTTTGCCCGGATGATTTCGGAAGTGCAATACGGGGATGCTCAGAACCAGGATTAAAGCCGCGCCGCCCACCAGGTTGCGAAGTTCGGCGAACCGCTCGAGTTCCTTGACGCGATTGGCCACTTCGAGCCAGGTTACGAACACGCAGGAGAGGTAAATGCCCGTGCGCACTCCGGCGCGCAGGCTGGGAATTCGCAGCCTGCTAAACCAGCGCGATTCTGAAAGTCGGGGCCAGACTGCCATGCCACCCTGCTTCGATGGGTCATCTAGGGGATATCCGCCTCTGCCGCGGAACTTTTCGCGCTTTCGTTGCCGAATCGATCGACGGCGGTGGCGCGATAGTAATAGCGTTTGCCCGGAAGCACGGACATATCACGAAACGTCGGGCTGGGCAACAAATCCGTGCTCACGCGCTCGCCCGCCGAGCCTTCCGCCTCGCTGCGGTAAACGGAGTATCCCGCCAGATCAGTTTCCGCGCTGATCTCCCAGGAAAGTTCCACGTACGCGGCGGCCTGCGCGGTGGCCGGAATCACCGCCAGTTCCAGGTTCACAGGCGCGGCCGGAGGGAAAGTTTGCCTGGGGGTGACGCCGGCCGGAGACGAGTCCGCAGGACTCGACAATCTCCGCGCCGAATTGCGCCGCGCTGCGCACCGTGTAGACGTACGCGGTTCCGAATTCGAAATGAGAGTCGCGGAATTCGGCCGTGCTGGAAGTCCCGGCCAATTCCGGCGGCGCTTGAAGTTTTGCCGGTGGGTTTTCGCCTGGCGGGTTTTCCTGCCCGGCTTGGCCCGCGCCTCGGTAGACCCGATAGACGAGCCCGGCGGCCCCCGGCGGTGCCGTGGCAGGCGTCCAGTGCACCACTACCGCAGATTCCGTAACTTCCACGCCCACGTCGCCCGGAGCGTCTGGCGGAGGATAAATGCGCGCCGTGACGACATTCGAATCCGCCGATTCCCGCGCCTTTCCGACCCGCGTTCGAATCTTGTAGGCCAGCGACGCTCCGGAGTCACCCTTGAACTGGTCAGGCGTCAGGGGATCGTGGAATTCCATGTGGTTTCCCCGCAGATAGTTATCCACCTGTTCGGAAGGGACGGTGATCGCCAGCCGCCAGGCTGTTTTTGCGTCGGGAGCGGAGCCGGAAGGCAGTTCGGCGCGGTAAATGTCGATCGTGGGATGCTCGGCCAGCGCCTGGTGGTCCACGGAGCGTGCGGGCAGAGCAAATGTGAGCGACAGTGTATTGCCGAATTGGCGCGCGCCAAGGTCGGTGACCGCGGCGGGAACGACTGGGTGGCGCGCAACAGGATCGCCGGGCGCCGCGCAACCCCCGATGAGCATGCAACCCGCGATCATCGCGCAGGCAAGAAAAGAAATGGCCAAGCCGGAGGGCGCGGCGCTGCGGGTCATCGGATCACCAGTGCGGCATCACCATCGGGGGTTACTCTCGAGCTTTCCCCATCGCGGCGTGAACGTCCCGTCCGTCGCATCGCGTTACAGGATGTACCGGCTGAGGTCCTGATTCTTGACAATGTCGGCCAGCTGCTTGGTGACGTACGGGCCGTCCACTTTTACGTTCTTTTTCTTCATGTCCGGCGCCTCGAAGGAAATTTCATCCAGCACTTTTTCGAGGATGGTGTGCAGGCGGCGCGCGCCGATGTTTTCGGTCTGCTCGTTGACCATCACGGCGTAACGCGCCAGCGTCGCGATGGCGTCTTCGGTGAAGTTCAGTTTCAGGCCTTCGGTATCGAGCAGTGCGACGTATTGCTTGATGAGCGCGTTCTTCGGTTCGGTGAGGATGCGGACGAAATCGGCTTCGGTCAGCGCGGTCAGCTCCACGCGAATCGGCAGGCGGCCTTGCAGCTCCGGGATCAGATCGGAAGGCTTGCTGATGTGAAACGCTCCCGCGGCGATGAACAGGATGTGATCGGTGCGGATCATGCCGTAGCGCGTGTTCACCGTGGTGCCTTCGACGATCGGCAGAATGTCGCGCTGCACGCCCTCGCGCGACACGTCCGGGCCGTGGCCCGATTCGCGCCCGGCAATCTTGTCGATTTCGTCGATGAAGATGATGCCCATCTGCTCGGCGCGCTCGACGGCCAGGCGCGTAACCTGATCCATGTCGATCAGCTTGTTTTCTTCTTCCTGAATCAGGTAGTCGAAGGCCTCAGCCACGGTCATCCGGCGGCGACGTCTTCTGCTGGCCGAAAATTCCGGAGAGCATGTCCTTGACGTTGATGTCCATCTCCTCAACGCCCTGGCTGGAGACAATTTCAAACGCGGGCGTCGAGCGCTCGCGGACTTCGACTTCCACCAGGCGCTGGTCGAGCTTGCCGTCGCGCAGTTGCGCGCGCAGTTTTTCGCGCGTGCGGTCCATGGCGTCGCGCTTGGGCGCTTCGATCTGCGGAGTTGTGGAGGAGTTCGGCGCCGTCGGGTCGGAGGATTCGGGCGACGGCGGAGGCGTGGCCGGAAGCAGCAGGTCGAGCACGCGCTCCTCGGCGGCATGCTCGGCGCGCTCGGCAACTTCGTCCAGTTTTTCCTCGCGCACCATGTCGATGGAGGTTTCCACCAGGTCGCGCACCATGGATTCGACGTCGCGCCCCACGTAGCCGACTTCTGTGTACTTCGAGGCTTCTACCTTGACGAACGGGCAGCCCGGCGAGGCGCGCCAGGCGCCGCGCGATTTCCGTTTTGCCGACGCCGGTGGGGCCGATCATCAGAATATTTTTGGGAAGAACGTCTTCCGCCATTTCGGGCGTGAGCTTTTGCCGCCGCACGCGGTTGCGCAGCGCCACGGCCACGGCGCGCTTGGCCGCGGCCTGTCCGACGATGTACTTGTCGAGCTCAATGACGATTTCGCGCGGAGTCAGCTCGTCAAACGACGGCTCGACCGCGGCTTCAGGCTCGTGCTGTTCACCGGGAAGATAGATCACCATAAATTATGTTTTACTCCGCCCAAGTTCGTTGCGCCAGCGATTCTGGTAGCACAGCCACTCCTGGTTGTGTGGTTTTGGCTGATGCCAGCCGCTGTCGACTGACTGGCCGTGTACAAAACCGCACAGCCAGGAGTGGCTGTGCTACTACAACTCCTCAACCGTGAAATTGGCATTCGTATAAATGCAAATGTCGCTGGCGATGCGCATGGCTTCCTGCGCGATTTCTTTCGCGGACAGCTTTCGTATGCTTGGCCAGCGCCCGCGCCGCCGACAGCGCATACGGTCCGCCCGAACCGATGGCGCAGATGCCGTCGTCTGGCTCGATCACGTCGCCGTTTCCGGAAACAAGAAAAGTGACCTTGGGATCGGCCACCACCAGCAGCGCTTCCAGATGCCGCAGCGCGCGGTCCTTGCGCCATTCCTTGGCCAGTTCAACTGCGGACTTGGCCAGATTCCCCTGATGCTCCTGCAGCTTGCCCTCAAACCGCTCGAAGAGCGAAAGCGCGTCGGCCGTCGACCCGGCAAATCCCGCCAGAACTTTTTCGTTGAACAGGCGCCGCGTCTTTCGCGCCGTGTGCTTCATCACGTGGTCGCCCATGGTGACCTGGCCGTCGGCGGCGATCACAACCTTGTTGTCGCGGCGCACACACAAGACCGTCGTGCCATGCATCCGCGTGGAATCCGAGCTCATTGGCATCCCAACAGTATACCGCGAAGCGTGACTGGCTTCAGCTTTGTCCAGCTTCGCCGGGAGGCAAACACTTTAAATTTAAATGTAGCGTAGCAGAGTAGTGCGGCGCCGCTTACAGCCGGTACCGCAGGACTGGCTGAGACCACGTGCGTCGTGTTGCCCTACGCGGTGCTAGCCTGCTGTTTCATTTAGCTGTACCGCGCCCATCTGCAAGCGGAACAGCACGAACTTTCTAGTCCGGTGGCAACAAAACGCCTTGAGGAATGGTGGCAGGGGCAGACTGCAGGCGTAACCAAACACGGGTAAATCCCGAAGGGAGGGCATACCATAGCCCACCACGGAAGTGGTGGAAAAGGCGGCAAAGCGCCAGAAGAGTCCCGAAGGAACGGCACGCGCCGCGTCCCGCCCCCCGCAAATCCAGGGGTGCTAGGCTCACCCGAATCGATCCTCTGGATCCCAACGAACGCCATGTTTCCTTAGCAGCGCTCCAAATTCACGCTCGAAACTGAACTTCCGATGATGCGCTTCCTGATTCCGGATATAGCGTTCCACGCGGTCCAGATTGGACACGCTCACGCCGAACGCCCCATATCCCTCCTGCCACGAAAACGCCGTGCCCTGCTCACCCATCCATCGGGACGAGTTTGCTTTCAATACCTGAACCGCTTTGGCCAGCGCAATCGTGGGCGGAATATGAAACAGGACATGGATATGGTTGTCCGTCCCGCCCACGGCCAACGGAATCATCTGATGGTTTTTGCAGATGCCTGCGATGTACGCCCACAGGTCGGCCTGGCGTTCCGCCGGGATCGTGCTGCGGCGTTCCTTGGTGCTGAATACCAGATGTATGTGGTTTCGCGAATAGGAATGGGCCACGGTGCCGCCCCTTTGGGGCTCTCTCATGCGCTGATGCGCCACCCACCGCTTCCGCGGTGGGCTACGATCTTCCGTCCCTCCGGGACTCGAATTTACGCCCGCTTCCGCAACGGGCTGTGCATCTCCGTCGCGGTGGTACTTGGATTTATCCGCCGCATTCGCGCCGGGCTACGATCTTCCGTCCCTCCGGACTGAGATTTAGATGTTGCTTTCGCCGTCTGCCTTAAGGAGACTTACACGCTCTCCATTGTGTCACAAAACGTGCCAGTGCAGGAAATGCAATTCTAAACAGATCCATCGAACGTCGAAGGCGGCTCCGGAAAAGTGCCGAAGGCACGACAGGTCGTAGCCCGCCACGGAAGTGGTGGGAGAGCGCACCTCACAACGGGCGGAGCCCCTAAGGGGCGGCACACAGCGCCTCGGCCTTTCCGCCCAATTGCGAGTTTTAGCTATTCGTGGAACAACGTAGGTCTGGCTGCGCTCGCCGCGGGCTCTACCGGAGCGGAAGGCGTGGTTAGTGCCGCGGGGGCTTCGTGCTCTACCCCGCGCCAACCGACCGAATGGCCTTGCACCGCGCCCATCAGCGAGCGGAACAACACGTAGTACATCATCTGGCGGTAATAGAAGCGTTGCAGCAGCAGCGGCCATAGCAGGGACCAATCTTCGTGCCGCTCCAGTGTAAAGGCCACTATGCAGGTCAGAAAATCGATCAGCATGAAGCCAATGAAAAAGACCAGCGAGCGCTGCACGTCAGCTGCCGTATAAAATTGCGGCAGATGCGTGAAGTGGAATTGCGACGCTCCCCACAGTGCCAGCGAGCCCAGAAACAAAAGATCGATCACCGGAGAAAACAGCGGCAGCAGAAGCTGGAACAGAAACATGTTGGGCAGCGCGATCCAGCCGAGCGTTCCGTATTTCGAGCGCCCCAACGTGTCGCGATGCTTCCAGAACGCCTGCAGCGTTCCGAACGTCCAGCGGAACCGCTGGCGAATCAGCGTGGACGCGGTTTCCGGCGCATTCGTCCAGCCGATAGCTTCTTCCTCATAGTCAATTTTCCAGCCTGAGCGGCGAATCGTAATCGTCAGGTCGGTGTCTTCCGCGACGGTATCCGCGCTGAAGCCGCCGGAATCGTTGATGGCTTCGGCGCGCCAGGCGCTCAGCGCTCCGGGGACGACCGGAATGCAGTTCAGCAAATCGAAAGCGCGCTTCTCGAGGTTCTGGCTGGTGACGTATTCGAGCGCCTGCCAGCGCGTAAGCCAGCTGATGCGGTTGCCCACTTTGATGTTTCCGGCAACGGCGCCCAGGCGCGGGTTCACAAAATGCCGCACCAGCTTGGTGATGGCGTCGGGCTCGACGGCAGTGTCAGCGTCAATGGTCACGATGATTCCGCTGGAGGCTTCCGCAAGGCCATGGGAAAGCGCTGCGGGCTTGCCGCTGTTCGGCTGGTGAATGATGCGAACGGCGGGATTGCGGCCGAATTGCGAGTCGAGCAGTTCGCCCGTGCCGTCGTTCGAACCGTCATCGATCACGATCACTTCCAGTTTTGGATAGTCGGACTCCAGCACGGAATTGACCGTGTAGACGATGACGTCTTCCTCGTTGTAGGCCGGGATGAGCACGCTGACCACCGGCTCGAAATCCGGCTGCTCAGGCGCTGACGGGCGGAATTTTTCAATAATCGCCAGCAGCCCCACGATGATGGCGCGGCAGCTGACCAGGCCGATTCCCAGCACGAAAATGAACGCCACGCTCAGCCGGGACCACTCATACAGCGTGAACATCAGCCCGTCGGCGTGGGCCACCAGGCGCTCGCGAAACGTCAGCGGCGGCATCAGCTGCGCGCGCGTCTGCCCGATCAGATCGGAAACCGGGACGATCTGAAATCCGGCCGCGCGCAGGCCATCGATAATTTGCGGCAAGGCCAGCACGGTTTGCGTGCGGTCGCCGCCGCCATCGTGCAGCAGCACGATGTTGCCGCCGTTAGCGTGGGCCTGTTCCAGCACGCGCTGCACGATTACCGAAGACGGCGCGGGCGGAATTCCGTTCGGCTCGCCCCAATCGTGCGGATCGATGCGCGCGCCGACGATCAGGTAGCCCATGGCTTGCGCGATGGGCAATTCCGCGACTTCGTCCGCGGTTTCCGGCTGGTGATCGATGCCGTACGGCGGCCGGAAGAGCAGCGTTTTAACGCCCAGCGTGCTGTTCAGCAGGCGCTCGGTGACGTTCAGTTCCACGTCAATCTGCGTTTGCGAAATTTCATTCCAGCGAGGATGGGTGTAGGTGTGGTTGCCGATTTCGTGCCCATCCGCATATTCGCGGCGGATCAATCCGAGTGCGTCATTGGCGCTGCTGCCAATCACGAAGAATGTCGCTGGAGCTTTTTTCTCTTTGAGAATATCCAGAATCTTCGGCGTGAAGGTCGTGTCCGGTCCGTCGTCGAAGCTGAGCGCGACTTTGTAAGGCGCGGCGCCCATCTGGAAAATTCGATACGAAGACGGCACCTTTTCGTAATTGTCCTCGACAATGTTTCCGCTGGCGGAATCGAAGCGGATCGAGCGGTGACCCTTCTGCGGCGTATCCGCGAAACGCCAGATGTCGCCGTCGCCTTCGAGGGTTAGATCGTAGCCCGGTGGCATATCCTGAAGCTTGGCGCGATCCGCGTCGTCGGGGCGGGTATTGTCCCAGATCGACCAGACCGAAGGATCTTCCGTGCCCAGCCGCCAGATCGCCGTGCCCTGCACTCCGACACGTTCGGCGGCGCGCAGTTCGTTGTATGCCGTTACGCCATCGAGCATCCACACCCGATGAATAAAATTGTGCTCGTCAGAATAAGAGTAATTAGGATTCAGCGAGTCGGAATCGAATTGCACCTGCGCTTCGGATTCCACCGAAGTCACGATGGCTTGCTGGAAACTTTCGGGTTTGGCGATCTCGTGCGCTTTCAGCCCCGCTTTGCTCGGCCAGTCATAGGCGTAATTGGCCACGCCCATAACCAATTTTCCGGGAGGGATCAGCTTGGTGATGGCGTCGATGTTTTTTGCATACCAATCTTGTGCGGCAATGGGACCAGGCGCTGAAGTAAGCCAGTGCTGGTCGTAATTCATTAGGATTACAGCGTCGGCGGCTTTTCCGATACCAGCGTAATCGTAAATCCAGTCCGCGGCAGGCAGGCAAACCATCAGTTTCAGGTGTGCATCGTGCAGATCGCCGGCCAGTTCGGAAATGAACTGGCTGAAGTCCTTCTGGCTTTTGTCGGGGATAACCTCAAAATCGACAACCAGGCCGGCGAAATGATTTTGTGTGAGATATTGAACGGATTGTTTGGCCAGATTTGCGCGGGCGAACGGGCTTTTGAGCATCGCTGACATTTCGTCGGTCAGCCAGTTGGTGCCGTCGGAATTGTTCAGCAGCGGCATGGTGGGAATCTTGATTGGCGGGGTCTGCTGCTGCAAAGTCTGTTCCCACGCCTCGAGTTTGGGGTCAGCTTCGATGTCCAGGCGCCCGGTGGCGGTGACCGAGTGCAGCCGCTCGGGAATCAGCAAATCGATATCGTGAAAATGCTGTTGCAGCGCCGCGAGCGAAGTCGGATCCCAGCTGACGTAGAATGCGGCGCGCACCGGGTCGTAGGTGGCCGGCATCTGGCCCAGCGACTCGACGCGACGCAGGCGTCCGGTGCGTTTTAAAGTGATTTTCGGATGGGTTTTCTCACGGACCGGATGCAGGGCCTGGCGATTCGTCGGCAGCAGCGGAGCGGGCAAGCGCGGGCTGACCAACACATTGACTAAAAACGTGATAGCCAGCAGTGTAAATAACGCGCCACAGATTTCCAAAATACGGCTGGTGCGCCGCCAACGGCGGCGCTGCGCGTCGTAGAATATGGGCTTGCGCGGCTTCATGCTTTTACCTAAAAACATCCGGCGCTCGGGGCGGCGATGATGAATTCCTCATCCGCTGCGCCGCCGGGCGGCCGGAAAACATCGATCATACCCGCCCCGTGCGCAAGCGTCACGGCTCTTCGCACCCACGCGTTCCTAGCCATCATAGTGGCCTTGGCGTTGCGCTTGCTTTTCGTGTTTCGATTTCCCGGGTCGGCGGGGGACAGCGATCTGTATCTTCAATTTGCCCGCAACTGGGCGGACCATCACGTCTATGGATTTTGGAGCGATGGCGTTTCCGTTCCGACGGACCTCCGAATGCCCGGATACCCGGCCTTCCTGGCCGGAGTGGCGCTGTTACTTGGACGCTCTATACGGGCGATTCTGTTGTCTCAGGCCGCGCTGGACGCCCTGACCTGTATTTTGACGGCCGCGTTGGCTGCGGCGTTAGCACCCGCCGGCAAGTGCCGGCGCATGTGGATTATAGCGCTTTGGCTCGCCGCGGCGTGTCCATTTCTGGCCAACTACTCGGCAGTGGTGCTCACCGAAACGCTGGTGACGTTTTTGTCCACGGCGGCATTGACGTGTTTCGTGATGGGCCTGAAGCGGGAACCGGCGGAATTGCGTCTGCGTGACGGCGAAGCAAGACTTACGCCGTTCAGCTTCGCTGTGCTGGGCTCGTTTCTGACAGGTTGTGCGACCCTGGTGCGGCCTGAGATGCCGTTGCTATTGGGAGTCGCGGCGCTGATCTACGCGATTCGAAACTGGCGCCTTCTCGGTTTCGGCAAGTCGCTGGTTCTGATGGTGGCCATGGGCGGAGCGATGCTGCTTCCGCTCTTGCCTTGGGCGGCACGAAATCTCGTCACGCTGAAAGAGGCGCAGCTTCTCGCGCCGCGTTATGCCACCTTGCCCGGCGAATACGCGCCTGTCGGTTACTACGCCTGGACCGCCACCTGGCTGGAGCGCTACCGGGACGTGTACCTGACCGTGTGGCAGATCGGCGAAGCGCCAATCGAGCTGACCGACATCCCGGCCACCGCGTTTGATTCGCCCGAGGAGAAAGCGCGCATCGCGGACTTGCTGTCCCAGTACAACGATAGCTCCGATCTGGACATTTCGCCCGAGCTCGATGCCAAATTCGCCGAAATCGCGCGCGAAAGGACCGGGCGGCATCCCTTCCGCACGTATGTGCAGGTGCCGCTGCAGCGGATGCTGACCATCTGGTTCACGCCGCGCACCGAATTGCTGAATATCGATGGAAAATTCTGGCCGCTGCGGGAGCAATGGCAGGACTCACGAATTAATGTTCTGGTAACCGGCTCGTTCGCGGCGCTGGGATACTTTTATGTAGCGCTGGCCATCGCCGGAGTGTGGATGGCCTGGCGTTGGGCGCGCATCTCGCAGGCAAATATTCCGCAGTCCGGGCTGAACCTGTGGGGAATGGCCCTGCTGCTGGTCTACGTTTTTATCCGCACCGCGTTTCTCACCACGGTAGAGGCACCGGAGCCGCGATACGTAATCTCCTGCTACCCGATCGTTCTGGCGTTGGTGTCCCTGTTGGGCATCGCCTGAAGCGACGCCGGTTTTAGGTAGCGCAGGCTTCAGCCTGCGGAATTCCGAACGTGCCATGCACAGCCGCAAAGGCGTAGCTCTGCACCGCCCGCCCGGATCATGATATGTTTTTGCTGGTAGTGATTACCCGAGGTGGCCCCGATGAACAGGAGTAAATCCATCCTTCGCGGAATCTGCGGCCTGCTGCTGGTGGCGTGCCTTACGCCGGTTCTGCGGGCCTGGGAACGCGAGCCGCTTAGCGTCTTCGCCGAACGCCGCGCGAAACTGGAAGCGGCGGTCAACGCACCCGTCGTGGTGTTCGGCTACACCGGCCATGAAGAAGCCAATCCTTCCTACGTTTTCATGCAGGAAGAAAATTTTTATTACCTGACGGGGCACAACGAGGAAGGCGCGGCGCTGCTGCTGGTGCCGGCATCGGCCGCCGAGAAAGGCTGGACGGGTCCGCGAGAAATTCTGTATCTGCCGCCGCGCGATCTGGGCGAGGAACGCTGGAACGGGCCGCGCATGGGCCCGGACGATCCGGGCATTCAGGAAAAAACCGGCTTCGCGCGCGTCGAGAATTTCGAAAAATTGCACGACGCGCTTCTGGCGCTCTGCTAAAAATTATCCGGAAATCTACACCGAACTGCCGGGGCCGCACGATGAGGGCTACCCGCACGCCGCGAATTGGTCAAAATGGGTTAAGGAAGCGGCGTCGCAGGAGCCACGTCAAGGATGTCTCTCCCGCTGTCGGCACGCTGCGCGCCATCAAGTCGCCGGGCGAACTGGCGCTGATGCAGAAAGCCATCGATCCCTCGATCGACGCGCATCTGGAAGCGATGAAGATGGTGCGGCCGGGCTTGTACGAGTACCAGGTGGCGGCGAAGATGGTCGAGATTCACGCCTACGCGGATTGCGAAACCGAGGCCTACTCGCCGATCGTGGGAACGGGTTTCAACTCCACGGTGCTGCACTACAACAAGCTTGACCGGAAAATCGAAGATGGCGACATCGTACTGCATGGACGTGGGCGGGCAGTATTCCGGCTATGCCTCAGACATTACGCGCACGATTCCCGCCAACGGAAAATTTACCGCCGCGGCAGCGCGAGATCTACGAAGTTGTCCTGGGGGCGCAGAACGCCGCGCTCGCGGCGCTCAAGCCAGGCATGACGCTTGGGCGCGAATCGTCCTACCAGCCTGCAGAAAATTGCGATGGATTACATCGATTCGCACGGCAAGGATAAGGAAGGCCACTCGCTGGGCCGCTACTACATTCACGGCCTCAGCCATCACGTCGGCCTCGATGTGCACGATCCGAGCGGGCCAAACTTCGGCAGCCAGCCGCTGCGAACCGGGCATGGTCATCACCATCGAGCCGGGGATTTATATTCCCGAGGAAAATCTCGGCGTGCGCATCGAAGACGACGTGCTGGTGACGCCCACGGGCTACAAACTGCTGACCGCGCGCCTGCCGCGATCGCCCGACGAGATCGAAAAAATCATGGCCGAGGGAAAAGCGGCGCGCGAAAAATCACGACCGTAGCCGGAATTGTTCAGCGGCGCATTTTTTGTTGCTGCTTCCGCGCGAACGAGGCGGCGTCTTCCACCGCTTTCGCCCTCCGCCGCGCACGGGCTTCAGGTTGTGGATTTATCACGGCGCTTTGGAATCCGGCTGTACCGAACTCCGCAGCCTGGACCGGCTGCGGCAAAACTCGAACTGCTGTCATTCTGAGCGAAGCGAAGAATCTCTATTGGTTTTTTGCCTGCATGAAGATCGAAGAGGGATTCTTCGCTTCGCTCAGAATGACAGAGGTTTAAATTTCTTCGTGGCCTGTAAAACCCGCGCCCGGGAATCGCCGCCGAAATTTATTTTTCTTTCAATTTCAGCCGGCCTTTGTTTTCTTCCAGGAACTCGCGCAGCTTTGGCGCGGCTTCCAGCAGGCGGTTCCACTGCTCGTAATACAATGTGACCGGGAAGCGCCCCAGCCCGTAAACGCTTACGCCGCCTTTTTCGCCGACCTTGAAATCCAGCTCTCCGGTGCGCCGCACCGCTTTCTTTTCCAATTCCTCGAGTCGCGCTTTCAGTTCATCGTATGTCGGTTCGGCCATTTCTATTCCTCCGTTCAGATCTTCGGCTGCCCCAAATTGTACTCCACACTTTGCGTTCTTCGCATGGGCGGCGGATAAGCAGGCTCGGGCGGTCCGTCTGTCCCGTTTGCCTGGCAGTTCCCGTTGCATTGACCGCCGCTCCGCCCGCCGTCTATAATCTAGTTTCGGCGAGCGGCACATCACCTGGTCCGGCTTCCTTCGCACCGCCCAGAACGCCCGATCGCAGCAGCCGAATGGAACCGCCTGCCGCAAGACCCCGTAGGCATCAGGAGCGAATCGAATGCGAGCAACACAATTGCGCCCCGGAATGACCATCCGCCATGAGGGCGAACTGTTTACGGTACACAGCGTGGAGCACCGCACGCCGGGCAACAAGCGCGCCGCCATGGCCACGAAGATGCGCAACCTGCGCACCGGCTCGATCATCGACTACCGGTTCCGCGCTGAAGTCGATATCGAGCGCGCCATTTTCGACGAAATCGAGCACGAATATCTTTATTCGGACAACGAAGGCTACCACTTCATGAACACGGAATCCTACGAACAGTTTCAGCTGGGCGCGGACGTGCTGGGCGAAGCTGTCTACTACCTGATTCCGAATACCACGGTGAAGCTGGAGTTTTACGAAGGCAAGGCCATCGGCGTGGTGCTCCCGGACACCATGGACCTGAAAGTGGTCGACACCGAGCCGACCGTGCAGAAAGCCACCGCCAGCGCGGTGATGAAGGCCGCGAAGCTCGAGACGGGCCTGACGATTCAGGTGCCGCCGTTCGTCAATACCGGCGACAAGGTGAAAGTGGATACTTCGGAAGCGCGCTACGTTCAGCGCGTGTAAGCAGCACAGGCTTCAGCCTGTGGAATTCCGTTCGCTTAGAGCTTTGCAAGTTCTGACGAACCCCACAGGCTGAAGCCTGTGCCACCAGACCGATTTCAGGCGCTATTTCCGTGAAAGCGAGCGGGGATTCCTGGAGCAATTCTTCCAGCGCGCCGACCAGTTCCGCATCCCACCAGCCGCGCCGCGTTTCTTCCCACATGATTTCGAGCGCCTTCTCCTGGGAAAGCGCCTTGCGATAGGGCCGGTCGGTGGTCAGCGAATCGTAGATGTCCACGGTTTGCAGGATTCGCGCCGTCAGCGGAATTTCTTCGCCCTTCAGATGGTCGGGATAGCCTGTGCCATCCTGTTTTTCGTGGTGCGAGCGGATAATTGGCAGAACGTTGCGAAACGATTTCAGCGGCGCGCAAATGCGCTCGCCGATCACGGTGTGCTCCTCCATGATCTTGCGTTCCGCGGGATCGAGCGGGCCGGGTTTCAGCAGCACAAATTCCGGCACGGCTACTTTGCCGATGTCATGAACGATTCCGCCGCGCCGCAAGGTCGACGCAGATCCTCCTGGGACAATCCCAGCTTTTCGCAAGCGACACCGTATAGCGCGACAGCCGGTCGCAGTGGCCCTTCCGTGTAGGGATCCTTGGCTTCAATGCTGCGGGCCAGCGTGCACAGCACGGTCTCCGCGTTTTCCAGTTCGTCCGTGTAGCGCTTCAGCCGCACCAGCGAACGCACCCGCGCCAGCAGCTCTTCCTTCTTCACCGGCTTGTGCAGAAAATCATCCGCGCCCGCTTCGATGCCGCGGATGCGATCCTCCGCGCAGGCCGAGGCCGGTGATCAGGACGACAGGCAGCAGGCGGGTTTCGGGCCGGGCCTTGATGGCCCGGCAAACCGAGAAAACCGCTGGCCCCGGCATCATTACATCCAGCAGCACCAGATCCACGGTTCTGTGAGCACGCCTGCTGGAACGCCTGCTCGCCGTTTTCCACGGCGATCACGCGGTAGCAATTCATGCGCAACATTTCGATCAGCGGCTCGCGGATGCTTTCATTGTCGTCCGCCACCAGAATAATGCCCTTGAGAGATGTAATCGAAGACACGTTTACCCCCGTGTGGATTGCCGCTGCTGGGAAAGGAATTGCGCAACGATGCCCGCGCGCAGTAGGTCAACTTCGGATGCGTATGGAGGGGAAGTTCATAGTGGGCTGGAGAAATGCAGTGTCAATATCAGAGCGACGTCAAGTCCGATACGTCGATTCAGAAGGAAACAGTTGCTGTTTCGAATTGAACTCAGCCGGCTAGCGATCAGCCGGCTTTCGCTCCGCGCGTGGCCGGCTGGAACACGCGGTCAAAAATCGCATCCACGTACTGCAAATGCCGGTTCAGGTCAAACGTGTTTTCGAGCGCCGCGCGATCCAGAAAGATTTTGATGCGCGGATCGGCGACCACTCGCTGGCGAAAATTGGTTTCCGTTTCCCAGGCGCCCATGGCATGCTCCTGCACCCATTTGTAAGCATCTTCGCGCGGCGCGCCCGCTTCGATCAGGTCGAGCATCAGCTGGCCGGAGAAAACCAGGCCGCCGGTGGCGTCCAGGTTGCGGCGCATGCGGTCGGGAAAAACGCGCATTCCGGAAACGATGTCGGTCATGCGCGTGAGCAGGTAGTCGGCCAGGATCGTGGAATCGGGGAGAATTACGCGCTCGACGGAGCTGTGCGAGATGTCGCGCTCGTGCCACAGCGCGATGTTTTCAAACGCCGCGGTCGCGTTCGCACGAACCAGGCGCGCCAGGCCGCAAACTTGCTCGCTGGAAACCGGATTGCGTTTGTGCGGCATGGCCGAACTGCCGCGCTGCTCGCCGCCGAAAGGTTCCTCGGCCTCGCGCACTTCGGTGCGCTGCAGGTGGCGGATTTCCAGGGCGATTTTTTCCAGCGTGGCGGTCAGAATCGCCAGCGTCGAGACATACTGCGCGTGGCGGTCGCGCTGGATCACCTGGGACGCCACCGGAGCCACGTCCAGCCCCAGCCGTTTGCAGATGGCCGCTTCCACGTCTGGGCCGAGGTGCGAGGCATTGCCCACGGCACCGGAAATTTTTCCCACCGCCATCTGCCGCGCGGCCTGGCCGAAGCGTTCCAGGTTGCGCCGATTTTCGGCGAACCAGTTCGCCACCTTCAGTCCAAAGGTGATGGGCTCGGCGTGAATCCCGTGCGTGCGGCCGATTTGCGGGGTGTGCTTGAATTCGTGCGCGCGGCGCTCCAGCACTTCCCCGAAGCGCACCAGGCCGTGCTCAATCAGGCGTGAGGCTTCGCGAAGCTGCAGGGCCTGCGCCGTGTCCACGATGTCGTTGGAAGTCAGCCCGTAGTGCAGCCAGCGCGCGGCGTCCGCGTCGCCAATCGTTTCGCCCACGGCCATGGTGAAGGCGATGACGTCATGTTTGACCTTGGCTTCCAGCTCCGCGATGCGCTTCACAACTCCCGCATCGACGCGGGCCTTGGTGCGAATTTTTTCTGCAGCCGCTGCCGGAACCACCCCCGATTCGGCAAGCGTTTCGGTCGCGGCCAGCTCCACTTCCAGCCAGCGGCGGAATCTTCCCTCTTCGGTCCAGACCTTGCCCATCTCTTCGCGCGTATATCGTGAAATCAATCGAAACTCCCTCGGGGCGCGCGCCAGTGTCGCCGGGCGCGGCGATCGAATCGGAAATAAGCTGGGGAAAAGCCCTGGACAATGATACCCGAAGAACGCGGCCCGTGTCGCGCCGGTGGCGCAGACTTCAGTCTGTGGGGTCTTTTGATCCCTGCCATCGCCGCGAAGCCTCGCAAGCCAACGTCTGCGACGCTGGCGCCGCTTGCCAGTTGAGTTAAACTTTAAGCCGATGGCGAATCGCAACCTCGTCCCACGGCTCGTACTAATCTTGATCCTGATTTTATTTCTTCTCATCGCCGCGTGGTACATCCGCTCTCATGCCAGCGCGCAGCCTTCGGATTCCGGCGCCGCTCCTGCTCCGGTTCCCGCGCACGTGGGGCCCGCCGACATCTATCCTGATCCGGTGCGCACTCCGGGCGCCACCAATCCGCGCATCTCTCAGCAGAATATTCGCGAGACGATTTGCAATCCGCGCTGGAGCACCAGGTCGATCCGTCCGGACCAGAACTACACGCACCGGCTGAAGGTTGAGCAGATCAGAGAGTACGGCTACTCCGATTCGCGACTGCGGGATTACGAAGAAGACCATTTCATTCCGCTCGAGCTCGGCGGCAATCCCACCGATCCCCAAAATCTGTGGCCCGAACCGTTTGAAACTTCCGTTGCCGATGGCGGCGCCCGCGCCAAAGATCGCGTCGAGGGCTATCTGCGCGCCGAAGTCTGTTCCGGCAGCCTGACCCTGGAACAGGCCCAGCGCGAAATTGCCGAGGACTGGTATCGCGTCTACCAGGACTCCGTACCGCATTGATCAACTGCGGATGATTGTTATATCGTGGCTGAAGTTGCAGAGCCCAGTCCGCTCCAGACGACCGTATTCCCAGCTCGCACCGCGAGTGCCATTCCCAAGTGGGAGGCTTCCATGAAAAGAAACGCCGGCTTCGTTATTCTCGCCGTTCTGGCAGCGTCATCTCTCTTCGCTGGGGACGCCTCCGACGGATCGCGCTGGTGGTCTTATATCGAATACCTCGCCTCGGACAAGCTCGAGGGCCGCAACACCGGCAGCGAAGGGCATCGCCAGGCCGCGGAATTCGTTGCGGCGCATTTCCAGCGCGACGGCTTGAAGCCTGCCGGCAAGCAGGGCTACCTCCAGCCGGTGAAATTCATTACCAAGGAGCTGGACGAATCCAATTCAAGCTTGCTGCTCGATCATGGCGGCACGCCGCAGACGCTGCAGCTGGGAGAGGACGCCATCATCGGCACGCGCGTCGATCCCGCGCCCACTGTGGATGCCGGCCTGTGCTTTGTCGGCTACGGCCTGCGCGTTCCGGACCTGAAGTATGACGATTTCGCGGGTGTCGATACCAAGGGCAAGATCGCGGTGTATATCGGCGGCGCGCCCGGTTCGATGTCCAGCGCTCTTGCGGCGCACGCCCAGTCCAGCGGGGAACGCTGGGCGGCCATGAAGAGCGCCGGAATCATCGGCACGATCGGCATTCCCAACCCGCATCATATGGACGTGCCCTGGCCGCGCGTGGCCTCCAGCCGGTTTCAGGTAACCATGGAGCTGGCGGCCCCGGGCATGGATGAAACCGAGGGCGAGCAGATCGCCATCGCATGGAATCCTGACCATGCCGATGAACTATTCGCCGGCAGCGGCCACACGTTTGGCGAACTCGTGGCCATCGCCGAATCCGGCAAGCCCCTTCCGCGTTTCGCGCTTCCCGCAAGGCTCAAGGCCAAAACCGCCGTGAAGCACGGCGCCGCGGAATCGCAGAACATTGCGGCCATCTATCCCGGTTCGGATCCGAAATTAAAAGAGGAGTACGTGGTGATGTCCGCGCACATCGATCACCTGGGAATCGGCAAGCCCATCAACGGCGATTCGATTTACAACGGCGCGATGGACAACGCCTCCGGAGTCGCTTCCATTCTGGAAATCGCGGACCACCTGAAGGAAGAGAACATCAAGACGAAGCGCTCCATCCTATTTGTGATCGTGACCGGAGAAGAAAAGGGTTTGCTGGGGTCGCGGTATTTCTCGCTGAATCCCACCGTGCCCGTTCGCAGCATGGTCGCGGACATCAACACCGACATGTTCCTGCCGCTGTACCCGCTGAAGATCGTGACCGTCTACGGGCTGGAAGAATCCACGGTCGGAGATGATGTTCGCGCGGTGGCGCAGGAACTGGGGATCCGCCCGCAACCTGATCCCGAGCCGCAGCGCAATATCTTTATTCGCAGCGACCAATACAACTTCGTGCGCCAGGGCATTCCGGCGGTCGTGTTGAAATTCGGAAATGAAAAGGGCTCGCCCGAGGCCGCGCTCGAAAAGCAGTGGCTCACCGATCGCTACCACGCGCCCTCTGACGACCTGCAGCAGCCCGTGGACAAGCACGCTGCGGCACAATTCAACGTGCTGCTCGAACAGGTGATCGAGCGCATCGCCGACGATGCGGCGCGGCCGACATGGAAGCCCGATTCCTTTTTCCGGAGGTATGAGAGCAAGTAATTGCGAAGCATCTTATTATGGCGATTTGCGGGTCGCGGTTTTGCTGGTTGCGGGAAAAACACCTGGTATTGTTATTCTGAGCGGAGCGAAGAATCTCTCTTCGATCTAAGTGCAAGCAAAAAGAACAAAGAGAGATTCTTCGCTCCGCTCAGAATGACAACATTTAAATCTTCCCGTGGCCTGTTTAGCCGAGACATTCAGGAAGGCGAAAAACCAGGGCTTCCGTCCCGGAAACCCATTCGAAGTTGGCAGGCCAGGCCTTTTTTAATACTACTTCTACAGATGCAGCGTGTTCAGCGGAATTTCCTGCGAGGCGACCATCAATTCACCGGAGAAGGCGGCGCTGCCGGTGCGACGTCCTAATGCTTCAGCGGCCGAAATGCGCGCCACGTCCGGATTATTGTTGTTTTCGGAAAGATGCGCGAGGATCACGTAGCGCGGGTGGCCGTCAAACGCTTCCGCATCGGCTAGAAATTCACTCACGGTGTGATTGGAGAGGTGCCCGGTGCGGCTCATCACGCGCTGCTTGATGTGCCAGGGGTAGGGCCCCACCTTCAGCATTTCCAGATCGTGATTCGATTCCAGCATCAGGCAGTCGGATTCCCGCAGATGCACCTTCACCAGTTCCGGCAGGTAGCCCAGATCGGTAACCACCGCCACTTTCACTCCGTACGCGCGAAACGTATATCCCAGTGGATCGACTGCATCGTGGGGAATCGAGAATGGCGACACTTCGATGTCGCCCACTATGAAACGCTGCCCCGCGCGGATGTGTTCCACGCGGTCCAGGCGCTTGTGCGAAGTTTGCGGCAGGATGCGCAACACTTCGGTGTGCGTGGCTTCGTTCAGATAGACGGTCGTGCGCCACTGCCCCAGCACCTGCGCCAGTGAACCGATATGATCGGAATGTTCGTGGGAAATTACGATGCCGTCGAGCCGGTCGACTTCGCGCCCTACCGCGGCCAGGCGCCGCAGCGTTTCTTTTTTGCCGAGCCCCGCGTCCACCAGAAGCCGGGTCGTATCCGTCTCGAGCAGCGTGCAGTTGCCCGAGCTACCCGACCCCAGAATCGTTACGCGCAGACTGATAAAATCCCCCGGCGGGCCGGCGCATTGAAGTGCAGGCCCACCGAATGATGGCAAACAGTGGGGCGAGAGTCAATCCGGCAGATGCGATTTCATCAACAAATGTATGGGAGTTACAGTGGCGCAGGCTTCAGCCTGCGAGGTTTAAATTAGGGTGGGCTAAACTCCGCAAGCCGAAGCCTGCCCCACTTCAAGCCAGCAACTCGCGCGTCGCGCGAAACCCATTCAGGCTGCCCAGCACGGTGAGTGTGATGCGATCGGGTTCGAAGAAATCGCGGGCGATGGTGTGCACTTCCTCGCGCGTCACCGCCTCGATCGAAGACAGCATTTCGTCCAGCGAGATGAAGCGGCGCAAATACATGGCCTGCCGCGCCAGGTTGGACATGCGCGCGCTGGTCGATTCCAGCGACAGCATCATCGAGCCCTTCAGATGATCCTTGGCGCGGCGCAATTCCTCGGCGCTCACTCCGTCGCCGCGAACGCTGCGGAATTCGTCGCACACCGAGCGAATCAGCTTGGCCGCGGATTCCCGGGAAGTCCCGGCGTACACGGACAGCACTCCGGAATCGGTATAAGGAGACAAATCGCTCTCGATGGCATACGCCAGCCCCTGGCGTTCGCGAATATTCTGAAACAGCCGCGAAGACATGCCGCCGCCGAGAATCACGTTCAGCAGCGATGCGGCGTAGCGGCGTTCATGGGCCAGCGGATAGGACGGCACGCCGAGCACGATGTGCACCTGTTCCAGTTCCTTTTTGTCGCGCTGTTCGACGCACGCACGCATGTCCGGCGGGGTGTTCCGCGCCGCGGGCGCCGAGCGCGCCGCGCCCTCGAACTCCCGCGCCACCAGATCCACCAGGCGCGCATGCTCCAGATTTCCTGCGGCCGTCACCACCACGCGGTTCGGCGCGTACCATTCCCCAAAACATTCGGACACCGCGTCGCGCGAAAATTGCGAAACGGTTTCCGGCGTCCCCAGGATCGGCATGCCCAGCGGATGTCCTTGCCAGAAATTCTGCGTGAATAATTCGTGGATCAGGTATTCCGGGTTGTCCTCTTCCATCTTGATTTCCTCGAGGACTACCTGTTTTTCCTTGGAAATGTCATCGGCGTCGAATCGCGGATGCAGCACCAGGTCGGAGAGCACATCGACGGCCACGGGAAGATGCTCGTCGAGCACCTTGGCGTTGAAGCAGGTCATTTCCTTGCCCGTGAACGCGTCCAGCATCCCGCCCACCGAATCCACCGACTGCGCGATTTCCTCGGCGCTGCGTTTGTGAGTGCCCTTGAACACCATGTGTTCGATGAAGTGCGCGATCCCGTTGCGCCCGGCAGCCTCCGCGCGCGATCCCGTAGCCAGCCAGATGCCCACCGAAACCGAACGCACATGCGGCATTTTCTCCGTAACGATCACCAGACCGTTCGGCAGTTCCGCTCGTTGAATGTCACGCACCGGCTGATTCATGTTCCTATTGTGTCACACGTGCGGCAGGGAGCGCGACTTGATGGCGGTGAAGTTTCGATGGTCTGGCCCGTTCGGGAACTGAAGGAAGTGTACGGAAATTATCCCGCGGGCGGAGGCGCGGAAGGCCTGGATTATTAGCGCTTGCTGTGGCGCTTGCGGTCGGCGGGATCCCAGTCCTCGGGAGGAAATGCCAATCCCCAGAAACGCGGCGACGGTTGCGAGAATCGAAGTCCGACGGCGGTCTTGCCGTTGATCGGGTTGGCCACGCTCACCACGCTGCAGATCATTTCTTCATTTGATTTCATGTTCGTCAGCAGCAGCGATTGGTCTTTCGCGACGCGTGCCAGGAGTTCGATGAGGCACCCATTCGCATTCACGGCTACGGTCTGGGTAATTTCCTTGAAGGGCGCGCCGTTTTCCGCGGTTCCGTAAATAAACACGGAAATCGCGAAGTGGAGGCGGGTTGATCGGGGTCTGACACTTTTGCTTTCCACCATATCTGATGCTACCTCGCTCTTCCGGAGCAATTGAACATCCGTTTAAATCGTAGCACGGCTGTCTCTACTAGGTATCGCTTACCTTACGGTATCGCATCAATCAGCCGGCCCGCGGTTACGCTCCTTGGGGACCACCGCCCTGCGGCCGGCTTCGCGGCTCCCAGCGAGCGCATGTTACTATGAATGTACGCTCCAGGAGACGAATCGTGCCGGTCGAAGTGCTCGGACAATCAACGGAGGAATTGCGGGAGTTTGCCGCTTCGCTCGGCGAAAAGCCCTACCGCGCCGCGCAATTGCACCACGCGCTGTACGCCGAGCGGCGCTTTTCGTTTTCCGAAATGACCAACCTTCCCGCGGCTCTACGCGAGCGCCTCACGAACGATGCCCGCATCACTCCGCCGCGCATCCGGCGCAGATTTCCGTCCGTGGACGGTTCCATCCGCTACCTGTTTTCCATCGGCGCGCCTGCCGGCAGCGCTTCTGAGAGCCCTGCAAATTCCAAACCTGCGCAGATCGAAGCTGTCTTCATGCCGCGCGACGGCCGCCAGACCATTTGCATTTCGACGCAGGCGGGCTGCGCGGTGGATTGCCACTTCTGTCTCACCGCGCAACTGGGCTTAATTCGCAATCTTACGGCCGGGGAAATTGTGGGGCAGGTGCTGGTGGCGCTGGAAGAAAATCGCGAAAAGCTCGCCCCGCAAACGAACGTAGTGCTGATGGGCCAGGGCGAGCCACTTCTTAATTATGACGCGACCATGGCGGCGGTGCGCATTCTGCTCGATCCCAAGGGCGTGGGACTGGGTCCGCGGCACGTGACGCTTTCCACCAGCGGAATTGTTCCCGGCATCGAGCGCCTGGCGCAGGAAAAAATCCGGCCCAGCCTGGCTATTTCGCTGAATGCCTCGAGCGATGAGCAGCGCGACGCTCTCATGCCCATCAACCGCAAATATCCGCTGGCCGTGCTGCTGGAAGCGTGCCGGAAATTTCCGCTGCGCCCGCGGGAATATTTCACGTTTGAGTATGTTTTGCTAGGCGGAGTGAACGACACGCCGGAAGACGCGCGGCGCGTGGTGCGGCTCATCGCCAACCTTCGCGCCAAGGTGAATCTGATTCCCTGGAATCCCGGCAGCCTGCCCTACCGTTCACCCACTGCGGAAAGCATCGAGGAATTTCAGCGCGTGCTGGTCGACAAAGGCGTGCCTTCTTTCGTGCGCTATTCCCGCGGGCAGGATGTGTTCGCCGCGTGCGGACAGTTGGCGCTGATGGAAACGCCCAGCCCGCTCGTGGAGCTGCGGTAGCACAGCGACTCTTCGCTGTGCGGTTTTTGCCGTTGCCGCTAAGCCCCGACACCCGCCTGAGGCGCAAAATTCGGGCGGCGAGCCTTTCGTAAAGGCTTACGATAAAGAGCCGCTGTCCTGCTTCATCCCGATTACGGCCATCGCGGGCACAGCTATCGCATTTGGAGCACTCTCAGCTCAATCCTCGTAGGCGTGGGTTTTGTAAGGCACGGCTTCACAGACCGCAGAAAAACTCAACAAATTGTCATTCTGAGCGAAGCGAAGAATCTCTCTTTGTTCTTTTTTGCTCACACTTAGATCGAAGAGAGATTCTTCGCTTCGCTCAGAATGACAAATCGAGAGACTTTTTCCGTAGCCTGTGAAGCCGTGCCATAAAATGCGCGGCAAAAGTTCGGCTTCACGCGCTGGCCTGTGCGGCACTTTGCAAGTGGAGGTTACACAAGACCGTCATCCTCTGGATTGCTTCCGTGCCTGCGGAATCGAAATCGACGGGCTGAAGCCTGTCCTACTTAACGCCGATTACCGCCATCAGCCGCCCAGTCTTCGCGCCTTCGCGGCGGTAGCTGAAGAGCAAATCCGTCCGGCATGCTGTGCACAAATCGCTTACATCGATCTGCTTTTCCGGCACGCCTGCGTTCGTCAACTGCCATCGATTCGCAGCGCGCAAATCCAGCTGGACGCGAGGCGGCGGAGGCACGTGCCCAGGCGGCATCATGGTCAGCCACGGCAGCCACAGAGGCTCTTCGCCATAAGCCAGTTGTTCGAACGGCCCGTCAAACCACTCCGCGGCCGGAGGAAACTGCGTGGCGAACGCCTGCGCGACTTCCGGGCCGACCTCATAGCAGCCGTCGCCGATGGCTGGACCGATCGCAGCCACAACGTCCCGGGCGCGCGTGCCAAATTCCATGCGCATCCGTCCCAGTGTTTTTTGCACGATGCGCGCCAGGGTTCCGCGCCAGCCGGCGTGAACGGCGGCCACCACACGGCGACGCGTGTCCGCCAGCAGGATCGGCACGCAATCAGCCGTCTGCACCCCAAGCAGCAGGCCGGGAGTGTTCGTGATCAGCGCATCGGCCTTTGGCGCTTCGCTCCCGTTTGCGGACGCGGCCACATAAATTACGTCCGAGTGGAATTGCCGCAGGGCTACAAGCTCCATCGCGCGAGCACCGACCGCGGCTGCGAATTTCCGGCGATTGGCCGTGACGCGTTCGCGCTCGTCCCACTCCGTGAAGCCCAGGTTCAGCGCCGGTTTTCCTTCCAGCAGACTTGCGCCGCCGGGCCGCGTGCTGAACCCGTGTGCGATCCAGTTGATCTTCCCGAGCGCGCGTGATTCTACAACCTGTAAGCCGTGTGCCCGGCGAATGTTCCACCCGGCTCCGCTCTCCCGCGGAGCTCGCGCGCGGCCTACTTTGCGCTTCGGTGAACTGCGTCCCGCCGTTCGAATCTTGATTGCGCGCGCCATATTTCCCGAGTTTCGTCCCTTCGCTGGCTGTGTCCTACTCACCACTTTAACGTAAGGTGTCTACTTCTGTCTCCCGGCGGGCCGGGCGGTATAATTTCATCTAGAGAACGCTCGCGGCGCCTCAACCAGTCCGCCTCGAGCAGAATGAAATTTGACCAACGTGCACGAGGAGCCTGAATGATCGTCGGCCTGGGCGTGGATATCACTCTCATCGACCGCATGGAAGCGGCCATCGCCCGCCGCGGGCGCGCCCTGCTGGAGCGCGTTTTTACGCCGGCGGAAATTCGCTATTGCGAAAAGCATCGCCACAGCGCGGAGCGCTTCGCCGGACGATTTGCCGCCAAAGAAGCGGCCATGAAGGCGCTGGGAACCGGCTGGAGCCGCGGCGTGCGCTGGGTGGATATCGAAGTCGTGCGAGAGCCCAGCGGCAAGCCGACCCTGAAATTATCCGGCGCCACGCGCGCGATTGCCGACGGCCTGGGCGTGAAGAACATTGCCATCACCATCACGCATGACGGGAACATGGCCATGGCGCAAGTCATCTTCGAGTCGTAGCCTTCCGTAGCACAGCGACTCTTCGCTGTGCGATTTTTGCCAACGCGGTAAGCCCAGTCCCACCCTAGGTCGCAAACCCCGCACAGCGAAGAGTCGCTGTGCTACCCGCCCCCTAGTGAATTCTCACAGCGTTAGGGTATAGTCTGCTGGTTTACCTGGCCGGTTCCGGATTTAGGTATTCATTTAATGTTGTGAGGCAGCCACGGATGGCTGCCCTCTGCTGCATTGCCAGGGCAAAACCGGACAGCCAGGAGTGGCTGTCCCACAGAGGCCACCATGATGTCAGCAAGCGCGGGCGAAGGCGCGGCGGGTGCGAAAGTTACTCCGGTTTCCGATGCGGCATGGCAATGCCTGCAGGGCGCATACGACCTACAAGTGCACGTCGCCCCGGATGTCATCGAGCGGCGCGTGGACGATCTTGATCTGGCCAAGGAATTTCTGGGGCGCGGTCTGAAAGGGTTTGTTCTCAAATCGCATTATTTTCCGACCGCCGAGCGCGCCAAGGTGGTCAGCAAGGCCGTCCCCGGAATCGCCGCGTACGGTGCCATCACGCTCAACCATTCCGTCGGCGGCCTGAATCCCGTGGCGTTGGAACTCGCGGGCCGCTCCGGCTGCAAAGTGGTTTGGTTCCCAACAGTCGACGCGCAAAATGAAACCGCTGGGCGCGTCGATGGTCCCAGCACCAAGCTGCCATTCTGGGCAAAGATTCAGCGCGAGCTTGCCGGACAGGGAATCGCTCCGCCGCCGCTCACGGTAGTGGACGATGAGGGTGAACTTACCGAGACCGCTCGCCGCTGCATCGAGCTGATCGCCCGGCACAACATGATCCTGGCGACCGGCCACCTGGGACGCGTGGAAATTTTCGCGCTGGTGAAGGCGGCGCGCGAAATGGGCACGGAAAGGGTGCTGGTGACGCACGCGGAGTTTCCGTCGCAAAACCTGACTGCCGACGAACAAAAGCATCTGGCCGACCTGGGCGCGTTCATCGAGCACTGCTTCACCACCATGCACACGGGAAAAGCGCCCTGGAACGCGGTGCTGGAAGCCATCCGCGTGGTGGGTCCGGAGCGCTGCGTGCTCTCCACCGATCTCGGGCAGACGATTAACCCGCCGGTCGCGGAAGGCTTCGCAATGTTCGCGCAAAAAATGCTGGACGGCGGTTTTAGCGTAGAGCAGATCCGGCGAATGACGGTGACAAATCCCGCGGCGCTGTTAGGGAATTGAGTAGCACAGGCTTCAGCCTGTGGATTTTTGGATGAATTAGAACAAACGTCAGTGACGGGAGCGCCTAGGTGAACATGAGAGGCGAAACGATCCAGCGGCTAAAGCCGCAAAAATCGTGCACGCGTTACGGCACGGCTGAAGCCGTGCCCTACAAAGATCTGATCAGGGATTTGCGCCGGCAACACCAGCTGGAGCTGCGGAAAGGCTAAAAACGCTGTCATTCTGAGCGAAGCGAAGAATCTCTCCTCGATCGAAGTGCAAGTAAAGAAACAAACAGAGATTCTTCGCTTCGCTCAGAATGACAAAATAATGAACCTTTTCCGCAGCCCGATGAGCCTGCGTGACTCGAAAGCCAGGGGAGAGTTACCCGCATGAAACCCAGAATCGTTCGCAACATTGAACGCCCGGACCCGGAACTATGCCGCAAACTCGGCGAGTTCGGCACCGCCACCGTGCACGAAGCGCAAGGCCGCACCGGCCTGATGCTTCCGTATATGCGTCCGATTTATCCCACCGCGCGAATCGGCAGCCCGGCCGTCACCGTGCTCTGCCATCCCGGCGACAACCTGATGTTTCATGCGGCGATTGAAGTGTGCAAGCCGGGAGACGTCCTGGTGGTGGCCACCCATTCCGATTCCACCGACGGATTTTTCGGCGAGTTGCTGGCTACTTCGTGCCAGGCGCATGGGATCAAAGGCTTGGTCATTCACGCCGGCGTGCGCGACGTCGCCGATCTGACGGCCATGCAGTTCCCGGCATTTTCTCGCGCCATTTCCGCGCAGGGCACCGTGAAGGAAACCGCGGGCTACGTGAATATCGACATCGTTTGCGCCGGCGCCCTGGTCCATCCCGGAGACATCATCGTGGGAGACGTCGACGGCATCGTGGTCGTGCCGCGGCAGCAGGCCGCCGAAGTCGTGAAAGCCTGCGAGGCGCGTCTGGCCAAGGAAGCGAAAAACCGCGAACGGTTAAAAGCCGGCGAGCTGGGATTGGATATGTACGGGCTTAGGGAAAAATTGAAAAATCTTGGCGTGGAATGGGTATGAACGAACCGGCTTCGTCGGTTCGTTCAAAGATCAGCGGGAACAGCCGAACTGCATCGTAAACCAGGCTGCGAAAAGTTCAAAAAGTTGTCATTCTGAGCGAAGCGAAGAATCCCTCCTTGTTTCTTTGCTTGCACTTGGATCGAAGAGAGATTCTTCGCTGCGCTCAATGACAAAAAGGGGAATTTTTCGCAACCTGTGAAGCCGGCGCTACTTTTCCTGAAACCAGCGGATCGCGGCGATTCCCGCCGCGCCAGCCTCCAGGCAAGACTGAAAATTTTGGGAGGTAATCCCCCCGATTGCCAGCACTGGAATTTCGATCGCCTGGCACGCCTCCCGAAGACGATCGAGGCCCTGCGGCGCGCCGAAGGCCGCCTTCGACGGCGTCGCAAACACCGGGCCAAAAAAAACATAGTTGGCCCCGCCGCGCGCAGCTTTTTGGCAGGATTCAAGCGAGTGGCACGAAACTCCGATCAGAAATTCCGATTGGCCTGCGCCGCGCCGCCATTCGTTCACCGTTTCGGGCGGCAGGGAATTCTCACCGAGATGCACGCCGGCAGCACCCGCAGCGAGAGCAACATCCAGCCGGTCATTCACCAGCACGCGCGCGCCGGAATCCCGCGTTGCCTCCACCGCGAACCGCACCAGATCCAGCAGCGGCCGGGCGTCGAGATCTTTCTCGCGAATCTGAATCAAGGCGGCGCCGGCGGCAGCGGCGCGCCGGATGGCATCGTGTAGCGGGTGATTATCGGGTTCGGTGGGAACGGTCGAAGCAGCGCCAGGCGCGGCAGAAAATGCCCGGCGGTCGGTTACGTAACAAACGATGGGTCTACGCTCGGGAGGCAACCGATTCCGTCCGTCCCCGGAGCATGCTTGAGGCCAGCAGCACATCCAGGCCGCCCAGTCCGGTCACCGCTCCCCTCACGGAAGGATGCAGGACAAAGGGAATCAGCGCGGGGTACTTGTCCAGGAAAAAATTGTGATCCCAGTAGCCCAGCCAGGGCACCAGAATCAGCAGCACTCCGAGGAGGAATACATCCAGGGTCAACAACACGTGCAGAAAAGATTTCATTCGGGCTGCGTCTACCGCGCCTTCCCGAGAAGGGCAATCCGCTCGGACACGTCACGATAATCGATGTTCATTGCGTAGACCTGCGAAAAACTGCTGAAAGCGCCCTGCGTATCGCCCGCCAGTTCCTGGGCGACTCCCAAATCGTAGCGCAGCGCAAGAATCGATTCCTGGTCCAGTCCAGGCGTCTTGAGGGCCCGTTCGTACCAGATTGCAGCGATGGCCGGTTGCCCTTTCTCCATGAATGCCAGGCCCAGCAGCGTACTACATTGCATGGCATAACGGAAAGCGGGCCCCTTGTCGACGGAGCTGGCTACTTTCTGGAATTCGCTGATGGCCTCTTCCAGCAGACCCATTTCGCGGTAGGCGATTCCCAGATTGTAATGCGTCTCCAGGTCTTCGTCTTCTTTGCCCGATTCGCCCAGCTCGGAGCGAAACTCTTCGAACAGGTCGCCCAGCGGACCGCTAAGCGGTTCGGCGGCCGCCTGCGGCGGAGCGCCGTTTCCGGAACTGGGGCGAGCGGGCGGCCGGCTCGCTTCGCGCGGCGGCGCGGCTGCCTTGGGCCGTTCGGCGGGCGCGGCTTGGGCGGAAGAACCAAGCGCTGAAACCACGGAGTCCATATCTTCGGCCAGATCGGCAATCAACGAGTTCGCCACGGCCGAACCATTTTTTTCGGCGGCATTTGCCGGCGCCGCAGGTTGCAGTTCGAGTTCGAAGGAAGGCAACTCGGATGCGCTCACTGCCGCCGCGTGTTCCTGATCCGCCGGAATGAGCACCGGCGTTTCCACTTGCGTCTCTTCAAAGGGAATCGCGGATCCCGCAACGTCTGCGGCGGAATCCTCGCGCATGGTCGTTTCCAGCTGTTGCGAGAGCGCGGCCCACTCGTCGGACAAATCCACTTCGTGCACCACAGACTCTACGGGCATCGGAATGCCCATGGCTTCCGGGGCCGCCGGCACGGGCACGGGGGCAGCTGCTGCAACGGGTTCGTCCAGCTCCGCCTGCACCACCGGCACTACAAATTCGGGGGCCTCGACCGGAGCGGCCGCGGCGGGCTTGGATGTTTCCTGCGGCGCAGAAATTCCCGCGGCTTTCTGGAAGCGCTTGCGCAATTCCGCAAAACGTTCGGTGGCGGCGCGGTCGTTGCGTTCCACGGAGATTTGTTCGAGCGTCGCGGCCAGTTCCGCCGTGCGGCGGTCATTGCCTGCGCCGACCGACAAATCGAGCAGGCGTTCGAGCACCGTGGATTCGCGAGGAGCGCGCGTCAGGACCGATTCCAGAAGGTCAATCGCCTTTTGCGTCAGGCCGTAACTCGAAAAAAGATCGACGTCGGTCAGCGCCTGCGTCACGTAGCGCTGCGTTTCTTCTTCGAGGGCAGGCTCTGTGAGGATCGGCGCAGGCGGGTCTGGGCGCCGGCTCCTGCGGCCGACCAGTTTGACGGCCGGCGCGATGTCGCCGGAAATCGGTTCGAGGCCGAGTTTGGCACGCAGGCTCTGATACTTGCGGCGAGTGGCCTCGTCCTCGGGCGTGCGCTCCAGCAATTTTTCGTAGGTGGCCATGGCCTGGGCGTTGTCGCCCGAAGTTTCGTACGCGTAGGCCAGTTGTGCCAGCGCATCCGGCATGCGGAAGGAATCCGAGGCGCGGCCGTACAGATCGACGAGCCACTCCAACGGCTCGAGTTGCCCGGATCTCCGGTCGATCAGTCTGGAAAGCGTTTGGGCCAGCGCTTCGTGCTCGCCCGAATCGATCATGGCGTTGCGGATCAACCCGAGCATGGCTTGCGAGCGTTCCAGGTTTCCGGCTTCCAGGAGGGTTCCGGCAAGGCGGTGGGGCACGGCAAACTGCTTGGGATCTCGCGCGAAAACTTTTTCCGCCAGGTCGGCGGCCTTGGCCGTATCGCCGCTGTCCATGTAGAGAGCCAGCAGCATCGATGTGGTTTCGCCGCCTTCGTCGCGATCGGGCAGCGTGTCCAGAATTTTCCCGGCCTCGGCGCCCTTGCCGGACGCGGTCAATACTTTTACTTTCAGAACGAATGTCGCCTGGTGCTTCGGATCAAGCTGCAGGATGCGGTCCGCCAGGCGCAGCGCCTCGGCATGATCGCCCTGTTCAAAAATTCTCTGCATGGTGCCATAAAACGTCTCGATGGCTTCCTTCTGCTGGCCCATCGAGAGGTGCAACTCCGCGAGACGTATCTGCACGCGCAGATTGTCGGGCTCGGCTTCCAGAAGCTTGCGCAGCAGCAAAGCAGCCTGCGGCTGCCGTCCTGCCTTCAACTGCATTTCCGCGAGCTGCAAAAACAGCGGCCGCGCCTCGCTCAGCACTCCCTGCTGCACGTAAAGCTCGGCCAGGCGCTCCAGCGGGCGGCTCTCTTCGGGAGCCAGCTTGGCGACCTTTTTATAGATGGCGATGGCCTTGGTGGTGAAGCCATCATTCAAAAAGATTTTGGCCAGCCGCTCGAAATATTCCAGCGCCTGGAAAGTTTCGCCCTGCCGGACGAAGAGATCGCCCAGCGTCATCAGGGTGACTTGATCCTTCGGTTCATTCTTCAGAATTTGCTGGTATTCGAGGATGGCCTGCGGCATCTTCCCCTGCTGAAGATACTTTTGCGCCGCATTCAAGTGTTTGGTCTTGTTATAGGCCATCTTAAGATGCTCTTTCCATCGCCCCGGCGGGATGTTTCGAGCCGGTCAACGGTGCCTTTACTGCCGCTTTCGTTCGAACCACGTGGGAAGGAACGCCGCGGTCCCACCAGCGGGCCGGCCCGGTTAAACCGGCAAAGCGCGGCCCCAGCGGGCTTAAACTTCACGCTAGCATGCTGCAAAATCCCTCGTCAACGCGAGCCATTCAAAAGCGTACCTGGCAGTAATCATGGGGCTTAGTGGAGCAAGCTTCAGCTCGTTTGGTTTGGATTTAAGGGATTCCGATATCGCAACGAAGGGCAGTGAAATCAGGCAGTTCCGAGTTAATTCCAGCCGTCCAAGCGGTCTATGGATGGGCTGAAACGAAATAAGAACTCCGATACGTAAGCCGGGAATCTCCGGGAGCATCGGTCCCGGCGGCCAGTTCAACGCGCAACGCGCGCCATCCGGATTTCGCCGCGCCCTCAGCCGGATAAAAGCCCAGGGTGTATTGCGCACGAATCGCCAGCGCGATGCGGCGGTAAATCTCATTCAGGTTTCCCTTCTCGCGCAGAAAGTAAAGTTCTCCTCCGGCCCGCCGCGCCAGTTCGGCCAGATACAGCGTGTAGTTCGGGAAATTTTGCCGGCGCGCCTCGGCCGTCACCAGCATTTCGCCGCGGTGCGCCTGCAGCCACTCCGGCGTCATCCCGTGCGGGCGATTTTCTGTGGAGACGATGAACAGCGCGATGCCGTCAGCTCCCAGTTCGCGCGCCACGTCGTCAAATGCCAGGCGCGATGCCGCCGCGCCGGTGCCGGGCTGCGCGCTGCGCGGATCCCAGGAGAGACCCAAACCGCTATCCTGCCCGTCCGTCAGCAGCACCAGCGCCTTTCGCCCTGTGCGGGCCGCGAACAGTTCCCTCGCCGCGTAAAACACGGCTTCGTAAATTCGCGATTCCGAGGAATTTTCCACCGTCGCCAGATACTGCGAATCGATGGCCCGCTCCAGCAGCGCGCGATTTTTTGAGAACGGCAGAAGGACGTGCGCCTCCGCCGAAAATGACACCACGCTGATTTCATCCGCGGGCGACAGATTTTCGCTCAGCGCCCGCGCCGCCCCGCGCATGTCCTCCAGTTGATGAAAAATGCTGGGGCTGGCGTCGATCACCAGGGCGACGCTGGCGGGAGTGGCTGCGGCGTCAAACGAGGCGATCTCCTGAGGCGCGCCATTTTCAAATAGGTGGAAATCGTTTTGCGTCAGGCTCCGGACCTGGGTGCCGTCCGGCGCGGTGACCGTGCAGGGAACTTGTACCAGGGTGACGCGCGAACGGATCGCGCCGGGGGAGGCGGATCCCAGTGAATTGGGGGCTGCAGCGTGCAGTTCGCCCGTGGCGGCATCGCGCCGGAGTGCCGCGCCGCGACCAAGCGGAACGGGCCGCGGCAACCTTTGCGATTTTTCGGATGGAGTTGACTGCGGAGTCCTGCACCACGTGCATACGGGAAGGAAAATCAGCGCCGCCAGTAGAACAGGCTTCAGCCTGTGGGGTTTCATCCCGGCAAAGACGAGTCCGCGCTTCGTCTGCGCGGGCGCAAATCCAATGTCTGTATCCTCAAGCACGAACTCCCACAGGCTGAAGCCTGTGCTACTCATAGGTCAAAATCGCGCAGAGGCTTTTCGGCGGGTTGATCCTTGGCTTTTTTCAGGGCCTCCTCGAATTTGCGGTTGAGGACGTCTTCTTTCTGGCTCTCCGCCATCCAGGAATCGCGGAATTTATCTTCGCGCTTCTGCGCCTGATCGGCCAGGATTCGCGCGGCGTCGCTGATGTCTACGTCGGGCGCGGCCTTCACGGGCGCGCTGTGCGCGAGGACCACGGCGAGATCCGTATCCACGGTGAGCTTGGCTTGGCAGCACGGGCAGGTCACTTCGATGGTCTGCGCTGGTTTGTTGGACATGCCTGCATTTTACGCCAAACGGCCCTCTGTAGAACAGGCTTCGGCCCGTGGGATTTGGTGCCAGCGGTCGGAGGACGAACGGAAACCCACAGACTGAAGCCTGTGCTACTGGCGGCTTCGCGGAAATTACTTCCTGGCTTGATTTTCCGAAGGCGAAAGTTGCAGAATCCTTATATGGCACTTGAATTCACCACTTCCTGCCTCAAAGATTCCGTCGACCTGATGCGCTTTTACAAAAAATTGGGAGACCGCGCGATGTCCCAGGTCTCGGACGAGGGACTGTTCGCCACGCTCGATCAGGAATCCAACTCCATCGCCATTATTGTGAAGCATCTGGCGGGAAACATGCGCTCGCGGTGGACGGATTTTCTGAACAGCGACGGCGAAAAGCCGGATCGCGATCGCGACTCTGAATTTGAAGCTCCACCGGCAACGCGCGAGGAACTGCTGGCGAGCTGGGAAGCCGGATGGAAGCTGGCGTTCGAAGCGCTGGCGCCGCTCACCGATGCCGACCTGACGCGCACCGCTTACATTCGCGGCGAGGCGCATTCCGTGATGCAGAGCATTCACCGCCAGGTGGCGCACTACGCCTATCACATCGGGCAGATCGTGTTTCTCGCCAAACACTACGCCGGGCCGGACTGGAACGCGCTGACCATTCCGCGCCGTAAATCCGCGGAATACAACGCAAGGGTTGCCGAGGGCAAGGTTTCGCAGCGCTAGCCGCTTCCTCCGTCTCACCCAGGTTCGTCATTCTCAGCGGAGCGAAGAATCTCTCTTTCTTCGGTTTTGCTCGGACTTGGATCGAAGAGAGATTCTTCGCTGCGCTCAGAATGACAACATTGTAATTTGTTTTCGCATCTGTTTCGGCCGCCGTCGGTTTTGAATTTTGCGGTCGCTCTTCCTTCCGGCTGCGAAGGCCATGAGTCTCCGGTCTCCCCAACCCCCACAGGCTGAAGCCTGTGCTACGAAAATCATTTCGTCGTACAATGTCCGCAGCTTTTGGGTGAGGTTTCGTTTTTCGGGGAGGCAATTCCATCATGGCTAGTGGAAGCGGTTTCACGCGGCGCGAAGTGCTGCGGGCGGGCTCTCTCGCCGCGGCCGGATTGCTGACCGGCGCTCACCTCGGCGCGCAGGCCCAAAAAGGAATGCGCATCGACATCCACGCGCATCTCTGGACCACCGAATATCTCGATCTCTGCCAAAGCTATGGAAACGTGGACACCGGCACCCAACGCAACAAAGGCGCGGGCATGGGCGCGGAGGAAATGGACAGGCGCTTCGCCCAGATGGACGCCAACGGCGTCGAGATGCAGATTCTGGATATCTGCCCGCAAGCCCCGCACTTTGAAAATAAAGAACACGCCGTAAACGCCGCGCGAAAAGCCAACGACCTGTACGCCGAAGCCGTGAGCCGCTGGCCAAAACGATTCAAGGCCTTTGCCGCTGTTCCGCTTCCGCATGTGGACGAAGCCCTGAAGGAACTGGAACGCGCGCTCGACCAGCTGAAATTCGTCGGCGCCACGATCACCACGTTTATCGGCAACCGCTCCATCGCCGATCCGGCTTTCGCTCCGTTTTATGAGGAGCTGAACCGCCGCGCCTCGGTGGTCTACATCCATCCGTCCGGAAACGGTGTGGATTCTCCGTTCGTGATTCCTTTTAATTTGCGCTGGGCGATTGGCGCGCCGATGGAAGACACCGTCTCGATCATGCACTTGATCGAGGCAGGCATCCCGCAGAAATATCCCAAGCTGAAAATCGTGAATTCGCACCTGGGCGGAATGATTCCCATGGTGTTTCAGCGGCTGGACAATATTTCCAAGTGGGAGCACCCGCTGCCCGAATTGCCGACGGTCACCGCCAAGCGCATGTGGTATTGCAGCGTGGGCCACGGCCACCCGCCGGCGCTGCGCGCCGCGGTCGATTCCATGGGCGCGGACCGCATCTGCCTCGGCACGGATTTTCCATACGAAGCCGGCGTACTTTTCGATCACGCCATTCAATACATCAGCCATTCCGACCTGAAGCCCGGAGACGCGGAAAAAATTCTGGACCGCAACGCCGCGTACGTCCTCGGTCTCGCGTGAGCGCCATCCAATCTCCGGCCCCGGCAGATCCCAAACCGAAGCTCACGCCCAACCAGATTCGCAGCTTCTGGGCTGCCTGGGGCGGCTGGAGCATGGACGGAATGGATTCGTTCATCTATTCGTTGGTGCTGGTTCCCGCGCTCACGGAGCTTTTGCCGCGCTCCGGAATTCCCGCGACTCCGGCGAACGTCGGATATTACGGCGGCCTGTTCTTCACTCTCTTCCTGATCGGCTACGGCACGGCACTCGTATGGGGACCAATCGCCGACCGCTTCGGCCGCGTGCGCACCATGATGTTCAGCATTTTGTGCTTTTCGCTATTCACGCTGCTGGCCGCGTTTGCCACCGGAATCTGGAGCCTGGCGGTGTTCCGCTTCATGGCTGGAGTGGGGATTGGGGGCGAGTGGGCCATCGGCGCGTCGCTGGTTTCCGAGGATTGGCCGGAAGAGCGGCGCACCATGGGCGCGGCACTGATGCACACCGGGTACTACATCGGATTTTTCCTGGCGGGCATCGCTAATTTATTTATCGGCAGCCATTACGGCTGGAGAGCGATGTTCGCATTAGGCGGGGTGCCCGCGCTGCTGATTGGACTGATCCGCAACAACGTACATGAACCGGCGCGCTGGGAGAATAAGGTGCAGGAACTGGGCGGGAAGTGGGAGATGCACCGCGCGTTCCTGAAACTTTTTTCTCCGCAGTATCGCAAGCGCACCATTGTGAATTCTCTTTTCCTGATCGTGTCGTTGGCGGGTCTGTGGGCCGGATCGGTGTATTCGCCGACGGCCATGACTTACATCGCGCAACGCGCGGGGAAAACCGCGGCGGAAAGCGCGCGTCTGGCCTCTTATTCGACCGCACTATTGGGCGTCGCCACCGTACTGGGCGCGCTGATCGTGCCGCACCTTGCGGACTGGCTGGGCCGCCGCGCCACGCTGGCCATTTTTTACGTGATCATGATGTCTTCAATCTGGCTGGCTTTCGCCCATGTATTTTATTTACAGGAAAACGCCATTGCCTGGTTTCTGGTCTGCTCGGCGCTGTTGGGACTGGGCGGCGCGAATTTCATCGTCTATTCCTTCTGGTTGCCGGAGCAGTACGGCACGGAGTGCCGCGCCAGCGCCTTCGCTTTCATCACCAATCTCGGACGCTTTTTTGCCGCGGGGTTCACGTTTCTTGTCGGCGCGGGAATTCGCCACTTTCAGACGTTTGGAATTCCGGTGGCGATGATGGCGCTGGCCTTTGTCGTGGGCCTGGCGCTCGTTCCGTTTGGAGAGGAAACCAAAGGAAAGCAACTGCCCGCGTGATGGCGATGGCTTCTTTTGCAGCACTCTCGTCCGGTGGCGCATGCTTTAGCTTGCGGGAGTTGGTTTGGGCAACCAGGTGTGACAAGTTCGTTGAGCGCAACTACCACCCCGCGCAAGCTGAAGCATGCGCCACTCAAACTGCCTTGCAGCCCTGCGCCATTGAGGGTACTTTTAAAAGAGCTGCTGATTCGAAGCTGCAGCCCAGCCGAGAGCAGAAGCTGATGTCTATGAGCTTGCCTGGACGGTCCGAGGTCCTTAAGCCGCGTTTCTCCGCCCTCATCGCCGCCGCGATGGGTTTCGTTTCCCTTGCCTGCACGGTTTCCTCGCCAGTCGCAGCGCAAAATGGCGGCAAGTCCGGCAGCGTCTACGTGGATCCGCAGCAGCGATTTACGATTCGTGTTCCGCCGGGTTGGGTGGCCAGGCCGTTCAATTCCGACGCGGCTTCAGGCGTCACCATCGCGCATGGCGAGAGCGCTTACGTTCAGATTTTTCTGCAGAAGGGCATCGATCCCGGCGGCTTCCTGAAGGCTCTGAATTCCGGCCTGGAGACTTCGCATCCCGGTTACCGCATTTCCGACCGCGGGGTGCGCACGGTGAACGGCACTTCGCGCATGTTTATCGTCGGCGAAGCGGCGGAGACTTCCAGCGCGCCGCGCACGCGCATGTATTTGGAAACGTTTGCCGCGAACGAAATTTCCTTCGCCATCATCGCGTCCACGTCCGCCAAAAATGGCGCGAGCAAGGAACTGATGGCCGATTTCAACGTCTCTCAGGACATCATCGGTTCGTTTACGATGGGCGTGCCAGCTTCCTCCGCAAAGGCGGCCGCGTCCACTGCGCCTGCGGCGCCGTCTAAGGCGCCTCCCGCAAAGACGCCCGCGCCTCCTGCAAAAACACCTGCCGTTCCGCCAGCTGCTCCCTCGGTGGCTGCCGCCGCGCCATCGCCTCCGGCCGTGGTTGCTGCCCCTGCTGCGGCGGTTGCTCCTGCGCCTCCTGCCCCTGTAAAGACGGAGTCAGTCTCCGCAGCAAATGGGGCCCCGTCGCCGGAACTTTCTCCGGAAGACCAGCGAAAGCTTTCCGCGCTCGCCGCAGCATGGAAGGGCGGAGTGCTGTCCGAGGCGGAATACAACGATAAAAAAAGCGCGCTGTATGCCGGCGCGCTCCAGCAGGCGGAGAACGCCGCTCGCCTGAAAGCCCTCGATCAGGCTCTGCAGGACGGCGTGCTGACCCGTGAAGAATATGAACGCAAGAAAAAGGATCTGAGCGCTGAGGCCGCTCCGGCCGCGCCACCTGTGCCGTCCGCAACCGAGATGGTTCCCCCAGCCCGAGGCGCCCGCATTGCAACCAACCGAGGCCGTCACGGTGAAAACCGAGCCGAAACCCGAAGCGGCCCCGAAAAACTGGACCACCGTCAACGATCCTGCCGGATTCGTAGTCAGCCTGCCTCCCGGCTGGACCATGGGACGCGTTCGCGCCACAGGCCAGGTCGTGATTCGCGGCACGCGCGGGGAGGAGTTGCTGGTTTGGCCGCTGCGCCTGAAACAGCCCGTGCTGGACGCGCGCGGCGCCGCCGCGCTCCTGCAGGAGCTGGCGCGAAAATTTAACGTGCTCATGCCTTGGGGTACGGTGCAATCCCTGCAAAGCGCCGCGCGCGTTACCGGGCAAGGCGCGCAGCGTACGGCGGCGGGCATACTGCGCTGGGCAAATAATCCCGGCGGCGCGTCGATTTATTTTTATGGAGTGGAAGCTCCGAGCGATGTGTATGGCAATTCGGTGGATGTTTTTGCCGGCGTCTTGAGAAGTTTTGGAGTGGTCCAGGATCCAGGGTTGAAGAACCTGGCGGGAGGCTTGGGCGGCGCTCCAACGGCCCTCAATTTCACCACCTGGAGCGATCCGCACGAAGGAGCCTTCCACGTGTCCGTGCCGGTGGGATGGCACGTGGTCGGCGGCACGTACCGCTTGAGCGCGGAAGATGTGCGCTACGGCGTGGTGATGGATTCGCCGGATGGCCAGGTGCGCGCGTCGATCGGTGATGCCATGGTCGGCGCGTTTACGCAGCCGTCGCAGGCGCTGGCGGCCACCGGCCTGAAAGAAGGCGCCTACCAGACCCTGGCCGATGGCACGCGCGTCGAGATTCTTCGCTACCTTTCCGGGCAGCAATTCGCGCGCTCGTACGTCGAGACGCTGGTGTCGCGGCAATGCACCAGTCCGCAAATCAGTTTCAACAACGATCGCGAGGATCTGGCCGCGTTCTTCAGCCAGTCGGCAGCCAAGCTCGGCTTTATCGATTCGCTGCTGACCGCCGGAGACGTTTCGTTTTCCTGCACGCTGGATGGACGTCCGGTCAAAGGCAAGTATGTGACCGCGACGATTCGAATGTCCCCAATGTCTCCCCGATGTGGCTGGTTTACCGGCTGTACGGGTACGTCGCGTTTTCCGGACGCGAGCAGGACGGTGAGAACGTCCTGGAGGAGATGATTGCCAGCTGGAAGTTCACGCCAGAGTGGGAAGCCCTGCAGAAAACCGTTACGAATCCGGCTGTCCCGCCCGACAACGCCCGGGCGGAGGAAATTCGCGAACGCGCCCAAGCCGACATTGCCGAGGACCAGAAGCAAATTTCCGATATGACGGCCAAAGACGCCGAGCAGCGCCAGAAAAATTTCGATCAAATCGATAGCAAGCGGGCGACCGCCGTGCTGGGCACGCTGGATGTAGTCGATCGCGAAACGGGAACGCCCTACAAGCTGAACGAATTCAGCGACTATCACTACCTGAGTAACGACGCGCAGATCGGCGCGGGCGGTTCCGCGAGGCCTGGCTCTAGCGCGCGGGAATTGATTGCCGTGCCGTAGTGCGGGTGGCGAGAGCGCTTGGATCGGCAGACTGTTCAGTGTCGGTTTGTCCCCTGATCGAACCGCGCAGTTTCGCAAACGCACTTTGCGGTGTAGGCAGCTCCGTGTAAGAATGGCGGCTCGCAGCTTGCTTCCATCGCGTGAATGTTTGATCCGAAGCAAGCTGAAGTGGGAATCAATTCTTGACCGGCAATATTTCAGGAGAGCAGCGCTGTGAGAAAACTACTAGCACTCGATTTTGCTGGCAGCTGCGGTGAGCTTTCGCGCAGCAGCCGGCCGCGGAACCGCCGTCCAAGGCAAAAATACTGACGCGCGCGGAATTTGACACGCTGATGGCGACGCCCGGACGCGTCGTGCTGTTCGATGTGCGGCGGCCCACGGAAATCGCCCAGAATGGCGGATTTCCGGTGTTTCTGAATATCCAGGCGGCCGACCTCGAAAAACATCTCGCCGACATTCCCAAGGACAAACCGATGATCGTGGTATCCAACCATGCGCACCGCGCGGCAATCGCCGGCGGATTTGCTGGACAGCAAAGGATTCAAGATTGCCGGAGCGATGGGCGCGCAGGTCTACGAATCGGACGGCGGCACGCTGATGAAGTACGCACCGGAGAAGCCTGCGGCGGCCACGGGAGAAGTAAACTCTTTCAGGCGGGATAAACTTCCGTCGTGGGGTTCCATCCGAGCGCAACCGCTGCCGGTCCGAATTGCTCGGCAGCGGAAAGCCGCTACTTGCTGATCTCCTCGATTTCTTTGTTGTCGAAATTTTCCTCGCACACGTATTCCGAAATGTGCCAGTCGGAACGCAGCTTGAACTGCTTGATTCCCGTCCACGGCTTGGTGTAAGCCTTCGGATCGTCGAACGTAAAATCGATTTGCAGCAGTCCGGCGCGATGCGCCGGAATGCGCTCGATGAGGTGCAGCGCTTCGGAATGGGGATGGCCCGACCTGGTCGAGCCAGGTCTTGTCATTGAATCCGATCGTGTCGACGACCAGCGTATCGCCTTCCCATTTGCCGATGGAGTCGCCCATCCAGCTGGGATTGGGATCCTTTTGGATGCGGCCGCCCGTCGGTCCAGATCTGGCGGATGTAGTGGCCGAATTCGTGAACGATCAGCACGCGTCCGGGAACCGACAAAAATTTCCATGGGAAAATTAAAAAGATAAATTCGCGGAACGCCCGGAGGGTAGCACTTCAAGGTTGTATCGTCGGATTCTCCGGTGTAGCCGCCGGTGTGCGGCGCCTTGGTGGATTTGAATTTTGCTTCCGCCCAGGGCGTCATGGCCGGTTCCTGCTTGCTGAAAACGAATCCGCCCTCGCCCGCGCTGCGGCCGCCGATGCGCGGAAACTGCGTCCAGACCCCGGTCAGATCAGCGCCGGAGATTGCGGGCGGAGCGGTAGCATTCGCGCCGCCGGCGATCGGGTTTCTGTGCGCGAGCCAAGCCGGCGGAGCGAGCGCCGCGAGCAGCGCCAACGAGCAGGATCGACGAGCAACTTCGCATCCGCAGAACTCCCTCTCATTGTTTGCGATCGAGCTTCCGGAAGGTCTTTTCCGGCCGCTGGAAAGAATCGTCAATACTCGTCGCCTTCGCGCGGTTTCAGTTCATGGCCGTCCGCAAAAGTTACTTTTCGCAGCCTCATGACTTTCGAGCCGTCCTTCAGCGGATTTCCCGCGATCGTGACCTGCGTCGCCGGTTTTCAGCGAATCACGCGTCCAGCCGGCGCGGGCCGAGGTTGTTCGGGCTGTCAGCCTCGACCAGCCATTGCTCCACGGCGCCCTTGTCGTCTTTCGCTTCCAGGTGAATCGCGGAGTGGGGATTGATGAAAGCGAACTCGGTAACGTGCCCTTTACGGAAATCGACTTGGACATGTCGTAGTTCGACGATCCGTGATGCGCCGAAAGTTGCACGGGCCCGAGAAGCAGAGCGCATGCCGCAACGAACGCCACTGCAGGAAAGAGCTTCAAGGGTGCCTCCGGGGCGAAATCGAATTCCTCGCCGAACTTTGAAGCATCGACGCCGCCCGCAAAATTCATCGGAAGATCAATATGCCGTTTATACCAAACGCGGGGGAATTTGGGAATGTGGCGGGGGAGCTCCCGAGGCGCCGGCTTCAGCCAGCGGACTGCCCTCGCTGCAATCGCGACGGCCGAAAGCCGAAGCCCGCAGGTTGTTTTGTCGCGCAGCGCGGCCGCAATGGAATCCTCACCAGGAAAATTGTAAAGTGTGTGGCTAACAAGAATCGCAGCGGCAAACTTCAATCGGAATCCGGAGCGCAACGTGAAAAAGAATCGCGAGGGCAGCAGCACATTTAACGACACGGCAAGACTGACGCGGCGCCGCATGCTGCAAGGCGCCGGAGGACTCCTGGCGGCCGCAACTTTGCCGGCGGCCCGATTGGCCGCCGTGGCTGTCCGCCTCCCGCAGGACTCCCCGAAGGCGCCCGCTGCCGCAGCCACCGACCTGACGGGAGAACTGGCGCGCTACATGGCCGCCGCGCGCGATCGCGCCCTCCCGCCGGAGGTCGCGATAGAGGGAAAGCATCACATTCTGGACACGCTCGGGGCCATGGTTTCCGGCTCGCGGCTGAAAGCCGGCGAGATGGCCACGGCATTCGTGCGCACGCAGGGAGGCACGGCGGAAGCTTCGGTCATCGCCTCCAACATCAAAACCACCGCGATCAACGCGGCGCTCGCCAACGGAATGTGCGGGCACGGGGACGAAACCGATGACGTCGAGCTGGTGACCAAAACGCATCCCGGGATTTCCGCCGTGGCCGCGGCGCTGGCCATGGCCGAGCGCGACGGGCGTTCTGGACAAGAAATGTTGCGCGCGGTGGTGCTGGGCTATGACGTGTGCGCGCGGTTTTTGCTGGCGCTTGGCGGGCAGGAAATCGTGCGCGGCTCGCATCGCAGCGCGGAGGGCGTGGGCGCATCGCTGGCTGCGGTAGGCGCGGCTGCATCGCTCGCGCGGCTCGATGAAACGGGAATGCGCTACGCGCTGTCCTACGCGGCGCAGCAGGTTTCCGGCCTGTGGAGCTGGACGTCAGACGCGGACCACGTGGAGAAGGCGTTCGATTTCGCCGGCATGGGCGCGCGCAACGGCGTGACCGCCGCGATCATGGTGCAGTCCGGGTTTACCGGCGTGCGCAACGTGTTCGATTGCGAGCACAACGTGCTCGAAGCGCTTTCCACCCGGCCGCAACCGTCGGAGCTTCTCGCCGGACTTGGCAGCCGCTACTGGGTTGCGGAGACTTCGATCAAAACGTATTCCGTGGGCTATCCTATCCAGCCGGCCCTCGATGCGTTCCTCACTTTGCGCCGCGAAAATTCTTTGCGACCGGAAAACGTGGATCATATCGTCGTTCGCCTGCCGGCCGACGCCGCGGGCATCGTGGACAACAGCGCCATGCCTGATGTGAACCTGCAGTATGTAATCGCGCTGGCGCTGGTCGACGGCGCGGTTTCGTTTAATGACAGCCACTCGCGCGAACGCATGGCCGATCCAAAAATTCAGGCCGTGAAGGCGCGCGTGAAGCTGATTGCCGATCCCAAGCTGATCGATCCGGCCGCGCCGCGCAGCGGCCTGGTGGAAGTCACCATGAAGGATGGCCGCACGGTCACGCACTTTACGAAGTTCGCGCCCGGCACGCGAGAAAATCCGCTCTCAACCGAGGGCCTGAACGCCAAGGTGCGCGACCTGATGGCGCCGGTGCTGGGCGCGGAGAAAACGGCGAAGCTGATCGAGCACGTGAATGCGCTGGAAGACGTACACGATGTGCGGGAGTTGCGCTCGCTCTTCACGCTGTAGTGGCGCACGCTTCAGCTTGCGCGCGATGGCATCGGAACACATCGTTGCTTACTCGATGCAATAACACAAATGTCTGAGCCGCAAAGTTCCAAAGCGCTTCAGAGTCTGATTCCCGCTTTTTCAGTTTGCTGGATGTCGCGGCTGAAACAGGCTGCGGAAAAAGACTCTCGTTTTGTCATTCTGAGCGAAGCGAAGAATCCCTCTTCGATCTAAGTGTGAGTAAAAAGAACAAAGAGAGATTCTTCGCTTCGCTCAGAATGACAAATTTTTGACTTTTTCTGCGGCCTGTGAAAGCCGGGACCTACAAACCCCAATATTGAGATGACTTGCGAATAAAACGTGCGGGGTGAAGATTGTGCCGTGGTGATACTATCCGCTCGTAAGCGTTTCTGTCCACTTAGTTAGGGAGCCTCTGTCTGCAGGGTTGGAGGTCATGATGCGCCCGCTGCGAAATTTCCTTCTGCTGCTCTCGATCACCTTCACATTCGCAAGCCTAGGGCATGCGCAAACCTCCGACGAAAAGCGCCTGACCATCACCAAGGACGTCACGACAGAGTTCGCGCGCGGAGACGTCGCTGCCGTTCGCGAGCGTTTCAGCTCCGAACTTAAGGATGCCGTCAGCCAGGACGACCTGAAAGGCGCTCGCGAGGATCTGAGCGGGCAGGCCGGCGCGTTCCAGTCGCAGATTTCGCAGACTACTCGCAAGGCGGAGGGCCAGCCGATTTATGTTTCGAAAAGTCAGTTCGAACGCTTCAAGGTGGAATTGAAACTGACGTTTGACGATGCGAACCGCATCACCGAATTTCGCATCGCGCCGGTTTCCGACGTCACTCCGGAAGCCATGGAGTCCGCAGCCCGGGCGATCGCCAACCAAATGCGCCAGGAACAGTTTGCGGATGTGAATTCCCAATTTACGGACCGTATGAAGGAATCGATGACGACCGAGCGCCTGCAAGGGTCGTGGATGCACGTGATGACGCATCTCGGCGCGTTCAAGGACATTCGCTCGGCACGCAAGGATCCGGAATCGGATCGCGTGGATGTGCGCTGCGATTTCGCGAATGGCCCCATGATTATCCGGCTGGCATTTGACCCGTTTGGGAAAATCGCCGGCCTGTGGATGCTGCCGGCGGAAACGGAAAAGGATTCACAGATCTAGAAGACATCAGGCCGGAACACATCTCGGAGAATCGAAGAGAGTATTGCCGTGTGTCATCCTGAGCGAAGCGAAGGATCTCTCTTCGATCCAAGTGCGAGCAAAGAACCACGGAGGGATTCTTCGCTTCGCCTCGGCGCGAGTCCTCCGTGCGAGCGCTCAGAATGACAACGCGTTGGGTTTCTCGCCGGTCCGCTACCTGGCGCGCCGCCGCGCCAAGAAGGCATCCAGCGAAAAATAATTCCACTCTTCCCCGGCCAGCAGGAAAAACACGAAGAGAATGTAAATCATCTGGTGGGAGACGACCGTCCAGTCCGAACGCAGCGCCGTGCCGAACAGTAGCACGGTGACCAGCAGGCCCTCCGCCGTCAAAGCCAGCCGGGACCATAAACCGAGCAGCAACAGAATCCCCAGCAAACCCTCAAAGTAGGGCAGCACCGTTAGAAAAACATGCACCCAGGACATCGGCAGCAGGTTGCCAACAAACATCTTTTCGGTGGCCGGCACGAAATCCTGACTGATGCCCCACTGGCGCACGACGTAGTGCATGGCCATGTCCACGCCCAGCGAGAGGCGCAGAATAAAATAGCCCAAGGCGCGGCCGAGGGAGTTATCTCCGGGTGTGCCGGCGTAGCGCGCGGGTTGCGTTCCGCCTCCGGAGCCTTCGCTGCGATCGGGTGAACTGACTGGATTCATGGCGGGGCTCTCTCATTTGAACAAAAGTTCCGTCTACGTTCGTGGCTCGCGCCTCACCATAAGCCAAACGCGTGCGCCGGTCAACGCAGCCATTGAAATGGAACAGGCTTCGGCTTGCGGGTTTTGCATGGGACCTCCGTGCCGTTCGAATGCCACGGAGCAAGCCAACTCCTTCTTCATCCTGCTAGAATGGATCGTTGCGGCACGGACCGGAATCTAGCCGACACGCCAGACACGCCGCGGGGACACTGGACAATGTTTGAGAACCTGACAGACAAGCTGCAGCGAGTTTTTAAAAACCTGCGCGGGCAGGGAAAACTTACGCAGGAGCACGTGGACGAAGCGCTCGACGGCATCCGCGAAGCGTTGCTCGAAGGCGATGTGAACGTCGGCGTGATTGACGAACTGCTGGTGCACATTCGCGAGAAGGCGCTGGGCTCCGAAGTCCTGCTGCAACTGTCGCCTGACCAGCAGGTCATCAAGATTGTGCGCGATGAACTGGCGCTGCTGCTGGGGAAACATGCCAAGCCGCTGTTCTCTTCGCGCCCGCCTTCGGTATGGATGATCGTGGGCCTGCAAGGTTCCGGTAAAACCACCACCACAGGCAAGCTGGCCAAGTGGATCGCGGCACACGGCCACCGGCCTATCGTGGTTTCCACGGACGTCTACCGCCCTGCGGCGCGCGAGCAGCTGGCGCAGGTGGCGAAAGCGGTGCACGTACCGGTGTGGCCAGGCACGGGCACGGACAAACCGCTGGAAATCGTGCGCGGCGCGATTCGCGAAGCCAAACTTTCGGCGCACGACGTGATCCTGGTGGACACCGCCGGCCGCCTGCACATTGACGACACACTTATGGAAGAATTGGGCACGCTGAAAAAAGATCTGACGCCGGCGGAAATTCTGTTCGTGGCCGACGCCATGATCGGGCAGGACGCGGTGCGCTCCGCAGGAGAGTTTCATAAGCGGCTGGGATTGACAGGCGTGGTGCTCACCAAGCTGGACGGCGACGCCCGCGGCGGCGCGGCGCTTTCCATTGGCAAGGTGACCGGCGCGCCGGTGAAGTTTGTAGGAACGGGTGAAAAGTACGACGCGCTGGACGCGTTTTATCCCGAGCGCATCGTCTCGCGCATCCTGGGCATGGGCGACGTGCTGTCTCTGATTGAGCGCGTGGAGCAGTCGGTCGACGCCAAGCAGGTGGCCGAGCTGGAAAGAAAGTTGCGCCGCAGCGAGTTCACGCTGGAGGATTTTCGCGATCAGTTGCGGCAGATCCGCAAGATGGGGCCCTTGGAGCAGGTGCTGGGCATGCTGCCCAAGGTCGGTCCGCTGGCCAAAGTTCCCAAGGACGTGCAGGTCGACGAATCGCAATTGAAGCGCATCGAGGCCATCATCAATTCGATGACCAATTCCGAGCGCGACGACCACAACCTGATCGACGGCAAGCGGCGCAAGCGCATCGCCCGCGGCAGCGGTACCTCTGTACAGGAAGTGAACCAGGTACTGAAGCAATACCTGCAAATGCGCCAGATGATGAAGCAATACGGCGCTCTGGCCGCCCAGGGCCGTCTGAAGGGCTTGGGCAAGCTGAGCGGAATTTCGTAGCACAGCCACTACTGGCCGTGCGGTTTTTGCAATGTAGAGGGCGCTCGGGCCGCCCTTGCAACCTACAAACCCGCACAGCGAAGAGTCGCTGTACTGCCACCCCATACAAACCCCGCCCTGGCTGCGGCATCTATACTGAAGCGGGGAACTGAGTCCTAAGACGACCCGAAAAAGCCTGCGGGGTATCGGAATCCTCGGGAAACGGCTATAATCTCGGCCAGGAGGAAGTACATCGTGCTGGCAATCCGCTTGGCTAGAATTGGCAAGAAGAAACAACCCTTTTATCGCATTGTGGTACTCGACAAGAAAAAACCCCGTAATGGCCGGACCGTGGAGATCGTTGGAACTTACGATCCCCTGAAGAAGCCGGCGCTCATCGAGTTGAATGCCGAGCGGGTAAAGTATTGGCTGTCCTGCGGCGCGCAGCCGAGCGATACGGTGCGCAGCTTCCTGACGGCGCGAAAGATCGCTTGATCAATCCCCAGGCGGGTTGATCGCCCTCAAGCGGTGGTTTTAAAGCTTTAAACCAGGTTCCCTTGGCCCTCGGAACCTGTACTGGCGAAAGCTCGAACTCAACTCGCGACTGTGAATGGTGGAGGGCCCCATGAAGGACCTTGTCGAAGCGATTGCGAAAGCTCTGGTAGATCATCCCGAACAAGTCCAGGTGAAATCGGTGGATGGGGAGCAGGTAACCGTCCTGGAATTGCGTGTGCATCCCGAAGATCTGGGCAAGGTAATCGGGCGGCAGGGGCGCACGGCGAAATCCATCCGCACCATCCTGGGCGCCGCCGGAATGAAAATTCGGAAGCGCCTGACCCTTGAAATCCTCGAATAGCGGCCCCGCGGAAAAATTCTCCGGCGTAACGCTGGCCAGAATTTTGCGTCCTCGCGGTCTGCACGGCGAAGTAGCCGCCGAAATCCTGACTGATTTTCCCGAACGATTACCAAAGCTGCACGAAGTGTGGCTGTCTGACGGCCGCACTGCGCCGCGGCGAGTGCAATTGCAGCGCTGCTGGCTGACACCCAGCCGCGGCGGCCAGGTGATTTTTCACTTTGCCGATATTCACAGCATTGAGCAGGCGGAAACGCTGCGCGGCCTGGAAGTGCAGGTGCCGATCGAAGAGCGCGCGGAACTGGCCGCGGGAAATTATTTCGTCAGCGATCTGGTGGGGTGCGAAGTTTGGGAGAAGGGCGCGGCGTCGGCGCTCGGCTCCGTGCGCGAGGTGGAATTTACCGGTGGCGCGGCGCCTCTTCTGGCGGTGGACACGAAAGACGGTGAAGTTTTGCTTCCGCTGGCCGCGGAATTCTGCCGGCGCATCGATGTGCAGGCCAAGCGGATTGATGTTTCGTTGCCGGAAGGCTTGCTGGATTTGAACCGGCGCTGAGATCGACGCCGCCCGTCCCTCAGAGAGGATCGCGCGGCCCATTCTCCCGCGCCGGCCTAGGTTTTTGAACAATCTCCGCCCTGCGCCGCGTTACACTGTTCCGGCCATGCAGTTTGACATCGTTACAATCTTTCCGGAATTTTTCGCCGGGCCGCTCGACTACGGGATCGTGCGCCGGGCGCGCGAAGCGCGGCTGATCGACGTGCGTGTGCACGATCTGCGGGCCTTCACGCATGACCGCCACCGCACCGTGGACGACCGGCCATTCGGCGGCGGCGAAGGGATGGTGTTGAAACCGGAGCCGCTGTTTGAGGCTGTGGAGGCGCTCGCGGGGGCGGATAAGGGGGTAGACAATCGCACCGCCGTCGTGCTTCTCTCGGCGTCAGGAAAATTATTTCGCCAGGATACGGCGCGCCGGTTCGCCGGCCTCGATCGCGTAGTGCTGATTTGCGGCCGCTACGAGGGAGTGGACGAGCGCGTGGCCGAGCATCTGGCCACCGACGAAATCTCCATCGGCGATTTCGTATTGTCCGGCGGCGAACTGGGAGCTGCGCTGATCGTCGATGCCGCCACGCGCCTGATTCCCGGAGCGCTGGGCAATGAGGATTCATCCGTGAACGAATCCTTCAGCGCGATTGGCGCTGCAGGAGGCGAAACTTCGGATTTCACCAGTCACCAATTACCAGTCACAAGTCACTCGGGCAGTTACCTGCTGCTCGACTTTCCGCACTACACCCGCCCGGCGGAATTCCGTGGCTGGCCGGTGCCGGAAGTTTTACTCGGCGGCAATCATGAGGAAATACGCCGCTGGCGCGCGGAGCAGGCTCTAATAAAAACGAAGCGCAATCGCCCTGATCTGATTGCCGGCAAATAGGCGGGCCAACCGGGTGGTTCTGCGCGGTTGCCCGCACTCGTCCCGCGCCGCCGCGCAACTTTTTTGAAAGCACTTGGCAATCGGGGTCGAAACAGTGCAAAATTCTCGCGACCTTCCATGACGTTGGTCCAGCCGAGGCGCAACGTTGGCCAGTCCCCAACGCGTTGCATGCCGCGGCGGAATCAAAAACTAACTCTTGCAGGATGAATCGCGCGAGATCGACTTCCGATTTTCGTCGGGAATGGACACAGGACTTTTGACGCCAAGCATCGATCCAAGCACATCTGCCGCAGAAGCGACATTCGAGCTGGCCAGCCCGCAGGCGCAGGCGCTCGATCCGGCGTATACAACCAATGCAACACTCGTCGGGGCATTGGTCACGATCCTGACCGTGTCATTGTCGGCCGCCGTGTTGATCTGCATCGCCTGGTACAACGGATATCCCACCATTTTCTCCGATACCGGCAGCTACCTCGAGACCGGTGCATTTCACGTGGCACTCTCACCGTTTCGCGCGCCGGGGTATGCGGCGTTCACGCGCGTGGCCAGCCTGGGCAGAGGCGCGTGGTTCATCGTCGCTGCGCAGGCGCTGCTGGTGGTCTATGTTCTGCGCGAATGCTGTGATTATCTGATCGGCGGAGGCCGCAAGTTTGTGGATCTCTGCCTGCTGGCCGCGGTTTGTGTGTTGACAGCGCTGTCCAGCTTGCCGTGGTTCGCTTCGCTGCTCATGCCGGATATTTTTGCCGGGATTTTATTTCCATGCGCGTTTTTGCTGGCGTTTCACGGAGAACTCCCGCGGCTGCGCCGAATTATTCTGGCCGCGATTCTAGGGCTGGCCGTGGCGGCCCACTCCTCGCTGTTTCCCATCGCAGGTTTGTTCTTCGTGGGATTGCTGCTGCTTCGAGTCCTGACCCGAGAGAACGATTCTTTTCCGGCAGCGCCTACCGCTCTGGCCTGGCTGCTCGTTCCTTTCCTCGCTGCGGGCATCTGGACGGCCAACCAGAATCAGGAAATGGGGCTGGGGTTCCGGCTTTCGGCCTCGGGAAATTCGTTTCTGCTGGGCAGACTATTCGGCGACGGCCTGGCCCCGGAATTCCTTCGGGCAAACTGCGCCCAAAAGCATTTCATTTCCTGCCGGTATCTTTCCGATCTGCCGCGGGACGAAGTTGAATTCCTTTTCCGCCATCCGCTCCTGCGCGAGTTAAAGGGCCATGAGCGGGAAATTCAGGCCATCGTGCGTGGCACGATCGCCGCGTATCCGGTGCGCTTCGCGCTGAGCAGCGCCTGGCAGACCGCGCGGCAATTTACCTGGGTGCGCACGGGAGACGAAATTCGTTCGTACCAGGCGGCCGAATGGAATGACGATGCCATCCGGCGCGTTTTCCCGGCCGAATTGCAGGTGTTCCGCGACACAAGGCAGATTCGCGGCCAGCTGCTCCCGCTGGCTGACCTTGCCTCGATCGTGGACATGATCGTGTTCTGGCTGAGCCTCGCCGCATGCATCGCGTTAGCGCGAACGCGGCGATTCACCCGCATCAATCATTTTTTCGTGGCGACGGTTATGTTTCTGGTGATCAATGCCGCCGTGTGCGGCTCGCTGGCTGGGGTCTATAACCGCTACCAGAGCCGCGTGGCGTGGCTGGTGCCGTTCTGCCTGATTGCCTATGCCGGAAGCTGGATCGAAGAGCGGAGAAGATTCGCCGCCCGCGCGGAACTTATTTCGACGTAAGGTCGTAGGGCGTCACGCTGCCGTCGTCCTCGTCCGGCTGGTACAACCACACATCCCGGTTGCGGAAATAATTCAGCAACGGGCTCAGGTCTTTCCCCGGAATTTCCCGCGCCCACACCGTTTTGGTGTGATCGATATCCGCGTCGTTGTAAACGTATTCCTCTCCGGAGTTGTGATCCTTTGAGTAGCGCACCAGGACCAGATGCTCGCCGGGCAGCGCGGCCAGTTGCTTTTCCACCGGCTGGCGAAACGGCTCGGCAATGTCATCCACGTAAGGAAATGCATCGGAATAGAGATTTCTCTGAATTTCGCAGGTGTGCAGCACGATACAAATCAACAGCAGCGATTCCGCGGTTGGGATGAGGACACCGGCGGAGCGCTGGCGCAAGGCCCAGCGACCCGCGCGCAACAGCCCCAGTCCAACCAGCGCAATTACGAAGGGCAACACCAGATGGCGGTGCAGCCAGTCATCCAGACCGCTAAGTTGGGGCACCGTGGCCTGCGCGAAATAAACGGGACCGATCAGAAGACTGAACATCACCACCAGCCGCACCAGCAACTCGCCCACCGCGATGCCGAACACTCGCAGCCGCCAAAGTTCTTTCACGCAGAGCATCAGGAGCAAGACAACCGTGGCCATCAGCGGCGCGGCGTAGTGCGCGTGATAGTAGACGATGATCCACAGGCCGAAACCGGAAAGCGCGACCTGCAGAAGCAGAAGCCGCGTCCTCGGCTGTTTCCATAAAATCCACGGCAGCGCGAGAAACGGTATCGAGAGCGCCGGCCCCAGGAAAAATTCCCAGAAGTCGGTCGACTTGTACCACCACTGCCCCTTGGCGGCGGCCCAGCTGGCCTGATACAAGCCCGGCAGGAAATTATGGTAGAAGTCCTCAAACTGCGGATTGTCATACTGAATCGTCGGCTTGTCGTGCTGCCACAGAAAAATCGCCGTGGTGATTTCCTTCTGCTCGACAAAGTGCGGGAACACCAGCGGGTTTCCGGTAACGCGCCAGTTGTAAAAGCCGATGAACGCCGCAGTGCACAGGAATAATGCCGCCACCGGAAAAACAATGCGCCGCACGGCCGCGGCGCGCGCGGAGGCCTCCAGCCGCAGCACCCACCACAACAGGGCTACAACCAGCGGCAGAAAATAAATCGCGCCCTCCACCGGCCGGCTGATCGCGACGATTGCCATTCCCAAACCGAAAACCAACGCGTCGCGAAGCCGCGAGCGATCCCAGATGCGCGCCAGAGCGCCCAGAGCGAGCGCGGCGCCGGCCGCGGCCACCGCGCCGCCCCAATAGCTGTTCATCCAGTAGCTGAACAGGCCGAAGCGCGCCCAGACGATGATTCCGCCGAGCAGCGCCCATTCCGCGGGCATCCATCCCTGCAACATCCAGGTAAATGCCATGCACATCGCAGCGACGCTCAGCAGCACGCCGATCCATGGATGCCAGAACAGAATCTTTCCCGCGGCCATCACCATGCCCTGAGCCGGTGGATACATGGACGCGTACGTCGGATGCTGGATGACGTGAAATGTGTCGAAGAAAACCCACAGCGGATGCGGAGGATTGGCTAGCCGCCCGTGGGCAAACGTATCCGCGGCCAGCAGGTAGCTGAATTCATCATGCACTTTCGGCTGCGGCACCGGAAACCAGTGCAATAGCGCGAGCCGGGCGAGGATCGTCAGCGCGCCGATCGCCAGCACGGCAAGGCGTTTTCGCCGGGCCAAATTGGCGAATTTTTCCTCGATCCACGACAGAACCGGATCACCCAGCCCCGGCTTGGCCCACAGCAGCAGGAAGCAAACCAAAAGAATAGTCCAGGTGATATTGATGGGCGGCACGGAAAATTCTGTCAAACCCCCGCAAAGGACACGAGCATATCGTCTTAGAGCCAGAATCCAAAACGGAAAAGCCGGACGAGAAGGGGGCAGGTGAACTTAAGTGCAGTCACGAGACCCGTTGCGCGAATGTAATTCCATGAAGCGGCCGATGCGCTGCCGCGTAACTTACAATTTACTTGCCAAGCACACCTGTCCGCGGCCAGCCTTGCCCGCCGGGAAACGCCATGATGCAATGGTAGCCAGAGTCTGCACAATCAGGCTTCAGTAAAGCGACTGATTTAGAAGGATTTAGCGGCATATTTCCATCCGCTTGCCCGAGAACCGAGTTCCGACCATGACACACAAGGGACGCATCCTCGCTGACCGGCTTCTCGCTGTACCCCTCGCCTTTCTATTCAATGGCGCCGCCCGAATATTGGGGAAGCTGCTGCGGCGAGATCACTCGGTGACCTCGCAGAATGTAAATGTCATTGTCGTCGCGAAACTGATCGGCATGGGCAGTATCCTGCAGTGCTCTCCACTCTTGAAGGCGCTTAAACTGCGCTACCCGCAGGCCAAACTTGTGTTCGTGACCATGCGCGCGAACCAGGAATTACTATTCAGGCTGTCCAGCGTTGATGAAATTCTGATACTCGATGACCGCAATCTGCTTTCGATGGCATTCACCACACTGCGCACTGTATTCACGCTGATCCGCTTGCGCGCCGATTTCTATTTCGATCTGGAAGTTTATTCCGCGTTCGCGTCGCTTCTGGCGCTGTGGGCGTCCACGCGCAACCGTTTGGGTTTCTACCGCCGCACCACCGCCTTCAAGAAGGGAATCTACACGCACCTGGTTTATTTCAACACGCGCATGCCGGTGCGGCAGCTTTACCTGCAGCTAGGACGCGTCGCAGGAATTCCCGCCGGCCAGAACGAATTGATGGGGCCGATTGCCGTATATGAGCAAGAACGGCTGGCGGTTTCCCGTCTTCTGGCGCTTTCTCCCGGCTGGGAACCGGCAAAGCCATACGTCGTGTTAAATCCAAACGCCTCCGATTTGCTGCTGGAGCGCCGGTGGCCGGTGGAAAGTGTACTCGAGGCGATTCAGCGGCTGGTTGCGGCAGGGAGCCAGGTGGTGCTGATGGGCGCTCCGAACGAAGCCGCGTTCGTGCGCAGTCTTTACGACGCGCTGCCGCCGGAAACTCAGTTTCGCGTGGTCAACACCGCCGGACGCGTGAATTTTGGCGAACTTCTGGCGCTGCTTGAGGGCGCTGCCTGCGTGCTGACGAACGATACCGGGCCGATGCACATGTCCATCGCTTTGCAGAGGCCGACCGTATGTCTTTTTGGTCCCGCCAACCCCGAACACTATGGTCAGGACCTGCCTTTCGTGGAGATTTTTTACGCGCAGGTATTTTGCAGCCCGTGCCTATATGAGGCGGATGAACCGCCCTGCAACGGCCAGAACATTTGCATGCAGCGCATCAAGCCCCCGGCAGTAGTGGAAGCCGTCCAGCGGCTGGTGGCACTTCATTTTCGAGAACGCACTATGCCGTTAGGTAGCCGGATGAACTATTTGCCGGTGCTCGCGGAGACGCCGGGCGGCAAACCCTTGGGCGTAGTGGAACGTGCGTCCCTGGCACAAACTGGAGAGGTAGATGAGCGTGAGTTTCGAGACGGAAACGGTAGCGGAACTTCCGAAAACGTCGGAGCCAGTTCCGCAAAGTAGCAGCGCAGACAACAATCCCAGTCAAATCGGAGTCTGGATGTCGCAAGCGACAATCGTGGGGTTTGCTGCGGCCATGGCATGGTACACCTGGGGCCATTGGGGCGATTTTCAGGTGGACAGCGGCCGCGAACTTTACGTACCCGCACAAATTCTCAAGGGAAAATTACTGTTTCGCGATCTCTGGTATATGTACGGCCCTCTGGCGCCTTACTTGAAAGCCATGTTGTTCTGGATTTTCGGCGTGAAGCTAAACGTGCTCTACAGCTTCGGTCTGACGATGGCCATTGGCACGGCCCTTCTGATGTATGAAATCACCCGCCACTTCCGGCTGGGAATCGTGGGAAATCTGCTGCCGTCGATCTTTTTTCTGTCCGAGGCGTTCTACCCCACCATTCGCAATTTTATTTTCCCGTACAGTTATGCAGCGTCGCTGGCTGCATTTCTTGGCACCGCCTGCCTATATTTTGTTTTCCGCCATATTACGCGGGCACGTATGGAGGATCTGGCCCTGGCATCGGTGATTGCCAGCCTGGTGGTTCTGACGAAGCAGGAGTTCGGTGTTACCTGCCTGGCCTTGCTGGCCTTCGAAATTGCGGCGGGCTTCTGGATTCGCCGTTCCTACCCTGAACTAGTACGCAATGTTGCCGTATGCTCGGCGGGGATGTTGCCCGCTGTGGCCGGATACGGCTGGTTCGTTTGGAAGCTCTCAGCGCGCCTGATCTTTTTCGAAAATTGGATTTCCACTCCGGGCACTTATTTCATGCAGACTTTTGGGAAGATTACAATTCCCGCGCAGGGTTTGAGATTCGTGCCGGCGGAACTTCTGCTCGCCGCGGAGTATACCGCGTTGGGCTTGGCCCTGTGGGCGTTGATGGCGCGGCTGTCGGTTGCGGCGATTGAAAAGCTCGAACTCAATACTCGGCCCGCGATCGCATTGACGACGTTTGCCGTCTTTTTTCCACTGTGGGTGGCCGCGATTGCCTTTGTCAGGCTGTTTCCCTGGGGAATCGTCAGTCCGGACTCCGCATGGAGCACGTTTGTCATTCCGGCAACCGAACCGATTGTTCCGCACGGACTGATCTTCATTCTGGTTCTTTTTACCGGACATGCCCTGTGGAAGCTGGTGAAAGAACCGCACAACCAGATGGCCCTGCTGGAAGCCTGCCTTGGAATTTACGCAGGACTGGTGGGCGTTCGCGTGATGATGAAGCTGCGCCCCTCGCGGTTTGAGTGCACGGTTTTTTTCAACGGCGCCGCGTTTATGGTGTTCGCGCTGGTGCTGTTGGAAGTTATCCACTGGTCCTGCCGTTCTTTGGACGCAAAGCGTTCAAGGATAGCAGCCGGAAGCATGTTTGCCGCGGAGGCCATTAGCCTGGTTCTCCTGCTGGCCCCGAAGCCGGCCATGCTTCCCGTCAAGCTCACCACGGATGTCGGAAGCTTTTACACCAGGGCAGACGTCGCTGTCCTCTACCCGCGCATCATTTCATTCATGAAGTCGCACACGCAGAATGGCAAGGACATTCTGGTTTTGCCCGAACCGCCGAGTCTTTACGTCTACGCTGGAATGGAAGCGCCCAGCCGGATGTATGCGCTAGTGCCGGGTTACGTGGCGCCGGACCAGGAGCAGCAGTACATCGATCAGGTCTCCGCAAATCACGTGCGCTACGTAATGATCGCGAATCGAATTGTTACCGAGTATCACGTACCCGGGTTCGCGAACGGAGGCTACAATACGCAGATTTACAATTGGATCATGGCCAATTACCGCTATGTCGGGCAGTTTGGCGCGTTGCCCGGGGCGACCTATCCCCCTTACACCATGTGGGTTTACGAACGAAACGACCTGCCGACGGATGGACCGAAAAATGAAGGGTGGTAGCGTTCGTGTGCTCCGGACCGGTACACCCCGCAGGTCTTCCCAGCGCCAGTGATTTCAGTGGCGGGAATATCTGAAGTTAGGCTATACTCAACGTTTTGCTTGCAGTGCTGACCCCGCCTGAGTGGGTCTGCAGGGAATCTGAGCCATGAATCGCGTCATCGAGAAGTTCCAGGAAGCACAAGTGCGCAAGGACCTGCCCGCGTTGCGGCCGGGTGACACGGTGCGCATTCACGTTCGTTTGAAGGAAGGCGAGGGCGACAAAGAGCGCATCCAGCCGTTCGAGGGCGTGATCATCAAGAAGCGCGGGAAGTCGACGGGCGGAAGCTTTACCGTTCGCCGCGTGAGTTTTGGAGTCGGAATCGAGCGTATTTTCCCGGCTAACTCGCCGTCGATCAGCTCGATCGAAGTGCTGCGCCAGGGTCGTGTCCGCCGCGCCAAGCTGTATTACCTGCGCGGGTTGAAGGGCAAGGCCGCTCGTCTGCAGCGCGTCGAGCGCGTGGAAACGCCGGAAACCGCGGCGGCTCCCGAAAAGGAATCCTAGAAGTTCGCTTTATTCGTTTTCGTTTTTTGCGGCAAAAGCCCGGCGAAATTTCGCCGGGTTTTTTGTTTTTGGGGGCGTCAACAGGCCGCGAAAAAAGTCACTTGTTGTCATTCTGAGCGCAGCGAAGAATCCCTCTTCGATCCAAGTGCCGGCCAACAAACCACGAGAGATTCTTCGCTGCGCTCAGAATGACAGCGTTTTGAGATTTTCCGCGGCCTGTCAAGCCGTTCGTGGCGGTGCGAATGTTTTATTGCGTTTTGGAGGCGGATTCGAGAAGAACCGGGTGCCGCGTGCGAACCTTGGGGAAAAGCGCGGTTTAGCGTACCCGTCCGTGTGCGTCTGTGGCTAAAAACCGGCGTTTTATATCGCGGAGAACGAAGAGGTACTAGTGCGCGCCCGGTTCGGCGGCGGGATGCATTCCGTGTTGCGGCACTTCGTGAACGCCGCGCGCCGGCGGTTCCTGGCGGACGCGGTAAAAATGATCGAGCGGTCCAGGGCCCTTGCCAATGGAGTAGCTTTTTTCAATGGCCTTGGTCACGTATGCCTTCGCCAGCAGGACGGCTTCGCGCAACGGGCGGCCGCAGGCCAGCTGCGCGGCAATCGCCGAGGCGAACGTGCATCCGGAGCCGTGCGTGTTTTCGGTTCTCAGGTGTTCGCCGCCGAAGCGCAGCACTTCCACGCCATCAAAGAAAACGTCGACGGCCTTATCCATGTGGCCGCCCTTGACGACCACGGCACGCGCGCCGCGATCCACTATCTTCCGCGCCGCGGATTCCATCCCGGCATGATCCTTGATGGATATTCCCGAAAGCGCTTCGGCTTCCGCGATGTTGGGCGTCACGACCGACGCGCGCTTCAGCAATTCCTCGGCGATGTACTTTGCTCCGCCGGCATCGACCAGGTCGGTCTGGCCGGACGTCGATTTCATCACCGGGTCAAGCACCACGTTGAGGATTCCGGCGCGATCCAGAAACTCGCCGACCACCACGGCGTTGCCGCGATGGCCGAGCATTCCAATCTTGATGGCTGAAATTTTGATGTCTTCGAGCAGCGTGTCCAACTGCGCTCGGAGTTCCGAGGCGGGAGTGTCATGCACGGATTTCACGCCTTGCGTCGATTGCACGGTCAGCGCGGTGACGGCCGCGACGCCGTAGCAGTTGTGCGCGGCGATGGTTTTCAGATCGGCGGCAACACCGGCGCCCGCGGATGGATCAAAACCCGCAATCGTCAGGACGACCGGTGGAGCCGGATTGGCGTGATTGGACAATTCTAAGAATCCCCTCGCGATAAAAATCGCCCACAGAAACGTGGACCGGCTGCGCAAATACACTGCGCGAGCCGGCAATCGGAAATGTACGCGCGTGATGCGCCGCGCGCAACATGTTTTTTGCCTCGCGCATTTTTAATTTGGAAATTATCGGCGGCGGAAGAATCGCTGGTTGCCACGCGGCGATGTTTCGCCGCGTGGCGCAACGCTCAGGGGAACAATCCGCGCACCAGCGTGGCATCGGCCACGCGGCCGACGGCGAGAATGTAGGCCGCGGCGCGCGGGTAGACATGAAACTTGCGCATGGTTTCGTGCACGTCGTTGAAGGCGCGGCGCATCACGAATTCCAGTTTGGAATTCACTTCGGCGGCCTGCCAGAAAAATCCCTGCAGGTCCTGCGCCCACTCGAAGTAGCTGACGGTGACGCCGCCGGCGTTAGCGAGAATGTCCGGCACCACGAAAACGCCTTTGCGCGAAAGGATTTCATCGGCGTGCGGCGTCGTGGGGCCGTTTCCGGCCTCGGCCACGATCTTGGCCTTGATTTGATCGGCGTTGTGCAGCGTGATTGCGTTTTCGAGAGCCGCGGGAATTAAGATGTCGCACTTGAGCGCGAGGAGTTCGTCATTCGAAATGCGCGACGCGCCCGGCATTCCGACGACCGTGCCGGAACGCTCCTTGTAGCGCAGCGCGCGCAGCGGATCGATGCCGCGCGGATTGTGCACGCCGCCGCGGGAGTCGCTGATGGCCACGATCTTCGCCTTCTTCTCGGCAAAAAGCCGCGCCACGGCCGATCCCACGTTGCCAAAACCCTGAATGGCGACGGATGCCCCGCGCAGATTTATTTTTTTCACCTTGCAGGCTTCTTCCACCACGAACAGTACGCCGCGGCCAGTGGCATCGGTGCGGCCTTCGGAGCCGCCGATGGAGACCGGTTTTCCGGTCACCACGCCGGGAGACGCGTGGCCGACGGTCATCGCGTACGTGTCCATGATCCAGGCCATGGTCTGGGAGTCGGTATACACATCCGGAGCGGGAATATCCACTTCCGGGCCAATGATGGGCTGAATTTCGGCGGCATAACGCCGCGTCATGCGTTCCAGTTCGCCTTTGGACATGCGCTTGGGATCGCAGATGATGCCGCCCTTGGCCCCGCCGTACGGAAGATTCACGGTGGCCGTTTTCCAGGTCATCCAAGCGGCCAGCGCTTTTACCTCATCGAGGGTGACGTTCGGGTGGTAGCGCAGGCCGCCTTTGGCCGGACCGCGCGAAACGTTGTGTTGCACGCGGAATCCGGTAAAAACCTTGGTCTGGCCGTTGTCCATCTTCACCGGGACGGCTACTTCCATCACGCGCTTCGGTGTTCGCAGGATCTGTCGGAGTCCCGCATCAAGCTTCAGGTATTCTGCGGCCATATCGAACTGGATCTGCGCGATGCGAAACGGGTTCAAGTCTTCGCGCGGCGCCATGCGCGGAAGGATCGGTTGGGGGGTCGGAACCGTTTTCACCACCGTGGCCATCGAGGTTTCTCTCCTTGAGACTTGCGACTAGGCACTCGCTGCGCGCTGCGAAGACCGCTGATAGCGCGAGCGGCACTCGGCAGAACAGAAGTGCAATACCTGGCCCGATTGCTCCAAGGGAAAAGAAATTTCGGGTGAGATATACGTTCCGCACCAGGGATCGCGATGCAGCGGAACGGCCGAGCGCGTCTCCGGGGGAAAACCTGCCGGCGCCGGGCGCGCCGTTCGAAGCACCCGTGCGAAAAGCCTCTGCATCAGCCGGGCCAGTGTACGGCTCACCCACCGATCGATTCGCTGTTGTAAACTCACCCGCTCGACGCTTCCCAGCGGCTCGTCTTGGCCCAGCCTGCCGCGCATGTTCCCCGTTTGCCTGCGCTTGCCGTGTTGCGAAGAACCAGGCGGGCTGAAGCCCCTTGGTTGGTTAACTTCCGGTGCGTTTTGCGCGGCAGTTGGCCGAGCAATAAGGCGAGTGTAGTCAACCGGGAAAAGCGGTGTCAACCAAAGAACCCGGAAATTTTGGAGTAGGATGCGCGGGATACACCTCCGGGAGCCTGGGAGCGTGGAGGAGGCAATATCTTAAGTGATTGATTATAAGTGCTTTAATATTCCAAGAGCTCAGGGTTTCGCGGGAATCCGATCCGTCCCTAAATAGGAATGAAGAGCTGGGGGCAGAATGACCGACCCGTCCGCCTGCTGGTAATTCTCCAGGAGTGCCAGCCAGGTCCGGCCAACGGCCAAACCCGACCCGTTCAGCGTGTGGACAAACTCGCTTTTGCCTGTTTTCGGCTTAAAGCGGATGCCCGACCGGCGTGCCTGAAACGCCTCGGTGTTGGAGCAGGACGAAATCTCCATGAACTCTTTGCCAGAGGGCAGCCAGACCTCAATGTCATACGTTTTGGACGATGCGAAACCCATATCGCCCGTGCACAGCTGCACGACGCGATGGTGCAGGCCGAGAGTTTGCAGAATCTGCTCGGCGTTGCCGACCAGCGACTCGAGTTCGTCGTAGCTTTGGTCGGGGCGCGTAAATTTGAACATCTCCACTTTCTGAAACTGGTGCTGGCGTTTCAGCCCGCGGGTATCTTTTCCAGCCGCGCCGGCCTCGGAACGGAAACAGGCGGTCCAGGCGCACATTTTTATCGGCAACTGATCGGGATCCAGAGTTTCATCGCGGTAGTAGCTGGTGAGTTCTACTTCGGAAGTAGGCGTGAGCCATAGATCGGTGCCTTCGAGGTGAAACATTTCGGCGGCGAATTTTGGCAACTGGCCGACGCCGGTCAGGGCTGAAGTGTTCACCAAGAATGGCGGCAGGATCTCGGTGTATCCGTTGGCGGCATGCGTATCGAGAAAGAACGAGGCCAGAGCGCGCTCCAGCCGAGCGCCGAGGCCCTTATAGACCGCAAAGCGCGCGCCGGCGATTTTCACGGCGCGCTGAAAATCGAGAATTCCGGCGTTTTCGGCGATTTCCCAATGCGGGCGCGGCTGGAAATCGAATTTCGGCGGCGCGCCCCAGCGGCGCACCTCAATGTTGTCCGCGGACAAGTGTCCAACCGGCACCGACGCATGCGGGCGGTTGGGCACGGTTAGCATAAATTCCGAAAGCTTGGCATCCAGCTCCACGATGCGTTCGTCCGCGAGCTTGATTTCCTCGGAAACCTGCTTCATCTCCGCGAGCAGCGCGGAGGCATCCTGGCCGGCTTTTTTCAGGCGCGGGATTTCTTCGCTGGCTTTGTTGCGCCGGGCCTTCAGCTGTTCCGCGGAGGTAATTCGCTCACGGCGCTCCTGATCGATGGCGCGAAAGGCAGCAAAATCGATGGCCACGCCGCGGTTGGCGGCCATTTTTTCAAACTCCGCGAGATTTTCGCGAAAATATCCAAGATCATGCATGCGCAATAGGATACCTGAAGAGTTGAGAGTTTTCAGTCGAGAGTTGGGGGCTACGGCCACGCCATGAAATGCCGCAGCTGACATTCGCGCCGGACTAGATCTAAACCACACAGCCTGAAGCCTGTGCTACTCGAGCCGCTCGGCCCCGGGCCGTTAACTCTTCACCACACGTCGCACACACCCTCTCAACCTGCCGATTTGCGGCGTGCTAGCATCAATCGAAGTCACAAATGTGGAGTTACATATGGCCGACCGAGTCCAGATCGAAGAGCCGTTCGCAAAGCCCGCGCGCCGCGATCCCAGCACGTTTCAGTTTGTACGCTGCCAGGTGCATGGCGCGGTGGCGCGCGTCACGCTGCAGCGTCCGGAACACAATTTATTGAACGAGCAGGTGCTGCGCGAGCTGGCCGACAGCATCGGCTTCGTTGCCGAGAACAGCGTGATCAAGCTGATCGTGCTGGACTCCGCGGGTAAAGTTTTCAGCGCGGGTGTGGACATCGGGGAATACACGGGAGAGCGCGCGTTCTCCATGCTCGATGCATTTCACGCCGCGTGCATTGCCATGGTTGAGGCGCCGCAGCCGGTCCTGGTGATCGTGGACGGCGCGGCCATCGGCGGCGGCGCGGAGCTGGTGGCGTACGGCGATCTCGTAGTAGCCACGCCGCGCGCGCGGTTCGCCCTGCCGGAAATTACCATCGGCATGTTTCCGCCGCTGGCATCCACCATGTTTCCGCACATCATTGGTCCGAAGCTGGCGCTGGAATTGGTGCTCACTGGAGAAGCCATTTCCGCCGAGCGGGCGCGCGATCTGGGCCTGGTGAATCGCCTGGTGCCGGAAGCGCAACTGCAGACCGCGGTGAACGAGCTGGTTGCAAAGATCACGGCGCAGTCCGGCGCCGTGCTGGGCATGGCCAAAAAAGCGGTTCTGGGCGGAATGGGCTTGTCCCTGCGCGACGCCCTCAAGAACTCGATGAATATTTTCCTCAACGAACTGTACCGCCTGGAGGATTCCCAGGAAGGTTTGCGGGCGCTGCTTGAAAAACGTAAGCCGCAGTGGAAGAATCGATAGGCAGGCTGCAGGCGTCTCCCAGTCGCGCGGGAAATCCGCATGGACGAAGCGCACAAGATCCCTGATCCGGTTCCCAGCCAGGATTCCGCCGGTCCCGGCGATACAGCCGAAGCGCTGCCAGCCATTGAGCCGCGCGGCGCAATCGATCCCCCTCAACTGCTAGCCGCGGGACTCTACGTTCCACAAGAATCTTTTGGCGAAATTGCGGCGCGGCGGCGCAGCTTCCGCCACAACCTGTTTTTGCTGCTCGGGCTGACCTTGACCGCGTTCATTCTTACGGCCTGGATCCTGGTTCGCGTGGAGTCGCCATTTGGATTTTTTTCCAGCGGGCCGCAGGAACTAGTGCGCGCCCAGTTGCGCGCGCTCGATCACGGCGAATTGCGCCCGGCTTATGACATGTTTTCGGCGCGCTATCGTGGCCAGGTTTCCTTTGACACCTGGCACGAGCTGTTCGTCCGGCACTGGCGCATGTTTCATGCCGAGGTGGAGCGCGCGGAAACTCCGGCCTTCAGCGGCCCGGGCGTGACGCTGGAAATTTATCTGCATGGCGCCGATGACAAGGAATATCGCGCGCGCTTCACGGTGGTTCGAACGGATGGCCGCTGGTGGATTGACGACGTGCACTGGACGCAGGAAGCCGACGAGAGGGACGTCTCGCACATTTAAGTTTCTCAAAAACCAGAAGCCGGCATCGGAAAGCGCCTTCAGGCAAGAAGCAAGATTCCTGCCTTTAGATCAGGAATCCGGTCGCAGAGATTTCTGCCCCAAATAGATAACATGCCGCGGACCGCCCTTTTTCAGCCGGCCGCGCAGATGTTCCACGCGGACATCAAACTTTCCGCGGCGCAATCGCTGTTCGAATTTGCGATCTTCCTGAGCCGACCAGATGGCCAGCACCCCGCCCGGCTTGAGTGCAGCGCGGGCTGCGGCCAGCCCGCGTTCGCTGTAGAGCCTGGAATTCTCCGCCGAACTGAATGCGGCCGGACCGTTATCGACATCCAGCAGCACGACATCGAACTTGGCACGGCTGTCGCGAAGCACGTCTCCAACATCCGCCACCGCGAGCCGCACTCGCGGATCCTGCAGCGGATTTCCCACCAACGGCCCAAGCGGACCTCGATTCCAATCCACGACGGCGGGCACGAGTTCAGCCACAAGAATTTCCGCGTCCGGCCTCAGCGCATCGAGCGCGGTGCGCAGCGTGAAACCCATTCCCAGGCCGCCAATCAGCAGGCTGGAACGTGGAATGCTTCGCACCTGCTGGCAGGCGATCGTAGCCAGGGCTTGCTCCGAGCCGTGGGTGCGGCTGGACATGAGCGGCTTGCCGCCGGCGAGCATGATGTATTCGTCGTCGCGGCGAACCAACTTAACTGCGGTGCCGTCCGGCGTAAGCGTCTGGCCGAGGAGTTCGAAAGGTTTCACACGTTGGATCTTACAGGACAGGGAAGCGCAAGCGGAACTGGGGCGAGCGCGCGAGTCTGCTCGCGCACTATTCGAAAGCGTTGCTAAATAACTTGGCGGGGGTAGGTTTCGCGGTTGTTCGGGTCAAACACCAGATCCGAAAATCCCGCCAGTTGCATTTCCACGCTGCCGTCATTGCGGACAGCGTGAGCGATCGTTGGCTCGATCTCCACGATGACTAGACCAGATCCCTCGAAGGTCTGGTGCTGAATCAGCGTGTCCGGGCCGGTGTCCCAGTGCAGGGACCACGCATCGGCGTAGTGGACGCACAGTACTTTGCGACGGAATGCGTGATAGTGATTGCCACGAACCGCACCGGGACATATCTCGGCGAAGTGCACATCGCGGACGCCGCCCAGGAATTCCAGGGCGGAAACCGGCACCGAAAAGTTTTGTCCCCGCGAATCGCCGTTGTCCGCCAGTCGTTGAATTCGGAGCGATGGTGGCATGAGGTGTGAACAGCGCCGCTGCCAGCGCGAGGCCGCAGACGCTATAATAGCAGGCGTTCCAGATGATTCCATGCACCGGCGCTTCGCTGGAAGAATCGCGCGTGCGGCGGAGGAAATACTCCCAGCGCCGCCTCGTGGCCGGAATCTTCCGGTATACTCTCGCGTACAAAGTTCAGGATTGGAGAAAACCATGAGCGGACCTACACCCGAAAAAATTATGCAGCTGGTGACCGGCGGCTGGGCAACCAGCATCCTCGGCGCTTCGGCGCGGCATGGCATATTCACGGCTCTGGAGGGAAATCCGGCTTCCACGGAGGAAGTCGCGAAAAAGACGGAAATTTCGTTGCGTGGAGCCCAGGCGCTGCTCGATGGGTTGACCGGGCTGGGGTTGCTGACGCTGTCGCAGGGGCGCTACCAGAATACTCCTGAGGCATCCACGTTTCTGGTGAAAGGCAAGCCCAGCTATTTCGGCGGCATGGCGGAAGTTTTTCTGGATGACTTCCCGACCTGGAAGAATCTGCCGGAAGCTGCGAAAACCGGGCTGCCCAGCGCGGCGAATACGGCGGAGGTGGCGGACAATCCGTTCTGGCATTTGCTGGTTCCCGCGATTGCCGCGCTTTCATTTCCCGTGGCGCAACTGGCGGCGGAGCGGCTGGGGGTCGCTAAGGCAGGAAGCGTATCGTGGCTGGACGTGGGCGGAGGTTCTGGCGTGTGGTCGGCGGTTTGGCTGGGGCTGAATAAGCAAGCCAACGGCACGCAGCTCGACTGGCCCAGCGTGAACAAGATTGGCCACGGGTACGTGGGGAATTTCGGAGTCGGCGATCGCTTTCACACCATCGACGGCGATTTTCATGCCACCGATTTTGGCTCCGCGAAATACGACTATGCGATCTACGCGCATATCGCCCATCAGGATTCTCCCGCGGAAAACCTGGCGACGTTCCGCAAGTTCCGCAAGGCGCTGAAACCGGGCGGGACGCTGGTGATCAACGATTTCATTCTGAATGATGACCGCACTGGCCATCCCTTCGCTCTGCTGTTCGCCGCGCAGATGCTGGTGGTGTCCAAGGGCGGCTTCACGTACCGGCAGGCGGATTATCGCGAGTGGCTGGGCGAAGCAGGATTCCATTCGGTGGACATCGTGCCGACGCCCACTCCGGCGACGCTCGTTTTTGCGAGTTAAGCCGCTCGGAAAGTCTTAGCGGCGCCACCGGGCGCGGCGCGCGCAGGTTGACACCGTGTGCCGCGCACCATAGACTTCGTGTCGACATCCAGCAGGTCTGAGATGCGGGGAAGGCCGTGAAAATCGGCCACGGTCCCGCCACTGTAAGCGGCTAACAGCCGTAAGTCAGGACACCCTCCCAGACCGCCGTAGCCGGCAACCTTCGCGAGAAAGGGTGCGGCATGATTCGCCTCGTGTTTCTCGCGAGGCTTTTTTATTTTCTGTGGCGCAAGGATCCGGTGCAGCGAATTGACATGAAGAAAATGAAATGGAGCCGGCGCGCAGCAATCCCGCAAGGCGCGAAAATTAGCGCGCGCCCGCTGGCCGCGCTCTGTGCCGGGCTCGCCGCGATGCTGCTGACGCTGTGCGGTTCCGTTTTCGCGAAGCAGGCCGGCGATGCGCAGGCCGCGCCCGCCGCCCGGCGCGAGATTACGGATGAGGCTGGCCGTAAACTCAAACTTCCGCAGGAAGTGGACCGCGTGATTTCGCTGGCCCCGAATTTGACGGAGATTGTTTTCGCGCTCGGTGATGAAAATCATCTGGCGGCGGACACCGATTACTGCGATTACCCGCCGGAGGCCGCGCGAAAGCCGCACGTCGGAGGTACCGTAAATCCGAATCTGGAAGAGGTTGCGGCCCTCATGCCGGACGTGATCCTGGCGACGTCCATCAATCGCCGCGAAACCGTTGCGGCGCTGGATCGCCTGGGCTTTCCCGTTTTCATTACGGATCCCCACTCCGTGGACGAAATGATCGCCACCGTCGAACACATCGGCGCGGCGCTGGGCGTCGAAAAATCCGCGGGCGCCGTGGCCGGCGATCTGCGCAGCCGCCTCAGCGATCTTGACCGGCGCCTGTCAGGAGCGCCCGCGCGCCGCGTGCTTTTTGTGGTGTGGACCGAGCCGTTGATTTCGATCGGGAGCGAAACGTTTATCGCCGATGCGTTGCGGCGCGCCGGAGGCCGCTCCGTGGTGGAGACGAAAATCGAGTGGCCGCACGTCAGCCTCGAGGAAATTGTGCGGTTGCAGCCGGAAGTTCTGGTGTTTGCCAGCGCCCACGCAGGAGACACACAGCGCGAGATTGCGTCGCTGCGCAACCTGCCCGGTTGGCGAAGCCTGAAGGCGATGCAGCGCAGCGATATCGTGGTGATCAGCGACGCGATCAATCGCCCCGCGCCGCGGATGGTGGACGCTATTGAAACTCTGGCGCGCGCGCTGCATCCCGAAGCGTTTCCGGCGAGCGGCACAACCGCCTTGCCCGCGAATTCTCCGGTCGAAGAGGCTTGCGCATGCGCCCACTGACCGTGAAGCGGTTGCTGTGGACCTGCGGCGGGCTCGCGGTGCTGTTGCTGGCCTGCGTGGTGCTGGCGCTGAAACTGGGCGCGGTGCCGGTGTCGGTCACCGAACTGGTGCTGGACCTTGGCCGGATCGCCATCGGGCGGGCCAGCGACTTGCCGGCGGAGTTCCGCCTGATTGTTTTTGATTTGCGGCTGCCGCGCATTCTGCTGGGAATTCTGGTGGGGGCGGCGCTGTCCGTGGCGGGCGCGAGCTATCAGGCATTGCTGCGCAACCCGCTGGCGGATCCTTATGTGCTGGGAGTTTCCAGCGGCGCGGCGGTCGGTTCGATTCTGGCGCTGATCTTCGCGCCGCGATTTGAATTTGCCACGCCCCTCGGCGCGTTTTTGGGCGCCGGCGCAACTATCCTGGGAGTTTATTTCCTGGGGCGGCGCGAGGGCCAGCTGGACACCACCACGCTGCTGCTCGGCGGCGTGATCTGCATGTCGTTTTTTTCCGCGATCATTATTTTCCTGATGACTACGCTGGCCGGCCGCGATCTGCGCGGCGTTACTTTCTGGCTGATGGGAGATCTTTCCACGCCAGTCTCCGCGACCATGCAATGGATTTTCGGCGTGGGCCTGCTGGTGGCCGGTGGCGCGATTTACAGCACGTCAGCCGATTTGAATCTGCTGATCATGGGAGAGCGCGAAGCCATTCATCTGGGCGTGGAGGTGACGCGCGTGAAACTGGTTGTGTATGTGTGCGCATCGCTGCTGACCGCGCTGGCCGTTTCCGCCAGCGGAGCGATCGGTTATGTAGGTCTGCTGGTGCCGCATGTAGTGCGCCTGATTTTTGGCGCGGATTACCGGCTGCTGATTCCGGCTTCGGCCATTTGCGGAGCGATCGCCATCGTTCTGGCGGATACGCTGGCGCGCACTATCGTGCCGCCGACGGAGCTTCCGGTCGGCGCGATGACGGCCCTGGCGGGCGCGCCGCTGTTCATTTATTTGCTGCGGCGAGGCTTGCGATGAGCACGCCCGGCACGTTCGCGCAAATGGCTGGCGCCGGAGACGAGCGCGGCGGCCGCCAACCAGTGGTGCGCCTGAATGTGGAGCAGGCCAGTTACGCCTACTCGGCGAACTCGCAAGCCGTTCCGACCTTCACGCTGGGCGCAACCAGTTTTCAGGCGCGCACGCGGGAAATCGTCGCGATCCTTGGTCCGAACGCCAGCGGCAAATCGACGCTGCTGAAGTTGATCACCGGAACCATCGCGCCGCTTTCCGGGCGCGTGGAACTAGATGGCGAGGAAACCAGCCGGCTGGACATTCGCACGCGGGCGCAACGCATTGCCGTGGTGCATCAGGAAAGCCCCATCGTCTATCCCGCGCTGGCCGGAGATTTCGTGCTGCACGGCCGCTATCCGTACGGCAAGGCGCTGCGATTCGCGAATCGCGACGACATTGAGATTGCCCGCAAGGCTCTGGCGCAAGTTGGCGGCGAGCATCTGGCGAAACGCACTATCGGCGAACTTTCCGGCGGCGAAAAGCAGCGCGTGATTCTGGCGCGCGCTCTCGCCCAGCAGCCGCGCCTGATCCTGCTCGATGAGCCGACGCTACACCTGGACATTGGCGCGCAGGTGGAATTGCTGGAGCGGCTTCGTCAGCTGGCGCAAGAGAATAATTATACGGTGGTTGTCGTGACGCATGAGTTGAGCCTGGCGGCGGAATTCGCGGACCAGGTTGTGCTGCTGCAGCACGGGCGATGCCTGCGTGTGGGCACGCCGGCCGCTGTCTACCAGAGGGATCTGCTGGAGCAGGTGTTTGACGCGCCGCTCGACGTGGAGATCGGTCCGGCGGGAAGGCCGCGCGTAAATTTGCGAGCGCGCCGCGGCGAGGACATTAGCTAGCGATGTAGCGCCCACCTGAAGGTGAGCGCTACATCGGCTTTAAAAATAAGTTTTTTGGCAGTTGTTCACCCGGAGCGATGCACTGTGCGGGCTTTGCGAGCCGCGCACCGCTCCGCCACATCCACCGCAGACTCCGTGCCGGGAAGACGGTGCAAAGCCGTCGCCGCCGCGCGACTGTAAGGCGGGAAAAAATTCCGCGCGCGCCACTGCTCCATTTTTTCGGGGCGGGAAGGCCGCGCGGCGCAGTTCCGCCGAGCCAGGAGACCTACGGAGTCCGCAACCGCGAAAGCCGGAGACGATCCCGGACACGCGGAAACCCTTGATCTCCCGCGCGAGCCGGGAGAGGAGGTTTCGCCATGCGTTTCGTCGTTCGGACTGTGTGTCTTTTTTTTGCCGTTGTTCTCTGATTTGCTTCTCGATCGCTTCATCCGCCGCCGCTCAAGCACAAACTGCCGCAATCGCCGGCGTGGTCACCGACCCCCAGGGCCCTGTGATCGCGGACGCCAACATCACGGCTGAGCCAATTGGATCCGGTGCGCCGCCGGCCCGTGGCGTAACCGGCGCCGATGGTCGATTCAGCCTGCCTGTTGCGCCGGGCCGGTATCGCGTGACGATCGCGCGCGATTCCTTCGCGAGTGCCATTCAGGAAGTCAGCGTTGCGGCGGGACAGACTCGAGACCTGCAAGTGCGCCTGTCGCTCGAACCGCTTTCTTCGAAAGTGGTAGTCACCGCGCAATCGCTGCCGCTGGACGCCGAATCTTCGCCCGCTCCGGTCACAATCCTGACGCGGAAGGAGATCGACCAGCGCGTAGCAATATCGCTGCCCGATTTGCTGCAGTCGCAGCCGGGATTCAGCCTTGGGCGCACGGGTCCTGAAGGCGGGTCGACCTCGCTGTTTCTCGATGGAGGCAATTCGAATTACACCAAAGTGCTGGTGGACGGCGCGCCCATCAACTGGCCGGGGGGCCTGATCGATTTTTCGAATTTCACGGTGGACAACATCGACAAGATTGAAATCGTGCATGGCGCGGAGAGCGCCCTGTACGGCTCGGATGCGATGTCCGGCGTGATTCAGATTTTCACGCACCGCGGCACGACGCGCATTCCGGAATTCACGGCGTTTGCCGACGGAGGAAATTTTTCCACGGGCCGCGGTGGAGCGCAGCTTTCCGGCTTGCTCGGCCGTTTTGACTATTCGGCGGGAGTTTCCGACATGGAGACGTCCGGCCAGGGACCGAACGACGCGTTTCGCAATCGCACGCTCTCTGGAAATTTCGGTTGGAAATTTTCCGATACCGCGTTCGTGAGCCTCGGCCTCCGCGACAATGACAGCCAGGCAGGCACGCCCGGGCAGACGCTCCTGCAGCCCGCGAACCTGACCGATTCGATTTCGCTGCATAATTTCAGCGCCGGTCTGCACGCTGAATTTCAGACCGGTTCGCACTGGCATCATCAGGTGAACGGCACGGAGCTGTACTTCCGCGAATTCAACTTCGATCCGTTTTTCTCCAGCAACTTTCAGTACAACCGGGCAGCGGGTTCCGCGCAGTCCACGTATCTCGTGCGCGGCTTTGCTGTGACGGCCGGCTACGAATACGAAGTGGAGAACGGTTTTCTCAGCTTCGTCGGCACGAATGCGCGCCGCAACAATCAGGCCGGCTTCCTCGACGTGCGCTGGCAGCCCATCGCGCGGCTGACTCTGAATGTTGGCGCGCGCGCCGAGGACAACGCCGACTTCGGCACGCGCGTGGTTCCGCGCGCGGGGGCTTCCTACGTTTTACGCATTGCCCAGGGCGCGTTTGGCGACACGCGGGTTCACGCCACGTATGGTGAGGGGATCGTCGAACCGCGGTTCGATCAGTCGTTCGGAAACGATCCGTGTTTTCCCGGCAATCCGTCGCTTTCACCGGAGGAAAGCCGAACGTTCCACGCCGGCGTCGATCAAAAACTGACGCACGACCGCGTGCGTATCTCGGCGGATTATTTTGATAGCCGGTTTCACAACATCATCAGCTTCCTGAACGTGGCTCCGCCGCCGGAATGCGTCGCGGCTTTCGCGCCAACTCCGCCGCCGTTCGGCGCCGGCACTTTTTTCAACACGAATCTGGCGCGCGCGCGCGGTGCCGACTTTGTGACGGAAGCGCGGGTCACGCGTTGGCTCAGCGCCAGCGTGAACTACACATACGATTCGACGCGAACCCTGTCTGCCTCCACCGACCCGGCCAATCTCGATCCGAACTATCTTCCGGGTAGCCGGCTGCTGCGGCGCCCCGTGAATTCCGGAAACGTGTCGCTCAACGCCAACTACCGGCGCATGAACTGGAATCTTTCCGGGTACTTCACCGGCCAGCGGTATGACTACAATTTTCCCGGGCAGATCATCAACCCGGGATACGCGCTGCTGAATCTGGCAGCCTCCTACAACGTCGCGGGCGGCTTCAGCGTCTATGGCCGCATCAACAATCTCGCCAACAAGCAGTATCAGGAGGTCTACGGCTATCCGGCGCTGGGCAGGGAGTTCCGCATCGGCGTGAAATACACCACGCGCCATGAGTGAAGTTCGCGCGCCGGAAGACGTGCTTTTCTGCTGGAGCGGCGGAAAAGACAGCGCGATGGCGCTGCACGCGCTGCGGGTGTTGCCGGAGTATCGCGTTACCGCCCTGCTTACGACCATCACGGAGGAGTACGACCGCATCAGCATGCATGGGGTGCGGCGTGCGTTGCTCGAGCGGCAGGCCGAATCCATCGGCCTGCCGCTTCATGCGGTTCTGATTCCGCCGCAATGTTCCAACGCCATCTACGAGGCGCGCATGCAGGAAGCGCTTGCGGAGCATTTCGCGAAAGGCGTTCGCCTCGTGGCGTTCGGCGATATTTTTCTGGAAGATTTGCGCGCCTACCGCGAGAAAAATCTTGAACGGATCGGGATGCGGGCCCTGTTTCCCGTTTGGAAGCGCGACACACGGGAACTGGCGCGCGAGTTTATGTCCCTCGGATTCCGCGCGGTCACCGTTTGCGTCGATCCCCGCGTCCTCGATGAATCGTTCGCAGGGCGCGAACTGGACTCGACGTTCTTTGCAAATTTGCCGCCGGCCGTGGATGCCTGCGGCGAGAACGGCGAATTCCACACCTTCGTATTCGATGGACCGGTGTTTCGCTCGCCGATTGCGTTCCGCGCCGGCGAAACAGTAATGCGCGACGGATTCTGTTTTTGCGACCTCTTGCCGGAATGAAGGGAGAACACAATGCTTGCAGATCACGATAAGGGGAATTGGAACTACGCGCGCGCCGCCGTCGCCACGGCAATTGTCGTTAGCAGCCGCCGCGCTGCGCATCGCTCCGCACCCGATGAATTTTACGCCCATCGGCGCGGTAGCATTGTTTGGCGGGGCGTATTTCCCAAACAAGCGCGCCGCCGTTGCGGTTCCCCTACTTTCACTCCTGGCCGGAGATATTTTCATCGGCTTTCACCCGTTGCTGGCAGCCGTATACGCCAGCTTTCTGATTAATGTCGCGTTGGGCTGCTGGCTGTGCCGCGCGAAGCGCAGCGCGAGTTTCAGCAGCCGGCGTTTCGCGCTCCCGCTCCGAGTCGGCGCAGCGACCTTGCTGGGAGCCAGCCAGTTTTTCCTGATTACAAATTTCGCGATGTGGGCATCCGCGATCGCCAGCTATCCCAAAACGGCCGGCGGACTTGCCGAGTGTTTTCTCGCCGGCCTGCCGCTGTTCTGGAACACGCTGGCGGGCGACGCGTTTTATTCCATTCTGTTATTTGGAGCGATGATCCTGGCCGAGCAGCGCTTTCCACGGCTGCGGGAGCCGCTGGCGGCTTAGGCATTTCGAAAGCCGGCCGGCAAGCGTTGCCGCGCATCCGGAACAATTGCTTGCGTTTCACTCCCGGCGGGAGTACACAGACTGGTTAAGATCGGTCTGTGTAAACCAAAGAGTGAATCGGAAGGAGCGCCCATCATGCGCAGCAAAGTTCTGGCAGCGATCACTGCCAGTACCGCCGGCCTCGCACTTTGTTTTCTTCTCGTGGGGTATCCGGAAACGTTGTCCGCCAGCCCCGATTCCTCCGGCTATCACATCATCAAGAAAATCACGACGGGCGGAACGGAAGGCTGGGACTACATCAGCATGGACGCGGAAGCGCGCCTCGCATACATCGGACGCGAGAATCACGTGGACGTGGTGAACGTGGATACCGGAAAAGTCGTTGGCAAGATCGCCGGTCTGGAGGGCACGTCGGGACTGCTGCCGCTCCCCGAATTCAACCGCGGCTATGCAATGAATGGCGATGCCGGATCGGTGGTGATCGTGGATCTGAAAACACTGGCAAAAATCGGGACAGTCAAGGCCGGCAAAGATCCCGATTCATTTGCGTACGAGCCGGTCACGAAACGCGTATTCGTCATGAACAGCAGCAGCGCGAATGCCACCGCGATCAACGCCAAGGACGGCGCTGTGGCCGGCACCGTGATGCTTGGCGGGCAGCCGGAAGCCGCCGTCTCCGACGGCAAAGGAAAAGTGTACGTGAATCTGACGGACAAGGATGAGATCGCCGAGGTCGATGCGGAGACTTTGAAAGTGACGCATCGCTGGCCGTTGTCTCCCGGCACCGGCCCCTCCGGACTGGCGATAGATCGCAAGAACCGGCGCCTGTTTTCAGCCTGCGATAATCAGAAGATGATCGTGATGAACGCGGACACGGGAAAGGTAGTGGCTGCGCTCCGCACTGGGGCGGGCACCGACGGCGCAGGTTTCGATCCGGAAACCGGGAACGCTTTTGCCTCCGCCGGCGGAGCCGGCACGCTGACCATCATCCATGAAGATTCTCCGGAAAGTTTCAAAGTGCTGGAGGAACTGGATACGCAGTCCGGCGCGAGGACGATGACCGTCGACTCGAAGACGCACAACGTGCTGGTGGTAACCGCGCGGCACGGACATGGAGCGACGCACAATCTGGTGCTGCCGGATACGTTCGTCGTGCTGGTCATTGGCAAGTAGTTTTCCTGGTCGATTCGCGCACGGGAGGCGAATCTCTCCCGTGCGCGCCCTTTCTTCTCGCACCAGGAGTCGACCGCTAGACGGCTGAGATTAGACCGTTTCTGAACTGGAAATTCTTTTCCTCTGTGTGCTCGCGATTACTTTTCCCCAAGTTCTCTCTGGTCCGGCTTTCGGCCTCCTATCCTCTTAGTGTCCCTCCGTACAGTAGTTTCATGGCTTCCGATCGGGCATAGTTCTGTTAGCCCCGGGACCGTGTTTCCGGTGTTTAAGTAGCACAGGCTTCAGCCTGTGGAATTTCATCAGAGCTTCGCTACACATTCGACTTGGACGGGGTTGCGGAAATCCACAGGCTGAAGCCTGTGCTGCTTGAGCTTGTGTTTCTTTCACATGCCCACATTCCAGAAATTAACTGGTTGCCGCTATGCGTTTCTGGCGCGCCTGCTGTGCGCCGTTGCCTTTGCCGGTTGCACGGGCACTGCAAAACATTCCTCCGGCACTTCTTCCAGCACCTGCAATATGCCGCCGTCGAATCCGAACGTGACGGTTAAAGTTTCTCCTGCCGGTGCGAACGTTCGCGCCGGCGCCGCGGCATTACCCAGCGCCAGCAATATTGGCACCTCGAACACAGTTGTCGCCTAGCAGGTGAACGGACTAACCGGCGGCAATTCCATGACCGGCACGATCAGCGCGGCGGGCGTGTACACCTCGCCGTCCGTCATTCCCAATTCCAATCTCGTGATCGTGCGCGCCGTGAGTTCGGTGGATTCCAGCGCCACCGGTAGCAGCGCCGTCACGTTGCAGAATCCGCTCCCGGTACTCTCTTCGATCGTTCCCGCGACGGTTCCCGCCGACCCGGGAGCGATCACGGTAAACGGCGGCGGATTTGTCAGCGGCGCGCAAGTTCTCCTCGCAGGCGCGCCGCTGGCAGCCACTTTCGTTTCCTCGTCGAAACTCACCGCCACGGGCAGGCAATCGTCGGCCGGGAAATTTGCCATAGCCGTGATGAATTCCAATCCCGGCGGTACGACGTCCGCATCGCAGAATTTGCAGGTTACGTAACGAGTGGGGAACCCCGCCGCCACCTCCGCCGAGCTGCAGCGGCATGTCGCTGGGGCAGAGCGCGAAGCCAAAAAACCAAAAGCCTCAGAGTATAGTTATTATTCTCAATGCGTCATCGAATAGATCACGTAGTTCACGCCGAGCCGCATTCCCAGGTCTGAATATTTCTGCGGATAGCCCGGCACGTTGGACCATTCCCACGAATCGCCGATATCGGAGTTAAATGAAATCGCCACCATCACGCGGCCGTGATCGTCGTAAATCCCGCGCCAGTGCGCGTCAATCCCGTTATTTTTGTACCCAGTGCGCAGGTGCTCCGCGCCTGGCACTCGGTAACGATCATCCAGATCGAACATAGTGTGGAAGATGGGGTCGTTGTCGGGAATTTCCACGATCGGGCGGTCGGGAAACGCTTTCTTGATGCGTTCCTCGAAAACCTGCCACTCGGTGGTGCCATGAAAATCGTCAGCCATGAAAAATCCGCCGCGCAGCAGGTAATCGCGCAGCTTCAGCATCTGCTTGTCGGTCGGACCCCACTCGCCCACCTGCACCGCGTAGAGAAACGGCCAGTTGTAAACTTCGTCGCCGTCATCCAGGTTCACGCACTCTTCCACGGAGCGGGTGTGAATGCGCGTCAGGCGTCGGACAGCTTGCGAAAATGCGCGATCGGCGGGTGGATAATCCTGCGTCCAAAGCGATGAACCCAACCGCCAGTCTCCGTCAAAGCGTCCGCGGTAACCGTCATTCCATCCCGGCGGGTACATCATCCGCGCAAACGCAAATTCTGTTTTTTCCTGATAGTCGGCGGGAAGTTGCGCAACACCATACTCAACCGAAGGATATTCGCGGAACGGCGCCTGGTAACCATAGGCAACGCCGACCAGAACGAAAGAGCATGCCAGCAGCCACCAGGCTTTCAGAATTCGCATGGCCGATTCCCTGAAGCGAGGATATCACGGGTGTAGTCTCGCTGTGCTACTGAACCGCTACCGACTCGGTTGCCGCACGCTCTTGACGGTGCGATAATCCGGCATCATAAGAGAAACGCTCCGTGAGCGGAGAGTTTGAGGGGGAAGCGATGGGAGTGCGAGACGCCTGGATTGAAAAAAGATTACAGGAAACGGCAGCCGCGAACGGCACACGCAACGTTTCACAGATGCACTACGCGCGCAAAGGCGTGATCACCGAAGAGATGGAGTACGTGGCGCGGCGCGAAAAGATCGAGCCGGAACTGGTGCGCAGCGAAATCGCGCGCGGCCGGGCCATCATTCCCGCGAACATTCATCACAAGTCGCTCGAGCCCATGGGCATCGGCATCGCTTTTAAGTGCAAGATCAACTCGAATATCGGCAACTCCGCGACCACCTCGCACATCGACGAGGAACTGAAAAAGCTGCACCACTCGGTGCATTACGGCGCGGACACGGTGATGGACTTGTCGACGGGCGGGGACATCCCCACGATCCGCAAGGCGATCATCGACGCTTCGCCGGTGCCGATCGGCACGGTGCCGATCTACGAAGCGCTGTCCCGCGTGAAGCGCACGGAAGACTTGACCATCGGCATCATGCTGGAAGTGATCGAAGAGCAGGCCGAGCAGGGCGTGGACTACATGACGATTCACGCCGGGGTGCTGCGCGAATTTGTGCCCATGGTGCGCAACCGCATCACGGGGATCGTCAGCCGCGGCGGCGCGCTGCTGGCGCACTGGATGAACACGCACAAGCAGGAAAACTTCCTGTACGAGAATTTCGACGCGATCTGTAAGATTTTCAAAAAGCACGATGTGAGTTTTTCGCTGGGAGATGGGCTGCGTCCCGGCTGCCTGGCGGACGCGAGCGACGCCGCGCAATTCGCGGAATTGAAAGTGCTGGGCGAGTTGACGAAAAAAGCGTGGGAATACGACGTGCAGGTGATGATCGAAGGTCCCGGGCACGTGCCGATGGACCAGATCAAGATGCAGGTGGAAAAGGAAATGGAGCTGTGCCACGAAGCTCCGTTTTACACGCTGGGGCCGCTGGTGATTGACATTGCACCGGGCTACGACCACATCACCAGCGCGATCGGCGCGGCGATGATCGGCTGGCACGGCGCGTCGATGCTGTGCTACGTGACGCCGAAGGAGCACCTGGGCCTGCCGAACGCGGAAGACGTGAAGCAGGGCGTGATCGCGTACAAGATCGCGGCGCACGCGGCGGACGTGGCGCGGCACCGCCCGGGCGCGCGGGACCGGGATGACGCGCTTTCGTATGCGCGATTCCTGTTTGACTGGAACAAGCAGTTCGAGTTGTCGCTGGACCCGGCGACGGCGAAAGCGATGCACGACGAAACGCTGCCGGATGATTTCTACAAAGACGCGAAATTCTGTTCGATGTGCGGCCCGAAATTCTGCTCGATGAACGTGACGCAGTTGGCGGAATCGGCGGGAGGGCAGGACCAGTCGGAGCGGCAGCAGAAATTCGTGGAATTGCTGGCGAAGATCGAGCGATAGCAGTGAGTAGCACAGGCTTCAGCCTGTGGGGTTCCGTTAAACCGCGCGCAACGCAAGGTGTGGAAACACGCCGCGTTGTAGAGGCCTGACAGCCCGAAGGATAAAGCGAGCCAAGCTTATCTGGAAATCCACAGACTGAAGTCTGTGCTACTTACCTGCCCGGATCCAAATCCTTCATCACTACGTGCAATACCTGCATGGTGCGCTTGGCGTCTTGTTCGGAAATCGTTAATTGCGGGTTTCCCTCAGCGTCGGTGATTTCCCGATAGCGGCGGGCGATTTCCGGCAGGCGCGCGCAGCCACCTCGAATGATTTTCGCTCGTTCCGCCACCGCCAGGCGGTCATTGAACGACCAATCCGGAATTTTCCCGGTGGGGATTTCCACTGCGACGGAAGCCAGCGCCTCGTGGCCAGTTTGTTCCAGAGCGTCCGTGACGATCGCTTCCAGAATTCCCGCCGTGTTGACCAGCGCCGTCCCGAAGCTGCCCGCGTCCAGCGCGTCACGGCTCTCGATATAAGCCTGCTCCAGAACGGGACGCAGTTCCGCGTTGTGGACAAATTCGAATTTTCGGGGAAGGGGAGCCGCAGGCGCGGAGGTCGAAGCGCTCAGCCCGTCACCCATGCGGCCCAGCGAGAGAACCGCCTGTTCCAGAACATGGATCAGGCGCTCCACAATCTCCGCGGGCGCGACCGTCTCAATCACCTGCCCGGAATCCGTCCGCAACAGAAACGCTTCGCTGAAGGCACGCGCCAGCCAGTGCGCCTTGCTGCCTCCGGATAACTGGTTGATGGCCACGCCGATATCCTGCTGCCAGGCGCGGTTGGAGACCAGCGACGGAGTGTCCGAAGGATTTTTCGCCAGCGCTTCGTGGAGGCGGCGGCCGCGGCGGATTAATGCGTCCAGATGCGAAAGGTTCGAGTCAATCTGCGCGCGAAGGCTCTCATCCATTTTGGAAAGCGCCTCCGGCTACTTGCTGGGGGGATTCGGATTTTTGTGCGAGTGGAGCTGAATATCGGCGATCTGATCGATGTGGTTGTACATCGCCCGCGAAGCGCCATCCGCGTCGCGCTGGCGCAGCGCGGCGACCACCGCTTCGTGGCCGTCAATCGATCGTGCCGGGCGGCCTAGCTGATTCAGGGATTCCGTGCGCGATTCGACAAGCAGGTCGTTCAGCGTGGCCATGATGCTCATCACCACGCGATTGCGCGTGGCCCGGGCGAGCACGGCGTGAAACGCGGTGTCTTCGACGATCGCCGACTGGCTCAATTTCAATTTCTGCCGCTGCGTTTCGAGGATGCGGTCCAGATCGGCCAGGTCTTCATCCGTCGCGCGCAGCGCCGCGGCGCGAGCCACAGCCGGCTCAAACATCCGGCGCACGTCCAGAAGTTCGCCCTGCAAGTCTGAACGATAAGCCATCACGGATGCCAGAGGAGCGACCAGCCGTTCAACGGATAATTCGTGGGGAAATGTGCCCTGCCCGTGCCGCGTTTCGAGCAGTCCAATTGTCTCGAGCGTGCGCAGGGCATCGCGGATCGATCCGCGGCTCACTCCGAAACGTTCGGCAAGGTGGCGTTCCGACGGCAGAGGCTGGCCGGCCGGAAATGATCCGTCCAGCATCAGAACGCGGATGCGGTCGGCGACTTCTTCGGCGACACGTGTCTTCTTGATAGGGGAGATGAGGCGAGATCCCCCCAAGGAAGAGTGAGCTAAACGCTTGACACCCGTTTCTTCGGGTGCTACAGTTTGTCTCTCAACTGGTTCAATCACTGGGCCAGTGTACCACAGATTCTCATGAGCGAAAAGCTTTTTGAGTTCGTCACCCCTGGCACCCCTCGCGCCATCTCCGGCGCCGTCGAACAATTAGCTCTTGGTCAAGGCAGCCTCACCGCCATTGTAGTTCCGTGGGAAAGCAATCGCGACACTTTGTGTATGGCCGTCACCTCAACCCAGGGCGAGGGGTACGCGCTGGTGCACACCAACCTCGGAACCGTGCGACTGACCGACCTCGGAAATGACACTTCCCGAGTAGAAATCCTGGCCGACATTGAGAGTCATCCCGAAAGTCAAAAATTAGGAAAATTATTCGCGCGATTCAGCAGTGAACTCCAATCCAGACTACCGGTGGTGCAGTGAGCGAACTCGTTCCATCGTCGATCGCTGGGACCGTGACGTTACGCGTGGCGGAAGCCCGCGTGGAGGATGTGGGACGCGCGATCGCGCGCATGTCTCCTGCGGATATGCAGCGGATCGGCGCGAAGCCCGGCGACGTGGTGAAAGTGACGGGCGGAACTCCCTCGGTAGCGCGCGCTGAAATTTCCGACGAGCAGCATGAGGGCTACGCGCAGATCGATGGAACCGCGCGCAGCAACAGCGGAGTAGGCCTGCAGGAGCAAGTGACGGTCGCGGTTGTCGAGCACTCCCAGGCCGTAGCGGTACGGCTCTCGCCGATGTGGGTTGGCGCGGCTCCGGCGATTATTCCTCCCGAACGAATCGTCGAAGACCTCACCGGCGTGCCGGTCACGCAGGGCTGCATCGTGCGTGTGCCGACGTTTGCCAAGGCCGTGAATTTCCAGGTGGTGCGCACGATTCCGTCGGGTCCCGTGGTGATCACGGCCAAGACCGACATTCGCATCGTGGAAGGCGAGCAGACCGCGACGCGGGCGCCGTCGGTTTCCTACGAAGATATCGGCGGCCTGGAACGAGAAGTGGCGCGCGTGCGCGAAATGGTGGAATTGCCGCTGAAACACTCGCGGATCTTCGAGCGGCTGGGAATTTTTGCGCCGAAAGGCGTGCTGCTGTACGGGCCTCCGGGCACCGGAAAAACCTTGCTGGCGCGCGCCGTGGCCGCCGAAAGCCGTGTGCATTTCATTCCTCTGAACGGCCCGGAAATTATGCGGAAGTTTTATGGCGAAAGCGAAGCCAAGCTGCGCGAAGTGTTTGAGGAAGCCGCGCGCCGCGCGCCCTCCATATTGTTTATTGACGAAATTGACGCGGTGGCTCCCAAGCGCGCTGAGGTTTCCGGCGAAGTGGAAAAGCGCGTCGTGGCTCAACTTCTCAGCCTGATGGACGGCTTTGTGTCGCGCGGGCAGGTGGTGGTGATTGGCGCGACCAACATTCCGGAAGTGCTCGATCCCGCGCTGCGCCGCCCCGGGCGATTCGACCGCGAAATTGAAATTGGCGTGCCCAATACGCAGGCACGCCTGCAGATTCTAAAAATCCACACACGCGCCATGCCGCTTGCCCCGGACGTGAACCTGCAGGAAATCGCGGAACATTCGCACGGATTTGTGGGCGCGGACCTGGAAGCGCTTTGCCAGGAAGTGGGCATGATCGCACTGCGGGGTTTTCTGGCCACGGCGCCGCTCGAAACCGATGGCGCGCCTCCGGCCGATCTGAGTGCGCTGCACGTGACCCGCGCGGATTTTCTCGCCGGGATCAAGGAAGTCGAACCCAGCGCGACGCGCGAATTTTTCATCGAGAAAAGCACGTCCACGTTTGCCGATCTTGGCGGCCTGACCGACATGAAGCGCCTGCTTGACGCGGTGGTCGAGCACACGCACATGCACAACGAGATTTACGACCAGGTGGGGCTGACGCCGCCGCGCGGAATTCTTTTCACGGGCCCGTCCGGCACCGGAAAAACGGCGCTGGCGCGCGCCCTTTCGGGCGAAAAGCAGATCCCGCTGATCGCCATCGACGGCCCGCAGCTTTATTCCAAGTGGTTGGGCGAATCTGAGCGCGCGCTGCGCGAGGTTTTCAAAAAAGCCCGCCGCGCCGCACCCTGCATTCTCTTCTTTGACACGATTGACGCTCTCGCGCCGAAATTCGGCGCCGATCATCTCGGTTCGGATATCTACCAGCGCATTCTGAGCCAGTTGCTGCGCGAAATTGACAATCTGCGCGACGTGAAGGGCGTTCTGCTGCTGGCCGCGACCAACCGCCCGGAGCGCGTCGAACCTGCGCTCTTGCGCAGTGGCAGATTTGACTATATCCTTCCGTTCGCCAAACCCGGCGCTGCGGACCGGGCATCGATCTTGCGGCTCTGCAGCCGGCGTGTTCCGCTCGCTTCGGACGTCGATCTGGACGAATTTGCCGCCCAGCTCGAGGGTTCGACGGGCGCCGACATTGAAAGCCTTTGCAAGAAGGCCACGCTGCTGGCGATTGCGAAATATCAGGAAGGCGCGCAGGCAGCTGCTTTTGTGGTCCGCCGCAGCGATTTCCATTCGGTACTGGATTCCCATCGCGGCAGTTCTGCGCCGATGAAGGATTCGAACGCGCGGCCGGGATCTTCGGGCGAATTCACGCTGGCGGCGCACATTCACTTGGACGATAAAGAGGGGCGATCATGAGCTACACGGAACTCACCGTCTGGACCCGCGGCATTATCATGGACAAGGAAGGCCGCGACATCGTGAACTCGGTCGGCGCTTCGGCGCGCACCGAGGGCAAGTTTTCCCAGTCCATGGAAAACTATGTCGATAATCCGGACCGCACCAACGCCCCCACCCGCAAATATTGCCGCGTGAGCGACAGCGAAATCGAAAACGCCCTGACCTATGAGAACGAGCACCCGAACATCGTGGTGCTGGTGGAAGGCACGATGGTCAAGGGCTGGGACTACATGCGCGGCATGCCGCCGGGCGGCACTCTGGTGATCAACACGCATTACACGCCCGAGTACATGATCCGGTTTGTCCCCGGAGCGGAGCGGCTGGCGCAGCTGGTTTGCGTGGATGCCGCGAAGCTCGCCGATCACAAGTGGCTGTACTACCGGTTAGGTGAACTGGGCCTGGACCGCCTATCGACGGAAGGCGCCGCCGAACGCAGCAAGGCGGTTGCTCCGGACATCGCCGCTCCGTTGATCGCGGCGGTAGTGAAAACAACGAACATCGTCAAGATGGAAACGATTGAACCCATGATTGCAAACAAAGCGGCGTTCCATGCGGCGCTGAAGGAATTGCACATCATGCCGGTGAATCCGGTAACTGCTTAAAAATTTCTGGGGCGCGGGATTTTTTTGCGTTTTTTGAAAAACCCGCGGGGATGAGGATCAAACATGTCGACTCAAGGCACACACATACCTGACTGGCTCAAAGTTCCGTTCGCCGGAATCACGCCAGGGCCCTCGCAGGAAAAGGGCCAGGATCTTTTCCCGACGGGCAACTGGCGCGCGATCCGCCCGGTTTACCGGGACAAGCTGCCGCCCTGCAACAACGCCTGCGGCACGAATGAAAAGATTCAGGGCTACCTCGACCTCGTGAAGCGCGGTAAATATCTGGACGCCTACGCGCTGATCAAGGAAGACATGCCGTTCCCGTCGGTCACCGGGCGCGTGTGCTACCACCCGTGCGAACAGGCCTGTAACCGCGGGCAATATGACGAAGCCATTTCGATTCGCGCGGTGGAGCGCTTCCTCGGCGATCTGGGCCAGGCGCTGAATCGCGACGTGGTGAAGCCCGGAAAACCGAACGGCAAGAAAGTCGCCGTGATCGGCTCCGGCCCGGCAGGTCACAGCGCCGCGTATCAACTGGCGCGCCTCGGTTATAAGGTGACCATCCTCGAGCGTTCGCCTAAAGCTGGCGGCCTCAATCGCGGCGGAATCCCGGACTGGGTTTTGCCGCAGGCGGTGCTCGACCGCGAAATCGAACGCCTTGTCGAGCTGGGCATCGAGATCAAGACCAACGTCGAAGTCGGCAAGGACGTCACGCTCGAAGATCTCAAAAAGAATTATGACGCCACGGTGTTTTGCGTGGGCCTCACGGAATCCAACAGTGCCCGCGCGGAGGGTGAAGATAAGCCCGGAGTGATTTTTGGCCTGCCGTTCCTGCGCGATATCGGCATGGGCACGAGCAAAGTGAAACTCGGCGCACGCGTGGCCGTGATTGGCGGCGGAAATACCGCCATTGACTGCGCTCGCGAAGCCCTGCGGCAGGGTGCGGTGGAAGTCACCATGATTACGGTGGAAGCCAACCAGCAGGAAATGCCGGCATCGCCGGAAGATCTGCATGACATGCTGGAGGAGGGCGTCGAGTTGATGCACGGCCGGGCCATGACCGCGGTACTGGGCAATGGCAAGGTCGAGTCGCTGCAACTGTATCCCGCGCGCTTTACGGGAAAGATCAACGCCTCGCCCATCGCCGTCGATAAGGATGGCGCCGGCGAGAAGTTCGCAGTCGACAATGTGATCATCGCCGTTGGACAAAAGGCCAAGCTTGACTGGATGCCCGCGGAATATAAGACCGAGCGCGGCACGATCAAGATCGACTCCTTTGGGCGCATCGCCGGCTCGAATTTCTTTGCGGCCGGAGACGTTACGCAACTCGGCAGCGGCCAGCCGTTGATGGTTGTGAACGCGGTCGGTGACGGCAAGCGCGTGGCGTTCAATCTGGACAAGGTCTTGAACAATGTTTCGCTCGAACCGCGAACGGTACCCATCGACGTGATCGTCGATCTGAACCGCATGAACATGACTTACTTTCCGCACTTCCCGCGCGTGAAGCAGGCCATGCTGGCGCCCGCCGCGCGGAAATCGACGCAGCAGGAAGTAATCCTGGCGTATACCGAAGAGCAGGCCACGCTGGAAGCGGCCCGCTGCTTCAGTTGCGGCACCTGTAACGCCTGCGATAACTGCTACCTGGTCTGCCCCGAGCCGTGCATCGTGCGCTCGGTGCGTTCGAATGGCCTGTACAAGATTCTCGTCGACTATTGCAAGGGCTGCCGCGTCTGCATCGAGGAGTGCCCGACCGGGTGCCTCGAAGGCGTGCCCGAACTTGATTTCGATACGGGAGTCGTTCGAATGGATACGGCGTTCGCGATTTCGCAGGGCTTGCACGGTCGCCAGGCGGAAGAGTTGCGCGCGCTGCCGGATCGCCCGGCAAAGAATATTTAAGAGAGCTTCGGCTTTCGAGGGTTTTGGGAATCGGCAACGAAAGCGTCCGCCCAAAGGTGGATGCGCGGAGTGAGACATGGCAACGCTCGTGGCAGGAAAAAAGAAGACAGTTCGCATCAACGGCTGCGTGGCCGCGGCACAGGCCGCCAAATACGCGGACGTTGACGTCATCACCGCCTATCCCATCCGTCCGTATACGGCGACCATGATGGCGCTGGCGCAGATGGTGGCCAACGGGGAACTGGACGCCGAGTACATCGTCGCGGACAGCGAACACTCCCAGTTGAGCATCGCGCACGGCGCATCATCCAGCGGCGCGCGCGTGTTCACCGGCAGCTCCGGCGTCGGCGTGCAGTACGGCTATGAGCTGTACTCGCCGATTTCCGGCAGCCGTATGCCGGTGCAGATGATGATCGCGGACCGCACGCTCGATCCTCCGGGAGACTTCGGCTCCGAGCATACGGACGCGCTGTCCACGCGTGACATGGGCTGGCTGATGGGCTGGTCGTGCGACGCGCAGGAAGCTTTTGACAATCACATCATGGCGTTCCGCATCGGCGAAGATCCGCGCGTACTGCTGCCGCAGATGGTTTGTCAGGATGGATTCTTCGTGTCGCACATCGTGTGCGATGTCGATTTGCCGGATCAGGCCCAGGTTAAGGAATATCTGCCGCCGTACAAGCACCCGTACCCGCTCGATCCGAGGCACCCGGTTTCGCATGGGCCGCAGATCATGCCGGAGCAGGGACCGCCGCTGCAGCTCGAGCGCGCCCGGGCTATGGAAGGATCGATGGCGGTTATCGAGCAGGCTCACGAAGAATTCGCGCAGATCTTCGGCCGCCGGTATGACCCATGGGTTGAGGAATTCATGACGGAGGACGCCGACGTCGTATTCTTCCTGCAGGGCGCGCACGGCGTTACCGCGCGCTACGCCATCAAACATATGCGCGAGCGCGGCGCCAAAGTCGGGCTGGTCCGCTTGCGCACCATCCGTCCGTATCCGACGGATCGCGTGAAGGAAGTTCTCAGCAAGTTCAAAGTCGTTGGCGTGATCGAGACCAACATGGGTCTCGGCAGCGTAAGCAGCGGAGGTTCGCTGTATGCCGAAGCCGTGGCCGCGCTTTACGAAAGCAACAAGCGCCCGCTGGTCGTCTCCTTCATGGCGGGCATGGGCGGCGAGGCCATTGTGCTGAAGGAATTCTACTGGATGACGCAAAAAATGCTGGAAGCGCAGAAGCGCGGCAGCATCGAGAAGCGCACGCACTGGGTCGGGTTCGAAGAGTAATTGGAATCGATCGGCGCCCAGACAAGTTCGAGAAGCAGCAGATTTGTGTAGGGCGGTAGCGAGACAATTTTTGATACGGCGGGTTTGCCGGTCTGCACTATGATAGTTGTGGTGCCAGGCTGGTGGGCCGCCATCCGGAGGAACTGATATGTCAGTCATAGAAATCGAACGGCAGATACTGCCAATGCTGGGCAGCCCGAACCAGGGCGCGCGCTTTTACAACCCGGAACTGCCGGCGACCGAGCCGTTCGTTCCCGGCCATCGCACCTGCGCAGGTTGCGGCCCATCGATTCAGTACCGGATGACGAGCAAGGCGTCAGGCGACAACACCATCCTGGTCGGGCCGACCGGATGTATGTACGTCGCGAACAGCTCTTACCTTTGCACGCCGTACAACGTGCCCTGGGCGCACACCCAGATCGGCAGCGCCGGCAGCTTCACCGCGGGCGTGGCCGCCGCCTACGAGGCGATGATCCGCAAAGGCAAGTGGCAGGGCGCCTTCCCGAATATCATTTGTGAAGCGGGCGACGGCAGCGCTTCGGACATCGGTATCGGTTCAATTTCCGGCGCGCTGTATCGCAACCACGATTGCCTGATCATCTGCTATGACAACGAACAGTACGCCAACACCGGAATTCAGGCTTCGTCGCGCACGCCGTACGGAGGCATGACGACTTTCACGCCGCCGGGGCCGAAAGTTCCCGAGGCCAAGACGCTGTTTCCGAAGGATCTGGCGCGCATGATGGCCGCGGGGCATCCGCACTGCTACGTCGCCACGGCCAGCGTGGGCTATCCCATCGACCTGATGAACAAAGTGCGCAAGGGCTTGAACTTCAAGGGCGCCGCGTTCCTGATGGTTTACACGCCTTGCCAGAAAGGCTTCGTGTACGAGACGCCGCGCTCCATTGATCTCGGCCGACTGGTCGTCGAGTGCGGACTCTATCCCATCTGGGAATGGAATAACGAAAAGCGCGAGTACGATTACAGCTTCCGCCCGGCGAGCATGCGCCCGGTGTCGGAATACTTGAAGCTGCAGGGCCGCTTCGGACACTTGCACGCCGAACACATCGCCACGCTGCAGAAGTTTGCCAACCAGCAGTGGGGCATGATGGGCGTGCCGCTGCCGGAAGCGCTGATCAAGGCGACGGACGTAAAAAATCTGACGAACATGGGATCCGCGGAAGCCGCGGCGACCGTGGCGGAGACCGTATGAGCAGCAATCCTCCCAATCTCGCTCCGGGCGAGGCAGTCCAGGATCTTTACGTCGTCAGCGAAGGCAAGAAGCGCGGGTCGACCCGCGAAGTTCGGCCGGAATCTGCCTTTGACAAATTTCTGACGGTCACGCGAGTGCATCCGGGCGATGCGCTGCTCAGCGACAACTGGCACACCAACGAAGTGTACAACCACGCGAGAAATAATTTCGAGGGCTACACCTTCGCCATGCGCACGCTGGAAGCCTGGGGTGCGGTGATCCAGAACGACCATCGCGCGTATTACATCGCCGGCGGCCGCGTCTGGGTGCTTGATCTGGAGCCATCCGAGGGCAAAAAGCCGCGCCTGCCGGGAAACTACGCAACGAAGTAGTTCCCAGTAGCACAGACTTCAGTCTGTGGGTTTCTGCCAGAACCAGCAGATCGTGGAGATCGATTTCAACCGTTCGTCCGAGATGCACTTTCAAACCCCCACAGACTAAAGTCTGTGCTACCTGAATCTATGCCAACCCAAGAATCGAATCCCAACGTCCGAGTGCGGCGCGTCCTGCTGATCGACGATACTCCGGAGATCGCCGAGTTGTTGTCCTACGCCCTGCGCGACCGGGGATTTGAAGTTTATGCCACCGGCTTCGCGGACTCCGTCAATGAATTGGTGCACGAACAGCATGCCGAAGCGGTGGTGGTCGATTGCTCGGTGTATAACATGAGCGAATCAGTGTTCGACACCGTGCGTAGCGATCCGGGCCTTGCTGAGATTCCAATTGTCATCATCAGTGACACGCCCGAACTCGCCGACCAGAGCCTGCGCGAGCGCAACGCGCAGCATGTGATGCTGATTCCCAAGCCGTTCACCGGGGCGCAAGTGGCCAGAGCGCTTACGGAGTTGCTGGGCCAGAACGGCCAAGGATAGCTATGGCTTCCTGGAGCATGGACAACTGGCGCTACGTCGAACGCCAGACCGTAACCGATCCGAAAGGCAGGCAATGGTCTGTCGCCCTGATGGATATCCTCGGACAGGAAGGCGATCCCGAAATGCCCAGCAAGCTGCTGGAGCTGCAGTATTCCTCGGGACGATTTTTCACACTGATTTATTCATCCTCAGGTGTCGTAGTGTGGGAGCGCGGCTATCCCACGCTGCCCGAAGCCACCAAAATTTTCGAAGGCCTGATTGTCGATGTGATGGATGGCGTGCTGGATCCTTCAGTGCCGGTGTTTCGCGAAGATTTGGAAGATTGAAGTGGCGCATGCTTTAGCTTGCGCAGAAAACTAATTGTGTTGCCATTCTGAGCGGAGCGAAGAATCTCTCCTGGTTTCTTTTCCTCATAGTCAAATTTAAGAGTGAATCGATGCTTCGCCCGGAATCGCAAGATTTGAATTCTTCCGCCAGCCGTCGCGCGTAGACGCTTATTATTGAGCCGTTTCAGCCCGTACATTCCGCATGCGACGTGCCACGAAAAGCCACAGGCTGAAGCCTGTGCTACTTACCTTGCCTTCGCCGCTTCGGGCAATCCATCCGCCGCGCGGCCTGTGGCCCGGGCCAGATTCAATTTTGCCACATTGAAGGCGAACACGCCGTTGATGTAATCGAACTGCGCATTGGTCACTTCTTCCCGTGCCTGAACGAACGCCACGTTGTCTACCACGCCGACTTCCAGCTTTTGCCGGGTCAGTTCCATGGCTTCCTGATTGACCTCCACATTTTTCTGCGCAACCTCCACCTGGCTGGCCGCGGCCTGCAAGTCCAGATACGCGCTGCGCACGTCGCTTTCGATCTGGCCCTTCAGATCCTCGTACTCGGCGCGCCGCTGATCGAGCGCCGCGTCAGCCTGCTGGATGTCGCCCTCGGCGCGGCCACCCTGCCACAGCGGAATTTTCAAGCTGGCGGAGGCCGTGTAGGTGGTCTGCAACTGGCTGGGGTTGACGCCGATTCCGCCGTAGTCCGCGGACACTCCCAGGGACGGATAGCGCTCCGCGCGCGCGGCTGAGTGCGCGCGTTCGGCGGCGCGCAACTGGGCGTCTGCGGCCTTCAGATCGGCTCGCTGTTCAAAGGCCTGTGCGAGCGCGCCTTCCACGCTTACCGCAGCCGGCGGCGTAAAGGGAATTTCATCCGAAAGCTCATATTGATCGTTGGCCGGAAGGCCGATCATGCGCGCCAGATTTATTTTTTGCTTGGCCAGATCGTTTTTCAGCGAGAGCAGGCGCTGCTGGTGCGTCAACGCCTGCACCTGGCTGCGGTCGGCGTCCACTTTGGCGATCAGGCCCTGGCCCAGTTGCTGCGAGCTCTGGTCATACGCGGAGTTGGCGGTTTGCAATTGAGCTTCCTCCGAATCCACGCGCGCCTTTGCGGCGAGCGCCTGCAGGTATGCTCCGCCGACGGCCAGCACCACCAACTCTCGCGCGTCCTGTGCCGAGTAGCGGCTGGCCGCGGCGACATCGCTTGCGGCCCGATAATTGTTTATCGCCACAAGATCGAAAACGCTTTGCGAAAGATGTGCGCGGAAATCGATGTAATTGAAGGGACCGATCACCGCGGGAATGGAAAATCCGGGAAAACTGAAGCGGAAGCCCTGGGCGCGAAGGTCCGTGGTCTGCACGTTTTCATTGATCGTGCCGTTCAGATTCGGCAGCAGGCTGCTGCGCGCGACTTTGCTTTGTCCCTGCGATTGCCGCATCGCCGAAGTTGCGCCGGTTTCGCCAAGGTTATACGCGAGACCCCGCTGAACGGCATCCCGCAAGCCGAGTTTTCCATCAAACGGCATCTTCGCCGTGCCCGGCGTGCTTCCCGCGTACGCACCCTGCACCTGCACATTGGGGCTCAGAGTATTCACAGTCGCTGTCGTGCTTGGCGCCGGCGCTTCGGAAGTTTTTACGCTGCCGTCCGTTTGCGCAGTGCGGCCGGAGAGTGGAAGCTGCGTGGCTGCCGTGCCCTGCGACGAGCCGGTCGGCGGCCCGAATTGCGCGAGCGCCGGCGCTGCGAGCAGTAACATCGCGGCGGCGAAAGACATGGGGAACGCGGCGCGACGCCGGGGATTGCGCATCGGAGACGCGTCTGAGAAAGTTCGACCTGCGATCTGTGAAAGCATAGAAACTCCCTGCTGCCGGGTTTAGCTGAGTTGTTTTCTGAAGCGCCAGATGCTGAGCGCCACGAGGACCACAGTGAACGCCAGAAGGGCCAGGAAATTCGGCCACAACGTGTCCATCCCGCTGCCCTTCAACATGGCCCCGCGCGAAATCTGGCCGAAGTGCTGGATAGGGTTGAATTGCGCGACGGGCTGCAGCCACTTCGGCATGGCTTCGACCGGCGTGAACGCTCCGGACAGCGACGTCAGCGGAGGATTCACAAAAAAGAGCGTCAGCTGCGCCTGCCGCGCCGATTTCGTGAACGTGGCGATAAACGTGCCGATGCTGATGCCGCACAACAGGCAAAGCGCCGCGGCGGAAATCACCAAAAAAACATTTCCGCGGAAGGGAATTCCAAACACCACGCGCATGATTCCGATGGCGAACGTGCCCATCATGCACAACAGCACGAACAGCGGCAGAAGTTTCGCAACGATAATCTGCGTGGTCGTCGCGGGAGACATCAGCAGCTGCTCGAGCGTTCCCGCCTCGCGTTCCTTCACAATGGCCGCCGCGGAAATCAGCGAGCCGTTCAGGATTAAAAGGACTCCCAGCACACCGGTCACGATGAACCACGTCGGCTCGAGGCCGGGATTGTAGAGATAAGCGGGAATCAGCGAGACGTTGCCCTGGCGGCTCAAGTCCGGAGCCGCAATCTGCTGAAATTGCGCGTGAATGCCCGAGCTTTTTAGCGTCTGGTTGTAGGAAGCGATCACGCCCTGGGCGTATCCCTGGCCGATGGTCGCGGTGTTCGAATTCATGGCGTTGAGCATCACCTGAACTGTAGCGGGCTGGCCGCGCTGCAGATCACGCGCGTAATCGTAAGGAATCACAAGCCCGGCATCCAGATCGCCGTCCGCGATTTTCCGGCCCATTTCATTCACGTTCAGATACGTGCCGGCGGCGAGAAAGCTGCGGCTCTCGGTCATGTTCGCTACAAGCTCGCGGCTTTCGGGAGTACGGCTGTCATCCACTACGCCGAGGCGTAAATTGGCGACGGTCGCGTTCAACGCGAATCCAAAGAGAAGCAGCTGCAGCGTGGGCGGCAGGATGAGGGAAATTGCCAGGCGCCGATCGCGCAGGATCTGCCGGAATTCCTTGCGAATCAGCGCCAGCATGCGAAACCCGATGAACGATTGAATTCTGTTCATGGCTTAGTCTTTCAACTGCATCCGCCGCATATTGCGCCACGCGATGAGGTAAAACACGGCGCTGATCGCCGCGATGGCCAGCACTTTCAGCCACACGGAGGGCCATCCTCCGCCAGCCAGCAGCGCATCGCGCACCACTTCGATGTAGTAGCGTCCCCAGACAATGTTGGAAATCCAGCGGATCGCCGCCGGAATATTTTCGATAGGGAATAGCAAACCGGACAGCATGTACACCAGGAGAAATCCCGCGGTGGCCACGGCCTGCATCGCCGCAACCTGGCTGGGAATCGCGGCGCCGATCATGTTTCCAAAGGTTGTGACGCAGAACATGTAAAGAATCGTGGCCACGAAGAACGGCGTTGGATCTCCCGCGAAGCGCAGGCCGAACCCCATGAACAGAATCATCATTAGGATGATGGCTTCCGCCGCCGCCACCACCATGAACGCCGCAATCTTGCCGAGAAGGAATTCGTGCGCGGAAATATTCGACACGTACACCTGTAAAATCGTTTTCTGTTCGCCTTCCTTGGACATCGCCAGCGTGGCCAGCAGCGGAGGGAAGAGCGATAGCGCGAGAACGTAAATTCCCGGTCCATAAAACTTCTGCGATGACCGGCTGGGGTTGTACCACAAGCGGATGGCGGCGTTCACCGGTTGCGGGCGGGCCGCCTGGCCGTTTTCTGCGTTGTACGCGCGCACGATTTGCTGCGCATCGCCCGAGATGATTTGCGCGGTATTCCCGTCCGAGGCGTCGACCAGAAGTTGCACCGGAGTGTCTTCGCCGCGCGCGATGTGCCGTCCGTATGATTCCGGAATGATCAGTGCGCCGCGGGCTTTGTTCGAGGCGAACGCTTCTTCGGGCTGCCGGTCCGTGGGCCACGCAACCACGTGAAAGCTCAGCGATTGCCGAAATGCGTCCGCCAGCCGCTGCGATGCCTGTGACTGATCGAAATCCTGCACTATAATCGGCAGATCTTTTACGGTGAGTGAAATTGCGGTGGTCTGCAGCAGCACCAGAATGACCGGCAGCAGCAGCGCCAGCATCACAGCGAGCCGGTCGCGCAGCAGTTGCGTCAATTCTTTCCGGGCTTGTGCGAAAATTCGCCGCATGTTTTTTGTTCCTAATCTTCCGAACCGATCTTGCCGCGTTCGCGCGCCTGTTCCACCACGCTGATAAAAACGTCCTCCAGAGAAAACCGGCCCTCACGCGCTTCCAGCACGCGCATCCCGCCGGCCTCAATCTTTTGGCTGTTTTCGCGAATCCCCTCGTCCACCGAGCTCTCCGTGATGATGTGCAGCCGGTCGCCAAAGAGCGCCACCCGCCAGTGCTGCGTTTGGGATTTCAAAAGATCGGCGGCGCGTTGCGGCTGGTCCACGCGAAATTCCAGCAGATGGCCTTTCTGTTGCGCCTTGATTTCGCTGGGCGTGCCTTCCACCAGCAGTTCTCCCGCGACCATGAAGCCCAGCCGGTTGCACTGTTCGGCTTCCTCCAGGTAGTGCGTGGTCACGAGCATTGCGGTGCCGGCATCGGCCAGGTGATTGATCATGGTCCAGAACGCGCGGCGCGCCAGCGGATCAACTCCCGAAGTCGGCTCATCGAGAAAAACAATCGCAGGCTCATGCAGAATAGCGCTGCCAAAGGCCACCCGCTGCTTCCACCCGCCTGGCAGGCTTCGCGTGATCAGGTGTTCTTTGCCTTCGAGTCCGGAAAAATCCAGCACCCAGCGTTCTTTCTCCGCCAGCTCTTCCGCAGGCACGCCGTACACGCCGCCAAAAAAATCCAGATTCTCGGCGATCGAAAGATCGTCGTACAGCGAAAACTTCTGCGACATGTAACCGATCTGCTGGCGGATGTCTGTGGAGCGAAAATCCTGCCGTTCCGCCGGCGAGCTGCATCTTTCCCGTGGAGGCTTCCAGCAGGCCGCAGAGCATCTTGATGGTGGTCGTTTTTCCGGCGCCGTTCGCGCCCAGCAGGCCGTAAATTTCGCCGTAGCGCACTTGCAGGCTTACATCATGCACCGCGGTAAAAGATCCGAATTGTTTGCAGATGTGCTCTGCGCCGATGGCGATTTGCCCGCGCCGGCCGCGGTGGTCGCGGCGCGCCGGAAACGGCGTGTCCTTCATGTCATGGCCCAGCGAACGCAGCGTGGCCACAAACGTGTTCTCCAGCGTGGGCTCGTCGATCTGCAAGCTCGTCGATGGCGATGCCTTCCTCGCGCATCACCGTTTCAATTTCGCGCTGTGCGGCTTCGGGCGCGTGCGTCAGCAGATCGAGGCGATCCCCGAAGCGCTGCACATCAAAAATGTCCGCTTCGCGCCGCGCTGCTTTTTGCACGGCTTGCAGCGCCTTGCGCAGATCGGGCGCGCGCAGTTCGATGCGCTTCGCGCGCAGGCTGTGGCGAATTTCGTCGGGAGTTCCCACTTGCTGAATCTCGCCCAGATGAATCAGCGCGATGCGATGGCAACGCTCGGCTTCGTCCAGGTAGGGAGTTGCCACCAGTACGGTAAGGCCCTGCCCGGCGAGGTGCGCGAGCGTGTCCCAGAATTCACGCCGTGATACGGGATCGACTCCGGTGGTCGGCTCGTCCAGCAGCAGAATGTCCGGCTCGGAGACCAGCGCGCAGACCAGCGCCAGCTTCTGTTTCATGCCGCCGCTCAATTGCCCCGCAAGGCGGTTCGTGAACCGATCCATATCGAACATTTTCAGGTAGCGCCCGCCGCGCTACTGCGATTTCCGCCGGCGGCACATGGCGCAGGTCGCCGATGTAACGGATATTTTCGCTGACGCTGAGATCGGGATACAGGCTGAACGTCTGCGTCAGATATCCGGTGCGTGAACGCGCGTCACGCGCAGGCCGCCCGAAGATGTCCGCCGTGCCGCCTGGTCGCTTCCATCACTCCGGCCAGAATTTGAAAGGTGGTCGTTTTTCCGGCGCCGTCCGGCGCCGATCAGTCCGAAGATCTCGCCGCGCCGCACTGCAAATGAAATTCCGCGCACGGCTTCGAGGGATCCGTAGTGTTTGCGGAGATTGCGAACGTCGATTGCGGTGCCCGACGGCGCAACCTCGCGCCCGCGGCGGATCGACCGGATTTGCGGCCGCCGTGCTCACTGCGCTGCTCGCTTGTGCGGGGGCCACGCATCGCCGCTGGTCAGGATTTCGCCGTCCGCGGGCATGCCGGGTTTGGCGAAGCCGATGCCCTTGCGTCAATTGCACTTTCACGCCGACGACCTGTTTCACGCGATCGTCGCGGAAGTATGTGTTTTCAGGAGTGAACGTTGCCTGCGGATCGATGCGCAGAACACTTCCGTCGAGCGGCTGTTTGGAATTGGAATCGAGGAACACATGCGCCGGCTGACCGACCTTTACTTTCCCGATTTGTCCCTCAGGAATAAATCCGCGCAGATAAACTTTGGACAGATCGAGCAGTGTGACGATCGCCGTTCCAGCCTGCACCACCTCGCCGGGCTCGGCCGCCCGCGTCAGCACAGTGCCGGCGAATGGCGCCCGCAGCGTCAGGTCCGTCCGGTCCGCTTCCGCCTGCGCGAGTTGCGCCTGGGCTTGTGCGGTGTCCGCTTTCGCTGCCGCAATCGTGGATTGCTGCTGGGAGAGTAGCCGTTCGGTGCCGGCTACCTGGGAAATTCGAATTTTCGGATTTTCCAGATTGGCCTGCGCCATGGTCAGCGCGCCGCGTGCCGATTCCACCTTGCGCTGCGAGGCGGCCACGACCGCGGCCTGCTGGTCGGCCTGCACTTCGGCCTGCAGTCCCTGTTGCTGCGAAGCGGCGCCGGTTTTCGCCAGCCGCGCGTACGCGTCGCGATTGAATTCCGCAAGGCGCAGCGCGGCTTGCTGTTGCGTGAGGTCCGCTTCCGCCGCGGTCAAGTCTGCCTGGGCCTGCCGCACTCGCCCATTCGCGTCGGTGGTCGATTGCCCTGCCTGCAGTTGATTTTGCAGCAGGGTCTCCTGCAGCACGCCGATCTGATCGCGCGCGGATTGCGCTTTAGCCTCCGCGTTGGCCAACGCGGCACGCGCGGAATCTTCACGCGCGCGAACCTGCGCATCGTCCAGCCGCGCGATCACTTGTCCAGCCGTTACCGTGTCGCCTTCGCGGACCGTGATCTCCAGAATTTTTCCGCTGGTCTTTGGCGCCACCGCCGAATCGTCCCCTTCAATGCGTCCACTAAGCGCGACGATGCTGTCCGGCAGATTTGGCGCGGCAAAAAATAATTTCCATACAACCAGCGCGGCGATCACGATTCCGACGATCAGAAGAATGCGCATCATGCGCGGACGCCCCGACTTGCTGTTCGGCCGAAGCCGCTCCCGGAGAAGCCGATGCGGGCGTGCGGAATTCAGCGCTCGGCGTCGGTGTCAGCGTGCTGATTTTTGTTTCATCCATGGCGATGTGCCTGTCCCACTTTCTTCAAATAAGCGAGAGAAAAATCCGCGATGTGGTCCGCGATGCGATCCAACTGCTGGGGAGTGAGCTTCAATTCCGGCTGCAGGTGCATGAGCACCGGCTTGGAAAAGGAATAAAAAAGAATCTGGCCGATAATGCTGTTCACGGAGAGTCGCGTCGTTTCGTGGTCCGCAGGCAGTCCGATAATTTCGCCGATGGCGTTACGCACGCGATCGTAAATCTTCCGCATGCCTTCATCTACCACGCGCCCCATGGCCGCGGTCGGATGCGAACATTCGTGCATCACCAGCCGCACATGCCAGTCCGGCCGGGTCTCCTGGCACAAACTCATCAGACGCGCGCGGATTACACCCCGAATCACGTCTTCGGCCGAAAGGCTCCCATCCAACGCCGCATTCAAGGACGCAGACTGCGCCGCGCGCACCGAGTGCCGCAGCACTTCGGTGTACAGTCCCATCTTGTCGCCAAACGTGTAGTTCACCGCCGCAACGTTGGCCCCCGCGCGCCGGCAAATGTCGCGAATGGTCGCCGCGCGATACCCGCGCTCGGCAAATACGTGTCCGGCGGCTTCGATCAGTTTGTCGCGGGTGAGCTCTGGAAGTTTGGATCTGGCAATTCGCCGGCGGATTGCCGGCACGCGGGATTTAGCGGCTTGTTTCATCTCAAACAAATGTTTAAAACACTTGTTTGAATTTGTCAAGTCCAGAGGAAACCGAGGCTTCCGGCCGCTCGGGACGCGCAGAGTTACTTCCGGCAGCGGTTAAACCGAAACGCCCCGCGTCCGTGAATTTGCGGTGCCTACTTGCTAGGCGTACTTGCCCGCAGATGCTAAAATGTGGGAGTTACGAAACCTGCTTAGGCCCGTAGCTCAGTTGGTTAGAGCGCTACCTTGACACGGTAGAGGTCTCCGGTTCGAGTCCGGACGGGCCTACCATATCTTTCAGTGACTTAGCGTCCACAACCTTTCTCGATCAGGCTCCAATTGGCTCCATTAAGGAGGCAGTCCGCACCTACCGAGGTCACTTCCTAATTTTCCTCCGCTAGGACACATATCCTCCTGCTGGCCCCTTGACCGAAAATCTCCGGGGAACATGTCAAAAAGGACGTCCCCGGGAACTTCAATCTGCACGGTTCTCAGTTCCGGAAACATTGAAACTTTATCCCTAACCATTAATCAAACGAATGGCTCGAAGAGTTCCATTTCGATATTCAATCGGCAAAGGTGGCCACCATGATGAGTTCCAGGTTTCCAATCATCGCATTGGTCGCACTGTCCTTTTTAGCGATACTCACGCTTCGACACCTTCGCGCCGCGACCACAGAAGCAGGGCCAGCTAGCGATGGCACTCGCCGTACTCCTGTGCTGGTGGAATTATTCACATCCGAAGGATGTTCCAGTTGCCCTCCTGCGGATGCACTATTGGAAAAGCTGGACGAATCTCAGCCGGTAGGCAACGCAGACCTGGTCGTTCTTAGCGAACACGTTGACTACTGGAATGATATCGGATGGAGAGATCCGTATTCATCGCACCAATTCAGTGTTCGTCAAGGCGATTACGCAATTCGTTTTCGTCTCGAAGGTCCTTATACGCCACAGATGGTCGTAGACGGAGACATGGAATTGGTCGGAAGTGATGAGCGGCGGGCTATCCAGGTAATTAAGAATACGATCAAAACCGCTAAACTTCCGGTAGCCCTATCTTCGATTCATCGTGAAGACGACAAGACGCTTGCTGTGCACATTGAAGTTGGTCCGTCAGACTCCTCGGTAAGACGCGCGCCAGCGCAAGTCTTGATCGCTTTAGCTGACAACAGCGTTCAATCGAGTGTCAGGGGAGGAGAGAACTCCGGAAGAACACTCAAACACGTGGCAGTTGTGCGAAACCTGACTCTGGTAGGAACCATCGACAATGCCGGCATGTTCTCGAAAGATGTAATAGTGAGTACTAAAAATATAGATCAGCGGGATTTGAGGATCATAGCGATCGTGCAGGAAAGGGGTGTCGGTAGGGTCCTTGGAGTGGGATCGGGCCGGGTTTCGAATTAGTTTCGCGTCTCTAGGTCTTTGGCGTCTCCCGTGACAAGGATATCTTAATTCTTAAGATTAATGGGTAGCCACGGAAAGTGGGCTACGGAAACGAGACTTATCCTTGGCGGCGTTTGTTCGATTGTTGCTGCGGCTAATCGAATTGGAAAGGCAATCGTTGGAAGTTTACCGCAACTAAGTAGCGGTCATGAATAGGCGTTGTGGTTTTGTTTGGAACTTTTCCCGAACTCGTAGCTCTCACTATTGCGCGGCCGTCGAATCACGCGGCGAACTTTTCGTCACTGCACTTATCGAATGGTTCGAGCGACACGCGACATCAAATTGGGAGCTAAAATGAAATATACGAATGGGGTGATTCGTCTGTGGTTGCTTTTTGCTTTGGGGATTTCTATTGTTGTACCGCCACGCAGTTTTGCCAAAGATACTGATGGAGCCGATACCGCAGGCGCTGTGTTCGTAATGACCAACGGCGTCGACAAGAATGAAATTATCGCATTCAGACGAAATGACGATGGTACCTTGCAACAGACTCGCACATTTGAGACCAATGGCAGAGGAAGCGGTGGAAATGTAGATCCACTCGGTTCCCAGGGATCTCTAGTCCTCAGCCAGGATCGCTCGCACTTGTTCGCGCTAAATGCAGGGAGCGGTGAACTTTCTGTGTTTCGTGTTCAAGGGGACCTTCTTTCGCTCGATGCCAAAGTGATTTCCGGCGGTAGCGAGCCCGTGGCAGTGACTCAGCACGCGGACCTCGTTTACGTGGTCAACGCCGGCGGCAACAGCAATGTCGTTGGCTTCCACTGGCAGTACGGGCAACTTACAGAGATTCCGAATTCGACGCGTTTCCTCAGCACGAGTAACTCGGTCCCGGGTTCGATCGCATTTAGTCCCGACGGGAAGTTCGTCGCTGTCACCGAAAAGCAGACCAGCAAGCTCGACGTGTTCAGAGTCCAGGCGGATGGCACATTGTCGCCCGCGGTCGTGACTCCAAGTGCGGGTCCAGGCGAATTCGCGATTAGTTTCGCCCCCAACGGGGCAGCGATGGTTTCCGAAACCGGCCCCGCCGGCGGAGTTGACGCGTCGGCGCTCTCTTCCTACGCGCTTCTTGCCAGCGGATCACTCTCTCCGATTACCACTAGCGTTCCCACCCTCGGAGCGGCAACCTGCTGGCAGGTGGCCACTCCAAACGGCCGCTTTGTCTACACATCGAACGCCGGCACGGCTACAGTCTCCGGATTTTCGATCGGCGCCAATGGGAGCTTGACTCCACTCCCTGGTACGGTCCAAGGGGCGAACCCTTCCGGGGCAACGAATATCGACGTCACAATTAGTTCGAACAGCAAATTCCTCTACACCTTGAATGCCGGAAATGGCACGATCGGCATCTTTGCAATTCACAATGATGGGACTCTCACCAGTCTTGGATCGGCCGACGGCCTTGCTGCCGCTGGCGGATTCAATGGAATCGCGGCAAACTAGCTATGTGCAGGGCGTGCGAGTTGTGGCCTGCCGCTGCAACTCGCATTACTTTTTCATGCAGGAACGCATGCCAGCCAACTCGAGTCGCCAACATGCTTCAGGATCGACCGTCAGCTACGTGCGCTAAATTTCGAATGTGAAGTAGACACCCAAAACAGGAGGAACAAATGTCTGAAGCGAAGCTTGTCGTAATCTATCCTCGTCCAAAGGATATTGAGTCTTTCGAAAAGATCTACTTGACGGAACACGTTCCCATGGCCGTTGAGAAACTGAATGGCAAGACAAAGATCGTGGCCACGAAGATTACAGGTTCTCCTCAAGGAGTACCACCTTTCTACAGAATCGTAGAGGTCTATTTCCCTTCAAAAGCAGCCTTGGAAGCGTGCGCTGCGACGATGGGCGCACAGGAGACTTTGGCGCACGCTGTCAAGATCTCAACCGGTGGAACTCCAACCATACTGATCGCTGAGAGCGAGACGTTCACATTCAGCCAGATTGCCGGCGCTTAAGTCCGCTAATCCCGCGCGGTCATTGCGATTGCCATCAAACTGTTTCGGTGAAGATGGCAATCGCGGCCGCAAGCGGCGCCAAAAGGGTTTTGGCTCGCTTTCTAATGCTCGTTGGATTGCCAATTTAAAAAAAGGTTTCAAACCGAAATCCTGGCATTAGTCAACTGGTGAGCCAATTATCTTGCGCCCTGTAACTTTCATCTACTTTGCGTATCAGACGGGAGACCGAGATCGCACGCACGGTCCACAAACTATTCCGGTTCGATAAGGAGAAGAAATGAAAAAGCTACTCATCACGGGGTTCACGCTTTGTTTCATGGGACTCGCAGTGCCCAGCTTTGCCGCACCGCGACAGGACCAGACCCAGCAAGATCAGATGAAAAAAGACGACGGCATGAAGCACGACGCAATGAGCAAGGACAACATGAGCAAGGACAGCATGTCGAAAGACAGCAAGTCCAAGAAGAAAATGAAGAAAGACAGCATGAAGAAAGACGATGGCATGAAGCACGACGACATGAGCAAGGACAGCATGTCGAAGGACACGCCGAAGAACTAGGCCTGGCCCGATTGTCAACCCCCGGGCGGCTCAGAAACCCCGTGCATTTCGCTCAGCCGCTCGGGCCCCATCATTCTTCCACAGTCGCACTGCTCGCGCTTTCTTCCCCCTCAAAGTCAGGCGTTACATTCCCGGCACTCCGAAGTGCGTCACACATGCAACGGGTACAAGGAGCGTAACCCTCGCGAATAGCCTCTTCGGGCGTCACCATACGATATTTTCCGTGCATGAAAGGGCAGCCCGGCACATGAAACGTCTTGCCGCCGTCCACGACTGCCACAAGACGCTCCGGCAATCGCCGGGCGGGCTGACTCATTTCGGAGAGAGGGCGCGGTACAAAGCGATCGAGCGCCGCTGCGCAGAAGGCTGAGGCAGCAAGCGCGCCGGTGACCCCGACACTCACGAGCCATCCCCGCCGCGATACTCTTTGTCCCTTCGACTTGATCGGCGAGCCGGTCGTGCAGCCGCGGGTAGAAGCCCACAGGCAGGGTGAACATTGCTTTCGTCGCCGTAAAGCGCAATGACATTGCGCATGCCATCGAGCACGGCGCTGCAATGGGCGACATTGCGCAAAATGCTCCTCCATCGCCCGCTTCAACGCGGGATCGAGATCTGCCTCAAAGTAATTTGAAATCTCACGCCAAACATCCTCGCATTTTACGACCATGGTTTTGTCCCCTTTGGAATCTGCGAATGACTCGTCCAGACTCCCTCCAATCCCGGCGAGAGAAGATCGCGCAACATCAGACGCGCGCGCAACAGCCGCGTCTTGACCGCCCCCGCGGATATCCCCAGCGCCTGCGCCGTGTCCTCGATGCTCATGTGCTCGACGTCCCGAAGGACAAATACCTCGCGATATTTCTGTGCGAGCGAGCCGAGCGCCGCGATAAGCTTCTCGCGGATTTCCTTGCGCTCCAGCGCTTCCGACGGAATCTCGCGCCAGTCCGCGAAATCGCGCGGCGTGTACGTGCCGTCTTCGTTTTCCTGATCCTCGATCGGTCGCATAATTTCGAGATGACTCTTCCGCTGCCGCAGACGCGCTTCGTTGATGGCCACCTGAATCAGCCAGGTGCTGAACCGCGATTCCGACCGGAATTGCGCGAGATACTTGAACGCTTTAAGGAAGGCGTCCTGCGCCGCATCTTCCGCGTCCGCTTCGTTTCGCAGAATCGTGAACGCGATTACGAAGACGCGCTTCTCGTACGGCCGTATCAGTTCGTAAAACAACTCCCTTTCGCCACTCTGGATGCGCCCGATCAGGGCGGCTTCGTGTTCGTGGCCGGGGTCAGATCGAGGCACAACGTCAACTCCGGCTTCGGACCGGTTCCGATTTTGCAGTGCTTCTGTGCAAGAGCGAACAATCGTTAGGGCAAGTATTCCGGGTCGCGCTTCCAACCCGTCAGCATGGACGTGAAATTGTTCCATCCATGCAGGATCACCATGATCAGGTGCCCCAAGACGAACAGGAGCAATGCGCACAGAACGCAAAAATGCCAAACGCCGGGCCCAGTGAAAACCTCCCATCAATGAAGCCAGGAAGGAAAATTGCACGGGATTGTAGAGGACGATTCCCGTCAGGATCGATAACAGGCCGAGGACAAATCGCCGACGTGTAAGCCATCTTCTGCAGCGGGTTGTACACTTCCGTTTGCGCCGGCTTGCGCCCGAAAAAGAAGTAATGACGGATCATGGGCCACACGCCGGGCAGATCTTTACGCACGAACAAAGACTGACGGTAGTTACCGGAGAGGATCTGGTATGCAACGTAGAAAACACCTGTCGCCACGTAGATCCATGCAAACGTCATGTGCCATTGCAGCGCGCCGCCGAGCCAGCCGCCCAGGGTCAGGGACTTCGGAACATTCAGCAAGTCGTGCTGAGGAATCTTTGGGCCAAAGCTGGGGAAGGCCCGGAAGATGCGCAGGCCGCTTGCGGCCATCACAAAAAGCGAGACGGTATTCAGCCAGTGGCAGAATCGCACCGCCCAGGGATGCTCGTAGGCCGTTTGGACCTGGCTTTCCCCGGCTTCGACAGTTGCGAGTGGAATCGGGAAGGAGTTTGATTCTGCCATTGAAATGTGCCAAGCCTAGAGCCCGTAGTAAGCGGGGTAGCCCTGGTCCTCCCAGTAGCCGGTTTTCGGAACAATGTTCGTCACGCGCAGGCTCGTCAGATATTTGGCCTGCTTGTAGCCGATTTTCGTAGGAACGCGCAGCCGGAGAGGCGCACCGTGCTCGCGCGTAAGCGGCTGGTCGTACATCTCGTAGCACAGCAGTGATTGCGAATGGAGAGCGGAAGCCATGTCGAGTGATTCGTAGTAATCGTCGGCGCATTCGACGTAGAGGAATTTCGCGTTCAGGTTTGCTCCCACGCTGCTCGAGAAAATCAGAGATGCGAGTCCCGCCAAATCTTCCGATCACGTCCCAACCCTCGACGCAAATGTGCCGCGTGTTCTGAGTCTATTTTGGCAGAGACTGGATTTGCGCCAGCGTGTACTCGCCGGGCCGTTTGACATCGCCGCTTACCGTTAGCGTCCATTTTTCGAGGTCTACTCCGGGGTCGTCCACGTCGTACGTGTTGACGTAGAACTTGTCGAGGGGCGTCAGCTCGCTGTCGGCAAATGTGGGCGCCAAATGATTGCGGCGAAACCATTTTGCGGATGCCCAGTCGGTGAAGGCGACGCCCGCTGTCAGCAGGGGGTCGCGAAGCTTCGGAATCGCAAACGCACCAACGAAAAGCAAAGGTGAAAGCTTCAGCAGTTCGCGCCGATTCATTGTCTTGGACCTTGCCGATTTTGAGCTTTCCGGCATTCTTAGACCTTAAAGAATCTCCTTGTGGCTGCCACCTCGCCAGAAGAGTGAAAGCAATATCGAATCCCAGAACAGGCGAGGGCGTCGACTGTGTGATACCCGAATGGCCGGAAAGTTTCACGAAAAGCCGATTTGAAGAAAATAGTTGAGGATCGTCAGCTGCTCCCAACTTCGCCGCTGGATCTCGTTGAGACGCCTGAAGGTCCATATCGATGCTGTAGCCTCGAATTGTGTCGCGACCTCTGGATTCGCGGTGACACATGCATGTAGAATTCCATTCTCTACAAAATTGGTATTTATGTGATGACACCGAAAAACGGAAAAGAGAAGAAGCCCGTGAGAACGCCCGCCGTTTCCCGCGATGCGAGTTCTGCGCAGTCGGCGGAGCAGCGCCTCCGGATTCTCCTTCAAGTCAACAACTCGATCATTACTAAATTGAGTCAGGGTGAGTTGTTGCTTGCCGTTTGCGCGGCTTTGCAAGGCGTTCTGCCATTCAATCGTTCGGCGATCACCCTCTACGTTCCGGAACGGGATACTCTTCGCATCTTCGCCCAGAATGACGATCATGCTTCGGAATTCTTCTCGGTCGGGAGGGAACTCGACCGGCTCGACAGCCACGCTGGTTGGGCGTTTGATCATCAACAACCGTTAATTCGTCGCAATTTAGACAAAGAGAAAGGATCGTCTACCGAACGCTTGTTAGCGGAGCAAGGTGTTCGTTCGATTTGTGTCGCTCCCCTTATCGTCGCAGGAAAAAGTATTGGAACTCTAAACCTTGCGAGCGATAGGGCCGACGAGTATTCGGATGCGGATGGAGAACTGTTGCAGGAGGTAGCCAATCAGGTTGCGCTCGCCGTGGAGAACATGAAGGCGTATGAAGAAATCAGTGCTCTCCACGCCAAGCTGGAAAAGGAAAACGTCTACCTGAAGGAAGAAATCCGCTCGGAACACAACTTCCGAGAGATCGTCGGTAACAGTGCTCCACTTCGGGAGGTGCTCGAAAAGACAGCGCGAGTCGCCCCTCTGGATTCTACAGTTCTGATCTATGGGGAGACCGGAACCGGCAAGGAACTCATAGCGCGTGCTATTCATGACCGAAGCACCCGTAAGAACCAGACGCTCGTGAAATTGAATTGCAGTGCCATCTCAGCCGGCCTTGTCGAAAGTGAACTGTTCGGCCACATGCGGGGCGCCTTCACCGGCGCTTTTGAAAGGCATATCGGCCGGTTCGAGCTGGCCAACGGTGGAACTTTATTTCTTGATGAGGTCAGCGAGCTGCCGCTGGAGACTCAGGTTAAACTCCTGCGGGTATTGCAAGAGGGGGAGTTTGAGCCCGTAGGAAGTAACAAGACGATTCATGTAAATGTACGAATCATTGCAGCGACCAACCGCAAACTCGAGGAATGCGTGGCGGCCGGCCGCTTTCGATCCGATCTCTTCTATCGCCTGAATGTTTTCCCCGTTGAGCTTCCATCGCTTCGCGATCGCCCATCCGATATTCCGCTGCTGGTGAAATGTTTTTTGCAAAGATTCGCGAATAAATTTGGCCGGAAAATTAACGCTGTCCATAAGGCAACGATGGATTTGTTGATGGACTATGCGTGGCCGGGGAACATTCGCGAGCTTCAGAATATCATCGAGCGAGCAGTCGTGCTTTCGACTGGCCCTGTTCTCACCGTCGATCCCGCTTTTCTCCCACGAACCTCCGCCGCGGCGGAGGTGCCGAAAACAGCCCTTGCCGTGCCGCCAGGGTCTTACTCCCAAGTTACGGAGAACTATGCACCGTCGGTGGAGCCTTCGTTCCCAAGTCTTGACCAAATGGAACGCGATCATATCCTCGCTGCTCTGAATCGATCCGCTGGAGTGATTGACGGACCAAATGGCGCGGCAAGAATTCTAAATCTCCATGCGAACACCCTTCGCAGCAGAATGAGTAAGTTGGGCATTGGCCGAAAGCGCCACGATATTTCGTAATTCGCATCGAGTCGTCACGAAATTTCGTATCGATACCCGGAATGTCGTGACCGTGTTGCCAAGATTACTTTCGCCTGGCTTCGTCGAAATCCTTTAATGTGAATGAAGTGATTTTTTTGGAGCAATCTTTGATTTGGCCCGTCTCGTGCTTTTACATTCCAGGAAGTCAAGCTCCGATTACTTGTGTCAAGTAGTGAGAGGTCACATATGACCGTATTAACGCACGTGCCGAATGTTCCCCAAATTTCTGACACGGACGTCGATGACCCCGAGTTGAGCCAGGTCATTGAGAGGGCTGCCGTAACGAAGAGTCCTCCACAGGCCTGGTACCGAACCATTGGTAACAATCCCGAAGTGGCGAAAGCCTTCGCAAATTACTGGGACATGCTCCACCGCGGCGGCTCAGTGCCTCACGAGATCAAGGAGCTTGCGCGCATCCAGATCGCACAGATGATCGGCTGCGAGTTCTGTGCGCGGCAGACGTCTCCGCTCGCTGCATCGATCACTGAGGAAGAGAAAACAAGCTGCGCGCTACCGAACTGGGAGCATCCGGACCCCAAGACGCGCGCGGCTCTCCACTACGCCAGGACGCTGACACTCGACGATGGTCGAGACGCGCAGGTATATGAAGAGCTAAAGAAATATTACAGCAACGCCGAAATTATCGAGTTGTCAGCATTTTTTAGTCTGACGGCCGGTGGTAACCGCATGGCCAAAAGCTGGAGCATTGAGCCGCACGCCGAAGTCTCTGCGATTCCGGCGGGAGCCATGTCGATTCATAATGAGGGAACACAAGAGTCGGCGGCGACGCCGGCATGAAAATAGGTCAGTCACGATTCGAAAGGACGCGCGTATGAACCGCCGCGATTTTCTGCGTTCCGCTGGCATTGCATCCGCAAGCCTCGCGCTCCCAGAGACGGCGGCGCTTGTTTGCGGAGAGCGCCATGCCAGGCCATTGGCGGACGTTTGAAGTGACCACGCGCGTCGAAGTCCTCACTTCTCGCGCGGCTACGCGAGTCTGGCTGCCGGCGGCCCTCATTCAGGAAACTCCCTTTCAGCGGACTCTCGCAAATCGCTTCCACGCCGAGGGCGGCGTAGCGAAGATGGTCGAAAGCAAGACCGACGCTTTGGGAATCGTCGCCGCGGAATTTCCAGCCGGGGTGAAGCCGGTCCTCACACTAACCAGCCGGATCGCCACCACGAACTACGCCGTTGATCTCTCCGCGCCCGCCAAGGCGCCGAGAGCGGACCCCGACGGAATTGCGCTATTGTCTGCGACCGACAACACTTCTGCCAACGAACGGCATTGTGAAGACAACTGCGGACGAGATTACCAGCGGCGCCCATACCGATATCGAGAAGGCCCGCGCGATCTACGATTGGATCGTCGACAATACGTTCCGGGACCCGAAGACACGCGGCTGCGGCGTCGGCGACATTCGCTTCATGCTGGAGTCGAGGGACTTGGGCGGCAAGTGCGCCGATCTCAACGCGCTCTTCGTCGGCCTCGCGCGCGCTGCAGGGCTTCCCGCGCGCGATGTCTACGGCATCCGCGTCGGAAAATCGGAGCTCGGATACAAGAGCCTCGGCACCTCGTCGGAAAACGTCACGAAAGCCCAACACTGCCGCGCGGAAGTCTACCTCACCGCCTACGGATGGGTCCCGGTCGATCCCGCGGACGTGCGAAAGGTCGTGCTCGAGGAGCCGCCCGGAAATCGTGCGCTGGATGACGAAATGGTGAAGAAGGCGCGAGCGCGCCTCTTCGGCTCGTGGGAGATGAACTGGATCGCCTACAACTTCGCGCAGGATGTAGCACTGCCGGGATCCAGCGGCGCGCCCATCGGTTTTCTGATGTATCCGCAGGCGGAAACCGCTGACGGCCGGCTGGACTGCCTCGATCCCGACAATTTCAAATATGAAATTACGTCGAAGGAAGTTTGATAGTTCTAGTTTTTTGACTTGTTCGGCTGGTACGGCGTGTCCGCCTCATGCTAGCGTGTTGGATAGTTGTCGAAATATCGGACAGAGTTAAGGTGGAACATTCAGGAGGGGACATGATGAGAATGAACATCCCCGTAATTTGTATGGTGGTCGTTCTTTTTCGCTGGCGGAGTCGCCATGGCAAGTCAAATCGGATAGTCCGAACTCCGGATCGTGGTCCGGCGTCATCATGAACAATAATTGCACCGCGGACGAAGCCTTTGCCGAGGCTCCCAAGTGCACCGAGAAAGATGTGCCCGGCGCAAAACTTGTTTTGTATGACGATACCACCAGGCAGATGTACATGCTCGACCCTCAGGATCAGGCCATTGGGCACCTGGGAGACAGCATGACCGTCACCGGGACACTCGAGGGCAATACGGTCCACGTGGCGTCGTTGAAGATGCACACTTCGATTGGCCTGGAAGTCGGTCAGAAGGCACCTGCGTTTTCCGCTCGCGACCAGTTTGGCCAGGAGCAAACTCTGGAGACATTGAAAGGACCGAAGGGGACCGTTCTTCTCTTTTTCCGTTCGGCCGATTGGTGACCGTACTGCAAAGGGCAGCTGGTCGAGCTGCAAAACGCAAAAGCACGATTTGAAAAACAGGGAATCAAAATGGCGGCCATCAGCTACGACAGCGTGGAAATCCTGAAGTCCTTCGCCGACCGGCAAAAAATCGAATTTCCGATGCTCGCCGACCCGGATTCGAAAACCATTCGCGCCTACGAAGTTTTGAACGCCGAGGCGACCGGGCAATACAAGGGCATGGCGCGGCCGGGATATTTCTTCATCGATACCAAAGGCGTTATTCGGGAAAAGTTTTTCGAAGCGAAATACCGGCAACGATTTTCCGGAAACAATGTTATCGGCAAGCTTTTCCCGAATCTGGGCGACGAAGTAACGGACACGGTCAAGTCGCCGCACTTGAGCCTCGCCGTCGAACAATCGGATCGAACGGGGTTTCCAGGAGGCCGTATCGTCTTGACTGCCGAAGTGCAGCTCCCGCCCGACGTCCATGTCTACGCTCCCGGGACTCAGGGCTATAAGCCCATCGCCCTTGTGATGGATCCCACGCCGGGGATTGTGCTTACCCCGGTGAATTATCCACACGCAGAGGTTCTCTATCTGCCGGCGATCAAGGAACGCGTGCCTGTATTCGAGGGGAAATTCCGCCTCACTCAGGATCTGAAAATAAGCTCCGCCGCCGAGTTCAGCAGTTCACTTGGGACGGACGGAAAAACGTTCACGATCAACGGAAAGCTGGACTACCAGGCTTGCGATAAAAAGATTTGTTATCTTCCAACCTCGGTTCCGGTGCACTGGCAATTGCAAGTTCTGCCGCTCGATCGGCAGCGAGCTCCGGAGGATATTCGGCACAAGTAGAACGCCGGTATTTGTTTCGACCTGACCACCACAGGAGGCAGCCGTGTCCGAAGTCGTGTACGTTTCCAAAGCTCGTATTGAGCGAAAGGTTGGCCCCGTTCGGATCGCCTACTTACCCGGTGAATCCGCAACCGGTGATGTTTAGCGTCCACGGAGCCATAGCCGAGCACTACAAGGTCGACCCCGCCAAGCTTACGGAGTCTCACGCCTCGACGATTGACTACGTGATCGCCGCGACCGCCGGTTGAATGCTCGGCACCTTCGGAGGCGCGCTGGATGCGCGTCACATCGATGCGAGCAACGGGAAGCTCGTGGGGGAAGTGACTGGCGAGGTGGAAACGGAGGAAGGCGTGCTCGTCATTCGGCGCATCCACGTGGCGATGCGGCTGGTGGCGCCGGAAGCAAGCCCTTGAAACCGTGGAGCGCGTGCACGGGATCTACGCGATGCGCTGTCCGCTATATCGCACCTTGCACAAAACGATCCAGCTGACATCGTCTTTCACGTTGGAAAAGCCAGAGGCTTGACTCAGCAGCATTGATTGAACATTTTGCCGAATAAAGCGATCGTTCGAAAAAGCGGCAATTTTCGAATCAGACTGGGCGTGGATTTTCGTCCGGGGCTTGGAAATAAACGTCCCCGTTCGCCGAGGAGCTGCACCGGATTTCTCGGATCTCAGAGTAGGAGTTAACCTTGCAAGTTTCAATTCTTGCGGCGTTTGTTGCCGGACTGATTTCGTTTCTCTCGCCGTGCGTGCTGCCCCTGGTGCCAGGGTACATCTCGATGCTCTCGGGAATCGGGGTCGAACAGTTGCGGCGAGGGGAAAAGCCTCGAGGGAGCCTGATTGCATCCTCGTTCGCATTTGTCATGGGTTTCTCGGTGGTGTTCGTCGCCTTCGGCGCGTCGGCCAGCGCTGTCGGGCAATTTCTTCTGCAGAACAAAAGTCTTCTAGCTCCATTTGCCGGGGCCATCATCGTTCTCTTCGGTCTCCATTTGATCGGCGTGCTTGGGAAGATTCCGGTGCGCGCGGGGATGGTCGTGGGCGCGCTGCTTGCATTGGCCGGATTGGCAATCTGGATGCGCATGGGTGATGACGCACCCCGATTCTTCGGACCGGCGCAGTTAATTTCCGTTTCGCTCATTTTTCTGGCTGGGCCGATGCTGACTCGCTGGCTCAATCGCGACGTGCATTTCCGCAATCTTGGAGGCCAAACCAAACAGGACACCGACGCTGGGCCATTCGCAGGCGTCCTGAGCGGTTTCCTGCTTGGCTTCGCGTTCGCGTTCGGCTGGACGCCGTGCATCGGCCCAATCCTGGCTGGTGTGCTAGCCATGGCCGCGACGAGCGAGACCATTTCGCGCGGCGTCTTCATGCTGGCCGTATACTCGGCCGGGTTAGCCATCCCGTTTCTGCTAACGGCCTTGGGCATCAATCAATTCCTGGGTTTCTACCAGCGTTTCCGCCGCCACTTGCACGCCGTCGAGGTTGGCAGCGGCGTACTTCTGCTCGCCGTAGGCTGCCTGATTTTTGTCGACCGGCTGACTTTGCTGTCGGGCAAACTGAGTTTTCTGAATGGATTCGTGAAGTAAGGAGCGTCGGCAAGTGTCTAGCAAATTTCAAAAACTATCGGCAATGGCTTGTGTTGTGGCGGTGCTCACCCTGATTGGTTGCGGAAAGGGAATGCAGAATCAGGGCACGAAAGAAACCAGTAGCGCGGCCGCCGAGGCCAGCGTGCAGATCCCTACGATGGAGGGCACCAATACCTCGCTCGACCAGTACAAGGGAAAAGTGGTGCTCGTGAACTTCTGGGCCACTTGGTGCGCGCCGTGCCGCATCGAGATACCTTGGCTGATCGAGTTTAACGAGAAGTATGGGCCCAAGGGTTTGGTGATCCTCGGCGTCGCTATGGACGATGAGGGGAACCAAGTCGTCCAGCCCTACGTGCGGGACCGGCGCTTCGATGTGAACGGTCATCCAGAGGCGATGAATTATCCAATCCTGCTCGGCAACTCCAAAATTGCTGAAAAATTCGGCGGCATTCTGGGCATGCCGACAAGCATGCTCTATTCACGCGACGGAAAGAAAATCAAGACGATCGTCGGCTTGATCGACCACGACGATCTTTCCAAAACTCTCGACAGTCAACTTTGAACCTAACTCTTCGCGTGGGTGGCAGGCGACAATCGCTAATCCCTGGGCTCATTGATGGAGTAACTGCTACACTCCCGTGTTTGCGGTTCTGCCTCTTGCTGGTCTCCATTTTTAGGGAGAGTGATGCGTGCCTGGTGGTCGTCGCGGTCTTCAAAACCGCTGCCCCGACACTTTGTGCCGGGGGGTAGGTTCGATTCCTACCCTCTCCGCCACCTTTTAGCATTCGAAATCATCGTCGAAAGGAGGTGATCGCCCATGTCGCGCGAGCAGATTTTCAAGTTAACTGCATTGTCGTCCTGCGCCGGTTGAGCTTCCAAACTCAGCCAGCAGGCTCTGACGCAGGTTCTGCGTCAGCTACCGATTCTGAATAGCCGCAATCTCCTGGTTGGCACCGCCACAGGAGACGACGCAGGGGTGTATCGCATCGACCGAAATCGCGCGCTGGTGCAAACGACCGATTTCTTCACGCCGATCGTCGACGACCCGTTTGCCTACGGACAGATCGCAGCGGCAAATGCTTTGTCCGACGTTTATGCCATGGGCGGCCGTCCGCTGACGGCGCTTAACATCCTGGGAATACCGGCAGACTCGGTGCCGCCCCGCATCATTAATCTGATCCTTCGCGGAGGCGCTGCGAAGATCAAAGAAGCGAAGTGTGTTCTGATCGGTGGCCATACAATTCGAAACCCGGAACCAATCTACGGGCTTGCCGTCACAGGCCTGGTGTCGCCGCGGCACATGCTGACCAACGCGAAGCGCTCGTGCGGGCGACGTGCTGGTCCTGACGAAACCGCTCGGCACAGGTATCATCACCACAGGGATCAAGCGCGGCCTGACCAACCGTTTGCTGGAACGGAAAGTTATCGCCGTTATGACAAAGCTGAACAGTGTAGGACCGGAACTAGCCGAGAGAGGACTTCTCAAAGCCGCGGTTGACGTGACCGGGTTTGGATTGCTCGGGCATCTGGGCGCGATGTGTCGCGCCAGCGGTGTTGGCGCGGAGATTGCTGCTGGCGCTGTGCCGGTGATCAGCGCGGAAGTCTTCCAGCTCATCGCGGCCGATTGCATCCCTGGCGGCAGCCGCGACAATCTTGACTTTGCGAACAAATTCACGGAATGGGACGGCGCTACTCCGGCTCAGAAAATCTTGTTGACGGATGCTCAGACGAGCGGCGGTCTCTTGCTGAGCGTGCCGCGACGAAATCTGGATGCGGTATTGAAACGTCTGAAGACCCATCACACACTCTGCGCTGCCGTGATCGGCCAGATTGTGCGCTCGAGCAAGCCAAAAATCAGAGTGGCGGCATGAAACGTTCCGGACTGCGCGCCATCCCATCTGTCGACAAACTCGCGCAGGCGCTCGGCGATACCGGATTACCTCATCCTACCGTCGTGGCAGCCATTCGGCGCGAACTCGCAGCACTGCGCAAACACGGAACAATCCCTGGCTTCGAGGAGGTCCTCTCGCGACTGCGTTCCGCGTTGGGAACTCTGCGCGCGTCTCGCATCCAGCCCGTGATCAATGGCACCGGCATTCTCGTTCACACGAATTTCGGTCGTGCGCCACTGGGACATGCCGTTATGGAAGCGGTGTCACGGATCGGATCGCAATACAACAATCTTGAATACGGACTCGCCGAGGGAGGGCGCGGCGGTCGGGCCGCGTACCTGGAACACAATCTTGCGCTACTGTGCGGCGCGGAAGCCGCGACAGTCGTGAATAACAACGCGAGTGCGCTTGTTCTGATTCTTCGACATTTCTGCAAGGATGACGACGCGTGTCACTAATGGCGAGCGCAGAAGCACGCTTCACCGAGATCCGCCGCCAAAAATCAGGTTGTGATTTCGCGCGGCGAGCTGATTCAAATCGGCGGTGGATTCCGGATTCCGGAAATTCTCGAGGCCAGCGGCGCGCGGCTGTCGCGAAGTTGGCACAACCAACAAGACTTCTCTCGATGATTTTGCTCGCGCGATCACGCGCGAAACTGCGCTGATCTTGAAAGTGCATCGCAGCAATTTCTTTATGGACGGCTTCGTTGACTCTCCGTCAACCGAGTCCATCGCGAAGCTGGCGCGCGGCAAACGAGTTCCGTTCGTCGAAGACTTGGGTAGCGGCGCGATGATTCAAACCGAAACTGTCTCCGGCCTGGAACATGAGCCGACTCCCGCGGAGGTTTTGCGAAATGGAGTGGATCTCGTCTGCTTCAGCGGAGACAAACTGTTCGGCGGCCCGCAGGCGGGAATTATTGCGGGGAAAGCGAAGTTGATCGCCGCGCTCAAGCGCGAACCGTTGTTTCGCGCGCTACGCTGCGACAAACTAATTCTGGCAGCGCTTGAGGCGACGGTGGATATTTACTTGCGTAATTCGACGGACCATCCGAATGCAAAGTGTCTCACACGACGCTGAGTCACCAGGACATTCCCCTCCTCGCGATGCTGCACACATCGAACGATGAATTGCAATTGCGCGCGGAGAAGATTATTGCGGCGCTCGACGGATTACCGATTAAAGCGGACAATAGGCAAAGGTCGCGCTCAAATCGGCGGCGGCGCGCTGCCACGCTCGATCTGTGCAGTCCACGACGCTCGATATAACTCACAACGGACTCAAGCCGCAGGAATTGGCTGCGCGGTTGCGTTCGCATACGCCGCCAATCGTCGGGTACATTGAACGAGGCAAGTTCAAACTCGACCTGCGAACCGTATTTCGCGGATCAGGACGCTGAAATCGTCGCGGCGCTCCGCGCCGCGACCTGATTCAAGTGGAGCAGGTCTCATCACAATTAGGGCAGCAGATAGACAAGTTCCAATGGCAGATCCTCAACATTTCATCGTCGCTACCGCTGGCCACGTGGATCACGGGAAGAGCGCGCTGGTCAAAGCGCTGACCGGCACTGATCCCGACCGTCTGCCAGAAGAGAAAGCGCGAGGTATCACCATCGACCTCGGCTTCGCACATTTGGAACTTCCTGCCTCCGCGCCAGGGACTCCGTCCTTCCTGCTTGGAATCGTTGACGTGCCTGGCCACGAAGACTTCGTGAAGAACATGGTCGCGGGCGTCGGCTCAATTGACCTGGCACTATTTGTTGTTGCGGCCGACGATGGCTGGATGCCTCAGACCGAGGAGCATCTGCAAATTCTCACCTATCTCGGCGTCAATCGCGCCGTGATCGCGTTGACCAAGATCGATCTAATACAGGACGAACATCGCGTGATCGCCGCGATTCGCGACAAGTTGCGCGACACGCCCTTCGCCGATGCGCCGATTGTTCCCACATCGGTCGTTACCGGACGAGGCCTCGATCATTTGAAAGCGGCCCTCGCACAGGTTCTAGCGGACACGCCCTCGCCGCGCGACATTGGCAAACCGCGGCTGCCTGTTGACCGAGTCTTCACGCTGCGGGGCATCGGCACGGTCGTCACGGGCACTCTGACCGGCGGCACTTTGCGACGCGGCCAAAGTGTTGCGATCCAACCATCCGGTAAAGTCGCGCGCATTCGAAACATCCAGTCTCACAACCGCGATGTCGAGTTCGGCGTGCCAGGTACGCGCACTGCGCTCAATCTGCCCGACCTTGCTGCCTCTGACGATGTTCGTCGAGGCGACGTGGTCACGCTGGCCGAATTTGGCGGGCCGAGCGACGTACTTGACGTTGCTCTGGAAATCTCACCGAGAGCGAACCGTCCACTCAAGGACGGCGCGCAAGTACGTGTTCATCACGGCAGCGCCAATGTCCGCGCGAAAGTGGTGTTTTTCTCCGCACAAGGAATTGGTCCGGTGGAGAACACGCACTCGCTCAACTGAGGCTTGAGGCGAACATGTTTGTTTTTGCCGGGGATCGCTTTGTCCTTCGCGATTCAGCCGGACAGAACACGTTGGCAGGAGGTGTTGTGCTCGACCCGGACGCCGAGCCGAAAATTGTTCCGGAGCGAAGCGCGGCTGAGCTTTCTCCGCCAACGTGCAGAATCGCCCAGCGAGGTGACGTCATTTGTCGCCTCACAAATCGCGCGCGACCGGGCAGTCAGGCGGTCGCAATTGCTGTTGAAGTCGAATTTCAGCGCTGCCGACATTTCCAATGCAGTTTCGCGGCTAGCGGCGAAGGCAAGGTAGTTCTCGCGGCGGATTTCGCTGTTGACGCCGGCAACATGGCAAGCTGTTGCGCCAGCGTGCAGCGGATGCAATTGACGCGCACCATCGCGCGCACCCCGAACAGCTCGGGCTTGTCCCTCTCGGACCTGCGAACGAATCTCGAAGCCGATCTGCCGTTCTCGGAACTCTTCGAATTCCTCGTCAGCAGATTTATGCAGGAGTGAGTTCGTCCAGGTTGGAAACGCGATTCGCCGAGTGACACATCGGCCAGCGTTGCCGCCACCGCTTCAGGCGGCAGCCACGAAGCTGCGCACCACTCTGGCGGCCAAACCGTTTGATCCGCCCTCGCGGAAGCAGCTCGCGCCTGATTCCGTTTCACAGCAGGCGTTGCGGTTCTTGATCGAGACCGGCGAGGTCGTCGAGATCAATGCGGAAGTGGTGTTGGCCGCGGAGAGTTTAAAGCGCATGACCGAAGTTGATTCGCCAGTATCATTCGGAACAACGGGCCTGCGACGGTAAGTCAGCTTCGGCAGGAACTCGGCTGTAGCCGACGCGTTATTGTGCCACTGCTGGAACGACTCGACCGAGACGGCATTACGCAGCGAAACGGTGACATTCGCACACTTCGCGCCAAGTAAATTGCGGCAGACGCTCTGGCGGAGGAAGGATTGCTAGTAATTTAGAGAGGATAATTTCACGGGCATGAAAATCTATCTTGGCTTCACCGTAGCGGGTGACCGCTCAACAGTGAACGTAGCTCGGAAAATCGTGGACATCCTTGTGGAAATGCACCATGAAGTGCTAACTCGACATTTGGTCGAGGACAACGCGTGGGAGGTGGACCGCCGGATGACGGCCAGAGAAGTGTTCCTGCGGGACATGAAGTGGCTTGAACAATGCGACATGTTCATTGCCGAGGTGTCCGGTTCCTCGTTTGGCTTGGGCTTCGAGACTGGCTACCTTCTGGGGGCAACCAAGAAGAAGGTAGTCTTATTCTATCGGCGAGACGTCGAAACCAAAATATCTCTCCTAATCACGGGCATCACCCACCCGAATTGCAGGCTGACACCGTATTCGGAACCTGATGAGGTAGAAGTTTGGATCAGGAACAACTTGTCCCAATAGGAGTCCTATTCAATCATCCCTGTCTTGGCAAGGCTCCAATTGGCTCCATTAAGGAGGAAGTCCGCGACTCCCAAGGGTCTTCACGTTTGTTGGCGAGGACAGTTGAGAAGGACGCCCTGCCTGGTGAGCAGGAGTGCCCGGGGCGCGGGAGATTGCTGTTGATGAAGAGACTCTCTTCTGTTCGTTAGAAAGATTGAGACAGGTCCACGGCCCGCGCGGCCATTGATGTTTCGTTCATGTTGACATCCTCCTAGGGCCCGGTCTAAATGAATATTTCGAGGTCGTGCTGCGGTGGCGAAGAATGTCACCCATCCCGGGGCCCTCGGGGTACTTACTGACGCGCTGCTTCGATATCCACCGAAGCGAGCGAGGGAACCCACGAAACACATTCGCGAAGCAAGACGCGCTTCAAAAAGGGGATTCGCAAATGGCTACTAATTCGTTGACAGCTCTTATTACAGGAGGAACGAGTGGCATTGGCCGAGCGACAGCCAAAGGACTGGCGAAGCTTGGCATTCACGTTTTAGTCGTAGGCCGCAACGCGAAGCGCGGCGACGAGACGCTCGCTGAAATCCGTGCGTCAGGAGGAAAAGCGGATTTTATCTCGTCTGATCTCGGAAACGCGTCGAGCGCGCGCGAAGTGGCGAAAAGGGCGTTAGAACTCGGAAGCGGCCACGTCGATATCTTGGTCAACAATGCCGGGATCTTCCCGTTTGGCCCTACGGAACAAACCAAGGAAGAAGAATTTGACCGAGTGTACTCGCTCAATGTGAAGGTGCCGTACTTTCTTGTCGCGGAACTTGCTCCGCTGATGGCAAAGAGGGGAAAAGGTGCCATCGTTAATGTTTCGACGATGGTTGCCGACTATGGGGTGTCCGGCATGAGCCTCTATGGGTCGAGCAAGGCCGCGATTAATTTGCTGACTAAGGCGTGGGCGGCTGAATATGGTCCGCGCGGCGTTCGCGTCAATGCGGTCAGTCCCGGACCTACACGCACGGAAGGCACGGATGCAATGGGTGAAGGTCTCGAGCAACTCGCTGCTCAGGCACCCGCGGGCCGTCCAGCGACAGCCGACGAGATTGCCGAAGCCATTGTGTTTCTCGCCACGGACCGTTCCAGTTTTATCTATGGGGCAAAAATTGCCGTCGACGGCGGCCGCACCGCCATTTGAAATATCGCAGCGATTCCACAAAGGGTGTGTCTGAGGATTGTCGCAATGCCCCTTCTCGTCACAAGCGCATCGGGTGCCAACGGGAATGGATTTGGCGTACTGCTCGCCTTTGAATTGGACGGAACGTTCCGCGGGCCATTCATTGAGGATGATCGCATTGGCGACCCCCGAGGCCTTGCAGTCGATCCGATGGAAAATTTGCTCTTTCTAAACAGTGGGGCCGATCGCGTGTTAGCGATTTCCTCGGATGGACGGGTCGTCCGCGATACCGGCCGGATTGAAGGGCTGAATCCCGGCGGTGGGATTTTGGGCCGGGATGGCCGTTATTTCGTGGGCCTGCGCGGCGAACGCACAATCGTTGCCTTTTCGACCAGCCTCGATGCTGTCCTGGAGCATGTGTTACCACCCAAAGTCGTACCTTTTCCTCGAGGGTTTGCTTTCGGCCATGATGGCCGGCTTTTCCTGGCCTCGGGAATCGGCCCCGACGGCCAGGGCGATAACGCCATAGTGGCCTTCAGCCGAGGCATGCCCTCGCAGTTCTCTCCTTTGGTTGCGGATCCCGAACTGAGTCCGCTGGATTTGGCCATTGCACCTAACGGCAACATCGTTGTCTCTAGCGAGCATCCATTCGGCGCGGTAGACGCGGTGACGAGCGTTCGGGAATACGATCCGAAGGATGGTGACCTGGTCCGAGTCTTCTCTCCAAAAGGGAAGGCTGAGTTCCGTAAACCGCGAGGCTTGCGCTTTGCTCAGAATGGAGTGCTCTATTGCGTCGCCCGCGACGAGGTTGTGGGCTTCGATTTCGCGAGTGGAGAATGCCTGGGGGCTATCGCACGGTTGCCGCGATTAAATGGGCAAGCCTTGGAGTTTTTTCCGTGATGAGCCGGCTAGCTGGCTATTCCTTTAGCACTTGATGCACGAACGAAATCGCGATCGATCCTTCGCCAACAGCCGAGGCAACACGCTTTACATTGCCGCCGCGCACATCTCCGACAGCAAAAACGCCCGGCAATGTTGTTTCCAGCAGGTATGGCCGGCGGCCGAGGGGCCAGTGCGCGTCATGCAGTTCCTCCGCCGTTAAATCGGGACCGGTCTTGATGAAGCCTTTGCCGTCGAGCACCACGCAGCCGCCCAGCCAGTCCGTATTCGGGTCGGCTCCGGTCATGACAAACACGTGAGCAATGCTCTTATTTTCGGTTTTATCGGTCTGATTGTTTTTCCAGGTGACTCGTTCCAGGTGGTTGTCGCCTTCGAGATCGACAAGCTCTGTATGTGCGAGAAGAGTGATGTTGGGGGTTTGTTCGATACGACGGATCAGGTATTTCGACATCGTTTCTGCCAGCCCCGAGCCTCTGACGAGGATGTAAACATGGTTTGTGCTCTGGGCGAGAAATACAGCCGCTTGTCCAGCGGAATTTCCGCCGCCGACCACGATTATGTCCTCGCCGCTGCATAGCTGTGCCTCAATAAACGTTGCGCCGTAATAGATGCCAGCACCTTCAAAGCGGGACAGATTCTTGATCGGCAGCTTGCGGTACTTGGCTCCCGTAGCGATCACAACGGCTCGCGCCGAAATGCTTGCGCCGCCTTCTAACTCGACGGCATAAGGTCGACGATCACAGGTGAGGCGGGTACCGGTCGTCAGTAGCATCTGTGCACCGAACTTCTGTGCCTGCGTATATGCCCGGCCAGCGAGGTCGTTCCCCGAAATCCCGGTTGGAAAACCGAGGTAGTTCTCGATCCTTGAACTGGCGCCGGCCTGACCGCCGGGCGAGTAGGTTTCAAGCAGCAAGACATCAAGACCTTCGGATGCGCCATACACGGCTGCCGCCAGACCCGCCGGGCCCGCGCCGACGATAACCAGGTCGCGTACTTGGGTCTCATCCACGTCCTCGTTAAATCCAAGACAATTCGCAATCTCGCGATTTGTGGGATTACGCAGAACCGTATTGCCGCGACAGATAAGCACTGGAGTGTCAGAGGCGGAGACACGGAATTGAGCAAGAACAGCATCGACGTCGGCATCGCGTTCCAAGTCGATGTACGTGTACGGGTGTCCATTGCGCGTCAGGAATTCTTTGATCCGCAGCGTGTCGGCCGAATGACTTGAGCCTACCAGCGTGGCATCCCCCATGCCCTGCGCCAGCAATTCAACGCGGCGCGAAATGAACGCCCCCATCACGATGTCGCTTAACTCTGCATCGGTCTGTACCAACGCTACAAGGCTCGGGCGCGCGATTTGGATGACCTCCGAATTCTCGCGAGCACGAATACGCGCGAACGCGCGACGGCCGGAAAGCGTGTTGATTTCGCCTGTGAATTGTCTCGGCCCCACGACGCGGATCAAAGTCTCCTGCGTAGTAAGTGAAGGCCGTACAATTTCGAGTTCACCAGATATAACCAGGAAAACGGGTATTTCTTTATCTCCGAGTTCTACCAATACTTCGCCGGAGCGCACTGAGCGAGCCGCCCCGTGGGAAGCAAGGCGCTGCATCTGAGCCTCGGTCAAGGTCGGAAAGATTCGCTCGGCACGGGCGACGGTCAGCGGAATTGATTCTCTCGATTCGGCCATGGCAGCTTTCCCGGAGGAACCCTTTTACCGTACCACGATCGTGAAGTACACAACACTCCGCTTCGGTCTCGAACCGCTAG
>CAVZGK010000014.1:0-411824 GCA_963774805.1 uncultured Acidobacteriota bacterium
CCTCAAACAAAGCCCAGGACGGAACCTACCGCAAGGTGAAAATCGAAATGAAGAACAAAGAATTCGCAGCCCTGGCCCGCCGCGGCTACTACGCGCCGAACAATTAGCATGGCGGCTGCCTTCAGTAGCTACCCGCAGTAGTCGCCCGTTGTAGTTGCCCCTAGTAGCCAACCCTGGTAGCGACCGCTCGGCAACTACCGTATCGAATGTTTTGTGATGCTTTGTGGGTCGCGGCTTCAGCCGCGACATTTAGCCGTTGAAGTTAGAAGGCTTTAGCCCCTGAAGTTTCTTCGAGGTCACTGGCTACCTGCCGGACTTCCGACAGAAATCCTCATCCAATAACTCATCACGGCTATTAAATCTCGATGGGCCGGCAGGGGCTGAAGCCCCTTATTTGCTGGTTCCTAATGTCGCGGCTGAAGCCGCGACCCACAAATCAACTGAGTGTCAGTGAGACAGAGTGCAGGTAAGACAGTGCGTAGGAGAGACAGAGTGTAGGTGAGAAAAAAATAATGCAAACCGAGCCGTGGAGGATTTTTCAGCGAAGCTTTCGACTAATCAAGCGGGCGGAGCAGGCGGCTTCCCCGCCGCGGGAATCGGGGTGGAGTAATATCCCTTGCGGGCGCGAACCGTGACATCCTTCCGATCGGCCGCAATCCTAATGGTGTGGTACTTCCCATCCGCGGAGCGGCCCGCGGGACTGTAAACCAGCGCGTACTGGTGGCGCAGTTCATCGCCGATATCGAGGAACGACTGCCCCAGATCATCCACGCGGTACGGGAAAAACGAACGCCCGCCGGTCTCCGCGCCCAGTTGCGTCAGCACCTGGTCTCCCTCGGTCTTCATATACTTCCGCTCGATGCGCTTGGTGGGATTTTTCTCATCCTCAGCCGAAATCCAGTCGGTGCTGGTGCTGATGGCGTAGATGATGACGCCGGCGCGCTGCGCGGCTTCCACGGCCTCGCCGCGGGAGTGATTGCTGCTGTTGTCGTCGCCGTCGGAGATCACCACCAGAACACGGCGCACGTCGGGGTTCGGCCCGGACGGCAGCGGCGAGTATTTCAGCAAGTGGTCGCAGGCCGCGTAGACCGCGTCGTAAAGAGACGTGCCTCCTCCGGCGCGCTGCTTGAGGATGGTGTCGCGAATTTCGCCCGTGTCGCCCGTGAATTCCTTGATGATTTGCGGGCCGTCATCGAAGGTCATCAGAAACGCCTGATCCTTGCCGCGGCGCAGCGCGTTGAAGATGAAATCGATGGCCGCGTCCTGCTCAAATTTCAGGCGCTCGCGAATGCTGTTGGAGGTATCCAGCACCATGCCGATGCGCAGGGGCAGGTCGGTGGGCTGGCTGAAGTCCGTGATTTCCTGCTGCGCGCCGTCGTCGAATACTTTGAAGTCTTCCTTGTTCATGTCCGTGACCAGTTTTTCGCGCTTGGTCACCACGCTGAACAGCACTTCCACCACGTTGACGTTGCGAATGATCGCGCCTTCGCGGCCGGCCTGCGCCGGAGCGTTTGGCGCAGGCGCCTGCGGAGAATTCTGCGGAGAGCCCTGCGAAGCGTTGCCCGGAGCGCCCGTGGAATTCGGCACCGCTGGAGCCTGCGATTGCTGCGCGCTTACAGCCGCCACCGCCGCGAGAACTCCTGCCGCCAGAATCCACAGCGCGCGCTTTTTCATGAATTTCATAGGTATGCCGCAATCGCGGATTCAATTTCCGCCGCGCTCCAACCCGAGGATGATCCCAACTGATCGAAGTATACCCGCAATTCCCGCGGCAACGGAGCGCGAACTTCGATCCATTCGCCGCCGGAAGGATGCGCAAATCCGATCCGCGCAGCGTGCAGAAAGTTACGATCGAGCGGCGGCAATTTGCGCGTGCCGGCGCGGACTTCGCGCGGCGCGCCGTACAGCGTGTCTCCCACCACGGGATGGCCGATCGCCGAGAAATGCGCGCGGATCTGGTGCGTCCGTCCGGTGTGCAGCGCGACTTCCACCAGCGTGTAACGGTCGAGGCGCGCCACCACGCGCCAGTCGGTGCGCGCGTGGCGGCCCTTGGCGGCTCGCGCCGTCATGCGCGTGCGCCGCTGCGCATCGCGCGAAATGGGCAGCGTGATGGTTCCCGAATCTTTGGGCATTTTTCCATGCACCAGCGCCAGATAGACTTTGCGGACATTGCGCGAACGGAATTGTTCAGAGAGGTTTTCGTGCGCTTCATCGTTCCGCGCCACCACCATCGCGCCGGACGTTTCGCGGTCCAATCGATGCACGATGCCCGGCCGCAATGCGCCGCCGGCCGAGGAAAGATTTCCCAGGCGGTGCAGCAGCGCATTCACCAGCGTCCCGCTGGCGTGCCCGCGCCGGCGTGCACCACCATCCCCGCGGGCTTGTTCACGATCACGAAATCGTCATCCACATGCAAAAGATCGAGCGGCAGATCCTCGGGCAGCGCCACGGGCGATGGCCGCGGGAGCACTTCGATCTCGACCGTCTCACCGGCTGACAGGCGATGGGCCGCCTTGGCGATGCCGCCATCGACACGGACGTGCGCGCCGCGGATCAGTTCCTGAATGCGCGTGCGGCTGAGCTCAGGAACGCGCTGCGCAAGGAACAAGTCCAGCCGCCGCCCGGCATCGCCGGAAATCGCGGTCAGGCTCGACGTGGAGCATGCTTTAGCTTGCGGATTGTTTTTTGGAGAGTCGGATGGCATGAGAAATTCGAGCGAAAGCTTCCGTGTTCATATAGCTCGCGGCCGGCAGCGAAAATCAAACCGCGCAAGCTAAAGCATGCGCCACTAGGCTTGCCGCTCGCGCCCCGCAAATACGATCTCATAGAGCACGAGAAGCGCGCCTACGGTAATCGCGGAGTCCGCCACGTTGAACGCCGGCCACATGTATTTCCACAGCCTTACTTCCAGGAAATCGGTGACGCTGCCGTGGATCACGCGGTCCAGCGCGTTGCCCGCGGCGCCGCCCAGAATCAGCGCCAGGCCGCACTGCGCCAGCGTGCCGCCGGCCCGTCCGGTGACCAGCATCCACGCCAGCAATCCGATCACCGCTACGGCGCTGACGATCAGCAGCGGCGCGAGCCAAGATGATTTGGAATCCGAAAACATGCTGAAGGCGATGCCCGGATTCTGGCTGTGAACGAGTACAACGATATCGGAAATGACCGCCTGCCGGAAATATGGGCTGGTGCGTTCGATGCCGAACTTCGTGGCGCGGTCCACGGCCAGCGCCGCCAGCGAAAGCCACAGCCAGCGAGCGCCGCTCACGCGGACGCGGCCCCTTGCCCATCGGTCTTCGCTCCGGCTTCCCCGAGCGGCTGGCCGGACGCCTCGATTTCGTTCAGGGCCTTTACGCACCGCTCACACACCGTCGGGTAATCCGAACTTTCGCCGACGTGCGTGGAATAATTCCAGCAGCGGTCGCATTTTGCGCCGTCGGCGCGCAGCACCGCGACGCTCAACCCCGGCAAGGCCTCGGATTTCTGCGCGTCGGCAGCCGCCGCAGACGCCAACTCCACCTGCGAGACGATGAACAGGCCCGGCAGCCACGCCCTGTACTGTTCGAGCATCGGCGCGAGGTCCGGCCCGGCGCTCAAAACCACTTTGGCTTCCAGCGCGCCGGAAATTGCCTTGGCCGCTCGCGCGGCCTCCAGCGCGCGCAGCACTTCGGTGCGCACCAGCAGCAGCTTTTCCCAATTGGCGGCCTTTGCTGCATCGAGCGGCGCGCCGAAATAGTTCGCCTGCGGAAACAGCGCCAGGTGCGCGCTCTCCGGATCGCCCGCCACGTGCGGAAAATAGCGCCAGATTTCCTCCGTGGTGAATACCAGGATCGGCGTCGCCAGGCTCAGCAGAGCCCGCGAGATGCGATACATCGCCGTCTGCGCCGAGCGCCGCGACCGGTTGCCGCGGGCGAACGTGTACAGGCGATCCTTCAGCACGTCAAAATAAAACGCGCTGAGGTCCACCACCGCGAAATCGTGCAGGGCGTGGAACACACGATGAAATTCAAATCCTTCATACCACTTGCGGCACTGCCCCATGAGTTCCGCGGTACGCGAAAGCATCCAGCGGTCCAGCTCTTCCATTTCCGCGTCGGGTACGGAGTCGCGCGCAGGATCAAAATCGGCGAGATTGCCGAGCGCGAAACGAAACGTGTTGCGGATTTTCCGGTAGGCGTCCGAAAGCTGGTTCATCACGTTGTCGGACATGCGCACGTCCGCCGTGTAGTCCTGGGAAGCAACCCACAGGCGCAAGAGGTCCGCGCCCCACTTCTCGCAGACTTCGCTCGGCAGCACGGTATTTCCCAGCGACTTAGACATAGGCTGGCCCTTGCCGTCCAGCGTCCAGCCGTGCGTCAACACCTGCCGGTACGGAGCGCCGTTGCGCACGGCGACGCCGACCAGCAACGAACTGTGAAACCAGCCGCGATACTGATCCGGCCCTTCGAGGTACATATCCGCCGGCCAAGGCAATTCCTGGCCGTCAGAATCGAGCCGGTTGAGCACTGCGAGATGCGACGATCCCGAATCGAACCACACGTCCAGAATGTCCGTCTCCTTGCGCCAGTCCGCCGCGCCGCACGAACATTTCGTGCCCACCGGAAGCAATTCCTCCGCCGTGTGCGTGAACCAGGCGTCCGCGCCTTCTTTCATGAACCACTTCTGCACCAACTGGTGCAGCGCTGCGTAGTCGTCAAACTGCTTGCCGCATTTGTCGCAATAGAGAATCACGAGCGGCACGCCCCAGAACCGCTGCCGCGAGACGCACCAGTCCGGCCGCTCCGCGATCATGGAGTGGATTCGTTCCGCGCCCCACTCCGGCGTCCACTTTACTTTGGAAATTTCCCCGAGCGCGCGCTTGCGGATCGGTCCCGCGCCGATTCCCCCTCCGTCCAAATCGATGAACCACTGCTCGGTGGCCCGATAGATCACCGGATTGTGGCAGCGCCAGCAGTGCGGATAGCTGTGCGACAGTTTTTGCTCTCCGAGCAGCGCGCCGCGATCGCGCAGAATCTGCAGGACGATGGGATTGGCCTCAAACACCGTTTTGCCTTTGTACTCCGGCAGGCCTTCGAGGTAGCGCCCCTGGCCGTCAATCGGCGCATAAGCTTCGATTCCATATTTCTGCCCGGTCTGGAAGTCTTCCACACCGTGTCCGGGAGCCGTATGCACGATGCCCGTGCCCTGATCGAGCGTGACGTAATCGGCCAGCACCGCCGGCACAACCAGATCGAGGAACGGGTGCTTGAACTTTAGCTCGGCGAGTTCGCTGCCCTTCCACGGCCCCCGCACGCTCTCCGCCTGAAGCTTCAGCGCATCGAGCGCCGGTCCCACCAGATCGGCCGCCAGCAGCAGCGCGCCCGCGGAAGTTTCGGCCACCACGTAATCGTAGTTGGGATGGAACGCCAGCGCGCGGTTGTGCGGCAGCGTCCAGGGAGTCGTGGTCCAGATCACGCCGCTCACACCGGCGCCCAGTTTTTCCGCCGCGGCACCCGGCTCCACCGCAAATTTCACCCAGATCGACGGGCTGGTGTGGTCTTCATACTCCACTTCGGCCTCGGCCAGCGCTGTGCAGTCAAAGATGCACCAGTACACGGGCTTCAGTCCGCGGTAGACGTAACCCCTTTCGAGAAACGTGACGAAGGCATCGGCGATGGTCGCTTCATACTGCGGACTCATCGTTAAGTAGGGATCTTCCCACTGGCCCAGTACGCCCAGGCGCTTGAAATCCCGGCGGTGCTGGTCCACATAGCGCGAAGCGAATTCGCGGCACATGCTCCGGAATTGTCCCGGGGGAACGCTGCCCTTTTTCCCGCCGAGTTCTTTTTCCACCTGGGTTTCGATGGGCAGGCCGTGGCAGTCCCAGCCGGGCACGTAGGGCGCGCGGAATCCGGCCATGGTCTTGGACTTGACGACCATGTCCTTCAGAATTTTATTCAGCCCGGTGCCCAGGTGAATTGTTCCAGTGGGATACGGCGGCCCGTCGTGCAATACGTACGAGGGCGAACCGGCGCGCGCCTTTTGAATGCGATGATAGAGCTTCGTCTCTTCCCATTCCGCGAGCTGCTTGGGCTCGTTCTGCGGCAGGCTGGCCTTCATCGGAAAGGCCGTTTTGGGCAAATTTAGAGTGCTTTTCAAGTCGACGGTTTTGGCCATAAGTTAGTATCGGGTGCGGACTGTCCTTTGCATGCGGAGCGCGTCTAAACAAAAGTGAGGTCCGCCAAAAAAAACGGCGCCGCCGGGCCAGGACAGTTATTCCTGAACTGCCGCGCCCGTAATTCCAGTCTGGAAACCAGCTTCCGCGTGGTAACGTCCCAATGTTACAATGGATTTGGCAGTGTGTCAGCCCGCCCTGGCCCGCTGGGCATCCATTCGCGACTTGTGAGAATCGTACAGCGAGAACCATTTTTCAGTAGCGCGAGGGGAAATCAGCATTGAGCACGATTGCGCCAAAGTGGAGTGAGCCGGGCACGCCTGCTCCGAAGGTTGTTTTGCCGGAAGGCAAAACCGCGCCGCGCCTCGGCGGCTCGCAGAAACCGCTCTCCCGCGGTTTCATGTCCAACCTCCGTGACTTCCTCATGGAGCGCCCCGTCAAGATTGACAAGAATGCTCGCGGCGAAGTGTTTACCGTCGCGGAATACGGCGGTGGCGTAGCCGAAAATTTGAAAGAATGGTTCAAGCCCACACCCAAGGCTGTGTCATCGCGCATGACGGTCAATTGGCAGCCTGCCTATGTGGTGATGTGGCAAAACTTGCGCGATCTGATCGCGCCGCCCAAGCTGCCGCCGCTCAAGGTGACCAGCCAGCCCGTGAAAGTAAAGGAAATCTGGTCCAAGGACAAAGCCTTCGGCCCGTCGCAGGCCATCGCCCTGGGCGTGCACGTGTTGTTGACGGTGCTGATTTTCTCTCCGTTGCTCTACACGGTGGTCACAAAGGCCACGGCAAATCCAGTGAATAACACGCTGGTGACGCCCATCGATATCTCTCCATACACCACCAAACTGCCGGCCGGCAAGGACAAGGCCGGAGGCGGAGGTGGCGGAGGCGAGCGCAATCCGATCCCGGCCACCAAGGGCCGCGCGCCTAAATTCAGCATGAACCAGATCGCGCCGCCCATGGCTCATCCCAAAGTGAATTCCACGATTCAGGCGACGTTACTTGGTCCGCCGGATCTGAAAATCCCCAGTCCCAACATGGATAACTATGGCGACCCGCTCGCCAAGCTGATGACCGATTCCGGCGGACCCGGCGGCGGCAGCGGCATTGGCAGCGGCACGGGCACCGGCATCGGCAGCGGAGATGGCGGCGGACTTGGTCCCGGTTCCGGCGGCGGCACGGGCGGCGGCGCCTTCCATCCCGGAACGAACGGAGTGGGCTATCCGTCGTGCGTATATTGCCCCGATCCCAAATATTCGGAAGAAGCGCGCAAGGCCAAGTATCAGGGCACGGTCGTTCTGCAGGCCGTGATCACTCCGGATGGCCGCGCCACGGAAATTCAAGTCGTGAAGGGCCCGGGCCTGGGCCTGGAAGAAAAGGCCGTGGAAGCCGTGAAACAATGGCGCTTCAAGCCGGCCAACGGTCCGGGCGGCAAGCCCGTGCCGGTTGTAGTCCCCATCGAAGTCACATTCCGCCTTTTGTAGTTTTCGCTTTCGGTAGCACAGCGACTCTTCGCTGTGCGGGGTTTGCGACTTACACGCGAGCTTAGCTTCCGCATCAGCCTACAAAAGCGCACAGCGAAGAGTCGCTGTGCCACCAACTTCAACGAGACATTGATTTGCCGTTTCACCGCGGATTGATTAGCATTCGGGCGCGAGGTGGCACCGTGAACCCCAAGCGCACCCACACGGCAAGTTTGTTTCTCGCCAATTCCCAGCAGATGATCGCCAAGCACAGCCTGGCGCTCATCGTGAAATCCCTGCAGCAACTTTCCGAAGAGGAAATCTGGTGGCGGCCGAATGCGGCCTCCAACAGCGCCGGCAACCTGGTGCTGCATCTGTGCGGGAACGTGCGCCAGTGGATCATCGCTGGTCTGGGCGGCGCCGAATTCAAGCGCGACCGCGACCGGGAATTTGCCGAGCGCGGGCCGATTGCGCGAAAGGAACTGATTGCCCGGCTGCGGCGCACCGTTCGCGATGCTTCCCGGGTGCTCACGAAACTCACGGATGATGCTCTGGCGCGCAAGTACTCAATCCAGGGCTACCACGTTACGGGAGTCGAGGCCGTATTCCATGTGACCGAACACTTCGGCTATCACACCGGGCAGATCATCTACATCACTAAACTCACGCGCGGCTATGACCTGCGCTACACGCGGCTGCCGAGCGTCAAGCCGGCAGCGGAGTGAGTGAGTATTCCTGGCGGGCGCAATCTCGAAAAGCACCGACAGCTTGTCATTCTGAGGCGCGCCTTTCGCCGACGAATCTCTCTGCGGGTTGGGGGCGGAACTCGTAGGGATTTATCGCTTCGCTTGGTGGCGAACTTTGTCCGCAGTCGACTTCCTCCGTTGCTCGTCCAAACGCAATTGCACGCGCTTACGAAACCCCACAGGCTGAAGCCTGTGCTACTCGCGCTGCGGAAACATAGTGCCGCAGAATCATTTCCAATCGCTCCGTGGCGCGGTACACTGCGCCATGATGCAAACGAAGACGCAATTGACGATGCTCCCGAAGAAATTCGCTGGAAAGCCGCTGCGGCTCGGCGCTGTTTTTTTACTCGCCGTGGCTTGCGCCTTCCTCGGTCCCGTTCCCTCCGCCGCGCAGTCCTCCGCGCGCATTGAATTTGCCGCGCGCGTCGCTCCAACCGGCGGGCAGTCGGAACCCGTGCGCCAGCTCACGTTTTATTTGCTGCGAAAAAGCAAGGAAGCCATTCGCGAAGAAGCCCTGCAGAATACCCCCGCGGCGGACCTGGACAAATTCGTCGACGGTCTGGAAGTGACTCCGGAATTGAAAGCCTGGATGAAGAAGCATCGCTCCGTGCGCCTGACCGGAGAGGATTTCACCAAGGGCCTTACGCCCGATGAAATCGTGAACGTTCCCGAGTTCTTCGAGGCCTACATGACGCACAATGAGGCCTATCGCGGCGCCGGGTTTCCCGAACCCAAGTACAAGGCCAAGGACCGCAAGGCCGATCCGGAGAAGTACGCGGCACAGCGGGCCGAATACCTGGCCGCGGTTCGCACGTTTATCGCCGCCACGCCGGAGCACGTAAAGGGCATGGACCTGGAATTGGTAAATATCAATCCCTACCCCAAGTGGGAAGCCCTGCAGCGCAAACATGACCAACTGCTGGAAACGGACGCGCTTCGCCTGGCTTCGGAACGCTACATCGTCGCGCGCGCCGAAACCGATCTGGACGGCCGCGGATCGTTCTCCGGCATCGCTCCCGGAAAATACTGGATCGCCATGTTCAGCTCCGAAGCCGTTTCCGGAGACGTTCACCTGCGCTGGGATGTTCCGATCGTCGTTCGCTCCGGCGAAAATGCCAGCGTCGAGCTCTCCAACCTGAACGCCGAACGCATCAGCGCCAGCGCGGTAAATTCAAACTTCTGAGGATCCCAGCCAGGTGAGTTCCCCAATCGAAAGCGTGGCCTAGATGGGCACCTGGCCCCTCTGGATCGCCTTCAACGTCGGCGTTCTGGTTCTGTTGCTGCTCGACCTCGGAATCTTTCAGCGCCGCCCACACGTGATTGCACTGAAGGAAGCCGCGTTGGAGAGCGCCGGGTGGATCGCGCTCTCGCTGGGGTTCGGCGCGTGGATCTTCTTCACTCACGGACAGGGGCCCGGCCTGGAGTTTTTTGCCGGGTACCTCGTTGAGAAATCGCTCAGCCTCGACAACGTTTTTGTCTTCCTGCTGATCTTCCGGTATTTTCGCGTGGACCAGCGCTACCAGCACCGCCTGCTGTTCTGGGGCGTCCTGGGGGCGCTGGTCCTGCGCGGCGTGATGGTCGCAGCGGGCGCGGCGCTGATCTCGCGGTTTGACTGGGTTCTCTATATCCTCGGGGCATTTCTGCTGTATTCCGGATTTCAGCTCTTTGGCGCCGACCACGCCGTGCATCCGGAAAAAAATCCCGTGGTGCGCTGGGCGCAAAAAATTCTGCCCATGACCGACAAGGAATCGGGGCAGGCCCTGTTCGTGCGCCAGGCCGGACGCTGGCTGTTCACTCCCTTCTTTATCGTCGTGATCGTGCTCGAAACGACCGACCTGGTTCTGGCCGTCGATTCGGTGGCCGCCGTATTCGGTGTGACCCGAGATCCGTTCCTGGTATACAGCTCTAACGTTTGCGCGATTCTCGGACTGCGCGCGCTGTATTTCCTGCTGGCCGGAGTGATGCAGTATTTTCAATACCTAGATGAGGGCCTGGCCATCACCGTGATGTTTATCGGCGCCAAAATGCTGGCCAATCCCTGGGTCCACATTTCAACGGGAATGTCTCTGGCGATCGTGGGCGGGATTATTCTGCTTTCCATACTCATTTCAGTTCTTCGGGCAAAACCGAGACCGCAGGGAAAAGTAGTAAAGGACATCGTTTACGCCCGCGGCACTCCGGTTAACGTGACTCCGAAACTAATTGGCCATCTGGCGGATGCCGATCCCGCGGAGCGCGCCTGGACCGCCTCCCGGCTTTCTACGGCGGGCATGCAGCGCGTGCTCGATACCCTGCAGGAATGGCAGCGGGATGAAGAACTGCGAGATCTCATGGCGCATGCCGCTGAAGGCAACGCGCCGGTGGCGGTGAACGCCGCAAAGATTACAACGGGGATTGCCGTCCTTCCCGAAACATTCGAAAAGATCCGCGCCGCGTGTGGCTCAGCCCCGCTCGCTGATGCTCCGTTCGATCAGGATGTCCTGGAGTTCGAATTGGAATTCTCGCCCAGCGGTTTCCCGCACATCCACCTGGACATCCTCACCACGAAAGCACCGGAAGGAAACGGCGCGATCGCGCGGTTCCTTAATAAATTTGGCGAAGGAATTCAGCAGGTGGAAATTGACGTCACGAACGTCGACCGCGCCACGGAAATTCTGCGCACCCGGTTCAAGATCGAGCCGATATATCCCGCGACACGCACCGGCGCGAACGGCACGCGCGTGAACTTTTTCCTGGTGCACACGCCGGAGAATCAAAAATTGCTGGTTGAGCTTGTCCAAGCGCCCAGGTAGAACAGGCTTGAGCCTGTCAGATTCAGATTCAGCAGAATCACAAAAACTCAAAAGCAGTCAGGCTGAACAGGCTGCGGAAAAATCCAAAGTGTTGTCATGCTGAGCGAAGCGAAGAATCTCTCTTTGTTCTTTTTGCTTGCACTTAGATCGAAGAGAGATTCTTCGCTTCGCTCAGAATGACAACACGAGGTGTTTTTTCCGCAACCTGTGAAGCCTGTCCTGCTTAACTCTTCCCATACACCGGGATCGCGGCGCCGTGAATTACGCGCGCTTCGTCCGAGCACAAAAACAGGATGACCTGCGCGATTTCCTGCGGCTTCGGCCATTTTGAAAAATCGGCTTCCGGCATGGCCTTGCGATTCGCAGCCGTGTCGATGATGCTCGGCAGAACTGAATTCACGTTGATGTTGTAGGACTTCACGTCCGCCGCCAGCGAATCCATCAAGGCCAGCGCCGCGGCCTTGGAGGCGGCATACATCCCGCCGCCCGCGGCGTGGTCGAACGCCGCCTTGGACGCAATGTTCACGATCCACCCGCGATTCTGGCGGATCATCTGCGGCACCACGGCCTTAGCCAGTACGAATCCCGCCATAAGGTTCAACTGCAGCATCTTTTCGTACGTCGGCTGGCCTGTTTCCCACACCGGCACGCCGCCGGCGTAGGCGCCGACGGTGTTCACCAGGATGTCCAGCCGCCCGTGCTGCGAGGCTGTATCGGCGACGAATTTCGAGACCGCTTGTGCATCGGTCACGTCAAGGCGCACGCCAGTCGGTGGCGTCGCTCCGATTTTCTGCGCGGCGGAGGCCAGCGCAGCGAATTCGTCCTCGGCCACATACGTCACGAGGACGTTAGCGCCCGCTTCGAGAAACGCCATGGTCACTTCGCGGCCCAAGCCGCCCGTGCCGCCCGCTACCAGAACTACTTTGTCGTGAAAATTCATCGAGCCTCCCAAGTGGCACAGGCTTCAGCCTGTGCGCATTAATACCGCAATATTTAGAATCCATACGCTGAAGAACGTGCGGAGAAAGCAGTTTGTTTGTCATTCGGAGCGAAGCGAAGAATCTCGCTTCGATCGAAGTGCGGGCAAGAAACCAAGAGAGATTCTTCGCTTCGCTCAGAATGACAGCGTCATGATTTTTACTCCCCCGTTTGTTCGAGCAGCTTGGACACCAGGCCGGTCCATCCGGTCTGGTGGCTCGCTCCGAGGCCTGCTCCCGTATCGCCGTGAAAATATTCATAGAACAAGATGAAATCGCGCCACAGCGGGTCATTCTGAAATTTATCGTTGTCCCCATACACCGGGCGGTGGCCGTTTTGATCTCTGAGAAAGAGATGCGTCAGGGTGCGGGAAAGCTCCGCGCTTACGTCCCACAAGGACATCTGTTTGCCCGACCCGGCCGGACATTCCACACGAAAATCATCGCCGAAATAGTGATGAAATTTCTGCAGCGATTCGATCATCAGAAAATTGGGAGGAAACCACACCGGCCCGCGCCAGTTGGAATTGCCGCCGAACAGGCCGCTCTGCGATTCCCCGGGCTCGTAATCCACACGGTACTCGTTGCCGTTGACCGACAGGATGTACGGATGGGTGGCGTGGAACTTGGACAGCGCGCGAATGCCGTGCGGAGAATAGAACTCGTCCTTATTCACCATGTAGCCGAGAATGCGCACCAGCTGCTTGCGGTTCACCAGGGAAAGCAGGCGCCGCGGGCCGTTCGGGGACACCTGGCTGGAATCCACGTGCGCCGCGAAACCCGGCATGTTGTCCAGAAACCACTGCATGCGCCGCTGAAAGCCGGGCAGGCGCGCGATTAACTCCGGCTCCAGCGTTTCCACGGCAAACAGGGGAATCAGCCCGACCATCGAGCGCACTTTCAAATAATGCTGCTCGCCATTGGGCAGGTGGATCGCATCGTAATAAAAACCGTCTTCCTCGTCCCACAGGGACATTCCCTCGCCACCCATGGGAGTTCATCGCATCCGCGATGTACACAAAGTGCTCGAAGAATTTGCTGGCGACATCCTCGTACGCGGGATCCTCGCGCGCCAGTTCCAGCGCGATCGCCAGCATGTTGAGGCAATACATGCCCATCCAGCTGGTGCCGTCGGACTGCTCCAGGTAGCCGCCGGTCGGCAGCGGCTGCGAACGGTCGAACACGCCGATGTTGTCCAGCCCCAGAAATCCGCCCTCGAAAACGTTCATGCCGTCTAGGTCCTTGCGATTTACCCACCAGGTGAAATTCAGCAGCAGCTTGTGAAACACGCGTTCCAGAAATACTCGGTCGGCGCGTCCGCGGATGCGCTTCTCAATCTTGTACACGCGCCAGGCCGCCCAGGCATGCACGGGAGGATTCACGTCGCCAAAGGCCCATTCATACGCGGGTAGTTGCCCGTTGGGGTGCATGTACCATTCGCGCAGCAGTAGAATCAGCTGTTCCTTGGCGAAATCCGGATCGACCAGCGACAACGCCACCAGTGAAACGCCAGGTCCCAGGCCGCGAACCACGGGTATTCCCACTTGTCCGGCATGGAAAGCACGTCGGCGTTGTACAGGTGCGCCCAGTCGTGGTTGCGCCCCTTCTTGCGCTCCGGCGGCGGAGGCGGCTGCCCGGGATCTCCGTTCGAGCCAGGTACGCACGTCGTAGTGGTAACACTGCTTGGACCAGAGCATGCCCGGCCAGCGCCTGGCGCATCACGCTATGGGCGTCCTCGGAGCGCTCCTGCGGAAAGCGGCGGGCATAGAACTGATCGGCCTCGGCGTGCCGCAGTTCGAACATTTTTTCGAACGAATCGTCAAAGGGGTTTGCGCCGCCTGAAACGGGTTCGGCGTTCGTCAAACGCAGCCGCAAAGTTACCGACGCGCCGGGCGCTAATTTCCGCTTGATACCGCGCGGCGCACTTGGTGCCCTTCTGCGCCGGATTCACCGCCGCTTTGTTCGCCGTCCACCACGTATTGATGAAAACTGTCTTTCACATAGGGCGATCCCGCCGGATAACCGAACACGCGCGGAAAGTTGGTTTCGTTTTCCGTAAACAGCATCTCCGGCGAGCCTTCCGCGAGCAGCCAGCGCCGTCCATAGCGGCTCTCTTCGGCTTCCACCACTGCGGCGCCCTGGAAATCAGGGACGCGCCAAAGCCGGGGATGCCCGTGCTTTTCGCCCAACGACCAGATATTCCGAAACCATAGCGTCGGCAGCAGATCGAGTTGCGCCTCTTCAGGACCGCGGTTCCAGGCCGTGATCTTGATCAGGATGTCTTCCGGGGCGGCCTTGGCGTATTCCATGAACACGTCGAAGTAGCGGTTTTCATTGAAAACGCCGGTGTCCATCAGCTCATATTCCGGCTCGTGCTTGCCGCGCCGGTGATTTTCGTCGACCAGTTGATCGTAGGGAAACGCCGCTTGCGGATATTTGTAGAGAAACTTCATGTAGGAGTGCGTCGGCGTGGAATCCAGGTAGAAGTAATACTCTTTCACATCCTCGCCGTGATTGCCTTCATGCCCGTTGAGCCCGAACAGGCGCTCCTTCAGGATGTGATCGCGCCCGTTCCACAGCGCCAGCGCGAAGCACATGCGCTGGTGGCGGTCGCTGATGCCGCCAATCCCGTCTTCGCCCCAGCGATAGGCGCGCGAACGCGCCTGATCGTGCGGAAAATATTCCCAGGCGGTCCCGTCCGCGCTGTAGTCCTCGCGCACCGTTCCCCATTGCCGCTCGGCGAGGTATGGCCCCCAGCGTTTCCAGTGCTTGGTGCGCTGGTGGGATTCATCGAGGCGCTGTTCTTCGGGAGTCATGAATTCGATCCTCGCTCCGGTCGTGAAAAGGGGTTTGCAGCCGGAAGGTTCGGGAAGCAGAAGTACCGCCAGCAAAGAGTAGCACAATCCTGGGCACGCTTCAGTCCGTACGTACTAGCCCCAAACGAAAAGGACTGACGGCTAAGCGCGCTGTGATCCGCGAGCGGGATTCAAGCGCGATAACGCAAGACGCGGACACTCCATCCATCAACTGATGCACTCTACTTTCAATATACTGATGTATATTTATATTCTTGTTGATTTTATTTTTACTATTCATGTATAAGATTATCACTAAGTTAAAACTGAAGCACACAATCAAGATCCGCTTTGGCAGTACGGCCCGTCTCCAAAAACTCACGAGCTCAAGGAGAATCCATGCGATCACAGCTATTGCCCGCACTTCTCTTTCTGGAGATTTGCTGTGTTATGTCCTCGGCCCGGGCCCAATCCCTAAAGCTGGACCCTCCGGCAGTAACCGGAGGTGGAAGCTCAACAGGCACCGTCGACTTGGGAGCGGCGGCAAAAGCGGACACAACGGTGAAATTGTCTAGCGATAACAAGTCCGTCGTGACGCTCCCTGCCAGCGTGAAAATTGTGGCCGGTCAATCCAGCGCCACGTTCTCAATTACAACTGTTGCGGTGACCTCTCCAGCTTCGGTGAGTATCTCGGCAGCGCCGGAAGGAGAGGCCGCAATTCAAACCGCAAAACTTCAAGTCAATGCTCCGCAGCACACCTCGTGGAGCAGCATGTACACGCGTGCCGTGGCCGGGATCGACATTTCGGCAGGGAGCTCACTGCCGGCGCAGCAACATCTATTCTTGGAATTCAATCTCACGACCCCCATGCCGTTCGGGGGCAACGGTGGCGCAAGAAAGAGAAGTGAAGGGAAGAAATGCATCGACCAGTTGAATTCGATCACTAACATGACCAAGACCCCCAGCGCCAGCCCGAAGACCGCTCTCACAACGGCACAGACAAACGGCATTTCGGATCGGAGCGGTAGCACAGTGGCCTGTGCCAAATACCGGGGAGAGTTCCCAGCAGACTCCGATGTTTATTTGAGTCTTGGGAATATTTCGAGTCTTGCCGCAAACGCAACCGTAGGACAATTTGAATCCGATGCAAAAATCGTGAGGAGGAACTTCGACCTGGATAGCTCTCCGCTGGCTCACAAATACTGGTTTTGGCTAAATCCCCGCATTTCTGCAGTCCCATCGCAAGCCAGCAATTTGCTGACCACCGTTTCCACTGCCAGCCCCAGCGTGAACTCCCTTCTCACTCAACAATATAATCAGGTTGTTCAGGACTTCGAACTCCTCGGGGGATTCGAGTGGGTACCGCTTGGACCGCGCCATTGGGCTCATCTCGGGGACAACGCTCTGCTTGGATTTTCCATAATTGGCGGAGCCGGAATGACGACTCCGCTGTCGGCGACTCAGAACAATGTCCAGATCTTCTCCCTTCCAGCTTCTCCAAGCGCCGCGCTCGTAACGCAATTGTCAAATAACGGAGTCATTACCTCATCAACCGTCAATGGAACGACGACATCCACCGTCTGCGGAACGACCGGCAGCCCGGCGCTTCCTTCCTGCACCAATGCTGTAGCGTTTATCCTGCTCAACCGCACACGCTTCTTCTACCAGGAATACACTGGGATTCGATTGAAAACTTATTTCTTCAAGTCCACCAGCACATCTGGCGAGTACTCCGGTTTGTGCGATGGAAAGGAACAGGGTCAGGTTTGTCCTATTTTTCCGGGAACTTTTGACCTCACGGTCGGCCAAAACTCTAATTACAGCGGCGGAAGTCTTCACGGCTGGATGCTGCGGACCGAGGCGTTTTATCCGCTGCCGTTCGCCCCATATATGCATCTGTTTTTCACCACCTGGGTGCATGTCACCGGGAGAAACCAAGCCACGCAGCCGCTGATTCTCGATACAGCGAGTTCCGCAGTCACGTTGACTTCACCAGGCGTGCAGCAGGTTGTCCTCCCGCCAACTAACCGGGACTTTTACCGGCTCGGTTTGGGAGTGGATCTCGTGAACCTAATCAGCAAAATCGCGACGAAACCGAAGGCTGGGATACCCGCTGCGTCGCCTGCAAGCTAGACGAGATGACTCGCAGCGCCAGGCGCGAAACTCACCGAATCTCGATCACCCGCGCCTGGCGGACCGCTGTGATGGCGCGCAATTCGCCCAGCACTTCCGCAGGAACCGTGTGATCCACGTTGACGATGCCGATCGCTTCGTCCGAACCCTGCACGCGCCCCAGTGCGAAATTGGCAATGTTGATCTGGTGCTTTCCAAGCAGCGTGCCGACGCGCCCGATGACGCCGGGCACATCCTGGTTGCGGAACAGCAAGAGAAATCCGGTCAGTGGCGCGTCGATGTCGATATTGTTCACGCCGAGGACGCGCAGCGCATTGTTCAGCCCGATCATGCCCAGGACCGACACGGTTTCGCCGTCTTTGCGCAGCGCTACGCCCAACGAATTGGTGTACTTGGCACGGCGCGCGCTGCGCACTTCGATCACTTCAATGCCGCGCGCTTTGGCGAAGTTTCCGGCGTTGATCAGATTGATCTGGCCCGCCAGCATATGGCCCAAAACGCCCTTTAATACCGCGTTTTTCACAAGGTGCGTATTCAGGTCCGCCAGTCCGCCGTCATAGCTGATGGAGACTTCGGTGAAAGGTTTCTCGGTCAACTGCGCGACGAACGTGCCCAATTTTTCCCCAAGCTGGAGGTACGGCTCCAGCTTTTTGAACTCCTCGGGAGAAATCGACGGCATGTTCACGGCATTTTTTACCGCGCCGGTCTTCAGGTAATCGCGCAACTGCTCCGCGATGCGCGTGCCCACTACTTTTTGCGCCTCTTCCGTCGATCCGGCGATATGTGGCGTGGCAATTACTTTGGGATGCTGCACGAGCCGCGCATCGGCCGGCGGCTCGGCTTCAAACACGTCGAGTCCTGCTCCGCCAACTTGCCCGCTTTCCAGCGCCGCCAGAAGCGCGCCTTCATCCACCAGTTCGCCGCGGGCGCAGTTGGCAAGGCGCACGCCTTTTTTGGTAAGCGCCAGCGACTTGGCGTTGATCAAGTGCCGCGTCTCCGGCGTGAGCGACGAATGCAGGCTGATGAAGTCGGCTGTCTTGAGCAATTCATCGAGCGACACCAGGCGAATGTTCTGCTCGACGGCGACCAGCGTCGAGACGTAAGGATCGAACGCAATCACGGTCATCTTGTGCGCCTGCGCCAGGCGCGCCACTTCGGTTCCAATGGTGCCCAGCCCGATCAGGCCCAGCGTTTTGTCCCGAAGTTCGCTGCCCGTGAATTTTTTCTTTTCCCACTGCCCGGCCTTCATCGAAGCGTCCGCCTGGGCCACCGGATGCGCCATGGCCAGCAGCATGGTCATGGTGTGCTCGGCCACGCTGATCGCGTTTCCGCCGGGCGTATTCATCACTAGGACGCCCTTGCGCGTGGCGGCGTCCAGATCGACGTTGTCAACGCCCACTCCAGCCCGGCCGATCACGCGCAGGCTCTTGGCCTTCTCCAGCAACTCCGCCGTGACCTTCGTCGCGCTGCGCACCAGCAGCGCATCCGAGTCGCCGATTTCGTCGTCTACTTTGCCCTTGGTCTTGGGAAGGTTGACGACGTTCCACGACGGATCAGCCTTCAGTATTCCAACTACGCTTTCGTCCACGCTGTCTGCGATCAGAATTTTCATTGTGCTCTCAGGATTCTCTGTGTTCCCGCATTTTCCCCGGCATTCTCTGCGAACTATCTCTGGTCCGTAGCAATACTTTAAAGATTGAACGCAAACGACGCCGGGGAAATTGGGAGAAATTCAAACGAGCATTGGGGTCAGCCCGCGTGCCGCAGGTAAACGTTTTGCGCGGCGCGCACGCCGCTACCGAGTTCCACCTTGTGGCCGACCTTCAGCAGAGCGAGTTCCAGCGCACCGAGTACCGCTATCAGGTCCAGAAAATCGTAATAGCCCAGGTGGGCGATGCGGAACATGTGTCCCTTCATCGATCCCTGCCCGTCGGTAAGGATCACGCCGAACCTTTTCTGCATTTCCTTCACAACTTTGGTCGATTCAATCCCCGCGGGAGCGTTGATGGAGGTAACGGCATTAGCCGGCGAACTCACCGCGAAGTTGGTTAGCCCCATCGCAACCGAAGCTTCGCGCGTCGCCTCCGCCAGCAGCGCGGCATTGGCGATCAGGTTCTCGCGACCCAGTTCCTTAATATAGTTCAGCGCGCCGTGCAGGCAGACCACCAGCGAAGTCGCCGGCGTGTAGCTGGATTCGCCCTTGGCCAGGCTTTTCCGCTCCTTCTTATAGTCAAAGTAGTAACGGGGAAGCTTCGACTTCTCCATGAATCCCGCCGCTTTTTCGCTAATGCTGGCGTACGCCAGTCCTGGAGGGATCATCGTGGCTTTCTGCGATCCTCCGATCATGATGTCGATGCCCCAATCGTCCGGACGGATGTCGGTCGTGCCCATGCCCGTGATGGCATCCACGATGAAGCAGGTTTCGGGCAGCGCAGACACCGCTTTTCCAAGCGTCTCCACGTCATTGCGCACGCCGGTCGAGCTTTCCGTCGCCTGAATGAGCACTGCGCGGAACGGCCCGCTGGTTTGCAGGTGCTTGATCATGTCCGCCACCGGAACCGGATGGCCGTAGGGCGCTTCGACTACGACGGATTCAATGCCGTAGGACTTCGCCAGTTCCACCCAGCGCTCGCCGAATTTTCCAGCCGTCCCGATCAGCACGCGCTCGCCAGGGGACAATACGTTCGAAATCGCGCCTTCCATCGCGCCCGTGCCGGAGCTGGCGAAGACCACGATATCGTTCTTCGTCCCAAAGTAATATTTCAAGCCGTCCAGCGTCTCCCGCATCAGGGTGCGGAACGCGTCCGTGCGGTGGTGCAGCGTCATGGTCAGCGCGCGCATTTGCGCTTCCAGCAACAGAGGCGTCGGCCCCGGAGTGAACAGTCGTTCCTTCACGATTCCTGGCATGTAGGTGTTCTCAGTCCATTCTTTTTCAGATTTTGGAAGAACTGCGTCGGGGCGCACAGCCGCCCGCCTGGGTCCATTCCGTTCCAGGGCAAATCCGCCTTCGAAAGTACGATAGCAGGCAGGAATACAGGTTACGGGATGCGCTCAAAATGGTCAACTCGGCGATGGCCGCCGGAAATCGCCTGCTGAAGACCGTCCGCGCGAACCAGGCCTGCTGGGCCGCATTTCCGGCGTCAACTCTCGGCCTCCGGGAGGAAAAGCCTCCGGACCGATTCTTGTTTCCTGTTTTCCTGGCCTCTGACTGGCCGTACAATACTTGTAAACGTGCTGCGTCGGTTGGGAGGTTCCTAAAAAGATGCGCGAAAAAGTGAAGGTCGTGGACGTGACTGCTCGCGACGGTTTGCAGAACGAACCCAAGCCTGTCTCCACGCAAGAAAAGCTGGCGCTGATCGACAAGCTCGTCCAGGCCGGCGTGACCGACATCCAGACCACCAGCTTCGTGCACCCCAAATGGGTGCCGCAAATGGCCGACGCCGAAGCCGTCGCCGCCGGGCTCGGAAAATATTCCGGCATAAAGTTCTCCGCGCTGGTGCCCAACATGAAAGGCTATGAGCGCGCCGTGGCCGCGGGCATCCGCCATATGGAATTCGTGATCGCCGCCAGCGAAACGTTCAATCGCAAAAATCTGAACCGCAGCATGGCCGAATCCCTGCAACTGCTGGAGCAGACCACGAAGCTGGCTCTGCGCGATGGCGTCGAACTGCGCGCGGGATTCTCCACCTGCTTCCATTGCCCGTTTGAAGGCCGGATTTCCAGCCAGGCCGTGGTCAACGCCGCTCGCGCCGCGCGCGAAATTCACCCCTGGCGCATCGCGGTGTGCGATACCGACGGCATGGCGTTTCCTGACCAGGTAAAAGAAACTGTTAACCAATTAGTAAGTGATCTGAAAATGAGCCCGAAGGAAATCGTCCTTCACTTCCATGACACCTATGGCCGCGGCCTCGCCAACACCCTGGCGGGTTTACAAGCCGGGGTCCGCGAATTCGATTCCTGCACCGCGGGACTTGGCGGCTGTCCCTACTGCCCGGGCGCGAGCGGAAATCTGGCCACGGAAGACCTGGTCGATTTTCTGGAAGGCCTGGGCTACGACACCGGCATCAACATGGAAAAGCTGCTCGACGCCGCGGAGTTTGCGTCGCACTTTTCCTCGCGCCCGTATCAGGGGCACCTGCTGCGCGTCCGGCGCGCCGGCGCCTGCGGAGTTGTTCCCGCGGTATCGGCTTAGCGTTGAGCGCGCCCAGCTGAATCGCGGCCCGCAACGGGATTGCAGGTCGAAGAGCCCTTAATCCTATAACTGCGTCGGCTCCTTTCCTCCGAGACTTGGTCGTCCTAACAGTTACCAAGTCTACTCGCTCGAAGGGAGCCGACGCAGTTATTAGGATCAAATGCCGGCTTTAGAGCACCCGAGGGATGTCTTTAGAGTTTGATAAATCGCGCTGCTCGAATCTCCGCTAGGAGTTCAGACTTAATATGGCGCTTCCACTTCATGGGGTTCGTGTGCTGGACGTTACCAACGTGCTGGCCGGGCCGTTCTGCAGCTTTCAATTGGTGATGCTCGGAGCCGAGGTCATCAAGATCGAGCAGCCGGGGCGCGGCGATCTGGCGCGCAGCCTGGGGGCGGATTCCAAGGCTGATGCGGAGCTGATGGGCATTTCCTTCGTTTCGGTCAATGCCGGGAAGCAATCCGTGACCCTCAATCTGAAATCTCCCGAGGGCAAGGAGATTTTCAAAAAGCTCGCAGCCATCTCCCACGCGGTCATCGAGAATTTCCGTCCGGGTGTGATGGCGCGTCTCGGCCTCGACTACCCGGTGCTGTCCCAAATCAATCCGGCCCTGGTGTATTGCGCGATTTCGGGCTTCGGGCAAAGCGGCCCTCTGGCCCTGCGCCCCGCATACGATCAGGTGATTCAGGGCATATCGGGGGTGATGAACGTCACCGGCGACGCGCAGTCCGCGCCTCTGCGCGTAGGCTATCCGGTGTGCGACACCATGGGCGGAATCACCGCGGCCATGGCCATTTGCGCGGCGCTGGTGGACTCCATGACCACCGGACAAGGCCGCTGCATCGATGTTTCCATGCTCGAATCGACCCTGGCGTCGATGGGTTGGGTGGTTTCGAACTACCTGAACGCCGGCGTGGAGCCGCTTCCCATGGGCAACGAGAATTTCACCGCGGCGCCTTCAGGGACTTTTCGAACCGCCGACGGCTTGCTGAATATTGCCGCCAACGAAAGCATCCAGTACGAAAAATTGTGCGACATGATTGGCCGCCCCGAGCTGAAAACGGATGAGCGCTTCGCCGACCGCGAAACCCGCCGCCTCAATCGCGCGTTAATCAACCGGGAAATCGCGCCGGAGCTGATGAAGCGCTCCGCGGCCGAATGGGAGCAGATGCTGGTCGAAGTCGGCGTGCCCGCTGGCCGGGTTCTCAGCGTGCCGGAGATCCTGGGACACCCCCACTTGGCCGGCCGCGAGTTCATTTCCACGCTCGATGGCGCCAGCGGAACCCAGAAAGTCACCCGCGGCGGCTTCAGCTTCGCGGACGATTCGGCTTCGCCGCAGGCTCCCGCCCCGACGTTGTCCCAACATACTGATCAATGGCTCGACAAAACTCGGCTACGATAGCGAGGCAATTGGCAAATTAAGGGCAAAAAAGGTCGTATAGGTAACTAGCCCGATTTCCATTTTCTAACCTTTTTCGACGTACTTTGACGGGAAATCGCATCCCGGCGGGGCCCCTACTGCGATTGGTTCCCCGGGGGCTTTGGCAACTCTTCCAACCCCATCACCTTCTTGCACTTCGCTCAGAATACCGCTTGACTTATCGCGCCGTAGATACTTAAATACCACCAAGTTTTGGGGTGTATTAATTCAACTCAAATATCGACTGAGAAGTCCAAAACAAACGTACTCAAGAATGGCCCAAGAGGGCCTCTCAAGGAGGAGTGGTATGGGTGTGGGAAAGCTCGGAAAGTTTAGTACCGTATTCGCTGTAGTTCTAACGCTCTGTTTTAGCCTGATGGCAGGCGTGGTGGCGCATGCCCAGGTAACCGGAGCAACGCTTTCGGGAACAATTACGGATCCTTCGGGTGCCGTCGTTTCCGGAGCCAGTGTTTCCATTAAGAACAACGCTACCGGAGAATCGCGGTCGGTGACCACGGACTCCGCCGGCTTGTTCAACGCCCCGAACCTGACCCCGGGCGTGTACGAAGTCAGGATCTCCGCCGCGGGCTTTGCCACTGCCGTGCAGTCTGGCGTGGCACTCTCGGTCGGACAGTCTCAGCAATTGAATCTTTCCCTCAAAGTGGGAGACACCACGACCACGGTTCAAGTGACCGAAGCAGCGCCGCAGATTGACCTTACCTCCTCGGCGCTTTCCGGCCAGGTGGAATCCGAAACCGTGCGTGAACTGCCCCTGAACGGACGCGACTGGACTTCGCTGGCGGTTCTGCAGCCCGGCGTCAAGACCATCGAAACCCAGATGAGCTATTCGACCTCCGCCCGCGGTAACCGCGGCTTCGGCGGCGAATTGACCGTTTCCGGTCAGCGCTCCACATTTAACAACTACCGCATCGATGGAATCAGCGTGAATGACTACGCCATGGCCGCGCCCGGAAACGTGATCGGCGTGGTGCTCGGTGTGGACGCCATTCAGGAATTCTCGGTGTTGACCGGCGGCTTCCCGGCGGAATACGGCCGCGCAACCGGCGGCATCATCAACGCCATCAGCCGCCAGGGCACCAACCAGCTGCACGGCGCGATTTATGAGTTCCTGCGCAACAACGCGTTCGATGCCAACGATTACTTTACGCGTTCGGCCGGCAACCCGATTCCGCCCTTCCGCGCAACCAGTTCGGCGCTTCGGCCGGCGCACCGATCATCAAGGATCGCCTGTTCGTGTTTGCCGATTACGAAGGTCTGCGCCAGTCCAAGGGCGTTCCGACGACTTCGACGGTGTTCTCGAACGACGCGCGTCTCGCAGACATCCAGAACCCGGCCTTCCTTGCCAGCAGCCCCACGGCTTCCAAATATTTCCTGCCGAACTCGCTTGGCAATCCGGCAGGAACTCCTTGCCCCGCTGCTTCGGGAAATCCCGGAACCTACCTGTCCCCGCTTTCTAACGTTTGCACGGACAATTATTCGGCTGCGCTTCTGGGACTTTTCCCGACTTCATCGCTCGTGAAGGCGAACAATGCTGACACGGCGACGTTCGTGTTTCGGCGGCGTTCAGACGGTCCCCGAGAATTTCGGCACCATCCGCACCGATTACACGATCGGAAAGAATGACAGCATCTTCGGAACTTTCCTGAAGGACAATGCGATCTACAACCAGCCTGACGCTTACAACGACGTGTTGTCTCAGTCCACGACGGCGCGCACCACGATCGCCATCGAAGAGAACCACACGTTCGGCTCAGCCTTTGTAAACGCCGCGCGCGTCGGCTTCAACCGCGACAACGTTCGTAACCAGTTCACGCCTACGGCAATCAATCCTCTCGCAGGCAACCTTGCGTTAGGTTCATTGACAGGTCAGGCTCCTCCTCGCCTGTCGGTTCACGGCGGGATCACGGACTTCTTCGGCGGCACCAACGGAGGCTCGCACTACCTCCACACCTGGAATTCCTATCAGTACTACGATGACGCCATCTGGACCAAGGGCGCCCACACCATCAAGCTCGGCGGCGGCGTGGAGCGCATGCTCTATAACGAACACACCTTCCAGGAACCTGCTGGCCGGTATCAGTTCAACGATTACGTCGGATTCCTCGAAGGCGTCCCGAAATCCTGGGAAGCCGGTTTGCTCAATGTCGTCGACAACCCGCGTGAATTCCGGCAGACCACGTTCAGTCTTTATGCTCAGGACGACTGGAAGATCAAGTCGAACCTGACGCTGAACCTCGGCCTCCGCTACGAGCCGACCACTGTGTTGAAAGACGCTCAGGGCCGCATCACGAACCTGGCGACGATCACCTCCCAGGCTCCAACCTGCGGCGTGCAATTTACCGCTCCCATCCCGGCCATTCCGGGTTCGGCCTGCGGCGGCGTGGGTCCCTACTACAAAAACCCGACGCTTCGCAACTTCGAACCGCGCGTCGGCTTTGCGTGGGATCCGTTCAAGGACGGCAAGAGCTCGGTTCGCGCTAGCTTCGGTCTCTATGATGTCGATCCGTTCGCCGGCTACTTCCTTCTGCAACAGAACCAGGCCGCTCCGTTCCTGATCTTCAAGAGCATCAGCGGCAACGGCAATTTCGCCAATACTCCGGGCGTTTATGGCCCCGGTGACGGTGGAGTTCAACTCACGAACGCAACGAACAGCCACTTGGCGATGTCGACCATCGAAGGCACACCACACCGCAACTACGTGGAGGAATGGAACCTCACTCTACAGCGGCAAATCACCAGCGATATGTCACTGACCGTCGGCTACGTCGGTTCTCACGGTGTCCACTTGATGATGCGCGGTGACGACGGCAACATGGCCGGCGCTCCGGGCAGCGCAGCTCCCTATCAGACAACCTCATTTGGGTACCTGTTCCCGTGCGGACCTGACGGGTCGGGTGCAACTTGCGTACCTGGCCTTACTCCCGGCGGCGGCAATGCCAAGGTCAATCCGAACCTGGGCGTCATCCGCTACATCAACTGGAGCACCGATTCCCACTACAACGGTCTGAACGTGACCCTGGACAAGAAGTTCTCTCACGGCTTCCAGTTCCAGGCAGCCTATACGTTCTCGAAGTCCCTGGATGACGACTCGCAAACCATCGCCGGCGATACCTTCGCCAACGGCATCAACTCGCCGTGGTGGTTCCTGCCCAAGGCGTTCTACGGCCCGTCGGACTTCAACATCGCGCACACCCTTACGATCAACGCTCTGTACACGATTCCCACTCCGAAGTCCTGGAGCGGGTTCAAGTCCGAAGCGCTGGCCGATTGGGAACTCGGGGGCATCTTCTCGTATAACAGCGGCTCCCCGACCACCGCGATCAACAACGACGATCCGCTCGGACTCGGCAACAGCGGCGCGGACGCCTTCGGCCCGTTGGTCCGGCTGCAGGGATGCGACGCTACCAAACTGGTCATCGGTGGAACGGCTCCGCAATATATCAATGCGAACTGCTTCTCCGAACCATCAGTGCCCACCAGCGCACTCGCATCGCTGCCGTATGGATGCGCTCCGTTTGGTGCAGGTACTACGTTTGGAAACAACCCCAACAACATCGGGCAGGCTGGCTTCACGTACGACCCGAGCAAACCGAATTACTGCGCGAACCTGTCGCCGTTCAATGTCGGCCGCAACGGCGTCAACGGGCCGAAGTTCGTCAACATGGACTTCTCCGTTCACAAGATATTCCCTGTGCGGAGAATCTCGGAACAGTTCAACATTCAGTTCCGGGCGGAAATGTTCAATATCTTCAACCACTCCAACTTCGTGCCGCCGCAACCCTGCAGCGGTGACTGCAACGCCGGTATCTACGCCCTCGACGGCTCTAACGCCGGCGTTGGCAACATCTCGCTGCTGGCGGGATTGCCGCGTGAAGTGCAGTTCGCCCTCAAGGTGCAGTTCTAGTTCCAGGCACCTCAACCTAACCCAAAGGCCCGTCTGCTTCGGCAGACGGGCCTTTGTTTTTTCGGCCTCAGAGTTTTTCCCGTAGTTTGCGGGTCGCGGCTGAACAGGCTGCGCAAAAACCAAAAACATTGTCATTCTGAGCGAAGCGAAGAATCTCTCTTGGTTTGTTTGCCTGCACTTAGATCGAAGAGAGATTCTTCGCTTCGCTAGAATGACAAAACGAGGGACCTTTTCCGCAGCCTGTTCAGCCGCAACCGCCGAAACCGGGTTCACGACACGACTCGATGCCAACGAAATGCCGTGAAAATCAAGCCTTTGCTCAAAATTGAAACGGACCCAGTGGCGCATGCTTTAGCTTGCGGCGGTCAACTTCGCGGAGTTGCCGGAAGACAGCCTTGCCCGCGCAAGCTAAAGCATGCGCCACTTATTCAAATTCCCTCTCGCCGCGCGAATTCAAATCGAAAGAAAGACTTCGGGGGTTATCTCCGAAATAACTTCTGTTTACAGTTGGCGACCTTGTAAGGGGATTGACTTTTCGCCCGCACAGTGTCTTTATCCCTCCCAAGTCGGTGGAGTGGTTTCATCAAGTAGTCAGGCCAATTAACCAAATCCCAGTTGCAAGCGATGGGCCGCCATGGCTCATCCTCGGAGGTGTAGCATGGGTGTGGAATGGTCTTTGAAGTTTCGTATGGGTGTGGCTGTAATCCTCACGCTGGTCTTCAGTTTGATGTCTGCAGGAGTCGCAAGGGCCCAGGTCACCGGAGCGACCGTCGCGGGAACGATCACGGATCCATCAGGCGGAGTGGTCGCGGGCGCCGCGGTAACCACCACGAACACCGCCACGGGTTCGGTTCGTGAAGTCACCTCGGATTCCGCGGGTCTCTACTCGATTCCCAATCTGGCACCGGGCGACTACACGTTAAAAGTCACCGCGGCAGGATTTTCCACGAACGTGCAGTCCGGTCTGTCCCTGAACGTCGGCCAGCAGTTGCAGCTGAATTTCGCGCTGCGCGTCGGCCAGACGTCCACCGAAGTGCAGGTAACCAGTTCGGCTCCGCAAATCGATCTGACGTCCTCGGCCGTTACCGGACAGGTCGAAGCGGAAACGGTCCGGGAATTGCCCTTGAACGGACGTGACTGGACTTCGCTCGCGCAACTGCAACCTGGCGTGAAGCAAATTCAGACGCAGATGGCCTTTTCGACTTCCGCCCGCGGCAATCGCGGCTTCGGCGGCGAAATGACCATCTCCGGCCAGCGTTCCACGTTCAACAACTACCGGATTGACGGCATCAACGTGAACGATTACGCCATGGCCGCTCCCGGCAACGTGATCGGCATCGTCCTGGGCGTCGACGCGATTCAGGAATTTTCCGTTCTCACCAGCGGCTTCCCCGCGGAATATGGCCGCGCAACGGGAGGCGTCGTCAACGCCGTCAGCCGCCAGGGAACCAACCAGTTTCACGGCGCGATATACGAATTCCTTCGCAACGCGTCGCTGGACGCAAGATCTTATTTCGACCGCGTTAACAACCGCCCCAATCCTCCGTTCAAACGCAATACATTCGGAGCGTCGGCGGGAGGGCGCATCATTCGAGACCGCCTTTTCATCTTCGGCGACTACGAAGGCCTCCGCCAGACCAAGGGCCTGACCAGCAACTCCACGGTATTTTCCGATAACGCCCGGCTGGGAATTGTGGCAAACAATCCGGCGCCCGCCGCTGGTCAGCCTGCTGGAACGGCCTGCACCGATCTGGGCGGCAGCCCGGGCCATTACCTCTCGCCGTTGGCGAACACCTGCGTGAATGACTACTCCGCGGCTCTGCTCAAACTCTGGCCAACTTCCAGTGCTGTGAAGTCCAACGTCGACACGGCCACGTTCCTGTTTTCCGGCGTGCAGCGCGCTCCTGAGAATTTCGGAACGCTGCGCACGGACTACAGAATTGGGGATAAGGACAATCTCTTCGGAACCTTCTTGAGAGACCAGGCGGAGTTCACGCAACCAGACGCGTTCAACGACGTGGCCACGGAATCCACCACCTCGCGAACCACGATCGCCATTGAGGAAAGCCACACGTTCAGTAACACGTTCGTGAACACTGCCCGCGTGGGCTTCAATCGTGACAACGTGCGAAACAATTTCACTCCCAACGCCATCAACCCGGCGGGCGGCGATCTGGCGCTCGGCGGACTCGCTGGACAGGCCGCGCCGCGGCTGTCGGTGGGCGGCGGGATCACAGACTTTTTTGCCGGGACCAACGCCAGTTCCCACTATCTGCACACCTGGAACTCGTACCAGTATGCGGACGACGCTTCCTGGGTGCACGGAGCGCACACGTTCAAGTTTGGAGTGAGCGTGGAGCGCATGCTGTACAACCAGCACACCTTCCAGAGCCCCGGCGGCCGCTACATTTTCAATAACCCGGCTTCCGCGCTCGGTGCGGGCCAGAACAACCGCATCCTGCAGTTCCTGGCAGGCGAGCCCAGCCACTACGAAGCCGGACTGGTCAATATCGTAGACAACCCTCGGGAATTTCGGCAAACCTCGATGGGCTTCTACGCTCAGGATGACTGGAAGATCAAATCCAACCTGACGCTGAATATCGGCCTGCGCTACGAGCCGACCACGGTGCTGAAAGACGGTCAGGGCCGCATCACCAATCTGTCCAGCGTAACTGCCACGGCTCCCACGTGCGGAACGCAGTTCACCGCTCCGATCCCGGCCCAGGCCGGTTCCAGCTGTGGAGGCGTGGGACCCTATTACAAGAACCCGACCCTGCACAACTTCGAACCCCGCCTGGGCTTTGCCTGGGATCCGTTCAAGGATGGCAAGAGTTCGGTGCGCGGCAGCGTCGGCCTTTACGACGTCGATCCGCTCGCGGGCTACTTCCTGCTGCAGCAGAATCAGGCTGCTCCGTTCTTCATTTTCAAGAGCATCGACAATCTCGCCAACTTCACTCCGCAGGCCGGTTTCACCGGACCCTTTCAGGCACAAGAGGGCGGAGTACAGCTGACGAATTCCACAAACAGCAAACTGTCGCTTTCCACGATTGAAGGCGCACCGCATCGGAGCTATGTGGAACAGTGGAGCCTTTCCATACAGCGCCAACTCACGTCCGATATGTCACTCACGGTCGGCTATGTGGGATCCCACGGTGTGCACCTGCTCATGCGCGGTGATGATGCCAACATGGCAGGAGCGCCAGGAAGCCCTGCACCGGCAGTGAAGACCCAGTTCGGGTATCTGTTCCCGTGCAGCTTCGTCAAGGCCGGGGACACGAACTGCACCGCGGGTACAACCGGAGGCACGTTAGGGGTCGGCGGCGCGACTTCCGCGAAACTCAATCCCAGCATCGGAGTGATGCGTTATATCTTCTGGAACACCGATTCCAACTACCACGGCTTGAACGTGAACCTGGACAAGAAATTTGCCCATGGCTTCCAGTTCCAGCTCGCCTACACGTTCTCCAAGTCGCAGGATGACGACTCGCAAACCATCGCCGGAGACACCTTCGCCAACGGCATCAACTCGCCTATCTGGTGGCTACCGAAAGCGTATTACGGCCCATCGGACTTCGACATCGCGCACACGCTTTCCCTCAACGCCCTGTACACGATCCCCACGCCAAAATCGTGGAACGGCTTCATGAAGGAAGCGCTGGCCGATTGGGAACTGGGCGGCATCCTGGCCTACAACAGCGGGACGCCGACCACGGTCACCAATTCTGGCGATCCATTGGGCCTGAATAACGGCGGCGCCGATCCATACGGTCCGTTGGTCAAGATCCCGGGCTGCAACGCAACTAACTACCAGGTTGGCGGGCCTACGGTGGGCTTCCTGAACCAGAACTGCTTCACCGAGCCGACGGTGCCCACGTCCGCGTTGGCTACGCTGCCCTATAGTTGCAACGATGTTCTAAAACAGGGAACCGTCGACCCCGCAACGCAGGTTCCGACCTTTGTGCCGCATGCACCGAATGGCCAGAGCTACTGCACCAACCTCATGCCATTCAACGTCGGCCGGAACACGATCACCGGCCCTCACTTCATCAACACGGATTTCTCCGTGCACAAGGTCTTCCCGATCAGGAAAATTTCGGAGCAGTTCAACGTGCAGTTCCGAGCGGAAATTTTCGACATCTTTAACCATTCCAACTTTAACCCGCCGCAACCGAACAGCGGCGACACCAACTCCGGCTTGATCAGCCCCAGCGGCGCGTACAACGGCCTGGGGAACATCACGTCGGTTGCCAACCTGCAAACGCCGGCGAGAGAAATCCAGTTCGCGCTTAAAATGAACTGGTAGTTTCCGGCGCACCGGTAAGCCTCAAATGCCCGTCCGCCGAACCTGAGCGGGCGGGCATTTGCGCTTTCAGGCTGAGCGGGCGCCGCACGAAACTTTAGTAGCGGATGAATCTGGCCTGGCCCCAGGTGCAGACCAGCAACGTTTTCAGGGCCCTTTCCCCTGCTCCGAACCGGCTCATCCGTCAGGAAATTTCCCCGTAATTTAAGGGAATTTTCAGGCTAACTGGAGTAAAGTGCTGGAGATCCAAAAAGCCTTTGCAGCATAGCCGCTCGTGATGCGAACCCGTTCAGGGGACGGTTGCGCGGAGTCTAGAGCACCGTGCAAGAAGGCGCACAGCCCGTGGCGGCTGTGCTATTCGAAATCGATGGAGGAATGAATGAAGGTATCGCGTTACGTAAAACTGGCACTTCTGTTTTCAACAGCAGCCTCCGCAGCCTGCGTGCTGGCAGCCAGCGGTTATCACCAGGTTAAGAAAGTTACTTACGGCGCGGCGCCCGGCGTCGGCGCCACCAGGGAATATTTCGACTATGTGATTCCCGAGCCTGCTTCGCGCCGGATCTTTTTCACGGAAGGCACGATCGTGCACGTGGTCAATGCCGACACCGGGGAAAAGATCGGCGATATCACCGGAGACTGGAAGCGCGTTCACGGAGTGGCCCTGGTGCCGGAGGTGGCAAAGGGATTCATCACCGACGGCGACGCGGGCCAGTCCTGGTGTTCGATCTTAAAACGCTTAAGGCAGACCAAATCGATCAAGGCTGAAGAAGACGCCGACTGGATTCTGTACGATCCCGCCTCAAGACATGTCTTTGCATTCAATGGGTCAGCAAAGACCTCCACCGTCATCGATACGGTCAAGGACGAAGTGATCAAGACCATTCCCCTCGGCGGCTCGCCGGAGCAGGCCGTCGCGGACGGCAAGGGCATGATTTATGACAAGATCCAATCCAACAACGAAATCGTCGCCATCGACAGCCAACGACATGACGATCAAGTCACGATTCCCCGTGGCACCGGCCGGTCGGCCCATCTCTATTACCATGGACCGCAAGACCCGCCGCCTGTTTGTCGGCGGACGCGAATCCCAAGACGCTGGTGATGATGGATGCGGACACCGGCAAAGTGATCGGCGATGGATTCCCGATCGGCGACCGCGTGGATGCCAATGTGTTCGACCGTCCACAATATGTTGCCGCCGCGACACGCGAAGGCACGCTGCACATTTTCCATGAAGACTCTCCAAGGACAAATTCAGCGAAGTCGAGACGATCAAGACCGAGTTCGGCGCCAAGACCATGGGCCTCGACCCCAAAACCCACAAACTGTTCCTGACCACCTCGGATTTCGGTCCGGCTCCTGCTGCCACGGAAAAGCAGCCCAATCCGCAGCCCGTGGCCACTCCCGGAACGTTTCGTCTGTTGATCTACGGGAAGTAGCATTTCGCGTAATCCGAGGAAGACGGGAAGGTTCGCCGCCGATCACAAGCCGTGCGGCGGCTCTTTCCGGCGCAACCGAAGCACTGCAAGAAATCGACTCGCAAGTGCAGCAATGACCGGACCCGCATTCTGAATCGCAACGGAGGCTCCATGAAACGAATGAAAGCTGCATTGAGTATTGCGCCCTGATGATCCTTGCGGCGGCCCTAGCGGCGTCCGCGCAGGGTCAAGTAACCGCGGTCCGCGCGGGCAAAATGTTTGACCCCAAGTCGGGCACCAATCTGACGAATCAGGTCGTGCTGATCACCGGCGACAAAATCACCGATGTTGGCCCGGCCGACAAGGTAAAAATTCCATGCCGGCGCGAAAGTCGTGGACCTCAGCAGCGCAACGGTGCTGCCCGGGTTGATCGACGGCCACGTGCACCTGACCGATGCGCAGGGCAATCTGCAGCACGCCATGATGGTCGCCCTGTTCAGCGCCACGTCCAGCCTGAACGCCGGCTTCACAACGCTGGTGGCCATGGGCTCGCACGGCGGCGGCTATGCTGACGTCGAATTGAAGAAAGCCATTGAGGCCGGTCTGGTGAAAGGTCCGCGCATCGTCACCGCGGGACCGATCATCAACATCACCATGCCGGAAAACACGGCGTTCCCGCTGATGTACTCGCCCAAGGAACCGGACATCGAAGTCAGCGGCCCGGATCAATTCCGCAACGCGGTTCGTGAGCTCGCCAAGTACGGCGCGGAGCACGTCAAGATTCACACCACCGGCCCCTTCTACTTTCGATAAGGACGGCAAGATGTATAACCAGCCGCTCCCCACGCGCGAAGAGCTTGCCGCCGTGATTGACGAAGCTCATCGCCGCGGCATGTGGGTCGCCTCGCACACCTACGGCGGCGAGGGCCTGAAAATGGCCATCGACCTCGGACTCGACAACATCCAGCACGCCACCGCCGCGAACGACGACGACATTCGGCGAGATCGTGCAGAAGCACCTGCCCATCACCACTACGACTCTCGACCACCGCCAGGATGAGCCGGACGATCTGGCCAAGTGGGCGCCCTACAGCCGCTTCCGACTCGGTGGAAGTCACCTGGAAGAAGATGCTGGCCGCCGGCGTGGTTCTCGGCTGGGGCAGCGGTTCCGCGCCGCCGCCAGGACGCGTCTACAACAAGGAGTGCAACTGCTCGCACGGCGTGCAGGGCGAAATGTTCCCGGTGCTGGTCAGCTGGGGAGCAAGTCCCGTCTACACGCTGCGCATGGCCACCACGGTGAATGCGGAAATCATCCACATGTCCGACAAACTCGGAACCATCGAGAAGGGCAAGTTCGCTGACATCATCGCGGTGTCGCGGCGATCCCCTTGCAGGACATTTCCGAAATGCAGCACGTGAAGTTCGTCATGAAGGGCGGCTCGGTCATCAAGAACGACATGGCCATGATGCCCGGCATGATGTCCGGCAACTAGTTTTAAAAATCAGCAGCGATCGTAGCGGCGGAAGCTCCCCGGAAATCACGGTGAGTGGGGCTTCCGCCGCCGCGAACGTCCGTAAAACTCCCGCCTTCGCAGTATCTCAAGCCCTGCCGGCAGAAACTCTTCGTCCACGAATTATGATTTCCCCGCTGAGGCGCAGCAGAACTTCGCGCGGCCATTCCCGCACAGGAAAATTCATTCAACGTCCTAGTTTGAATCCGGAGTGGAATCCGCCTGAAGGACAACCAGCATGTCGAAAGTCCATCTGCGTGACATGGGCGTCGCCAAAAATGGAGCGGGGCTGTTGGGGGACAATCCAAGATAGACGGCCAGAGTTAAGCATTAACATCCTCATAAAATCCTAATAAACATTGCCACAGTTTCGGCACTCTGCGTGCACTTACGACGGATAAGTGTTTTCACTTCGAAGCACGGTGCGGAACAAGTGGCAACTGTTGAACCGTTTTTTTGCCTCGCGGATTAAACGCCGGCTTGATGTGTAGATGGTGCGATAGCACAGGAGATTTGATGAAGTATCAAGACACAAAGTTTACAGTTGCTGAATCAAACTGTACCACCGCTGAGATGGACAAAGTCTTACTCGATGGACTTCCTCAGGTTCGCGCCATCGCGCGAGGCATTCACCGTCGACTGCCTGCACATGTCCCGCTCGACGATTTGATCCAGGCTGGCACACTGGGTCTCATTGACGCAGCGCACAAATTCAACCCAACTAAACAGATTCTAATAAGGTCTTATGCAAAATTCCGTATTCGCGGAGCCATTCTCGATAGTCTTCGCCAAATGGATTGGGCGCCCAGGCACCTGCGGCGCAAGGCACGCATGTTTGAAACGGCACGGCAAGCACTGAACTTGCGACTTGGACGGGTACCGAATGAGGAAGATCTAGCGAGAGAAATGGATATAAGCATCGAACAGTTCAGGCGTCTGAAGAGTGAGATCCATGGACTCCGTCTTAGCAATCTGGATTCGGAATTACCCGACGCTCAATCCGGAAAAATCGTAGACAAATATTTGCCTGCAAAGACGGAAATGGACCCATTTTTACTTTGTTGGCGAAATGAAATGAGATTCCAGGTGGAGCGCGCCCAGGACGGCTTGAATGAAAACGAGCGCCTCGTCCTTACTCTCTATTATCTGAAGGAGTTAACAATGAAGGAAGTTGGCAGAGTCCTTGGGCTGGGAGAGTCGCGGGTCTCGCAAATCCGCTCGAAAGCGATCCTTTATTTACGAGACAGACTTGCTAGAAACCTCCAAGTTGAAAACAAAATTTAACCGAGTGGCATGGGGTCAATTCAGTTTCTAACACCACCCGTTCTAACACAGTGGGATCAACAGGAGCCGAGCCCCATCGTCGCAAATCCAAAGAGCGGTTTGCGATGAAGGAGAGCTTAAACAATCAGCTCGTGCGGCTCCAACGGTCTGAGCATTTGCACTGCGAAGCATTCCCTCGCCATTTCGGTCCGTTATTTTTTCCCAAATTGTTAATTGGATTTCAGCTTATGCCGATAAGCAATTTGTCCTTACCACTCCGCTTCTGGAGGAGTAAATGTCCCGGCCCCCTATTGCCACTCAACGCAGAACGACTCAGCAGGACACCCGCCTTACTCTTCAGCATAGACGGAAGGATCGGCTACTCAGCTTGGTCACCGAGGATTTTTTAGTGGCATCGAGACCCGCGTCTGAACTAGTTTCTCTGTTCAGTCAGCGACCTGTTCACTTGAGAGCTATTAAGAGCATGAGTGATGCTCATCCCAGTTTGTCGTCCCAGATCCTCCGGGATTGTAACGCGGCTCTCTTCAATCAGCACCAACACTCACTCGGTCTCGAAGAAGCATCTGTTCTTCTCGGTTGTGATTCCATGAAGATGATTATCCTTAGGAGTTTCCTGTTGGATTTTGCGCGGCGGTGGCTATCTGGAACGAATCTCCGGCGCTTTTGGCAGCATAGTATTCTGGCGGCAACGCTGAGCGAACGGATTGTACAGCTGCTTGATTGTCGCGAAGGCTACCAACTATCTACATATGCATACCTTGGTGGATTGTTCCACGACGTGGGGATACTGCCCCTACTCGTCGTGACCGAAAATGAGGAAGCGGTTTACGAAAACTCTCGCGTGCATTCTTATTTCAGTTCACTCGCTGAAGAGAAAGAGCAGTTCGGTCTCAATCACTGCGACGTTGCGCAGATCCTCGCTCCATTTTGGAATTTCTTTCCCGGGTGCTCAGAAATCATTGTGCACCATCACGGTCCTCACCTCACGCCTCGCAACCGAGATCTGGTCGGAATTGTTGCAGCAGCAGACATCATCTGCAAGGCTTACGGTTTTACGCTCGCAGGTGCAGAAGAATCACAGAATGGACTGAATTCTTCATCTCGGGACGATTTATTTGCCGCGTGTTTTCCAGGCATGGAAAAACACAGGCGCAGAGACTTGGTGGAAGTACTAGAAACCGAGCTCCTTCATCTCTTGAAGGTTTCTGAATTTGAAAGTGACGCTTTCTCTGAAACGTTTGGGAGCATTTGAGATCTTGTCGTTACGTTCAATGGCAGGGATACGGTATGAATTTGAACGGTGTACCTTTCGATTCAAGCTCACTCACCAAAGATGCCTTTGATCGGGGCTTTCAGAAGAGCATGTCCGGCGCTCGACTGCTGATCGTCGATGACGAACTCGCCCATCGGAATCTCCTGGCCATCATTTTGGAGCAAGCTGGTATGACCTGCACGGCGGTTCCCAACGCCATGGAAGCTCTGAACCATCTCAGAGAACAACCGGTGGAAGCGGTGATTGCCGATCTGAATATGCCCGGACTTTCTGGTATGGATCTGCTGGCGGAGGTCCGGCGGCACTACCCTTATCTGGTTTTCTTGATGGCGACTGGGTTAGATAACGTTCAAGCGGGAGTGCGCGCCATGCGTCAGGGCGCGGATGACTACCTTATTAAACCGCTGCAGATTGATGAAGTGATGGTGAGCCTTGAGCACGCCTTCCGTAAGCAGGATTTGGAACGGCAAGTGGAACATTATCGGCAGAATCTGGAAAAGATAGTTTCCAAGCGGACCGTACAACTACAAAGCGCGCTGGGGCGAGTCGAGCAAAATTATGCAGACACTTTAGACGCACTGGGGGCCGCCATCGACTTGCGCGACGGCCAAACTGGAGGCCACTCCCGGCGCGTAGCTCAGTGTGCAATAAATATTTTGACTACATTGAGCGGTACTGTCGAACAGCATAAAAGCCTTGTTATGGGGGCTTGGCTGCACGATATCGGGAAATTAGCGATTCCGGACGCGATTTTATTGAAACCCGGCCCACTTACCGAAGCAGAACGAAAGGTTATGCAAACTCACGTACAGATTGGATACGATCTGATCAAACGCGTCTCCTTCCTTGCCGATGCTGCGGAAATCGTACTCACTCACCACGAACATTGGGACGGCAACGGCTACCCAAGCGGCCTGGCCGGGAGCGATATCCCATTGAACTCGAGAATCTTCGCTGTCGCGGATGCCAATGACGCCATCACTTCGGAACGTCCTTATCGCTCTGCTCTCTCCTTTCAATTCGCGCGAAATGAAATTGAGCGCAAGGCAGGAACTCAATTTGATCCGGATGTGGTCAGTGTATTTTTAGCTATCCCAACGGAAACATGGGAAGCCGTTCGCCAGCAAGCCTTGGTGATCAATCTCAAAGCCGCTTTCACCGGCATTTTCCAGGAACAATAAGAGCGATGAGGGCGGCTCCAAGCTTTGGAATATTTCTCAACCGGGCGAATGACGAAACCTGAAACAGACTGTGATGTGTGATTAACGGTGAACCAACCAAGAACCGAGGACGCACCGATGAGTCCCACAATTGGTGAGACGGCACCTGCCTGGAACGCTGAGTCGCACGATACCCTCTCTACGAATTTTCGAATGATGGAGAGATACGAGTGGTGGCTGTGGTCAGCGGCGGTTGCGGTCACACTTCTGCTGACAGCAGGCCTGGGCTTCATTTCTTCTTCCGGGTTTAGAAGGAAATGGAGGCGCTGCAGTCTACTCCTGTCGAACTGCCTCAAATCGTGAGAGGGTTGCTGGGACTCGTGCTGATTTTTGATATTTACACTCTGTATCAGCAAGTGAAAATAAACAGAATTCGCCGCAAATTGGTCCAGCGGGAAGAGTTATTCAGGCTCATAAGCGAAAATGCAGCCGACTTGATTGCAGTTGTCGATATGCAGGGCAACCGAATCTACAACAGCCTTTCGTATTTTAGAGTTCTTGGATACTCGGCGGAGGAACTGAAAAGCTCATCGTCTTTCGAACAGATTCACCCCGAAGACAGAGAACACGTTAAACAGGCATCTGCGGAAGCACGGCGGACTGGGGTAGGACGTCCGGTGCAGTATCGTTTCCGCCATAAGGATGGTACGTGGCGGGTATTGGAGTCCACCGCGAGTGTGATCCGTAATTCCGAAGGAGATCCAGACAAATTAGTCATAGTGAATCGCGACATCACAGAGCGGAAGTCCGCGGAGGAGGCTCTGAACAGGTCGGAGGCGGGCTTCCGCACCGTGGTCCAAGATGCACCGTACGGTATTTTCAAGGCGAATATGGCCGGCAGGCTCCTCATGATTAATCCGGCACTGGAAAAGATGCTGGGTTATGAGCCCCACGACGAATTGTTAGAAGTTGACCTTACAACCGGCATTTACCGTCATCCCGGCGAACTCAAGAAAATAAACGAGCTGTTTTTACGAGACCAGCATTTCAAGGACGTGGAAGTCGAATGGAAGAGGAAAGATGGCGCTTTCATTACGGTGCGTTGCAGCGGCTGGCCTATCAAGGACGAGAGTGGCACGAATATGGAGGTATTTGCAGAAGACGTAACCGAACGGCGAGTGCTGGAACGGCAGCTACGCATGGCGCAGAAGATGGAAGCAGTTGGCCGACTGTCCGGAGGAATTGCCCATGATTTCAATAATCTTCTTGGGGTCATCATCGGTTACATCCAGGTGATGAAACGAACCCTGGTTCCCGGGCAGCCTTCTTATGAATATGCAGATGGAAATCGAGAAAGCCGGTCGGCGCGCTGTGTCATTGACGAGGCAGCTTTTGGCCTTCAGCCGCCAACAGGTCCTGGAACCGGTGATTTTGAACTTGAACACGCTGGTATTCGAAATGCAAAAGATGCTGCCCCGTTTGATTGGAGAAGACATTCTACTGAATTTGATCCTTGACCCCGGTATCGGTCAGGTCAAAGCGGATCCGGGACAAATCGAACAAGTTGTGATGAATCTTGCAGTCAACGCGCGGGATGCAATGCCGGATGGCGGCAGTTGACAATCCGAGACGGCGAACGCGGAACTCGATTCGGTATTCATACGCGAGCATCACGGTTCCATCGCGGGCCGCTACGTAATGCTGGCCGTCACGGATACGGGCACAGGGATGGATCCGGAAACTCAGGCGCAAATTTTCGAGCCGTTTTTCACCACCAAGGGGCGAGACAAGGGAACGGGTCTCGGACTCGCCACCGTTTATGGCGTGGTGAAGCAGAGCAACGGCTACATCGCAGTTGAATCTGAGAGAGGAAAAGGAGCTTCATTCAAGATCTACTTGCCACGAATCGAAGAGCCTGTGACCACCAGAAGCGAGAGCATCCAAGCGCCGCTGAACGTGCACGGCTCCGAAACCATCCTACTCGTCGAAGACGCAGAGCCGCTGCGGATGCTGGCGCAGCTGTTCTTGAAGGAAAACGGATATCAAGTCATTTACGGCCGCGGACGGAGCTGAAGCGCAGCAGGTAGCTGCGCAGAGCCCTGAGCCCCATTCATTTGCTGCTCACTGACGTAGTGATGCCCGGAATCAACGGGCGCGTACTGGCAGAACGGCTCGCTCCCCTTCATCCAAACATGAAGGTGCTTTACATGTCCGGTTATACGGACAGCTTTGTCGCCGGTCACGGAGTCCTGGATGAGGGCATCCACTTGCTCCACAAACCCTTCACAGAGGAAACGCTGATGCGCAAAATCCGGGAATTGCTGGATGCAGGTAAAGAAACGAAGCAATCACGCAGTCTGGCTGGCATGGAAGCGGGCGGCGATCGACGGAAATAATGGCAGATTGAGCTGATCGGAGGCATTCGTACTATGGATAAATTGTTGATCGTTGATGATGAGGAGGCCATCCGGCGTCTTCTGCGAATAAATCTCGCAGACCGCTACGAAATCCTTGATACCGGAGTCTCAGGAGAAGCCCTTGCCATGGCCATGCAAGGCAAACCCAACGCCATCCTGCTCGATCTAAGGATGCCAAATTATTCCGGCTTCGAGCTTTGCAGGACATTCAAATCGATGACTTCGACGCAGTTGATCCCTATCATCATTATCAGCGGAGAGGGGGGTGCAACTACAAAATTATTCTGCAAAGAACTCGGAGCCACGGCGTACCTTGAGAAACCTGTTGATTTCGAGGCTTTGAGAGCAACTCTGGCAAAAGTGCTGGGCGCAGCCCAACACGAACGAAGGCACGAAATGCGAGTTCGTCTGCGCGCCATGTTGAAACTACGGGGAATCGATCTCAACGGAAAGCCATTCGATGAAGTGACCGGAACAGAGAACCTCAGTAAAAACACTTTTTTTTGTGGTTGTACGGTGGCGCTGAAGACGGGATCCACCATCGAGGTAACTTTTGCTACCGAAGGCACTAAATTCCATGGTAAAGCGTGCGTTGTGAGGTCAGAGGGGAACGGCACGCCTTACCCGCGATATGCGTTTCGATTCGTCGAGAAAACAGATGCTTGGATTTTACGGTAGTGCCCGGAATAGAGCCGGAACATTTAATCGTTGCCCGCCCAATGTCTATCCAAGTTCGAGGATTCCTCGGGCATCGGACCTGCACACCTCTTTTTTCGTCGCCACTTTCGGGAAAGTAAATCCAAAACTCTAAGAAGATTTGTGTCTTGAGTTCGACGCGAAAGCTATTAAGATTATTATCGTTGCTGTTAGACCATCGTTATTATACCTTCCCGCCAGATTGAAGGACCACGTGTGCCACGATGCATGCGTGAAGGGCAAAGTCCATGGCCGCGAATCGCGCGCTGACGGCACAAAATGCGATTCGGATTTTGGTTGCCAGTGACGGCAATTTGCTGCGTAAAGGCGTGCGCGACATTTTCTCCGGCAATCCTTAGTGGGAGATTTGCGGGGAAGCCGAAAGCGGTCAAGAAGCGGCCAATAAAGCAGTGGAACTGAAACCCCAATCGAACCTCGTACGACGAGGCTGACGTGCTTGATCTCCATATCCATTCTCCCGTTCCTTTAATACTGAGCAGAATGGGATACGGAGCAATTGGCTCAACTTTCCGGTAGCCGTTTAGTAGCCGCCACCGGAAATCCTTAAGTCTAATGGGCTTTTAAGTTTTGGCTGGGAGGCCTGGACTCGAACCAGGATAATCAGAGTCAGAGTCTGATGTACTGCCGATTGTACGACCTCCCAGCCGAGGGAGACACAAGAAATGGGCCGTGGCGAGCCAGGAATTGGTCCCGGCCTCACGACCCAGCACCCTTACTTTAGACAGGAAAATGGCCTACGTCAACCGGCCTTGCAGCGCGATCCGCGCGACTGGCGATGGAGAAATGCTCGTCTTGCGCTGCGTGTTTGCCGGCGATCAGCCGATTCGATGCTGTCCAGCAGACTTTTGCGCTTGAGCTGGCTGATTCCCGCCAGTACCATCTTCCCCCAGCGTTCCGCAGGCCTTCGCGGACGCGCGCGCGTTCAGGAGAGCCACTCACACATGCCGCCCGAAGTCAGCGAATGGATCAGTCTCATCCTGCGTTGGACTCACGTGCTTGCCGGAATTTACTGGATCGGGCAGACGTATTATTTCACCAAGCTGGAAGGGCGCATGGCGCTCGACGAAGAACTGGCCAAGCACGCCGGACGTTTGCCGCAGGTTTGGCTGGTGCACAGCGGCAGCTTTTCGCTGGTGGAGAAACAGTCTTCGCCGAAAGCGATTCCCGCGAAATTCTACTGGTTCCGCTGGGAGGCGTTGGTCACCTGGGTTTCCGGATTTCTGCTGCTGGGGCTGCTCTATTACTCGGGAGGCCTGCTGCTGGATGACAGCGTCTCCAGCATCGGCATCGGCGCGGGAACGGCCATCGGATTGGGCACACTGTTTCTGGGATTCGCGGTGTACGAGGGAATTTACCGCTCGCCGCTGGCACGCGTGCCGGTGATTGCCGGTACGGTTTGCTACTTGCTCGTTGTGGCCGTTGCTTACGGACTGACCCATCTGATCAGCGGCCGCGCCGCCTTCATTCACGTCGGCGCGCTCTTCGGCACGATCATGGCCGCGAATGTCTGGATGGGCATTCTTCCGGCGACGCGAAAAATGCTGGTCGCGATTCGAGAAGGCCGGCCAATCGATCCTAAAGTTTCCGAACGCGCCAAAGGACGCACGATCCATAACACCTACATGACCGTGCCGCTGATTTTTCTGATGATCAGCAACCACTTTCCGACCGCCACCTACGGCGCAAGTTACAACTGGCTGGTTTTATCCGCGCTGGTTCTGGTGGGTGGAATTTCCGCAAAATTTATTTACAAAGCTTCGTAAGCGGAAGCAGGAGTTCGTGCCGCAGAATGGAACTACCGGCCGCGTTCCGCGTTCAGCTGCGTCCGGCGCGCGGCGCGACGGGAACCATGCGTCCTTTTTCCAGCGTAAAGGCACTTCCGCGCCACTCGATCCGGTTCATGCCGAAGCTGGCCAGCCAGACAAAAAAGGAAAGCAGATCGCGCACCGGCAGCAGCCAGAATCCGGCGCCGCAGCACCGGATCGCGCAGTCCCCAGACGCCCACCGTCCAGGCCATCGCGAATCGCAGCACAAAATACGCGCCAAGATAAGCCGCGCCCACGGCGGCCGAAGGCGCGACGCACGCCGCGGCGATCGCCCACGGCAGACCATGCGTGAACAGCATTCCGAAATGGCCGCCGGGACGAATGTTGCGGATTCCGATGGCCCAGCGCAGTTCGTGCCGCAGGTAGGCGCCCAGAGTTTGCGAAGGAAACGCCATCTGCACCGGCTCGGGCAGCAGCTCGATGCGGTAGCCGCGTCGGCGATGCGGCGGCCCAGTTCGTAGTCGTCCGAGTGCAGATCGACCATGGCCTCAAAGCCGCCGATTTCGGCGAGGCGCTGCTTCGTGGTCGCCATCGTCGAGCCCATCATGAATTTCAGGCCCTCAAGTTCGCGCGCCACCAGCGCCGCGCCGCAAAACGCCGCCGACGAGCCCACGCAATCCATCGCGGCGACCAATTGCAGATTGTCACTGCCGCGATAGAGCGCGGTCACGCCGCCCGACGCCCGGATCGCGAAACATCTCCGCGACACTGCGCAGATATCCCGGCTCGACCGCACGTCGCTGTCGGTGATCACCAGCAGATCGTGGCGCGCCTCGCGCACCAGGCGGCAGAGATTGGAGACTTTGCTGTTCGGTCCCAGCCGCTCGGCGACCACCACCAGGCGAATCGACCGCGCCGGAAAATCGGCAATCAGTTTCTCGATGACCGGCACGACCGGATCGACGGCATCGGACACCGCAAACAGGATTTCGAATTCCGGATAATCCTGGCGGCAAAAACTGGCAAAATTTTCGTACGCATCGGGATCGAGGCCGCGCACCGGCTTCAGAACGCTGACTGCCGGGACGCGTTTCGCCTGCGGATTCGCCGCTGAAGTGGATGCGCGATGCGCCACGCGGAAAAATCGCCACGCGGAATAAATTCCCATCAGGTAATAAACCAGCGGGCCGAGCGCCAGCGCCAGAATCGCCCAGCGCAACATAATGAGCGCCGAGTGGCGCAGTGCAGCGTTGCCGGCAGATCGTCCACCCAGGCCATGCCGACACCGAAGCAGATCAGCACGATTCCGGCCCAGCGCGTGGCATTCAGCTGCTCGCCCAGAAACAGCTTCGCGCCGAATGCCCCGGCCACGTAGGCCAGCGACGTCGCGGGAATCACAAAGCTGACCGGAAACCAGGACGAGCATCGCCAGAAACGAGAAAAACGACGCGGTCATCAGCAGCACGCCGAACCAGAGCCAGCCGACGCGCAGCGCGCGCAGTACGAAGCCGAAAATCGCGCGCGGACGAAAATCGTGCACTTCGCCCAGCAGCTTCATCGCGTGCGTCAGGCAGATTTCTCCGCCCGTGCCGGTGACCACCACGAAAATGAGAATGACCGCGGTGCGCATGTCAGTCCGAAGTTCCGTTGCGGCGTGGTGCGATGCGGCGTGCGGTTGATCAGTAGGACGCCAAAAACGATCAGCACAATTCCGATCCAGCGCGCCGCGGAAACCTGTTCGTGCAGAAACAGATACCCGAGCAGCGGCACCAGCGCGTAGGCCACCGCGGAAAACGGCATCACGAAACTGTAGTCGGCCCAGGAAAGCACCAGCATGTGGCAGACCATGAACAGCCAGCATCAGCGCGATGCCCAGCCAGATCGTGCCGCTGGTCAGAACATGCGTCGCGCCCGCGATCAGCGAAGAAACGTGAGAGATGTCCAGGTCGCCGGCGTCCTTCATTCCCTTGCTCAAAATCGTATTCCCCACCGAGCCGAACAGGACCAGGAGAAACAGCAGGACGTAGGTTTTTGTTTTGTGAGTTTGCGCGGAGGTCATTTCAGAAAGTCGGTGGCACAGGCTTCAGCTTGTGGTTGAAGCGGCGTTGACTCACCGAAACCCCACAGGCTGAAGCCTGTGCTACTAAAGCCTTAATCCCCGGAACTGGGCGCCGCGGCCGTGCTGGACTGCGCCATTTCGCGCGCCGTCGCTTTGCGCTCGTGCAGAAACTTGAAGAATTCGACGCCCTCGCGCAGCGCGCCGCTTCATCACTTCCGGGTCGCGCAACATTCCGCCGAACAGCGAAAACATCTTTCGCGGGCGGAAATAGAATTTCCGGTAGAATTCTTCGACCGAATTGAAAATCACGGTCGAGCTGAGCCCGGGATAGTTCATCGCGGCGGTCTGAATTCCGTGCGTGTCCACGAGTTCGCCGGTCTGAATCTGCAGCCAGCCCTGTTCCTGCGCCTGGCGGTAAAGTTCCGTGCCCGGATAGGGCGCGGCGAGCGAAACCTGAATGGTTTCCGGCTCGATGTCGCAGGCAAACTTGATCGTCTGCTGAATCGTTTCGGTGGTCTCACCCGGCAGGCCCAGAATAAATGTGCCGTGAATCTTGATGCCCAGGTCGCTTGCGTTGCGCGAAAATTCGCGCGCGATGTCCAGGCGCACGCCCTTTTTGATGTTGATCAGGATTTGGTCGTCGCCGGATTCGTATCCGACCAGCAGCAGGCGCAGACCGTTATCCTTCATGATTTCCAGCGTCTTGCGCGGCACGTTGGCCTTGGCGTTGCACGACCAGGTCAGTCCCAGCTTGCCCAGGCGCCGGGCAATTTCCTCCGCGCGCGGCAGATCGTCGGTGAAGGTGTCGTCGTCAAAAAAGAATTCGCGCACCTGCGGGAAATATTTCTTGGCCAGCGCCATTTCCGCGGCCACATTGTCCGGCGCTGCGCACGCGGTAGCGGTGCCCGCCCAGCGTCTGCGGCCACAGGCAGAACGTGCACTTGGAGCGGCATCCGCGACCCGTATAGAGCGAAACGTAGGGATGCTGCAGGTAGCCGATAAAATAATTTTCAATCGTCAGGTCGCGCTTGTAGACGTCCACGACGAACGGAAGATCGTCCATGTTCTCAATCGTGGGCCGCGGCGGAGTAGAACGTCACGCGTCCATTGTCCCGGTAGGCGATCCCGCCGACATCCTTCAGCGGCTTCCGCGCGGCAATGTCCGCGCAGATGTAATCGAACTCACCGACCGCAACCCAGTCCACGGCCGGAGCGCCGTTCATCGACTGCAGCGGCAGCACGCCCACGTGCGCGCCGACCATTCCGATCATGATGTTGGGGTTTACTTCCTTCAGGTGCGCGGCAAACTTCGCGTCATTCGGCAAACGACGGCGTGCTGGTGTGCAGCACGGCCAGTTCGTAGTCCTTGGCCAGCGGCGCGACCTGATCGACGGTCAGACCGTCGGGCGGCGCGTCGATCAGCTTGCTGCCGGGAACCATGGCCGCCGGTTGCGCCAGCCAGGTGGGATACCAGAACGACTTGATCTCGCGTCGCGCCTGGTAACGCGCGCCGGCTCCGCCGTCAAAGCCTTCATAGCTAGGCGGATTCAAAAACAGCGTTTTCATTACTTCAGACATTCTTTTCTTCCCCTGATCCCGGATATCTACGACTGGGCGCAAACGTCCTGAAGACAATATCTTACCTGAAAGCCGACCCACCTCGAAAGAAAACTCGGCAGGATGTGTTGCGGCCAGGTAGCACATCTCTTTACCCTGAGCCCTTGCGAAGGGCTCGCTGTGCTACTACTGCAGCACCTGCGCCAGTTGCCCGGTGGTACGAAGCAGTTCGAGCTGCGCCTGTTGCCGCGCATAGTTGGCATCCAGGTAACGCCAGCCACTTGTCATTTTCCTCGAGGTGCGCGGCTTCCAGATCCTTCAGGCTGCCGCGGCCCCTGGTCAAACTGCGCCTGCAGAACGCGCACATTTTCCTGCGCCAGTTGCAGTTCCAGCCGCGCCACTTCCCCGCCCAGATCCGCTTCGCGCACCTGCCGGGCCTTGCGGCGAACGTCCAGCGAAAGTTCGCTGCGTTTTTTCTGCAGCGCCAGCGTCGCGGCATTCAGATCCGCCTGCGCGAATGCCACCGCGGACGACGTGCGCGAGGCAAAAATCGGAATCTGCACCTGCCACGCCGAAGATGACGTTGTTGCGCTGAAACTTATTGAAAAAATCGGTGTAGTTGTTGATCTTGCTCAGCACGTTGTACTGGCCGGTCAGCGCGAACGTGGGCCAATAGCCGCCGCGTTCGCCTTTCAACTTGTCTTCGCGCGCGCGCAACTCGGTCTCCGCCTGCTTCAGTTCCACGTTGTTGGCCATGGCTTCGGCCACCAGATCCTTGGTGGCTTCCGCGGCCGCGCCGGGAATATCCTCGGTGGAGACTTCGATCGGCTATCGTCGGAAGGCAGGCCCATCATGTCGCGCAAGTTCGCCGGACAAGCGAATCGTCGCGATCTTCCAGTCTGCGCGATGCGCTGCTCGATGCGCGCCGTGGTCAGCTGGGCACGTATCACTTCGATCGGAAGTTCGCGTCCGGCCTCGGCGCGCTCCCGCGTGGCGTCCAGAATGTGGCTCCGCGCTCAGACGCTCGCTGCGCATCAGTTCCAGCGCGTGGCGCACCTTGGCCAGTTCCAGATACTCCAGCGCCGCCCGCATCATCACGCGCGTCGCGCACGCCCTCCATCGTCAAGCCGCTGCCCTTCGGCGCGCTGCTCGGCGGCGTGTTGCTCGCCTTTCAGCGGAGGATTAAAAATCTGCTGATCGTATAGGACAAGCTGAAAAACGGCCGGCACGCCGCCTCCCTCCAGCAAGCGGAAATCCACTCGTGTAGGCGACGCCGGTTCCCGTGTAGAAATTGGGCCGAAACACCGAACGCGCCACGCCGGCCTTCGCGCTGCATGAGTGCCGTACTGCAACCGGGCCAGCGCGAGGTCGCGGCTGTTCGGCACGGCCAGCGTCACGGCTTCCTTCAGCGTCAGCTTACGCGAGATCTGGTCGGCGCTCTTGCGCGACGAACCTGCCGCGGCCAAGCCGCAGCACGATCAGCAGCAGCCAGCCGGCGCACTGCAGGCTCGCCAACGCGGGTCGCGCTCATTCATCCAATTTCGATCACAATTCATCATCCACCTGCTTTCCGCAACTTCTGCGGATGCGCTACTAGATACTGCCCGCCTGCACGCAGGCCTCACTCATACCGCAACGATTCGGTCGGCTGCAATCTGCGCTGCGCGCTCCGCCGGCAAATATCCGAAAAACACGCCCACCGAACAGGACACCAGAAACGCCAGCACCACCGATTGCCACGGCACCGGCACGCGCAGATTGCCCGGAAGCAACGGCTGCACCATCACCGGAATGGCCACGGCGATCAGAATTCCCAGCACCGACCCGAATCCGCTGATCAGAAACGCTTCCAGCAGAAACTGATACAGAATTTCGCTGCGCCGGGCTCCAATGGCCTTGCGGATTCCGATCTCCCGCGTGCGCTCCTGTCACGGTCACCAGCATGATGTTCATGATTCCGATGCCGCTGACCAGCAGCGCGATGAATCCGATCAGCACCAGAACGATGGTCAGCGCCAGCGCGATGCTGTCGCGCCGCCTCCAGAATCGAACTGAGATTCATGCACCGAGTAGCGCGCCCGCGTCGGATGCCGGCTGCGCAGCAGCGCCTCCAGTTGGTGCGTCACCGGAAGGACGCCTTCCGGGCGTGCTGGCCTGCACGTAAAGCATTTCCAGCGAAGTATCGCCCAGGTAATATTTCATCAGCGGAAACGGAATCAGGACCGAGTAGTCCTGAATTTCCGACAGCCCGAAGGTTTCCACGCGCTCCCGAAATACGCCGATGACCGTGAAGCTCAGTTCGCCCACGCGCAGGCTATGCCCGATCGGATCGGTAAACGGAAACACCAGATTCGGCCAGCTGCGTGGTGATCAGGCACACTCGGCTGCGCTGCGCCACGTCTTCGGCATCCAGGAAACGTCCGCGCAGGATCAATAGATTGCGAATCTGCTGAAATCCTTCGGTGACGCCCACCAGATTTACGTTTCGTTCGACCGATCCGGCCATCACGCTGCTCTGCATCGCCGCGCGTTCCGGCCACGGTGACGACACCCGGAATCGCCGTTTTCGCGGCATTCATGTCGTCGAGGGACAGTTCGTCCTGCAGCATGATCGGCTGGTTCGGATCGATATCCAGACGCGCATAGACCAGGTTGGATCCGACGCCTTCGATTTGCGCGAATGACGTAGCGCCGTCCGCTGAGCGCCACGGTCACGACCAGAACGATGCAGGCGCTGCCGATGATCACGCCCAGCGTGGTGAGGAACGCGCGGACCTTGTTGGCCCACAGCGCGTCCAGCGCCACCATCCAGGTTTCATTGCGCAGCATCATGAGTCGATTCTTTCGGATGTCGATCGCGCCGCGAGGTCAAATTTCGCTGCGGCTGGACAAGTCCGCCGCCTGATCGACCCTACTTCTTCTCCACCCGCTTCAAGTCGTCTTCCACTTCCTTGTTGTGCGGATCGAGAGCCAGCGACGCCGGTATATCCTGCGCCGCTTCGGAAAATCTTCCCTGGGATTCGTACAGTTTGCCCAGCCATTCGACGCGGCCGCGTGCGCGGAGGAGATCGGAATTATCCGGAACCGTGGCAATGTAGGATTTCAGCAGCATTTCCGCTTCGCTGGGGTCTCTGCTTCTGCATCACCAGCAGCACGCCTTTGTAAAATTTCAGCCGGCGGTCATCTGGGGTCGATTCGCTCGCGGCCGTCGATGGCCTCGCCCATTTTTTCGGAATTCTGGCGATCGCGGTAGTAATCGCCGACCTCGAAATAAACTCCGACGCGTGTCGGAATTCGATTCCAGGATTTTCGCGAACACGGCATCGCCTTCAGCCATTCGCTTTCTTGGTGGCGAAAAATTCGCCGCGGGCCAGCTGGCCTTGCTCGCAGTCGATTTTTTCCAGCTCGTCGATATGTTTCAGGCTTTGTCGTCGCCGCCGCCGACGATGCCGGGCGCGTTCATTTCGTAAGCGAATCAGATCGCGCTGCGCCTCAAAATTGGTGGGGATCCAGCTCGCACGGCGATTTCAAATTCGCTGTGCGTTTTCTTGGCCCAGCCCATGGCGCTGAGAAACATGCTTTCCTCGGCCTTGCGGCCGTAGGCTCTTCCCAGCCAATCGTGATATTCGGATTGCTTGGGAGAAATCTGGACGGCGCGTTCCAGGCTGGCGATCGGCGCGCGTAAATTCGCGCAGCTGGTAGTAACTTTCGCCAAGCAGAAAATGCAGCGATGCGTCATTGGGAGACTTCGCGATGGCGCTGGTCAGGGCATCCACCGCGCGGTTGTAGCGTCCGGCATTGTAGTCACGCTGCGCGTCGGCCAGGGGAGCCTGCGCGCCGCCGCGCAGCCCCGCGAGCGGAAACTCCCCACGCCATCAGGATCGCTGCAAAGATAGAGCGGCGGCTTCATTCCGGGCGCACCGGCGATGATCCGCAGATTTTCCTTCAGCGAAATATCGCCCGGCAGCGCCGACCACGTCGCCTTCGTTCAGGCCGGAGAGAACTTCAATCTTCGTGGGATTGGCAATGCCCACTTTGATGTCGCGCCGGTGCAGGCGGTCATCCTCCACCCGAAACACGTAATCGCTTGTCGCCATCGATATACACCGCGCCGCGCGGAACCACCAGAGCACGTTGGGGCGCTCGCTGATGTGAATGCGCACGTCCACCGTGATGTTCGGAAGCAAATCCAGCCGGTCATTCGTCACCGAGCACAGCAGTTCGCCGACGTTGCGCGTCCCACGCGTCACTACTTGCTTCGGAAGCACTTCTGTCCTGCCGGTCCATACGCGGTCCGGGATGCGCGTCCCACAGAATTTCCACGGGCTGGTTGACGGCGATTTGCCCCAGCTCCGGCTCATCGATGAACGCCCGGATGCGCACGTGATGCAGGTCGGCAATCTCGGCCAGCAGATCGCCCTCCTTCACGAAATCACCCTGGCGAATCGGCAGCGAATACAGGGTGCCGTCCATCGGCGCGGTTCCGTGCGCCGAGTCCAGCTGCTCCTCAAGATCGCGCACCGTGGCTCGCGCGTGTTCCACCAGCAGCGCCACGCGGCCCTGATCGAGTTGCGCCTGCTGCTCCAGAGTTTGCTTCACTTTTTCTGAACGATTGCACGTCGGCTTCCGCCTGGGTCAGCTGCAATCGATTCTGTTCCAGCTCCTGCGGCGTCGCAGCCTTCTGGCTGACGAGCTTGGTCAGCGATTCATTGTCGCGGCGCAACTGGTCACGGCTGGCCTGGGCCTTCTGCCAGATCGGCAGCGGCCTTGGCCAACTGGCTCGCGTGCCCGCCTGCCTTTGCCACGCGCGAGGGCTTCTTCCTGCACCGCCAAGTCCGCGCGTGCCTGCGCCAGGTCGGCTTGCACTTGCGTGTCGTCCAGAGCGAAGAGCGCCTGCCCACGCTTCACTTGCTGCCCCTCAACCGCATAGACGCGCGTTACGAACGTCGGATAGCGCGCGCGAAACGAATGGGGCGTGACCGGCTCCACTTTTCCGTTGGTGGAGACCATCGAACTCAGATTTTCGCGCGCCACGTCCGCCACGGCCACGCGCGCCGTCGAGCCCCGGCTGCCCAGATACACCAAGAGCGCCGTGAGCGCGAGTGCCGCGACCACAAGTATCCACAGTCTTCGTCCAATCGCCGACGTCATTCCGTCCTCGCTCTTCCGGCCAGGGCCGGCGCGACTAAAACTTGGTATTCTAACAAAGATTCATGCGGCAAACGAATGGCCGGCGGAGGTCTGCGCGGCTCCGACTGCGCCTCGTAGGATGCCCCGGCTGTCCCGAATGGATGCCGGCGGCCCGTGAGCGCGTCGGCCAAATGATGCTGCGACGCCCGCCATTGTGCTAGAATTCGGCCATGGCCAACGAACCTGCGCAACCGCAAGCTCACAGCTCGAAACACGATGCTCCGACGCCAGGGCAGCCTGTTCTTCATCGTGTTTGCATTCAGTGTAACAACATGTTCCGCGTTACGCCGGAGAATTTTGACGCCAAGCAGTGCCCCAATTGCCACAAGGGCTAGGTCCTTTCCGCCTGTATCCGACTTGACACCCGGTCCTCCTGCTAATTCCCCTTCCGATCAGATACAATTTGCGCCGCATCCTCGCGAAATTATTTTAGCGAACTGAGCTGCAATGATTGAAGCCCACCACCTGGTCAAACAATTTCGGGATCCCAAGCGCGGCAACGTGCGCGCCGTGGACGGCGTCAGTTTATCGTGCCGCCCCGGGGAGATTTACGGCCTGCTGGGAGCGAACGGCGCGGGCAAGACCACCACGTTGCGGATGCTCGCCACCATCCTCACCCCGACCGATGGTACGGCCATCGTCGCCGGATATGACGTGACCCGGGATCCGCAACAGGTGCGCTCGCATGTCGGTTTTCTTTCCACGGCCACCGCGCTGTACGGCCGGCTCACCGCGCTCGAAATGGTCGAGTATTTTGGCCGTCTGCACGGCCTGGGCGAAGCCGCCCTGCGGCTCCGCATCGACGCAACTTTTCGCGCGGCTCGAGATGAACGATTTTCGCGATCGCCGCTGCGACAAGCTCTCCACCGGAATGAAGCAGAAAGTTTCCATCGCCCGCACCCTGGTGCACGATCCTTCCGTAATGATCTTTGACGAGCCCACCGTCGGACTCGATGTCATGGCCGCCCGCGCCATCTCCGGCTTCATCCGCGAGTGCCGCGATGCCGGTAAAACCGTGGTCTTTTCCACGCACGTGATGAGCGAAGTGGAAAAACTCTGCGACCACATCGGAATCATCCATGACGGCAAACTGCTGGCCGAGGGAACTCTTTCCGAGTTGCGCGCGCAATCCGGCATCCACGATCTGGAGGATATTGTTCGTGAAGGTCGTGCAGGCATGAGCCTCCGCACTATCGGCATCGTCTACCGCAAGGAATTTCTCGATTCGCTCCGCGATCGCCGCACCGTAATTTCCATGATCGTCGTTCCCCTGCTGGTGATGCCGCTGCTCACCATCGGCCTGGGCGTACTTTCTTTGCTGCTGGTGGGCGTGGCCATGCGCGAAACGCCCAAAGTCATGATTCTGGGCGGGCAGGATTCGCCGCACCTCCTGGCGGACCTCCGGCAGCTCAAGGAACTGGAAGTCGTGCCGGAAAAAGCCGACTACGCCGAGGAAATTTCCAACAAGCAGATTCGCGCCGCCGTCGAGATTCCCGAGGGATTTGAAACCAAACTCGCGGCAGGCGAGCCCGCGTCCGTAACCATCTATATGTACCAGGGGGAACTTAAATCAGGCTTTGGCGCCGACCGGCTGCAGAAATTCTTTCGCGAGTGGCGTGATCGCGCCGTGAGCGAACAGCTGGCCGCCCGCAATCTACCGGAAACGCTGGCGCGTCCTTTCGATATCCGTGAGAAAAACGTCGCCCCGCCGGAAAAAGTGGGCGGCGCGATCCTGGGAGGAATGGTTCCGTACTTCGTGATACTGCTGTGCCTGACCGGCGCAATGTATCCGGCCATGGATCTGACCGCAGGCGAAAAAGAGCGCGGCACGATCGAAACCATCCTTTGCAGCCCGGTCTCCCGAACGGATCTGGTGCTCGGAAAATTCCTGATGGTGCTTACCGCGTCGATTGCCACGGCCGTTCTGGCGCTCACCTCCATGGCCATTTCCTTCACCGTGGGAAAGAATCTGGTCTCGGGCATCGCGCACGGCGCAGCCGACGCCGGCCTGCAGATCACCATTACAGGCAAAGCCGTCTTCTCCATCTTTCTGGTCGTGCTGCCGCTGGCGGTATTTTTCTCCGCGGCGTTGCTGGCCCTTTCCCTCTTTGCCAAAAGTTTTAAGGAAGCCCAGAGCTATATCTCCCCGCTAATGCTCGTCGTGGTTATGCCGGCAATTGCCGCATTGCTGCCGGGCGTGGAGCTGAATGCCGCTTTGGCCCTGGTTCCGGTGCTGAACACCAGCCTGGTCAGCAAGGAAATCATCACCGGCACGTATCACTGGAATTTAATTATTCTGATTTTTGTTTCTTCGGCCGTGTATGCAGCCGCGGCTCTGACGATCGCCGTAAAATTATTTCAGCGCGAGGACGTGCTGTTCAGGACGTAGCGGCGGCAATGACGCGGGAATTTCTGGCGGAGAGATTCAGAAGGGGCAATCAAACCAACAGCGGGACGGCGAAGACGCGCTGCTTCACGCCGGACGAGCCTGCTCGTGATGCTCGTCCCATGCGTTGGACAGCCGGCGTACGGTTTCGCGCAGGCGCACTGCCAGTCCGGCGATGGTTTCGAGCCGTTCAATGGCGGCGGGCGGCAATCGGTCGCGCCGCGCTAGCAGCAATTCCGTGTTGCCGAGAATGCCGGTCAGCGGGTTGTTCACTTCGTGCCGCAGAATTTCGCCGAAATCTCCCGGTAAATCGTCCCTGGAAAATTGCACCATCGCCGTGGCCCGCTCCGCCATACGCACCCGGCGGTCCAGCATGCCCGCCACCAGCGGCAGGTATTCGCGCGTGCGCACCACAAAATCCACCGCGCCGGAAGTGATTAAAAAGGTGAGGCCGGATTGCTTTTCCGCCGCCGCCGCAACCACCACCGGCGCGGTTTCCGTCAAGAGGGCCGCGGCCGATTCCAGCGTCTCTTCACGGTCCAGAATGCCAATTGCGGATTCGTCCAGAAAAACCGCGGCAGGGGCGGTGCGTCCAATTCCCTTGCGGGCCTGATCGACGCTCGCTGCGGTAGGCGTGCGATAGCGCCCGCCAAATGCGGCCAGCTCATCGATGCACTGTTGCGCCCTTTCGGGATCTCCGCTGATGATGAAAATAGTCCGGCTGGTGACATTCATCGCTGCCTCTCTGTCCACACCCACGTTCCTCTGCCGCGCCCTTGCCCCGGGCTCCTCCGCGGCTGTTCCCGATCCGTTACGGCTCCTTGCTCCCGGCCCGCGAACGTCCCGCGCTTTCCAGTCGCGCGTCGCTCGTTTGAATCTGGGCCAGGGCGAGCCGCACGGCCTCTTTTAATTCTTCGACCAGAAATGGTTTGGCGAGGTACGGCACGGCGCTGGAATTCAAAAACTCGATGGTCCTCGGCCCCATTGTGTCGCCCGTAACGAACAGCAATTTGTGCTGCATGGGATTCTCGCGGCGCACCAGCGCGCGATACAATCCCGGGCCATCCATGTGCGGCATTTTTAAGTCACAGATCACCAGCGAGTAACTCTTTTTTTCCAGGCGTCCCAGCGCTTCCCTGCTGTCCAGCAGGGTATCGACCCGGTAGCCCTCCTCGACCAATACGTCGGAGATCAGCTCGGCCACCGTGGGCTCGTCCTCCACAACCAGAATGTCCCTCCATGTCGCGCGCCAGTCTGCCACCGGCAGGGATAGGACCACGGCCGCGCGGCGCTCCGCCTTCGGCTCCACGATCGCGAAACCGAATCCGGCCAGCGCCGGCAGCTCCACGGACAGCGTCGCTCCGCGGCCCGGCTGGCTCGCTACACTGACTTCTCCGCCGTGCTCTTGCACAATTCCGTACACGATCGACAGGCCCAGCCCCGTGCCCACGCCCGGAGGCTTGGTGGTGAAAAACGGATCGAAAATTCGCGCCGCGATTTCCGGAGTGATACCCGGGCCGTCGTCCGACACTTCCATCCCCAGGCGGTCGCCGGCCAGTCGCCGCGTGCGGATCAGGATGCGCCCGTTGCGCGAATCCTCGGCGCGGTCGGCCACGATGGCCTGCTCGGCATTGACAATCAGGTTCAGCACCACCTGCTGAAGCTGCGCGGCGTCCGCCAGCGTCTGCGGCAGCCCCGGATCAAGCGCCAGTTCCAGTTCGATGTTCTGTACTTTCAGTTCATAGGCGCGCAGCGCCACGGTGCGTTCGATCACTTCGTTCAACTGCACGGCGCGCCGTTCGGGCTTGGTCTCCCGCGAAAACAGCAGCAAATTCTTGACGATGCGCCCAGCACGCTCCGCTTCCTGAGAAATCCGCAGCGCATCGCCCGAGCGATCCTGGGTGGTCCTCCGGCTCAGCAGCAACTGCGCGTACCCCTGAATGCTGGTCAGTGGATTATTCAGTTCGTGCGCGATGCCCGAGACCAGTTGGCCAAGCGCGGCCATTTTTTCCGTCTGCAGCAGTGTGGACTGGATCAGCCGCTGCCCAGTGATGTCGCGGTAGACCTCCAACCACCCGATCCGCGTGCCCTCGGAATTGAGCAATGGCCGGGCGAAGCGCTCCACGATCCTTCGCGATGGCCGCACCAGCTCGAATTCGTTCCAGCCCGCCTCTTCTCCTCTGTACACATGTTCGCGCCAGTGCGCCGCTGTTTCCGCCGGGCGCGCCAGATGCCCGGCCACGCTATCGATGAGGGCATCCATCGTTCCCAGTTCCAGAACGCGCCGCGCTTCCATTCCAAAGATCGCCGCCATCCGGTCGCTGGCCTTGCGAATGCGCCCTTCGGCATCGAGCAGCAGCACGCCTGAGTCAATCGAGTCGACCACGGCAGCTAACTCCGTCTCCAGCAACGTCTCTGCGCCGTGCATCGGCCGCGCCTGCTCCGCGCCGCGAATTCCCCGCCGCCTTCGCATTGAGCCTGAGGGCATCTCGCTCTCCGTTACAGCCTGGCCCAGACCAGCAGATAACCGAGCAGCAGAGCCGTCCCCACCGTCAATCCGTTCATCGTCAAACTGCGAATCCTCTGATAGTGCAGGTAATACGCTCGTTCGATCATGGCAACCTCCTGCGGGACCTATAGCATTGCAGGGGCCAATGCCCGGAGCGGGCTAACCTTCTTGATCTTAGTGGTTTACGGAAGAGCGGAATCGCCGGAGCGGCGCTGCGTTCCCATCCCGAAACTCAGCGCGGGCACGATTCCCGGTTAGGAAAACGGCCAGGAGTGGCCCGCCCCATTCGCTGGTCGATACATCCATGGGTGTATACAACGTCGCGGAACACTGCGAGATCGAAAGGCCAGCCATTGAGGAGGCAGGAAGCAAAATGGGAAGCGGAAATTTAGGAGCGTCGCGCCGGACGCCTGAATCGGCCGCGGATGGGCGCATGGGGGCTGAGATTTTGAAATCGTCGGACGCCGAAAAGCGGCCGAGGCCTGAATCGATGGCCGGAAACGGTGTGTCGGCTAAACGTTGCGAAATTTCCGGTTGCCGCGCGAACTACGGCGAAAAATTTCCAGTCGTGGCAAGTCCCGTAGCAAGTTCACAATAAACAAAACCGGTTGCCGGTTGAAACTATTGAACCGCTGCGGCAGTTCGCAACGCCCACCTACACAGCCGCCCGCCCCGATTCATATTGTTTCAGTTTTCTGTACAGGGTGGTTTTCCCGATACCCAGAAGCCGCGCGGCAGCCAGCTTGTCTCCGGCAGTTTCCTGCAGCGCTCGGAAGATGGCGCGCTTCTCCAGCGTTTCGAGCGGCACGAGTTCGTCGATATCTCCCGCCGTTTCCGAGGAAGCGTATTGCAGGTTCGAAGGAAGATCGCCTACCTGCAAAATCGGGCCGGAGCCGAGCGCCACGGCGCGCTCAATGGCGTTTTCCAGTTCGCGGATGTTTCCCGGCCAGTCGTAGCTCATGATGCGGCGCATGGCGTCCTCCGAAATCATGTGGATGGGGCGCGCGGGGTCGGAGAATTTTTCGAGAAACGCGTTGGCCAGCAGCGGGATGTCCGCCTTGCGTTCGCGCAACGGCGGCAGCTTGATCTGCACGACGTTCAGGCGGAAGTAGAGATCCTGGCGAAAGCCGCCGGTGCGAATTGCCGATTCCAAATCGCGGTTGGTGGCGGCGATCACGCGCGCGCGGATGCCGATCCGTTCATTCGAACCGACGGGTTTGATCTCGCGCTCCTGCAAAGCGCGCAATAGCTTGGCCTGCAGGTCAACGGGCAGGTCGCCGATTTCGTCGAGGAAAAGCGTTCCTTCGCCCGCCGCTTCGAACAATCCCTGTTTGCTATGCTGCGCACCGGTGAACGCGCCCTTCACGTAGCCGAAAAGTTCCGACTCGATCAGCGTGGGCACCAGCGAGGAACAGTCCACCGGAGCAAACGGCTTGTTCTTGCGCGGTCCGGAAAAATGCATCGACCGTGCCACCAGTTCCTTGCCCGTGCCGCTCTCTCCCAGGATCAGCACCGGATAGGTATGCTGCGACACTTTCTGGATCAGCTTGTACACCCGCTGCATCCGCGGCGACATTCCGATCAGACCGCCGAATCCCGGCCGGCTGCGCAACTCCTCGCGCATCAGCCGATTTTCCTGATCCATTTCGATGGAATGAATCAGGCGGTCGAGTTTCGCGCGCAGTTCCTCGACGTGAAACGGTTTGGTTACGTAGTCGGCCGCGCCCAGGCGCGTGGCTTCAATGGCCGTGGCGATCGTTCCGTATTGCGTCAGCACAATCACCGCAATTTCAGCGTTACCCGAGTGCGTGCGCTTCAGAAGTTCCAGCCCGCCGATCTGCGGCACCTGTAAATCCGTCACCAGGATGTCGATCGGATACTGCTCCAGAATTTCCAGGGCTTCCTCCGTGGTGGACGCGGCGTAGACCTGCAGGCCGGCATCCACGGCCACATCGCGGCACAAATTCCGAGTCGAAACCTCATCGTCCACCACCAGGAGGCTGAATGTGGCATTGCGCGCAGTGGGCGCCGCGCCTTTTGCGTCTTTGAGCTCACTTTCCATTTTAGTTTCCATGGCTGGAACCTCTCTCGAAATAGGAGCAACAGTAGTGCCAAATCAGGAGTGATTCGTAAAGCAGGGCGTATTTGTCACTTATCATGACAATGGCAGAGATATGCGGATGATTCTATTGCCGAATCGGGAACTATAGCAAGTCTATTTACTCGGCGGCACGAATAATTCCTTTCGTGTCCGGCCCGAGCAACAATGGGAATCTAAAGTGGTTCAATCTGGAACGAAGCGCGCCGTTTTTATCTCGGAAGCTTGTTTCCATCCCTGTTTTTCATTCCGTTAAGGCGTAAACTGCGCGGCGCACGCCGATCGTTCCTAGCGCGGAAAGGCCCCTGGATGTGGATCGACGGCGGAAGGATCGGGAGGCAATGGCGTCGCCGGGTTCGAAATCTCGGCGCCGTGCCCGCGCCATTGCACGCGGTAAACCCCATCGAGGTCCGCGGCCACGAAGAATACCCCCGGTTGCGGCGTTGATTCCACGACCGTGAATCGCGCGTCCGAGAGAGCGCCGGGGACGCGGTCCCAGGTGCGGCCCGAATCGCCGGAAATATACAGCCCGCCAGTCTGCATCGCGGCGGCAAAAACCGGGCCGCTCGCCGCAAAGGCGAGTACGGGTGCGGCCGGGAGTCCGGCGGCAGCCCGTTCCCAGGCTCCGCCGAAATCGCGCGAAATGTACAGGCCGTTGTGGGCCATGGCCAGCAGGGTGTTCTCGGAATCCCCGGCTACGGCCACGGCCGTGGCTCCTCCGGACTCCAGTGGCAGGTCATGCCAGCGCCAGGCCTTTCCAGCGTCGTCCGAGAATACCAACCCGCGCTGCGAGACCACACGGATTCGCAGCCCGTCCGCAGACACCCGGACCGCCTGAACAGGCATGGTAGCTAGCGGACCAAGAGGCTTATGGATCCAGGTTGCGCCCAGATCTTTCGAAACGAGCAGTCCTTCGTTCGTCGCTGCATACCACTGGTTCGTGGAGAAGGCCATGTCCACAACGATGACAGCCAGCGAAGTGGAAGCCGGCATGGCTTTACGACGCTGGCGGCCAAGTCCCCTTGGCGGCGGGCCGTTGGAACCTGCCCGAAGCGTTGCGTGGGGCGAGGATAGGGCGGCCCGAGCGTTGGCAGGGTCCAACCGCAACGTTCCCGTTCTGGTCCACGCGTTTGTGCCAACCTCGTAGCGCATCAACCCGCCACGGCCCAGGGAGGCCCACCAGGCGCCATCCGGGGCCGCGTAGACGCGTAACACCGGTTCCGCAGGGAATCCAGCACCCAGCGGGGACCATGTGCGGCCTTTGTCGCTGCTAACCAGGACGGGATCGGCAGACTGCCCCAGGACCGCCAATACGCGACCCGGCGCCTTCGCATCCAGCCCCAGAGCCAAAATCTGGCGATGATTGAAACCGACGTTGGTTTCCTGAAAATGCTCCCCGCCATCTTCGCTGGCCAGTACGCCCGACCCGTCTGTACCGATCAGAACGCGTCCCGGCGAACCCTCGGTGACGATCACGGAATTGACCACCAACGAATCTGACGTCGTCCGCCGCCAGTTCAGGCCGCCGTCGTCGGTCTTCCACAAGCCTTCCGACGTCGCCGCGTACACGCGATCTGGTTCGCGGGGATCCTGGGCAATGGCATAGGTGCGGCGCGCGGCGTACGGAATGCCCTGAATCTTGCGCCACTGCGCGGCGCGGTCGTCGCTGCGATAGATGCCGGAACAGGCGCTGGCGAAAATGCGCTGGGAATCGCGGGCGTCAATCAGAAGACTCATGACGTCTGAATCGTCGATCATGCCGGCATGGACGGGATTCCAGGTGCGCCCGCCATCGGTGGTTTTCCAGGGAAGATGAAAAGTGCCCGCATAAATCGTTTGCGGGTCGCGCGGGTCGATGGCCAACGCGTCGAAATTCCGCAATTCGGGATCATGTTCGGGAGAAATGCGCTGCCAGGTTTTGGAGCCATCTCGCGAAAGGTATACGCCGTCCAGCGTTCCCGCCACCAGCACACTGGAATCGGACGGAGCCATGGTCAGCACCCGCACGCTCTGCCCGCCAAGGCCGGCTGCGGCCCAGATGTGACCGCCATCCTCACTCCGAAAAATTCCACCGCCGTCCGGCGAATTCCGCGCCCAGGAAGATGCCAGCAAAACATTGGCGTTCAGCGGGTCCACGACGATCGCCGTGATTACGGCGTCGATTCGGGAACTGGCACGGCCCAGGAGCGTCCAGTGCGCACCGGAATCCTGTGAACCGAAAATATGCCCGTCCGCGGTACCTAAAAAAACGCGTGAAGATTTTTGTGGATCGGCCGCCAGCACACGGGCATCGCCCCCAGGCGGCCCGAGCGGCGTCCAGACCTGCGCGCGCACGCCCGGAACGGTGAGCAGAAAGCAGGTAATCACCAGAAACTTGCGCATGGTGGCACGAAGCGCGCCCGGAGCACTCCCGGGCGGCAAAACCATTGTACTAGGAATGTTTCAAGGATTCCCGAGCAGGGATGGCCCGCATCGATTTCCGGGCTCCAAGGCCGATCATTAGGCCCGAGGCGGTGGCGACGCAGCCGTGCTCAGAAGGCCGCATCTGGACAGCGTGGCCAGCCGCGCGGCGCAGGTGGCCGGCGCTGGTTTGATGATCGGCAAGGAACTGGCGATTTCCGATTCCACTGCAATTTCATGCTGCGGGTGAAAAAATCAGGCCAACTGCCGTTGAAGGTTGCGCTCGAAGAATTTACCGCGCCGAGCCGCTACGTGATCGTGCAGGCGCCGCAAGTGGTGAAGGCAACGCACGCCGACGCGGCAGTGGATTTTTCGATTGTGCTGCGGCGCCTGCCCAACGGTGTGATTTCCGCCGATCCATCGCATCACACCGATGCGCCGGAAGTGCCAGCGGGAAAAGTTCGGTAATGATTCACAAAACGCAGTTGGCGCGCCGCTGAATAGGCCAGCGGCTAAACAGGTTGCGGAAAAACTCAAAACGTTGTCGTTCTGAGCGGAGCGAAGAATCCCTCTTTGTTCTTTTGCTTACACTTAGATCGAAGAGAGATTCTTCGCTTCGCTCAGAATGACAAAAAGATGCAGTTCTTCCGCAACCTGTAAAGCCGCCGTGATTTGGCGCGGATTTGGCACGGCTGAAAGCCGCGCCCTACAAAGATTCGCCGAGGCCACGCAGACTCGTTGGTCCCGGATGGCCTCTCGAGTTTTTGCCGACCGTTTGTGAGACTTTTCAATCTTGAGATTTTCTAGTACGTCGCGCCCTCCGGCACCCAGATCACATCGATGCGGCGGTTGTCAGTTGCACCGGCCTGGCCCGCGCCGTTGCGGGTAGTGACGCGCGAGGCGTCAATTCCCTTTTCGCCGAGATACTTCACGGCGTTGGTGGCGCGATCGCCGGCGACCTTGGCGGCCTTGGCTTCCTTCGGATCGGAGTAGCCGATGATCACGGCGCTGCCGCGCGGCTCGTTCTGCAGGCGCAGGGAAACGTCATCGAGAATGCGCTTGCAGACGTTGTCGATGCGCGTGCTGAGCGGCTTGCCGAACGCGCAGTCGCTGATCTTGCTGGCCTGCGGAGGCGGCGGCACGGCCTTCACTTCAATCGTCGAGGAACAATCCGCGGCTCCGCCCTTGCCGTCATCGACGCGCACCGTCACCGTGTAATTTCCCGGCACCAGGCCCGAAGTATCGAAGTCCACGGCGGAGCCGCTGCCCACCACTTGCCCGGCGTTAGCGCGCCAGGTGAATTTCAGCGTGTCGCCGTCCGGATCGCTGGCGTTGGTGGTGATGTGAACTTTTTCTCCGGCAAAGACCGAAGTGCGGTCCGCCGAGCAGGTAATCGTGGGCGGATGATTCGGCTTGGGCTCCACGCTGGTCGCGACATTGGAACTGGCGAAACCGCCGCGGCCATCATCTACTTTCGCGGTGGTGGTGCACGATCCCGCCGGAACGCCCGCGGAGAGCCAGCGCACGGTCGATCCCGTGCCGTCCACTTTGCCGCAGGTGGATGACCAGGTGTAGGTCAGTGGATCGTTGTCCGGATCCGCTCCGGTGCAGTTGATCGTGACCATGTCGCCGGATTCCAGGTACACCATGCTCTTGTCCGCGGTGCAGGTGACCGTGGGAGGATGATTTACCGGCGCCGCCTTTTCAGGCCAGTAGGCGGTTCCGATTTTCACCACGAAGCCGTTGCGATCATTCAGGTCGCGCAAATTCAGCATGCGCCGGTAACCCAGATCGATTCCCAAATGCCGCCAGGGGTACAAACGAAAACCCCAGATTCCATCGATGGGATCGCGCGCGCCGAATGAGTTATCCGCCGGCGTAGCCGGAGCTCCGACGAAAACCACTCCTGAATATTCCATCATGGGCTGAAAGCGGCTTTCCGGCAAAAACTGGAAACCCACGCCGCTGCGCAGCTGATCGGGCATGGCCACCAGGATGTTGGTGTTCTGATCGCGCGGGGCGCGTACGAATTTGTAGCCGAAATTGAACGTGCCGGTGACGATGTTGCTCCACTGCTTGCTGATCGCCAGCGAAACCATGTCGCTCAGCGGGCTGGCTTCGGTTCCATCATTCAGCAGCTTGTTGATGTCCGTCTTCGACGAAATGATCAGGTCATTGCGGACCGAAAAGCTGATCGGCGCGCCCTGCCGCTCGGACAGCAGTGCATATTTCAGTCCCAGCGTGATGTCGCCCGTGCCGCCGTTATTGTTCGCGGCAAACGGATAATCCTGCACGTACCCGGGAGCGGTGCCGGCCACGTACGGAAAAAACGAATTCGGCACCGACGTGCCGAACGCCACCGGCGCGCAGGTATTCAGGGGAATCGAGCGCAGGCTCAACTGTCCGGGGCATCCGGTGTGCACGTGGCCGTATGGATTAAAGCCGGCGTAAACGTTCAGCGTGTCGGTGATGCCGTAGCTCAGATCGATGCCGACTTCCAGGATCGTCACGCTTCCCGGCATGCGGCCGAATTTATTTCCGTAGGCCGAAAACGCGAAGCCGTGCTTGGGAAGTGTGTCCGCCGTTTCCAGCGTGAACATGCCCAGCGTTCCGGTGGTGGCCAGCATCGGAGTGAATCGCGGCGCGGGCTTGTACTCTTCGGACGCGGCGGCCCTGTCCAGAGGTGCGGGGGCAGCGGCGGCTGGCGCGCTCTCTTCCGTCGTAGCCGTCGTGGGCTTGGCCGCATCGGGCGTCGTTGCATCGGAAGGCGCCGGCGTGTCGGAAGCAGCGGCGGTCACCACTTCAGCAGACTTTGCCGTGTCTGCATTGTCGGTTGCTGGAAGGCTGCGTGAAAATCCGGCCGAAGCCAGACAGAAAATGCAAGTTAGAGTCACCAGCACCCGCACGATTAATCGCCGCATGAAGCAAGCCTCCCAAGATGAGCTGGTTCAGAGTGAAACATTCGGACATCTGGAGTTAAGGCCGTCCGAAAAAATAGTTCGCATCCCCCACGCGCGCTCCGGCTGAGCGAAACCCACCGCCAGTTCCGTTTGCCGCACGTCGCACGCTCGTCATTATATATGCGCGGAAGTAGCGGCAACATATTTTTTGCGTTTATTGTCAATGCAGCAAAGGAGTTGGAGCGCAGAATCGGGCGGCGCGATTCGAGCGGACGCCGATTCTGCACACAACAGCAAAGCGGTCGCATGAGGCGCGGGGAGGTCGGTATCGCGGCGTTTCTGGCGGTTTCAGGCCTCGGCCCGGAACTGAATTTGCGGAAAGGCGCGAAGCTGGAATTGGTTCTCGACCGGCCGCAGCATGTGAACCAATAGTTTTTTGTGGCGCATGCTTCAGCTTGCGCGGATCCCATCAATTCAACCGAGTGAACGGGCCGCGGAACCAGCGACTCGTTTTGTTTTCTCCGGGCAAGTAATAGAGATTTGATATTGGCGGAAGGTCTGACACGCCGTGCGGAATAGGACAGCGGCTGAAGCCGCCGTGACTGCGTGCGACGAATGGCACGGCTGAAAGCCGTGCCCTACAAGGCCTGCTGATCGATTCTGACGCCAGTGCAATTTCTCCGAAGCCAGCGCGATTCGTCGGAAGCCAGCGCCGCCTCAGTCGTCTCGGTGCTAATTGTTTATTTCCACGCCGCGTAAACTGGCTTGCCCACCAGCAGCGCCGGATTCGCCCCGGGGCGCGGGCGGAATTTTTGCGCGCGGCCGTTGCCGACTTCCGCGACGTAGAAATTTCCCTCCTGGTCGACGCTCATTCCGTGGGTGTTGAACAGGCCGCCGGGCCAATCGGCCAGCGTGCCCCAGGCGTAGAGCAGGTGGCCGTCAAGATCGTATTCCACGATTTTTGAATTCCGATCATCGGCGGCCCATAGTTTTCTATCCGCGGAAATGTACAGGAAATTGATGGACGAATATTTGTCGACCGGCCACTGGTCCACGAATTTTCCGTTTTCGTCGAATACCTGGATACGGTGATTGCTGCGGTCGACCACGTAAACGTGGTGTGTCTGCGGGTCGGCGGCAATTCCGTGCACCACATTGAAATAGCCGGGGCGAGTTTCGTTGGGCGCGATGCCCTTTTCTCCCCAGGCCAATAAAAATTTTCCGTCCTTATCGAACTTGGCCACGCGGTTGCCGTTGTAGCCGTCGGCCACAAACATGGTGCTGTCCGGCAGCCAGGTAAGAAACGTGGGGCGATTGAAATGCGTGGCGTCCGCGCCGGACTTATCGACTGTGCCGATGGTCTGCAGCAACTTCTTTCCGTCATGGCTGAATTTGAAGACGGCTTCCTTGTAGTCGTCCACCACCCAGATGTCTTTCTCCGCGTCGTACGGATTGATGTACACGGCGTGCGGCCGCTCAAAAAAATTGTCCCATTGGGACCAGTCCTCGGAGATTTTGCCGTTCGCGTCAACCACCACCAGCGCATGTTCCCAGCGCGCATCCACGCCCTTTTTCCCGCCCCATTTTTTGTCGGCATCTTCGGGCAGATCGCCCGGAGCGCCTCCGCCCGGCAGGCTGGCCACCGGTCCCTGCGAAGCGTTGCGGAACGGCACTTCGGCCGTGGGGAACGAAAGACTCGGCCCGAAAGCTGGAATCGGAGTCTGTGCCGGCCGCTTCAGCGCCGGCAATTCCCCGCGCTGTGCGATGAACACGCGGTTCGGGCTTTCGGCGTAAATGCCTTCGACCGCGCCCCAGGTCCAATTCTCGTGGCCCGGCAGCGAAGTTAACGGCTGCGGCCAATCGGCGACCGGCTCGTACGGACCGGTGACGTCTTCGCCGCCCTTCGCGCCCGGCACGGCAGGAAACGAAGTGTCGGTCTTCGCCTGCGCCTGCACGCGTTGCATCCTGCCTTCCATGAGCGATCCGCCGACAAAGCCGGCTGCGGCCGTAACCGCGAGCGAAAGGACGATCATTCGATTGCGCATGATTCTCCCCAGGTGGTTGGTGCAGGCGGAGAATACTACCGCGGGCGGCCAACGCGGAAATAATTCTGCGGCACCGTGAAGCCGCCGGGCAGCGGCATCGGCGAAGTATGTCCCATCGCTCGTGCACCTTATAGGATAGGAAATGCATCTCAGCTTGGCAGGAAGGGGCCATACTGATAGATTCAGTGGGAGGCGCTGGCCCTACGTTCCGGGGACTGCTCACAAATAGATGGCTGAAGCGACTCGTTTTGAAACAACAAAACCTGCTCCTGACCGCGTCCTGATCGTCGAGGACGAGGAAAACGCGCGCATCGGCTACGAAGCGCTGCTGCGCCGGTGGGGATACGAAGTGCTGGGCGTTGGCAGCGCGGAAGACGCGCTGGCAAAATTTTCTGAATTTGCGCCTGCGGTGCTGATCGCCGACGTGGAATTGCCGGGCATGAACGGGCTGGACCTGCTGGCGCGGCTCGGCGATGAACTGCAGACACGTTCCGGCCATCATCATCACCGGCAAGGGCAGCGAAGAGCGCATCGTTGCCGCAATCGAAGCCGGCGCATTCTGGTACATCGAAAAGCCGCTAAAAGGCGCGGTGCTGCGCGCGCTGCTGGACCGCGCGCTGGGCCGCGTGCGCGACCAGAAGCAGGTCGCGGCGCTGACGCGGCAGCTGCGCGAAACCGGAAAGCTCGGCGATCTGGTCGGGCAATCCAAGGCCATGCAGGACGTCATGCGTCTGGTCGAGCAGGTCTCGCCATCTTCGGCCTCCGTGCTGATCACCGGGGAAACCGGATCGGGCAAGGAAATTCTGGCGCGCACGATTCACCGGCTTTCCCCGCGCACCGATCGCCCTTTTATCGCCATCAACTGTTCGGCGATTCCGGAATCGCTGATGGAAAGCGAAATTTTCGGTCACGAACGCGGCGCGTTTACCGGCGCCGCGGAACGCCGCATCGGATGCTTCGAACTGGCCGACGGCGGCACGCTGCTGCTGGACGAAATCGGCGAAATGCCGGCGCCCACGCAGGCGAAGTTGCTGCGCGTGCTGGAGGATCACAAGGTGCGCCGCCTCGGCAGCAAAGTGGAAACGCCGGTGGACGTGCGCGTGCTCGCCGCCACGAACAAGGAGCCCGAACAGGCCGTGGCCAAGGGCGAATTGCGGCAGGACCTGTATTTCCGGTTGAACGTTTTTCACATTCACTCTGCCGCCGCTGCGCGATCGCAAGGAAGACATTCCGCTGCTGGTGGAGCACATTCTGCGCGACATCAACACCAAGCATGGCCGCCACGTGCGCGGCGTGAATCCCGAGGTGCTCGATATGTTTCGCCAGCTATTCCTGGCCGGGCAATGTGCGCGAGCTTCGCAACGTGCTGGAGCGCGCGGCCATCGTCGCGAATCGCGATCTGATCGGCCGCGCAGCTTGCCCGCGGATTTCGGCCACGCTCCCGCGGCGACTGCGTCCGATCTGGCCTCGCTGCGCTTTCCGCTGGGCACCACGGTGGAAGCCGCTGAACGCGAACTGATCCTGCAAACTCTGGCTTCCACCAATAACAAAACGCGCGCCGCCGAATTGCTGGGAATCAGCCTGAAAACCCTGCACAATAAGCTGAAGGAATACGAGGCCGCGAAAGTCTCCCTCGCAGTGAGGCCGGGACCCTCATGCAACTCCGCCTGAAAACCAAAATCACGCTGACCACCGCGCTGCTGGTCCTGGCCGTGGTGGGCGTGAATTCCACGCTGTACGTCGATGAACCTGACGCGGCAGGTGATCCGGCAGGCCCAGGATCGCGCGCAACTCGTTTCCCAGCAGGTTTTTTTCCAGGCGCAGAATGCCTTAGCGGACGCCGGCCAAGGCCGGCGGAGCGCCGGCATTCCGACAGCCCCGAAGATTTGCGCGCCTATGTGCAGAAAGTCGCTCGACGAGAGCGACGCGCTGACGTCGTCGATCGATGCCGAAGTGGTCTACTCCCCCTGATCTACGAAATTTCGATTTCCGACGTCGACGGGCACGGTGCTGATTTCCAGCGACCCTTCGCTGCCGGGAAATCAGATCTCCGGTGCGCGCGCACCATCGCACAACTCGTTCCAGCAGCATTACCAATCAGTTGAAAGTTCTTACCGGCTCCTTTACGGACCGCCGAGCGCTTATGAAGTCAACTACCCGTTCCAGTTGGGACCTCCGGGGAATCAGATCCCGTTCGGCGTGATTCGCGTCGCGGTGCAGACGGGCCTGTTGCGCAGCGACATCACGCCGGCGTTGCGCTCGGCCACGCTGCTGGCGCTGGCTTCGGTTGGAATTTCCGTGTTGCTCGCCGCGCTGGTCAGCAGCATTTCTCTCGCGCCCATTAAAACGCATCACCGCGCAACTGGATCGCATTTCCAAAGGCGAATTCGATCAGAAGCCGCTCGATCGCGAGCGATGAATTCGGCCAGGTCAGCACGAAGATCAGCCAGATCGGAATGCAGCTGCGCGGCGTGCGCGAAATTTTCAGCACACTTGCGCGAAAACCTCGACCAGGTTCTCGGCGGGCTGGACGACGGGTTGCTTCTGTTTTCGCTCGACGGCCGCGCCGTCATGGTCAGCCCGGCGGTCGAGCGTTTTCTTTCCATGCCCGCGGATCAACTTCTGGGGCGCCGCGCGGAGGATATTTTTCCGCCCGATCATCCGGTGCGCGAAGCCATCAAGCTGCTGGACGGTGAATTCGAGCCGGTGGCTCGGCGGAAGTGGTTCTGGCGGGGCCGGACGGCCCGGCGCGGCGCGTGGGCGTGAGCGTGCAGGTGATCACCGAAGGCGGACGCCGCATGGGCGCGCTGGTGACGTTCACGGATCTGGAATCCCGCGAGCGCATCAGCACGCAATTGCAGGTGTCCGAGCGCATGGCTCAACTGGGCCGCATTACCGCGGGCGTGGCACACGAAGTGAAAAATCCGTTGAACTCCATGCGCCTGTGGCTGGAAAATCTGAAGGCCAGCCTGCCCGACGGCGATGAGCTGCCGCAGCAGGCGGTGCGCGTTCTGGACAGCGAGATTGACCGCCTGGATACCGTCGTGAAACGTTTTCTTGGATTTCACGCGTCCTCCTGATATGCATCAGGAGCAACTACAGCCTCAAATCTTGCTGGAGGAAGTGCTGGCGGTGGAGCGGCCGACTTCAGAAGGCCGGGATCAAAGTGGATGTCCGGCTGGCTCCGGATGTGCCGCCTGTGCTGGTGGACCGCGAACTTTTGAAGCAGGCGTTGATGAATTTGATGGTAAATGCGATCGACGCCATGCCGGCGGAGGGCAGCTGATTGTGTCCCTCGAACGCCGCGGCGAAATGGCTGAAATTGAAATTCGAAGACACCGGCCGCGGCATCGCTCCCGAACATCGGCAGCGAATCTTCCAGTTGTTTTTCACGACGCGTCCGGGAGGCAGCGGAATCGGACTGGCCAGCGCGTTTCGAACTGTGCAATTGCACAATGGTTCGATAGACTTTAAGTCGGAAGTGGGGCGCGGCACGACGTTTCGAATCGAATTGCCGCTGGCGCGCCAGCTGGAGACGTTGCACGCGCGTCCGCGGGATTCGGCCGCGACTGTGGCGAGGAGTTTGTAGTGCGCAAACTTGAAATCATCGCGCTGTTCTGCGCGGCCTGTGCTGGACTGGCGGGCTGCGGCAGCAAGCGCATTGTGCGCGCCGCGCCGCCTTCGGTGAGCCCGCCGCCGGCAGACGCCTCTGCGCCGATGCCCGTTCCGGCTCCGCCGCCGCCCGTGGAGACCTCGGAGGAACCCGCGCCGGAAGTGTCATCTCCCGTGCCGCCGCCGGTTGCCAGCAAACGGCCCACCTCGCCCCGGCGTCCTGCGATCGCTGAAGCGGCCGATCCGGCGCCGCCAAAGCCTGCGCCGCCCCAGATTTCGCCGCAGCTTTCCCCGCGCGATCTGCAAGCCACCAAAAACACCACCACGGCCAGCATGACCACGGCGGAGAAGAATTTGCAGATGGCCAACGGGCGGCAGCTCAGCCCGGCACAAAAAGATCTGACCGAAAAAATCAACGGATTTCTCGGCCAGTCCCACGATGCCATCCTCGCCGATGACTGGGTTCGCGCGCAGAATCTGGCCGAAAAAGCCCGCGTGCTTTCCGCGGAGCTGGTGAAGTCGCTTTAGCCAACGCCAATCGATTCAGCAAAACAGGTGAGGTCCAGTACAGGCGGAAGAATTTGTGTGTGCTGGGATAGGAGTGAAGCAGCCCGCCTTCAGGCGGAAATCTGCTCGATGCTCGAGCTAGAGTTCCTTCAGGGACGCTGGAGTCCCTTCAGGGACGCCAGACCGTAGCCCAGCGCGGAAGCGCTGGGAACATCCGAAAAGTAGAAGAGAGCCCCGGAGGGGCGGCACTCGGGGCCGTGTGCCGCCCCCCCTCCGGGGCTCTAATTGTCCTGTGCCCGCTGTTCCCAGCGCTTCCGCGCTGGGCTACGTTTTTTCGCCCCTCCGGGACTTTAGAGCAACCCTACGTTGAAACAACGTTGTAGACCGCCTAGAGGCTGGTGCTTGCGAACGCGCCGAACTTGCCTCTTCACGCAGAGACCTTGAAACCTGCTTCACCTTAAAACCTGCGCATCCATAATTCCTCCGTCGTGATCCCGCACACCGTGAAATCTTCCCTGCCACTGTATTGCTGATAAGATATTGCCGTGAAAACCTACGATTCCATCATCGTTGGGGGCGGGATCATCGGCGGGTCGATTGCGCTCGAACTGACGCGGCGAGGATTGCGCGTGGTCCTGCTGGACCGCCAGGAGATGATGCGCGAAGCCTCCTGGGCGGCGGCCGGGATGCTTTCTCCTGCACCGGACTGCCCTGCGGCGATTCCCCTGGTGCCTCTGGCACAGGCCAGCCTGGCGCTTTATCCGCGCTACATTGGCTCGGTGGAAGAGGCTTCGCCGTTGCGCTGCGGATTCCGAGCGGATGGCGCGCTGGTCACAATATTTCGTGGCGATGCCGAACGCGAATTAAGCACGCTGGTTGCGCTGCACCGGGGCCTGGGCCTGTCCTGTGAACCGCTCTCGCTGGAAGATGCGCGGGAAATGGAAGCCGGCCTGAATCGCGAGGCTCGCGCCGCAGCCTTTCTCCGCGAAGAATGTTCGGTGGAACCGCGAGCGCTGTCAGCCGCCGTGTTAGCTGCCGTGGTTGCCGCTGGCGCCGAATTGCGGCCCGGCGTGGAAGTGACTTCCTTTATCCTCGAAAGAAACCGCTGCACGGGCGTGAAGACTTCCTCGGGAGAGACGATCCAGGCGGCGCACGTGATCCTGGCGGCGGGATGCTGGTCCGGCCAAATTCCCGAAGCGGCGGCGTCAGCACCCACGAATCCGGTGCGCGGACAAATGGTGGCGCTGCGGCATATCGGCGAGCCTATCCGGCACGTGCTGCGCTCGGGGCACGGCTATCTGGTGCCGCGCGGCGTGCAGAGCCCGCAGACGGTGGTCGCCGGCAGCACGGTCGAAAACGCAGGTTACGAGAAACGCGTCACATCGGGTGGTTTGGAAAAGCTTTTGACGGCCGCCAACGAGATGGTGCCGGAGCTTTCGAAAGCGGAGATTGTCGAAACCTGGTGCGGACTGCGGCCCGGCACCCCGGATCAACTTCCGATTCTGGGCCCGGCGGAAATCGACGGGTTGCTGTTCGCCACCGGACATTATCGCAACGGGATCCTGCTCGCGCCGATCACCGCCAAGCTGATCAGCGAGTGGGTTACCACCGGCAGAACCACTGGAGATTGGGAAGCGTTCAGCCCGCTGCGATTTCAGCGGGAAGCGCAGCGGCCGGCCAGCGCTGCGCCACGGCAATCGCCGGCAGGAAATTCTTAGCAGTTAAATTGGACTGCGGCTGCGCGCCGGTTCACGATCCGGCGGGCCGGGAAGCGCCGAGGCGTGGCCGGGATCTGTAAAATTAACGCGACTAGAGTCGAGATACACGTTGCGATCGAGCACCACGTCCACGGTGGTGCCGCGCGGCAATTCCAGCTCCGGGCCGCGCGTCAGAAGCACTGCGGCGAGTCCGGCAGCCGCGCCCACCCCTGCGCCGATCCCTGCGCCCTTGGCGCTTCCGGAAGCAATTCCTCCGACGCCCGCACCGATTCCCGTCGTCTTCAGAACCGTGCCCACATCGGTGCCCTTGTCCGTGTCGCCATGCACGGCCCCCTCTTTGTCGGTGGATTCATTGCCGCCCGTTCCAGCGTTGGTGGGGACGGCGTTGAAGTCCACCGCGTAGCCATTCGGCAAGATCATGGAATTCAAGCGCAAACGAATTTCACCGGTGCCCTTAATTTTTCCGGGGCGCCGCGCTTCCTGAATCTCTCCCTGCACGTACGAGCCGGCGGGAATCAGGATATGGTTGTCGATCACGATGGGAAAAAGCGTCTCGAGATAAATCGGGTCGCCGGGCTTGGCGTTGCGCGTGGTCACGGCGTTATGCAGAATCAGCGGCAGGCGCGTGCCCGAAGGGACGACGTAATTTTTGGGCGCCGGTTTGGCGGCGGGGTCAGTGGCCGGCGCGGGCGCAGGTGCGGCTGCGGGCGCGGCTAGTTCCGGGAGGCCTGGCGTCGGTCCGGCAGGAGCCTGCGCAGCCAGAGTCGATCCGCCGGCCACAAACCCGGCCACCAGTAAAAATGCGAGTAAGTTGGATTTCATTCGAATTCTCCGCTGCGAGCTTCGATGCCGAGTGCGAATCCGGGGATGCCGCGAGTATACGCCGAGTCAGGAATAGCGGGGATTTGTTTCACCTAGAAGTAATCTTATGAACGGCCAGCCTGCTTATCTCGAAGGTGCTTCCGGCGCCTCTGAAGTTCTGATCGCTTCCGCGCCAGCCTCGCCTTGACACCTTCCCGCTCGTGACTTACTGTTTCGGTCACCAGGACGCGAACTCTTTTTGAAATAGTAAACTGATTCCATCCCTGGTCGGTGATGGAAATCCCAACATTTTGCGGCATAAGGAGCTTGGTATGAAAAAACTGATCTTGCTGGCGGGACTTCTGCTGCTCGTTCCCGCGCGGGCCTCGTGGGCCCAAGTCGTCGCAGGGAATGACGCCGGTGTTTCGATGGGGCACGTGCATTTTCTGGTGCAGGATGTCGATGCCTACGCGAATTTCTGGACGGCCATGGGCGGCGTCCCCGGCACGCTGGGCCCGAACAAGACGTTCAAATTTCCCGGCGTGCTGATCATCGTTCGGAAGTCGGATACCAACACCGGCACGAGCGTCGGATCCGTTGTCGGCCACATCGGTTTTCACGTGCCCGATACCACCGCTGCTTTGGCCCGATGGAAAGCCGCCGGACTGAAAACCGAAGTCGGGCAGAATCCGGGACAGGGATTCGTATGGACGCCGGGCGACATTTCGCGCGTGGAAATTCTGGAAGACAAAACCCAAACCGTGCCCATCGCATTCCACCACGTTCATTTCTATCTTGCCGACGCCGCAGGCGCCTCGCAGGTCCTGGAAATGCAATCGTGGTATGCCAAAATGTTCGGCGCCAAGCCGGGCAAGCGCGGCCAGTTTGACGCCGCGGACATTCCGGGCGCGAACCTGACGTTCACCAAATCCGACACGCCCACCGTGACCACCAAGGGCCGCACGCTCGATCACATCGGATTCGAGATCAATGGCCTCGAGGCGTTCTGCAAGAAAGCGGAAGCCAACGGTTTGAAATTTGACGTTCCGTTCACCAAGCGGCCCGATCTGGGCATCTCGTTGGCGTTCATCACCGATCCGTGGGGAACGTACATCGAGCTGAACGAAGGCCTGGACAAGCTTTAAATATCAAGCCGCACAGCCTGAATAGGCCACGGCAAACGTACTTGGTTGTCATCTCTGAGCGAAGCGAAGAATCTTTCTTCGGTCGCAGTGTAAGCAACGAGCGAAAGAGGGATTCTTCGCTTCGCTCAGAATGACAACGTTTTTCTGAACAGCCGCAAACTGAAGTTCGCGCCGCTTTGCTTCGATTTGACGCCTTTCTCCCGCCAGCTTAAGCTTCCATTTTACGAGGAGACACGATGGCCAAGCTGGCGCTGGTGTATGGCATGAGGCTTTATCCCGAGGACGAATTGGGCGAAATCTCTGAAGCCGTGGTTACGCTGAAGGATGGGCGAAAATCGCGCGTGACCATGCATCTGATCGAGGGCAGCAAGGAACAGATCGAAGAAACGCTGAAGCAGTCGATGGATGCGTTTTTTGAGATGTATCCGGAAATCTGAATCTGCGGGGCACCAGGGACCGCGCGATTTTTCCGCGCTGCGAAACGAATGTCCGGTTACCGGCCAGAGCAAACTTCGCGCCGCGAAGAGCCGCGATACACCTCAGCGATTCCCGAAATTTTCAGGATCGAAATCGGCGGAGCCCGGCGCGGCCACATTGGAACTTACCAGCACGACGCTTTGCCCCGTCAATTCAAATCGCTTTCTGCATTTTCGGCACGCCACCAGTTCATCGACGCGAACCATGTAGGAACGAGCCAGCGCGAAGCGCTTCTTGTCTTCTTCGCCGGCGCCGCGCGGCAATTCGCTCTTTTTGGTGCGCACAATCCAGCGAATCGGGTAATTGTCTTCCTTGCGGCATGCCGGACAAGTCAGGGGAATGGTCTTGGTTTCCTGTTTCTCAACGTAAAACTGTCGCTCGTCCATCGTCATCCTGCTCTCTGTAAGAGCGCGTCCCGCGCATCCAGCGCGCGGCGCCCGGCTGGCCGCGGAAACTCAGCGCGGCCCATCCGAATCCATTGTAACAAATTCCATGCCGGCATCGCGCCAGCGCGGCAGCCAGTGTTCTAGCGCCGCGACAACGTGCAGGCGGTCGCCGCCCAGCGCGCGATGATCGCCGTCATGCAGCACGACGATGTCGCCCTCGGCCCGGCCGGGCCGGGCCACGCGCGAAAGGCGTTCAATCAATCGCTCCGGCGGCTGCGGCTTCCAGTCCCAACAGATTCGGGACCACATCACCACGCCCTGGATTCCCACGCTCTTCAGTTCCGCGGCCAGTAGCGGGCTGCGGTAGCCGTACGGCGGACGCATCCAGCGCGGCGGCGCGCCATGCAGAGCCTCACCGATCGCGTCCTGGCAGCGCAGCAATTCGTCGCGGATTCCCGCCGGCGTCTGAAAAATCAGGCTGGGATGCGTGTCCGTGTGATTCCCGATCACATGCCCGCGCGCGGAAATTTCGCGCACCAGGTCCGGGCAGGCCCGCGCGAATTTCCCGATCACAAAAAATGTGGCCGGCACCGCATGGCGTTCGAACAGCTCAAGCAGGCGCGGAGTGACCGCCGGATTCGGGCCATCGTCAAACGTGAGCGCAATTTTGCGGGCGGAGGAAGTGTGCCGGATGGTCGGCCCGAATAATTGCGAAGACGGCGCTACCGCGCCCCAAGCCGCGAGTCCTGCCGCAGCCGCCGCGCCACCCGCAACCATTCCCGGCCAGAGATTCAAGGTTTCTCCCGGCCGCCATTTTCGCACGTGCTGCTCCACTGTGCCAGAACGCCGCGGATAACCCTTTCACGAGCGGACCCGTCTAAATTGGCGCCTGAGGGCATACGCTGGAAACTCAGGTTCCTCCTTGAACACCTCGGCGAGACGCATGGGGCCCTCCGGCCATGCCGCAGGGCGTTAAAATTGGAACCAGCAGGACTCGAAATCGGTATCTTCTACGGGCTCGAAGGGGCGTGAATGTTGTCGGGTAGAAGGTCTACAGCACTGCTCGCGGGCCTCTTTGTATGGTTCACCGCTTTTGGTGCTCCGCTCGCCGCGCAGGACAATCCGGACGCCGATGTCGCCGCGGATTCGCAGCTGGCGGGAACCGTGAGCACACCCGACGGCACACCGATTCCCGGGGCGGGCTTGCGCGTGGTTCAGCCATCCAGCGGAAAAGCGTGGATCACCTGGACGGACGAAAACGGCACCTATGAATTCCCGGCGCTTCCCTCCGGCCACTTTCGCATCGAGCTTTCGCAACTTGGTTTTACTCCCGCCACACAGGAAATCGATCTCGCCTCCGGTGTTAAAACTCCCGCGGATCTGAAAATGGAAGTAGGAACGCTCGCGGCAATCACTGCGCCTGCGGCAGGCGAAAATGCTGGGGCGGTGGCTGCAGGTCCGCCGGCGCCAAAAGAGGGTGCCAGCCAATCAGCGTCCGCTGCGAATCCTTCGAACACGGGTCCGGCGGCGGGGCCGAGTGCGTCGGCCGCCACCCCGCCTGGCGGCACTCGCGGAACCGGCGGCGGAGGGCGGAACGGGCAGCCAGGGGCGAGCTCCGGCGGCGCAGGCCAGGGTGGCGGGAGGCGCGCGTTTCAGCAAGTGGGACTCAACGGCCAGAACCAAAATTCAGCGGACAACAGCCAGGGCGACCAAACGATCCCCGAGGCCGGGGGCCAGCTTGGCCAGGCGGCTTCCGCTGACGCGGTTCAGATGATTGGCACCGTGGCGATGGCCCAGGCGAGTTCCTCTGAATTTCCGCAACCGGGAACTGGCGGGCCCGGCGGTCCCGACACGCAGATGGGGAATGTCGGCAACGCAATCCCCGGGCAGGGAGCACCTGCGGGCCCCGGTGGATTTGGGGGTCCCGGCGGACCCGGAGGGCCGGGAGGAGGAGGCGCCCGCGGGGGAGGCCGCGGCGGCGGACCTAGGCCAAGGGGCGGCGGAGCGCAAGGCGTCGGACCGCTGTGGGGAACGCAGCGGCTGGCGCGCCAACGCGTCAACCGAGTTCACTTCAATATTTACGACACATACGGAAACACTGCGCTGAACGCGCGCCCGTATTCATTGTATGAGGCCAACCCGCCGAAAATTTCCGGATGGAACGAGCAGGCGGGCATCAATATCGGCGGGCCGCTGAAGATTCCGCACGTGTATGACGGCACGGACAAAACTTTTTTCTACATCAATTTTGGCGGCACGTGGTCGCGTAATCCGGTGGACGGGTTCTCCACCGTGCCCACTCAGGCCGAACGCAACGGCGACTTCAGCGCGGACAACGTGCAACTGTACAACCCGCTCTCCAATCTGACGGGACCGCGGAGCCTGTTGACCAACGCCGGATGCTTTCAGGCCACGCCGTCTTCGCCGCTTCCCGCGGCCGGGACGTGCATTCCCACCAGCATGTTGAGCCCGGTCGCACTCAGTTTGCTGAACTACATTCCGCTTCCGAACATTCCATCGACCGCCATCGGCGGGCAGAATTTCAACTACCACCTGCAGACAAATTTGCCCGGCATTGGCAACCGGTTGAACATCAACGTTACACACCAGATCTCGTCGAAATTGAGTTTGCAGGTGACCTACAACCTGGCCAACGCCACGGCGCACTCGCTGTCCAGCTTTCCGGGAATTGCAGCGAATCTCTTCACGCGCGGGCAGAGCGTAATGATCGGGCTGACGCAAAACTGGACCAAAACTTTTCTGCACACTTCGCAATTCTATTTCACGCGCAACCGGGCCCTGTCACTGAACGAATTTTCGAATTTGAACAATGTCGGCGCCACGCTGGGCTGCCCGGCGCAGCAGCCCGCAACCTCCTGCGGGATTCAGGGCATTTCCACGCAGCCCTTTGACTACGGCCTGCCTTACCTGAACTTCACGAACTTCACGGGACTGAACGATCCCATTTTCTACCTGGCCCGCAGCCAGACTTACCGTTACGTGGATACCGCGCGCTGGCTGAAGCCCAAGCACACCATCACCGTCGGCGGCGAAATCCGCAAGCTGGACATCAACCGCGACACCGACCCGCTACCCAACGGCTCCTACGCGTTTACCGGATTGATGACCAGCCAACTGACGGCTTCCGGCACGCCGGTAAATTCTCCCGTGAATTGCCAATCGACCGCCGCAGCGGGGCCGTGCATCGGCAACGATTTCGCGGATTTTCTGCTGGGCTATCCGGCGAACACCAAGGTTCAATTCGGCGACACTTCCACCTACTTCCGCAACTGGGGCTTTATCGCGTACGCCAGCGATGACTGGCACATCGTCCCCAAATTTACGCTGACGTACGGCGTGCGCTACGAAGCGTTCACACCCGTGACCGAAGAAAACGGACACATCACCAATCTGGCCGTCAATTCCGATTTCTCGCAGGCGCAGTGCGTTACCCCCATCGCCACCGGCGGCTGCATCGCGGGGACGACTCCCTCGCTGATCCACGGGCATTACAACAACTGGGCGCCGCGCGTCGGAATCGCCTGGCAGCCACCCGGGAAATATTTTTCCGGCGCGCACCAACTCACTTTGCGCGCAGGCTTCAGCATGTTTTACGTGGAGTCCTACCTGAACACGCTGGCCTCGGAAATGGCTAACCAGCCGCCCTTTGGCGTGGCCAGCACGCTCACGCAACAAACCGCAACCAGCGTGCCGCTCAGTTTTCAGACCGATCTGTCTTCCGCCGTGGCCGGCGCGATCACCAATACCGTGGGCGTGAATCCCAATTACCAGGTGCCCTACGCCATGGTCTGGAACGCCAGCGCCGAGTACACGCTGTCCCGCGGCATGTTCGTCGAAGCCATGTACACCGGAACGCGCGGCGTGCATCTCGACGAACTTCTGGGATTCAGTTCGGTGACTAACGGCACCGCGAACGCCGCCGGATTTACGTACGACACCAGCGGAGCGTTCTCCAACTTTCACGCGCTGCAATTGCGCCTGCAGAAGCGCATGAGCCACGGGCTGATGTTCATGGCCCGCTACACCTATTCCAAATCCCTGGATGACGCCAGCACCATCGGCGGCGGCGGACAGACCGTGATCCAGAACAACGCCGATCCGCGCGGCGATTACGGACTTTCCTCCTTCAACATGACCCACCAGTTTCTCGGAAATTTCATGTATCACCTGCCCTTCGGCGATCGCCAGCGATTCGCGACGCGTGGCTGGAAGAAGGCCGTGTTCGGCGCAGCTGCGCCTGACAGGATCGGTGACTGCGAATTCCGGCACTCCGTTTACGGTGCGCGTGTTCTCAAAAAATCAAGCCTGCCAGAATGTGCCGGGCACGAACTCGGAACGCGCCGATCAATCCGGCGGCTCCGCGCTCGCCAACCCGACCACTCTCGAGTGGTTCAACACGGCTGCGTTCAGCGTTCCTACCGCGTGCTTTGGCGACTCTTCGCGCAACTCCGTCATCGGCCCCGGAACCTTCGGCGTGAATGCCGGCTTTGCGAAAACAATTCAGTTCGGCCGCGACGGACTGCGCCGGCTGGACTTCACCTGGAATACCACGAACGTTCTGAATCACTAAACTACAGCGGCCTTTCCACGGTACTCGGTTCCCGCACGTTCGGGCAGATCACCGGAGTCGGCGCGATGCGGGCATGACGTTTACGACGCGGGTGAATTTCTGATGCGACTCCGGAGAATTACTCTGCGGCGCTGGCTGTCCGGGATTGCGGCGGCGTCCTTGCTCTGCGCGCCGTTGGAGGCGCCGCTTGGCGCGCAGAGCGCCCAGCCCGCTCCGCAGGCGCAACCGCAGGTTGTTCCCGTCAATCCGCGCCAGAGCCCGGCAGCTCCGCCCGCGAACAAGCCGGCGTCCACGCGGAAAAGGCGACGATTCGCTCCACGCGTGAGCCTCGTCGAAATCGATGTGCAGGTCACCGACCGCGACGGCAAGCCGATCAAGGGACTGAAGCAGGACCAGTTCACGCGTCACCGAGGACGGCAAGCCACAAAAGGTTTCGACCTTTGAGTACAACGATATCGAACGAATTGAAACCGCCGGCAAGGGCGACGAAGCGCCGATCACGGTGCCGCTCGGAACGCGTCACCACGCCCGAGGAAATCAAGGCCGTGGTGCACGATCACCGTATGATCGTGATGTTTTTTGACCTGACTTCGCTGCAGCCGGACGATCTGCTGCGCTCCACGCGCGCCGCGCAAAAATATCTTCGCGAGCAGATGACCTCCGGCGGACCTGGTGGGCGTGGTGGCCTTCGGCAACACGCTGAAGGTGGTCGCGAATTTCACCAACGATCGCGAATTGCTGCGGCAAGCCGTCGAAGCTCTCGTCCCCGGCCACGAAGCGGCGCTGGCGCACTGGCCGACGCGGCCACCGCGGCGAACGGCGAAACCGCCGTCACCGAGGACACCGGCGCGGCCTTCACCGCCGACGACACCGAATTCAACGTCTTCAATACCGACCGCAAACTCGCCGCCGTCGAAGCGATGTGCGAAGTTCTGGATGGCATTCCCGGCAAAAAATCCATGATTCAATTCACCAGCGGCATCACGCAAACCGGCGAGGAAAACCGCTCGGAACTGATCGCCGCCACCAATTCCGCGAATCGCTCCAACGTTTCCATTTACAGCGGTGGATTCGCGCGGCCTGCTGACGGCCACACCGGGAGGCGATGCCAGCGTGGGCGCTTCCGGCGGCAACGCGATGTTCACCGGCGCGACCGTGATTTCCCAGAGCCAGTCGCGGCAGGATTCGCGCGAAACGCTGGCCACGCTGGCGGGGGATACCGGGGGGCGCTCCTTTTTCGACGTCGGCGATTTCGGCAAAGTTTTTCAGAGCGTGCAGAACGACACTTCCGGCTACTACCTGGTGGGCTACTACAGCACCAACGCGGCGAGTGACGGCAGTCTGGCGGCGCGTTCACGTGAAGGTCGACTCGCTGCCGCCGGGGCGCACATCCGCGCGCGCGAAGGCTACTACGCGCCCAAAGATTTTGGCGTCTTTACCACGGAGGATCGCGAACGGCAACTCGAAGCAGGCGTTCCACTCACCGACTCCGGAAGTGGAGTTGCCGGTGGCCGTGGAAACTCGCGCAGTTTCGACTCGAACACGAATCAGGTGTTCGTGCCCATTGCCGCGAAACTCGCTCCCAGCGCCCTGCAGTGGGCGCAAAAACGCGGCAGCCGCGAAACCGCCTTTGATTTTGCGGCCGAGGTGCGCGACGCGAAAACGAATCGCGTGGTCGGCGCGCTGCGCGACACGATTACGGTGAAAATCGATGCCGAACACTTTCAGGATCTGCAGCAGCGCGCGCTGGTCTACCAGGGCGGCATCATACTTTCTCCCGGCGAGTACAAATTGAAATTCCTGGCGCGCGAAAATGAGTCCGGCCGCATTGGCACCTTCGAGCAGAATATTTCTCTGGCTCCGCCGCTGCCCGATCGCCTGCAGTTGAGTTCCGTGCTGCTCTCCAGCCAGGTGGAAGCCCGTCAGAAATTCGGCGCAGATCAAAACGCAGGCGCTGGCGCAGGACGCCAAAATGAAATCGTCGCCGCTGGATGTGGGCGGCGAGCACATCATTCCCAGCGTGACGCGCGTCTTTACCGGCGATCAAACGCTGTACGTTTTCTTCCAGGCCTATGCGCCGCAAAAAGCTGACGGCAATTCGCTGCGCGCCGGCCTCGTCTTTTTTCGCAACGGCCAGCGCCTTTCCGACACGCCGATGGTCGCGCCCACGGAATACGACGAAAAAACTCGCACCGCCTCGTTCCGCACTCAGCCTGCCGCTCTCCGCGTTGATCGCGGGCCGCTACACGGTGCAGGCCGTCGTGGTGGACGCCGGAACGAGCTACGCCGCATTCGCCAGAAATTATTTCGCGCTGCGGCCCAGCCCCAAACCGGCGGCAGCGGTTTCCATCCCACCCGCGCCCGCCAATTAATCGGCTTCCGGTCGATGCAACTGGACGTTCCGGCCACGCATCCGTAGAATTGCATGGTCTGGTGATCCGCAGCAGGAACCTTCCCCCGGCCTCACCCATCCCAGCGGAACCCGGACATTGTTGCAGGCCAGCAAGGAAATAACGGAGGGAAAGAACCTCATGCCGTCCACCGGTGCAGCGATTGTCCTGCTTTTCTTTTCCTGTGGTTTTATGTTTGCGCAGGATGTCCGCCCGCCTGCCGCGGGCTCAGGCGCAGCGTCGCCGTCGTCTGTGGAGCTGGAAGTACCCGCAGGAACGCCGCTTCCCGTGGTTCTGGACAGCGAGGTCCGTATCAGCAAGGCAGGGCAGCCGATCCGCGGAAAAATTGCGGAACCCGTATATGCTTTCGATAAATTAGTTGTGCCGGCCGGCAGCGAAATCGACGGCAGCATCACTCGCCTGGCAGGCGTGCCTAAATTGCAGCGCACGCTGGCAGCGCTGGACGCCAATTTTTCTCCCTACCGCGACGCGCAGATCACTTTCGATCAACTAGTGCTGCCGGACGGCCGCCGCATCCCGCTGCGCACGCAGGTCTCCGCCGCCTCACAGGGCGTTCTGCAATTCGCCACCGCGGCCGAGCCCAGGGATTCAAGCGCAGCCAAAAAACGGAATGGCGCGGTGAAACTTGCTTCCAATAAAGTCAGCGAGAAAAAGCAGGAAGTGCGCCAGGAATGGGACGCGGCTAAAAATCAATTCAAGGCACCCGGCAAACTGCACAGGCTCAAGCGCATGGTGATTGCCCAACTGCCGGTTCACCCGCAATACTTTGACGCTGGAACGCGCTTCAACGCGGAGCTTCTCGATGCCCTGAATTTCGGAACGGAAGAAGTTCCGCCGGATAAAATGCTCATGGTCGGCACGGCTCCGGCTGCGGGCAGCATCATTCACGCGCTGTTGAAATCGCCGCTGAACTCAGCCAGCACCCAAAAAGGCACGGACGTGGAAGCGGTAATGACCGAGCCGCTGATCACCGACAGCCAGCTCGTTCTGCCGGAAGGAACGTTGCTGAAGGGTTCCGTTCTGCAGGTACAGCCCGCGCGGCGATTGCATCGCAACGGGCAACTGCGTATTGTGTTTCACCAGATCGTCCCGCCGAAATCGGCGGAGCAACAAGTGGAAGCCAGCCTCGAAGGCGTCGAAGTGAAGAATGACCAAAACCTGAGCCTCGATTCCGAGGGCGGCGCGCAAGCCACCACGTCGAAAACACGATACCTTTCGACGGGAATCTCTCTGGCGCTGGCGGCCGCTTCTCTCACTCCGGACGCCGACGCCGCCAGTTCCGGGCAATCCTTTGGCGAGATGGGCGGACGCGCGGCGAACGGCGCGTCCGGATTCCGTGCGATTGGATTTGCGATGGGTGCCCTGGTGCGTTCCCGGGCGCTGGCATCGGCGTTCGGAGTGTATGGCGCGGGCATGTCGGTCTACAGCAATTTTCTTTCGCGCGGACATGACGTGATCTATCCGAAAGACACGGCGATGGCCATCGGGTTCGGTTCGCGGGTGACGGCTACGCCGAAGGCCGCTCCGCACACTTAACAATTCGGAGATCCTGAAGGTCCAGCCAACGCCCGACACCGCGTTTCAAGCAGAGCAAGTGAAGGGCAATTAGAAAAAGCGCCGGCAGAGAAGCGCCGGTGCTACTCGGACTTTCGTTCCGACTGCAGATCGATCCCCAGTTGCTGGCACTTTTTGTAGAGGTGGCTGCGCTCGAGGCCCAGGGCGCGGGCGGTGTTGGTCATGTGGTGATGATGGCGGCGCAGTTCGGCGAGTAGCACTTCGCGCTCAAAGGCTTCCAGGCGCCGAGCCAAAGGCCCGCTACCGGTAGCTTGCGGGGAGTCGCCATTGCGCGGAGCGGGCAACGCCAGGTGCACCTCGTCGGCCGTGATGGTTTCGCTCCCGGAAAGCAGCAGCACGCGCTCCACGACGTTCCGCAATTCGCGCACATTGCCAGGCCAGGCGTAGAGTTTCAGAATTTCGAGCGCTTCAGTCGAAAAACTCTTTGGACTCCAGCCGTTCTGCGCCGCGACCTGGTCGGCGAAATACTCCGCCAGCACGGGAATTTCCTCGGCGCGTTCGCGCAGCGGCGGCAGCACGATGGGAAACACGTAGACGCGATGAAACAAATCCGCGCGAAACGTTCCCTGCTTCACCATTTCTTCCAGGTTGCGATGCGTGGCGACCACAACGCGCGCGTCCACCGGGAATCGGCTTGTCTCCGCCGACGCGCTCAATTTCACCCTCTTCCAGAACGCGCAGCAACTTCGCCTGCATCGCGAGCGGCATGTCGCCAATTTCATCCAGAAACAGCGTGCCGCCGCCGGCCTGCTCGAATTTGCCGATGTGGCGCGCGGCCGCTCCGGTGAACGAGCCCTTCTCGTGGCCGAACAATTCGGATTCGATCAGCTCCGCGGGCACGGCGGCGCAGTTGAGCGTCACGAACGGCCCGGCACGCCGCGCGCTCTTCTGATGAATGGTGCGCGCGATGAGTTCCTTGCCGGTGCCGGTTTCGCCCTGAATCGCGACGCGAGATTCGCTCGCGGCGACGCGCTCCACCTGCGCCAGCAGCCGTTCCATGACGGGCCCGGACCAGATGACTTCGTGCTTGCCCAGACGCCGGCGCAAGGTCGCGGTTTTCTTCTTCGAGGTGGCGCAGTCGCAAAACATTTTCGATGGTGACCAGAAGTTTTTCCGTGGAGAGCGGCTTTTCGAGAAAATCCACGGCGCCGAGCCGCGTGGCGCGTCACGGCAATTTCCACGCTGGCCTGGCCTGAAATCATCACCACCGGCGTCGTCACGCCGGTGGCTTTCAAATCCTCGAGCAGCGAAATGCCGTCCTTGCCGGGCATGACCACATCCGAAAAAATCACGTCGAAGCGTTCCGCGCGGATCAATTCGAGCGCGCGCGCGGCGCTGTCGCACACGGTGGCTTCGTAACCGGCCAGGCGAAACGCGCGCGAGAGCGATGCGAGCGTGTTCGGATCGTCGTCGATCAGCAGCAGGTGCGGCTTGGGAGAGGTCATGTGGATTTTCCCGGTTATGCGGCGGTGATAGACGGGCGGTTCGCCGGGCTGCTCCTCGGTCGGAGCTCTCGCCGGGCGCGCGAATCTTTCTGTTTCACGGGCAACTCGATGCGAAATGTCGCGCCTGCGCCCGGCGCTGATTCCACTTCAATTTTTCCGCTGTGATCGCTCACCACCGATTGCACGATCGCGAGGCCCAGGCCCGTGCCCGTGCCGCTTGCTGGTGTAGTAGGGCGTGAACAGGCGCGCGCATTCTTCGGGCGTCAGGCCCGCGCCGGTGTCGCTGACTTCGAGGCGCACCGAACCGTTGTGCTGCGACGGTGCGCACCGTCAGCGTGCCGCCGGCGGGCATGGCGTCGAGCGAATTGAGAACCAGATTTTCGAGCGCCCGGCGCAGCAGGATCGGAGTCGGCCTGCGCGACGGGCAAGATTTTCATCCAGGTACAGTTCCGGCGTGATCGGCGGGCGTCCCACGGCGCTCAATTGCGGCTCGAATAATTTCACGACGCTGCGCACCGATTCGTTCACGTCCACGGCCTCGAATTCCGGCGGCGGCATTTTGGCGAAATCGCTGAAGCGGCTGACGATCGTTTTCAGATTTTCCAGTTCGGCGCGCAGCGTCGCGTGGATTCAAAAAATACTTCGTCAAATTGCTCGGAGGTCTGCTCGCGCGCGCGCTGCAGATTTTCCACGGTCAGTTGCAGCGGAAACAGCGGATTCTTCAATTCATGCGCCAGCCTGCGCGCCAGTTCGCGCCAGGCGGCGACGCGCTCGGTCTGCACCAGGCGCTCGCGCTGCTCGGCAAGCTGGCGCGTCATTTCATTGAACGCCTCGGCCAGCTGCCCAATTTCATCGCGCGAGCGCACTTCGACGCGCGCTTCCCAGCGCCCCGCGGCAACTTCGCGCGCTCCAGCGGCCAGTTCCTCGATCGGGCGCGTGACGCGCGCCGAGATCCACCAGCCGAGAATCAAACCCAGCAGAATCACGCCGCCGCCGACCAGCAGCGCCAGCGCGCGAATAAAATTCAGCATCTGCAGCAGACTCTGCCGCGAACTTCCCACCAGCAGACACGCCAAGCAGATCGCGAATCACGGCCCACCAGCGGAATCGCGTTGAACGTTTCAGAGTTCGCGTCTGGGAGGCGTGTCGGATCGTAATCGTGTTTTGCAGTTCCTTGCGGTTGCGCTGCACTTCGGTGATCAGCGGAGCGAAAAAAGTTCCGGACTGTCGCCACCGGGCCGTGCGGATCGGTGAGCGCTGAGGGCACGAATCCCAGCTCCGAGATTGCGATAGAGCAGCGCGCGCATGCCTTCCGGCAGAACCAGCGTGGCGAGAAAATTCTGATCGAGGCGCTGGCCGCCGATCAGATAGAAATGTTTTTCGCCGACGCGGACCGTGCGAACGGCGAGCAGGCCCAGGTCCACGGTATCCGGCATGTCCACGCGCCGCAGGAACGCGCCCTGGGAATTCCAGTCCGGCTCCGCAGTCACCCAGTCGTTCTTGTAACCGAAGCGCGCCGGCCACTCGGAAGAAGAAATCAGCGTGCCGTCATCCGACGCGATATCGACGAAATCGAGCTGCTGCGATTGCGCGATGCCCCGCGCGTCGTTGTAATACTGCGAAGCGTCCGCCTGCGGCCGGTTCAGGTCCATGGCCATGCGCAGGGTGGCTTCGGCATCGGCAGATGCCCTGCACGCGGCGGACGATTTCGTCGCCGCGCTGCGCGTATTCGCGGCGGAACTGCGCAACCAGCGCATCGGAGCGCTGCCGGTCAAATTCTTCAAACGCCTTGCGCGTGTAGACGGACACGCCCCAGGCCACCACCGTCACGGCCGCAACGATCGTGACCACAAAGAACGCCATCAGCTTGGTGCGGAAGCTCACGGCTTGCCGTCTCCCCCCGCGGCGGGCGCGGCCAACCAGACGTCGTCCAGGTTCCAGCCGCCCCAGCGCGGCGCCATCCAGTCGCGCACTTGCGGGCTAAGGCCGTAGCTCTCTGAAACGTGAACCAGCGGGATCACGCGGAACGCGTCCACTGCCGCGCGCTCCGCGAGGAAATCCTGCTCCACGCTTCCCGTGCTCGCAGTCGGTTCACCCAGCGCGCGCAGCATCTCAGAAAGAGCCGCGGCGCGGTCCGGCGATGAAACCCGAACACGGACCAACCGCAGGTCCGGCGCGGACGCTTTCGACTTTCCGTCGGCGGATTGTGCTGCAACTTGCACCTTGATCCCCACCTCGCGCAGATTGACTGCCACGCGATCCGCGATCGCGCGTGCATCAGCATCGCCTGAATCGTAATTCAGCACAAGAGGCGTGAGGCGCGAAAGTTCGCGCCCGGAGGCCGCCAGGTGTTCTTTTCCTCGCGCCACATCAAATTCCGCCGAAAACAAATGCGCATAGCCTGAAATCCAATTCGGCAGCAGGCCGCCGGCGGGCGCGGCCTGCTTTTGCAGGATGACGTCAGCAATAGACGTGCGGTCGATAGACAGCGAAATCGCCTGGCGCACCCGGGCGTCACCGATCGCGGCGCGCGAGGAGTCCGCAACCAACGCGAATAGTTCTATAGCGTCGCTCGAAGCGGCGCGAATTCCCCGCTGCCCGGCGCGGCGAACCTGCGCGGCCGGCAGGTCAACCACATCCGCCTGGCCGAACGCAATCGCGTTCACCCGCTGCTCGCTGGTGCCATTCGTCATCAGCTCGATCTGATTCACAAACGGGCGCCCGGCCCAGCAGGATTCGTTAGCCGCAAACACAATTCTTTCGCTGCTGCCGATCGCTTCGTGCGCGGTTTCGGTGAACGGTCCGGTGCCGGCCAGCGCATCGCGTTCGCCGGAGCGGAAGATGAAGTACCGGCCCAGCGCAAGCGTTGCCGGCAAGTCCGGCAGCGAATTCTCAGACTGAATGACCACCGAATCGGAGCTGGCGCTCACATCGAAAGAGATCCCCAGTAATTGCTGCAGGGACATGGCGGCAACCGGCGCGGTGAGCGGCGTTCCGTCGCTGAATTTCACGCCCTCGCGCAAACGGAATTGCCAGCGTTTGAACTGCGCGTCGTGCTGCCAGGAAATAGCCAAAGCGGGCTGCACGTTTCCTCGTTCGTCCAGCCGGACGAGACGATCGAATACCAGGGAATCGACCCGCTCGGCAGCCGCCGCTTGGGATCCCGCGGACGGAATCTGCCGCGGGTCGATCGCGCCAATGCGTTCGCCGATCTGCACCCGCAAAGTGCCGCCGGTCTGCGGTCGCGTCGACGGAGCAGCTCCTGCGCCCGGCGCGAACACCAGCAGCGCCAGCAGCGGCGCGAGAGCGGCACGCGAACTACTGCCCGCAGGAAATGTCCAGCCGATACGCTTCATAATTCCCTGTCGTAAGATTTCTCACAATGGCCCGGTTGGCATCGAGCGACGAGTGAAGATCCAGGATGGGCCCTGGAAAATCCAATTCCGCGCTCATCGGCAACGCACCATTCGCCTCGATCTGAAACACCTGCAAGGAATCCGCCTCGGTGTAATCCCGCGCGGCGGTGGCGAGAAACTGATTCGATCCGCCGCACACCGGGGCAATCGTCAGTTCCATGCCCATGCCCGGCGGCAAGCTGGGTGTGGGAGCAAGATCCGCCAGCGCGCGGAAGTCGCGAGATGCAGTCGATGCCATTTCCGCCTGCAAGAGGCACTCGGGAGCTCCTCGCGTCTCCAGGTTCATCTTGCAGGTTTGCTCACCGATCCAGAACCAGATGGAACTCCCGCCGGGCTCCGCCTCCAACCGTCCGCGAGGATCACGGCTCGTCGACGCAGCGGAAGCGATTTCCACTTTGCCGGCGGCGCCGGTCTGCAGATCCTGAATCGCGAGGCGGTCCGGCAGGAGCAGCACCAGCCAGGACATGCCCGCGCCATTCGATGTTTCCACCGCGTCCAGTATTCGTTCCGGCCCCTCCCAGAATTTTTCACTGCGCACCGTGACGTGCATGGAATTAGCGGCGAAACGATTTTCGCCCGTGCGCGGAACGGCCAGCAAAACCGCGCGCACCGCGTCCGCCTTACGAATCTCGCCAGTCCACACCAGTTCCTTCCAATTTTCGGAAAGGGTGATCACGACGGCTGCGTCCGCCCCGCCGGCCTCCGGCTTCGGCGCGCTGCAACCCTGCACTTCCGTCTTCACGACGCGCTCGATCCGCGAAACTTCAGCGGCTCCGAGCGACGAACGATTGCGGACTTCGCAGGAGACCGGCTGCGCGGCCGGCAGGAGCGCCGCGATTTTCACGCTCAACTCTTTTGCGGATTCCTCCAGCGTCGCGCCGCGCGCGATACCGGGAATTGCCAACGTCAAAAGGATAAATAAAAGCGGGCGGCAGGAAAGCGTGGATCGATCGGTGCCCATCGTCGAATTGCTGCGCCCAGCCGCGAATTCCAAGAGATAACGATTCGCGACAGGGGCGATGCTGAACGAAATCATAGCATAGGCATTTGCGCACGCCGGCGATCGCTGTGTGCGCATTGCGTATTGAGTATCGGGCATCGGAAGAGTCCTTTGAGCTGCTTGGCCACCAGCGAATGTGCTGCTCTAACGCGGCCGCGTCCCGAACGGGTCGGGACGCGGCGCGCACTGGCCACCGGCCGGGTGGCGCTCGCTTTGGGAAATCCTTCGCAGGGGCGGCGGTCCCTGTCCCGGTTCCCGGCGAGCGTCCCGCAAGGGTTTTGGCCGGCGGAACTCAATTTCATTTGTTCTTCAGCGTCTGCGCCTGCTTGCGGGCCTGCGCGGACACTTCCTGATCGGCCTCTTCATTGTTGTTGGTGTTTACGCCGCCGGAGAAGGCGGAGCGCAGCACGTCCGACGCGAAGAAGTTGCGTCCGTCCGTGGGCACCATGATGATCTGCAGTTTGTCGGAAAGCCGCTCGGCAATGATTTTCTGTATGAGCATGGGATTCTGCTTCAGCACGGCGGCCTCGCCTTGCAGGCGCTCGGAGTCGGCCGCGGCTGTCAGGCGAATGGTTTCGGCGTTCGCTGCGGCCGCGAGCCGCGTGGTTTCGGAGTCCGACACAGCCAGCAAGTGCCGGCGTTCGACTTCGGCTTTGCTGTCGATAATCTTGGATTGCGCGGCGGCTTCGGCGTTTTCCACGGTGGCTTCCTTGCGCGCCTGGGCTTCGAGTTTGGATTGCTCAATCTGCTTCTGCTTCAGCGGCAAGGTGTACTGCATGGCATCGGACTCGGCCCGCGCACCGATCACACGCGTTGCGGCGTCCGCTTCAGAGCGCTTGATCTGCTGGGCCTTGGCGGCTTCGGCTTGCAGTTCGGCGATCCTCACCTGTTTTTCCTGGATGGCGGTTTCGAACTCCATGCGCTCGCTCTCCTGCTCCTTGAGCAGCATGCCTTCCAGGCCTTTGGCGTATTCGGCGGGCAGCTTGACGTCCCGGAGCAGAACTTCCTTCACCACGATTCCGTCCGGCCCGAGGCGATCGGAAATGGCCTTGGTCGACTTGCCGTGAAATTCCTCCCGCTTGGTTGAATACACTTCGCGCACCACGTATCCGGGGGCGAGATCGCGAAACGCCGTGGAGACAACCGGAGCCACGATTTCCGAATCCACCGGCTGCGCGAGATTGGCGTGAATGTAGGGCAGCTTCTGGGGATCGAGCCGGTAACGCACGGATACGGCGAGGCCGATGCTCAGGCCCTCGCGCGTTTGCACCGTCAGGAGTTCGTTCTTATTGGCGGCGTCCGGTTGCGCAATCGTCGTGTAAAGGTGGTCGTGCAGGTCATAGACCACTATGTGCTCGATGAGCGGAAAGACCAGATGCATACCGGGGTACAGCGTCTGCGGTTCGACACCGGTAATCTGGCTGATTCGAACTCCGGCCGTGCCGTCCGGCACCATCGCGAAGCTCAGCGCCACCAGCATCGGAATGCAGGCCCAGCCGATCATCTTTGCGGCGAGTGGCCAGCGGATGGGGCGGTGCGTCCCCGCCAATTCGTCCGCCCCGGGTTGCCCCGCGCTCATCAGCCTTTGAAACTGCAGGGCCAGATACACGTCATACGCGACGATTCCCACCGCCACGCCGAACATCGCCAGCCCACCTGCCATCAGTAACCATTTCAGTGCCAACATGGATTGCTCCTTTCTTGCCTTTGCGGTTGTTGCAGATACTCAAATTTTTCTTGGCGCCGATTCTTACGCAGCCTCTCGGCGCGCACGCACGTCCCGGCCGCTGAGCATGGGCGGGATTTGCCGTGCTTCGCGCACAGTAGCCGGGCGGACCGTCACCGGCATCAGGCAGAACACGCCGCGCATGGCCAGCCAGGCCAGCCACAGGGCCAGCAGGAAGGACAGCAGGACCGCTTCGACGAGCATTGCGCCGTTCATCAGGATTTCCATCAGGTGTGCCATGTCAGCTCCTCGCTTTCTTCGCAGCGGTAAATTGCAAGTGGGCACCCAATTGGCAGCGCACTGATTCGATAGGAGTTGCAATTAGGTGTGGGGCGCCGGCCGTGGGCCGCGCAACACGGTGTGGGCGGGCACACGCGCCGGCACAAATGCAGCGGACTTGGATTGGGCTATACTTAACGCGAGGGAACCGGGCAGCGATGCGCAGAGATGGAATTCAGATCGGGCGGATTTATGGGATCCCGATATTTTTGCATACCAGCTGGTTCCTGGTTTTCGGGTTTATCGCGCTGTGGTTTGGATCGGGATTTGACGCCCTGCACCTGGACATTCCCACCCCGCGGCTTTGGGCGCTGGGCCTGCTGGCCAGCGCGCTGTTTTTCGCTTCTCTGGTTTTCCACGAAGTAGCCCACAGCGTTGTCGCCAAGTATTACAAGATTCCGGTGGTGGCCATTACGCTATTTGTATTCGGCGGCGTGTCCCGCATCGGGCGCGAGCCGGAGCGCGCCATCGAGGAATTCAATATCGCGGTCGCCGGGCCGCTCTCCAGCCTATTGATTGCCGCCGGTTTTTGGCTGGTATATCGCCAGGCGGGATCCAACCCGATTCTCAGCCGCCTCACGGGATCGCTGGCCGGCATCAATTTCATGCTGGCCGTTTTCAATCTGATTCCCGGCTTTCCGCTGGACGGCGGGCACATCCTGCGCGGCATCGTGTGGGCATGGAACAAGAATTTCGCGCGCTCCACGCGGATTGTCGCGCGGACGGGCCAGGTCATCGCCTACGGAATGTTTGCGCTGGGAGCGGCGGCGGCCGTGACCAACCGCACGGTGCAGGGCGTGGGCGGCCTGGTGGACGGCGTGTGGCTGGCGTTTATCGGCTGGTTTATTTTGTCGGCGGCCAAGCAGACGGAGGCGCAGGTGTCGGCGCGCGGTTCGCTCGAAGGCCTGCGCGTGGCGGACATCATGACGCCGGAGCTGTACACGGTGGGCCGCGAAATTTCGCTGGAAGATTACGCCCGGGAAATGGTGCGCAGCGGGCGGCGCGCGCATCTGGTGGTGGCCGGCCAGGAACTCGTCGGCATGGTCACGGCGGAGGCGCTGCACTCGGTGCCGCAGCAGGAATGGGATGTGACCTCGGTGCAGGCCGTGATGCTGCCCAAGGCGCGCCTGCACTGGGCCGCTCCCGAGGAGCCCGCGCTGTCCTTGCTGGACCGCATGCGCACCATCGGCATGCAGCAAATGCCGGTCATCGCCGCGGGCAACGTCGTCGGGGTCGTGACGCGCGATTCCATCCTGCGCGTCCTGCAATCGCGGCAAGCAGTCACCGGAGTTGCTGGTCGCTAATCCCGCGCGGAATTCCCAAACAAAAAATGCTGTCATTCTGAGCGGAGCGAAGAATCTCTCCGGTCTTTTGCGTTTGCTTGCACTTCGATCGAAGAGAGATTCTTCGCTTCGCCTCGGCGCGAGCGCTCAGAATGACAAACTGAATTTGATTTTCTCTGGCCTGCGAAGTTAGCAAACCTATTTCAGCAGCGATCCCACCTTGCGCATTTGCTGCGAGAAATCAACCGGATTGTAGTTCGAAGGATTTTCCAGTTGCTGGAACAGGCCGTTAATCGCCGCGCGAATTTCCGCCGCATTCGAAAGTTTTTCCGTCCGGCCATACGCAATGAACAGCGAATCCATGGCCATGGCGGCCTGCTCGGCGGCGCGCTCGCCTTCCTGTGAAATTTCATCGGAACGGTCCGAGATTCGCTGCAGCAGGCGCAGCGTCATTGCAGCATCATAGGGCTGGGTCTGCAGCCTGGAGGCCAGTTGATTCGAAAGGTTTGCGGCACTACCGGCCGCGGCGGCCACCGCATCGCGGTCGGGATTTAACTGGCTGAGCGACTTGGCCACCTGCGCGACTTGCTCATCGAGGCGCGCGGCCGTGGCGTCGTCCACCTGATGGGCGAGTTCGCGGAAAACGGCGTAGCGCGAATCATTCCACGGCGGATCGCCCGGACGCCGCCCGGCGTAGCCGCGTTCCTGGCGCCAGCTCTGCTCGGGAGCCGTCAGCGCGTGATGGCAGGCGAAGCATTGCAGCTCGGCATATTCCGGCCAGTTCTTGCCCTTGGCGCGCCACCCGACGCGTTCCATCGAGGCGCGCAACTGCACGGCTTGGCCGATTCCCCACTCGCGCACCCCGGCCCAGGCGTCGCTTTCCGCGGAGACTCCCGGCGCGCTTTCGCGCGGAGTTTTCCAGTGGCGCGGCATGACGGCGGAAAAGGAATCGAGTTCGAAATAAAGGTCCGGATGCCCAGCGGCGATCATTTCGTGGTCGACGAATTTCTCCTGCGTCCCCAGATGGCAGGTCAGGCATTTTTCAGTGCGCCGCACAAGATTGCGCGTGTCATACATTCCCGCAGCGACGGACTGCTCGTGCGTCCAGGTTCGCGTGGTGTGCGGGCCGAGCCATGCCGACGCCGGCCCGTGGCACAGTTCGCAGCTCACGCCTTCGTTCAATTCGAAAGTTTTGGCACGCGCTTCGGCAGGAACATCGAGCGAGTGGCAAGCCAGGCATTTTGCCGCGGTTTCGGATTTGCCGAGGCCCAGAATTCGCGCCATGCGTTCGCCGACCGGGCCCGTGAGCGCGTCGTAGGCTTTGGCGTGCTTATCCTTCACCGCCCAGATGCTGTATTCGTTTTGAAAAATGCGGCTGTCGGCGCGAGGCTTCACGCTGCCGTGGCAACCGGTGGAACTGCAGGAGCCGGGGCCGGTGTACTTGCTGGCATCGGCGGGAGAAGCGGCGGCGGGCGCGCCGCCGGCCAACGTCAACGCCAGCGCGCTGAGCCCGACTGCGGCGCATCGCAGCGTCCAACGCCTGGACTCGAGCACGATTCTCATTCTGAAGCTCGGATGGAGCTCCGCCTTTTTTGCGCGGTTTGTGGAGAGCCGTGCGCGCAGAAATTTTTATACTTCCCGCCAGAATCGAAGTCAATGAAAGGTCTGCGGCGAATTTCCGAAACGAGGGCTTCCGCCATATCCCGCGGATAGCGTACTCGAAAGCGCGAGGTTTACGAGGAGCTCGCGCGAGCGGTTATTTCCCCTGTGCGTCGCCACATTCCTCCTATGGAAAACCTCCGCCGAGTCTGCATGGACTCGCACCCCGGTGTCTGTTATATGAATTTTGGCGCGCTCGACGAGGATTTCCAATGGAGGCGCCGCTGGGCCTGCTTTCCCCGAGGAGCACCGGCTTGCTGTTTGAAGAATTGAAAAATATTCAGAGGCAGCCGGACGGAACTCCCGTTGCGGCTGAAGACCTGCTGCAGTTGCCGGTGTTTAAGGAAATTTCCCCGCAATTCCTGAAGAAAAACGCCAGCGCCACCGTCTGGCGGCACTTCAAGCGCGGCGACATTGTCTGCCGCGAAGGCGAATTCGGTTCCACCGCGTTTTACATTCTGGAAGGCAAGGCCAGCGTCGCACTCGCCACGCCCATCGCGCACGTCAAGGCGCAGGGACGCCCGGAGGGTTTCCTGGCGCGGCTGACCAGCAAGCTCACCAGCCGCCTCGCCGCCCGCGAGGAAGATCGCCGAGAGGACGAAGCCGACCGCCGCTCGATTCCCATCGATGCCCCGGTCGATCTCGCCTATGACCACCCGGTCGCCGAACTCGGCCCCGGCGAACTCTTCGGCGAGATGACTTGCATGAATTATTATCCGCGCTCGGCAACCGTGCGCGCGGAAACCGACTGCACCATGTTGGAAATGCTGCGCAACGTTCTGGACGTTTTACAGAAGAGCAAGGCGTTTCGCGCGCAGTTGGACGAGACCTACCGGCGCCGCGCCCTCGATTCACACCTGCGCGATGTGTCCATTTTTCGCGGGCTGCAGCAGGATTTTATCGATCACTTGCGCGATCGCGTGGAGCTCTTGCGCTTCGCCCCCGGCCAGACCATCTGCAAACAGGGGGATGCCGCGGACAGCTTCTACCTGGTGCGGCTAGGGTTCGTAAAAGTTTCAGAGAATTATCCCGGCGGCGAGCTGGTGCTGGCGTATTTGTCACGCGGCGACTATTTCGGAGAAATCGGCCTGCTGGGCGGTGGAACGCGCACGGCGGCCTGCTCGGCGCTCGATCACGTCGAGCTAGTGCGCATCTCGGCCGAGGATTTCCGCGAAATGATGGAGCGCTATCCGGCGGTGCGGGCGAGCCTGGAGCGCGTGGCGCGCGAACGCGAAGCGTCCAATCAGGAACGCCTGCGCATGGTCCGCAGCGTGCCGCTGGAAAGTTTTCTCGCGCAGGGACTCATGGAGGCGCAGAGCCTGCTGGTGCTGGACCTCGCCAACTGCACGCGCTGCGACGCCTGCGTGACGGCATGCGCCGATTCGCATGACGGCGTGACGCGGCTGGTGCGCGAAGGCCTGCGCTTCGAGAATTTTCTGGTGGCCACTTCCTGCCGCCAGTGCCGCGATCCGCTGTGCATGGTGGGCTGCCCGGTGGGAGCGATTCGCCGCCGCAATTCGCTCGAGGTAATCATCGAAGACTGGTGCATCGGCTGCGGCCTGTGCGCGAAAAATTGCCCGTACGGCAACATTAATTTGCACTCCTTCACGGCCCAGGCCGAGGACCACGAGCATCCCGGCCAGAAAAAAGCCGTTGTGCAGAAAAAGGCGACAACCTGCGATCTTTGCAAGGATCACGCCGAACCCAGCTGCGTGTACGCCTGCCCGCATGACGCAGCGCATCGCGTGGAGCCGCGCGATTTCTTCGCCGGAACGCTGGGACAGCGCGTCGGCCAATCGGGGAAAGCGTCGGCGGAGGCCGTGGATCGAGGAGAATGAACGGAGCGATGGAGTAATGGAGCGATGAATGCGAATTGACCGCACGCACAAAGGTTGGCTGGCCGCCTCGCTGGCCATCCTCGGCGTCTCACTCGTCGTATATGCAGCCTGCCGTGTTCCGCCTGCGGCCGGATCGATGGGCGGAACGGCGGCGGGGCTTTCGTTTGGCATCATTGGCCTGGCGTTTATGATTTTCGCGGCAATGCTGGGAGCGCGCAAAAGAGTTCCGGTATACCGCTTTGGGCGGGCGCAGACTTGGATGCGCGGGCATTTGTGGCTTGGATTGCTCAGCCTGCCGATTATTTTATTTCATTCCGGCTTCCGTTTCGGCCACGGGTTGAGCGCGTGGATCATGGCGCTGCTCATCCTGGTCGTCGCCAGCGGACTTTTTGGCGCGGCGCTGCAACACTTCATGCCTCGCCTGATGACACGCGAAGTCACCATGGAAACCATTTACGATGAAATAGGCCATGTGCGCGCGCAACTTCTCGAAGAGGCGGAGGAGCTGATCAAGCAATCCGCCGGTGGTGAAAAGAAAACTGCGGCTTCGGCCGGCGATCCGGAATCCGGGTCCATTGCCGTCGCGGTGGCCGTGATCGATGAGGCTGCGCCGCTGCGCAATTTCTACCAGCGCGAACTGAAACCGTTTCTGGAAAAACCCGGCGCGCGCGGAAGCGCCCTCGGCGATTCGGCCCAGGCGCGCAGCGCCTTTGCGCAGTTGCGCATGCTGGTTCCAGCGTCGCTGCACACCACACTGGATGACCTGGAAGGAATTTGCGAGGAGGAGCGCCAACTTACCCTGCAGAGCCGCCTGCACGTGTGGCTGCACGGCTGGCTGCTGCTGCACATTCCTCTCTCGCTGGCTTTGATACTGCTCGGCGCGATCCATGCCGTGCTGGCAACGCGCTACTAGGACAGCCTGCTCTTGCCGCGAACACGCACAACCAAGAAACTCGCGCAGCGCATCGACCTCGATTACTTCAAGAGGCCCAGCCCGCTGCGGCGCTGGCTGTTCGTATTCTCGGTTGCAGCGCCGGTATTGGCGATTCTGGGAATCGCCTGGTACGCGCTTCGCGGCGATCGCCGCGTGTACTCGGCCGGAAATTTGTCCACCGCGCACGCCGTGCTGGCGCGCCAGTGTTCGGCCTGCCATCTTTCTACGCTAGGGTTTTACGATCAGAAAGTCGTCGACCAGAAGTGCGTGGCCTGCCATGACGGGGCTCCGCATCACATTCCGCAAGCCTTTACGCCGACGTGCGCCTCGTGCCACGCCGATCATCGCGGAGCAATCCGGCTGGCCGCTACGAATGACGCCAACTGTACGCAGTGCCATGCTGACCTCGCGGCGCGTTTAAGCTCCACCCGCTTCACAGGCCGCATCACTAATTTTGAAAACGATCACCCGGAATTCGCGGTGCTGCGTTCACAGCAGCCCGATCCGGGAACCATCCGGCTCAATCACTCGATCCATTTGCAGCCGAACCTGCTTGGGCCAAACGGCACGCGCGTGCAGATGACGTGCGCGGATTGCCACCGTCCCGCAGCCGATGCCGGAAGCCCGTGGCCATACGGTGATGCCAGGAACCAGGCCGGATCCGCCAAAGATTTGCAGGCGGGCGGCGCGAAGAACGAGAGCATTGCTTCCACCGTATCCCGCGCATACATGGCTCCCGCAACCTACGCGCAGACTTGCGCCGCCTGCCACGCGTTGCAATTTGACAAGCGCCTTGCTGACGCTGTCCCGCATGACAAGCCGGAAGTGATTCATCCTTTCGTTGTCGCCAGGCTGCAGGCTTATATCGCGGAACATCCCTCGGAATTACGCGTGCCGCGAGATCCCGGCCGCGATCTTCCTGGGCAGCGCGTTCCAGCGGACTATCGGATGCTGACTCCGCAACAGTGGATCGCGGAACGCACGGCTGAGGATGAACTGCTGCTATGGCGCAAAACGTGTAAGCAGTGCCATGCGCTTATCGCTGGAGCAAGTGAGCACGCTGCCCAAGGTCGCGCCCTCCAACATCACCGCGCGCTACATGCCCAACGCGAAGTTTGACCACTCGCAGCACGGCCTGGTCAGTTGCGTGAGTTGCCACGCGGCCGCCGCAACCAGCCAGCTGAATTCGGACGTTCTCGTGCCCGGCATCGCCACTTGCCGCTCGTGCCATCATTCCGGTTCGGACGCGGCGGAATCGCGCTGCTACGAGTGCCACACGTATCACGATCCCGCGCAGCGCAAACCCGCGCACAGCAATTTTTCAATCGCAGAGTTGGTGAAGTAGCACAGCGACTCTTCGCTGTGCGGGTTTTGCAATCGTATCCACGCCTGGATTGCACATTCAGCCTACAAAAGCGCACAGCCAGGAGTGGCTGTGCTACGTAAATCTTAATTCGTGGGATTTGAAGGGAATTTCAGGTATGGCAATCGCACGCTTTGGATTACGACCTGGTCCGCGCGAATTCCGGCAGGCGCTTCGAATCCCGCCGACCCGCCAGCCGCGACAAAATCGTCCTGATCCACGCCATCGCCGCTGATGCCCAGCCCGCCCACCAGCACCCCATTGCGATACAGCGGCACCGATCCCGGAAAGAAAACGACTCCGCTCTGATTCGGCCCGGGAGCCTGGAAGCCTTGCGTGCAGGGATTGGCGACATCTTGCGCGTAAAGATTAAAAAACGGGCCGGGAGAGCTGCCGTCAATTCCGGGAGGAAAAAACGGCTGGGCTCCAAAACCGATGGTGCGATTCGTGACGGCGGTTCCGACCGGGACACCCATCAGGTCGGCGGCGGTTCGCGCGGCGCCGTTAAAGTAGACCATGTTGCGCGCCTTGCTGGCCGCCACGTCTATGCTGAACACCGTGCTGTCCGCCATGCGATACAGCCCGATGATGGTGCCGTCAAGATCGGCGACGGCAATCGCCATGCGAGCGGAAGAACCAATCGGCAGCCGAATTACGGCGCGAGTCGAGTTCGCGGTGGCAATGGAATTGTTGATGATGCCGCTTACATCGGACGCACTCAGCCCGCCGAGCGGCCCTGCTGCTGGCGCAACCAGCATGCCTTGCGGTGGCGTCCCGGGACTGGCCGACGGCGCCACGACAAAACTTCCGCTAAAAATTCCGGGGCCGATTCCCGCGGGCCGCGTCGTCTGGTCGACAAAGGGCAGCGCCACGCCGCCGATGAAGACAACGCCCGGCGCTGCCGGCGTCGGGCCGAATCCGTTGGATGTCGCCGCGGTATAGGCCGCAAATTCTGCGACGCCAGGCGCAACTCCCGCCACGCCGATGCCGCCCACCAGGCTGCCGTTGCGAAACAGCGGCACGCCTCCAGGATTCACCGCGGACGCATCATCGTCATTCAAGTTCGCCTTGCCGGTGGCGATGCCGAGTCCAGTTGCGCCGCCACTGATCGACCGCGCCGGGAGAACCGATTGTCCGGCGATAAAATTGGAGGATAGCGCGCAGCCGCGATTGGTGTTCTCGATTCCGTAAAGCGGCGCGTTCGGCGTGTTGGTGACTCCCGGCGGGAAATGAATGCCGCTGATGAACCGCACGGTGCGCGAGGAAAGCGGTGCCTGATCGTTGCTGAAAAACGCGCCGGTGCGGGCCAGAGAAACGGCAAGTTCGTTGGCGTCCACTTGTGCGCCGAAATTGCCTGTTACCAGCGCCGGCGCGGACGGTTTTCTGTATACGCCCAGAATATCTCCGGCGCGGTCGACCACGGCAATGACCATCGTATTCGGGTCGGCGGCCTGCGCAGCGGCTTGCACCAGCGAGGAAACGTCCGCCGCGGCAAGGCTTTGGACTGTGGCCGGAGGAGGCGCAGACGTCAGCGCGCCGGTCACACCGCCGCATCCTGAAACGAACGCAGCCAGCGCAACGGTAACGATAGAAAATAGGCCGCTGAAATTTCTGAGGCTGGTGATTTTGTCTGTGAGCAGGCCCATGAGAGGTCCCTGCTTTGATATCACGGGCCAACGCAGCACTCAAGCGGCCTTGCGGAGTTGTGCGAGAACCGCAACGGTTCAGGCGGCACTCTTTCGAAGCAGCAAGCGATGAATCACCCGGCGGGAAGCATCTTCGGCAGTTCCGCCAGGCTGTGAACCGTAACGTCCGGCTCAATACCCCATGGGTCGAAGACGCGCTTCGAATCACGCCGCACCCACGCCGTCCGCAGGCCGCAGGCTTTGGCGCCAATCACGTCAAAGGGATTGCTCGAAATCAGCCAGACTTTTTCTCGTCGGCACGCCCGATTCCGCCACCAGATATTCGTAAACCGCCGGATCGGGCTTAAAAGTGCGCAGCGCGTCCACGCTTACGATCTTGCTGAAACGGGACATCAGGCCGACGGATTCAAGCGAGGCGCGAACGGCAGCGTTCGGTTCCGTTCGAACACGCCACGATCTGAAATCCCCGCGCGGCGAATTCGGCCAGCGCCGCGGCAACGTCCGGATACGCGGGCAACTCCAGATACTTCGCCATCAGATTTTCCACAGCGCCCGGCGAAAGAACGATTCCCAGCTGTGAGCTGACGAAGCGCAGCGCCTGCTCCGTGCAGACATGAAAGTCTCGTACTCTCTTCATCAGCGCGCGGCGGAAGGAATATTCGATTTGTTTGCCGCGCCAAAGTTCGGAAGCCTCTCTCGCCTTTTCGCCGAAATGCGCGCGCAGGTGCTCTTCCATTCGAAACGGATCGATCAGCGTGCCGTACACGTCGAAAGCCAGAACCGTCCGGGACCGTTCGTTCGACATATGGATTCCTCGACGAGCAAGCATAGACGCGAATGATCGCATTGGAAACAGCGAACAGCGGCCCATCGCGCGCAGCCGGGCTTACCGAGCGTGTTTGATAGTCGGCGCATGGCGGGCCAAAACCCGTTGCCGTGGCCGGAAGATTGTTGTTAGCTAGTTCGCGGTGGGCTCGGCATTTCGTCGCGGCCCGGAGAATCACAAGACTCAGGATGCGGCGCCTCTCCCAACCTCTGCGACGGCTCTGCCTGGGCTGCTTCGTTTCGACAATGTTGGCCTCAGGAGCCCTGGCTGCGCACCGTCCCGCCGAGGCGCGTCGTTTCCCGGCAGGGACGTTCGCAACGCTCTGCGCGCCATTTTCGTTCGCGAACCTCCGCCGGCCAAACCTATTCACGCCGATCGTCAGGTCCCGCATTCGTGCTCGCTTCCCTGCGCATTCCTGCCCGGAATTATGCGACGGCTCCACAAAGCTTTCCTGCTCCCGCAATGCCGCCGCAGGACGAGCAGAGGATCCCGAGGCAAGGAGCCAGGAAAACCGCGGCGCTGCAAGGCGTGGTGAGCGATCCGGCATCACGCGGCATTGGCGGTGCGTTGATCGCGCTGACCGATCGCGCCACGGGCAGGACGCGAACGGTTTCGACAAACGCGGACGGCGTATTTCGCCTGCCGGATCTTGCGCCCGGCAACTATCTGCTGTTGGTCGCAAGTGACGGCTTCGAGAAATATGTCGCGCGAGGATTTGCGGCTCGACGCGGGTGATGTCGTCACCGTTGAGCTGTCTCTGGCGCCTTCCGCAGGCTCCGCCACAAGCGCTTCGCGATTGCCGCGCATGCCTGAGCTTGGTCCAGCGCTTCCCGCTGGCGCCAAATCCGAAAACTCCCCGGGCGCTGCTGCCTCGTATCGCGAACTGCGCCGCCGTCCGGACTCTGAACCGGGATCGGAGATGGCAGCCCTTCCAGAAACTTTACCTCCCGCCAATTCCGTGTTTCTCGAGATGCCGGATCGCTGGAACGTGGCCATGCCGGAGTGGAATCGCTACGGCCGCAGCGGGCGAATATCCGTACGTGCGCACCAGCCACTGGTGGGATCCGTTCAACCGCAACCGGCTGAAAGGCGACAAACCGATTTTCGGGCAACAAACATTTCTGAACATCACGGCGACGTCGGACACATCGCTGGAAGAACGGCGCGTTCCAGCAGACGAGCAACGTCAGCTCGGCCCAGCCCGGGCAGCAGCGATTTTTTCGGCAAGGGCGAGCAATTTGCGCTCAGCCAGACGTTCCGCTTTTCCTTTGACCTGTTTCACGGGGACACATCGTTCCGCCCAGCCGACTGGCGAATTCAGGTTACGCCCGCGGTGAACGTGAACTACCTGGACGTGCGGGAGCTGGGAATTGTGAACATCGACGTTCGCGACGGCACCACGCGGCTGCGAGGCGCACGCCGCACTGCAGGAAGCTTTCGTGGAATACAAGATTCGCGATTTGAGCCCGAACTACGATTTCCTTTCCGTGCGCGCGGGGATTCAGGAATTTTCCAGCGATTTCCGCGGATTTATTTTCGTGGACGAACAGCCGGGCGTGCGCGTGTTCGGAAATCTCCATTCCGACCGCTGGGAATACAACGCCGCCTATTTCAATCTGCTGGAAAAGAACACGAACAGCGGGCTCAACACGTTCGCAGCCGCGCCACCAGCAGGTCGTTCTCGCCAATTTCTACATGCAGGATTTCGTCAAGCCCGGCTACACCACGCAGTTCAGCATTCATTACAACAAGGACGATGCCAGCGTGCACTACGACGACAACGGATTTCTGGTGCGTCCCTCTCCCATCGGCGTTTTTCAGCCGCACGAAATCCGCGCCGCGTATCTGGGCTGGACCGGCAACGGCCATTTCGGCCGCGTCAACGTGAATCACGCGTTCTACGAGGCGCTGGGCACCGACAGCCTGAATCCCATCGCGGGCCGCCCGGTCACCATCAACGCGCAGATGGCGGCCGCGGAAGTTTCGCTCGACCGGGACTGGATCCGCTACAAAGTTTCGGCCTTCTACGCCTCCGGCGACGGAAATCCGCGCGACGGCCGCGCCACGGGATTCGACACGATCGTGGACGACCCTTCGTTCGCCGGCGGAATTTTCAGCTTCTGGAACCGCGAAGGAATTCGACTTACGGGAACCGGCGTGGCGCTGACTTCTCCGGCAACAGCCTGCTGCCCAGCCTGCGCACCAACAAAGAAGAGGGCCAGGCCAATTTCGTGAATCCGGGAATTTTTCTGGTGAACGCCGGCGCGAATTTCGATCTGACGCCGAAACTGAGAAGCTTTCTGAACGTGAATTACTTGCGATTCGAACGCACTGCGCCCATCGAACTGCTGCTGTTTGAATCGCCCATCCACAACACGATTGGCGTGGACTCCAGCCTGGGCTTCCAGTACCGGCCGCCGCTGTCGGAAAATATTTCGATTACCGGAGGCGCCGTCGGCGCTCTCGCCGGGACAGGGATTTCGCGACATTTTTTCGGGCAAGACACAGTTCTCGGTGTTCGCGAATGTGACGGTTCAGTTTTGAAGCGACTAATGCACAGCCAGCGCAGCATGGCTGTGCTACTTGAAACGGATACGGCAGTCGAAGGCCGATCAACGTTGAGACATCAATGAATCACCGGATGACAAATCGGAGCATCTTTGGCTATCGTGCACACGTCACTTCCTGGGTCGCGCTGGCTGTGAGCTTGATCCTCGTCGCACTGGCCGCGCGAATGCCCGCGCCCTCCGTTGCGTGCCGCCGACGAAAACTCCGGCCCCAGCCTGCTGGGCCAGACGCAGGAAGCCGCCGACAGAAAAAGCTGCCGGCTGCATTTCCTGCCACACGCAGACCGACCAGCCGACGATGCACGCGACCGGCACGGTGCGCCTGGGCTGCACGGATTGCCACGGCGGAAACGCGGATGCGCGCAGTCGCCGCAGGAACTGCTGCCAGTCCTCGCCCGAGTACGATCAAACGAAGCGCCAAGCGCACCCGCAACCGCGCGACGCCGAAGCTCGCCAATCGATCCGCGAATCCGGAGCGGCTGTACACGGCCTGGCTGAAGGAAAGCCCGGAGTACGTCCGCTTCGTGAATCCCGGCGATCTGCGAATCGCGGCGGAAACATGCGGCAGCGCCGGCTGCCACGCCTCGGAAGTGCGCAACGTTTCGACCAGCATGATGACGACCGGCGGCATGCTGTGGGGCGCCGCGCTTTACAACAACGGCGCCTACCCGCACAAAGATACGCGGTTCGGCGAAAGCTACTCGCAGCGACGGCACGCCGCAGGAGGTTCGAACGATTCCGCCAGCCCAGCCCCGGAGGAAACCCGGACCAAAGGCGTGCTGCCGGAAATCACGCCGCTCGAGCGCTGGGAGATTTCGCAGCCCGGAAATGTCTTGCGCGTGTTCGAACGCGGCGGCGGACCGAAAGGCGAAGTCGGCGAGCCGGTTCGCGCGCGATGATGCCGGAAAACCCGACGACAAGCTCAGCACGCGCGGATTCGGCACGCAGCTTCGCACCGATCCCGTATTTCTCGGGCTGCAGAAGACGCGCCTGCTCGATCCGCTGCTCTCGCTGCCCGGCACGAACGATCAGCCCGGCGACTATCGCGCCAGCGGCTGCACGGCGTGCCACGTGGTGTATGCCAACGATCGCGCACCGCAACATTCCGCGCAGTACGCGCAGTTCGGCAACCGCGGCTTCAGCGCTTCGAACGATCCGACGATTCCGCACGAGGAATCCGGCCATCCGATCCGCCACGAATTCACGCGCTCGATTCCGTCCAGCCAGTGCATGGTGTGCCACGTCCATCCCGGCACGAATATGGTGACCACGTATTTCGGCTACACGTGGTGGGACAACGAATCCGACGGCGACGCGATGTATCCGAAGGAGCAGCGCAATCCCAAGCGAACAGGAAAAATGGGAAGTATCGCAACGCAATCCCGAGGGCGCGGCGGCGCGCGGATTGTGGTCTGACCCGAAGTTCCTGGCGGAAACGGGCACGCCGGAATTCAATCAAAGTTGAAAGACGACGCAGTTCGCCGATTTTCACAGCCACGGCTGGCTGTTTCGCGCTGTGTTCGCGCGCGACCGCCAGGGCCATTTGCTCGACGAAAAAGGCGGTACGGTCGCTGCCTGACGATCCGAAAAAATTCGATAAGGCCGCGCATCTTGCCGACATTCACCTGCAAAAAGGCATGCAGTGCGTGGACTGCCACTTCGAGCAGGACAGCCACGGCACGCGGAAAACTGTACGGCGAGTCGCGCGCCGCGATCGAACTCGATTGCGTCGATTGCCACGGCACGATCGCGCAGCGCGCGACGCTATCTCACTTCCGGCCCCGCCGCTCCGGCGGCGGCACGCATCTCGAAGCGTTGCGCACACCGTGGCGCGAGCGGCGATTCGAATGGCGCGACGGCAAACTGATCCAGCGCTCGATGATGGACCCGCATCTGGAATGGGAAGTGGTGCAGACGCTGGATTCGATCACGCCGGGCAATCCGCACTACAACGAGAAATCGCGCCTGGCGAAAACGCTGCGCACGGACGGCAAGACCTGGGGCGACGTGCCGAAGGACGAATCGCAGCTCGCGCATGCCAACAGCAGCATGACCTGCTACGCCTGCCACACTTCGTGGACGCCCAACTGTTTCGGCTGCCATCTGTCCATGACCGCGAACGAAAAAGCGCCGATGCTGCACAACGAAGGCCTGACGACGCGCAACTAGACTTCCTACAATTTTCAGGTGCTGCGCGATGACGGCTACATGCTGGGCGTGGACGGCACGGTTACCGGACATCGCATCGCGCCGGCGCGCTCTTCCTGCGCGATTCTGGTGAGTTCGCAGAACGCGAATCGCGAGTGGCTCTACAACACGCAGCAGACGGTTTCCGCCGAAGGTTTCAGCGGGCAGGCATTCTCCACGTTCGTGCCGCACACGGTGCGCGCGCGCGAAACCAAGACGTGCACGGATTGCCACGTCTCCGCGGCGCGCGACAACAATGCCTGGATGTCCATGCTGCTGCTGCAGGGCACGAATTTCCTCAACTTCATGGGCCGCTACGTCTACGTCGCCACAGGCAGCAAGGGATTTGACGCCGTCGTGACCGCCGAGCACGACGAGCCGGAAGCGGTGATCGGCAGCGATTTGCAGCGCATGGCCTATCCCGACGATTTCCGCAAGCACGAGGAGCGCCAGCGCGAACTCACCACCGCGTATCGCCACGACGGAAATGTTCTCGACATCCAGCTGCGCGGAGAATACGCCTATGCGGCGATGGGCGCGGACGGCTTCCGCGTCTTCGACGTCGCCAACATCGATAACAAGGGATTTTCCGAGCGCATGGTGACCGCGCCGGTGTCGCCGCTCGGGCAGCGGCTCTACGTGAAGACGCAATATGCGACGGCCGTGGCCACGCCGACGACGCTCGCCGTCGATCCCCTGCGCACGCAGGATCCTGCAAACGAAGAGCAGAAAATTCATCTGATGTACGGCTTTCTTTACGTCACGGACAAATACGAAGGGCTGGTCGTCGTCGGCAATCCGGATTTGAAGGGAAAGAATCCCGGCGTCGGCACGCTGCTGGACGGCAATCCGCAAAATAATTTCATCGGCCGCGCGGCCACGTTCAATCCCGGCGGAATCCTGAACGGCGCGCGCCGCATCACCATCGCGGGAACCTACGCCTACATTTTGTGCGACCGCGGACTGGTGGTCGTCGATCTCGACAATCCGCTCGCGCCGCGCGTCACCGCTGAAATCGGCGCGCCGGATCTGATCGATCCGCAGGGCGTCGCCGTGCAATTCCGCTACGCGTTTGTCGCCGATCGCCAGGGATTGAAAACGCTCGACGTCACCGATCTTGCGCATCCCACGAATCGTTTCCGGGCGCATTTGTGCCGATCAACGACGCGCGCAACGTAACCGTTTCGCGCACGTATGCGTATGTCTCCGCGGGAAAAAATGGAATCGCGCTGGTCAATGTCGAGCAGCCGGAGCATCCGCGCCTCGATCAGACGTTCACCGCCGGAGGCCAACTGAACGATGTGAACGACGTAAAAATCGGCGCGGTGGATGCCAGCGTGTTCGCCTACGTCGCCGATGGACGCAACGGCTTGCGCATCCTGCAGGTGATTTCGCCGTCAGATTCCCCCGAATCGTACGGCTTCAGCCCGCGGCCCACGCCAAAATTGATTGCCACATATCGCACAGCCGGTCCGGCGCTGGCGATCTCGCGCGGAATTGACCGCGACCGCGCCGTGGATGAAAGCGGCAATCAGCTCGCCGTGTTCGGGCGCCGCGGCGCGCGGCCGCTCAATCGCACGGAGGCCGAAAAACTATTATCTTCGCGACGGCAAGCTCTACACCGTTACGGACGGGCCGCCGGGTCAGCCGCAGCCGCCCGCCGCGAAAAATTCCTACATCAATGGTCTGATGGATCGCGCCCGCGCGGCGTTGCGATAAGTTTCGGTAGCACAGCCACTCCTGGCTGTGCTACTCAACCCTCGCGCAATTTGTGACCGGCGAAGTTGCCTAGGCCGTCGTACGCTGCGTCACGCCGTGTACGAGCCCGATTGTAGTGGAAGCTGAATTTCCCGCACCGAATTTTTATACGGCCTTCCGCGTGTTGCGCATCGCTCCGCGCAATTCCTCGATGAATGCAGGTACTCCTAGACCGCACCGCTCATTGCGTCATCGACGCACCGCGCTGAGCCGTCCATTGACAACCTGTGCCTCGTCCGACATCCTAAAACCCACAAGATAAGGTGAATCGCTGAAGTGCAAAGCAGCCTTAGGCTTGATCCTTGATGCGGAGTTTGCCCGAAATGTCATCGCCCAGCGAAAAGAGTTTTGACGCCCTGCTCGACGAGCGGCGCACATTTCCTCCTTCCGAAGCGTTCAAAAAGCGCGCCAACTGGAATGATCCCGCTATCTATGAAAGCGCTGCCGCGAATCCGGAAGCGTTCTGGGCGGAGCAGGCAAAAAATCTGGATTGGTTTGCGCCGCACACGCGCGTGCTGGAGTGGAACGCGCCGTGGGCCAAGTGGTTCGTGGGCGGAAAACTGAACGTGACATACAACTGCGTGGACCGCCACGCGCAATCGCGCACGGCGAAATAAAGCGGCGATCATCTGGGAGGGCGAACCGGGCGACTCGCGCGTGATGACGTTTGGAATGTTGCGAGCGCGAAGTGAACCACTTTGCCAATGCGCTGAAATCGCTGGGCGTGGTAAAGGGCGACCGCGTTGCGATTTATATGGGCATGGTTCCGGAGCTGGCGATTGCCATGCTCGCCTGCGCGAAAATCGGCGCGGCACACTCGGTGGTGTTCGGCGGATTTTCGGCGGAAGCGCTGCGCGAACGCATCAACGACGCCAAGGCAAAAGTGTTGATCACCGCGGACGGCGCCTGGCGGCGCGGAACCGTGGTGCCGCTCAAGGCCAGCGTGGACGATGCGCTGACCGGGACACCGACTATCGAAAAAGTCGTCGTTTTGGAGCGCGTCGGCCAACGCATGGAGACGACAGCGCAGATTTCCATGAAGCCCGGCCGCGATGTCTGGTGGCACGACATCGTCGCCAACGCCTCAGATGAATGCGCCGCCGAGCCGATGGACGCCGAGGATATGCTGTTCATCCTTTACACCAGCGGCACCACGGGAAAGCCGAAAGGCGTGGTGCACACCACAGCCGGATACCTGTTGGGCGTGAGCACCACGCATCGCTACGTATTCGACATCAAGGAGGACGATGTCTACTGGTGCACTGCCGATATCGGCTGGGTTACCGGCCACTCCTACATCGTGTACGGTCCGCTAGCCAACGGTACGACGACCATGATGTATGAAGGCACGCCGGACTTCCCCGACCGCGGCCGCTTCTGGAACCTGATCGACAAGTACGGCGTGAATATTTTCTACACGGCGCCGACGGCGATTCGCACTTTCATGCGCTGGGGCCAGGAAATTCCCGCGAAGTACAGACTGTCGTCGCTGCGGCTGATCGGAACCGTGGGCGAACCGATCAATCCCGAGGCCTGGATCTGGTACAACGAAACCATCGGCCACGGGCGCTGCCCGATCGTCGACACCTGGTGGCAAACGGAGACCGGCGGCATCATGATCTCTCCGCTGCCCGGAATTACCGCCACCAAGCCTGGCTCGGCCACGAGACCTCTTCCGGGAATCATCGCGGAGGTAGTGGATACCGACGGCAACGCCGTGGGTCCGGGCGGAGGCGGCTATTTGATTTTGAACAAACCGTGGCCCTCGATGTTCCGCACGATTTACGGCGATCCGGAACGCTACGTGCAGAATTACTGGTCGCGCTATCCCGGAAAATATTTTACCGGGGATGGCTGCAAGCTGGACGAAGACGGCTATTTCTGGCTGCTGGGCCGTGTGGATGACGTGATGAACGTCTCCGGCCACCGCATCTCGACCTACGAAGTGGAAAGCGCGCTGGTCGATCACCATTCGGTGGCCGAAGCCGCGGTGATCGGCAAGACGCATGACATCAAAGGCCAGGGAATTTCGGCGTTCGTCACCCTGAAGGAAGGCATTGCAGCCAGCGACGCACTGAAGGAAGAATTGAGAATCCACGTCGCCACCAAGATCGGCTCAATCGCCAAGCCCGACGACATTTTCTTTACCGCCGAGCTACCCAAAACGCGCAGCGCGAAAATCATGCGGCGGTTGCTGCGCGACATCGCCGAGGGGCGCGTGCTGGGAGACACGACGACGCTTGCCGATCCATCGGTGATTGCCAAACTGAAGGCGCAGGCTCAAGACGAGGGGTAGAAAGCCTGCACAAAAATTACCTTGGCGTGTCATTCAGAGCGAAGCGAAGAATCTCTCTTTGTTTGCTCGCACCTTGATCGAAGAGAGATTCTTCGCTCCGCTCAGAATGACAGCGTTTTGAGGTTTTCGCGGTCTCTACAGCCTCTTCAGCCTGTCAGCTTTCTTTTGCTGCGAACACCTTAAAGAGCCCATTTCAACACATGAAGAAGTTTGACGCGCCGCTTAACTCCACCTACCATAACGGTATGCTTCCCGGAGATTCAGCCCGCGAACAGGTGTCCCCAACCCCCGCTGTAGCCGACCAGTTCGGCCGGCCCCTGCGCAGCCTGCGCGTGTCGGTCACGGACCGCTGCAACCTGCGCTGCAACTACTGCATGCCGGAGGAGGATTACATCTGGCTGCCGCGGCAGGAATTGCTGACATTTGAGGAAATTGCGCGGCTGGTGGAGGTCTTCACCTCGCTGGGTGTGGAGGACGTGCGCCTGACCGGCGGCGAGCCGCTGTTGCGGCGCGATCTTCCGAGTCTGGTGCGCATGCTGGCGGCCAATCCACGGATCCGCGATCTGGCGCTTACGACCAATGGCGTGCTGTTCGCCGAACACGGCGAGGCGCTGCGTGATGCCGGACTGCATCGCGTCACGCTCAGCCTGGATACATTGCGCCCGGAGCGCTTCGTCGCCCTCACAGGGCGCGACACGCATGCGCAAGTGCTCGCCGGGATCGCCGCCGCGGAGAGACTCGGCTTTCCGCGGCTGAAGCTCGATACTGTGGTGATTCGCGGCGTGAATGACGACGAACTGGCCGATCTGATCGAGTACGGCCGCGGCGTTGGCGCTGAGGTGCGCTTCATCGAGTACATGGATGTGGGCGGCGCGAAGGAGTGGTCGATGGACAAAGTTTACACGCGCGCGGAAATTCTCGAGCGGCTCAGCGAACGTTACGGCGCGATCACGCCGCTGAACGAAAATTCCTCGGCCCCTGCTGAACGGTTTCAACTGCCGGACGGCACGGTATTCGGAATCATCGCTTCGACCACGACGCCTTTTTGCCGAACGTGCGACCGCAGCCGCCTGACCGCCGATGGACTCTGGTATTTGTGTTTGTATGCGCAGTCGGGGGTTGACTTGCGAAATATGCTGCGCGGCGGCGCCCCTGCGGAAGAAATTGCGGAACGCATTTCGAGTATCTGGACCGGGCGCCAGGATCGCGGCGCGGAATTGCGCGCCGCCGCCGGCAAGCGAGGCGTGCTGGTGGAGATCGAGCAGCTACGCCAGGATCCGCATCTGGAAATGCACACGCGCGGCGGGTAGCCGGATGTAGTAGCACAGGCTTCAGCCTGTGGAATTTCGTTTTCGGTACGCCGAACCTGGTGAATGGAAACACCCGCCGGCTGAAGCCGGCGCCACTTGGGACGTCTAACCTTCAGAGTGTAAAACTGGTGTAGACCGAAGTCCTGATGGCATTTGAAAAAAGCCGGTCCGACCAGTAGCGCCCGAAACGCCACCCGATTTCCCACTTGTCGCTGATCCGCTTTACTTTGTACGCCAGCGCGGAATCCAGCTCTTTTCCGTAATGCACGTGCAGGTTGTCCGAGTGGTAGTCGTAGAAGATGATTGTGCCCACCGCTCCGTCCAGCCACTTGATCGGCGCGTTGGCCCAAAGATAGCGCGCTTCCAGACCGTTCCCACCGTCCGCGCTGGGATCGTTGGTAAATAAATCGGTCCAACCGTTGAACGGCGGCGACAGCGGAGTGCTCAGCTTGTCCGTGACGGAGCGCCCGCCGAGCAGCGCATAACCCGCCTTGAACGTGAATTGCTTCCAGCCCGGACCAATCTCGCCCAGATAATAATTGGCGTCCACGCGGTTGGGATTTGTCCCGTAGTTCATCTGCTTGGCAAACTCCGCGGTGTACACGACGCTCCAATTCTCACTGAGCTTGTACGGTCCGTTGAGCCTCAAGCCATACGTCTGCGTGGACATCGAGAATTGAGCAGGGGCGCGGTAGTTCAGCAGCAAGCCGTAGAAATCGGCGCGGATTTTCGACGGCTTGGTCCACGCCAGGCTGATCATATCCGCGTGCGTCGGCGGCATGCCGTCCGTGGCTTCATCGCCGACAATCCGGTAGACGCGATTGATGAACGCATAGGTGAACGAGAAATCGCCGGGCAGATCCGCGTCCACGCGGGCGGCGTCGAAGCTTCCGTGGACCTGCCGCCAGTAAGAGACGCTGAGGAAGCGGCCGTCGTTGAGCGCCATTTCCTGCCGGCCAACGGTGACGGCCACGTTTTTATTCGCAATGCGATGCGTCCATTTCACATAGGCCTGGCTCAGATCCATGTTGCGCGGGTCCTGAATGCTTGGCCGATCCGTGAGGTCCTGGGACGGAACCGTGGGAACGCTGTAGTCTGCGGGCCCGGTGACCAGCACCGCATTGAACTCGGCGAACGCCGAAAAACCGTGGAACGTAGGCGTCTGGTAACCCGGCGCGATTCGCAGAGTAGGCGCGTAGGCCGGCGCCGTAAACGGAGCACCGTCCCGTTCGAACGCTTCGAAGCGATAGCGGGTATTGAGGGTGATCTTCCCCTGTTTGAGCCAACTCCAGAGACCATCGGGCGCCGGCTCCGGGTTCGCAGGATCGCGCGGGTCATTCGCAGGCGCTGCCTGCTCCCCTGCTGTCTCATCGGACGATGCAGTTTCCTGAGCTGACACCCGAGTCGGAACAGTGGCCGCGAGAACAGCCGCAAGAAATAAGCACGCGATCGCAATGGTTCGCTTCAAATTCATGACCGCTCGGATCTGATGCGGGCCAGCGGATGCTCAGCCACAACGGTATGATTCGCAAGCCAAACCGGACACAGATATGAGTGCGTAAGGACGGACATTTTCAAATTAAATTCACCATAATCAGTATTCTACAACATTGACGCAGAGGGAGGAAATCGCTGCCCCTGCGGAAGGATTCATTGCAAAATCTGTGAGGGAGGAGGCGACAAAATCTGGTGGCGCATGCTTTAGCTTGCGCAGTTTGGACACCCGCTACACCTACACCCGCCGCCGCAAGCTAAAGCATGCGCCACTGCGGAAGACCGGAGAATTGTTTCGGAATTTTTTCAAACCACCGCTTCGGCGGTCCAAACCGAGATGCGGTCGCGGCCTTCGCGCTTGGCATGGTACAGGGCCTGGTCGGCGGCGCGCATCACATCGGCGCTATTTGTACCGTGATCGGGGTACAAGGCGACGCCCATAGATATGGAGACGGCGCCGAGGAGTTGCCCGGCATATTCCACGCTCAACTGCTTCACTTCCAGGCGCAAGTTCTCGCAGCGCTGCATCGCACCCTGCACATTGCTATCGGTAAGAACCAGAGCAAATTCTTCGCCGCCGTACCGGCAGGCAATGTCCTGCCCGCGCGTCGTCCGCTTTAACAAGTCGCCCAGGCTCCGCAAAAGCGCATCGCCACCCTGGTGGCCGAAAGTGTCGTTGAATCGCTTGAAATGGTCCAAATCCATCATGATGATGGCCAAGGAGGTCTTGTTGCGCTTGGCGCGGCCGAATTCCCGCTCCAGCGATTCCTCCATGTAGCGCCGGTTGAAAAGGCCGGTGAGTGGATCGCAAATGGACTGGTTTTTCAAGCTCGCGCGCAGCGTCAGATTGCCCAGCGCCATCGCCACTTGCTCGGCGAAAACGGTAGCCAGCCGGCGTTCGGACTCCATGGAGGTTTGCGACACGTCCTTTTCCTGCTCGGAACGCCGCATACGCTGCAAGCTCACAATTCCGATGGTTTCGTTCAGCGCCACGAGAGGAACGCAGAGCGACTCCGACACTTTGGCCGAATCGAGGTGGCGGCAGGGCACGACCTTCTCTCCCGCGCGGTAGGACTGCAATTTGCCGCGGCGCAACGCCCAGCACTCATCGGGTGCGAACACCTGGGTGCCTCCCAGAATGTCTCCCCAGCCGAAGACGCGTTCCACGGCGGTGCGCGATGCGCTGGTCACGCACACTGCGCCGGACCATCCTTCAAACAGCTGCTCGGCGGCAAAGCTGATCTCCTGGTAGGCTTCGCGGTCTTCGTTGCAGGATTGCAGCTTTTGTCCCATCTCGCTCAAGAGGCGGATTTCCCTGGTGCGCTGTTCCAATTCCCGCACTTTCAACCCCAACTCACGATTCGCTTCCTGGACCTGCATTTCGGCGCGGGCCTGATCGGTGACGTCCTGGACGCTGCCAACCAGCTTGAGCGGCGTCTGCGTTTTGGGATCGACAATAATGTCGCCGCGCTCGTGGATATGGCGTTCCGTGCCGTCCGGGCGAATGATTCTGAAATCGACGGCATAGGGCTTGGCTTCGCGCAGGGCGGCATCCAGGACGCGGCGCACTTCGTCCGTATCGGATGGATGCACGATGCGGAAAAATGCCGCGCGCGAAGGCTCCGTGACGCCAACCGGGTAGCCAAAAATACGAAATACTTCGTCGGACCAGCGCACTGGATTTTTTTCCGGAGTATTGCGATCCACCAGATCCAGCTCGATGCTTCCGAAATGCGCGATGCGCTGCGCGGCCGCCAGGTTCGCTTCGCTCTGCCGCAGCCGGTGCTCCGCTTCCTTGCGGCGAGTGATGTCCCGGTGCACGCCGACGATTCCGATCACTTTTTCGCTCGGATCGATCAGCGGAACTTTGGTGGTCAGCAGAACCTTCAGCGTTCCATCCTGATCGACGGCGGTGCGTTCCGTCTCCAGTTGGCTGCCGCCGGATCTCATCACCTGCAAATCGTCCGCGTGCAGTACGCTGGCGCGCTCTTTGGGAAACAGGTCGAAAACGGTTTTGCCCAGGAGTTCGTCGGGCGATTTCACTCCGTGCAGGGCCGCAAAGGCTTTGTTGGCCAAGAGGTAGCGGCCTTCCGTGTCTTTCGCAAAAATGCTGTCGGGGATGTTATCGGTTACCGTGCGCAGGACGTTGCGATCCAGGGCCAGCTTGGTTTCCGCTTGCCGCTGGCGCTCCAGCGCGCGGTCCAGCCGGCGCGTCAGCGAGTAGGTGCCGACGACGGCGGCAATCGTTCCCAGACAAACGGTAATGGCCTGGTGCTGCAGCGAAGTGAGGTTTGGAAAAAGAAAGTGCTCCAGGTTTTCAAAGCCGGCAAGGCCCAGAGCCACCAGGACGGTGAGCCAGGCAAGCCCCGCCCAGTCGGTTTGAGGACCTGGGCGTGTCTCGGTTTCACGTCTCCCGAGCGGCGTTTGGCCCGCTCCCGACGCGGCATTCGTTTTCATCGCACTCACCGGCGAAGATCCGACTAGTTGACTGAGCGACTTCCGAGGGGAAGCTTTCCCAATCAGTATACCGGGCATTCGCGGCGGCGAGCCGGATAACGTTTTCGGTTGTGATTAATTAGCCAATCGATAGCGGAGTTTCGCATTTTCATCTCCGCTGCGGCAAACGGGCCCTCGTTGCCCATGAGATTCAGATCCGGCACGCGCTCCTGGATCTTGTGGAGCGGCCCCGATTTTGGTACGCCGGCGGCCTCGGGCGAGTTCAAATCGATCGCAAATCCCTGTATAGTTTAGCAATGCCATTGAGCATCCAAACGCGGCGGCGATTGCGGTTCTGCGCACGCGTGCTGCGCGAATTGCGCGGCGTGGTGAAGGGACTGGTTTCGACGCGGCATCCGCTGCTGGTGCACATCATTCCGATCCGGCGCTGCAATCTGGCCTGCACGTATTGCAACGAGTTCGACGATTTCTCGAAGCCGGTCGAGACCGCCGAAATGTTCCGGCGAATCGATCGTCTGGGCGAGATGGGCACGTCGGTGATCACGATCAGCGGCGGCGAGCCGCTGCTGCATCCGGAGCTGGACCAGATCATCGCGCGCATGCGCCAGAACGGGATTCTGTCCGGCATGATCACCAACGGCTACCTGCTGACCGCCGAGCGCATCGAGCGCTTGAACCGCGCGGGCCTCGAATACCTGCAGATCAGCATCGACAACGCCATGCCCGACGAAGTTTCGATGAAGAGCCTCAAGGTGCTCGATCAGAAATTGAAGCTGCTGGCCGACCACGCCGTATTTCAGGTGAACATCAATTCGGTGCTGGGCAGCGGCGTGAAAAATCCGGAGGACGCGCTGGCGGTGGCGCGCCGCGCGCAGGAACTGGGCTTCACCAGCACGGTCGGCATTCTGCACGACGGCCAGGGGCAGCTGAAACCGCTCGGCGGCGCGCGAGATCGAAATCTTTGAAGAGATCATGGCGCATGGGCAAGCGCGGATTCTCGCGCATCAACGGATTTCAGCACAACATCGCCAAGGGCAAGCCCAACGACTGGCGTTGCCGCTCCGGCTCGCGCTATCTCTACATCTGCGAGGACGGGCTGGTGCACTGGTGCTCGCAGCAGCGCGGCTATCCGGGCATTCCGCTGGAAAAATATACGGCCGAGGACCTGCGCCGCGAATATTTCACGAAGAAACATTGCGCGCCGCGCTGCACGGTTTCCTGCGTGCAGCAGATCGCCGTGGTGGACAACTGGCGCGGCCCGCAGACGCTCAAGCCCGTCGCCACGCCACCGTCTTCGCCCGAATCGCTGGTGCAGATTCGGTGAGCGAAGATTCGTAACTGGGGACTGGGACCGGTGACTGGTGTCTGGGCGTTCGCGGGCTAATCAGTTGGCGGAAAAACTGCATTTTTTGTCATTTTGAGCGAAGCGAAGAATCTCTCTTCGATCTAAGTGCAAGCAAAAGAACAAAGAGGGATTCTTCGCTCCGCTCAGAATGACAACGTCTTGGGTATTTCCCCAGCCTGTAATGACTGCTGACGCCTGATTCAATCCCGCCGCAATGCTCTTTCGGCTTTTCTCGATTTCTCCACCCTGTTCTCCGTCCCGGAAAACGCTTCGGTTTTAGCTCCTTCCGCGGATCGCGAACGCGTCGAACGCAGCGGACGCCCCTGACATCCTGAGAATCTTCGGATGCCGCTACGAGCGCGATTCGAATGAGGATTCGGAGGCGCCGGCGGCCCGGTTCTGAGGTTGCGCCACGGTCGCAATCGGGCGCGCCAGCCAGGGCTTAAGAACGCGATTCCACCACAGCATTGTGCCGGTGACGAGCAGGGCCGCGGGAACCAGACCGATCAGCGTCCACAGGATTTTTACTGGAATGCCGGCAAAGCGCCCGAAGTGCGCCTGGGCCAGCCAGAACAGAATGCGGTCGCCGGCTCTCTGGCTGCCGCGGCCGGGCTGCAGCGGTTCGAGAAAATCCACCGCGTTGTTGAACTGTTCTGGGATGGACAGGTAAATTCCAGAGACGGCCCACATCAAGAAAAATCCAAACGTCCAGAAACCCATCGCGCTGTGCAGCGCCCAGTTCATTCCCTTGGGGCTGTTTTTCCACCGGAAGCTCAAGCTTCGCCGCCACGACTCGATTCCCGGCCACCAGATCACCGCCCCCGTCACTGCCAGGAGCAGAGTGAAAATACCTCCGGCTGCGTTCAGCAACCGCCCCGCATGCGCCGCCAGAAGATTGTCATGCAAATCGACCAGCCAGATAGAGAAAACGATAGCCGCGGCCGACCAAATCGCCCAGGTCCGCGCCGGTGTAGGGATTAAAGAGACGCTGCAATTTTTTCCTGGGCGATTCCAGCCATATCTTCGGCGGCCTGATCGGAATTTTTTCGCAGCGAGACGCGGACCACTTCCAAGCCGGGATAATCGCGCCTGGCGGCCTGGCTGAGTTCCTCTTCAGTCATGCGCGGGCCGGGACCGGCCGTCACGCGCGGCTCCTGCACCAGCCACCGCGCCAGTTCTCGCCGGAAAATCAGCGCGGAACCGGTCACGCTCATCAGCAGGATGTAAAGCCCCAGCCCAATTCCGGTCCAAAGATGAATCTGAAAGAACGCCTTGCGCAGCCAGATCGTTTGCGGACGCGTCTTCCATTTTGACCAAACGTTCATTTCGCCCTTCCGTTGAAACTTCTGAACAAAGTACCGCGCGGAAGCGAGTCGCGTACATTCCGCGTGTTTATCACGCGGTTAACATCCAGAGCGCTTGCTTCTCAAACTCACTGAAATTTGCGGCTGAAACCGTACGGCGAACTCCTTCTATGCGCAAAATGCTGCACTTTTCCATTCCGCTGCCCGACCTGTAAGCAGCGTGTTTGCATTGCTCTGGCCGCACCCGGGGATGGAATGTGGCTTGCTCCCAATTCCTCGGATCAATCCCGGGGACTCTACGACTTAAGTGTCAGAAACACCGCCCCAGGCTGCGGCGTGGTGTGCTCGGGGCCATCGGCAGATTCCCGGCACCCGCACAGTAACGCTATTTTCACGTCCGGGCCAACTCCGTATTTGGTTGCGGAGGACTTTCGTCCCGGCAGGAGAGAATCCTTGGATAACCCACTCGGTCTCACCATTATCATTCTCACCGTGGCTCTGGTGTTTATCTGCCTCGGAGCGCTGTCTCGGCTCGTTCTTCACGATCAATACCGCGGAGCGCGGCGTGGTCGAGCGATTCAACAAGTTTTCGCGCGTCGCCGGACCGGGCCTGTCGCTGAAGATGCCGTTCGCCGAAACCGTGCAGCGGGTCGACATGCGCGTGCAGGAACTGCCGTTCAAGATCGAGACCAAAACCAAGGACAACGTTTTCGTGGTCATCCCGGTCTCGGTGCAATACCAGGTGCTGGCGGACAAGGTCAGCGACGCCTACTACAAGCTCACCGATCCGCAAAAGCAGATCGAATCCTACGTCTACAACGTGATTCTCGGCCACGTGCCGAAACTGGCGCTGGACGAGGCCTATCTGGAGAAGGATCAGATCGCCAAAGCGGTGAAAGACGAACTCGACGCCACCATGGAAAATTTCGGTTTCGCCATCGTGCGCGCGCTGGTTACGGACATCGTTCCCGACGCTCGCGTGAAGACCGCCATGAATGAAATCAACGCGGCGCGCCGCGAACAGGAAGCAGCGCTGGCCAAAGGCGAAGCGGACAAGACCATCGCCGTGAAAAAAGCGGAAGCCGAGGCCGAGAGCAAGCGACTGCAGGGCGAAGGCATCGCCGCGCAGCGCAAGGCCATCATCGCCGGACTGAAGGAATCGGTGGAGGATTTTCAAAAAGTGGTCGAGGGCACCACGGCGCGCGACGTCATGACGCTGGTGCTGCTCACGCAATATCTCGACACGCTGAAGGAAATCGGCGCTTCCTCCAACACCAACACCGTGATGCTTTCCCATGCGCCCAGCGAAATTCACAACCTGCGCGAGCAGATCAGCCAGGCCATCGCCATCGGCGATGTGATCAGCGAAAACGTGGGCAAGAAAACTATTTCGCCGCAAGCTTAACCCGTGGCGAAGGAACTGCCTTGCGCTGTCATTCTGAGCGAAGCGAAGAATCTCTCTTCGATTTACGCGCAAGCAAAGAACGCAAGAGGGATTCTTCGCTTCGCCTCGGCGCGAGTCCTCGGTGCGAGCGCTCAGAATGACAGTTTTTTATTTTTAGAGACCCATTAAAACTCGGAATGCGGTTTCCTGCCTTTTTCGAACGAAGCGCCACTTCCCACAGCTACAGCGCGCGCTCCTCTTCCGAATCCCAGGCCGCGGCGCGTTCGATGCTGGCGTTGATTTCGCCTCCCAGGAGAAATGCAAGCCCGGTTACGTACAGCCAGACCAGCAGAATGGCCGCCGCGCCGAGCGATCCGAAAATGACCGTATAGTTGTTCACGAAGCGAAGGTAGAAACGAAATCCCACCGACGCCGCCAGCCACAGGGTTGCGGCAAACACCGATCCCGGGGTCACCCAATACCAGCGCCGGCCCGGCAGGTTCGGCCCGAACGTAAAGATCAGGGAATACGAAAAAATCACGAACAATACGGCCGTCGGCCACTGCAATGCCTTCCACATAAAAATCATCGCGGGCGCCAGCTGCAGAACCTTGCCCAGCCAGTCCACAAAATGGGCGCTGACCAGCACGATGCCCAGCGCCGAGAGGATCAGGACGGAGATAACCAGCGTCAGCGCCATGGCGATGCCGCGCACCTTGAACCAGCTGCGCGATTCCACCACGCGGAATGCCGCATTCAACGAACTGATGATGGAAGCCACTCCGCCGGAGGCCAGCCACAGCCCGACGATCAGGCCGATGGCCAACTTCTCCCCGCTGGTGTTGGCCGCAAGCTCGCCGGTGGTGCTATTTAGAAGTTGAAACGCGGGAGTGGGAAGCAGGTCGGAAAAATAGGCGAGCAGGCTGATGCGCAATTGCAGGCTGCGCGAGGCGAAAAGATTAAATGCCGCCAGCAGAATAAAAAGCAGGGGGAAAAGAGCGAACAAAAAATCGAAGGCCAGGCCGGAAGCGCGCTCCACCAATTCGTTTCTCAGCGAGTCGCGCGCGACGCTTCTCACTAGTTCCCACAAACTCAATCCGCCAAAGCGCCACATCAATGTCGCGGAAGCCCAGGCACGGCGAGAGGTCAGCTTCATATCGTTCATTGGATGGAAACCTCAGCCGCGGCTCCATCCGGTGATACGTTCACTTCGGCATAATTATTTATTGAGCAAAGGAATATCTTTGCCCTTGGGTGGCATGGGAATGGATTTCAGATAGGCGTAAATATCCGCCAGATCCTGATCGGGAATGGCTTTACTCGTGTACGGCGGCATCTGGTTTCGCGGCGCCCTGACGTAGGATTGAAAACCGTCAAAGGACAGCATCGGCGGGCCGATACGCGCGGCTCCGGTTTGCGCCGCGCCCTGGCCTTGTCTTCCGTGGCACTCATAGCAACCGTCGCTCATGAAAAGTTTTTTGCCGTTCTGCGCGTTGCCGGCCGGAGTTGCGTCGGAGGATTGCTGCGCACGCGCGGAAGGAATCACGAACCACAACACGGCGAAAAGAATTGGCAGCAGGCTGGCCCAGCGTTTCGGTGTGCACCGGTTCATCACGCGCGTCTCCTGTTTGCAATTCACTATTTTAAGGCCGATTCCTGCCGGCAGGCTCCCGCACCTTGCTGCCCCGCCACACCTAAAGATTCCAAATTATATTTTTTTTAGCGCGGCTGCGTAACGACATCGACCAGCGCCGGCTCTCCACGTTTCACCACTTCGATGGCGCGCTTGATCGCCGGACCCAGATCCTTGGGATCAGAGATCGGTCCCTCGCCGTACATGCCCATGCTTTCGGCCAGCTTGGCGTAGGAAATATCCGGGCCGGTGATGGTCGTGCCCGTGCCGCAGTTGGTGATGCCGCGGCTGTGGCGGTCGGCCATGATTTGCACCTGCATCACTTCCTGATGGTAGGCGCGGTTGTTATGCATGATGTGCAGCACGGGAATCTTGTGATGCGCGGCGGTCCACAAAATTCCAGGGGCGAACATCAAGTCGCCGTCGCACTGAATATTCACTGTAAGGCGGCCGTACTTGCGGTTGGCCAGCGCCGCTCCGGTGGCTGCGGGAGCGTTGTAGCCGATGCCGTAGCCGCCGGCCCCGCCGATGTACTGGTAATGCTTGTTAAAATCCCACAGCCGCTGCGGCCATTTGCTGACAAACGTGGTGGCGCCCACCAGCGACCAGTCTTCGTTCTGAATTTGCCCCCAGATCTCCATGCACATGCGCGCGGTGCTGATGGGGCTGGCGTCCCAGGCGAAGGCGGCGGCGTCGCGCGACCGCTCGAGCGCCTGCATGTGCGCGGCCTTCAGGCGCACGCCGCGATCCTGGTAGGCGCGCTTGCGGTCGTCGGTGGAGAGGCGCTTCACGGCTTCGGTCAGCGAGGGCAGTGTGGCTTCGGAATCCGCGGCGATGGACAAATCGACTTCGTTATAGCGCTGGAAATCCTGGTAATTGGCCTTGATGAACAGATCGTCCGAGCTGATGGTGATGAGCTTGGCGGTCGATTTCATGCCGGACTTGGAAGTGCGTTCGATCTGGTCGCGGTAGGTGTGCGTGATGCCGTAGAAATCGGCGACGTCCAAACCAAGGATCACATCGGCATCGGCCACGGCAGCGCGCGCTCGGTCGGACTGGTTGAGCGGATGGCGCGTGGGGAAATTCATGCGGCCGGCCTGATCGATCACCGAACATTGCAGGGTCTCCGCCAGATCCACGAGACAAGCCAGGCCCGCCGGCGTGCGAGCGGTGCGGTCGGCGATGATCACCGGATTTTCCGCAGCCACCAGAAGGCGCGCGATTTCATTGACGGAACCGACGTCCCCCACCGGCGGATGATCCACGGTGAGCTTGGGAAGGCGCAGTTTCGCGTCCGAGGGAACCACGCTCTCCTGCAGGTCGCCGTCGGCAACGAGCACCACGGGCAGCGTGGGCGGCGTCATGGCAATGCGGTAGGCGCGATTAGCGGACTCCGCGAAATGCTCGAGCGAAATCGGAAGGTCATCCCACTTGGTGAAATCGCGGACAAGTGCCGCGGCATCCTGCACGCTGTGAAACCACTCCACGCCGGGCGCGCGCTTGGTTTCGTCGATGATGTTTCCGAGAATTACGTACACCGGAACGCGATCGCAGTAGGCGTTATAAATGGCCATCGCGGCATGCTGCACGCCCACCGTGCCGTGCGCCAGGACCGCCAGCGGCTTGCCTTCTACTTTGTAGTAACCATGCGCCATGGCCACCGAAGATTCTTCGTGGCAGCAAGTGATGAATTCCGGACTCTTGTTGCCGCCGTAGTTGATGATCGATTCGTGCAGGCCGCGGAAACTCGAGCCGGGATTGGCGCAGACGTATTCGAATCCAATCGATTTGAGGACATCAACCATGACATCGGAGCCGGTGCGATCCGCGGTCAAAACTTCCGAGATGGCGGGGGCTTCGGTTTCCGCAGCCGGAGACATCGGCGGCGGCGCCGCGCGTTTGGGCTCAGCGGGTTGCGCGGCGACGCTCGCCGGCACGGCGGCCAAAGCTGCGGCACCGGCCGCGGCGCCTGCGGCCGCGCCCTTCAGGAAATTTCGACGATTCACGACTGGCTTGGAGTCCTTGGCCATGAGCGCACCTCAATGTCGCGGATATTTGCTAACTTATATCACAGGATTTGCGGCCGATGCCACAGCGCAAGTCCGTAGTTTTCAGTCTTTTTCCCACCCTTGGTAAGACGCTCGGAAGCCGTGCCCAGGTTCCCTTGCAGGCCTTCCGCCGCCCTGCCATTGCTATCCCGGAACACTGTACTTCGCCGTCGTTGACGCTCCCCGGCCAGCGGGCTATCTTCGATTGAAGGCTCAATTGTTTGCCAGCGTTCCCGCGGGGCCCCGCTGCCCGTCGCCGGCGCCTTCAGTACGCTTTAGGTAACATCGGAGCTACGCCAGTTCCGCGAACGCCAGGTTTATTGACCGCAGGAAGCCGTCAAAGACCGAAGCAACCGCGCGCGCTATTCACGTGACCACTGTAACCAAAGCCGGCCGGTACAATCTCCGCGAAGAGTTGGGACGCGGCGCCATGGGCGTGGTGTTTCACGGCTTCGATCCCGTAATCGGCCGCGACGTCGCCGTCAAAACGCTGCGGCTCTCCGAAGCCGGCACCGGATTGTCCCGCGATGAGTTGATCGGGCGCTTCCAGACTGAAGCGCGCGCCGCGGGCCTGCTGACCCATCCCAATATCGTCGTGGTGTTTGATGCGGGCGAGGAAGATGGCCTGTTTTACATCACCATGGAATTCGTGGAGGGACGCAGCCTGCAGAGCCTGATTGACGGGCACCAGCCCTTCCCCGTGCCGCGCGTCCTGAAGCTGATGGAGCAGGTTTGCTCCGCGCTGGATTTTGCGCACCAGCACAACGTGGTGCACCGCGACATCAAGCCGGCCAACCTCATGCTCACCGCGGACGACGTCGTGAAAATCACCGACTTCGGGACCGCCAAAATTCTGCAGTTCGGAACAGCGCAGACCGCGCACGTGATGGGCACGCCGTCGTATATGTCGCCCGAGCAGGTCAAGGGCAAGCCGGTCGACGGCCGCTCCGACATTTTTTCCCTGGGCGTGATTCTGTATGAGTTGATGACCGGCGAAAAGCCGTTCCCCGGGCAAAACATCACAACCGTCATTTATAAAATCATAAACGAAGAGCCAATTCCGCCCCGCTCTCTGGATTCTTCGATCCACCCGGGACTTTCGGCCGTCATCGCGCGCGCGCTGGCCAAGGATCCGGCGATGCGCTACCAGAGCTGCCACGAATTGCTCACGGCGTTAAAAAATTATCACGACATGTCCAGCCCGGACGCCACGGCGCGCATCACGCCTGCGCTTTCGCAAGCTGCGAACCATGCATCTGGTCGCCCGGCGGCGCAGGCGCCAAGGAATCCCGCTGTCCCGACGGTTCCAGCAACAGCACTGCCCACTGAACCCGCCCAGCCTGTGCGCTTTATGCTGCCCGTGGACGTGGAAGAGGAGCCCTCAAAAAAACCCGGGGGCATACTTCTGACCGCGGTTCTGCTTGGGATCATCGGCTACGCCGGATATCGGGTTTATCCTCCGCTGCTGGATCTGTGGCAACGGGCGCAAGCAGCCGAAGCGACGCCATCTCCCGCGAAGCCCGAAGCGGCGCCAGCAACTCCGGCTGCCGAAGGCTCCTCGGAAGTGAAGCCGGATACGCAAGCGAACAGTCCTTCCCAGCTTCCTGCTTCTGCTGCGACGCCCAGCGCCTCAGCGCCTGCGGATAATGCAATTCCCGCGGCTGCACAGGATTCAGCGCCTGTGACTGCGCCTGCTCCCGCACCCGCAGCTGCACCCGCGACAAATGCCTTCGAGGCCGCGGTTGCGGCCGCGAACGAAGCGGCGAAGGCTCCGCAGAAGCCCGCCGCTCCGCCGGCGCCGTCTGCGGCACGCATCGTCGAAGCCAGATTGCGCAGTGAGCTTGCCGGCCAGCCGATCGCGGCAAAGGTCACGACTCACGTCAACGGCAACGCACTTACGCTATCCGGTTCGCTCAGCCTTGCCGAACACCGCGAACTGCTCGCGCACCTGCGCAGCGTGCCAGCCAGCGTTCACGTGATTGACGATACCGAAGAAGGCGCCAGGTAAGACTCTGCTGAGCGCAGCGCCGCCGGTCAGAACCCCGCGCGCTTCGCATTTTCTTGAGTCAGATTTTCACCTGCACGGCTGTATAGCGGTTCGTTCCGTCCTTGTACCAAATCTACACATGTCCTTCCGGCGGAGTAATACTTAGGCATCCTCACACCAGCAATCGCCTGTATTTCAAGGACGTACAGGCGCATCCTGAGGGAAGACGGCGTGCTCTCATGACAGGATGCCCGTACTCGCCGCAGGCACGGGTGCATCGACATCCGCAGGTTGTAGACCAAGCGGACCCCCCTGAGCGATTCAGGGATCGCAGCAGCGCCGATCGACAGCATGGCCAAGGATTCGGTTTCAGATGAAAGTCCTCGACAATTCGAAATCCCGGCTCGGCGAGGAAATCGTCACCGTTGGAGCGGTGCCGGCAGGTTCTCGCTCGCCGGAGCCAGCGCGCGCCGACGTGATCCCGGTGCGGCCGGCATTTTCCAATGCCGATACGGCCATCACTTTTTTCCTGCGGCAGTTCCGCGTATTACTCGGCGCTTCCCGGCTGTACCAGCGAAATCATCCGCGATTGATGGAAATCCTGGCATCCACCGAGCAGCAGCTGCGCATCGCGCTGGCGGCGCGTTCTCCGCTGGTGGTCGCCATTGACCCGCAGGGCATCGTCCTGCCGCGCCCGGAGGGCACCAGCGCCGAACTGCTGCACGATCCGCGCGGCGAGTTAAAGGCGCTGGCCGAGGAACTTTTGCGCAGCGGCATCTGCTCGCTGATGTTCGCGCATCCGATCAATGTCGGAGAACTGGATTCGCTGGCGCACGAAATCAGCCGAGTGCCGCGCAGCGCCGCGCCGGGCGACACGGCGTCGCGAAAATTGTGGGACTCCTGGATCAAGGATCACGGCGTGGTGGGCATTCGAATCAACATCCCGACCGAGCGTCGCGATTCCCTGCTGCTGGCCAGCCTGATGTCCGCGGTGCTGGCCTATGACAACGCCGCGCAACATTCCTCACATTCGAGCGCCGTCCGAAAAATGCCGGAAGTCAGTTTCGACCAGTTGGCGGCCACACTCCGCGTGTTGGCCAACCTGGCGCCGCCGATCGATCCGGAGATGCGGCCGACGACGGAAGATCTGGCGCGGCGGTTTCACTCCGTGGTTTCGCGCAGCGAGGGCTCCTCGGTTTCCCTGATCGTCTATGGCGTAACGCACATTAAGCCGCGGGAGGGCGAAGCGCTGGAGCTGTACCTGGAGCGCCTGACCGATGAGATGGTGCTGGCTTTTCTGAGACAGGAATTCGATGCCAGCCGCCTGGCGCCGGCCGAAGTCACGGCGCTGCTGATCCGCCTGGATCGCGAGCGCGGGCAGAACGACAACACCGGGACTAACCGCTTCGGCGGCTCGCAGCATGATGAAATGCGCGTGTCGATCCTGTGCGAAAAATTCTGGAACAGCCTGCCGGCGCGGGTGAAGGGCGCGACGCTGCGCGGCCGCGAAGCCTGGTGCGTGCCCGCCGCGGTGCTCGCTCGCTTTCTGGAGCCGCTGGCCGCTGCGGCTGAGAACAAGAAATCGGATGCCGCGGCCCGAGCCGGGCGCGGCGTGCTGTTGTCTTACGCGAAATGCCTGGACTCGGAGGAAAGCAAGGCGCGCCGCGCGGTGGCCACGGGACTTTCGGAGATTGCCCCGCAGATGGAGCGGCTGTGGCCGCATCCCGCCGCGGTCGAGTTTGGACGCGGCATTGTCAAAGCGCTGCTGGCGGAGACTTCTCCCGGAATCGCCGGACTGCTGTCCGCCCTGGTGGAAAAGCTGGCGCGGGTTTCGCTCTTGCGGCGCGAATACGCGGAATTCGAACGCATCCTTGAGGAACTGGAATCCGCTCCCCGCGACGACGAGCACGCGCACATCGCTACGTTGGTCGGACGCATCCTCAGCGACGAACAGTGGCTATACCTGGTGGACGAAGCGCTCTCCAGCCAGCCGCTCAATCCCGTCGTGCCGCGGCTCGTGAAACGCTGCCCGGACCGCTTGCTGGACCGGCTGGGCCTGCTGCTGACTGCCGCCAACGGATTGAATTCTCTTCCAGCCATGGTCCGGCTGATCCATGCCACCGGTGAGCCGGTGCTGGGCGCCCTCGAAACGCGATTGTACGAAGCGCGCCGGCAGCGGGTAGCCACGTCCATTCATTTGCTTGCCTCGGCGGACCCTAAGCGCCTGGCCGCTGCTCTGCCGAAAGCCCTGGCGAGCTGGGAATGGAGCCTTCAGGACCTGGCTGCTACCGAACTCATGAAGTGGACCAATCCGCCTGTGGTGGCTGCGACCGCGCAAGCCTTTCTTGCTACGCTGTCTGAAGCTCACGCGATGGTCGTGCCGTGCATGATCGATCATTTGGGACTGGCGCACGAGACGGCGGCGGTTCCCGCGCTATTGCAGATCGCCAGCGGCGGGCATCTGACGCTGCGCGACATCTTTTTCCGGATCAAGTCGGTCGAAGCGCTGGGAAGAATGCGCGTGGGAGACGCGGCGCCCGCGCTGCTTGACATCGTCAGGTTGCGCAGCGGTCTGGCCCATGAAGAGCCGGCTGCGCTGCGTGCCGCCGCTGAAGAGGCGCTGGAACTTATTGAGAATCGTCCCGGGGCGGCGCGTGCGCACGCCGCGGACGGCGTGCGGACGAAATCCGCCGCGGCACACGCGCGGCCCCGGCGCTATCATCGCGTGCGCCTGGTGCCCGCGCTTCCCGCCGTAGTCGTCGGTTCGCGCGCCGGATCGATGCGCGTCCGAGTGCTCGCCCTGGGCGGCGCGTTTCTGGAAACCGACCAGCGGCTGACCGTCGGCGACTCCATGCAACTGGAAATTCGCACCGGTCTTCGCAAGATCGTGACCACGGCGGTAGTGCGCAACGTCACCACCATGGGCGCGGGCGTTGAGTTCGTGCACCTGAAGGCCGCCGACCGCGAACGTCTGCGGCGACTCGTCACGCAACAGCGGAAGTAAATTCCTTCCTCGCGAGTCCTTTCCAGAATTTTCGTGTGTTCTGTTTTTGCGGCTATTCGTCCGAACCCGGCGTGGAAAGCAGCGGGCGCGGAAATGTTTCGACGGGATCGGCCGGAGCAACATCCGCGCTGCCTACTCCCATTTCCCTGAATTTGCGCGCGGAGGGCAGCAGGCGGCTGTCAAACGAAGCGACGGCGCTGTTATAGGCTTTGTTGGCGCGCTCCAGCCCCTTGGCGATATCGGTAAGGTGCTCGGCAAACGTAACCACGCGGTCGTACAGTTCCTTGCCCAGGTCCTTGATGCGTTCGGCGTTCTCCGCGACCAGTTGCTGTTTCCAGCCGTAGGCTACCGCGCGCAGCAGCGCAATCAACGTCGTGGGGCTGGCCAGCACCACGCGCTTTTCGATGGCGTCTTCGATCAGCGTGCGGTCCTGCTCCAGAGCCGCGCTGAAAAAGGATTCTCCCGGAACGAACAGCACCACGAATTCCGGCGTCGGCTCGAATTGCTTCCAGTATTCTTTTCCAGACAGGCCCTTGATGTGTTCGCGAACCAGCGCGGCATGTTGCAGCATGGCCTCGCGGTATTCCGCGTCCGACTGCGCGCTGACCGCCTTAAAAAATGCGTGCAGCGGCACTTTTACATCGACCACAATCTGCGTGCCCCCGGGCAGATGCACGATCAGGTCCGGCCGCAGGCGGCCCTCCTCCGTATCGACAGACATCTGCTCCATGAAATCGCAGTGCGGAGACATTCCGGCAAGCTCCACGACGCGCCGCAGCGTCAGCTCCCCCCACTTGCCCTTCACCTGCGGCTGCTTCAGCGAATTCACCAGGCTGCCGGTTTCCTCGCGCAGTTCCTTGTTGCTGGTGGTCAGGAGTTGCACTTCGCTGCGCAGGCTGCCGTAGGCTTCCTGCCGAGCGGACTCCACGCGAGAAACTTCCGTGCGCAGGTCTTTTAACGCCGTTTCCAGAGGATTGACCATGGACTGAATAGCCTGCTTGCGGTTTTCCAGGTCCCCTTCCGCTTCCTTTTGCAGGGAATCGAATTTGGCCTTGGCCAGCTCCATGAATTGATCGCTGCTGGCCTTCAGCGCTTCGCCGGCGAGGGATTGAAAAGCATCGCGCAGCTTGAGCTGGGCTTCATCCAGCAGTTTGCGCTGCTCGGCAAGATTGGCGCGCTGCGCTTCGGCATCGGCCTGCGCCGCGGATCGCAGTTTCTGTTCGTCCTCAATTCTTTTTTGCGAGTTCCGCGTTTCCAACTGCAGCGACTCGACCTGCTTTTTTAGTTCCCCGACGGTGCCGTCCAGTCCCGCCGCGCGGCGCTCCAGTTCCAGCCGCGCGCTGCCCGCGGAAGCTTTGGCTATCGCCCAGGCAATGGCAAATCCCGCAACTAGGCAAGCAACAGCGATCAAAATGGAAGTTCCGTTCATTCATGCGCCTCAAAACGCGAGATTCTATCACGCCAGGTAGCACAGGCTTCAGCCTGTGGGGTTCTGACAGGGCCAAGGCAAAAGTCTAGAGTTACACAGCGCACCCGGTCAGCACGAAACTAGCAGACCGTTTTCGCGATTCACCGCGCGCGAACTTCCTCCGGTTGCACCAGGCGGGCGGAGACTGAGTAGTTCCCATCGCTCACGAATTTCATTTCCACCGGAGCGATATTTTCTTCGCCGCCGGAAGTTTTAAGCCGCTGCAAATTTCCCTGGGAAAGCTGAATGACCGCGGGCGATCCGTTGCGAACTTCGACCAGCAGCGGTTCGGTGGTGCCGCGGGCGCGCACGATCAATTGTCCGGTCGATCCCGCGTTGGGCGCTTCCGCGGGGCCCGAAAATTCCAGCAGCACGGCTGAAACAGGAAACTGCCCGGCATCCACTCCGCCGGCGGTTACGTGCAGGGTGACGTCGCCAACCGGCACGCCGGGTCCGGGAAGCGCCACCAATCCCAGCGGAGAGGACGCTACTACGAGGCAAGGGTCGCCATTCAGGTAAACGTGGTTGGCATCCGCGTCCGCCCGGAATCCGATACCCTGCAGGATGAAGCGGTCATGGATGGCCAGCACGCGCTGATAGGAGACCAGCTTGGCTGGCGACGAACTCTCGCCAGCGCCTGGGGTGCTGGCAGGCCGGGCGGGAGCCACCACCATCGCGGTCGTCGCGATCTGGCCTGCGGCAACACGCGCCACCACCAGGCCCGGATGGTCCATTGCAAGGAAGATGGCCCGGCCCGTTGAATCGGTCGTAACCCGTTGTCCCTCAGGAAGTTCCACCACGACACCGGAAAGCAGGCGGCCCTGCGCATCCAGGACAGCAAGCGTTGCTTGTGCCCCGGCCAGCAGTTTGGGAGGCAAAATAATCTGACGTGGACTGGGAACGGGCCGGGGCTTCGCCGCCTGCCGAGCCGCCGCGAACGGCACTGCGCACACGGACAGCAGCGACAGCACAGCCATAGCATTCGCCGCCCTCGGACGGTTGGCCCACGCGCCCCTCATGACTAGGATTCTACCGCGTATCGGCGTTCAAATCGTTAAGCGTCTTTTGCCAGTTGGAAGATTTTTGCTTCGAGGAACAGCCGGTAGAGTTCAGGGTCGAGTTCCTGATCCTTCACGGACATTTCCAGAATATCCAGCGCGCGATCGGCGGCCACGGCCCTCTTGTAAGGCCGGTCGGACGCGGAGAGCGCGTCAAAAATATCGCAGATGGTCATGATCTTGGCTTGCACCGGAATTTCGTCGCCGTGCAACTGGTAGGGATAGCCGGTGCCGTTTAATTTTTCATGATGTGCGCGGACAATGCGCGGGATTTCGCGGATTCTGCTTGGTCCAGGGAATCTGCAGCAGGAAATTGAAACTGTGCACCACGTGCGATTCGATCTGCGCGCGTTCGTCATGTGCTGAGGCTGCCCTTGGGGATCGAGAGAAAGCGAACTTCTTCCGGCGTGAGAATCGGGCGGCTCGACCCTCGCGGATCGCGATAGGTTCTGGCGCGCGATTTCGAAGAGGCGATCGAAATTGCCCTCCGGCAGCACGGTCGGCTCGTTGGCCTGCCGGACTGACTTCGAAGCCAGTCTCCAGTTGCAGCAACTGCGGCGGCGATATTCCTCTTCGAGCACGGCAATGCGTGACAGCGCTTCGCGCGCGCTCCAATTCCAGCAGCAGCTTCGAACTTTCTCGCGCTCCAGACCGGCTTCGAGATCCTTGTACAGATAATCGAAGCGATGCGCGATCGACGTCCATCTGCAGCGGGATAAAGTTTCTTGGCCTTGACCAGCACTTCTTCGCGCACGCCGACTTTTCCGAAGTCGTGCAGCAGCGCGGCGTAGCGAATTTCCTTCATCTGCTCCGGCGAAAAGCGAATCGCCGCATAAGTTCCGTTTCGACGCGATCCACGATTTCGCGCCAGGCCCACGGTCATGTGCGAGACACGCAGCGAATGGCCCGACGTGGTGGGATCGCGCTGCTCAATCGCCGTTACGGAAGCCTGCACGAAGCCCTCGAACAGTCTTTTCGATGTCCTGGTACAGGCGGCCATTTTCGTAGGCCACGGCGGCCTGCGAGGCCAGCGAGAGCGCCAGGCGCACCGCGCGCTCCGAAAACGGGCGCACCTCGCGCGCCACAACTTCCGGACTGGTTAGCCGCACTTCAGGGTTGAGCCTTGCAATTGATCAGCTGCAGGACTCCGATCACTTCGCCGCGTCCGTTTTTCATGGGAAGCGTCAGCAGGGATCGCGTGCGGTAGCCGGTTTCTTCGTCGAAACCGCGGATTGAAATGGTACGGGCCGGCCGCGGGGAATGCGGTGGGCGTCGGCCAGATTGATGACTTCGCCGTGCAGGGCGGAATATCCGGCCAGGGAATTTTCGTGCAGCGGAATCACGAATTCGGCGAAAGGAAATTGCACGCTGTCATTTTGCGTGAGCTTGAAGCGCAGATGGCGTTCTCCCGGCCCGGCGGACAAGTACGTCGGGGCGAGTCTCCTCGACCAGGTAGAGTGATCCGGCATCCGCGCCGGTGATCTCACGCGCCTTGCGTCAGGATCATGTTCAGCAGCGCGTCGACTTCGTGCGTTTCCGAAAGCGCGACGCCGATGCGATTCAGTTCTTCCATCTCGCGTTCGGCGCGCGCGAGTTCGGCGCGGGCGGCGCGTTCGCGCTGCGCAAGTTCGATATTGGCAATGCGCCGCGTCCACCGTTTTGCGAACCACGAGGGCGCGGCCTTGCGCGGAAGCGTCGCGAAGCAGCCCGCGACGTGTCTCGGTGCCGCGCCGTTGCGCGAGATGCCGATCAGTCGGACGCTCGGGCTCGCGGCGCACAAGTCGCTGCAACGCGCCAGATCACCCGCGGCCAAGGTCGGCAAGACAGACGATCGGGGCGTTCCCAGGTGCGGCACGGGAATTCGGCGGCCTGGAAGTGGCGCCGGCAACGCACGAAGCGCGTAGCGGCGGCTCAAGGGGCGAGCCAGCGGGGCGGCCAGCGAACTGCTCGAAGTACCAGATTTCTGCGCGCGGCGACATGGTGAGAGGGCTGCGGGCAGTGGCAGAGGTGGGTTTCTGCGACTCTCCGCTGCACTGAAGTATAGCGAAATTGCAGGGAGCGCAGCCTAGGCGGAATGCCGGCAAAGGTTGTCGTGAAAGGACGTAACTACTTACGTCACAGGCTATTGCGGTCTGCAAAATCGGTTTGCTAGGCTGAAATTCAGTAGTATCGAAGAGCGCTCTGAAGCGGCACATGAGTCTCGTATCGGCGTACCGGTTGCGGCGTCGCCGCACGCCCTGCTTGCACTGCATGGACCGAATGAGGCTCCTCTTGCATATTCAAACCGGAGCGCGCACCGATCTTGGGACGCGTCCGAAAAAATAACGAGGACTGCTACGCGATTGAACCCGCGCTGCAACTTGTATGTCCTGTCCGACGGAATGGGCGGAGAGGCGCATGGCGAAGTGGCCAGCCAGCTCGCCGTCCAAACGATCGTTGACGCATTGCCAGCAGGCGGAAAACAGCCGCGCGACGCCGATTTTCGGCGAGCCCAGCCCGGATGTTTCCGAGCGCACCAATCGCCTGGCCAGCGCCATTCATCTGGCCAATCGCAAAGTGTTTGAGGCGGCGACGTCCAATCCCGGAGCAACGGGGCATGGGCGCAACGATCGTGGCCGCATGGATCGACGGCGCAGAGGCTTTCCCTCGCGCATGTGGGCGACAGCCGGGCGTATCTGCTGCGGGCCGGTTCGCTGGATCAGCTTACGGCCGATCATTCCCTGGTGGCGGAAAAAGTGCGCATCGGAATCCTGACGCCGCAGGAAGCCGATGCCAGCGAATTGCAAAGCGTGTTGACGCGCGCCGTGGGAACCAGCGCCAGTGTCGAGGTGGATACGGACGAACAGATGCTGCTGGTCGGAGATTCCGTGCTGCTGTGTTCGGACGGATTGACGCGCATGGTGACCGATCCGGAAATCGCGAGCACGCTGCTGACCAGCACCTCGGCGCAGGAGGCCGCGGACCGGCTGGTCGATCTGGCCAATGAAAATGGCGGCGCGGACAACGTCAGCGTGATCGTTCTGCGCATCGATCGAGAAGTCGGAGGGCGTGCTCGAACGCCTGAAAATCTGGAAACGAAACTCCGGGTAAGGATTGCGCCGGCTTCGACCGGAGGAGAGCATCGCATGTCGAGACTGGTCCTGAAATTCGAAGGCGCCGCACTGAAGGAAGTTCCCCTGGGAACTCGCCCGGTGACGATCGGGCGCGCGCCGGACAATGACATTCCCATCGACAATCTGGCGGTCTCCAATTATCACGCGCGGGTGTATGTGGAGGCCGGATCGCTGGTGGTCGAGGACTTGAACAGCCTGAACGGATCATTTCTGAACGACATTCGCGTCGAACGCGCCATGCTGAAGGACGGCGACGCCATTCTGATCGGCAAGCATCGACATCTTGGTGGACCAGGCGCACGATGCGGCGCAGCCGGTGGATGGCATTGCGCAAAGCGCCGGCGCCGCGCGTGAATGAAACGATGGTTCTCGATACCGCAGGAGCGCCGCAAGCTGCTGGAGCAGGCGGCGGCGGCGGGCGAGCGCTCGCAACTTTCGCCGGATCGCTTGCGCGTTCCGACGCTGACCGTTCTGCGCGGACGCACCGACCAGAAGGAATACCGGCTCTCCGGAAAGCTGACGGTGATCGGCCACTCGAACATGGCCACGGTCCGGCTGCGCGGATGGTTCACGCCCGAAATCGCGGCGCAGATCAACAAGCACGAGGACGGCTACTATCTGGGCCGCGGGCGACCGCGTTCCGAAAATCAACGGCATCGCAATCAGCGGCCTGACCAAACTCAACGACGGCGACCTGATCGAAGTGGGCCGCGTGCGGCTTGAATTTTCTGTATCGCGAATAACAGTCCGCCGCGACTCCAGAGGCAAATTCCAGGATCAATGCCAGGAGACTCCCAGCGATGGCGAATCGCGTCGCGCCTTCGCGCGATGCTGAACGCGAATGGCTCCAGGCGTGGTGGCACCGCCGCGTTCCGTTCGCCATCAGCCTGGGCTCACCGCGTTTCGCGCTGTTCATTTATTCCTACACCTTTATCGGCGACCGGCCCACCGCCGTATTTTCCTTCATCAACCGGCTGGAACTCAACGCGCTCGATTTCCGTTTTCGCATCCGGCCCGGATCGCTACAAGCATCCCGATCCGCGCATCGTCATCGTGGATATCGATCAGCGGTCGCAGGAAATCCTGGGCCGCTGGCCGTTTTCGCGCACCCACTTCGCGCACATGCTGGACGCGCTGCGCGAGGACGGCGCAAAAGTCGCGGCCTTCGACATCACCTTCAGCAAGCCCGATGAAACCGCCGCGCCCATCCGCGAATTGCGCAAAACCGTGATCGGAGCGCCAGAAACAGGGCGGGCGCACCGATCCTCGCGTGATCGCGGATCTGGATCGCCTGTCGAAGGAATACGATGGCGACGAACAATTCGCGCGCGCGATTGAGCGATTTGGAAATGTGGTGCTCGGAAATTTTTTTCTTTATTCCGAATCCGATCTGAAGGGCGTGGATGACAAGACGCTCGATCGCTACGCCAACATCCTCGCCGATTTTCCATTTCCGCAGGTTCGCGCGGCAAATCCGCAAACCGGCACAGCGCGACTCGCGCACCTGATGCAGGGATTCGGCGAGCCGTACCAGCTGCTGCCAAGAGGCACGCAGGCAAACATCGAAATTCTGAGCGACGCGCTGCGCAAGGGGCACGGCACGACCGGATTTTTCAACGTGCGAACCCGATCCCGACGGCGTTGTGCGCCATTCGCTGCTGGTGCTTCCCTACGGCCGCTCGAAAGATTTCGAACGACTGGGACCTGTACGGATCGCTCGACGTGCAGGCGGTGCGCCTGTTTCAGGGCTTAGCCGGACCAGCAGACGGTGCTCGATTTCAGCGAGACGGGAATTACGGCGCTGGAGTTCGGGCCGTCGCTGCGTGATTCATCCCGACGCCATCGGACGAATGATGATCAATTACGAAGGCGGCGCGAACACCTATCCCTACGTTTCGATCGCCGACGTGGTGCAATCGCAAATTCGCGCCCGGAACATTTCGCGGGAAAATTGTGCTGGTGGGCGCGTCGGCTACGGGAATCGGCGATCTGCGGTCGACGCCGTTCGGCGGAATCAACTATCCCGGCGTGGAGATTCACGCCAACGTGATCGACAACATCCTGAACCGCCATTTCCTGCTGCGCGGCGCGAACCAGGTGGCGGTGGACTTGCTGCTGATTTTTCTGTTCGGCGTGCCGCTGGGATTGTGGCTGGCGCTGGCGCAGCCGCGCTCCATGCTGTTTGGATTGCTGCTGCTGGTTCCGTTTGGCGCCGGCGTGTGGTTCGCGTTCCTGCACGGCTGGTGGCTGAACTTCATCGTGCCCTCCGGAACGCTGGTCGCCAACGTGGGCTTTGTCGCGATGTACCGCGCGCTGGTGGAGGAAAAGGAAAAACGGCGCGTGCGCGGCGCGTTCCAGCAATATCTGAGCCCAGAAGTGATCCGGCGGCTGCTGGAAAATCCGGACCTGGTGAAGCCGCGAAAAACGGAAATCACCGTGATGTTCAGCGACATCCGCGGGTTCACGACCATTTCGGAAAAACTCGATGCGCAGGAACTGGCCGATCTTGCTGAACGAATATCTCACCGACATGACGCAGAATCGTTTTCCGCCACAACGGAACGCTCGACAAATATATCGGCGACGCCGTGATGGCGTTCTGGGGCGCGCCGTTTGAAGATGCGCCGGACACGCAACGCAAGGCCTGCCATGCCGCGCTCGAAATGATCGCGCGGCTTACGGAAATGCAAAAGAAATGGAAAGCCGAAGGGAAGGCCGGTTCTGGACATCGGCGTCGGGCTGAGCACGGGCGTCGCGTCGGTGGGAAATATGGGATCGGACCTGCGCTACGGCTACACGGCGCTGGGCGATACTGTGAATCTTTCCGCGCGCCTGGAAGGATTGAACAAGGAATACGGCACGCACATTCTGCTGAGCGAATCGACCTACGCCGCGGTGCGAAGATCCACTCCTGGTTTTTCGCGAGCTGGATTTGATTCGCGTGAAAGGCAAACTGCAGCCGGTGACGCTCTACGAACTGGTGGCCGCTCGCGGCACTCCGGAGGGAGACGCGCCGGACCTGGAAGAGCGGCTGGAACTTTTTGCGCAGGGGCGCGCCTGCTACCGCGAGCGGCGCTGGCAGGACGCCCAACTGATTTTCGACAAATTGCTGGAGCGCTGGCCGGACGATGGACCGGCGCGGATGTATGCTGAATCGCTGCCGGGAATATCTGGTGGCGGGGCCCGAAGCAGATTGGGACGGGGTTTACGTGATGACGCACAAGTAGCCGCGCGGCTACGGAAAAATAATCGCGGTGTCATTCTGAGCGCAGCGAAGAATCTCGCTTCGATCTACGTGCAAGCACAAACCAAAGAAAGAGAGATTCTTCGCTGCGCTCAGAGTGACGAAATTAGGTGCTTTTTTGCTGGCTCTTTAACCCGGAGGCCATCGGAAATCTCTTCCACCCAGCAAATGCAGATGCAGGTGAAACACGGACTGGCTGGCGCCGCGGCCATTGTTGAAGACCGTGCGGTAGCCGGCAGTCAGATTTCGCTCTTTGGCCAGCTTGGCGGCAACCAACTGCAATCGGCCCAGCATGGCGGCGTCCTCGGCGGCGGCTTCGGTCAGCGACACGATGTGTTTGCGCGGGCAAATGAGCAAGTGGCTGGGGGCCTGCGGCTGGATATCCTCGAACGCGAACATTTCATCGTCCTCGTAGACCAGCTTAGCCGGAATTTTCTTCTCCCCGATTTTGCAGAACAGGCAGTCGTCCATTGGAAGCTCCCCGAAATGAATCCCACGGAATCTGAGTTTACAGTTGGAAGCGGTTCCCAGGTAGCACAGACTTTAGTCTGTGGGTTTTTATGACGGCTTTCGGGCTGCTGCGTGGACGGTTTATGTGTGCAGGAATGGTTTTCTGAACTCGCTGCAGCATTGGAATCCCATCGGCATCCCAGCCAAGTTCTGATGGAACCCCACAGACTGAAGTCTGTGCTACTTGCTGCCTAGGTCGGCGGGTGCGTCCAGGCGCATTACGAAGGTCTGCGTGATTCCTTCGCTGGACTTCAATTGGTCGGCGAGTTGCTGCGCGGCGTCCGCATTCGCAAGGCGGCCGACGCGCAGGCGGTAAAAGTGGCCGGCCGGCGTGTCATATTCCTGAATGAAAATGGGCGGGTAACGCGCCAGCAGGCGGTCACGCAGGTGTTCGGCATTGGCGCGATCGGAAAAAGCGCCGACCTGCACTGTGAAATCTCCAACGGCCGGGTTCGGCCCGGAAAGCAGTTCAATGCGCACGGGCGCCGTGCCGGTGCCGATCATGTCCAGGGCCACGGCCGCGGCGCGCGCCAGATCCACAATACGGTCGCCGACAAACGGGCCGCGATCGATCACGCGAACCTGAACATCGCGGCCGTTATTCAGATTGGTGACACGCAGAATGCTGCCGAACGGCAAGGTGCGATGCGCCGCGACCAGCGTATTCATATCGAAAATTTCGCCGTTGGCCGCCCGGCGGCCGTTAAAAGGAACACCGTACCAGGACGCCGTCCCCTCCTGTATGAAAATCCCGGGAATGAATGGCGCGGATCGCGTGGGCGGTTGCGTTGGCGCGGGCGCCGGGGGAGGCGCGGATTCCGTGGGAGCTGCCGGCGGAGATGGAGGCGTGCTGGCGGCGGGACGCCGGCCACCGCATCCAGCAATCAAAACCACTGCCAGGGAAGCCGTGAAAATCCAAGTCGAGCATGGGACACCTGCGAGCCGCGCGGACGGGCGTTCAATCACCTTTGGCACCGCGATCGCTGAGCCCTTGCATAATACTTTTCCGCATTCTCGCGCTGCTCCCCATGGAATCCGCTTCGCTGCTCCAGGTTTGGTGAAACAGCCACTTCCGGCCGTCTCCACCAATTTTGCAAAATCACAGCGGACAGCTAAGAGTGGCTGTCCCACATTGCGCTATTATAGGCATGCGAGATTTTTTCGAGCAAGGAAGCTAGGAGACGCCGTGCCGATTCCCGTTCGATGGCGCTACAAAATTGACCGCTGGCGCTCGCAGTTCGCGGCCCTGTTTCAATCGGAGCCGAAAACGTTCCGCCCGCGGCTGTGTCCGGCGTGCGGGACGCTGGTCGGCGCGACGGCCACCAAGTGCCACCAGTGCGGCGCGAGCATGACGTATTCCCTATCGGCCGCCAGCCGCTCCATTGGACGCTGGATGCCGCAGACTTCGCCCGTGACGTACGCGATGCTGGCGATTTGCTGCCTGATGTATGGGCTATCCATCGCCATCACCTTGAAATTGACTGGAGGCGAGGGCGCAGGCGGCGGATTCATGAATCTCGGGGGAATAGCGGGATCCGTGCTTGAGCGCTTGGGGGAATCGCTTCCGCTTGCGTTTAACATCGGCCAGCCCTGGCGATTCGTGACGGCCGTTTTTCTGCACGGCGGGCTGCTGCATATCGGATTCAATATGTGGGTGCTGATGGATATCGGCCCGATGGTGGAAGAGATGTACGGCTCGGCACGATATTTGTTTCTGTATTTGGTGACGGGCGTGGGCGGATATTTGCTGAGTTCTTCGGTGGGACACTTCAGCGTGGGTGCGTCCGGCTCGCTCCTCGGTCTGATCGGTGTGCTGCTGGCATCAACGACCGGCAGAAAAACTTCGGCGGCCCAGGCACTGCGAGGCGCGCTCATCCGCTGGTTGATTTATATTGCCGTGCTGGGGTTGTTGCCGGGGACCGCCACGGATAATTTCGCCCACTTTGGCGGGCTGGCAACGGGCTACGTTCTCGGCCGGTTGATGCCCGATCGCGCTCCCGCGGATGTGAGCGAGCGGCGCACGGCCGACCTTCTGGGATGGGCCGCGGGCATCGCAATTATTGTCAGCTTCGGATTTATGATCGTGAACTACCTGCAGAACGCGCAGGTATAAGCAGCGAAGAGTTTCGCGTGGCGCTTTTCGTTCGTGCCGGAGCCGGCGGCGGGAGGCTAAGGTCAGTGTTACTTCGGCTCCTGCTCATTCAGTCGGCGAGCCACTGTGAAGCAATAATGGAACCCTGAGAAAATCGTGAACGCGGCGACGAGAACGCCGATGACGTTTCTCACTCCCTGCAGCCAACCCCAGTTCGTTACCGCCAGCAGAACTACCGCGAAAACCAGCAGAATTTGCAGGGCCGTAGTGGCCTTTCCGTAGATGCTCGGCGGGAAGGGCCGGTAGCCGGCGACCACCAGAATCACGGCGGCGGCCGTCAGCAGAATAATGTCGCGGCTTAAAACCAGCGTCGCCAGCCACCAGCTGATGTTGCGGTTCATCGCCAGAATCACGAACGAAGAGGACAGCAGCAACTTGTCCGCGATGGGATCGAGGTAAGCGCCGAGGGCCGTTTTCTGATTCAGCGAGCGCGCCAGAATTCCATCCAGGCCATCGGTGAGCCCGGCCAGAATCAAAATCGCCAGCGCGATTCCGTAACGGTGATAGTGAATGGAAATAATAAAAAACGGAAGGAAGCCGAGCCGCAGAAACGTCAACTGGTTGGGGACGGTGAAAACGCGAGAGGAAGAAGGCATGATTGGATTTCGATTCCGCTCAAACAAACAGCGCGAGATAATCCCGCAAGCTGCGCCCCACGCGCTGCTCGAACCGGCCGGATAGCGATGGAATCGATCCGTGCGGCTCATCGAGGGCAATGCGCTCGATGCGTTGCATCGGAAAAAACAAAGTGGGAAACCCGATGCGGTCCCCTTCCGGGTCCATCACCTGCCGGATAAAATCGTCGAAGGAATTCAGGTCAATGCCGCGCAGCGTGACTCCCGAGGGACTGATCGAGGAGAGCGACCCCCACACTTTTTCCTTGGGCGTGTGCAGGCTGACGATGATGATCGAATTCGGTTCCAAGGATGCGCTCGCTCAGTTCTCCGCGTGCAAAGCGGATTTTCCCCGGTAGCGTTATACGGACATTGTTTTCAGATTTTCGACCACCGTCAACTTCGGCTCGGTGGCCTTCTGCACATCCGCGGGCGTGACGCCGGGCGCCACCTCGCGCAACACCAGGCCCTCCGGCGTGACCGCAATCACGGCCAGGTCGGTAACGATCAGGTCCACGACTTCCTTGCCCGTCAGCGGCAGCGAGCACTGTTTGAGAATCTTGGGCTGGCCGTCCTTGGTGGTGTGCTCCATGGCGATGATCACGTAGGGCGAACTAGCCACCAGGTCCATTGCGCCGCCCATGCCCTTCAGCATTTTCCCGGGAATGGCCCAGTTGGCGAGGTTGCCCTTTTCATCGACCTGCAAGGCGCCGAGCACGGTCATGTTGACGTGCGCGCCGCGGATCATGCCGAAGGAATCCGAGCTCGAGAAATAGCAGGAACCGGGAATTTCGGTGACCGTTTCCTTGCCGGCGTTGATCAGGTCGGCGTCTTCCTCGCCTTCAAATGGAAAAGGTCCGACGCCGAGCATGCCGTTTTCCGCGTGCAGCACCACATCCATGCCGGCAGGAATGTAGTTGGCCACCAGGGTCGGCGTTCCGATGCCAAGGTTCACATAGAAACCGTCGCGCAATTCCTGCGCAACCCGGCGCGCGATGAATTCGCGCTTGCTCTCCTCAGACGACGCTTTCTTGCTGTTGGACTCCGAGGCCACCTGGCTCATGCGCGTTTCCTCACCGTTCGTTTTTCAATTTTCTTCTGGTAATTCACGCCCTGAAAAATTGCGTTTACGAAAATTCCCGGGGTGTGCACCGATTCCGGCGCCAGCGTGCCCAGTTCCACCAGTTCCTCGACTTCCGCGATGACGTAGTCCGCGGCCGTGGCCATCACCGGATTGAAATTGCGCGCCGTCTTGCGATAAACCAGGTTGCCCCAGCGATCGCCCTTCCAGGCCTTGACGAAGGCGAAGTCGCCGCGCAGGCCGCGCTCGAGAATGAATTTGCGCCCGTTGAATTCGCGTTCTTCTTTGCCCTCGGCGATCATCGTGCCCACGCCGGTGGGAGTGTAGAACGCGGCAATTCCGGCGCCCGCGGCGCGCATGCGTTCGGCCAGCGTGCCTTGCGGATTCAGTTCCACTTCCACTTCGCCGCTGAGCACTTGCTGCTCAAACAATTTATTCTCGCCCACGTAGCTGGCAATCATTTTCTTGATCTGATGCGTTTGCAGCAGCAGGCCCAGGCCGGAATCCATGGTGCCGGCATTGTTGGAGGCGAAGGTCAGATTTTTTGTGCCTTTGCGGCGGACGGCGGCGATCAGGTTTTCCGGAACGCCGCAGGTACCAAATCCGCCGGCAAGGATGGTCGCGCCGTCGAACAGTTTTTCGATCGCCACATCCGCGTTGGCTACGCGCTTATCCATCGAGTCTGGCTCCCAGGGGAATTAGGTCCTTGTCGAATCTGTTGTCTCTTAGTTTACAGCGAACTGCTTAATCGCCAAGTTCGGAATGACTTTAGGCTCTGAAGCTTCAGGGGCCAAAGCCCAGGTTCTTAGAACTTGTTCGTCGGGACTAAAGTCCCGACCTCCGAAACCACGGACCGGACCTACTGCATATCGCGCAAAATCTTGTAAAGCTCTCCCGCCGCGGAAAATTCGTCTTCCAGCGCGCGTGTCCGCAGATCGCTGCGCACCTGCTCCAGAGCCTGGATCATCTGGTCCAGCACACGCTCCAGGTTGTCGCTGTTGGTGAGAATAATATCACGCCACACCGAGTAGGGGCTGCCCGCCAGGCGCAGGGAATCGCGCAGCCCGCGGCCGGCTAGCGTGACCGGCAAGCCCGTCTCATCCGTCTGGTTGCGAACGACTCCGGCCAGGGCTACCGACAGCAACTGCGGCAGGTGGGAAATGACGGCCGCGGCGCGATCGTGCGCGTCCGCGTCCAGCCAGATCGGCTCCGCGTCCAGCTTGCCGATCAATGCGAGGAATGAAGCAATGCGAGGATCACGATCCGCGGCGCCCAATTCATTCCCTGGACCGCGAATCAGCGCGTATTTCGATCCGCGAAACAGGTTGGCATCGGCGGCGGCGATTCCGGAGGTTTCCTTTCCGGCCATGGGGTGGCCGCCGAGGAACCGCGCTCCGGGCGCGTGAAAGGAATCGTGCGCCACCGCGCAGACCGATCGCTTGGTGCTGCCGGCGTCAGTGACCAGCGCATGCGGTGGAGCATGCCGCGCGATTTCCGGCAAGAGCTCGATGGTGTGCCCGACGGGCAGCGCGACGTAAACCAAATCCGCGGCGCCCACGACTCGCGACAAATCCGGCTCCGCCTCATGAATCGCGTCGCGCTCCAGCGCCTGCCGCAGTACGTGCGGCTTATCCCAGCCGATCAGCAATGACTCTGGAAAATGCTTGCGCAGCGCCAGGGCAAACGAGCCGCCGATGAGTCCCGTGCCAACGATTGCGACGCGGCGAAATGGGGCGGCAGGCATGGCTCAGGCAATGGTCCGGCCGACGGCGGGGGCGATGATGCGGAGCTCGGCCATGAGTTTTTGAAATTGATCGAAGAAAAGCGACTGCGCGCCGTCGGACAGCGCGTGCTCGGGATCGTTGTGGACCTCGAGCAGCAGGCCGTCGGCGCCCGCAGCGATCGCGGCGCGCGCCATGGGCGGAACTTTGTCCCGGATTCCGGTGCCATGCGACGGATCGGCCACGATGGGAAGGTGCGAAAGTTTCTTGATCACGGGAATCGCGGCGAGGTCCAGAGTGTTGCGCGTGGCGGTTTCAAAGGTGCGGATGCCGCGCTCGCACAGAATCACGTTGTGATTGCCGCCGGCCATGATGTATTCCGCGCTCAGCAGGAGTTCCTCAATCGTCGCGGAGAGGCCGCGCTTCAGCAGCACCGGCTTGCTGACCGTGCCGAGGGCGCGCAGCAGAAAATAATTCTGCATGTTGCGCGCGCCGACCTGAAAAATGTCGATGTACGGCAACATCAGTTGAATCTGCGAGGCATCCATCACCTCGCTGCACACCAGCAGGCCGTTTTTGTCCGCGGCCTGGCGCATCATGACCAGCGCTTTTTCGCCGTGGCCCTGAAAACTGTAAGGCGAGCTGCGCGGTTTAAAAGCTCCGCCACGCAGGATTTTCGCGCCGGCTTTCGCTACGCGCTCGGCGATCACGCCAATCTGTTCGGGCGTTTCCACGGAGCACGGGCCGGCGGCCACCACCGCTTCCGTGCCGCCGATGCTCACGCCGCGCGGCAGGCGGACGATGGTGCCCTCCGGGCGAAACGCGCGGCTGGCCAGCTTGTAAGGCTGCGTGATGCGCACCACTTCGCGCACGCCATCAAGAACTTCCACATCGCGCGGATCGAATTCCGGCGGCACGCCGACGGCGCCCAGCACGGTTTGCGACGCGCCGGTGGAGCGATGGATGTCAAAGCCCATCGACACCAGGCGATCGATCACATGCTGAATCTGCTCTTCCTTCGCGCCTTCTTGCATCACTACGACCATTGCAACTCCTGTTCCCGCGTTGCGTCGATTCCACGTGGCACAGCCTCAAGTAGCACAGACTTCAGTCTGTGGGGTTCTGCCAGCACGCTCACACCGCAGACATTTGCCAAGATCAAATAGAAAGCCACAGACTGAAGTCTGTGCTACTGAAGCCTGTGCTACTGAAGCTGTGCTACCGGGATTCGCTTTCCTTTTTTCCTTCGTTGCCGTGCATCACGACGCGTTCCACGGAACGCGCTTCGTCCAGGATGCGCTCGAACAGGCGGCGAATCGCGGCGTCCGGCAGCGGGCCGGGGTTCGCGCTGACCACTCCGTCCAGAACCTGCTTCTCGCGGTCCGGCTGATAGAGCGCATCGCCGGTGACCTGTTTGATGTGGCCGATCTCGACGACGCAGCGCGAGCGTTCGTTCAGCAGCTGCACCAGTTGGCGGTCAATCTCATCGATTTTGCGGCGCCAATCGTCCACCGTGTTTTTGGATGCGCTCATATCCGGTCCGCTTTTCTCCGAGCCTTTGGTGTCCGAGGCGCTCATGGTTGTGGCTCCCGCCGGCTCATGCCGGTGACCGCCGCGCCCTTCAGCAATTTTACGCGCGCGGCCAGCGCCGCGGCCGCGGCGTCAACACTTTCGGCGCGCTCAATCTCCTCCACCAGCGCCGAGCCGACTACAGCCGCGTCCGCCAATCCGCCGAGCAGCGAAACATGGCCGGGCTGCGAAATGCCAAAACCGATGGCGATGGGCAAATCGGTGAAGCGGCGCACGCGCCGCGCCAGGGCCGGCAATTCCTCGGCGAGTTGGTCTTTCGCGCCGGTCACGCCGGTGCGCGAAATCAGATAGAGGAAGCCGGTGGTCGCACGGGAGATGAGCGCGAGGCGCTCGTCAGGCGACGTAGGCGCCGCGAGGAAAATCGTGTCCAGACCGCGCGATGCCATCGCGGCGCGGTATTCAGTGGCTTCTTCGGGGGTCACATCCGTCAGCAAGGCGCCGTCGGCGCCCGCGGATTTTGCCGCATCGGCGAACTTTTCCAGGCCCATCTGCAGAACGGGATTGTAGTAGCTGAACAGAACCAGCGGAACCTGTGTTTTTGCGCGTACCGATTTCACGAGCGAGAGCACTCCCGCCAGCGTCGTGCCGGCGCGCAGCGCGCGCTCGCTGGCTCGCTGGATCACCGGGCCATCGGCGACGGGATCGCTGAACGGTACGCCCAACTCGATGACGTCCGCTCCGGCCTCCGCCAGCGCCAGCACGAATTTTTCCGTGGCGGCCAGGGACGGATCGCCCGCAGTGAGATAGGCGACCAGCCCCATCTGGCCGGTCAGGCGCAGAGCGGCAAAGCGCTGCGAGATGCGCGAAGAGTTGGTCATTGTTGGAATCGCTTGTGCCATGGCAGCCAGTAGCACAGGCTTCAGCCTGTGGAGTTCCATTTGAGCTTGGCTAGCGCCTGCAGCATGGGCACGTTGACGCAAACCCACAGGCTGAAGCCTGTGCTACAGGTACTTCGCCAGGATTTCCATGTCTTTATCGCCGCGCCCGGAGAGATTCAGAATGACGATCTCGTCGCGGGACATTTTTGGAGCGCGTGCAATTAATTCAGCCAAGGCATGCGCCGATTCCAGCGCGGGAATAATTCCCTCTTTGCGCGCCAGCAGCCGCGCCGCGGCCACCGCGGCATCATCGCTCACCGCCGCATACTCTGCGCGATGCAGGTCGGCCAGCAAGGCATGCTCGGGACCGATCGCCGGATAATCCAGGCCGGCCGACACGGAATGTGTGTTGGCGATCTGGCCATCGTCCGTCTGCAAGACATAGGAATATGTGCCCTGCAACACGCCGGGGCGCGCGCCCGAATATCCGGCGGCCGCGGCCATGCGCGCAGCGTGCTCGCCTAGAGCCTTACCGCGTCCTCCGGCCTCCACGCCCAGCATTTTCACGCCGGGATAATCCAGAAACGCGTGGAACAAACCGATGGCGTTGGAGCCGCCGCCGACGCAGGCCACCAGCAGGTCCGGCATGCGCCCCTCGACGTCAAAAATCTGTTCGCGCGCCTCGACGCCGATCACGCGGTGAAAATCACGCACCATCCCCGGGTAAGGATGCGCGCCCAGCACGGAACCAAGCAGATAGTGCGTGGTGCGCACGTTGGTGACCCAATCACGCATGGCTTCGTTGATCGCGTCCTTGAGCGTGCGCGTGCCGGAATTCACGCCCACCACTTCCGCACCCAGCAAACGCATGCGGAAAACGTTCAGGCGCTGGCGCTCCATATCATCGACGCCCATGTACACGACGCATTCGAGGCCAAGGCGCGCGGCTACCGTCGCCGTGGCCACGCCGTGCTGGCCCGCGCCGGTTTCGGCGATGATGCGGCGCTTACCCATGCGGACGGCTAGCAGGCCTTGTCCGATGGAGTTGTTGATCTTGTGCGCGCCGGTGTGCAGCAGATCCTCGCGCTTGATGTAGATGCGCGGGCCGCCCAGATATTCCGTCAGCCGCGAAGCGAACTGCAGCGGCGTGGGGCGTCCGGCAAAATTCTTCAGCAAGTAGTCGAGTTCGCGCTGGAAAGTCGGATCCTGGCGCGCGGCGTCATAGGCGCGCTCGAGTTCCTCAAGCGGCGCCACCAATGTTTCCGGGACGTAGCGGCCCCCGTAGGGTCCGAAGCGGCCCTTCGCATCCGGCCAGGTTTTTGTTGCGGATGACACTTGTTCCACTCCGATTCGAAATGTTTTTGGCGTTGCCGCCGCGGCGTTTTCTTTCGCACACGTTTCGCCGCATGTTCCGCTTGCGCTGCCTGTGCCCGGCCGAAGGCGGTTGCTACACGCCCTCGATTGCCGCAAACAAGGCTCGCAATTTCGCCGCGTCTTTGCGGCCTGGCCGCGCTTCGACACCGCTGGCTACATCCACCGCGTACGGTTGGGCCACGCGAATCGCTTCCGCCACGTTTTCCGGTGTGAGTCCGCCGGCCAGAATGATCCGCGCGTGGCGGCCTGCTGCGTGCGCCAGCTTCCAATCCACGGTGCGTCCCGTGCCGCCGTGCAGACCGCGCGCAAATCCGTCAAGCAGCACAGCGTCCGCGACGCGATAGCGGTTAAGCGACGCGGCGCGAAATCCCGGCCGGACTTGAACCGCCTTGATCACACGCCGTTTCCGCGCCAGTTCCCGCACTTCCCCCGGTGACTCCGCTCCGTGCAGCTGCACCGAGCCGAGGCCCAGCGCCCTGGCCATGGCGTCGACCACCAGCGGAGGCCAGTTCACGAACACTCCGACGGCCTCCACAAACGGCGGCAGGCGCCGGATGATGCTCCAGGCGTCCGCCGGGCTGATGGCTCGTGGACTGGCCGGATAAAAATTGAAGCCCAGCGCGGAGGCTCCCAGGTCAACGGATAAGCGCGCGTCGTCCCAGGTGGTGATCCCGCAAATTTTAACACGAGTCGGCATGGAAGCTAGGCGCCCAGCAATTTTCCGAGCGCTTCCGCCGGATCGGGCTGAGCCATGAGGTGCTCGCCGATCAGAAACGCGTCAAATCCGGCGGCGCGAAAACGCAGCAGGTCCTGATGAGTGCGCAAGCCCGATTCGCAAACGGCAACGCAGTCCTCGGGGATTTCAGCGATCAATTCCATGGAAGTTTCGGTGCGCACTTCGAGCGTGCGCAGATCGCGATTGTTCACGCCCAGAATGCGCGCGCCCGCCTTCATCGCGCGGGTGAGTTCCTCCCGCGTGTGCACCTCGACCAGCGGCTCCATTCCCAGTTCGCGTCCGAGCGCCAGCAATTCGCACAGGATCGAATCGCCGAGCCCCGCAACGATCAGCAGAAACGAATCTGCATCGGTGGCCCGCGCTTCCCACACCTGCCAGGGATCGACAATGAAATCCTTGCGCAGCACCGGGACGCTGACGGCAGCGCGCGCAGCGCGCATGTATTTCAATTCCCCTTGAAAAAATTCCTCTTCGGTCAGCACGGAAAGCGCCGCCGCTCCGGCTGCCTCCAGACTTTTCGCCAGGGACACCGGATCGAAATCCGCGCGAATCAGACCACGCGACGGCGAAGCTTTTTTGAGTTCGGAAATGACGTTCAGCGAATCGCGGGTGAGCGCTGCGGCGAAATCGCGCACGGGTTTCGCGTGCTTGACGCCAAAACGCAGCGCGGTTTCCGGAACAGACTTCTTGCGATGGGCAATGGCGGCGCGGCGCGCCTCGATGATGCGGTCCAGCACGGTTCCGGATTTGGTTTCTGCGGCCATGGGCGCGACTCCCGCTGCGGAGCGCTCTGCCAGCGGAAACCATCATGCTAACGTCCGGAACAAGGGCGAGTCAATGACGCCCGGGAGCCCGATCCAAGGGTGGATTCAAGGCCCCGAGCGAACGCCGGCAGCCACGCCGGGATCTGGAGAAGGTTCATTCAGACGCCGCTACTTCGCAACCGCCTGCACTTTGTCATCGACGGGAGTTTTCAGAACGATGGATTTTGCCGCACCCGCCAGGCGCAATTCGATCAGCGAGCGGGATCCGTCAGGATTCACGAGCAACAGGATGGTGTTTTCCTTGAACCTCATTCCGCTTTTCACCCAGGTGCCGCGCGCGGTGGCGATGAACCGGCCGTCTCTCCACAATTCGACGGTCACGCCCGATTGCTGCGTCTCGACAGTGATCTGGTACATGCCCTGTGGAATTTCCGCGCCGTCCATCGTTACGGAGTTCGGCATGTAAAACGGGCGCAAGGGACTTTTCTTTGCCGACGCCGGCAGAACACCGGCCAGCAGCCATAAAACCACAACCACTCTGAATTTGATTCTCATTTCCATCCTCATTCCGGCAACGACGGTGACTCCGAAGCAGCCTTGATCTTGTTTGATTTTCCATGCAGGAACGCGCATCGCCAGACGCAAATTGGTTTGCTACCAAAATGGCGCGCCACCCAAATTGGACGGGAGCCATATTGGCCGCAGTGCCCGCGGCGCGAAGCGCAGCGGTCGTCCGTGGCAAACTTAGGCGCGATGGCCGCGGCGGCGCTATCCGATTCCTGCTGCCACATTGAAATTTCTTCCACGTTATCGACAAATTGTGGAAACGCCGTAGTGCGTTCTATACTTTTTCCTGAAGCTCAGAAGAATTTAAGGGGTCACGACAGGACGAGGTAATCGGGATGTTGAAGATTAAGCGAATCTACGATTCATCGGTAAAGACGGACGGCTTTCGCGTGCTGGTCGATCGAATCTGGCCTCGAGGAATGTCCAAAGAGCGCGCGCATCTGGACCTGTGGATGCGGGATATCGCGCCTTCCGACGCGTTGCGCAAATGGTTCGGGCACGACCCGGAGCGATGGCCCGGATTCGTGAAGAAATACCACCGGGAATTGAAGCGCAAGGGGGACCTGGTGCGGCAGATCAGAGCGCTGGAAAAAGAAAATGGCACACTCACCCTGCTCTACTCCGCCCACGATGAAGCGTTCAATCAGGCGGTTGCGCTGCGCCAGTTTCTGAAGGGTGCGCGAGCGAAGTGAAGAAGGCGGAGCAGTTCGCAATCCTTCAGCAGGAAATCACCAACTGCAAGAAGTGTGCCCGCCTGGTTCCGTATCTGGAACACGTGGCTCGGGTGAAGCGGCGGGCGTACCGTGACTGGACCTATTGGGGACGCCCGGTTCCCGCATTTGGCGATCCCGAGGCGCGCCTGTTCATTATCGGCCTCGCGCCTGGCGCACACGGCGCCAACCGCACGGGGCGCATGTTTACAGGAGACCGCGCAGGGGATTTTCTTTACGAGCAACTGTACCGCGCCGGATTTGCAAATCAGGCGGAGTCCAAGCGCGCGGACGATGGGCTGCAGCTTAAGGATGCGCTCATCTCCGCGGCAATCCGCTGCGCGCCTCCGGATAATAAGCCGCTGCCGGAAGAAATTCTTAACTGCTCTCCCTATCTGGAACAGGAACTTGCATTAATTCGGCCTCGCGCGATTCTCGTTCTTGGCGGAATTGCTCTGAACGCGTATCTCGATCTGCTGAAGCGGCAGGGGGTGATCGCTTCGCGCGCGCCGTACCCATTTTCACATGGCGCGAGTTTCGCTCTGCCGGGAGATCTTCCCCGCGTTTTTGCGGCGTATCATCCCAGCCAGCAGAATACGCAGACGGGACGGCTGACGCCGGCGATGTTCGCGAGCGTGCTTAGAAAAATTAAACAGTTCCTGGTGAAAGGAAACTAATTGAGGAAAGGTTCTTAGTAGCACAGGCTTCAGCCTGTGGGGTTTCGTCAGGACATCACCGGCTTCGCGCCCTGACGAAATTCCACAGGCTGAAGCCTGTGCTGCTGAAAAGCCTGTGCTACTGGGGCTTAATCCGCGGGGGCGTGGCTGGGCGCGTCAATCGGCGATCCATGACCGAGGCGCTTGGCCAATCGATCGAACGCCAGGTAGACCACCGGCGTCGTGAACAGCGTCAGCGCCTGGCTGAATATCAATCCACCGACGATCGCGATACCGAGCGGCTTGCGCAATTCCGCGCCGGTTCCTCCGCCCAACGCCAGCGGAAGGCCGCCGAGCATCGCGGCCATGGTGGTCATCAGAATGGGCCGGAAACGCAGCAGGCAGGCCTGGTAAATGGCTTCCACCGGATGCTTGCCTTCTTTGCGCTCGGCTTCCAGCGCAAAGTCAATCATCATAATCGCGTTTTTCTGGACGATTCCTATCAACAGAATGATGCCAATGAGCGCGATGATGCTGAAGTCCGTCTTCATCAGCAGCAACGCCAGCAGCGCGCCGACTCCGGCCGAGGGAAGCGTCGAGAGAATCGTGATGGGATGAATGTAGCTTTCATACAGCACGCCGAGAACGATGTACACGGTGACCAGCGCGGCCAGCACCAGAATCGGCTCGTTGGCCAGCGCCGCCTGGAAGGCCTGCGCGGTGCCCTGGAAGCCGGCATGAATGCTGGCGGGAAACCCGAGATCCGCCTGCGCCTGCTTGATGGCGTCAACGGCCTGGCCGAGCGATGCGCCCTGCTTCAGGTTAAAAGACAGCGTGACCACCGGAAATTGCCCCTGATGGTTTACGGCGATGGGCGCGACTTCCGACGAATACTGCGTGAATGCGCTGAGCGGGACCTGCGTGCCGTTTGAAGAATGCACGTAAATCTGTTTCAGGGCGTCCGGATTCTGTTGGAAGGACGGATTCACTTCCAGCACCACGTGATACTGATTCAACTGGGTGAAAATCGTGGAGACCTGCCGCTGGCCGAAGGCGTCGTACAGCGTGTCGTCAATCACCTGCGGCAGAATACCCAGCCGCGATGCCGTGTCGCGGTCGATCTGCAGCGTGGCCTGCGTGCCGAGTTCCTGCTGGTCGCTGGCAACGTCGGTCAATTGCGGGAGGTTTCGCAGCTTGTCAATCAACTTGGGAACCCACTGCGCGAGTTCGGCCGCGTCCGCGTCTTCCATCGTGTACTGAAACTGCGTGCGGCTGATGCGGTCTTCCACGGTCAGGTCCTGCACCGGTTGGAGGTATAGCGTAATTCCCTTCACCTCGCTCAGCGGCCCCTGCAGGCGGCGAATGACGGCTGTCCGCATCTTCCTTGCGATCTTCGCGCGATTTCAGGTTGATCTGGATGCGGCCGTTGTTCGGCAGCATGTTCACGCCGTCCACACCGATAAAAGACGAAAGGCTGACCACGTCCGGATCCTGCAATATCACTTTCGCCAGGGCCTGCTGGCGTTCCGCCATGGCCGGGAAGGAAATGGTCGCCGGAGCTTCGGAAATCCCCAGCAATAACTCCGGTATCCTGCACCGGGAAAAATCCCTTGGGAACGACCAGGAACAAAAAGATGGTCAGCGCCAGCGTGCCGACTGTCACGATCAGCGTGGCCGGCTGGTGCTTCAGCACAAACCGCAGGATGGCGGCGTACTGCTCGATAATCCAGTTCAGGGAATTTTCGGAAGCTTTATAGAACAGGCTCTTATCGGAATCCTTCTGATGACGCAGAATTTTCGAGCACATCATGGGCGTGAGCGTCAGGGACACCACGGCGGAAACCAGAATGGTGACGCTCAGCGTGATGGCGAATTCGCGGAAGAGGCGGCCTACCACGTCCTGCATGAAGAGCAGCGGGATCAGCACCGCGATCAGCGAAACGGTCAGCGAAAGAATCGTGAAGCCGATCTGCTCGGAGCCTTTGAGCGCGGCTTCCAGCGGCGGGTCGCCTTCCTCAATGTAGCGGGTGATGTTTTCGATCATCACGATGGCGTCATCCACCACGAATCCGGTGGAAATCGTAAGCGCCATCAGAGAGAGGTTGTCCAGGCTGTAGCCCAGCAGATACATCACGCCGAATGTGCCGACCAGCGAAAGCGGCACGGCGACGCTGGGGATGGCCGTGGCGGCCAGGCTGCGCAGAAACAGGAAGATCACCAGCACCACGAGTCCCACCGTCAGCATCAGTTCGAACTGCACGTCCGACACTGACGCGCGAATGGTGGTGGTGCGGTCCGTCAGAATGTCCAGGTTCACCGAGGAAGGCAGCGAGCGCCTTCAACTGCGGCAGGAGGCTCTTGATGCGGTCGACCACGTTGATGATGTTCGCGCCGGGCTGCCGCTGAATGTTGACGATCACCGCGGGCTTGTCATTTTCCCACGCCGCGAGTTTCACATTTTCCGCGCCGTCAATGACGTTGGCCACGTCCATGATGCGCACCGGCGCGCCATTCTTATAGGTGATGACGATCGGCTTGTAGGAATCGGCGGTCATCAACTGGTCGTTGGCCCAGATCGTGAACGCCTGCTGCGGACCATCCAGATTTCCCTTGGCCTGATTGACGTTGGCCTGCGCCAGATGCCGTGCGCAAATCTTCCAGGCTCAAGCCCGTAGGACGCCAGCGCCGTGGGATTGGCCTGAATTCGAACGGCGGGCTTCTGTCCGCCGCTGATGCTTACCAGGCCGACGCCGGGCAATTGCGAAATTTTCTGCGACAGGACCGTGTCCGCCATGTCCTCGAGCTTGGTCAGCGGCAAGCGTGTCGGAAGTCAGCGCCAGGGTCAGCACGGGCGTGTCGGCGGGATTCGTCTTGCTGTAGATCGGCGGATTCGGAAGATTCGGTGGGAAGATACGTCGTCGCGGCGTTGATGGCGGCCTGCACCTGCTGCTCGGCCACGTCAATATTCAGATCGAGCACGAATTGCAGGGTGATCAGCGAGGCCCCGAAGGAACTGGTCGAGGTCATCTGGTTCAGACCCGGAACCTGGCCGAACTGCCGCTCCAGCGGCGTGGTCACGGACGAGGCCATCACGGAAGGGCTGGCCCCGGGATAAAACGTGAGCACCTGAATGGTCGGGTAGTCCACCTGCGGCAGCGCGGAAACCGGCAGTTGCCGGTAGGCCACCGCGCCCGCGAGCAAGATCGCAGCCATCAGCAGCGACGTCGCGATCGGGCCGAAGAATAAATGGCCGAGACGGATTCATCAGCCTTGCTTTCCGTGCGATTTCTGTTTTGGCGTCGTCCGGCGTCGCGGAATCCTTGCCGGGCGCTGTCCCATTCGCTCCGTCTCCGCCGTTTTTCCCGCCGCCCTTGCCCGCGCCGCCGGTGCCGCCCCCAGCGCCGCCGCTGGAACCGCCCGATGCCGCGTCATGCGTGTCCACGGGAGTGCCCGACTGCAGGCGTTCCTGCCCGTCGACCACCACCTGATCGCCCACCGCAACTCCGGTGGCAATCAGTGCGATGTTGCCTTGCGTCAGGTCCACTTTCACCGGCTGCATGGCGGCCTTGCCGGACTTCACGGTATAATACGTAGGATCCCTGCGTACCACGCTGAATCGCGGCCAGCGGCACCACGATGGCGTTCTTGCGGACCGCCAGCATCAAGCGAATGTTCACGAATTGGTTGGGCCACAGCGACAAATCATGATTGTCAAAGGCGGCCTTGAATCGAACCGTGCCGGTGGTGGGATCGATCTGATTGTCCACCGTGAGAAGTTTTCCAGCGGCCAGCTTGGTCTGGTCGTCGCGGCTGTAAGCCTCCACGCCCAATTCTTCCGACTTCATGTGCTGAATGACTTCCGGCAGATTGTCTTCCGGCAGAGTGAACAACACGGCGATCGGCTGCACCTGGGTAATGACCACCAGCCCGTTCGGATCCGTGGCATGAATCATGTTGCCCTGATCGACTAGCCGCAGCCCGACGCGCCCCGTCAAGGGTGCCGTAATCCGGCAATAAACCAGCTGCAATTTCTCATTGTCGATCTGGGCCTGGTCGGCGCGCACCGCGCCTTCCAGTTGGCCCACGGTGGCGTTCTGCGTGTCCACCTGCTGCGAGGAGATGACGCCCTCTTTCGCCAGCTTGTCATAACGGGCGAAATCCACCTGGGCATTGTTCAGTTGCGCCTGATCGCGGGCCAGCTGACCCTGCATCTGTTCGAGAGCCACCTGGAAGGGTCGCGGATCGATCTGCGCCAGAAGATCGCCTTCGTGCACGAACTGCCCTTCCGTAAAATTCACCTTTTCCAACTGACCATCGACGCGACTTTTCACGGTGACCGTGTTGAACGCGCTGACCGAGCCGAGTCCTGATAAGTAGTACGGCACGTTCTGCTGCAGGGCTGCGATCACCGCAACGGACACCGGGCCCAGGGACGCGGCTCGCGCGCCGGGAGCCGGCGCAGCCTTGCTCTCCGAGGATGGCCGCGATTTGTAGTAGTAGTACGCGCCACCCGCCAGGACGATCAGCACCAGCAGCCAGATCCAGCCGCCCTTCTTCGGTTTCCCGGCATCGTCGCCGAGCGTGCGCAGTTCCGGCGGCAGTTCTACGCCGTGGTGTTGTGAGGATTCGGGAATTGCCATATTTGTCCTGTCAATTTGAATGAATGGGACCGAACCTATTGACGTATTCGAACCAGCCCAGGTTTCGAACTCCCTCAACGAGACGCCGGCCCGCTGAGGAGAGCGAAGATGCCGCGATTCAGACCCGGATTTGGCCTGGCGAGGGTTGGGCGCAGGTGAAGTCTATTCAGGGAATATGAAAATTCCCTTAAAACTTATGCCGAACTCTCACCGCCCGCATTTTGGTAGCGATACCGGGATTCGAACCCGGATTTTGGCCTTGAGAGGGCCACGTCCTAACCCTTAGACGATATCGCCTTCGCAAGCCGCGCGTGTTTGCCCGGAAGAACTACGAATGGTCCGTCTATCCTGGAGCACTTGGCGCAGGCTGATGAGGGATGATTTTCGCACGGACCTACCACAGGCGCAAGCCACCTGTGGCGCATGCTTTAGCTTGCGCGATTCTGCTTACGCCTGACGGAAACTGCGCAAGCTAAAGCATGCGCCACAGGAATTGCCTGCGCCGCTCGAAGTTATTGAGCTGGTGTTGACGCGGGCGCGGGAGAAGATGGGTCCTTCGGACCAAAATTCTTGGCCAGATACTGCACCAGGGTATCGACCTTGTCCGGGGGCACGTTCGCTCCGCGATCGATCATGGTCTGCACAGTGTCTTTCCAGTCGTCCAGACTCTTGTGCGCCTTGGTCAGGTTCGTAAGCTTGTGGCAGGCCTGGCAATTTTCGGTAGCGATGGCCTTGCCGTCTCCTTCAGGTAATTCCACGACGGCGGGTTTGGCGGTGAGCCGGCGCAGCGGGAGCAGCCGCCGGAGAGGGCGCAGCCGGGGCAGCGGCATCCTTGGGACCGAAGTTCACCGAGAGGTACTGCGCGAGCGTGTCCACCTTTTCATCGGGGATGCGCGCGCCGCGATCGATCATGGTATGAATGGTGTCTTTCCAGTCGTCCAGATTCTTGTGGGCCTTGGTCAGGTTCGTAAGCCGGTGGCAGTCCTGGCAAAATTCCGTAGCGATGGGCTTGCCGTCGCCATCAGGCAATTCCACAACAGCTGGCTTGGCGGGTGCCGCCGGAGGCGCGGCCTGCCCGGGATCCTGCGCGTTGGGCGCCGACAGAATCGCATGCACGGCAGGAACGAGATGACTCGGCAGTGGCGAGGCCAAAACTGGCGGGACACGTGCGCCGATCGTCGATGGAGCGAACCACAATCCCAAACCCAATATGGAACTTAATGCAGCTATAAGAACTAGATTTCGATAAATTAAGCGCTTCCCAGGTGTCTGCACTCGCCCGTAACCTCCGTAGATTCTTGCGCGGAGAGCGTATCGGCTCCCCTGGCGTGAAACGCCCGCCGGGATAGCGATTTCGCCACGTACATCCAGCCCGGCGAGTTCCATTTTGATATGAAGATTCGAAAGAAGCAAGCGGCGGCTCGCCGCTGAAAGAAGGAAAAAAACCGCAGTGCTGCGGGCTCACCTGGGTTTGACGCAACGGCGTGGCCCGCCCGCGGGCGATCAGTCCATCGCGCGTCCGGCGAGAACGCCGAGCCAGACCGCCAGGAACCCCGCGCATACGCTGGAAAGCACGTACAGCAGCGCCATGAAAACTTCGCCGCTGCGAACGCTGCGAAAGGCCTCCAGCTCAAACGTGGAGAAAGTGGTGTACGCCCCAATGAATCCGATGGGGATGAGATAGAGCAGATTGGGACTCCAATGCGAGCGTTCCGCGAGCAGCGTGACAATCAGCCCGATACAGAACGATCCCGTAATGTTAATCACAAATGTGCCGTAGGGAAAGCGCGCGCCCATGCGATACGTGATGTACGACCCGAGCCAGAAGCGCGCGATCGATCCGAGAAATCCGCCCAGCCCCACCATCCAGTATTTTGTCATGAGCACTCTCGCAAAAAATGATTCAGCCAGCCGTTATTCAACGGGCAGCGCGTCCGCCGCGCTGCGACCCGGGTTCCCTCGCCAACGCGTGAAATTACCTCGGAGCGCGCCGCGATCCAAAGCAACTTTTGTATAGGCTGAAGATTGATCGCCGGGGACATGGCTCCGCGACAATAAATCTGTCAGGAGTCATCATCTGTCCGGCCAAAAGGACAGCGGTTATACGGCGAACTCCATCGCCTCCGGCCATCATACGGCGAGCGTGACAGAAGTCAATCTTTGCCGGACAACATGTTGCAGGAGTTAAAAACAGGCTAGTGCGCGACGGGGTGGGACTGCGGCCGCGGCTGCAACGGTTCCGGCGTGGCCACGATGCGGCGATAAACCCGGAAGGAAAAGAAACGGTTGCGGCAGGGCGCGCAGCGGTAGGCGGGCACGCGGAGCATCCGAAACACCCAGGCCAGCATCCCCATTCCGTGTTCGCTGGAAATGCGCGTCACGTCCAGATTTCCGCACATTCCGCAGTGCACGTAGCCCACATAGCCGATCGGCGTGGCCCAAGCGTAGAAGCGGGTTTCGCAAATCCGGCAACGCCAGGGACGCAGCCTGGTCGAGCCGACCATGTAGTCCTTCAGACCGCTCCTCCGAGAGCGGCGGGGACTGTCACTATGACAGGCAGGACATAACACGTAAACTTCACCCCTGGAAAGTATCGCCGAAAGAATACGTGAAGAGTTATTGCCGATGCAAGTTCCATCTGCGGAACCATTGTAAGCGCATGTACAATGTCATTTGAGGTGCCAGGATGGCTGATTACACTTCGGAACATGCGCGCGCCGGAATTCACAAGAAGCTCCCGCGCCTGGACACATGGCCGAACCAGTTTCCCGGATACCAGATCGTTACCCGCTACCCCGAATACACCTCGGTGTGCCCGAAAACGGGCCTGCCCGACTACGGCACGATCATCATCGAATACGAACCGAAAAAGCTGTGCCTGGAGCTGAAGGCTCTGAAAATGTACCTGCTGGCTTACCGCGACCTCGGCATCTTCTACGAGAATGCCGTGAACCGCATTCTGCGGGACATCGTGGACACGATTCACCCGGCCTGGTGCGTGGTGCGCGGCGAGTTCACTCCACGCGGCGGATTGACCACCACGGTGGAATGCCGCTGGCCAAGAAACACCCGCCCGCGCAAAGCGTAGACAACCGCTAAGGGCCTCGGTGATAATCTGAGCCAAATGGCGTCACCAGTCCCAGAATGGCCGCCGAGGAGAGTCAATGAGCATTTCGCCAAATGTACCCGAACCGAGCGGACAGGAAACCAACTACTACGAGGCGGCGCCGACGCCGCGCTGGATCATGGTCGTGTTCGTGTTGGCCTTTGCGGGAATCGGATACCTGCTCTACGCCGGCAAACGCCGCAAAATCCAAGCTGGAGACCGATCTGGCGCAGGCCAAGTCCAAGGAAGCCATCCTCTCCGTGCAGATCGATCAGACCAATTCGCGCGTGGCCGACCTGAAGGGGCAGCTGGAAGTGACCACGCAGAAGCTGGGCTTCACGCAGGCCGAACTGGCGCAGGCGCGCGCACTGGCGCAGAACATCCGCCAGACGCAGAAAGATTCCGACGAAAAGCTGACCGCGCAGATCGGCCAAGTGAAGCAGGATACCGACGCCAAGATCGGCGCCGTGAGCACCGACCTGACCGGCGCGAAGAGCGACATCTCCGCGACCAAGCAGGATCTGGAGGCGACCAAGGCCAAGCTCACCAGCACGGTTGGCGATCTGGGCGTGCAGAGCGGACTGATCGCGCGCAACCAGGAAGAGCTCGATCAGCTGAAGCGCTCGGGCGAACGCAACATTTTCGAGCTGCACCTGACCAAGTCCAAGACGCCCACGCATGTCGGCCCGATTCAAGTGACGCTGACGAAGACCGATCCCAAGAAATTCAAATACACGCTGATGGTCGTGGCCGACGACAAGACCATCGAGAAGAAAGACAAGACGGCCGACGAGCCCGTGCAGTTCTACATCAAGGGCGCGACGCATCCCGTACGAAATCGTGGTTTTCGACGTGACCAAAGACAAAGTGAACGGTTATCTTTCGACGCCCAAGGACACCGGCACGGCGCGCGCTCAGAACTGACGCGCTGAAATCATGTAAGGCGCTGCCGCTTGACTTATTCTGTCATTCTGAGCGCAGCGAAGAATCTCTCTTCGATTTGGGTATACGAGAACAAACACAGAGGGATTCTTCGCTGCGCTCAGAATGACAAGCGGGTTTGTGCGGGTTTTTGCGCAGCCTGTGCAGGCTCATCGGGTGAGCGGATTTAACGTTGTTTCTTGGAACCTCTTGACCGCTTGCGTATCCTACGACTCGAAGGACTTGAGCGTCGTGGCCATTTCGTGCAGCCGCTGATCGACCAGCGCGATACACGGTGTCCGGCTCGAACGTCCCATTGGAGTCGCGGCGCCCGGCCCGCACGCCCGGTGAGGATTTCAATTCCCTCTTCCAGCGTGGTCACCGGCATGATGTGAAATTTGCCGGCGGCGACGGCTTCGATCACGTCGTCGCGCAGCATCAGATCTTCCACGTTTTCGGCGGGAATCAGCACGCCCTGGCGCCCGGTGAGCCCGGCTTCACGCGGCACACGTCGAAGAAACCTTCGATCTTCTGATTCACGCCGCCGATGGGCTGAATGTCGCCCTGCTGGTTGACCGATCCGGTCACGGCGATGTCCTGGCGCATCGGCAAGCCGGAGAGCGCGGAAAGCAGCGCGTAAATTTCGGTGGAGCTGGCGCTGTCGCCATCCACGCCGCTGTAGGATTGCTCAAAGCAGATGCTGGCGGAAAGCGAGAGCGGCTTGTCCTGCGCGAATTGGGAGCGCAGGTAGCCGGCGATGATCTGCATGCCCTTGTCGTGCAAGCGGCCGCTCAGATTCGCTTCGCGCTCGACGTTGATGAGTCCGGTTTTGCCGAGCGCGGCCGAGGCGGTGATGCGCACGGGCTTGCCGAAGGCGTAGCCGCCGATTTCCAGGACGCTCAGCCCGTTGACCTGGCCGACGCGCGCGCCGTCGGTGTCAATCATCAGCGTGCCTTCCGCGATCATTTCGCGAATTTTGGTTTCGATCAGGTTGTGGCGCTCGATGCGCGCTTCGCGCGCGCGCAGCACGTGCGCGGCGTTCACCAGCTGCGCGCCGTCCTGCCGCGCGATGTAGCCGGCCTCGCGCGCCAGGTCGGCGAGCTCCGGAAATCGCGCGGTCACCTTGTTGCGGCGGCCGGCCAGGCGCACGCCGTATTCCATCATGCTGGCGACGGCGGTGCGGTCGAAGGGGCCGATGCGTTCCTGTTCGCAGAGCTTGCGCAGGCGGTCGCCGTACTGGCGGATCACGTCGTCGCTCATCTCCATTTCTTCGTCGAATTCGACGCGCACCTTGAAAATTTTCCTGAACTCCTCCTCGAATTCGTACAGGACTTCGTACATGTGGCGGTCGCCGATCAGAATGATCTTTGACGTCGATGTCGATCGGCTCGGGCTTCAGCGCGGAGGTGCCGAACGGAAAGAACATTTCCAGCGGCTGAATTTCCAGCTTGGCGTGATTGAGCGTGCGCTTGAGCGTGCGCCACACGCCGGCTTCGGTCAGCGCGTCAAGCGCGTACATGATCAGGAAACCGCCGTCGGCGCGCAGCAGCGAGCCGGCGCGCAGATCCATGAAGTCCGAAGTCCAGACGCCGCGCGAATCGTAGCTGCGCTGGATGGTGCCGAAAAGATTGGTATAGGTCGGCGTGGTCTCGAAAATGACCGGCGAAGTGTCTTCTTCATTGTGCGCCAGCATCACGTTCACGCCGTAGACGCGAAACGGATCGCGCTCCGGTGTGGACGGGACGCGGGCCGCGCTGTCCGGCGGCGGACCGCCGCCGGGCTCCTCTTCGCCTTCGCGCTCCTTGAAGGGTTCGAGATTGTCGAGAATGTGGTGGCGCACTTCCTCGAGATATTCGGCAACCAGGTTGCCGGAATATTTTTCCTTCAACTCCTCGATGAAGCCGTCCACCAGCACGGAGGCCGCTTCCTGCTCGAGGTAGCTCAGTTCGCTGGCCAGTTCGCGCGAAAGCGTGAGCGTCTTGCGGTAGACGACGGTGAATTCCTGGCGGAACTGCTCGTACTTGCGTTCCAGATCCTCGGCGACAATCGTTTCCAGCTTGCCTTCGTGCACCATCTTCGGAATGTCTTCGATGGGCACCATCTGCCCATCGAGCACCGGGAAAATTTCCGGCAAGCGCGACGGCGCCCACCTGCATGTGTCCCAGCGCGAACTGCTCGCGCGCGATGCGGCGCGTGAAATCGTCCATCAATTCTTTTTCGCGCACGGTGAAGCGGTCCACGATGCGGCCCTTTTGCCGCTGGAAGGGTTCGCCCTCGAACACCTGCGGAATGCGGCGCCGCAGGAATTCGATGCCGGTCTGCATGTCTTTCTTGAAGCCGTTGGCCTGCCCGCGCGGCAGCGTCAGCAGGCGCGGGCGATCGATGCTTTTGAAATTGTTGACGTAGCAGCGATCGAGCGCAGCCTTGGCCGGCGGGCTGAATCTGCTCGATCAGATGGGTGATGGTTCCGCCGCGGCTGGTTCCGGCCAGGCCGCACACAAAAATGTTGAAGCCCGGCGCGTTCAGCTCCACGCCCATTTTCAGCGCGCGAAAGGCGCGTTCCTGGCCGAGCAGTTCCTTCACCGGCTCGGCTTCCGCCGTGGTGGCAAATGGAATGGACGCCGGGTCGCATCTCCAGCGCAAGTTTTTCGGGAGGCAATCCGGTGAGCAGCGTAATGGGTTCAGTGGACATCGTAAATTCTTCGAGGCTCCAAGCGCGTTACTCTAGCACAGGCGCGCCAGCCGGCGCACAGCCGCCGTGCCGGGAATTTCCAGTAGGCGCAAGAAAGGGCGATTGGTTTGCCCAGCCCGGAGGCTGGTAGCCACTTCCCCAGGAACTCTGCTATTGGCGGGAGTTTGCGGACACGACTTCCCTTTTGCGACAATGTTTGGGAATGATCTCGCACAATTCATACGATGCACTTTCGGTCCGCAGTTCGCTCGAAGGGTCTTTATGAGCCATCCCTGGCACGATCTGAGTCCTGGCGAGGACGTCCCCAGGCAATTCAACGCCGTCATCGAAATTCCGCTGCACTCCAATGTGAAATACGAACTGGACAAGAGCAGCGGCATGATTCGCATGGATCGGGTCCTGTATTCCGCCGTTTTCTATCCCGCGAATTACGGCTTCATTCCCCAGACTCTCGCCGAGGATCGCGACCCTCTGGACGTTCTGGTGCTGTGCCAGGAGCCCGTGGTGCCCCTGACCGTGATTCATGCGCGGGCCATCGGCCTCATGACCATGATCGACTCGGGCGACGCCGACCACAAAATCATCGCCGTGGCGACCGCCGACCCCGAATACAGCGCCTACCATGAAGTGAGCAAGCTTCCGCCCCACCAGATGGCCATGGTTCGCCGATTTTTTCAGGACTATAAGCAATTGGAAGGCAAAGAAGTCGAAGTCGACGAAATCCTGTCCGCGGCACAGGCCTATCCCATCATCGAAAGGGCGCTGAGGGAGTATAAGAAGAAGTTTCCGCAGAATCCCGCGCGCGGATAAGTCCGTTTTGCAAGCTCGGTTGGCAAGGACACCGAGGTGTCCGCTCATATTAAATCGGCGTCGCCTCTGGCCCAGCCCGCTCCGCGTCAGCGCCTGAATACACATCAAGAATTCCGACTGCAGTGGCCACCACGATCGGGCCGAGCACTACTCCCAGCACTCCGAACACGGCGATGCCGCCCAGCACGCTGATGAACACCAGCAAGCCGTTCAGCGACGCGCGGCCTCCCAAAAGCACCGGCCGCAGAACGTTATCGATTGACCCGCCCAGCGCTCCGCACAGCAGGATCAGCGTGACCGCCCGGCCGGAGTGGCCCGTCGAAAAAAGGTAAATCGCGCCGGGAATCCACACCGGCCAGGCACCCACCACTGGAAGCAGCGACAGGAATCCCATCAGTACGCCCCAGAACACGGGCGAGCCCAGGCCCACGATGGCGAACGCTCCGCCGCAAATGATTCCCTGCACCGCGGCGATCACCAGGCTGGTGGTCACGCTGGCAAAAATGAGTTCGCGGGCCTCGGCCAGCATCCGGTCGGTCATGCTTTCTCCGAACGGCAGTATGCGGCGGAAGCGCACCACCATCGCATCGCCGTCGCGCAGGAAATAAAAGAGCGCAAACAACATCACGAAAAGCTCGAAGAGAAACACGATGATGTTGCGGATTACCGTGCCCAATTCCGCGGCCATATATTCGCCCGCGCGGCGGGCGCCCTGGCGCACCAGATCCGGCAGATCGATATCCAGGCCACCGGCAGCGATTCGCGCGCCGACCCAGCCCCAGGCGCGGTTGAACCAGCCGTAGCCGCCGGCGGACATTTGCTCCTGAATATCGCGCGCCGCGGCGATTCCCTCGCGAACGAAAAGCGCCGCGAGCAGCAGCACCGGCACAATCAGAATAATCGTCACGCCCGAGGTGATCACGGCCGCGGAAACCGTGCTGCCCCATTTTTGTTCCAGCCGTTTGTTCAGCGCGTAAAAAATCACTCCGAACACCACCGCCCAGCCCAGCGGCAGGAGGAAAGGCTGAAACACACGGAAGACCAGAAAGGCGAGGCACAACACGATGCCGTAGAACAATACGTTGCTGAAGCGACTTTCGGCGGTTTCCACCACTGCGGTTCGAGATTCCTTTCCGTCTCGCGTGAAGATCGATGCGGCGCTTTCTCTTATAACTCAGGTCGGGGCATTTTGGGGTTTTGTTACCGGGTGGGGTGTAACAGTAGAACGGGCTCTACAGATTGCGCTCAAATTATTTCGATTTGTCATTCTGAGCGCAGCGAAGAATCTCTCTTCGATCTAAGTGACGGCAGAAAACCAAAGACAGATTCTTCGCTCCGCTCCGAATGACAGCCTTTTGATTTTCTCTGCGGCCTGTTCATCCTGGCAGCTTTCTTTCGCGCCGGACCAGATCTAAACCAGACAGGCTGAAGCCTATCCCACGAAACCGCGCATGATAATATGGGAACAGTTCAGGAGCGGTTTATGAAAGATCCTTCCATTTGCCAGCATACACGGACGCAAATCATCGCCAAGGATTCCGACGCGGAATACGTGGAGTGTCTGGAGTGCGGCGCGATTCTGGAATCCGAGGAATTGCCGAAACAGCCTGGGGAGTTTAACGAGTCTCTGGGCGACGCGTAGCTTCCTGCGGAGCGGGCTTCACCGTTTGCGGAAAAACTACATCTTTTTGTCATTCTGAGCGCAGCGAAGAATCTCTCTTCGATCTACGTGCAAGCAAAAGAGCAAAGAGGGATTCCTCGCTGCGCTCAGAATGACAACGTTTTGAGTTTTTCCGCAGCCTGTTCAGCCTGCGGGGGTGCAGAATTGCGCGGTGGAATGTTGAAATTCAATTCCGCAAGCTAAAGCTTGCGCCGCATGGCGGTTTGTTTCAGTTGATGCCCAGCAAATTGATGATGCGGATCACGTCGGCGGCGGAGCAATCGTACAGCGGGCGCTCGTCTTCCTGTTCCAGTTGTTCGCGCAAATATTGCGCGGCCACGTAACTGGCTTCGCGGTCGGAAATATCGCGGCCTGCTTTGGCCGTGAATTCCACGAGGCCGGGATGCGCAAGTCCCACCACGGAACGCTGGCCGTCCACCAGAAATTTGGTGTCCACCGTGTCGCTGTGGCGTGTGGCCACGCCGTTCCACAGGTGCGAGAAGCGGCAGCGGTACGTTTTGTCCGTGAGGCGCGAAGTCACCTCAAATTCCCCTACGAACTGGTTCATCGCGCCGTAATTGGAAAGTCCTGTGCCTGTGCTCATTTTATGATTTTGGGCTAATCCTGCTTTTTGTCAAATGGAGCGCTATTTTCCGTGGCCCACGGGCACCGGTTCGGCGTGCGCGTAGATTCCGGCAGCGGCCGCAACGCCCGCTCCGATGGAAATCTTCATGCCCTGGTCGAGAAGAACGCGCTCCAGCGTTTCGAGGAACAGCAGCACGTTCTGGCGCTGGCTGGAGTAGCCCATCAGGCCGATGCGCCAGGTGGTGGCTTTAATTTCACCGAGGCCGCCGGAAATTTCGATATTGAATTCGTTCAGCAGCCGCGCCTTGGCTTTCACGCCGTCAATTCCCTCGGGAATGTAAATGCAGGTGACGGTGGGCAAGCGATCCTCGGGGCTTTCCACGAACAGGCGAATCCCCATGGCTTCCAGGCCCGCGATGAGCGCGGCCTGATTCTGGCGGTGGCGTTCCCAGCTGCCTTCCAGCGTTTCCTCCAGAACGATGCGCATGGCCTCATGTACCGCGTAGATCAGCGGGATCGGCGGCGTGTGGTGATACGTCCGCTCCTTGCCCCAGTAATTCATGACCGTGGTGAGATCGAAATACCAGCTCTGCACCTTCGATTTGCGGTTGCGCAGCATGTCTTCCACGCGCGTGTTCACCGTAATGGGAGACATTCCCGGAGGCGCGCTCAGCGCCTTTTGCGTGCCGCTGAAGCAGACGTCAATGCCCAAACGATCGACGTCCAGAGGAACGCCGCCCAGCGTTGCGACGCTGTCCACGATCAGCAGCGCGCCAAGTTCATCGGCAACCTTGCGAAACGGAGCGAGCTTGGTGAGCACGCCGGTGGAGGTTTCGCCGTGCGCGAGCCCTACGAACTTAATCTTGCGACCCTGGCCGGCCCGGAGCACATCTTCCGGGTCCACCGCGCGGCCCAATGGAGCGGGAACGCGATGCACCTTGGCTCCGGTGCGTTCGGCAATCTCCGCCATGCGCGCGGAAAACATGCCGTTGACGCAGACAATGGCTTCGTCGCCCGGCTCCAGCGTGTTTACGACGGCGGTCTCAATGCCGCCGGTTCCGGAGGCGGAAATCGGAAAGGTCATGGTGTTTTGCGTCTGAAAAACGCGGCGCATCAGCGCCTGAACTCCGCCCATGAATTCGGTGAACCAGGGATCGACGTGCCCAACGATAGGGGTAGCCATGGCGCGATACACGCGCGGACTGATGCAGGAAGGACCGGGCGTAAGCATCAGCCTGGTCGGCGGTCGCAGTTCATCCATGGGATTTATCATTGCTTCAAGCCTCAGCTTTCACGCGGTAGCCTGCCTGCACATTCCTGCCAGCCTGGCGGGAATCCTTCACGCACCATCGGAGATGGATGAGTGGATAAGTCGATTGTCCCGGTCGCGTTCCCGGAATTCGATAATAGTAAGCTTCTGACCAGTATCTAGTTTGCGCGATTCCCTCGGCGCGCGCAACCGCCAAAATGGCTGTGTCGCAACCATCATCGTCTGTTTGGACTCGGTCGCACAGACCCAGCAGGGGTTAGCCGTTCGGCGGTGCCTACAACCGGCCTCAACTCCCCGAAATTTGAGGAAAACTCGATACTAGGACGCCGCCGAGATCTGAAATCACAATCTCTGCGCGCTAGCGCTCCGCGCTATGCTATCTTCGCGGGGCGTTCGAGGAAAGGTTATCGATGGCGGAAAAACTGGTACTGGTGGGAGTCATTCCCGAAATTGTAGTGATCAATGCCGATGAGCAGGTGGTGTGGCTGTCGGAAACCGGAAATTTGAAGGTGCAGTTCGATCCCAATCGCTGCCCGTTTCAATCGAACGTATTCCAGGCGCCCCCCGGACGGCAACTTCAAAGCGGTCCGCCGCGGCCCGGCGTGAATCCCGGCTCCTATCGCTACCGGCTGTGGCTGAATGACCAGCCCGTCGGCAACGGCGAAGTGATTTTGCGGGAAAAGTAGCTCCTAGTGGCCCGAGGCTCCGGCTCGGCCCGTGTCAATCGAATGGGCCAGGCCGCGACGCACGGGAGCCAGCAGTACCGCGGGAACCGGTTTTTCGGGCGACAGGGCTACGTTTGAGGAGCGGCGCGGGAACTCTACGCGCCGGTCCAGGCGCAATCCGGCCTCGCGAACCAGTTCCTCGGAAAACAGCGGATCGTCGGAATACTCCACGCCCCAGAACCACAGGCGCTCTTCCTTCTGCTGCAGGAACTGCAAAACCTGCTCCAGCTTGCGCATGGCCCGGTCAAAGGTCGACGCCAGGAAGTAGACCGGCAGGATCCAGGACTTGCGGGTGAAGGACGCCCGGACGCGGACGCAATACTTTCCGTTGTGATTCACTTCGATCGAACACTGATACTCATTCCTGTGATTTGTCTTTCCCGACATTTTGAACCTCATTGAACTTCGTGTAAATCGACGACTTTTCGTGCTTTAGGCTCTGCGCAGTCGAAATGGAACTCTTGGCCCGGTCCTGGCGCTGCTGGTTGACTTGCTTTTTAAATCACCGCTGCGAGTCTTCGAAGAACCACACCTGCTGGGAACGTTGGGAAGGCGACCATCGCGGGTTCCGGCCACTGGCGTTGGCTCCGGATCGCGTCCACAAATATGCTAGCGCAGGGCCCGGGGGAAAGCAAGGCCCTGCGAAACAGCATGCAACTGTCTGATTCTTATATATTTAAGTGCTATGCGGGGCTGACCAAGCGCTTCAGATTCTCGGCGTTGAAATGCAGCTGGCCTTCTTTTTGCAGACGGTCTCTCAGGGCGGTCCGGAATAATCCGTAGGCCGTTTGCCGCTTGCGCTGCAAAACCTGGTCTTCAATTTTCGATTTCTGTTTGGCGAAGTCGTCCTGATTGACCGGATCGTGCTGGGCAACGCGATACACCGCCCAATTCTGCCCGACGGAAACCGCATCGCCACTCTGGCCGACCGGCATATTGAACGCCGCGGCGAATAGCTTCGCGCTGCCGACGTCAGGCACCGATCCGGTTCGAGAGACGGGTTCCGAGGTTTTGACTTCCAGGCCGAGAGATTTGGCGGCCGCGGCGAAATTCTCACCGCCCTTGACGCGCTTGGCGAGTTCGTCGGCACGCGTCTTGGCTAACTCCACCGCTTTTCCTCGGCGGTAATCGCTGGCCACGCGGTCATGAACCTCCGCCAGAGAGGCGGGGTGAGCCGGCTGGATATCTTTGACAGACACGACGACGTAACCTGCATCCGTGTGAATCGGAGCGCTTAAATCGCCCACGCGCTGGCGAAAGAACGTATCCATCAGCCCGGGCGCGTTTCCGATTTCCGGCAACGGCTGGGTGGCCTCCACCTGCTTGGCTTCCCCGGTGGTCATATTGAATTTCTTGGCCAGATCTGCGACCGGCATGCGTCCGCCGCGGCGAATTTCGTCGGCAATCTGGTTGGAGATCGTTTGGCCCAGTTGCTCGGCCTTCTGCGTCTGCAACTGATTGAGGATGCTGGCTTTGACTTCGTCCAGCGTCTGCGTGCGGGCGTTCTCCCGCTCGATCACCTGGATGATGTGAAAGCCATACTGGGTCTTCACCAGGTCAGAGATCGAACCCTTGGGCAAGCTGAACGCTGCGGCCTCAAATTCGGGCACGGTTTGACCGCGGACGATCCAGCCCAGGTCGCCGCCCTTGTCTTTGGAGGTGTCTTCGGAATATTGCTTGGCGAGATCGGCAAAATTTCCGCCGTGCTTGGCTTTATTCAGAACGTCTTCGGCTTTCTTCCTGACCTCAGCGGCCTCGGCGTCCGTCATGCCCACCGTTTTGAACAAGATGTGGGCCACGTGGGCGCGATCTTCCACTTTGTACTGGTTGATGTGGCCCTGGTAATAGACCTTTAAGTCGTCATCGGAAATCTGGGCGCGCTGGCGAAGGTCAGCCAGACTCAGCAGCGCGTAATCGAGAGTCCGGCGCTCCGGAACGGTGTAAGCGGACTTGTTCTTGTCAAAATAGGCGGCCAGATCGGCTTCCGAAACTTCCACCTTGGAGGCGAGGTCGTCCGGCTTGATTACCGCGTAGTCCAGCTTGATCTTTTCGTTCTCGCGGCGGAATTCTTCCTGCACTTCGTCATCGCTGGCCGTAATGCCGTCGGTCACCAGTTGCTGAAACTTCTGCTGCAGGAGGGCGCTTTTCACTTCCGTTTCAAATTCCGGGACGGTCATCTGAAAACGGGCCTGCACTTCCGCGCTGTAGCGATCATAGCCAATGAACGTGTCTCCCGCAAACGCCGTGGGCACCAGCTTTTTCAGGAAGTCGACGTGTTCTTCGTCCGAGACGCTCAGTCCCATGCGGGTCGCTTCCAGAGCCAGCATTTTCTCGTCCAGCAGCTGGTCCAGAGCCTGCTGCATGTAAAGCGGTCGGAGGGCGGGCGGAATCTGGCTGCCGCGGGTGAGCTTGTCCAGTTGAGTCTGGACGTCCACCACCGAGATGGGCTGGCCGCCGACGTCGGCAACGTTCTCCGCGCCGGTCAAATCCGTATTGCCCTGAGGCACGAGGTACAGCAGCATGCCGATGCACAGGAATCCCAGGAGGATCCCGAGCATAATTCGCACGCCTATCTTTTTTTCACGCAGAGCATCCCACACGTCCGAAAATCCTCCCGCGCAACGCTGTCTGGAAATTCCGCGATTGGGAAACGCAGACCGCCGCCGCACCCTTGGCAGAACGACGCATTATAGTGGAGCGGAGCGCATACACTCAATCTTTAATCCTGCGGGACTGAGGGACTGGCAGGCGCGCGCTCCTGCGGCAGGTGACCGCAAAATTCTACTGATTTGAAATGCCGCTTGGCGCCGCCCGGGCTTTCATAACCGCCATTACCGCGCCGCGTATTCCTTGCTGAAACCGTTGCGCGAGTTGGTGAGCATAAAACTGCCGTCGGGTCGCGCGGTGAGCTTGATGTAGTTCACCGGCGATTCGTCGGGCACGCCGGAATCCTTGGTGCCTGCAGTGCCGAGGTTTGCAAGAAACTGTTCCGCCGAGTTGCGCGGCCCGGCCTCGACTCCGTAATGGAGTTGCCACAAGTCTTCAAATCCCGGGGATTTCCTGAGCGTCTCAAACGTGGGAATTTCCGCGCCTTTGTTCGCGCCGTTGTTCATCACCGCCACGCGCGGGCGCAGCCCCCAGACCATCATTGGCAGGCTGGAGGTTTCCTTGCCGTGGTGCGAGACCAGATAGACATCGACCGTTCCCAGCAGGTTATTGGGGCAGGCCAGATCATGTTCCTTGTTCCAGGTCAGGTCGCCAAAATCCGCGATGCGGAATTTTCCCAGCGCGGTGATGGTTCCGACGGAGTTTTTATTTTCGCCGCCCACCATGGGATCCTTTGTTTCATCCTTGGGCTTGAAATCCGCACACACAGGATTGGCCGCGCCGGCGCCCGGCAGCGGCTCCAGAATCGTTTTGGTGGCCGCGGAAATAATCTGCACGTCGAGTCCCGTGATGGGCACTTTGTCACCGGGGCGCGCGAGGATGTGCTGGCCCTTCTCGCGCACTTTCAGATAGGCCGCGTAATATTGCGGCACATTCACCAGCGGATCGTTGGTCGGGCCGTGGTCCACAAAATTGCGAATCGGAATGCGCGAAGCGAGTTCCGGCACGCCGCCGGCGTGATCAACGTGATAGTGGGTGAGCACCAGATAATCGATCTGCGTGATGCCCGCCGCTTTCGCCACCGCCATGATGCGATCCGCATCGCGCGTCCCCGGCCAGCCCGCATCGATCAGCATGGTCTGTCCGGAGGGCGAAACAAAGAGCGTCGATTGCCCGCCCTCTACGTCAATGAAGTAGACGTCAAGGTTTTTGCGCGACTGGCCCCGCGCGGCCACGGCGGCCAAGCTGAGAATGGCAATCCATACTGGCAGGATCTTCCTGGACATGCTTGGCTCCCTGATTCGCTGACGGAAACTCGCGCGTGCTTTTTTAAAGATAATTTGACGGCGCGTGAAGTCTAACAACGCCCCTGCGGCGAGGCAAGTTCTTGCCGGGTGAGGTTATAGAGCGGGGAAACGTGAACCTCCGCCTGAAACGGGTTTGAGGTATGCGGTCCGTGATTTGTGCGGGGCGACGGAACTTTCACGATTTCCATTTTAGCCGCTAATTGTCCGCTGAGAGGCGAATGCATTGTTGTGTGTGTCAAATTCCGTAGAAAAGCCACATTCCGAGAAGCCGGGTGGTCTCAGGGGCCGTTGCAACACCTCGTCAATGTCTGCTTCTACGGGCCAAGGAGGCTGCTTTCATTCGCGGGCACCGATTCAAACAAATCAAAGTCCCTGCTTAGGTTCTGATTGGGTCCTACCGTATTAATTGAATCTCGATAAGAAGTAGTGTCAGATCAACTGGTTATAAGGTGTTGCATCGACCGGTTGAGCTGGCACGACTTATCGGGCGCGATCCGGACTTACAGGACTTCGGCAGTCGCAGTCATCGATTCGGGACTTCACATCAGTTCTGCATTCGGACTTCTGAGTGGGTTTCGGATATATCTCTCGGCGCGGAATTTCTTCCGCCATTTCTTCCGCAACACGCGGTTCCACCACATGAGCACGCCCGTCACTGCCAGCACCGCTGGGACAAGCCCCACCGCAGTCCATACCGCCTCGGTGAACCAGCCGAACCTGCCAATGTGGAGCTGCGTAAGCCAATAGAGAAAGGACCCGCCCGCCAACGGCGTGAACGCCATTGGTGCGCAGAAGTAAATGCCGGAGATTCCCCAAACCAGCACAAACAGGGAGAACCAGAAACCCGCTGCGCTGTGCACGTCCCAGTTGAAACGCGGAAACTGCGCGTGCCAGTTGATCGTCGCGCTGCGCCGCCAATTTTTCACACCCGGCCACCACATCACCATCCCGGTTAACCCCAGCAGCGTAACTAGGCAGGCGCCGGCTCCGTTGACCAGCCGCCCGGTCTGACCTGCCAGCAGGTTGTCGTGCAGGTCCGTGATCCAAGCCATGGCGTGGTTGATGCCCGGCTCAGGGTCTCCCAGATCCGCTCCGCTATTGGGGTCAAATAGCCGCTCGATGCGCTTGTTACCGCGTTCCAACACAACATCATCCGGCCGGTCCGCCTGCGACGCTTCCAGGATGTAATCCACCTCGTAAGCGGGATATGCGCGCTGCACGTAAGCGGTCAGCTCATCGACACTCATGCGGCGACCCGATTCAGTCAACACCATCGCGCGGCGAGAGTGACGCATGAGTTCGCGCTGGTAAACGATGGCGCTGCCCGAAACGCTGATTGCCAGCACGTAAATCGCAATGCCCACTCCCACCCACAAGTGCACTTGAAAAAGCGCCTTGCGGAACCACAGGCCTTGCGGATGCTGCAGCCATTGCTGCCAGCAGGTTCGTTGAGGTTGGGCCATCGTTAAAGTGTCCCGAACTTCCGGACCTATGGTCTCACATGTGCGCGACGTAGAAGACCTGGAGGCCAGGTCCCGAGAAACGGTGCCAGCTCAACCGGTCGATGCAACACCATCTGATATAAATCATTTTTCTAAAAGGTGGTGTTTATGAGATTTAAGCAGCGATTCAAGCTTACTGAGCATCAGCGGAACGACATGTGGACGCGCTGGAGGGCGGGACAGTCGTTGCATGAGATTGGGCGAGCCTTCCACAAAGACCATGTTTCCATTCAATTTATGTTGGCGCAGCATGGCGGGATCGCTCCAGCCGTGCGGCGGCGCTCACCGCTGACGCTTACGTTGGCGGAACGGGAAAGCATTTCACGGGGAATCGCCTGCGGCTCGTCGATTCGTGAAATGGCCAAAACATTGCAGCGGGCGGTGTCGACGGTGAGCCGAGAGGTCGCTCGCCATGGCGGGCGACCTCTCTATCGAGCAACGGATGCAGATCAGCAAGCCTGGAACTCGGCCTTGCGACCCAAGCGCTGCCTTCTTGCTATTCATGTGAAGCTGCAGAAGATCGTTGCGGGTAAACTCATCCTGGACTGGTCGCCGGAACAAGTTTCCGGGTGGCTGAAGAGTGAGTATCCCGGGGACGAGAGCATGCGCGTGTCGCACGAAACGATTTATCGCAGCCTGTTCATTCAAGCGCGTGGAGTGCTGAAAAAAGAGCTGATTCAGCATCTTCGCTTCAAGCGGCGAATTCGCCGCTCGCGGCACGCGCGGGATACTGGACATCGCATGGGTCAAATCGTTGACGCCATTTCCATTCGAGAACGGCCCGCGGAGATCGAAGATCGCGCCGTCCCCGGACATTGGGAAGGCGATCTGTTGGGCGGCACGAAGAACAGCCACATCGCGACGCTCGTAGAGCGTCATTCGCGGTTTGTCATGCTGATCAAAGTGCCTAGCAAAGATACGGCGACTGTGGTCGCCGCTCTGACCCAGCACATTGGGAAGCTGCCCGCCACTTTGCGCCGCTCGTTGACCTGGGATCGCGGACTGGAGATGGCGCAGCACAAGAGCTTTACGGTGGACACTGAAGTGAAAGTTTACTTCTGTGATCCGCAGAGTCCGTGGCAGCGCGGCTCGAACGAAAACACCAACGGGCTGTTGCGGCAATACCTGCCGAAGAAATCAGATCTATCTCAGTTCACTCAGTCGGAGTTGGACAAGATCGCTCTGCGGCTAAATCAACGGCCAAGAGAAACGTTGGGATTTCAAACTCCAGCGGATAGACTGCAGGCTAGTGTTGCATCGACCCCTTGAGACCACCGGGATTGCCGGTAACTGGCGGGCGATGAGGCTCTCCGTCTGGTTTCCGCTCATTCGCCGCGCCGAAGCCCCAATAGCAACATCCCGACGGCTAAAATCATCGCGATTCCCACAGTCACCGATACAACCATTACAACCTGTTCGACGACTGGGGCGGCATGATGCCCAGCGCCAGCGATAGGCGTCGCCTGGCTGGCTCCCAGGATTCCAGCTATCGTCGTGGTAATCCAATTGACATAGGTGCCATACAACAGCAAACCCACGCAGACGGCCGATGCGCGTGTTGACAACCGCACTTGGTCCGCCATTAGTCCGACGATGATCAGGAACATGCCGTTCAGAATGCCCTCGATATGCCCAGACAGAACGCCACGCGGGTTGTCCGCGACGCTCGGCATCATCGCGAGCATCAATCCCGTAAGCAGGCCCAACAAAAAAAGCAACGCGCCCCACCACGTGAGTCGTTTCATGGCCGCAGAGGTTACCGTAAACCGGAACGCAACAGCAAGCACGGGGATTGCGCTGAAGGGTTCCCTGGGCATTGCCATCCGACAGAGGATAGTCAGGTTCATTCAAACGAGGAAGCGGTAAGGGACGGGTGAACGGCATTATCAGAATGTGGGAATCCGCGCCAAAAGCCAAAATGCCACATTCGAGAAGACGACTTCAAAAGACCTGGCCGCAACGGGTAAGCGCTGGTAAGAAATTTTGAATCAATTATGACGCGCGTCTAAGGGGACGGGATTGTGACTGCCGACTCAACTGAGTAGTCGCTCTCATTTCCTGACGAATCAACGGCAGTAGCAACGTAATAACATATTTGCCCGGCTGTGACGCCGGTGTCCAAATATTGTTCGGGCGTGACTGGCGATGGATTCACGAGAGTATAGGGCCCACCGGATACGATTCCGCGATAGACATTGAAACCGACGACGTTTGTTGAACTTTCGCTCCAATTTAAACTCACGGAATGGGATCCAGGCTGTACGCCCGCGCCAGCGAGAGAAATTGCCGTCGGAGAATTTACCGCGGTGCTTGCCAGGGCGATGCTGCCAGCGGCTGTGCCGGTGGTGGCTGGAGCGAATGTCGCTGCTATCGAAGCATTCTGGGCGGGCGCAAGGATTTGTCCGCCGCCGCCGCTCGAAGTAAAGCCTGCTCCTGAAACTGTTGCAGACAGGATCGTAACGCTAGTCCCCCCGGAATTCGTGACGGACACCAGAAGGTTGCTGGTTGTTCCCGTCAGTACATTTCCAAAGTTAAGCGAAGAAAGGGAAGGCGTTAATTGGCCTGGAGCATTGACCGTAAGAAGCGCGGAATTGCTGTTTGCGCTGCCGCCTGAGTTGGTGACGCGCGCGGCGAAAAGTTCTCCGGAATTTGCCGTAGTCGTGGGGGGAGTCGTGTAGGTGCTTAGCACGGCGCCGCTAATGGATATGCCATTCTCCGTCCATTGATAGCTGAGTGGCGCTGTACCGGTTGCGGCGACGGAAAATGCGGCAGTTTGTCCCGCCACAATGGATTGGCTCGCCGGTTGGGAAATAATGGATGGCGGCACCGGGGGAAGAACGGTAAGAATGGCGGGGTTGCTCGTCACGGTTCCCGCCGCGTTCGTGACCGTCACGGTGAACGACTCTCCGCTGTCCGACCGGGTCGCAACCGGAGTAGAGAATGAGGATAGCGTTGCGCCTTTGATCTGGCTTCCGTTCTTCTTCCACTGATACGTAAAAGGGCTGGTTCCTGCCGCCACTACCGTAAACGTGGCGGTCTGCCCTATGAAAACGGTTTGGCCGGCGGGCTGAGTCGCGATAGACGGAGGAACATTCACGGTCAACGTGGCAGGCGCGCTGGTCACGGCGCCCAGAGTGTTGGTAATGATTACTGCGAATCGAGATCCGTTGTCCGATGCGGATGTCGCCGGAGTGGTGTAAGAAGCCGAGGTGGCACCGCTAATGAGGGAGTTGTTCTTGCTCCACTGATAGCTGAGCGGGGCGGTACCGCCGGCACTCACCGAAAAAGTTGCGCTCTTCCCAGCGACAACAGTTTGGCTTGCAGGTTGCTTGCTAATGGAAGGCGCAGACGAAGCGGCATGCAGGGCCATTGCGAGGCCCGCGTTCGCGCAGACGATCGCCAGGATACGAGCGAATGGGGCGATGAAAGCGAGGCGGTGGCGCACTGAAATTTGTTCTGTTGGCAGTGCCATTCCGGAATTTCGCGAAGTGCTCAAACGAATGCCCCACAATGCGCATTGGCAGGCAGCTAATACGCCCGCCAATTTGCGGCAAGAACGCATCCCCGAGATTACTTCTTAAGTTATTGACGCTTATAATGAGAAAAATGTTTGGCAAGCCTACAACCAGACCAAGGCTTTGTCCATGAAAGAAATGACAATTTGCATTTTTTCGAAAGAATTGTGGGTGGCTAGTATTGCTATTACTGCACTGTATCGAAGCGGGTGGGTCTTTAACGATTGATAAATCAAGCGAGCATCTTAAATGGGGTGGACGCGGAAGTGAGAGTCTTGGTTGGCTTTTGCGCCGGTTGGCACCTAAAGCCGCTCTATCACAAGCAGGGACCCAATGATCCTGCGGATGCTCCTGCGATGGTTGCCATGGGGCTGATAAACGGTCTGCCCGCTAAGTGCGAAATCGACATTCAAGTTGTAAGACCCGCTCTGTTCGTATCACTTGCGGCTGAAGATTAACTTGTACTTGTCCCAGTAGGCGTACCCCAAATAAGCGGTCAGCACAAAGACAACTGCACCAATCCATAGGAATGAAGGCATCAACCGGGCGTTGACTATAACAATTCCAACAACATCCGGCGCAAGGAACAATGTTGCTAACGCCGGGAAGATGCCAAACAGCAGCATGAACCCCGCGACGATCTCAGTAACTTTGACCATCTGGAAAATGCCCGAAGCCCAGAATACCTGGGTGAAGTTGACCATTTGCGGGGGCACACCTTTTGTTGAGTTACCCATCAGCAGCCCGCTGATGCCGCTGGCGAGCATGACGAGGCCAAGCAATATTCGGATAGCAAGTACCAGATAACGGTTGCGCAAATTCATATTCCCTCGCATTTCGCCGTTGCGACCAGATCGACGCCGAAAATCACGCCAGCGCCGGTGTTCGGCGACCGCCCCCAATCATACGCATCTCTAAGAGATTAGACATTAATTGCAGCCTGCTTGTCCAAGGCAATGGCCGCAGGTTCCAACCGTTTGAGGCTTTCGTGGCTAACTAGCTCTTGGCCGCGGTCCATCCCAGGTATTGAAGGATTTCTCGCACGGCGTCATCAATCGATTTGTCGTCGGTTCTCACTCGAAAATCAGCGAACCTGTCGGACAAATCCTTGCAGATATGCTTGTCTACGAGCGTTCTCAACTTACTTTGCCAGTATTCGTTCGGCTCGCGATTTGTTACCCGAGCTTTTAGAGTCGATTCGTTCGCAACAAGCTCGCAAATGACGAATTCATTGGACGGCGCTGCAATTCGGAGTGCTTCCAAATCTTGTTTGGTGTCGATGCAAACCGGAAGTATGACCTTGAGATTCGCCACTGCCGCATAATTAGGCCATATGGCACGCAAATTGGCCCAGCCAAGAGACGAGCCAAGTTCGGGAAAGATGCGCCCCAGTTCGTCCACATCAATTACGGCATGCGCTTGGTCCATTTGCCTGAGCTGTTCTGCGATGGAATTGGCAAGTGTGCTTTTGCCAGCCCCGGGCGAACCATTCAAGACTAGGACCTCGATATCGTTGGCCATTCCAAGTCAACCTTCGCAATCTTAACGGCGTTATGTGCCGTGGATCGAAAGGGTAGCTCTGTTGCAGGCACTGGCCAAGTCCCGATAAACGACTTACCAAGACTTGGCTTTCTTCGCGGAGCGCCTTACCATCTCGTCGAAACCGTGAACTACTTCGCTTATCCGACGGCAGCGGAACGCTACGCTAAGGGGCGACCGTTTTTTCATCCCCTTGCCATCAAGATGATCGAGAGCGTCTGCTGCGAAAACGGTCTTGTCGATCGAGCGCTCGACGTCGGGTGTGGGACAGGACAATCCAGTCTAGCCCTACTTCAAGTCGCGGACGAAATCGTCGGTTTGGACAGCTCCGCCGAAATGCTCTCCCATGCCGCCCAGCATGCACGAATCCGATACGTCGAAGCTAGTGCGGAACAGCTGCCGTTCGATGATGCAAGATTTGGCCTCATGACAGTAGCCGGTGCCTTTCATTGGTTCGACCAACGTCAGTTCATGCGCGAAGCGCAGCGTGTGTTGCAACCTCGGGGATGGCTGATCATTTACAACGATTACAACGATGGTTTTACCGGCCGGATGACCGGCAACTCCAATTACGAAACATGGAATAGTGAGCAGTACCTAGTGCGGTATCCGACGCCGCCTCGCAATAGTCATTTTCTCAGTGATGCTGACGCTTCAGCTCACGGATTTGCCCCGGCTGGCATCAACAAATTCATGCACGAAATTGAGTTCACGCCAAGCCAGCTTGTGAGCTATCAGCTTACGCAAACAAATGTCATCCAGGCCGTCGAGACGGGGAGAGAGGACGTCCGATCAGTGGCACACTGGCTTCTCAATGGCGTCCAACCATTGTTCACGGCAGCAGTAGAGAAATTCGTTTTCTCGTGCGAAGTCAGGTTCCTGAAGAGGTCGGCATAGTTGCCGTTCTTTGAAGACCCCAGTTACGGGGGCGAAAAAGCCAGATTCCGAAAAGCGGCACGACTTATCAAGCGTTGACCCAAGCGAAACATGCTGAAGAATCAAACGCGCCCATTCGCGTGCATTAGTTTAGGCTAAATAAAAATGCGAATTCCAAGACCAATTGGGACTGTGTTGTTGACGGTCGTTTTGATTTGTCCTTGCATATGCCGCCCAGTCTGAGACCGGGTCCATCTGCATCGCGCCGGTTGGACCAACATGGGGTCAAGCGTGGTTGAGATGCCCCTCGGCTTGGTCCCTGCGCATTGACTTGCAAAAACCTATTCCATGGCCACGGACGAAAAGTTTCAAAATTGACGAACTCGATGTTACTACGCGGCATCGCATCGTCATTTTCTGTTCCGGTAAAGCAGAACAAAGCTTTGTGTTCAAATTTGCAGAATTTAAAAATAGCGCCCTATGCCTGTTCCTCAACGATTTGTATGTTACCGCCCAGCTGTGGGACCCCAAAGTGATGCCAACACCGTGGTGCAAGTGCACCCAGCGCTCTGACCAATAACTTGAAAAAACGCGATTTTCGTCAAAGCAAAGACTCGAACTTCCCACATGACGATAAGCCGACTTCACAGGACTTGGCCGAGTTCTTTGCGCGAAGTGCTGTAACCTTAATGGAATGATACTGGACTATCCGTTTTCGGTACCTCGCGCTCGGACGCCGTTAACAATGCGGTGGCCTGAAATTATTAGCAGTATGAGCGACCATGACCAGACCAGTAGCCCCTCTATCACATTGCCCGCTAAATTGTTCCATCGTGTCAAATCTTGAACATGAGCAAAGTTGAGGACGCTAACGGCGGCAAGATAAATACCTAGGCAAAGTAAACCGACATTCCACGGCATGCCATGTTTTCTTGGTCGGCCCGCGAGTTGTGATTCTCTACTTAAATCAAATTCGCGTCCCACGAAATACCAGAGCGCGAAAATGCAACACAGATAGCTGAACTTGTCTAAATAGTTGGTGAACGACGGGTGGTCAATCCACGCCATGGGAACCAATTCAAGTAAAGTCCTGACTATCACTACTGGGATACGCGTCGGAGCATTTATTCCGTCTAGTGCCATCGTCGCGGTAGGCGCATATGGCGAGTCGTATAACCGACCGACCGCTTTAATTTGGACGTGGGCCAGATAAAATAGAACAACGGCAATAATGACATTCAGCACTGGCAGTAGAAGTCGCTGTCTTGGAGGGTGCATACGATACTAACTTAGTCTACTCGTTGGACACCATTCCCAGACTTTTGTTCCCGGATTTCAGGAAGCCTGCCAATGCCCTGCGAGGGTACGGATTGCCAAATCCTGATAAACGGGACTTGGGACCAACGCAGCAGTGATATACTCCGTCGATAACTCGCATCGAAACGGAAGGATGTTTCGTTTGATGCCTAATTCTGACAACCGGAACTTGACGGAACCTGAGTCAAAGCCAAACAGTATCCGTACTGCTCCAGTGCTTACAGGGGCTGAGGTACACGGTGGTAGCTCTGTTCCCCGATATGAACGGCCAGAAGCGCTCGTATCCATCATTGTTCAAACGGTATCGGCGTTGATCGCTGGAATTCGGATGCGCCTAAAGATTAAAAGAGACCTCGGAAGGAAAGCTACGGAAGCCGACCTTGCTTCAATTAACACTTGGATAAAGGTTGAGGAAGCCGAGCAGCAGACCAAGCGGAATACCCCGTTAAAACCCGAATGAAGCGCTGCGATTCCCGAAACTGGTCTGATGTGCTGGGCCACATTCCGAGACTTCACGGGACTTGGCGCGGGATATCCCCAGGCGTTCTTATAAAATCGCCAAGTGATACGTGACCCACATGAGGTACCCGGTCAATGCTGCGATGAGCAGTGTTACCCGCCCTTTGCCTTTCCCGATCACTGCTCCCACAAGTGCGATGGCAACTAGGCAGCTCGAAGCGAGTTCAAATTTATCGCGTACCTTCCACCAGAGCATATTCGCCTCGTGAAATTTCAGCCATCTCTGAAACGTCCAAAAGAGAGCAAGGTTAATCGAGCACGCGATGAAGCCCGAAAGCAAAAGACTAGTTCGCCATCGTGGTTGTTGAAACTTCTGCGAGGAACGTGCCCAGAGCACCCAGGCAGCTAACAGAAGAATATGGGGTGGCGCGAGCAATGCTAGGAAGATCCCATTCATGCGGCGTCCACCGTATCATGGATCGTCCCGCGTCTCTATCAACGGCTAGGATTTCATTGAGATTCGAGGCCAAGTCCTTCCATGAGAAGGCCGGTTAGTGTCAAGACGGTTTTTCTTTTTCTTATCAGAGGTTTTTTCGTTTGAGCCGGGCCGCCTCTGTCGCCATCCTTCCATCCGCACTCTTCGTGAGCGATAGATTCGCTCGGTGCAAGTTGGGCGTCCTCATTTCAGCAGGTGCTGCTACCTGAGAATCGACCTTGGCTCTCATCTCTGAGAGTTGGGCCAGGACTTGGGCGCAGTCACCTGAACTCGGCGGTGAGCTCGGCTCTTTCCTTTCAACCTCTAGGCCACGGCGCGTACCACTTTGTGGTGGTTGTTGCGCAGTGGTTCATACACTTCTCCGCTCACCCACAACTTGTGCAGCAGGACCGATAGCTTGCGTGCCACGGCAACCACCGCTCGCTTCTTGGCATTTTTTCCTCCGCGTTCGGCCAGCTTTAATCCCCAGCGCCGCAGATCGCTGTCTTGCCCAAACGGCCCGAGAATGTAGTGCGCGCCTTGCACCATCAGCGTTCGCAGATAACGGTCGCCTTCCTTGCTGATGTGCAGTTGCGGCTCGCTCTGGCCGGAGTTCCTGCGCCCAGGACGCAGCCCAAGAAAACATCCCACATCGCGACTGTGACGAAATCGGCGTGGATCGTCCAGCGTTAACACGTAGGTCAACGCAATCAGCGTACCCACACCCTTCACTTGCTTCAGCCGCGCCACTTCCGGGTGAACTTCCTTAGCGATCTGTTCGATCCGGCGATCGTATTCCTTGATGCGCTCGTTCAGCGATTCGATCTCTCGCAACAGAGGATCCAGCGCTTCGCGCAATTCCTGGCTCAGTCCCTCGGAGCTGTCTCGATTCATCTGCTCCGTGCCGCATTTCTTCAGCCGCTCGCCATAGGATTTCACAAGCCCGCGCGCCGCATTCACCAAAGCCGTGCGCGTACTGACCAGCGCCGCTCGCGCACGAATCACCGTCAGTTGAATTTGCGCCTGCGCGCTGCGATGCCGCACTGGGCCCAACAACTCGGGATCGATCCGTGCCAACCGCGCCAACGTCCGCGCATCGAGTTGATCGTCCTTTCGACTGCTCTCGCCAATCAGCCGCACGTTCCGCGCATGCGCCACAATTACTTCGTGATCCATCCGCGCCAACTGCCGGCTCACCCACGGCGAATGCGTTCCCGTTTCCAGCGCGATCCGGCTGCGCGGCATCTTGCCAAACGCCTGGCGGATTCCGTTCGGTGTAGTCGGCACGCTGCGTTCCAGAATTACGTTCCCCGACTCATCCAAAATGCAGTAACAGCTGCTTCGATCTCCCAAGTCCAACCCGATGGTCAGCGCGGGCTGTTTGAAAATTTTGTTTCCGTTTTTTACCACAGTGCTATTCTTTCGCATAAGCCGGTCTCCTTTCCATTGCGCCTTGAGCGCGTCAATCGTTGGGAGCATATCGCATCCCGTCGGAGACCGGCCTTCTCATCCCATCTGAGAAACGGTGCCGGTTCAACCGGTCGATGCAACACCGCCTGATATAAATCTGTTTTCTAAAAGGTGGTGTTCATCATGCAGAGACGATGGAAGCTGTCTCCAGCCGAGCGGGCAGAGATGTGGAACCGTTGGAAAGCTGGGCAGTCGTTACATGAAATTGGTCGAGCCTTCTGCAAAGAACATAACGTCATTTACTGCCTGTTGGCGCGTCACGGCGGGATCGCTCCGCCGGTTCGTCGCCGTTCACCGGTCGCGCTCACACTTCAAGAACGAGAGGACATTTCGCGAGGAATTGCTTCGGGTTCGACGATTCGTGGGATCGCGAAAGGTCTCAAGCGGACGGTGTCAACCGTGAGCCGAGAGGTGGCCCGCCATGGCGGGCGCGCACAGTATCGAGCCAGCGAAGCCGATCAGCAGGCATGAGATTCAGCGTTACGGCCTAAGACATGTGTGCTGGCCAGTCACGCCACGCTCCGAGAGTTGGTTGCGAGTAAACTGGTGCAAGACTGGTCGCCGGAACAGATCGCCGGATGGCTGAAGCAGCACTACCCGGATAACGAGAGCCTGCGCGTGTCGCACGAAACAATTTATCGGAGTCTATTCATACAAGCGCGGGGGGCGCTGAAACAGGAGTTAGTTCGCCATCTGCGCTCCAAGCGGCGGATCCGGCGCTCGCGGCACGCCAGCGTGCACGGACACTCACAGGGCAAGATCATTGATGCCGTTTCCATTCGGGAGCGACCTGCGGAAGTGGAAGACCGCGCCATCCCTGGCCATTGGGAAGGCGACTTATTGCGCGGAACGGGCAACAGCCACGTGATCACGTTGGTCGAGCGTCAATCGCGCTTTGTGAAGCTCGGTAAGATTTCCGGCAAAGACACGGCAACCGTGGTGGCCGCTCTGATCCAGCAAGTGCGCAAACTTCCGGCAGAGTTGCGGCGCTCGCTGACTTGGGACCGCGGACTGGAGATGGCCGAGCACAAAAGCTTCACGATGGCGACGGATGTCCAGGTTTACTTTTGCGATCCGCAAAGTCCCTGGCAGCGCGGCTCGAACGAAAACACCAACGGATTATTACGGCAATACCTGCCCAAGAAGGCCGACCTATCGAAGTTCACTCAGTCGGACCTGGACGCGATCGCTCTACGTCTCAATCAACGCCCAGAGAAACTTTGGGATTTCACACTCCAGCGGATAAACTCCAAGCCAGTGTTGCATCGACCCCTTGAGACCACCGGGGTTATCGGAAGTTGGGAATTTGGGGTCGACGCACGTCAAAAAGCCACATTTCGAGAAGACGACTCTACCGCGTAATAATTCCCACTTGCTCCACACCCGCGAGCGATATCATCAAAAGCACAGGTCTAACATCCGCATAGTGTGTCCGGGCATCAACAATGACATACACTTTCTTTTCAGCACCATTCCGCATCCCGTCTCTAATTTTGTTTGCCAATTCATCAGGGGGGATTCTGAGGCTGTGGAAATATACGTCGCCGCTCGCGCTTATGGACACCTTAAGCGCGTCCTCTCTCAATGCTTTGGCCATGGCGATGAAATGGCCACTTCGCGCTAATTCGACCCCCTGTCCAAAACCAAAATGGGGACCCGGCAAGAAGGCTTCGAGCATCAGGAGCAGGACAAGCAAGATGCTGGCAAAGGCCGAGCTATCAATCCTGCAGTAAAAATCAACTCGTCTATGCATTATGCTCCCGGCTGATCGGGAACTAGAGGATGATCTGCGATATTAGACACCGCAGTGAGAGGTCTTGTGCCCGACTATTCCAAGTACTGCGAAACGAGTTTATCAAAAACCGGCCTTTCTATTGAATTCCCCTTTCACCCCGCACCTCTCCGCTGTGCACGTTCTCGCCGGCTCCTTGGCGGGCGCCGCGATGAACGAAGAGTGATCCGCCTTCGCCTGGAATCGCTTCCTTTTCCGCTTGACGCGAGCCAACGAATGAACGATACCAATTCAGTAACGTCTTCAGGTGGAAGTACGATTCGCCCAAGGTTTCCAAGTGGGCCTCTGAATGAAAAAGCGCAAACCATCGAAGCCGCCGAGCGCCACCGGCAAAAGCGCGCCCGGAAGTTCGCAGCCCAAGGGCGCCGGGACGACTGCTCCGGATCTCCCGGTTCTGGCGGAAATTTCCCTGCCTGGTTCGCCCCCTGGAAACCAACCGTCCATGACTAAATCCATCAAAATTCTGGCGATCGACGGCGGCGGCATTCGCGGCATCATTCCCGCGGTGATCCTGACGGAAATACAAAAAAGATTGGGGACCGACTTGTGGCGATCGTTCGATCTGATTGCCGGAACATCGACCGGAGGAATTATCGCGCTGGGCATTGGCACCGATTGCAAGCAGGGCCAGCCCTACGCGCCCGGTGAACTGGTGAAGTTGTATGTGGACAACGGGCCCGTGATTTTCAAAAAAAGTTTTCTAACGCCGGAACGCGAGTTCGTTCATCCGAAATACGCGCCGGATTCGCTGGAAGCGGCACTGGCCAATTTTTTCCAGGATACCGAGTTCCAGACCGCGCGGACTCCGCTGCTGATATCCAGTTACGATCTGCAGGGCCAGCTGCCGTTTTTCTTCAAGAGCCACCGCATCGCCGCCGATCCGAACTACAACTGGAAGGTGCGGGAGATCGCGCGGGCCACGTCCGCCGCGCCGACGTATTTTTCGCCGTACCATCTGGCGCGCGGGAGCGAGGACTACGCGCTGGTGGATGGCGGCGTGTACGTCAACAATCCGTCGATGGCCGCCTACGCCGAGGCCCGCACGATTTATCGGGACGCGGCGAGATTTACGATCGTTTCCGTGGGCACGGGCGACCGCCAGGATCAGATTGCATACGTCACTGCCGCGGAGTGGGGCCTGATCGGGTGGGCCCGGCAGATCGCTCCTGTTTTAATGGATAGCGTTTCCGAAGCGGTGGACTTTGAGCTGAACTCACTTCCCGGATGCACCTACTACCGCCTGCAGATTCCCCAGCTGCAAGAGGCCTCGAGCGATATGGACAACGTAACGCCGGAAAATCTGACCAACCTTCAGAACGTCGCCGAAGGATACGTGACGTCACAGTCCGCTCTGCTGGACACGATCTGCAAGGAGTTGCAGGAAGGCCGCGGAAGCGACATGCCGGGCACGGGCCGGCCGAAAACGTGATCCGAATGGGCCATAGGCTGGCGCGAAAAAGGTAAACCGGCGAGGCGAACTTCCGCTTCGATGTGCTCCCGCAGGCCGCTAGCCCAACCCTCGCTACCTTTATGTATTCAGAAGACTTGCCCGCGCTATTGGAAGATTACGAACTTCGAAACCCTGCAAAAGGTCGCCTAACCCGCCCGGCCCGTGATAATCTAACCGGGTATATTTTCAGCTGATCGAGGCGGATACTAGATGACCGACCAGATACAACCGTCAGTAAATCGTGGTGCAGACGGCAAAAGCTTGATTCGCGTGCGGCCGCGCGGTTTTTGCGCCGGGGTGGTGCGCGCGGTGGACATTGTGGAGCTGGCGCTGCAAGCCTACGGGCCGCCGGTGTACGTGCATCACGAAATCGTGCATAACCGTTACGTGGTGGAACAGCTCCGCGAGAGCGGCGCCATTTTCGTTGAGACCGTGGAGGAAGTGCCGCTGGGCGCGGTGCTGGTGTTCAGCGCGCACGGAGTTCCGCCGACCACGCGCGAAGAGGCGCGGCTGCGCGAGCTGCGCGTGATTGACGCAACCTGCCCGCTGGTTACCAAAGTTCATCTGGAAGCGCTGAAATTCGCGCGCGAAAATCGCACCATCATCCTGATCGGTCATCGCGACCACCAGGAAATCGTCGGAACTTCGGGCGAGGCTCCCGAAGCAGACCGTTGTGGTGGACAGCGTGGAAGCCGTCGATGCGCTGGAAGTGAAAGACTCCAGCCGCCTGGCCTTTCTGACGCAGACGACGCTGAGCCTTTACGACACGCAGGAAATCGTGACACGCCTGCGCGAGCGATTTCCGACCATCGAAGGCCCGGCTTCGGACGACATCTGCTACGCCACGCAAAACCGGCAGGAAGCCGTCGAGCAACTGGCGCAAGAAGTGGAATTGATTCTGGTTGTCGGCTCGCCCAACAGCTCCAACTCCAACCGCCTGGTGGAAGTCGCCAAGCGTTCCGGCGTCTCCGCGCAATTGATCGATGCGGCGAAGGATATTGATCCGAAATGGCTGGAGGGCGTGCGCCGCGTGGGACTCACGGCCGGAGCCTCGGCACCGGAAATTCTGGTGGAGCAGGTCAGCCAGCATCTGGCGGGATTCGGCTACACCAACCAGCGCGACCTGGATTTGATCCGTGAGGATGTGCGCTTTACGCTGCCGTCGGAGCTGACCACGATCGCGCCCGCCTCAAACTAGGCGCGCCGCGGGGCAGCGGTTTGGCAGGGGGAATCTGCAAGATGTTTCGCCGGACGGATTCGTGGGGCCGTTCGTGAAATGGCAACCCGGGCTCGATTCTCGCAGGGGAGCAAGTTTCCAACTTCAGGAGAGAAACTTTGGCGGTCAAGATTATCCGTCAGCCGAAGAATATTGTCCTGCTGGGCGCGGCAACGAGCGCCGCAGCCCTGCGTGCGGGCCACGAACGCGCGGCGGCGTCCTTGCGATCCGCCGGCATCACGGATCGTTTGAAATCCGCGGGATTTCAGGTGGCCGATCACGGCGATACCGCCACCTCCACATTCCAACCCGACGAAGAACATCCCCGCGCGCGAAACGTTGCCGCAATTCTGAAATCGCTGAATGACTTGCGTCCGCGCGTGGAAGTCGCCGTAAAGACCGGTGCCTTGCCCGTGATTCTCAGCGGCGATTGCATTTCGGTTCTGGCGATGATTGCCGGGGCGCGCCGCTACTACCGCAACGTGAGCTTGATTTTCGTGGACCGCGACGCCGACCTCAACGTGCCGGCCACCTCGGCATCCGGCTGCGTCGACGGCATGGTGATCTCGCAGGTGATCGGGCGCGGCGCTCCTGAACTGGTGCGATTCTGGGGCGAGCCGCCGCTGGTGCGCGAACCGGACATTGCTTTGTTCGGCTTCGAGCGGCTGGATCCGCCGGAAGAAAAATATCTGCTGGCTTCGCCGCTGCGCAGGCACTCCGCGCTGGATGTCTCGACGGTCGGCGGCGCGGCCGCGGCGCATCTCGCTCTGGAACGTGTGCATGCCGCAAAGCATGAATTCATCCTGCATTTTGACGTGGACACCATCAACAGCGACGAATTTCCGTGGACGAATTTTCCCGGCACCGGCGGACTCAGCTTCAATGAGGTTCGCGATGCGTTGCGCGTACTTGTCAGCCAGCCGAATCTGGCGGCGCTGATCGTTGCCGGCTACAACCCGGAGCTCGATGCCGATGGAACGGGAGCGCACAAGTTGATTGAGTTGCTGGCCGATGTGCTTTCCACGCGCCTGGAGACATCCGAGCCGCCGGCCGCGGCCTCCGAACCCGCATCGGCAGCCTCCGTTCCGCCCGCGCCGGAAGCGGTATCCGCGTCTTCTGGACCGGCAAGCGAGCCGGTTGACGAATCGGTTGAAGAACCTCCATCCATGCCCGAGCCGGACTCCAACCCCGCATAACCGATCGCAATTCCGTCAGTGCTTCTTCCAAAATGTGGGCCGCACTCGCTGCAGCAAGAACGAGTAACTGAAAGTACGTCCCGTACACCGGCAAGCCAGCGGCCCGTCACCAGTTCGACCGCGATGGTTGCGGATCGCTGCGGGATGGGCTACCGTTTCCCGTAGTCTCGGGGGCTAATTTTATGAGCGGCAAATCCATGGCAGCGGCGCTTACTTGTACTCTGATCCTTGTCGGCGCAGGGTTGGCGCAACTGCGCCCTGATATGAGCACCGCGATGGCTGCTGCTCCAAGTGCTGCGGACACCGCGATGCAGATGGATATGTCCGGCCAGGGCGACATGGGGATTCCTTCCTACCACGCCTACGCGCTGAAGCCGCCTTATCCCGCTACGCTGGACCCGAAACAATTTCCCGATCCGCTGAATCGCAATGTGTATGCGCTGGCCGGCAAGATTCGCCCTGTGCTTTATCAGCAGCCTTGCTACTGCTACTGCGACCGGCACCAGGGGCACAAGAGCTTGCTCGATTGTTTCGCCGGCACGCACGGCGCGGAGTGCGACGTCTGCCAGAAGGAAGCGGTGCTCTCCTACCAGCTCACGCAAAAGGGAAAGACTCCCGCGCAGATTCGCGCGGCGATTATCCACGGCGACTGGCGCGCAGTGGATTTGAGTCCGTATATGAACGCCGGGCCGCGGTAGCTCGAATTCGCTTACTATCTTTCCGAACATTTCCGTTGCACGTGGAGTATGCGGCGCTTGCGTTGCTCGATAAGTTTGTGCACGCACTTGCCCGCCTGAAGGCGGGCGCTACAGGTGGTCGTCGAGGCAGGAGCTGAACAGGTTAATGTGGTGCTTGCCTGCGGGTCGATCGAAACGACATGGCTGATCTCGAATCCTCTCACGCTGCATTGCAGGACCGTCCTTCGCGCGGGTCGCTCGGCGAAGTGGCGCTGTTCTTTCTGCGGCTGGGCGTGACCGCCTTTGGCGGACCTGCGGCGCACATCGCCATCATGGAAGATGAGCTGGTGCGCCGGCGTAAGTGGCTTTCGCGGGAGAAATTTCTCGATCTGCTGGGCGCCAGCAACCTGATTCCCGGGCCCAGCTCAAGCGAGCTCGCCATCCACATCGGCTACCTGCGCGCGGGCTGGGCCGGGCTCGTGCTGGGCGGCGTGTGCTTTATTCTTCCGGCGGCCATGCTGGTGGGAGTGATCGCATGGGCGTACGTGCGCTACGGGCATTTGCCCGCGGTATCGGCCATTTTGTACGGCGTGAAGCCCGTGGTGATTGCCGTAATTTTGCAGGCGCTGTGGGGACTTGGGCGTACCGCGGTGAAAAGCCGCGCGCTGGCGATAACCGGGATCGTATGCCTGGCGCTTAGCGTCGCGCATCTCAATGCCCTTCTGATCTTGTTCGGCGCTGGTATGTTCGTCGCGTTCGCTCATTCGTTGATGCAGAATCGCGCCGGTGAGCGAAATGCCGCGGGTGTGTTGCCGTTCGCGTCCTTGTGGCGGGAGGCTCGCGCGGGCATTGCGCGAATTTTCCCCTTGGCCGGAGCTGCAACCGGCGGCGCCGCAGCGATTCCCGGAATCTGGCCGCTGTTTCTGGTGTTCGTAAAAATCGGATCGATCGTGTTTGGCAGCGGGTATGTGCTGCTGGCATTTCTTCGAGCGGATCTGGTGTTGCATCGCGCCTGGGTGACGGACGCGCAACTGGTGGACGCAGTGGCCATCGGGCAGGTCACGCCCGGCCCGGTGTTCACCACCGCCACGTTTCTTGGCTACCTGCTGCGCGGGCCGCTCGGCGCGCTGGCGGCGACCATCGGAATTTTTCTTCCGGCGTTCGTGCTGGTGGCGATCAGCGGACCGCTGGTTCCCCTGCTGCGAAGATCGGCCGCGGCCGCGGCATTTCTGGACGGAGTGAACGTGGCATCGCTGGCATTGATGGCGGCGGTCAGCTACCAGTTGGGCCGCTCGGCCATTCTGGATTGGGAAACGCTGACCCTGGCGGTGATCAGCGCGGTGCTGCTGCTACGCTTTCGAGTGAATTCCGCGTGGCTAGTGCTGGGAGGCGCGGCGATCGGAATTGCCACTCAGCTGGCGCGAGGTGGTTGACAAAAGCTTGTTGTAAGGTCTCGCCGTCAGGCGGGCAGTTAATTGGCTGCAAAGAGCCCGCCTGAAGCCGGGCGAAACAACATCATCAAGTGTCTGGTTCTCGATGAGGCACAGGCCAGCGGCTAAAGCCGCCCTTCTTTCGCTCGATTCACGGCACGGCTGAACAGGCCGCAGAAAAAGTCAAAACATTGTCATTCTGAGCGAAGCGAAAAATCTCTCTTTGTTCTTTTTGCTCACACTTAGATCGGAGAGGGATTCTTCGCTTCGCTCAGAATGACAAAACGAGAGACTTTTTCCGCAGTCTGTGAAGCCGTGCCTTACAAAGATTTGCCGACGCGACTGTTTTCCGACACGACTGTTCGTTGATGCGACTGTTCTCCGATGCGACGACTTGCCGATGCCACTCGGAATCTAAAACATTTGCCTTTTCAGGCCGCTGAATTTCGGGGCTGACAACCGCGATCCACAGGAACAAATGCTTAGGCCACTTGTTGCCGATGCGGCGCCTGGATCTTGGAAGCGGGTTGCAGGCGACAACGTAGAGTCCAGAGTTACGAGACGCGGCTGCCGCGGCTTGATCCAGAAATCGATGCCCAGCCACAGACTGTAAGCGTGGCGGGTAAACAGCAGGGAAAGCGCGATCGCGAAACCCATCCATAAAATAATTTTGAAATTCGTGGAGAACCCGGTGAAATCGGAAACCAGCAGCGATAGCAGAAAAATGGCGACGACGACCGCCGTGGTCACCGCGTAATTGATGATCATGGCGCCCATGTAGTAGCCCTGCTCCGGAAAATAGGAGAGGCCGCACTCCGGGCAGGCCGGCAGCATACGGAATACGCCGCGAAATAACCGACCGCGGCCGCAATTCGGGCAGCGCCAGTGCAGGGAGCGTCGCAGGATTTGCTTCAGTGGCTGGCGCAGCATATTTTTCGCGCCGGGTTTGGGCATTCGGACCGGCGTGGCTGGAGAATAATCCAGACGGCACGAAAGCCGCCACTGATTCTGCAAAGAATTTGTGTGGGGTGGGAAACACTGGAACGACTTTTTACGTGAACATTCTGCGCAGCAACTCATTGCCTTCGGATTCCGTCAATACGTTCTTCTTCATCAGGGTCGCAATCAGATTCGATAAGACCGCGGCATGAACGGAAGACTGGGCGCCTGGGGTTGCGGCCGGTGCGGCTTTAGGCTCCGGTTGTGGCGTGACGTTTGCCGGCGAAACCGCTCCCTGCCCGCTGATTTCGAGCAGCCATTTCTGAAATAGTTGCACTTGCTTGGGCTGGGCCGAAACGAAGGCCAGGCCCATGCCCAGTCCGTTAACGGAATAAACGACCTTAGCCCGCGCCTCGAAAGTTTCGCTGCCCCGAACGATTCGAATTTTGACATCCGCACCGATCGGAAACGGACTTAGTGTATCTACGTAGCAGCCCCCAAGCCCCAAGTCGCTGGTGCGACCCGTCAGTTTCGTGCCGGACTTCGTCTCCACCGCTTCGAGAGTTGCAGAAATAGGGAATCTTAAATTACGCCGGCGTTCTTCCGGGGTGGATGTGGCGATACTGTTACGAGCAGGCAGCTTGGCTGAGGGCATGGCGAATCCGATGGGCCTCTGGCTCTGAGTTTGGCATGCCGCACGCAGCCGATGGGACGCTGCGAAATCCTGTCGTCAATCTTACCGATCCGAGGTCAGGTAGCAAGTTAGGCATTTTTTATTGTTGCTAAGAGGATACCGGGATTTCTACAAAGAGCGGAGAGACTTGCGCGCGGCCGGGTTACCGGCCGCGCGCAGTCGTTGGCGGGAAGTGGCGGGACATTACATTTGGAAGTTGACCTCAACTCTCAGGTCAACTGGTGTGGGTTCTCCATCGAGGATCGTCGGTTCATATTTTCGTTGCGAGACGGCTTTCATCGCCGCCTGCACCAGCAGGGGATGTCCGCTGACAACTTTTTCCTGCACCACGTTGCCGTGCTCGTCGATGACGGCTTCAATTACCACCATGCCCTTAATGCGTCCCTGCGCTGCGAGCACCGGATAAACCGCCGCCGGACCGTAAATCAACTTCGGCTGCTTGACGTCTCCGCCAATGCGCACCGGATGCTTCGGTCCTTCCGCGACGGGTGTGGCCATCACGGGAGCGGCCAGCGCGGCCATTCCTCCGGTGATGCCGCCGATCTGCCCGCCGGGAACGCCGCCCGGAACCGCGCCCATGCCGGAATTCATGGCCACGTCGGGAGGAGCGGAGTCAGGCGCCGTTACGGCAACCACGGCCTTGGGAATAAACGTAGGGGCGGTCAGTTTGCCCGGTGTAAAGACTTTCGGCATTACGCGAGGCGCGCGCGCCACGGAAGGCGGGGCTGGCGGCGCGGGAGCCATAGGCGGCATCGGTGCCACCAACAATGTCGTTTCGAGGCGTTTCATGTCCAACCCCTGCGAGAAAAAGAGCGGAATGAACAAAAGAATCGCCAGAATGGCGAATTGCACGATGAATGAAATGAACCAGGTCAGAGGGCTGCGGCGCTGGCGGGTGGTGGTGTTTTCCAGCAGGGCTTCGGATAAAACCGTGCGGTGCGTGGACTTCGCAGGCACAGGCGATTCCATGCGCACGCTGGCGGGACTGCCCGAATACACTTCCTCCATATAAAGTTGTTGCTCGCTCAAGATGAAACCTCCTAAAAATATATGAATTGCGGAATACGCCTAATCGAGAGAGAAAAAGAACATCTCTGGAACTTCAGTCAAAAATCTCTCGATTGGCCAGGACACGGCGAGGTGTCTAGTACGGGCTCACTGCTGCGGGAAGACGGGGGACATTCCCTTCGACATGGAATAAAGCCGTTCGTTCCGGTGCTGCCAAACCTATTTCTCCTGATTCATCCTGCCTTACGCATGGGGAGAATGCCAATTCAAAGATCGAATCGGTGGGTTCCAAAGGCCTGATTGCTCCGCGATATACTTTGTCGTAAGCCATTGCCATAAACCAAACCTGCGCCCGGCCGCGCTCGGAAACGCTGGTTCTTTCCCGCCGTTGCGGCAGTCGCGGAGGAAACAGCAACGCCCTGATTTCCGAGCCGCCGATTGCGGCTCCGTCACCACAGTTGAACTTTCACGCCGCTGCGGCAATGCCAGGGATTCGAATACCCGCGCACCACCCCGGTTCCTGCAGGCCTCCCTTTCCAACTCCTGGCCCGCCGCCTGACAGCGGAACTTCTCTGAACTATACGGGCAACAATTTTCCGGTTTGCCGGTCCGCACTGGCCGCTCCGGCGAAAACCCACCGCAGACCGACCGGAATCGTATCCTAACGTATTTATTTTCAGCATCATAAACCGCGAACACCTGCCGGATGAAGACCTAGCGACTGGTACCCTCTGGCGCTCGGATTGCTAATGTCCTATCCGACTGGGTGGTTCACACTGGCTGCATAAGCGCCAATGGGTAATTTTGTTACCTACACAGTCTGATTCTGCAGCGGGGCTGCAGCAAGTCTAGGTCGAGCAAAGCGTCGGAGGCATTCCTCCTTGAGCAAACGGCTATTTTACGGCGATTCTTTTCTGCGCGATTTTGAGACGCGCGTGATCTCTTGCGAGCGATCCAGGGCAGACAAAGAGAAGGAAGCTTCGCCCACCTGGTGGGTCACGCTCGCGGAGACCGCGTTTTATCCCACTTCGGGTGGGCAGCCGCATGACACGGGCCGGCTCGGTGAAGCGATCGTGGTGGACGTCTTCGAACGCGAAGGCGGCCAGATCGTGCATGTTACCGATCGAGAGCTGGCGCCGGGGCCGGTACGCGGTTCGATTGACTGGGACCGCCGCTTCGATCACATGCAGCAGCACTCGGGGTCGCACGTCCTGACGGCCGCGTTCCAGGCGCTGTACCGGATTCCGCCGGTTTCTTTTCACATGGGGAAAACGCTGTCCACGCTCGATGTGGCTACCTCCTCGATTTCGGACGAGCAACTCGAGAATATTGAGCGCTTTGTAAACGAAGTTATTTCGGAAGACCGCCCGGTGCACGTGCACTACGGGACGGGCACGGAACTCGCGGCCCTGGGAGTTCAAAAGGAATCGGATCGCGAGGGAATTCTGCGCGCGGTGGAAATTCAAGGCGTGGACGTCCAGGCCTGCGGCGGCACGCACGTTTGCCGCACCGGGCAGATCGGCATGATCCTGGTGCGGCGCGTAAAGAAGGTACGGGAAAACTGGCGCGTGGAGTTCGTCTGCGGGCAGCGCGCAAGGCGCCATGCGCGAGCGGATTTCGCTCTGCTGGAAGACCTTTCGCAGCGCCTGACCTGCGGACCGGACACCATCAACGCGGGCATCACGCGAATTCTGAACGAGCGCAACGCCGCCAACCGCATGGGCCAGCGCTATCTGGCCGAATCCGCGGCGCTGCAGGCCAATCTGCTGCTGGCCAAGGAACGCATGGAGCACCCGGTAAATCCTCCGCGCGTAGTGACCGGCATTCTCGCGGACGCGGACATGGAATACCTGCGGACCGTGGCGAAGAATGTGATCACCGAACCGGGAGTCGTGGCGCTGCTGGGATCGGAATCCAATGGAAATCTCGTCTTCGCAAAGTCCGAAGACGTTCCGGGAGACATGGCTGCGCTGTTGCGCGAAGCGGTGCTGCCCGACGGCGGAAAAGGCGGCGGGTCCAAGGAATTTTCGCAAGGCAGCGTGCCGGATGGCACCAACCTGCATCGCATGCTGCGGCAAGTTTCCGAGCGCTTCACGAAACCGGTGCCGGCGCTGCACGTGGTGAGCCGGCATTCCAGCGGCAGAGCGAACAACGAATTCTGGCAGGCCAAAGGAAAAGTGCGCCGCTAGCGGGAGTTTTTTGCTGCATTACGCGCCACTTCTCTCTGACCGTGAACCTGCTGGCGGTCCCACGCTTCCGTCATGCTGCCGTAGCGCCCATCCCTCACGATACGACCCACGCATCAATATGTACGATAATAAGTGCGATAAGTAGTTGACGGAAGGTCCGGGCTGATTCAACATCTGCCGCATATCGGAGATGTGGACACCATGGTCGAGCATTCGACGGTGCCCGCGGTGCGACAGTTTTGACGTTCACTCCCACCGGGGCGGCAGCAAGCTCAAGCGCACGTTGTTGCGTTTGATGCTGGCGCGCCGTTTTTCCTGCATGAATTGCAACGGGCTCTACTACGGCTACGTGTTCAGCGTCAGAAAACCGGGACAGCGCGAGACCCGGCGCTGACGGTCCTTTCCGAAGTCGCGAACCCTAAATTCCGCCGGTGAGTTCCCGATTTTTTCTCAATCAAAGGCCAGGACGCGCCCACGCCGCCGGCCGCCCTGTGAGCATTCCGGCGCGCTTGACGCCCGTATTCCCCTGGCGTAAGGTGGCGGCATCCTGGGAATAATTTAAGTGAATGGATAAACTTAGTCCGCAACACAGGCGAAAACCGCGATGCGAAAATCCAAAAAAGATTCGATCGATCGGCGCAAATTTCTGAAGGGCGCCGCAGCAGGAGCGGCCGCGCTGGCGGCGATTCCGGCCGCGGCGAACGCGCAGCAGGTCGAAGCGACGCGTGCAGGAACTGCGCAGCCGATGCCGAAAGCACTCGAGGCCGACACGCCACCCGTGCTCGAAGTTCTGACCGAAAATCGTTCCGGTTCGGACTTCATGGTGGACGTGATCAAGTCGCTGGGCATCGAGTATGTGGCGTCCAACCCGGGATCGAGTTTTCGCGGGCTGCATGAATCGGTGATCAACTATGGCGGGAACGAGAATCCGGAGTTCATCACCTGCTGCCATGAGGAATCGGCGGTGGCCATGGCGCACGGCTACGCCAAGATCGAAGGCAAGCCCATGGCTGTTTTTCTGCACAGCGACGTGGGCCTGCAGCACGGATCGATGGCGATTTACAACGCGTTCTGCGATCGCGTGCCGGTGTACCTGATCGCCGGGAATGCGCTGGACATCCAGTCACGGCGCCCGGGTGTGGAGTGGGATCACAGCGCGCAGGATGCCGCGGCCATCGTGCGCGATTGCCTGAAGTGGGATGACGTGCCGATGTCGCTGGATCATTTCGCGGAATCGGCAGTGCGCGCGTACAAATTTGCAATGACGCCGCCCATGGCGCCCGTGCTGCTGGTCGCGGACAGCGAATTGCAGGAAGGCGCAATTCCAGACGACGCCAAATTCCACATTCCGAAATTGACCCGCGCCATGCCGCCGCAGGGCGATTCCGGATCGGTGGCGGAAGCGGCGCGCATGCTGGTGGCCGCCGACAATCCGGCGATCTTGCTGGAGCGCACCGCTCGCACGCCCGATGGATTGAAATATACGGTGGAACTCGCCGAACTGCTTCAGGCGCCGGTGGTGGATCTGGCGGCGCGCATGAATTTCCCCACGCAGCATCCTCTGAATCAGACCGAGCGCACGCGCGCGGTGATTGCCGGCGCGGATGTAATTCTGGGCCTGGAAGCAATCAATTTCTGGGGAACGATCAATTCCTACCGCGATCAACTGCACCGCACTTCCGCGCCGATTGCGCGCAAAGACGCCAAGCTCATCAGCATCAGCGCCAGCGATCTCTACATGAAAAGCAATTACCAGGACTTCCAGCGCTACACGGAAATTGACCTGGCCATGGCGGCGGACGCCGAGGCTACGCTGCCCTCGCTGATCGAGGCGGTCAAAAAACTTTTGACCGACGATCGAAAGAGAATGTTCGCGGACCGCGGAAAAAAACTGGCCGCGCAGCATGCGGAAGCTTTGCAGCGCGCCCGCGACGAAGCCGCATTTGGCTGGGACGCCAGCCCGATCACTACGGCGCGGCTGTGCGCGGAAATCTGGGGCGCGATCCGCAACGAAGATTGGTCGCTGGTGTGCGAAGTAAATCCGTGGGTGAATCGCTGGCCGCTGCGCCTGTGGAATTTCGACAAGTATCACCAGTACATCGGAGCGTCCGGAGGATTCGGCGTGGGCTACGGCGCGCCGGCCTCGCTGGGCGCGGCGCTGGCAAATAAAAAGCATGGACGGTTGACCGTCACCATTCAGAACGACGGCGATCTGATGTACGCCCCCGGTGTGCTATGGACTTCGGCGCACCACCGCATTCCGCTGCTCAGCGTGATGCACAACAATCGCGCTTATCACCAGGAACTGATGCACGTGCAGCGCATGGCGGACCGGCACAGCCGTGGGATCGACCGCGCCAACATCGGCACGACGATCACCGATCCCAACATCAACTTCGCGATGGTGGCGAAGGGCATGGGCGTGTACGCCGAGGGACCGATCACGGACCCGAAAGAACTGGGCCCGGCAATTCTGCGCGCCAAGGAGGTAGTGAAGCGCGGAGAGCCGGCGCTAGTGGAAGCAGTCACCCAGCCAAGGTGATGGTTTTAAGTGGCACAGGCTTCAGCCTGTGGAATTTCAGCCGTCCTTGCGCGGTCAAAATTCCACAGGCTGAAGCCCGTGCTACTTTCTCGCCCAATCGATTTTTATTTTATTGATTCAACAGAGGAATGTCTTTGGACGGCGCGGCTTTCGGCCTGGACTGCAGGTAGGCGTAAATGTCGGCGAGTTCCTGATCGGAAATCACTTTCGAAGTGTACGGGGGCATCTGGCCCGCCGGCTGGTGAACGTACTTGCTGAACGCTTCGAACGAAAGTTGCGGCGGGCCGATACGCGGACCAGCCCCCTGCGCGGCGCCCTGGCCTTCATGCCCGTGACATTCGTAACAGCCGTCCCGGGTGAAAATCTTTTTGCCCGTTTCGACATTGCCGGGGGGCTTTGCCTCCGGCTTTTCCGAGGGCGCGGAATTCTGCGCTGGCCGCGGCGGAAATCACGAACAGGAACATTGCCGCGAAAGCCGCCAAAGTGAATGGGAAAACTCTGCGAAAGCGGGCAGCAGCGGGCGACAGCTTCGTTGACCAGGACATGTTCGAAAGTTCCTTTCGGCGGCATTGTGTCACACGCGCAGCGGAAGCGAACAATTCTTTCTGGCGCATGTGGGCTGCGCGCGATGGGGCCAGCGGTTGGCGGGCCATCAACCACGCGGAACCGCCGCTCGCCAAACTGAGCAGAATGGATTGTTCGATCCCCAGTGGACGGCCAGCACTTGACGTTGCTGGTTAATTAGATTAAATCTCTTCAGTCGGAACATGGCTAAACCTAAAGTTCCATCCAAATCTCAAAGCGATCTGGCGCGACACTGGGAGCTGTCGCCGATTGGCCGGCGCATCCTGCGCGAAGGGCGCCAATTCTCAACGGTGCGGCGCATCGTGGTTGCGGCGCGCAAGGTATTCGCCCAAAAGGGCCTGACCGGGGCGCGCATGGACGAAATCGCGCGCGTTGCGGGCGTCAATAAAGCACTGCCTTACTATTATTTCCGCAACAAGGAAGAGCTGCACCGCTTCGTGTTGGAAACCATGATCGCGCAGATTTCCGGGCAGATGGAATCGCCCGCGGTGCTGGACATGGATCCGAGAGATCGGGTGCGCGCTCTGGTGAATATTACTTTTGACTTTGTGATGCGCAATCCCGCCTATCCCCGCCTGATCCAGCGCGAAATGATGGCGGCACGGCGCAATTTGCACTGGATGGTGGTGGCGCACCATCGGCCGCTGCACCAGCGCGCCGTGAAAACGATCCGCGAAGGAATCGCCAAGGGCCAGTTCCGCGACGTCGATCCCGACCAGATGGTGTTCACCATCTTCGGCATGATCATGTTTTATTTCGCCACCGGACAGCTGGCCAGCCAGATCTGGAATCGTGACATCTGGGACCCCAAGAACGTCGAGCAGCGCCGGCGTTCGGTGCTGGATTTCCTGGAGCACGGCCTGATGTTAAAGCCCGCCTCCACAACGTAAGGCATGGTCCGCTCCGCTGCGGGCACGCTCGCGGTTCCATTAGACATCGGCTATCCAAACGGCTATCCAAACGATCTTGACACGTTCCGCTACCGCGCCTAAGATTGCACACACATTTAAACATACGCTTAATCTTTTACTTCGCTCCTGCACGGCAAGTACGCGCGCGGCCCGGAGGACTCTTGATTCGCGGACTTTCCATATTTCTGCTGGGGATGAGCGCGATTCTGGCGCCCTCCCTGCCTGTGCGTGCGCAGCGAACCACCACTCCACTGAACGATAGGCAAAAAGACGGCCGGCGCATCTTCCAGCAGCGCTGCGCGGTCTGCCACACGCTGCCCACCGTGGTCAGCAAGCGCTACGGACCCGCGCTGTACAAGGAAATCGTGCAGGACAATGACGACAACATCCGCCAAGTGATTCTGGAAGGCCGCGAAGGACTGATGCCCGGATTTCAGTACGGGCTGAAGCGCTCGGAAGTCGATTCCATCATCGAGTATCTGAAAACGGTGGAGCGCCCCGCGCGGCCCAAAGCGGCGGGAAACTCGGGAATTCCGGCCAGCGCCGGTGAATAATTTTTTCACCGCGCGCGGAAGTACGGGAGGCGACATGCAAATGTTCAAACGTCGCTGGGTGATCGCGATGTTCGTGGCGGTCGGCTTGTGTGCCGCGTTGTGCGCAGCGCGAATTATCCATGGCGCGCCGCAACAGACCGGAGTGCTGCTGTCTGGAACGGTCCAGTCCGGCGCCGGGGCGAAGCTTGATGGCGTGATCGTATCGGCGCGCGCCACGGGGCAAACGATTACCACCAGCGTTTTCACCGACGAAAACGGCGAATTCTATTTTCCCCGCATGCCCGCGGGAAAGTATTCGATCTGGGCGCAGGCGGAAGGGTTTGAGGCTGGTAAGTCGGAGGCCAGCCTCGCAGAAAACGCCGCGCGCCAGGACTTCACGCTCCCGGCGATTCAGGACAGCCAGGAAATCGTGAAGCAGATGACCGGGCAGGAGTATGTGACTTCCCTGCCGGAAGACACCCCGCAGCATCGCAAGATGAAGGATGTTTTCTACAACACCTGCACCGGCTGCCACGAGCCGAGTTACATCCTGCAAAACCGCTTCGACGAAAAGGGCTGGGAATCCGTGCTGAACCTTATGGCGCGCGTGTACAACGGCGGCGGCGAATACGCCGGGCCGGACATGGCGCCGTTTCCGGTGATCGCGTACTACAAAAAGGAACTCGCAACGTATCTGGCCGAGGCGCGCGGTCCCGGACCGTCTACGATGCAGCTGAAGTTGAGTCCGCGGGCGCGCGGCGAAGCGGCTCGCGCCGTCATCACCGAATACAGCCTGCCGATTGCCGACCCCGATGCCAACCCGAGCGACAACGGCTTCGCAACCAACGACGGAACGTTCTGGTCCTTGGGAACTCCATCGGCGCTGAACGGATCGCGCGGGCTGCATGACACGCAGACCGACCGCAACGGCGACATCTGGTTCACCACTTCTGAACCGAGTTTCACGCGCACCGTCAGCAAGATCGACGCGAAAACCGGAAAAGTTTCGGACCTCAAAGTTCCCGGCATGAATGGGCTGGCGGCTCCTACGCATGGACTAGCCATGGATCCCCAGGGAATCCTGTGGGCCACGGTGATCGGCGACCCTCGCGGAGGCGGCGGCAATCTGCTGCGCGTTGATCCCAACACGATGAAGTACGAAGTGATCGCACCGCCGAAAGGAATGGGCGGCGCCAGCACCAGCATTGACGTGGACGGCAAAGGATTCGTGTGGGCAACCACGGGCGTGGGAGCTTTCCGCTACGATCCGAACACACATGAGTTTCGCGAATTCAAATCTCCGACACCCATCGATAACGGACCCGGCGGATCGTACGGAATTGCCGCCGACCGCCTGGGCAATGGCTGGTGGACTCAGATCAACATCGACCGCGTGAATCGCGCCGACGTTGAAAGCGGCAAGACGCAGGAATTTCATGAGCAACCGCGGCCGGCTCGCGCCGATGGGGCTCTTACGGCGGACGACAAAAAGCTATACGAACTCGCGGGCACCGAGCTGACCGACTTTTCGGCGTGGTGGTCGCAAGGGCCGCGGCGCATGGGCGCGGACCGCGCCGGGGACGTGATCTGGGTGTGCGATTACTGGGGCGGAAATCTAGCGCGCTATGACATTCGAACGCTGAAATCCACGTTCTACAAATATCCGACTCCGGAATCCGCTCCGTACGATGCCGTGGTCGATCACAACCACAACGTATGGGTCAATCTGACCAACGGCGATTCGATCGCGCGGTTCGACCCGCAGACCGAGCAGTGGACGGAGTTTCCGTTGCCCGGGCGCGGCATCGATCTGCGGCACATTTCCATCGATGAGCGAGGCGGCGTGACCCGGCTGGTCGTCGGCTATACGCGAAACAGCAAAGTCGCGCGGATGCAGATTCGCACAAAGGAAGAGTTGCAGGCGCTGAAAGCGCAGGCGCAGGATTTGTCGGCGCAGGCGGGCAAACGATAGTTTGCGGTCTCTGGGACTTGCGGCAGAATTTTCGTGGTGCCGGAATCTCGCCAGCGGGTGTTGCGCGCGAATGTACAAAAAGCAGCCGGCGAAATGCCCGCGCCACACAAAATTAGTTTTATCGGAGCGAGTATGGATGTGCGGCGATCCAATATCGAACAACGGCGGATGAGACGGCGCCGCTCCGAATTCTTCACAATTTTCATTGCTTGCGTGTTGCTGGTTTTAATCCGCGCACCGTTGGGCGCGGTTCTGGCGCAGGGTTCCGCCGCGGCAAGCACCGGCGCGGATATGGCGCATTTCGATTCCGGGGGATTCAATCTCGATGCGTTTGTAGCCAGGCCTTCAGGCGGCGGAAAACATCCTGCGGTGCTCGTGATCCATGACAATCAGGGACTGAACGAATGGATTCGGGAGATTGCCAGGCGGTTTGCCGCGGGGGGATTTGTGGCGCTTGCTCCGGATTTCACGTCGCGTCTGGGCGGCACGCGAACTCCCGAGCAGATGGCCGCGGCCGTCGTACAGTTGCCCGCAAACGTCAGCGCGCAAGATGCGCGGGCAGCCTTCGCGTACCTGCAGAACGATCCGGATGTGGATGCGGCGAAAATTTCGGTGGTGGGATTTGGCTGGGGCGGTTGGCGCAGCTTTATGCTGGCCGGTTCCGCTCCGGAGTTATATCGAGCGGTGGTGTACTGCGGAACGACCCCGACGCAGAGTTTCGACTCGCTTCGCGCGCCCGTGCTCGGGCAATATGCCGAATTCGATTTCCGGACGACCGGGAACGCGCTCCTGACCGAGAAGTCGATGAGCGCCGCCGGGAAGAAATTCACATACTTCGTCTATCCGCGCGTGAACCGCGGGTTTTACCTGGCGGGAGCGCAGTATGACGCCGATGCCGCGAAGCTGGCGTGGACGCGGACACTCGAGTTTCTCAAGTAGTTGGACTGCGCTGCGCGGCTGTCGACGCACGATTCGCACAGCGGCTCAATGCCGTGTGGTTTTTGCGGGCGGCCAGTCCGGCTGGGCTTATTGGAATCCGCAAAAACCACACAGCCAGGAGTGGCTGTGCTACTTAGCCCACCTGCATGATTTCCCGGCTGCCGGACACCCACAGATCCGTGTAGCCCTTCATCTTGGCGCGGAAGGCTTCATTCGTGGCGTAATGTTTCTGCTGGGCTTCGAATTCGGCGATACCCTCCACTTCGAATTCGAGAATTACGCGGTTAAAGTCGCCGGTCAGGTCGGTCAGGATGCGGAATTTGGAAATCCCTGCCGAGCCAGCCGCGTCTTTCAGTTGTGCGGCAAGTTTGCTGGCGTTACCGGGCTTGGCGACAAAACAGTTTCGAATGACGAGCATGGACGTTCCTCCTCGAGCGTGTTGGTGCCACGAGCGAAATCGCGTTCTTGCGAGCCTCCGGCCGATTGCAGGAACCAATTGGACGCAGCCTGACATTTTCCTGCGGAAAATTCAAGGCGGACTTAGTGGCGCGGGATTCAGGAGGGACGGACTTCAGTCTGCCGGGTTCAGTGCCTGCCCGGACCAACCCCACAGCCTGAAGCCTGCACTACTTTCGCGTTGTTTGCGGAGGCGGCGCGGTGTAGATTTCCGTCCAGCAAGCAACCAAATCGTAAACATGGCGGATCGATTCCAGATAGAGGGAGCGCACGCAATGTCACGTCTGAACGCACAGAGCGCAAATTCCGCGTGGGGCGACGGCGTCTCGCGAAGGGAAATTCTGCGATACCTGGCAGTCGCCGGCGCAGGTTCCGCTCTGACCAGCTCTGCATTGTTGGCACGCCCAGCCGGCGCGCCCGCCGGACGGATTGATGTGCACCAGCACACGGTTCCGCCGTTTTACACGAAGGCAATGGAAAAAGAAATTTTGGCCACCGGGCATCCGTTGCCGACGTGGACTCCCGCGCTGGCCATCGAGACGATGGACAAGCACGGAATCGCCGTCGGATGCTTTCGCCGATGACGCGCGTCGTGCAGGACTCGCTCTCCGACAAATCCGAGCGCGCGCGCAAACTGGCGCGGCAAAATAACGATTACACGCAGCAACTGGTGCGCGACTATCCCGGGCGGTTCGGGCATTTTGCCGCGATTCCTTTCCCGGATACGGATGGCAGCCTGCACGAGATTGAGTACGCGCTCGACACGCTCAAGGCGGACGGCATCGGCCTGTGGACAAGCTATGGCGATAAGTGGCCCGGCGATCCGATCTTCGCGCCGGTGTTCGAGGAACTTAATCGCCGCAAGGCCATCATCTACACGCACTCCGCGCCGCCGCTGTGCTGCCGTTCGCTGCAGCCCGGGGTGATTGACAGCGTGGTGGAATACGATTTCGATATCACCCGCGCGGTGGTCAGTTACCTGGAAAGCGGCGCGTTCCGGCGGTATCCGAATATCCGGTTCATCTTTCCGCATTCCGGAGGGACGCTCCCGGTGCTGGCCAACCGCGTGAGCGAATCGCTGCCGGAAAAGCGTTCCGAGCAGGCTGCGGCGGAGACTGATGAGCGAAATGAAACAGCTTTACTTTGATGTCGCGCATGCGACGTATCCCGCGCCGCTTTCCGCGCTGACGAAAGTTGTGCCGGTGTCTCAGATTTTATTCGGTAGCGACTATCCGATCGTGCCGTTTCCGGTAACCGAAGGGCCGCTCGACCATTTCGGTTTATCGGTCGAGGATTTGCAGGCCATCAATCGCGGAAACGCGGAGCGGCTCTTTCCGCGTCTGAAAGGATAGGTCTGGACCGCTACGGTTGTTTGGAGTGAATCAATTTCCCCACCCTTGCGAAGTGCGCAAGGATGGGGCACCCACGAAATGCGGGCACGCGAACATTTTTGCTGGAACTTACTTGGAGGAAAGCATGCATCGTCGGATTGTGAAAATTGGGCTTGGAATTTTATTTTTGGCTGCGCTTGCGACGGTGGCCGGACTGCGCCACGGCACGCAGGCCAGCGACTCTAAAAATTCGGCGATGCCGCCTGCTTCGATTCCCACGTTTTCCATGGACAACGTCGGGCGCGAAGGATTTTTCTTCGTCGGCGGAAAGTATGAAGGCGCTCCGGGCAAGGAAGTGATGCACGGGACCGATGTACGTCGAAGTGATGGTGCCCAAGCAGATCAGGCAGAAGTATCCGATCGTATTTTTCCACGGAAACGGGCAGGACGGCACGGTCTGGAAACAAACGCCGGACGGGCGGCCGGGCTGGGCGTACTACCTGATTAACCAGGGCTACGTCGTTTACATGGTGGATTATCCCGGCGCGCGGGCGTTCGCCGTACGTCCCGGACATGGACGGCAAACTGGGACTGCGCACCGCAACGGAACTTTCGCAGATCTGGACCGGCCCCACGCTCTCCGGCGGGAGATTTTCCGCGCATGAAGCTGTACACGCAGTGGCCGAGCGATTCGCCGAAGAAAGGCACGATGGGCGATCCGGTCTTCGATAATTTCATCAAGGGCCAGATGCAATTTATTTCCGGACAGGCCGAACTGGCCGTGCCGGCCGGCGTCGCGCTGCTCGATCAGATTGGCAGCCCGGTAATTTTGATCACCCATTCGCAGGGCGGCGGCATCGGATTTAACGTTGCCGACCAGCGCCCCAAGCTGGTGGCGGGCATGGTGGCGATCGAGCCTGGCGGCCCGCAGATCGGCGTGGTGGATACGGCCAAGGTGAAATACACCGGCAAAATTGGAAACGCCTGGGGCATCACCAACATGCCCATGCACTACGATCCGCCGGTAAACAGTCCTGACGATCTGAAGACGTATCTCGAAGAAAAATCAGAGCGGCCGGATGAAGTTCCCTGTTACATGCAGAAGGAACCGGTGCACAAGCTGGTGAGCCTGCAGAACCTGCACATCCTGTCGATCTCGGCGGAAGGCACGTATCACCGCGTGTTCGACGTGTGCATTCCCAAGTGGCTGAATCAGGCGGGCGTGAAGGACGACTTTGTGCGGCTGGAAGATGTGGGAATTCACGGCAACATGCACGAAATGTTTCTGGATCGGAACAGCGACGTGGTGATCAAGTACATCGACGACTGGCTGAGGAAGAACGTGAAGTAGCACAGCGACTCTTCGCGGTGCGGTTTTTGCAGACTAACGCGACGGCATGATGTTGTTGATGAGAGACTCGCCGGTCTGGCTGCAATTTGTGGGTCGCCGCTTCACAGGTTGCCGAAAAAATGCATCATCATTTCATTCTGAGCGAAGCGAAGAATCTCTCTTCGATCTAAGTGCAAGCAATAAAACAAAGCGAGATTCTTCGCGTCGCCTCGGCGCGAGTCCTCGGTGCGAGCGCTCAGAATGACAGCGTTTTGGATGTTCCCGCGCCTCTTCAGCCGCGAGATCCAGCGGCTGGGAAAACGGCGCTTCAGTCCCTGAAGTCCTTCGAGCGTCGCTGACGGTTTCGCTTGGCTGCTGTCGCAGCTTCCATCCTGCTGGTTCTTAACGCCTACAAAACCGCACAGCGATGAGTCGCTGTGCTACTGGTCCGAAAATCTCTGCTCTTTCCACGGATCGCCGTACATGTGGTAGCCGTTCTGTTCCCAGAAGCCGGGCTCGTCCTGCGGCCGTCAGCTCAAATCCGCGCACCCATTTCACGCTCTTCCACAGATACAGGTGCGGCACGATCAGGCGCAGCGGATAGCCGTGTTCGGCGGAGAGTGTCTTCGCCGTCATGCTTGAAGGCAAACATCGTCGTCGGCTTCATCAGGTCTGCGAGCGGCAGATTGGCGGTGTATCCATGCTCGCCGCGAACGATGGCGAAACGCGCTTCAGGCTTCGGCGTCACGAGCTTCATCACTTCGGTGAACAGCACGCCCTCGAAGCGGTTGTCGAAGCGGCTCCAGCGCGTCACGCAATGAATGTCGCACTGAATTTCCGTCTTCGGCAGGCGATTGAATTCTTCCCAGGTGAGCCGCACCGGTTTTTCGACCAGGCCATCGATGCGAAAATCCCAGGTGCGCAGATCGATGCGCGGCACGTTTCCGTATTGCAGCACCGGCCACTTCAGCGTGAGCGATTGTCCCGGGCGGCAAGCGGCCTTCGCTGCGCCTCTGCTGTTCGAGCTTCTTGCGTTCGCTGCTTTCGCCGAAAATCATTGCTCGCCTTCCGTCCCTCAGGAATCTCATCCGTAACTCCAATTTGCGATGGCAGCAATGCCGGTAGGCATGCACGCCATCTGTGGCGCTGGCGTTCCGAGCTTGCGCGTGCGTTAGCCGAAACCGCCGCAAGCTGACGCACTGCTCGCGGCTGTGCTATCATCAACACGAAGAACACTTTATTCGCCGACATCAGGAGCATTCGTGACAGCGCGCATCCTCAACGGCATCGCGATTCGCGATCAGATTTACGCGCGAACTCAAGCAGGAAATTGCTGCTCTGAGCGCGCGGGAATTCGTCCCGGCCTCGCCGCCGTGCTGGTGGGAGAGAACGCCGCGTCGCAGATTTACGTGCGCAGCAAGATCGCGGCGTGCGAGCAATTGGGCCTCGGAAGCTGGCTGCATCACGCCGTCCGCGACCGTCGACAACCGAAGAAATGCTCGCGCTGGTCGCGGAACTGAACGCGCGCGACGACGTGGACGGAATCCTGGTGCAGCTTCCCCTTCCCGCGCAGGTGGACACCAAGCGCGTGCTCGAAGCCGTGGACCCGGCGAAAGACGTGGACGGGTTTCATCCGGTGAATCTGGGGCGGCTGGTCTCCGGACGCGCCGGCCTCGTCGCCTGCACTCCGGCCGGATGCGATGGAAATTCTGCGGCGCAGCGGCATTCCGCTCGAGGGCGCCAACGCCGTCGTCGTCGGGCGCAGCGACATCGTGGGAAAGCCGATGGCGCTGCTGCTGATGCACGCCAACGCGACGGTGACGATTTGCCATTCGAAGACGCGCGATTTGCCCGGAGTCGTGCGCCGCGCCGATATCGTGATCGCCGCGATTGGCCGCGCGGCGATGGTCGAGCCGAGCTGGGTGCGTCCCGGCGCGACGGTGATCGACGTGGGCATCAATCGCATCACCGATGCGGCGGAAGCGGAGCGCATCTTCGCGAATTTTCCCGCGAAGCTGGCGCAATTCCGCGAAAAGGGCTCCGTGCTGGTGGGCGACGTTCATCCGGACGTCGCGGAAGTCGCGGGAGCGATCACGCCGGTGCCGGGCGGCGTCGGCCCGCTCACCATCGCCATGCTGATGAGCAACACGGTGAAGGCGGCGCGCCTGCGGCGCGGGTCGCGCTCGCATGGAACGCGCGCGGCGCGGCGCGCGGCCAAACCCTGATGCTGCGCGTCGGCCTGACCGGCGGAATCGCCACCGGCAAAAGCACGGTGGCCGCGATGCTTCGCGAACTCGGCTGCCACGTGCTCGAAGCCGACAAGATCGCGCACCAGATGATCGAGCCCGGCGGCGCCGCATACGATGATGTGGTGCGCGAATTTGGCCGCGACATTCTCACTGCCGGATGGCCGCGTGGACCGCCCGAAACTCGGCGCCATCGTGTTCGCCGATCCCGCGACGACTTGACGCGGCTGAACGCCATCGTGCACCCGCCCGTGCTCGCCGAGCAGGACCGCGAACTTGCCGCGATCGAACAGTGCCGATCCGCATGCCATCGCCGTGGTCGAGGCCGCCTTGCTGATCGAGGCGGGATTCGACAGACAGCTGGACTATCTGGTGGTCACCTGGTGCACGCCGGAGCAGCAACTGGAGCGCCTGACGCAACAAGGCTGCGGGCCGCGGACTCACGATCGAACAAGCGCGGCAGCGCATCGCCGCGCAGATGCCGCTCGAAGAAAAGCGCCGCGAGCTGGCCGATCGAAGTGGAACGTTGATACTGCTCGCAGGCGATCGCGCTGTCGAACTAAAGGAATCGACGGCGAGAACAGAAGTCGAGTAGCGCGACTCTTCGCTGTGCGATGAATCTGACGAAGCGAGCATGCGAAGCGTACGAACCACACAGCCAGATGGCGTGCTACAGACACTGTTCACGCGCGAAGGGAAATCAACATGACCGAAGGAAAAGACAGCCGGGGCGGCGTTATTCGTTTGCTGGCGCTGGGCCTGGTGCTCGTGCTGGGAGCGTATTGGGCGGGAAGCCGCTGGGGCCAGCGCCAGCCGCAGAAGCGTCGAGGCTGTCCGCCGCATCTTCCCGGAGCCAAAGCCACGAGAGCTGGTGGGCGAGGAAGTTCATCAACGTGAAGATCTACAGCCAGTCCGCTCCCGCCGTGGCCAACATCGTGACGCGCACGCTGGAGTACGACGTGTTCATGGAACCGGTTCCGGTGGAAGGCGCCGGCTCGGGCTTCGTGATCGATCCGCGCGGATACATCCTCACCAATTTTCACGTCGTGCAGGGCGCGCAGGCGATTTCCGTCACGCTCGGCGACCGCTCGCACTACGACGCAAAATTTATCGGCGCGGACGAACGCAACGACATCGCGCTGGTGAAGATCGATCCGAAGGACCGCAAACTTCCCGCGCTGACGATGGGCGATTCCGACGGCCTGCAAGTCGGGCAGCGCGTCCTGGCGATCGGAAATCCCTTCGGATTTCAGAGCACGCTGACCACCGGAGTCGTCAGCGCGCTCGGCCGCACCGTGCAGACCGGCCAGACGACCGTGATTGACGGCGCGATTCAGACCGACGCCGCGATCAACCAGGGGAATTCCGGCGGCCCGCTGCTGAATTCGCACGGCGAAGTGATTGGAATCAACTCGGCGATTTACACGCCATCGGGCACCACGGCGGGCATCGGCTTCGCGATTCCCATCAGCACGGCGCGGCAGATCGCGCAGGACTTGATCACCGAAGGCCGCGTGCGCCGCGCCACCATGGGAGTCGAGGCTCGCGTGATTTCTCCGCCGGTTGCGGAAGCGCTGAAACTGCCCGTGCAGGAAGGCCTGCTGATCGAGCGCGTCACTCCCGGCGGCCCAGCGGCCACCGCGGGACTGCGCGGCGGAAATCGCCAGGCCATTCTGGGCATGCGCCGGATTTTGCTCGGCGGCGACGTCTTGACCGCCATCGATGGCCGCCCGATCACCGGTCAGATGGAATCGAATCTGGCGCTGAACCGCAAACGCCCGGCGACACGGTGAAAGTGGAGTATTATCGCGGCGGGCAGAAGATGGAAGCGCAGGTAACGCTGAGCGACGCTGGGAAGTAGCGGTACCACGGGCTCCACAAGCGGTGAAGAATACTCGATACGTTGTCATTCTGAGCGCAGCGAAGAATCCCTCTTCGATCGACGTACACGCAACCAGACTAAGAACGATTCTTCGCTGCGCTCCGTAAGAGACACGCATTTTTTTTCGCGGCTGGTCCGGCGGCGGAGGTTTGTGCTAGTCCAGACGGAATTCCACAGGCTGAAGCCTGTGCTACTTTTCCCACTCCTTGCGTTGACGGTCGCGTTCCGCTTCGGTAAGCGAAAACCAGCCTTCTGCCACGTCGCGCAGACGCTCCAGCATTTTCTGCATTTCCTGATGTTTTTGCTCCAGTCCGTCATGATCCGCATCTTCCGGCACTTCCAGCAGCGGCGCAATCACCAGAACCGCGCGCGTGAACGGCTTGGGAATCTGGAACAAGTCCCAGGTTTTTCTCAAGCGTCCACGCGCGTTCGAGTCCGATGTGAAACAAGCATGATGGGCCGGCCCGAGCGGCGCGCCAGCATCACCGGACCGGGCTTGGCTATGTAGCGCGGCCCGCGCGGACCGTCGATCGTGAATGCGGCGTCGACTCCCTCCTCCAGGCGCTTGCGCCATCACGGCAAGTCCGCGCAATCCTCCTCGCGTCGAACTTCCCTGCGCCGTGCTGATATCCCAGCCGCTCGATCACGCGCCGCGTCCACTGGCCGTCGAAATTCGTGGTGTTCATCAGCACGGCGTTGCGATTTCGGAAGTACCAGGCGCCGGCAATGATGCAGCGATGCCAGAAGGCGTAAACATTCGGCGGCAGATCGGGCCGGTAGTCGCGCCCAGCCTTCTGCCCGCCCAGAACCTCAAACCGAATCGTCGGCCCAAGCACGCGAATCACGGCCCAGACCACCCAGCCAATAATGGGAATCAGCGACGCGCTGAAGAAAAGTAAGCTTCGGCAGCCGCGTATCATAATGAACCAGCACGCGCTCTTCTTCCTGGCCTGGCGGCGTTTTTGCTTGTTCCGGCATGCGGTTATAGTATAAGTCGAAGATGAGGTTATATTAAGGGAAGCCTCACGAGCCCTTCAGGAAGTTGCAGGTAAACGTGCTTTCGCTGACCATCCGCAGAAAAAATCTGGCTGCCGACCTGGCTGCAAGATCTTCGTCGCGCTGCTGCTGGCGATGGCTGCGCCTGTTCTTTCCGCGAAGCCCTTCCATTTCCGCGCAGGATTTTCCCGCGGTCATTGGACGAATCGAAGGCGATGATCTGGAAGTCGCGACGACGACGCCGACGGGAGTCGAAACGAGACGCCGCGCCAACCGTCGTAGCCAGCGGCAGCGATGTGACGCTGCGCTCGGGCCGCGCCCTGCTGCTGCTGAACGCCGGCGGCGAAATCAGCGTCTGCGGGCCTGCGCATTTCAAATTGCTCAAGTCTTCCGGCGCGGTGACGCTGGCGCTTGATTATGGCCGCGTCCATCCTTCGCTGGAATCTTCCGGACACCTTCACGATCTACACGCCGACGATCGTCGCGACGCCGATTGCAATTTCCGGCGGCTATCGCGACCTTACCGTGGGCCTCGAGCAAAGCGGCGAAATGTGCGTGCTGACGGCGCGCGGCGCGATGCGCGTGGAGCCGCAATTTTCCGATCAGAGCCTGATCGTGCCGCAGGGCGGAACGGTGAGCCTGAGTCGGAGGGCAGATTGATTCGCTGAAGGCTGATATCTCGGCGTGTTCCTGCGACTATCAGCGCGCGCGTATTGCCCCCCCCGTGACGGCACCCGTCGTGCCGGCCCACTCGCAGACTCCTGTGGACGTGGGAGCCCTCGCGCCGCCGGTCGAGCCGAAGGCGCGCCGGGTGCAGAATGTTGCGCCGCCGGCGACTGCGGGAGAACCCGTGTATACCGTTCTCATGCCCCCGCTTAGCTTCAACGCCAATTCTCCCGAGCCGCCGCCCGATCCGGCGCCGGAGACGATACTCCTGGTGCGCGAGGTTCGCTTGCGCCCGACGGCGGAATTCCGCGGGCATGTGAATCCCGCGCCGGCGGCGGCTCCAGAGGCTGTTCCTCCCGCGCCGTTGCCACCGTCGCCGGCTGCGGCGCCACCCCGGCCCACGCAGCAACAGCCACAGCCGGGCTTCCTGAATCGCGTCCGCAATTTCTTCCGGAAACTCACCAGCGACAGCCAGAGTCCCTGCGCCGGAGCAGGCTGCAGCGGCTAAGGCCGCTTGTCATTATTCATGACATAATTCATTGACAGCCTGGACACGCCGTGCTATTTTCCGCTTCACTCTCCAGGAATTCCCACGATAAGGCGGAGCCATGCCTACCCCTTTCGACTGGCACTCTGGAGAAAGCCCCTGCCGCGGCATACCCTTTTCCGTATGCCGGGCGCCTTCGCACGCATTTTCTTGCGCGCTTCTCGTACCCATACTTTTGCTGATTCCATTTTTCGCTTCGTGCGGAGCGGTCGGCTCCGCCACAGCAGTGCCGGTCGCAACCGTCACGGTTACTCCCACCTCCGCGCAGCCGTTTCAGGGTGAAACCGTGCAGTTTCAGGCCGCTGTGCTCAACGCGGGAAGCTCCGCCATTCAGTGGCAGGTGAACCAAACGCCGAGCGGCAATTCCACGATGGGCACCATCGATTCCACTGGCCTTTACACGGCTCCGGTACTGGTTCCGAATCCTCCGACGGTCACGGTGAGCGCGGTTCTGCAATCGGACAGCACGAAAACCGGATCCGCGAGCGTCACCGTTCGCCCGCTCAGCAGCATCACGGGAACGCTGATACTATCGCCAGCTCTCACCAGCGTGACGACCTCGCAATCGGTGCAGTTCACAATACTGACTCCGGGCGTCACCGCCGCAGATGTAACCTGGGCAGCGACCGGCGGAACAATTTCTACCGGCGGGCAATTTACCCCGCCACTTAATGCCGGCCCCTACACGGTGCTGGCGACTCTGATGGCAAATCCGAGCGTCACCGGCTCTGCCACCGTGGAGGTCACCGATTTTCCAGGTACGCTGACCTGGCGCAACGACAACGCGCGTTCCGGAGTGAATAACCGTGAACTGGCGCTCGCCCCGGGAAACGTGAATTCCTCGTCGTTCGGAATATTGTTTTCCTGCCCGATCGATGGCTATGCATACGCCCAGCCTCTGTACGTTCCGAATCTTACGATCGCCGGAAAAGGCATGCACAACGTGGTCATCGTCGCCACCGAAAAAGATTCCGTATACGCCTTTGACGCGGATGACAAGACGTGCAATTCCTTCTGGAAGGCGTCGCTCATTCCTGCGGAATCGATACCCATCGAATTTCCCAACCTTCAAAATCTCGAGTCGAACATCGTCCCGTTTGTTGGCATCACGGGAACGCCTGCCATTGACGCGACCACTTCGACACTTTATGTGGTGGCGGCATCGCAGACCGTTCCGGTCGCTCCATCATTTAATCCGACGTACAGCGTAAAACTTTTTGCAATTGACCTTGCTAGCGGCCATCCCGAAATTCAGCCGGCCGGCGCCGAAATCTCGGTTCCGCAGGGGCAAAACGCCGTGTTCCGGCCGCTCGTGGAAAACCAGCGCCCAGCGCTGCTGCTGGATAACGGCGTCGTGTATGTAGGCTTCGGCTCATATGGCGGCGAGGTGGACTATAACGGCTGGCTGCTGGCCTACGATTCCGCGACGCTTCAACAAAAAGCGTTTTTCAACACCACTCCGCAAACGACGCAGGGAGGAATCTGGCAAAGCGGCGGCGGCCCTTCCGCGGACGCCAATCACTTGATTTTCGTGGGAAGCGGCGACGGCCCTCCCAACGCCGGAGTAAATTACAGCGATAGTTTTGTGAAGCTGGCGCTGGGCACCAGGCTCGCGGTGGCTGACTCTTTCACGCCCTGCGATCAGGGCCAGGGCTGGGGAGTGAATCCGGATGCGACACTTCAGTCCATGTCCAGCGCCCCGTTGCTGGTGGATGTTTCCGGGCCGATCCCGCATCTGCTGATCGGCGGCTCGCGGCAGGGTTTTCTTTACGTTGTGAATCGAGACCAGATGGGGGGATTTCCCGTTCCCTGTTCCGACGCGCCGCCTCGCGTGCAGGCGATTCCAACCGGCGGCCCGATTTTGAGCACGCCGTTGCTCTGGAACACCAGCGTCTATTTGGCGCCCGGAAACGGCTACCTGGTGTCCTATTTTCTGAACTCCGGAACGCTCAGCACCACGCCCTCCGGTTTGCGTTCGCCTGAAGCCCTCGGCGCGCAGGGCGCTACGCCCGTGATTTCATCGAATGGAGCGGCGAACGGTATCCTCTGGCTGATTGACTCCAGCGGCGCTCAGGTTACGCCGGGCACTCCGGCGATCCTGCGCGCCTACGATCCGGACAATCTTTCCAATGAGCTTTACAACAGCGCCACGGCCGCAGCGTCCCGCGACCAGGCCGGCCCCGCCGTGAAATTCACGATTCCCACCGTCGCGAACGGAAAAGTGTACATAGGGACGCAAACAGAACTCGATGTGTACGGCCTAAAGTAGGACAGGCTTCAGCCTGTCGGTTTCGATCACGCAGGCACGGATGAAACCCAGCAGGTAAAAGATCCTGGTGACAGCGATGAGCGGAACAGGCCATCGGCATTACATGCCGCGGAAAATTTCAAAACGCTGTCATCTCTGAAAGCGCAGCGAAGAATCTCTCTTGGTTTGTTTGCCTGCACTTGAATCGAAGAGGGATTCTTCGCTGCGCTCAGAATGACAGCAAGTCACTTTTTCCGCGGCCTATAAAGCCGCAGTTAACCCGAAACCCGCAGTGCGCCTTTCAGAACGCAAACCCCGGGCAAGCTGAAGCATGCCCCACTTGCTACATCCCTTCGTAATTCGGCCCGCCGCCGCCCTCGGGCGGAACCCAGGTGATAATTTCGTAGGGATCGGCGATGTCGCAGGTTTTGCAATGCACGCAGTTGGAGGCGTTGATCTTCAGTTTGGGCTGCCCTTTTTCCTGCACCATTTCGTAGACGGCTGCGGGACAAAAATACTGGCAGGGATTTCCGTACTCGGTCACGCACTTCGTCGCGCAGACATTCAGGTCGGCGACGACCAGGTGGCACGGCTGATCTTCCTCGTGCCGCGTTCCGGAGTGGTAGACGTCCGTCAGCCGGTCAAAGGTCAGCGCGCCATCGCCCTTGAAACGCGGCGGCGCAGGGCCTGCGCCATTCAGTTTCTGATACTCCTCATGCCCGGGACGCGTGCGCATCGGATCGACCAGGCCGCGGCCGCCGGTGACGAATTGAATCCCGGCGTGAAACAAGCCGGCATACAAGTCCCTTGTGAAATCCCTGATGAAAATTACGCACTGCCCATAATTCCTTCTTGATCCAGCTTTGCTCGATCTTTTGCGGAAACTGCGCCAGCGTTTTTGACGTGGCGTCGCCTGTTTTCAAGCGCCTCAAACACGGTCTCCGCGGCCAGCATGCCGCTCTTGATCGCGATGTGAATTCCCTTCAGCCGCTGCGAATTCAGCAGGCTGGCGGAATCGCCGATGATCAGGCCGCCGTCCACGTACGTGCGCGGCATGGAATACCAGCCGCCGTACGGGACAGTCTTCGCGCCGTAGCGCACCAGTTTCCCGCCCTCCAGAACTCGCTTCAGGAACGGATGCGTTTTGTATTTCTGAAATGCTTCGTGCGGATCGAAGCGCGGATTGTGATAGTCGAGTCCGATCACCATGCCGGTGGAAACGCGATTGCCCGGCAAGCCGTAAATCCAGCCTCCGCCGTACATGCTGGAATCGAGCGGCCAGCCCAGCGTGTGCGCCACATATCCCGGCTGGATGCGGCCCTCGGGAACATCCCACAATTCCTTGATCCCGATGCCGTAGACTTGTGGATTCAGGCCATCGAGCTTCAGGCGGTTGACCATTTCCTTGGTCAGCGATCCGCGCGGCCCTTCGGCCAGCACCGTGACTTTCGCGCGCAGTTCGTAGCCCGGCGTGTAGTTGTCTTTCGGCTTGCCGTCCTTGTCGACGCCCTTGTCTTCGGTGATGACGCCGGCGATGCCGTCGCCCTCGTAGATCAGGTTCCGGCCGGCAAATTGCGTAAATAGATTCACGCCCGCTTTTTCCACCAGGCCGCCGAGCCATTTCACCAGCTTGTTCAGCGAGACGATGTAGTTGCCGTGATTGCTGCAGCGGCGGAGGCGTAATCGGCAGTTTCCAGGAGCTTCGCGGCAGTCAGAACGAACGCGGCATCATCGGTTACGGGCGATTCGAGCGGCGCGGTCTTCTCCCAGTCGGGCACCAGTTCGGCCAGGCCGCGCGGATCCATCACCGCGCCGGAGAGTTGGTGCGCGCCGATTTCGCGGGCTTTTTCGAGAACGTAAATATTTTCAGCGGAAAGTTCGGGTTTGGCGCCGGAGGAATTGTGCTGGGCGATCAACCGGGAAAGATGCAGCGCGCAGGCCAGTCCCGCGGGGCCCGCGCCCACGATCAAAACATCCGCGTCCAGCCGCTCTCGCTCGACTTCCACGTGCCTATCCTAGCAGATGCCGGAAGCTCTCCGGAGCGGCCGTTTGGGTGGTGTTATCGCGCTGCAATAACAATGGACGAGCCCGCTAGGACGCCTTGGTCTTGATCATTTTCTTGGCCATGAACAGCAGCAGGCGGCGGTCCTCTTCGTTCGTGCGGCTCAGGAGCTTGCGGAACTTGTTGAGGGTCCGCGCCTCTTTGCCGGTGTCTCCCCACACCGCGGGGCTGCCCGGCCTGCGCCTGGGAAGCGGAGCCATCGAGGGCGGCTCTTCGCCATCGTAAAAAAGCTGGTAGAGAGGAACTTCCAGGGCCCGTGCGAATTTTTCGAGAGTCTCGACGGCCGGAACGGTGTGGCCGTTTTCCACCCGGGAAATGTAACAGCGAAGCAGACCTGTGCGTTTTTCGATTTCGCCTTGGGAGAACTTCTTCTGCTCGCGTAAAATCCGCAACCGGTCTCCAATAATCATGTGACTGGGACCTCCTGCGCGTGGGTACTAGAAGATTATAGTAGCAGAACTTATAACCAACAATCAGGACCGGGTACCAAAAGAATACCGCACGTAATGCATCCGTCAAGGCAAATCTGGAACCAGAAAAGCTCTCTCAGGTAAACCATGTACCTGGTGAGTCGCGGCGGTGGCGCGATTTGTTTCAATTCCCAACCGAAGGGTTTCTTGCGGTTCGCGTTACGCTTTTTGCAACGCATTCAACATGCGCTGCGGGGTAAACGGCACCTGGCGCAGTCGCGCACCGGTGGCGTCAAAGATGGCGTTGGCGATTGCCGCGGTGACCGGAACGATCGATGGTTCTCCGCCCCCGAGCGGCTGCATCTCCGGACGGGAAATGAGAACGACGTCCACTTCCGGAACCTGGTCGAATCGGATCACCGGATAAGAATTCCAGTCCAGATTCTTCTGCCCGGTGGAGTCAAACTGGACTTCCTCCAGCAGCGCTCGGCTCACGGCCTGCAGAATGTTCCCCTCGATCTGATTCTTCAGCCCGTCAGGATTGACGATCAGCCCGCAATCGTGTGCCAGCGTAATTTTCTTCACGGTCACGTCGCCAGTGGATTTATCGACTTCAATCTCGGCGACCGCCGCGGTCATGGTGTTGGCGCGGTTGGCGACGGCCACGCCACGCCCCACGGCTTTGGAGCCGTTCGAAGTGAGGGCGGGTGCCGGGCGATCGGTCCAGCCGGCTTGCTTGGCGGTAGCGGTCAGGACTTCGGCGATGCGCTTGTCACTGGTCAGATAGCGCAGACGGAATTGCACCGGGTCCACGTGCTGATCCGCGGCGATTTCATCGATAGTGGATTCGCTGGCGAAGACGCGCGCCAGATCGCCCGGCGCGCGCAGGTTGCTGGTTCGCAGCGGCCACTGGCCTTGCTGTACCCAGGGAATATTGGCGGCCAGGACTTTCTGATTTTCGAACGTGTAGATCTGCCCGCCGCCTCCCGCTCCATTCAAGAATCCTGGACCGGAGGGCTTGAGGCCGATCTGCGAAGAGGCCAGCAGCGGATTCGCTTCCGATTCGGACCACGGCAAGCTGCGGTCCATGAAATCCCAGGCGGTCACCTTGCCCTGGGCATCGACTCCGGCGCGGATCGTGGTCAGCTGCGCGGGACCCTTGGGATCCCAGGCGTGCTCGTCTTCGCGCATCCATTGCACGCGTACGGGCTTGCCGACGGCGCGGGACATCAGGGCGGCGTCTTCGGCCACATCATCGCTTTCCAGGCGTCCGTAGCTGCCGGAACCTTCGCGATACAGCAGGTGAACGTTTTTCGACGGAATCTTCAACATCGTGGCGATGGCATCGCGCGTTCGAAACGGACCCTGCGTACCGGTCCAGATCGTGGCTTTGTCTCCGCGGACGTCGGCGACGGCGCAGGGCGGGCCCATCATGCCGTGCAACTGCAGCGGCCAGTAATAGGTAGCTTCGTATTTTTTCTGGGCCTGCGAAAGCGCGGCTTCCGGATTGCCGCGGTTAACGACGACGTTGTCCTTGAAGCTCTTGGTGTTTTTCAGGTAGGTCGAAAAGCTCGTCCGCGCCGGACATCATTTTCAAGGTGGGATCGGACCAGGTAACTTTCAGCGCGCGAGCCGCTTGAATGGCCGCCCATTCGGTTTCCGCTACGACGCCGACGAACGCTCCCTCTCGAACCACCTTCACGACGCCGGGAATGTGCTGGATCGAGGATTCATCAATGGACGCTGGGGCGGACAGCGATGTTGCCGGACGCACCACGCGGCCGTGCAACATTCCCGGAACACTGGCATCCTGCGAGAACACGAACTCCCCGGTGAACTTTCCCGGCAGGTCGACTCGGGGGACCGATTTCCCAACGATCTTGTAGTCCTTAAAATTTTTGGCGGTAACTTCAGGCGCCACTTTCATGTCCCAGCCGACGCCGGCCGCGGTGATTTTAATGTTGAAGCGCTTTCCGCCGAGAAGATCGCCGTAAGCAATTTTCTTCGCGGGATTTCCCACCACGCTGACCACGCCGTCCGTCACCGTCAACTTGTCTGGCATGGAATCGAGCCGGACCGATGCGAGCTTGAGCAATTCCTGGCGGGCGGCGGCAGATGCCTGGCGAAGCTGAACCCCGCCGCGCTCGACGGTTCTGGCTGCGGCCGTAACTCCCTGGTCGACCGCGGTGTCCGTGTCGCCGGAATCCATATGAACTTTATCGAAGGCCACATCGAGTTCCTCGGCCACGATTTGCGCGAGGGCCGTCACCACGCCGGTGCCGAGTTCGACCTTGCCGGTGAATACGGTGACCGTCCCGTCCTTGGAAATGGCCATCCAGGAATCGAGAACCGTGGGGTCCATGCCGTCAACCGACAGGCCGTCGCCCTGGGCCAGTGCTCGCGAGGCTCCGCCGAAAAAGCTGAAGCCGACGATGAGCACGCCGGTGCTCTTTAGAAGATCTCTGCGGGAGATGGATTTGGTTTCCATGTTCGCTCTCCTTCGTCAGGCTTTCACGCTGGAATTGGCTGCGCGCTGAATGGCGCGGATGATGCGCAGATGGGTGCCGCAACGGCAGATGTAGCTGTTCAGCGAGTGCTTGATATCGGAAACGGTGGGATGCGGGTTCTTGTCGAGCAGGGCTTTCGCGCCCATGACCATGCCGTTCATGCAGTAGCCGCACTGCGCGGCCTGCTCCTCGACAAATGCCGCCTGGATGGGGTGAGGATGCGCGACGCTTCCGAGTCCCTCCAGAGTGGTGATGTTCTTATTGGCCGCCGCCGAGGCGGGAAGCATGCAGGAGCGCACGGTGTTGTCTGTCAACGAGCACAGTGCACGCGCCGCATTGTCCCAAGCCGCAGCCAAACCTCGGTCCGTGCAGCGAAAGGTTGTCGCGCAGGACATACAGCAGCGGTGTCTCAGGATCCGCGTCAACAACTCGCGTCTTGCCGTTTACCTTCAGCGAGATTCGCGCCATCGTGAATTTCCTTTCTGAACCGCTCGTACGAACTGGGCCGGACTGCGAGCGATGATATGCAATCTGCACATCGTTGCTGGATTACAAATAAATATACACCCATGGGCTGGCGGATGGAAACAGAGCACACGGCATGAGGTGAAATGAATTTCGGGGCACCGACGGTTGTGGCTTCTCCGGAACTAGGGCTCGAGCGACGCCAGATACGCGGTGATCGCCAGGATATCGTCCTGCGACAGGTTCTGGACCACCGGGCGCATCAGCTGCGCTCCCGGGCCGTTGCGCGTGTACTGCTGAAAGTCATAAAGCTGCCGTGCCAGGTAGCTGGGTGAGCGCCCCGCAAGCGGCGGAAAATTGCCGTTGCCCTTCAGATCCGCCCCGTGGCAAGCAGCGCAGGCCACCGTTTTTCCGGAGCCGCCCTTGGTGACGATTTCCTCGCCCTTCTTGACGCTGCCCACCGGGACATAAGCGATCCACGACGAACGCGGGCTACGCAGCATTTCCGAATACTCGGCGTTCACCGGCATTTCCAGAATGCGGTCGCCGAGGGGCTCCTTCTCGCTGCCCTCGATGGGAACGAAGAAGCCGCCAACATTTTTGGTCTTGGGAACGGTTTCCACTTCCTCGACTTTCACCCACGGCGTCATCTTCATGGACGCGAAATATTTGGCCGCCTCCTTCGCTTCTTCGTCGGTTATGCCCGCGGCATTTCCGGCCATTACCGCCGTGTTTCTTTTTCCTGGATCGGCTGTCCTGCGCGCTCCCGCCTTGAAGTCGGCGAGCTGCTCGAGGATGTAGCCTTCAGGGAGACCCGCGATCGGAGCGTTTTCCGGGCGGCCCTTGCCGTTTGGAAGGTGGCACAACCCGCAGCTGCCGATCCACGGATTCATGTTGGGAGAACGGCGGTGCGCGACGATGGTGGGCATCGGCGGATGATCGCCGGGGTACCAGTCGATCGGGTTTCCGGTATCGCGAATCTGCTTCAGGGTGAATGCCTGATCGGTTCCCGGCAGATGGTAGAGTTTGCCGTCATCCGCGGCAGGAGGCGCGGGCGGCGGCGCGGGATCCTGCACCGCGTATGCCCAGGGCAGCGGCAGCGGCTTGGGGCGGTTGACGGGGTCCTGAGCCTGCGCCGGCAGCGCAGCGGTCGCCGCGCAAACAAGAGCCAGCACCGCAAACGAACCGAGAAAATGCGGCCAGTAACGATTCGCCATGAACGCCTCCAAAATTTTCCTGCTGTCTGCCAATTCCAATAAATTCAATCACGACTGCCAACAAACTTCAAGCCGCTCGGGATGCCTCAAGCGCTTAGATCGCTAGCGTGACATTGTAATTCGCGAGACGGTTTTGTCCGGCTTGGCAAATTTTGCGGCCGCCACCGCGGCGTTGGGCTTCACTTCCGTCAATTCCGTCGAGGATTTTCCATCCACCCAGGTCATGGTCCACTTGAAGGGCATTTTCACCCCGGCCACCGCGCGGTAGTCGGAATAATCGACGTCCAATGGAATTACGCCCACGGCAGTTTCAATCAACCGGGTTTGCCGCAGCAGCAATCCAGTTTGCTTGTCGAAAAATAATTTTACATGCGTTCCGCCCTGCGCCGTTCCCTCCACCACTTGAGCGGCATGGCCGCCAACCGTTACAGGAGGAAAGCCGGCGCGCCACTTGGTCAGCCCCTGCTTGAGCGTCGCGGGAAAAGACAAAATCGTATCCAGGCGCGCGCCGTCGAGTTCGCCTCCGGCCAGCACGATGGGAGAAACCGGCTTGTCGGCTGCGGCGACCCAGCCATCCGTGCCGTCGTAGGTCGTTACGTTATCTCCGCCGGAAAGGTGGTTGATCACGGTGCGCTGGTTGGGGGACTTGGCGTCAATTTCCGCGGGAACCTTCTGGAAATCCGTATCAAAACCGGCGTAGGTGCCGGTGCCGACAAAGCTGGTCAGCTTGCCGACCTGTGCCGCTCCGCCGATGGACTGAATAAATTTATCAAGAATCTGTGCCGCCGCAGCGGAGGTATCCGGAGTATTGGGAAGCTGCTCGATGCGGTCCGGATCCTCGGGGGGAGGGGCGCCGTACTGTTCGGCGAGGCTGGGGGTGACTTCCGGATGCTGAATGCCGCGGTGACAGGTGTAGCAGGTCACCAGCCGGGTATCGCCAAAGTCCGACCGATTAATCGCGTTCATCATGACGACCATGCGGCGGGCGGTCTGCTTCAGCGGCGTGTCATCGGCGTAGCGGTTCCAATCGCCGGCGCTTTCGGTGACGTGGCAATCCGTGCAGTTCATGCTCAGCGATGCGGAGAAGAATCCCATGGTGCCCATGAATTCACTGACGGGAATTCCGCGAAGCACCTGAATATTTTTGAAAACATCCTGCGACATTTGCGGCTTCTGCGCCGTGCCCGCGGCCGTCTGGCTGCGCGCGGAGGAAATCCCCAGGAGGCACAAGAGCATGGTTCCCGCGGCGCACCGGATCATGGTTCTGAAGTCCAACGGCGTCCTGAAATCAAACTTCATCGTGTCTCCTCCCTTGCCGAGCGCGAAGAGTGCGGAGCGGACTGGCGGTGACGACGGGCCGAAGTTAAGGCAACGTTTACTTGCACAAACCTCGCCGATATTTCGCGTACCGCGCAGATCAAATTGTAATTTTCATCCGGATAAGGTCCGGTCCGCCGCCACTATACGCCGGGTGACTTCCGCATGCAATGGAAGCGTGACAAGCGCCGGAAATTTCCGGGAAGGTTCCGGGAATATTGCTCGAAAGCTATAAGAAGAGAAGTAAACCGGAGACTCAAAGTCAGGATGCGTTAATCACGTTGCCGGCGCTGCCGCAGCGCGGCGCAGGCCGGTTGCACGAGTTTACCGCCCGTACTGATCCTCGGCGTTGTAAACGAAACGGATCACGATGGGCGAGGCCGAAGCGCCATTGGCGATGTGCCAGGTCAGGTAAAGCTGCCTGCCGTCCGGCGACAGCTCGAACGTGCGGCTCATCTTCGTGTTCCGCGGCCCCTTTTCATCGGTCACCAGCTGCGGTCCGTTCCACTGCGCGGAGATTTCCTGGAGGGCATTGTCCTTGGATTTGGACTTCTGGATTTTTCTTCCATCAGTGAAAAACACCAGCATGTCGTTGCGGTCATCCGTCATATCCACTTCGGCGGTTTTCAAAGAAAGCTCCTGCGTGTATGCGGGCCGCACGGCATCCTGCAGGCGCTCGCTGAGGTCGCTGTCCTGGTTGCCGCCCATTCTTCCGCCGGGGCCGCCATACGGTCCGTTCGGGTCGCCCGGATACGGGGGATAGCCTACGCCAACGCGCGGCCCGCCGTTCCCGCCGCCATTTCCTCCGCCCGGGCCGCCTCCCGATCCCGCCTGCCGCTTGCGGGCATTCTCGAACTTCGTTCGAACGTCATCGCTGTCTTCCTGGTTCAGCCTCCAGAATCCTGCCAGCGATTTGCGCGGCTCAACCTGCGGCTTCTTTTTTACCGGCGGAGCAGGGGGCGGAGGCGGCAGGGGATGAGAAGGAGGAAGCGGTCCCGGAGGGGCCTGGGCTCGTAAAACCGCAACCGGCATCATACAAGAGCAGCACAATAGCGCCATCCAGACCCATGGGCGTGTGACAAGGGATTTCATCCGGTTCGATCCTCCCGCGGAGTTTCCGGCCGCGCTTCCGGATAGATGGCGAAACTTTTATATTGAGTTGCTTCGATGTTTGATCCACTGGAAGTATACTCTGGAGGTTAAATCCAGCCTATGGAAACGGTACTTATCATTGAAGACAGCCGCCCGATGCAACGCACGTTGCAACGGCTGTTCGAATCCGACTCGCTGGCAGTGCGCATTGCCTCGGATGGAATTGAAGGGCTCGAGAGTTTTCGTAGTGAGCCACCGGCCGTTGTAATCCTCGATTTAAAACTGCCCGGGCTTTCCGGCAAGGAACTTTGCCGGGCGTTCAAGACCGAAATGCCCACCGTGCCCATCGTGGTGCTCAGCGCCAACGCCGACGTCGATGACAAAGTCGTGCTGCTCGAATTGGGCGCGGACGACTACGTCACAAAGCCCTTCAGCCTGAAAGAGCTGCTGGCGCGCGTCCGCCGGGCCATGCGGCGGAACCTGCAGGAAGCGCATGGCGGGACCGGCGCGGAAGCGGCCTCGGCGCACGACCTCCTGGCGTTTGGCGACGTGGAAATTGACTTCACCAGCATGGAAGCGAAGCGCCTCGGCGAGAGCGTCAGCATGACAGCGCAGGAATTCAAATTGCTGAAATTCCTTTCGCGCTCGGCCGGCCGCGTGATTTCGCGCGAGGAGCTGCTCAACGAAGTCTGGGGCTATCAGAACTATCCGTCGACGCGCACGGTGGATAATCACGTCCTGCGGCTGCGCCAGAAGCTGGAAGCCGATCCCGCGCATCCGCGGCACTTTGTAACCGTGCATAGCGCCGGCTATAAGTTCGTGCCGGGCAGCGCTGCCGGGCACAAGAAAAGTTAACAGGTCCCGCGGAGAGTTCGATGACGCGCCTGCGGCTGCAATCGCAGCTACTGCTTTCGACACTGCTGATCATCTGCGCCCTGGCAGGCGCGATTCTCTTCAGTATTCGCCAGACGGTCCGCGCGCAGATTGCGGACCAGGTCAAGCTTAGCACCGAAGCCTCCTTCCAGGAATTTGAGACCGTCCAAAAACAGCTCCAGCTGCAATTGTCGCGCACAGCTTCCCTGCTGGCGGAAATTCCCACGCTGAAAGCGCTGATGACCACACGGGACGCTCCGACCATCCAGGATGGTTCGATTCCCTTCTGGCGGCTGGCGGGCAGCGATCTGTTTTTGCTGGCTGATCCAGCGGGCCGTGTGGTGGCGCTGGACGTAAGCCAGAAAGGGCTGGACCGGGATGCCGCGGAGAGCAATTTGAATACATCGCTGCAAGCGGGCCAGGAATCCGCCTGGTGGTATTCCGACGGGCGGCTGTACTGGATTTTCCTGCGGCCGATCCTGGCCGGCAGCGGAAACGACGCCAAGGTGCTGGGGCTGGTGGCCATCGGCTACGAAACCAATTCGCGCATCGCGGAGCAGCTTGGCGTGGTGGCCGAGGGCAAGATTGTTCTTCTGGCGGACCGCCGCATTATCGCTTCCACTTTTTCGCCGGAGCAGGAAGCGGTGCTTCAAGAAGGGTTTCTGGCGGGAAAGACTTTGCCGGAGGCGGCGTCGGCCGAGTTCACGCTGGGAAATGACTCGTACCGCGTGGCGCGGGTCACGCTGCAGGCCAATCCGCCGTCGCCGGTGCAGTGTTACGTATTTGTCTCGCTGGCCCGGCCGATGGCCTTTCTGCGCGAATTGAATCGCACGATTCTGATCGTGGGGCTTACAGCGATCCTGCTGGCATCTGTCTCACTGAGGTTTGTGGCCGGAACGATTACCCATCCGCTGGACAACCTGGTGGCTGGCGTGCGCGCTTTGGCAGCCGGGGATTACACCTATTCGATCACGCCCCGCGGAAGCAGCGAGGCCGTGGAACTCGCGGAATCGTTTTCCAAGATGCGTGGCGAACTTCTGGCCTTTCAGAAAAAACAGATTGAGACGGAGAGGGTCGCGGCCGTGGGCCGGGCGGCAAATTCGATCTCGCACGACCTGCGCCATCATCTGGCGGCGCTGGTGGCCAACGCCGAATTTCTATTTGAGGCCGACAAGTTGCGGCTGGACAAGGACGAAGTCTACAAGGAAATTCAGACCGCCTCCGAACAGATGACCGAGCTGCTGGACTCCCTGCGCGATCTGGCGCGCGAACGCCGGAACATCTCTCCGGTCAACGCGTCCCTCGACCTTTGCGTTCGCCGCGCCATTGACGCCGCGCTGGCCCGCCCCGAACTGCGGGGCCGCGCCATTTCCATCGAGGAGACTGGAGATATGGCGGGGGTGTTCGATCCCCAAAAGTTGGAACGCGCCATGTTCAACCTGGCCGTCAACGCGTGTGAAGCGGTCTCCAAGCGCGACGGCAAAATCGCTTTTGAGATTCTGGCCGGCGCCGACACCTTTGAGATTCGCATATCGGATAACGGGCCGGGAATTCCGGCGGCGATCCGCAACAATTTGTTTGATCCGTTCGTCAGCGCGGGAAAACCCAATGGAACCGGGCTGGGGCTGGCGATCGTGAGCAAAATTATTGCCGACCACGGGGGCAGCGTAGCAGTAGAGGCTACCTCCGAACGCGGTACCACCTTCGTCGTGAAATTGCCCCGCGTTCAGGTTGCTGCGAAGGAAGTTTCTGTAAACGTCGCCACGTAATTCCGCGCCGGCCCGAGGGTATGCAGTTTCGCATCGGCTACTGCCGGCGGCCAGACGGAATCCCACGATAGTCTGAGCTGCAGCTCTGCAAATTCCATATTTTAAGGATTTAAGGAAGCGATGGCGGATAAAAATTCGGGCGCGCCCACAGCCCCCGCCGGGAAGAGTATGGAAACCCAGGCCAATCGCCCTCTGTGCAGTGAGGGCAACCAGCGGTTTCGGTAACTCTCTAGCGCGCCCGAATCACCCCGAAGATACGTCGCCTGCGACGAAAAAGTGTCCAGGGATTGTCGAGCATTTGTCACAAAATTGTAAAAATGCCCTGTTATGAACGGCCTTTCATCCCGGCTTTCCGGAGAATTGGACGATTCTGGTGTGTTCCTATCCAAACTGTGATCCCCGGCACGAGCCCGCCTCCCGAAAACCTTTCGCGTTACGCTATGATGGGCGCGTTTGCCCGTGAAAAATTCACCGGAAACGAGGGTCAGCGGATGGAAATTAAAAAAGTGGGTGTGCTGGGCTGCGGCCTGATGGGCTCGGGAATCGCACAGGTAGCGGCGGCGGCCGGATTTCCGGTGACGGTACTGGAGCTGGATCAGAAATTCATCGACAAGGGCTTTTCGGCGATCCGCAGATCCCTCGACAAGCTGGCGGCCAAAGGCGTGTTGCAGGAGCCGGCCGACGCCATCTTCGCGCGCTTGCGGGGCACGACGCGTAAGGAAGAACTGACGGATGCGGACTTCGTGGTGGAAGCGGTGATTGAGAACCTGGAGGAAAAGCGGAAGATGTTCGCCTCCATCGATCCGGTGATCCAGCCGTCAGCGATCTTTGCCAGCAATACTTCCTCGATTTCCATTACCGAGATCATGACGTCGACGAAGCGCCCTGATCGCTTCGTCGGCCTGCATTTCTTCAATCCCGTGCCGCTGATGAAACTGGTGGAAGTGGCGCGCACGATTGTCACCGCGGACGACGCGTTTGAGACGGCCTGCGCCTTCGGAGAAAAACTCGGAAAAGTTCCGGTGCGCACCAGCGACAAAACGGGTTTCATCGTGAACCGACTGCTGGTGCCGTACATGATGGATGCCATCCGCGCGTTTGAGGAAGGCGTCGGCTCCGTAACGGACATCGACGCATCGATGAAACTCGGCTGCGGATATCCCATGGGACCGTTCACGCTGCTGGATTTTGTCGGGCTGGATACGACCTACTACATCACGCATGTCATGTTCGAGGAATTCAAGGAGAAGCGGTTTTCCTCGCCTTCCCTGCTGAAACGCATGGTCATGGCCGGGTGGTACGGGAAGAAAAACGGGAAGGGATTTTATGATTGGTCCAACCCGGAGAAGCCGGTTGCGCAGGATGCGGCGCTGCGGGGCATCAGGAAGAAATAAAGTTTCGTCGGCGTTCCGCACCACTCCGTGTTTCTAGGGCTGGCCGTCTACATCCGCCTGGAGCACCAGCAACAGCACGATTCCCAGGACGGTGAACATGCGCTGCCCGGCCTCCTGGCCATTCCATTCCTTGGATTGCCACGTCAAAAACCACTCGGCGCCCACCGCCAGGAACGCCACCAGCCATTGCAACAGCCCCAACGTCAGAGCGGCAATCGCCACTCGCTTGGATTGCTGGAATGCCGCGGCCGTGCCTTTCAAAGCCAGAACCATGCGCGACGCGCCCCACCAGCACAAGATCGTAGTGACAATTTCCCAGGAGATGATCGAAACATAGAACGCCGTGTGCAGCACGGGAGATTGGATCGCGCGCCACATCCCGTTGTTTCCCGGAAATGTGGTGTCCATCATCATTACGTGGTGCACGAATGCGTAGTTGGAGCCGTAGTCGGTGAGGTTGTTGAAGACAACCAGCGTGTAAAGGAGCGCGACTCCCGAGACCAGCAGCAGTTTGGTTGTGCGTAGAATCATTGTTTTTTGGGTGAAGAGAACGTTTGGAAGTAGGCAGTCAGAGCCTTCAATGTAGCGCCGTCGTACTGCGGATTGCCGGGCATTTGCGCCTGTTTGTTTTTCTTCCGGGGATCGCCGATGTAAGCGGCGAAATCGCCGGGCGACGCGGACGCAAAAACCGCCAGCGCGTTCCAGGGAATCCCGGATTTCTGGCCGCCCTCGCTCCCCGAATTGTGGCAGCGGTAGCAATTCTGCTGCGCGATGCGGAAGCCGTCCTGCACCGCGCGTTCCTGCGCGCGCGGTCCTGCGGGAGCGATGGCGCCATACACAATCCTTTCGTCGCGGAATTCCAGGCGCACGACGCCCCAGGGAATCTGCGGTTCGTCCGCGTGAGCCAGCACCTTGAATCCCGGAGTGAATTGGGGATTGGAAATCATGTACGGGCCCATATCAAATTTGTGTTCTTGCGAATCCTTCGGCCAGCCGGCGGGCGGTTTTCCGTTTACATCCAGGACCATGACGGGATGATGCGCCGCCAGATAGGACTGGGGATAGTTGGCGCGGTAGCCGTCATCGCAAATGGCCACAACCATGTCCGCAGCGGGTGATGCGGCAAGATGCCGCGCCAGTTCCTCCAGCCGCACGCCGCGAATTCTGGTCGGCCCTGTAAAGTTAGTGTCATCCGTTACGGTGAAATTCGACGGAGGCAGGGCCAGAAGTTCTTCGCGCGTGATATAGCGAACGGATTCGGGAGGCAGGCCGAGCAGCGCGCCGCTCACTTCGAGATCGGCAGCGGATTGCCTTTTCTCGTGCCATGCCGGGGAAGACTGGGCGCTCGCAGCGTCCGCCGAAATCAGGAGGAAAAGAAGGAGGCGTGTCCACCGCAGTGGCATGGCACATCCTAGCGTACAGGCGCGGTTCTGCAAGCGGAAATCGCATGGGTCAATCGTGTTCCATTCACCATCCATACAGAAATCACGGGATAACCCATACGTATCGTCGAAGCATTCCTTCTTCAGGCCAATCTGCTAATCACCGATATACTTGTCTCCGCAGCTAACCGTACCAAACACAGGATCACGGCAGTGAGAACCCCAACGGTTCCTTCACCGGTGATTGACTTCCAGGCCCTGTTTCAGTCCACGCCAGACTTGTATCTAATCTTGGATCCTGACTTCCGCATCATCGCCGTGAACGATGCTTACCTCCGCGCAACGCTCACCAAGCGGGAAGAGATCGTCGGCAGGGGAATCTTCGATGTTTTCCCCGACAACCCGGGAGATCCGCAGGCCACGGGCGAGCAGAATCTCCGCTCTTCGCTGGAGCGGGTATTACTTTTCAAAGCCCCCGACACCATGGCAGTGCAGAAGTACGACATCCGCAAACCGGACGAGGAGGGCGGCGGATTCGAGGAGCGGTACTGGAGTCCGGTGAATACGCCGGTATTTGGAGCCGACCGTCGAATTTCCTGCATCATTCACAACGTCAAGGATGTAACGGAAATTGTCCGGCTGCGCGCGCAGGGTTTCGACCAGCAACAGCTTCGGGAGGAGATGCGAGCGGATGAAAGATTTCGCAAAGCATTTAATGCCAATCCCGAACCGATCACCATCGCCACGGTCGCCACGGGCCGCTACCTTGACGTCAATGAAAGCTTCCTGCGAGTGACAGGATACCGCCGGGAAGAAGTGATCGGACGAACCTCCCTCGAATTGAATTTTTGGGTTCGCCGGGAGGACCGAACGCGGTTGGTTGACGGCCTCGAGACGCACGGGGCCGTTCGGGATATGGAGATTTTGTTTCAAACGAAATCCGGCAAAACGCGTACCGGCCTGAACTCCGCCGTGGCTTTCGAAGTAGGCGGGCAGAAGTGCGTGTTCGCCATTTTCAAGGACGTCACCGAGCAAAAGGCGCTGGAGAAGCAGCTTCGCCAGGCGCAAAAGATGGAAGCGATCGGCCAGCTCTCCGGAGGAATTGCGCACGACTTCAACAACCTGCTCGGCGTGATCATCGGCTACTGCGAAATTCTGGAAGACCGCCTGCCTCCCGAATATCCCTTGCAAAAAGAATGTGAGCAGATCCGCAAGGCCGGCGAACGCGCGGCTTCGCTGACCCGCCAGCTTCTGGCCTTCAGCCGCCAGCAGATTCTCGAACCTCGGGTGATCGATCTGAACGCGGCCGTTCTCGATATGGAACGAATGCTGCGGAGGCTGATTGGCGAAGACATCGAATTGACGACGGCGCTGGATCCCGCTCTCGGTAACGTAAAAACCGATCGCGGGCAAATCGAACAGGTGGTCATGAACCTGGCCGTGAATGCGCGCGACGCCATGCCCTACGGCGGCCGGCTTGCCATCGAAACGGCCAACATCGATTTGGACGAAAGCTTTGTCGTTCAACATTCCGATCAGCCCCCCGGGCCGTACATTTTGCTTTCGGTGTCCGACACCGGAGTGGGAATGAACGCGGAAACACAGTCACGGATTTTCGATCCTTTCTTCACAACCAAAGAGCCGGGCAAAGGCACGGGCCTGGGCCTTTCGACTGTGTATGGAGTCGTCCGGCAGAGCGGCGGCTACATCTGGGTTTACAGCGAGTTGGGCCACGGCACGACGTTCAAGATTTATCTGCCGAGAGTAGGTGAAGTCGCAGAGATTGAGAAACCCGGCGCAAGCGGAAGCAGCGTCTTGCGCGGAACGGAAACCGTATTGCTGGTGGAGGACGAGGAACCGCTGCGGTTTTTAACTCAGCGCTTCCTCTCCGAAAACGGCTATTCCGTCCTGGTCGCCGAAGATCCCAGGCACGCACTAGAACTCGCTCGAAATCATCGCGGGCCTATCGACCTCGTACTGACCGATGTGGTAATGCCCGGCATGAACGGACCGGTGATGGTGGACAACGTCTTGCGAATCCGGCCGCAGGTCGAGGTGATCTACATGTCAGGTTACACGCGATTCGCGCATCAGGAATTGCTGGGGCCCGCGGCCACCATTCTCGCGAAACCGTTTACGCGTGTCTCGCTGCTTCGAAAGATTCGCGAAGTTTTGGAATGACAAGGCGGGGTTGGAACAGCGCAAGCGCTATCCCCCGCTTCTTCGGCACGGATGTATGTCATAAGGAGTAGCACAGGCTTCAGCCTGTGGAATTCCATCAAATCCTGCAAGGTCTGTTGGACCCCCACAGGCTGAAGCCTGTGCTACTTCTTTTTCCGCACTTCTGGCGGCGCCGGAATGATTTCGAACCTATCTCCGACTCCTTCAAGGAAATCGTGGGTTGCGATGACTATGCTAAACTGACGCGATTCTTTTTGGATGGAGGACCCCGCCGGGATGGCTGGAAAGATCGAAACAAAGCTTCAGGAGCTTGGAATTCAGCTTCCGGCGCAGCCGCTGCCCGGCGGAAACTATCTTCCCGCGCGGACGGTTGGGCCGATGGTTTATCTGGCCGGAGTAATTTCGATCAAAGACGGTGAAATTATTACCGGGACTGTGGGAGCGGGACGCACGATCGAGGATGGCTATGCGGCGGCGCGCTGCTGCGCGATATCCCAACTGGCGGTGCTGGCCAGCCATCTCGGTTCGCTCGATAAGGTCAAGAACATCGTGACGGTCAACGGCTACGTGAATGCCGTTGCCGGATTCGCGGATTCGCCAAAGGTCATCAACGGCGCTTCCGATCTGTTTGTGGAAATTTTCGGGGACGCCGGGCGGCACGTGCGCGCGGCCATCGGCGTTTCCGGACTGCCCCGCAACGCGCTGGTGGAATTGCAAATGACGGTGGAGGTTTGAAAAGGGCCCATGGCTGAACTTTCTCTTAGTGCGCAACCCACACATTCCCGCTGGAATCGCGCGCTCGCGCCCCGCCTGCACGCCGCTTCCGGCGACACCGTGCACATGGAGTGCGTGGACTCCAGCGGCGCGCAATGCCACCCGTCAATGACGCTGGCGGAATACCTGAAGATCGATCGCGACAAGATTCACGCGCTCACCGGTTCGATTTTTATCGATGGCGCCGAACCGGGCGATGTGCTGCAGATCGACATTCTGGAAGTGGCACACAAAGGCTGGGGCTGGACCAGCGTGGTCAGCGGCTTGGGTTTTCTGAAGCAGCGATTCGCGGAGCCATTTTTCTTTGTTTGGAAAATGGAGGGCGACACGAGCAAATCGCTGGCGCCGGCAGTCGTTCCGATCCGGCCGTTTTGCGGCGTCATGGGCGTCGCACCCGCCGAAGACGGCGAACTGCGCACGCGCCCGCCTGGAATTTTCGGCGGAAACATGGATGTGCGCCAGCTTTGCACCGGAGCCACGCTTTACCTGCCGGTGCTGAATCGCGGCGCGCTCTTTTCTGCGGGAGATGCGCACGGCGCCCAGGGCGACGGCGAGGTTTCCATCAACGGCATTGAATGTCCCGCGGACGTTACGCTGCGTTTTCATTTGCACAAGCAACGCGCGCTTTCCGCGCCGCTTATCGAGACTCCCGCCGCGCGAAAACTGGAAACCGACGCCGCGAATGGCGAGTGGATCGTGGTCGAATCGGGTCCGGACGCCGCGGCAGCGGCCCGAGCGGCGACTTCCCGGATGATCGATTTGCTGGCGGATCGCTGGGGCTTCAGCGCGGTTCACGCCTACCTGCTGTGCAGCGTGGCGATGAACCTGAGGTTCAGCCAGGTGGTGAATGAGCCGATTTTCACGGTGTCCGCGGCCATCGCCAAGAGTATCCTGCCGGGGCGGAAATTGTTCTGACAAGAAAGTGGCGCATGCTTTAGCTTGCGCAGTGCGGCGCGCAGCGCGGCGAGGTTGCGCAAGCTAAAGCATGCGCCACAACGCTTCACTACGGAAAATCTCTCATGATGGTAGCCCATGCAAATCAATGACCCACAAGTTGTCGCCGAACTGCAGGCGTTGTATCCGAAGTACGAAGCCGCGCTGATGGCCAACGACGCGGAGACGCTGACGCAGATGTTCTGGTCCTCGCCGTATGCCATGCGCTTCGGCGTGACGGAAAATTTGTACGGGATCGACGAGATCGAAGCGTTTCGCAAAGGCCGCTCGCCCGTGAATCTGGCGCGAACGGTGAAACGCCTGGACATCGTCACCTTCGGCCGCGACTTCGGAAGCGTGACTCTGGAGTTTGAGCGGGTTGCGAACGGAAAGAAGATTTCCGGGCGGCAAAGCCAGGTCTGGGTGCGCCTGCCGGAAGGCTGGCGAATTGTCTCCGCTCACGTGTCCGTTCTTTAATGATTTCACTCACGGATCACTACCGCTACTTCTTGCTGACCGTAACGGAAAGCGTCTCGACCGGGGCGGCGTGAAACGCGTTCTGCAATTCCTGGGCTGACGCAAAATGCTTGCCCTTCGCGTGCCTCGCCGGAAATTGGATGGTGATCGATTCCTCGACGAATGGATACGGATCCAGGACAAAGCGGCGTGAACCAACCGAGCGGACGCGTATCGGCGACCCTTTGCCGTCGCGCGTGGGAAGCGCGTGCAGAAGCTCCACGGGATTTGCGTAATCGACGCAGGTGAGCAGCGAAAGATAATCATTGGCCTGCAGCAAGCGAAAGTGATCGAGTATTGCGCCCTCCGTCTTGTGCTCCGCTTTCAGTTTCGGATTGACCTCAATTTCCCGCCGCAGGGAGTTCTGCATGTCCAGCTGCCCTTCAAGAAATTCGTCCAGCAGCGGCAACTGCTCCGGTTTGATGGTGGAGCGGTCGGCATGTTCGTGCAGCAGGTTGTAGGTGTGCATGGAAATCAGCACGGCGGCGTAGGGATCTTCCGAGGCGATCAGGCGAACGGCGCGGTCGCGCACCGCCAGGTAGTCCGGCAGATCAATTTCCTCAAAACCCGAATATTTTCCGACCAGTTCCGTGGAGAACGCGCTGGGTTTGCCCTGGCGGGTAATCTGTGGGACGGCGTCGCGGGCGGCCCAGCCATCATCGTGGCGGTTAATGCCGCGCAGGACGTGTTCGCGGGGCTCCGGCGAAAGAAAATAGTCGTTGCCCCAGCGCTCGGCAAAGGCTCCGGCCAGGCGGGCGTGGTCGGGATGCGTAACCAGCCACCATCCCGTATCGGTTTCTAGTCGCAGCATGTTTTCTTCCTTGTTTTGTTGCACAGCGACTCTTCGCTGTGCGGTTTCTCGTCGAACATTGAGCCTCGGTTGCGCCTTCAATTGCAAAAATCGCACAGCGAAGAGTCGCTGTGCTACTCGAGGGCGCGTGCCGATTCGTGCCAGCGGTGTAGAAAATACCATTCCAGAAACATCACCAGAAACAGAAAACTGAATCCCAGCACAATCGCCGCAAGCACCAGCGCGAACATATAGTCCGTCTGCATTTGCGACGACGCGTACAGGATCGAATATCCCAACCCGCCCTCCCCCACGCGGGCCGAACCTGCAAACAGCTCTCCGACAATCGCGCCGATCACCGCGATTCCGCTGGCGATGCGGATGCCGACAAACAGGTCAGGCACGGCGTGCGGCAGGCGCAGCTTGAACAACAGCTGGCGGCTGGAGGCGTTGTGCATCAGAAAAAGATTCACCAGGTTTTCGTCAACGCTGATCAGACCCTGCGTTGTGTTGGCGATAATCGGCGCCAGGGAAATAATGAAAGCGATTACCGACACCGCAAGAATTCCCGCATGGATCCACATGATGATCAGCGGCGCGATGGCGATGATCGGCACCGTCTGAAGAAGCAGCGTGTACGGCAGAAGCATTTTCCGCACCCAGCGGAATTGCGCGAACACCAGCGCGACACATAATCCGACCGTGATGCTGGCCACGAGTCCGCCCGCAGATTCTTCCGCCGTAATCGCCAAGGCGGTCATCAGCGACGGGAATCGCGCTCCCACGGCTTTCACCACCGCCCAAGGCGAAGGCAACATGAAGAATGGCACTCGGAAAATCCAGAGGACCAGCTGCCACAGCAGCACCAGGGCCGCGAAAACCGCGAGCGCGTTGAGCACGGTGATGGCGCGCTGCTTCATGGGCGGAGGGTCTCCCGCAGGCTGTGCGCCACACGCGACGCGACGGCGTCAAACTCCGGGGAATTTCGAACGGCGGAATTTCGCGGTGCGGGCAGATCCACACGAATCTCGGCATGGATGCGCCCCGGATTCGGCGCCAGCACGATGATCCGGTCAGAGAGAAAAACGGCCTCGGGCACGGAGTGCGTCACGAAGACCGCGGTCCAGTTCTGTTCGGCGCGCAGGCGCAGAATTTCTTCATTCAGGCGGTCCCGGGTCATTTCATCGAGCGCCGCGAACGGCTCATCCAGCAGCATCAATCGTGGACTGGTGGCCAGCGCGCGCGCGATGGAAACGCGCATCTTCATTCCCCCGGACAACTCGCGCGGGTAGGACTGCGCCACATGCTTCAGCCCGACGAGTTCCAGAAGTCCGGCGACCTCCCTTTCGCGGCGGGCGGCCTCAACACGCTCCAACTCCAGGCCCAGCGCGATATTCTGCGTCACTGTGCGCCACGGCAGAAGCGTGGCGTCCTGAAAAACAAAAGACATCGTCTCCCGGGCGTTGAGCGGTGTCATGCCGTCCACGCGAATTTCGCCGGCGTTTGGCGCGGTGAGGCCCGCGATCAGTTTCAGAATCGTGGATTTTCCGCAGCCGGAGGGGCCTAGCAGGGTGATGAATTCCCGCTTGGCGACGGTCAGATTCACCGATTCCAGAACGGCGGGGGCGTTTCCATATTGCTTGCGAAGTCCGGTAATCTCAATTTCCGGCACACTATCGCCGGCGCTCATTGATCCTCTCCGGAGACCGGCAAGTACAATGCGGAGGGACACACGCGGCCGTGCCAGACGATTTGCGTGGAGCGCCGCCAATCCCAGGATGTCGCGCGGCAGGATGGAACATCGCTACCGGGATTGCGATCAAAAAGAGGAAACGCGCTGCTGGCAATTTCGAGGCGAATACGGTCGCCGGCGGCGAAGCGGCAAGACGTCGGCTCCATAGAAAATTCCCACAGATGAATTTTATCCGCGGCGTAAGAGCCTTCCGCAAACCGGAGATTCGATCGGGAAATGCCGATGCAAATAAATTCGGCCGCGCCATTCGGCCGGACGCGAACGAGTTTCGCCGTGAAATCTGCGTTAGCAAGGGAAGTGGAACAGTACAGAATGACGCGGGGAATGCCGAACACCAGCAGCGGATTTTCCAGCGGTTCGGTGGTGTAGACCAGAAGATTGTTGCCGAGTTCCAGCGCGCCCTGGTCAAACTGCCCGCTGGCCGCCGCCGGACCACCGGGAGCGAGCACGGGCACTTCCGGATCGTAGACAAAAATGTCGGGCGGTTCGTCGGCGTCTGGCTTGTCCGTTGAGAGTGTTCCATTCCCTTTCCGCGAATTTGCCCTTCCATTGCTGTGCAGATAGAGCGCGTGGTTCGCTTCAGTGGGGAACGTGTCAGCTTCGCTCCAGGCATTTTCGCCCAGCACGAAGTGGCGCACGCGCGCTTTTCCTTCGAAGGCTCCTGAATCTTTCAACCAGTGGTCAAACCAGCGAAGCAGAATGGTGTCCGTGTCGACCAGCGCTTCGGGGCCAAAATCGGCGGCGCCAGCGCGGTCGCCCCAGGGAATGTGCACCCAAGGTCCGGCCAGCAGATATTGATGTTCGCGCGCGAATACGCTGCCAGCGTGGCGGCACAAAGACAGATAACCATCGATGGTGCCGCGGAGAAATGTGTCATACCAGCCAGAAACATGCAGCGCAGGGATGGCGATTTTATCTAGCCGCGCGCTGACGTCCAGCGCTGACCAGTATTCGCCGGGCGTGTCGTGGTCGAGCCAGTCGAGAACGTACGTGGGCAACCCCTCGCCGTGCAGCGCAGGGTGCGCGCGAATGGGCAGCACGCTGGTTTGCGAAGCCAAATTCGCCCAGGCCTGCTCGAGGCGGTCGCTCGCTTCGCGCAGCTTTTTGCGCCGCGCATCTTCCTTCAACATCTGCAATCCCCAGCCGAGCGTCGACCCCAGCCGCAGCGCCCCGCCTTGATAAAACCAGCCGTGATACAGATCGCAAGCCGCCATGCCGGGCGCGATGCATTGCAGTCCTTCGGGCTGCTCGGCCGCCGCCAGGAATTGCGTCATCCCCTGGTAGGAAAATCCATACATGCCGACGCGGCCGTTCGATTCGGGCCGCGTGCGCAACCACTCGATGGTGTCGGCGCCGTCGCGGCCTTCGTTTCGAAACGGGTAAAATTCGCCCTCGGAATCGCCGCGCCCCCGCACGTCCTGAATAACAACGTTATATCCTTGCCGGGCGAACCAAGCAGGATGGGCGTAGACCACGGTGGAGGCTATCTCTCGCCCGTACGGCTGGCGCATCAGAAGGGTTGGTTGCGGCCAAGGTTTTGCTCCTGGCCACTGCGGGTAGTAGTGGTCGGAAACGAGTTCTACGCCGTCGCGCATGCGGGCGCGCACCCCGCGTTCCAGGCGCACGCCGTCGCCGCAATCGACCCATTCCGGCGAAGTCATGGCGTGGGCGGTTCCGGGAAGCTGGCGATTTCCTGCAGCGCCGCGGACAGGCGTGTGGCTGCTTCTTCCAGCCAGCGCTCACCCTTTTCGGCGCTCGCCGGCCGGGGATCGCCCATCACTCCGCTCGGAGCAATATCGCGCGTCAACCACGCGAATGTTGCCGGAGCATTTTCCGGACGAAGCAGCCCGGGCTTGGAGATGTCCGCGATGTAGTTGGATGTAAAGGCGGATTTGTCGACCAGCTCCGGCACGCTGGCCAGCAGAAACGATGTCTCCACTTCCCCAGCGTGAAATCCGTAGGCGCGCTCCTGGGGATCAAGCCCTTCGAACTTGATGCCGCCGGAGCCGTGCAGTGAAAACGTTCGCAGGCCGAACTCGGCGCGCAGGTCACGCGCCATCACGTCGATCAGCGCGGTGTTGCCGCCGTGGGTGTTGTAAAGGACCAGCTTTCGAAAACCTGCTTTAGACAAACTCGATCCCAGATCGCGCAGCACGGCCATGAACGTCGCGGAGCTGACCGAGAGTGTCCCGGGAAACCCAATGTGCTCGTTGCTTTTCCCGTAGTGCACCGGCGGCAGCGCGTAGACAGACATTTCCGCGGGCAGCTTATGCAGCGCGCGCCCCAGGCACAGATTGTTTATCAGCGTATCTGTCGCCAGCGGCAGGTGGTGTCCATGCTGTTCGATGGCCGCGGTCGGCAGAATCAGCAAAGTGGATTCGCGAGGCAGCGCGTCGACCTGCTTCCAGTTTAGGTATGCAAAATTTCTGGCGTCCGGAATCCAGGTTTTCATTTCGTTTTGGCTCCAGCCGCCGCGGATTCCAAATGGAACGTGGCCATCTTACCCGGATTGAGCAGGCCCTTCGGATCGTAGCGCTGCTTGGCCAGCAACTGCACGTTATCGGCGCGGTAGCGGCCGCCTCCCTCCACATTGTTCACGTGCGGGTTGGCCACAAAAACGCCAATCTCGCGGCAGAAATTGATCATGTCGTTCAATCGCTCCTCGGTGGTGTAGTACACGACGGGAATAGCCCCCGGAAATACGCGGCCCTCGCCGTTTTTCATGAATTCCATGTGGAACAGGAATTCCATGCCGAATCGTTCGCGCAGCTTGCGCATCTGCTCGCGCACGGTATCGGCATTGAAGCCGCATTGCAAGTAGGTATAAGCCTCATCCGAGCGCATGGCCCAGAGTGTGGTGTGGTTCCAGGTGTAATCGGAAAGCAACGGCCGCGCGTTCAATCCGGGATACACGGCGCTATGCGTGACGTCTCCGCCGGCTTCACGCGCCGCGCGTTCCAGATCGGCGCATTGATTTGAGGCGATCAGAAAGAATATCAATGTCCTTCCTTCCGGCGCGTATTGCCGGATGGGCGTGAAAAACGATGGAATCGGCCATTCGAAAACCGTCACCAGGCGCTTGGTCCAGGAATCGCTGACGGCGATTTTCTCCGCGAAATCAAATGCCACCGCAAACGTTTCGAACGCCACCACGCATTGCGACCACTCGACGGCCGGGGTGAGCGCCAGCCAGATGCGCGTGATGATGCCGTTCGTGCCCCAGGCGTGGAGGATTTCGTGAATTGCTTCTCCCTCGTGCAGAACAATGCGCGGCTCCGGCTCCATAGTGACCACTTCCAGCGCGCGCACAGTTTGAAAATCGCGCAGGCCGCCGTGCGCGACTGTGCCGATGCCGCCCGAACCTCCACCCAGAAATCCGCCCACCGAAGCCTTGATGATGGTCGAGGGGTAGCAGCGTAATTCCCATCCGGATTTGCGCGCTTCATTTTCCAGGTCGCCGAGGCGCACGCCGGGCTGGCATACTGCGACGCCGTCGTCCTGAATTTTCTCGATCTTGTCCATGCGGGCAAGGTCCAGCACCACTCCGCCCTGCAAGGGCACGGCCTGTCCGTAATTTCCGGTGCCTGCGCCCCGCGCCGTTACCGGAAGATTGTTCGCGCCGCAGTAACGCAGCACGGCTTGAATCTCCTGCGCGTTCAGCGGCTGCACCACCACCTCGCCGACTTTCCCGTCCAGCGCCTTGCGCAGCACCGGCGAGTACCAGTAAAAATCGCGCGACAATTGCTCCACCATCTGCGGGTTGAGGATCACTCGCGCGGGATCGCCGAGGAAGGATCGAAGTTGCTCGATGTGTTTCGCGTCCATGGAAATTCAACTCACAGGAGTTTCAACTCACGCCGGAATTCAGGATTTCGCCGACTTTGTCTTGCTGCTGCTCCAGGCGCGAAACGCTTTCTGCATGTTCGGATGCGTGAACAGCTGGATGCACAACTCGCGCAGCACCGGGCCGTCCACCGTGCACGCCATGTCCGAACGGCGCGCGACCTCCCGGGCCGGAATATGAATCTGCAAGACGTATCGTTTGGCGTCCGCAATCGTCGCGCCGTACACCACGCGGTCCAGGCGTGCCCACAGCGCGTTGGCCATGCACATCGCGCAGGGCTCGCAGGTGGAGTACATCGTGTATCCGGCGAGCGATGGGCTTTTCAGTTTCTTGCAGGCCAGGCGGACAGTGCGCGTTTCGCCGTGCGCGCTGGGATCGCTCTCGCGCATGACCGCGTTCGTGGCGCGCATCAGGCGTTCGCCGGTGCGCGTATTCACGATCAGCGCGCCGAAGGGGACGGGCCGCGAAGTTTTCAGCGAGCGCGCGGTAAACTCATAAATCTCCCGCATGCGCTCTTCATCCAGCGCGGCAGCGCGCGCGGCTACGGAAGCGGATTTCGCCATGCCGCAATTTATCACACCCCGTGGCCGGCGTAGCGGCGCGCCTTGATTCAATTTTTGCATCGGAACGATTAGACGCTTTCCCGCGCAAAACCGCATGCTATTCTCGTCGCCAGAACCTTGGATTGAATCGTGAATATGGCCCAACGCATCTCCGGATTGGTGTTGCTGTCGGTGCTACTCGGCAGCTGCGCGTTCGGTTGCCGCCACACTCCGGAAAATAGAAGCGACACCGGGCTCGCCAAAATCTCATTTCAGGCGGACTGGTATCCTCAGCCGGAACACGGCGGCTTTTATACCGCGGTCGCCAAGGGCTACTACAAAGATGAGGGCCTGGACGTTACGATCCAGCCGGGCGGGCCGTACATCACCGTAGAAAAGCAGGTATCCGCGGGCGGCGCGCAGTTTGGCATGGGATCTTCCGACAAAGTGCTGGAATCGAATGCCCAGGGACTGGCGCTCGTCGCGGTGGCCGCCACCATGCAGCACGATCCGCAGGGCATCATGGTGCGAAAGGATTCGCCAATTCGCTCCTTTGGCGATCTCAACGGCCATTCGGTGGCGATCAAGGTCGGTGAATCTACGTGGTTCGAATTCATTACCCGGCGCTACAAGCTCGATAATGTGCGCGTCATTCCCGCGATGATGAACGTCGCCAATTTCGTGGCCGATCCCAATTACATCCAGCAGGCGTTCGCTACTTCGGAACCCTATTTTGCTCATCAAGCGGGAGTCGAAACGCGCGTGCTGCTGGTCAGCGATGCCGGGTACAGCCCGTACCGCGTGATGTACACCACGCGCGATTTCGTGCAGCAGCATCCCGATACCGTGGGCAAGTTCGTTCGTGCGTCCATCAAAGGCTGGCGCGAATACCTGAACGATCCCGCTCCCGCCAACGCCATGATCGCCAAGCTCAATCCCGCTCTGAATCCCGAGTGGATGCAATTCACCTGGCAGCAACTTCGTGACGGCCACTTCATCGCGGGCGAAGATCCCGAGCGGCGCACAGGTGGGGCAAATGGATCCGCAAGCGCTGGGCCACCATGTACGCGCAGCTCGTCGATCTGAAAGTGCTCGACAAGCCCATCGATCCCACTACGGCGTACACGCTGCAATTTCTGCAGGCGCATTAAGGAAGATGGGAATTGAAATGACCGGTGCGCCGGAAGTTCATCACGAAACGGCAGGGTATGGATTGCGGCGGGCGGCGCTCTCTCCCGTGGAGACACTGGCGCAATCGATTTCCACGATTTCTCCGACCGCAACTCCGGTGGCGACAATTCCGCTGGTCGCCGCGCTGGCCGGCAACGGCACGTGGCTCGCTTACCTGCTGGCCACTTCGGCCATATTCCTGGTGGCGCTCTGCGTGAGCAAGTTCGCGCGTTATTCAGCTTCGCCTGGCTCGCTGTATTCCTACGCGGCGCCGATTCTTCCGCCCTACGTCGGCGCGTGCGTGGCCTGGAGCCTTCTGCTCGCTTACGTTGCGACGGGATCGAGCGTAATTGGCGGCTTCTATCATTATGGAAATCTGCTGATCCTGGACGCATCGAGCCACCCGGTCTCAGCCGCGCTTCTTTCTCTGTTTGTTACAGGAATTTCTGTGTGGATTGCATGGCGGGACGTCAAAGTTTCCGCGCGGCTCATGTTGTGGATCGAGGCCGTTTCCGTATCGCTGGTGCTGATTGTATTGATGCTGGTGCTGGTGCGATTTCGCCATCATCTCGATTGGGAGCAACTGCGCCTCAGCGGTATGACCGGCAGCGGACTGCGGCTGGGGCTGGTGCTCGCCATGTTCAGCTTCGTGGGATTTGAAAGCGCCACGACGCTCGGCTCCGAGGCGCGCGATCCGCTGAAAACAATTCCCCGTGCCGTGATTCAGAGCGCCCTGCTTTGCGGCGCGATCTTCACCGTCTGCGCGTATGTGGAAGTGCTGGGAGTTCGCTCCGCCGGACAGGACCTGGGCACAAACCCGGCGCCGATGCGCGTGCTGGCAGAGGTCGGCGGCGTGGGATTTCTAGGACTGCTGATCGATATCGGCGCGCTGGTCAGCCTCTTCGCCTGTACGCTGGCCTGCATCACGGCGGCGGCGCGCGTGCTGCTCTTAATGGCCCACGGCGGCCTCACGCATGGATCTCTCCGCGTGACGCACGCGCGAAACGAAACGCCTGGGCGCGCGGTGATCGTCACAGGCATCGCCGCGGTACTTCCCGTAGCGGTGCTGGCGGCGCGCGGCGAAAGAGGTTTGGACGTGTACGGCTGGATGGGATCGCTGGGCACCTATGGATTTATTGTGTCCTACGGGCTGACCTGCCTGGCGCTGCCACGCTACTTGCGTAATCACGGTGCGTATCGTCCCGGCGTGGAGATTATTCCCTGGCTCACCTGCCTGGTGATGATGCTGGCGCTGGTTGGAAATCTTTATCCCGTGCCGGAAGGCGCTTATGGCAAACTGCCATTGATTTTTCTGGCCTACCTGGCGCTCGGCCTGCTGTGGTTTTTCTGGAGCCGCAGAAAATTCGCGCCGCTGGATAACGGACCCGGCCGGACGCAAACCGGTTAATTGAACGAAGGATCTCGGAAAAAACAACTTCATGACTACTCGGCGCTACGAACCCATCGACTCCGGCGTGACTCCGCGATTCGCCGGACACTCCACATTCATGCGTCTTCCCGTGCTGGAGGACCCGCGTGAAGTGGATATTGCCATCGTCGGAGTTCCGTGGGACGGCGGAACAACCAATCGCCCCGGACCGCGCCACGGCCCGCGCCAGGTGCGGGAAATGTCCAGCCTGATCAAGCGCGTACATTCCGTGACCAAACTTTCGCCTTACGAAATCTGCCGCGTCGCCGATTTGGGCGATGCCCCAGTAAATCCGATCGATCTGCAGCGCTCGCTGGAAAGCATCCACAAATTTTTCGATCAGATCGTTCAAGCTCCGGCAATTCCCCTGGCCATCGGGGGAGATCACTTGAGTTCTCTTCCCATTCTGCGCGCGGTGGCCGCGCCACGGCCCGTGGGAATGATTCATTTTGACGCCCACTCGGACACCGTAGACTCGTACTTCGGCGGATTGAAATACACGCACGGCACGCCGTTCCGCCGCGCCGTAGAAGAGGGCCTGCTCGACCCGAAGCGCGTGGTGCAGATTGGAATTCGCGGCTCAACCTATTCCGCTGATGAGCGCGACTGGCCAATGCAGCAGGGCATGCGCATCATCACGATCGAGGAACTTGAAGAGATGGGCGTCGAGGCCGCAATTCGCGAGGCTCGCCGCGTAGCTGGAGACGGCCCGACCTACATCAGCTTTGACATCGATGCGCTCGATCCGGTCTTTGCGCCCGGCACCGGCACTCCGGAATTTGCGGGGATCACATCGCGCGAGGCGCTGCGCCTGTTGCGCGGCCTGCGCGGCCTGCGCGGGCTGAATCTGGTCGGAGCGGATGTGGTGGAAGTTTCGCCGCCCTTCGATCCCTCAGGAGGCACGGCGCTGGCTGCAGCCAATATCGCATTCGAAATTCTCTGCCTGCTGGCGGAATCCTGGGCCGAACGAAGGAAGCAAAAGTAGCACAGGCTTCAGCCTGCGGGTTTTAGGCCATGCAACACTGCCCAGCACAAACCGAAGCCAATGCGCCTAAGAACGAATGATGCTCGACAGCTGCGCGCAAATCTCTTCGAACAACGCCCTACCGATTTCCGCACTCGCATTGGAAGTGCTTCCCAGGACGCCGCGATTGGAAAGTTTCGAACCCTCAGTCGGAAACGCGTAAATCCCGGCGCGAGGCGGCGTCGCGTTATCCACCCGCTCAGCCGATACCAGGTCCTTCCTCAAATGCAGCATCAGCGAGGTTTCGCAGGCGCTGGCATGTTCGGCGTGCCAGCCTGTAAAGCTGTTGCCGAAAAGCTTGTCGATCAGGGCTTGCGGCACAAGGCTCCACCAGCTCAGGCCAAGGACTTTCGACCCGTCGAGCTTCGCCTCCTCGCGGCACAATTCCAGCGCCTCGAAGAGAAACGCCTCATTTTCGTAGTGTCCGTTGAGGATCACGATGGTTGGGAATCCCATCGACGCGTATCCGGAAATCACATCCTTCAGATACTCGGTCAATACACTGCCGCGCACGCGGATCGTCCCTGGAAGTTCAGGACTCCCGCCGCTTTGCGGCAGCGAGCGCGCTCCGTAAATAATCGCGGGCGCCACATACCCTTTTACTCTTTCCGCCACCGCCGAGGCGATGCGCACCGGTATTTCGATATCCACCGTAAGCGGCAGATGCGGCCCGTGCTGTTCCACCGTGCCCAGCGGCAGAAACAGAACTGAATTAGCCGCCTTCGAACGTACGTTCTCACTATTTAGTTGTTCAAATTCGCTCACTGCACCCCCGTTGCACGCGCCGAAAAGCTCATTGCGGCCGGGACCATTTTTCCACATTCGCGGATGTTTGTCGCATGCGATGGAATTTCGCTCGGAAAAAGTCTGAAGCGGGCCGGCACCAAATGCCGAACCGGGCTCCACGATTTACATTCTTTTGACATTTCAGGGATTGTTCCGTGACAGGCGCGGCGAGTTTTTTGCCGAAACTTGAGAGAAGTTACGCGACGTCCGCTCCGCCGGACATCGCGCTACCAAGTTTCTTGGTGGTCAACACACTTCCGCCCGCGTCAACCCGGTTCGAGTTGGCGCGGGCGGGGTGATGTATTTTAACTTTTCTGCGATTACTTCCCGAAAACCAGCACGTGGAAATTGCCGGGCTTCGCTGTGGGCTGCGGATGGGGCTGCTTTTCCGTCGGCGCCGCCGGAGGATTGAAATCCGACGTGGACAGGAAAACGTTGTGCGTCTTGGGGTCCACCTGCAGCGTCTTGGCGCCGAACTCCGTCTTCACTGCCTCGACTTCGCTCAGTTTATCGGCCGAATCTTCGTGGTAGATGTGCAGGATGCCTTCGCGGGTGGCCACGAACACCAGGTTCGTTCCGGGATCAAATGCATTCGCATCCACTACGGAGGTGATCGGATATGAGGAAATCACCTTGCCCGTGTCGGCATCCATCATGATCATGAATTGCGGTCCGCGGCCTCCCGAGAACAGCCGGCGGGTCTTCGGATCGATGGCCATCGAGGTGGGATTGCCTTCCGGAGCGGTGGCCCAGCGCGCCTTGATGCTGTTCGTGCGCGCATCGATCGCCACGATATCGTTCTTTTCCGGATTGTTGTCGTAAACCATGCCCTTGCCGTCCACGGCCGGAAATTCCACTTTTCCGACCAGGTCCAGATTGGTGATCACCTTTTCCTTTACGGCATCGATGATCGTCGAATTGTGGCTGTCGCCGTTGAAGGTGAAGATTTTCTTGGTCACCGGCTCATAGATAATCGCGTCGGTATCGATCTGGCCGGTTTTCACGTGGCCGGTGATCTTCAGCGTCTTCAGATCGAAGACCGCGACTTCCTGCATGTCCGCTCCGGCTTTGGAATCGCCGTCGGTGATGAATCCCTTGCCCAGATCTTTGGCCAGCGCGATTCCGTGGCTGCGATTCAATCCTTCGATCTTGCCGGCCACCGAGTAGTCGTCGGCGTTCAGGATAACGACTTCCGTCCCGTGAGAGACATACACCCGCCGCGCCGCTGCATCCACCGTGATGTAGTCGTAATATTCTCCGCCGCCTGGCGCGTCCGGCAGCGAAATGCTTTTCAGCAGATGGTAGCCCGACGCCCCGGGTTTCGGCTTGGCGTAGGAACTGGTCAAGAGGCAAGCGCCCGCCGCCAGCACCGATAATCCGGCCGCGATACGACCAATATTTGAAAACTTCATGGAAACGCTCCTTTTCATTGAATGTGCCGCCCGATCGGAATCCCAGTGAAATCGTGCGCGGGAATCTTTCCACCCCCGCTGCGATTGACTATTCTATTCATGCCACCTGAGTGTTACCTGAAGAATTGGCAGGCCCTCTCAAAACCATGAAGCTGAACACTGGGCCATCCCTTCGGGACGAATATGCCTCACGGGCCCAACTCTCATTTGCCCACCAGCGCCCCGCGCGATTCCAATTTGCGAACTCGCCGGTCCAGTGTCGGAGGGATGCCCCGCTTGGCCTCAAAGCGGTTCTCGCCGCGCAGCCATTCCGAAAGCGGGCGCGTGCCGATGCGGATTTGCGCCCGGCGCAGCATGGAGGTGAGAAACTGCACCTCAGCCGGCAGATTTCTTTCCGGCACTCCCCGCGCCTCGCGTTTCACCGTGATTTGCCCGCGCTCCAGCCACAGAAGTCCCCACTTCGGTGGCAAATCCTGAACCTGAATCAATTCCGGCGGGCAGAGGTAGTAGCGGCGCTGGCCCATGCCTGCGCGCGGCTTCCGGCGGGCGGGCTTCGCGGCGTCGCGCAGGAAGTCCGAGCGGGTCAGCTTACATTCAATCAGAACGGATCCCGATCCCGTGGCCCAACCGATCACGTCCGGATTTTCGTCCGCCGGCGTGGCAAATTCATAGAAAACGATCGAGCAGCGCCGGCTCAGCCAGCGCACGCCCATCGCGACCAGGGTTGAATGTTGCATGCTGGTCGAAGATTGTCACACAGGACGGCCCAATTTTTTCGACGATCAGCGGAGGAATTGTTCTTCGAATATACCTTTCGAAATCCCTGTCCGGACGCCCGGCACAGAAATGCGGACGCGGCGGTACTTTTGCTCCGCCCGGTTGTTGTAGGATTTGTGAAGAACCAGTATAAAAAAGCGAATCACGCATGCTGGCATTGCGCCGAAAGGAATGTTCTATGAATCCGAATCAAGCTTTGTGGGAAAAAGGTGACTTTACCGCGATTGCTGCTTTCATGCGGGAGTCAGGCGAGGACTTGGTCGGTTCCCTTGGAATCAAGCCGCCGATTCAAGTTTTGGATCTTGGCTGCGGTGATGGCACAACGGCGCTGCCGTTGGCGTGCCTGGGTGCGGACGTTACAGGCATCGACATCGCCCGTAATCTTGTCGAGGCCGGCAATAAACGCGCCGCGGCCGAGGGGCTCAGCCACTTAAGATTTCAGGAAGGCGACGCGAGCAATCTCGCGGGCGTGCCTGACCATTCGTTCGACCTCATCGTGTCCATCTTCGGGGCCATGTTTGCTCCCAAGCCCTTTGACGTGGCCCGGGAGATGGTTCGCGTCACCCGGCCGGGAGGCCGCATCGTGATGGGCAACTCGATCCCAAACGATCCAACCTTCGTGTCGCAGATTCTGAAAATCAGTTCGGCGTTTACGCCGCCGCCTCCGGATGGATTCATCAGCCCCATGACGTGGGGAGTGGAAAACCATATAACGGAACGCTTCGGCCAGGCCGGGGTGAAGCCGGAAAAAATCTCGATGCTCAAGAACACGTACGTATTTGCGTCGGCCGATAAAACGCCGGAAAAATTCATCGAGCTCTTCAGGCGATTCTACGGACCGACGATGAACGCGTTCGACGCAGCCGAAAAGAACGGAAAGACCGAAGAGCTTCACCGCCAACTGGTGGAGTTGGCGAAATCGCAGAACACGAACAAGAGCGGCGGCACGACCATCCCGGCTACTTTCATGCGAGTGACGGTTAACGTCTAACTTTTCGTTTTCGACTTAGGCGAGAACCGCAGCGGCAAATCGGCGCTCGGTCAATTCGAGGAGTGTTTTCTAAGCCACGTTTCTATCGTGCGAGCGTCTGCCGCCGTCAACGTAGGCAACGTTTGCCGAAGCATGCTCATGAACCAGTTGATTTCCTCGGGCAGGGCGGGATAACCGACATTTTCTCCCTTCGGCTTGCCCGTCACCGGGCGGTTGGAGTTGATGAGCGGATGCCCTTGCGCGTCCAGAAACACCAGGAAAGGAACGCCGCCAGCTTCTCCCCCGAAGTCGGCCACCAGTTTCTCGCCGCCGGGATTGTTTAGTTCCGGATGCTTGCCGCGCTGTTCGAAAACACTCAGATGGGCCAGTGACAAAGTACTTTTCCAGAATCGGCCGAATCTCGCGGTCCGCCATGAAGCTATCCAGTTCACGGCAGGGCGGGCACCATGACGCGCCGAACACCAGGAAAATATCCTTATGCTGCGTGGCGGCGTCTGTTTTCGCCGCGGCTAAAACTTCGTCGGCGGACGTACGCTGTTGCGCCCGGACTGCAGGCGCACTCAGGAAGCCGAAGAAAAGGAACACCAACAGGAATGGATGCGTTCTTCTCATGAGCACAGAATAGACCGGATTTCCCCTCCCCGTAAACAACGCGGAACAGGCCACAGAAAAACGTACCTATCGTTGTCATTCTGAGCGCAGCGAAGAATCTCTCTTCGATCGATGTGCGAGGAACCAAACCCAATAAATCTCTCCTGAGCGTTGTTCTGCACGATTGATCGTTCGAATTCGTCTCTCCCGTTATTTCTGATACCCGCCCGCAGCAGCCACTGTAGACGGAATGGTTGAGTGTTCAATAGTGAACAGCGATTCTCAGCGGGTCGGTCTATCTTAAACGTGCGTCAGACTGGGTCAGTTAGGAGATACCATGGAAACCGAATATGACATTTTCGAAATCCTTCTCAATCGCTCCGTTAAGTGGCATCTGTGCGCTCAAGGAAGGAAGGGAGCGCTGTACATGTTGAAACTAGTAGGCGACCGCACTTTGAACGAATGTTTCGCAATCGATCTCGGAACTCGGGCAACTATCGCTCGGGTGAATTGCGGAAATGCCGCCGCGCCGTCCATCATTGACAATTGCGCGGCCACCGCAGGTAATTCTGCTATCGCTTGATTGGACTTTCTGCGGCATAGGACAGCATTCTTGAAGAAGTCAAGCTTTCCGAAAGACGAGTTGGTACCGTTGGTGGACCGACGTCTCCCCGCAATTCGGGCACAGTACGATTAACCCGCCGTCCGGCAGCATGGGCTTACATAGGTTCGTATAAGCGTCAAATCCCCCCAAATCACTTTCAGATATGTGGCTGCGCATAGCCACCTCCGCGCACTGGGGACAATACAGTATCCATTCCATGATCTGAATCCCTCAGGAATTTAACGGTGTCTCGCCTCGACTGCGGAGGATGATTTCAATATGTGCTGGTGCGAGCAAAATAGATATAGGTATATGGCACTAGTTTTGGATCGCCCGCTCGCCAGGATCGAATCTCCTTCCTCGAACTATTTTCGAAACAGTGCAATAGAGCACAGTATCCAGCCCCATTGACGTGGATACTGCAGGCTGACAAAAGTTAAGGAGATTCAACTTGAACAATTCTGTAATTCTTCTGGGAGTGTTGGCGATATTGGGCGCATCGACACCTGCGCAAGCCCAATCCACGAATTCCGATGACCACAATCAAACGCCGGCGTACAGCGAGAATGTTGTAAGCCGCACGACGCCTGCCGTGAAATACGAGCACCGCCGTGGATCCACAAAAATTGATTTCGCCGGCACCGTTTTGATGGCGGGCGCCTCTGGAATGGCGCGTGTAGCGGGCAAGAGCGGCGCGACCAAAATCCAGGCCGAATTCCAGGGGCTTGATAAACCAACTTCTTTTGGCACCGAGTATCTGACCTATGTAATGTGGGCCATTTCACCCGAAGGCCGGTCCATAAATTTGGGCGAAGTGCTGGTTAACGATGATCGCCGCAGCAAGCTGGACGTCACCACGAACCTGCAATCGTTCGCGCTGATCGTGACCGCCGAACCTTATTACGCCGTGCGCCGTCCGAGTAACGTCGTCATCGCCGAAAACGTAATCCGACCGGACACGATCGGAACCAGCGAAACTGTGGACGCGAAATATGAGCTCATCGACCGGGGCGGATACATTCCCACCGGCTACCACTTTGATCCTGTCGTACTGAATTTAAACTTGCCGCTGGAATTTTTTGAAGCGCGCAACGCCGTGCGCATCGCCAAGTCCGCGGGAGCGGAAGACTTTGCGGGCCCCAGCTACGAGAAGGCCGTGAACCAGATGAAGACGGCCGACGATATGGCGATCAGCCATCACATGAACAGAAAAGCGCTCATCTCGGCATCGCGCGAGGTTGTGCAAACGGCCGACGATTCAAGGGAAATTGCCGTCAAGCGAATCGATGCGGATCGCATCAATGCCGACAAGGATCGTGAAGCAGGAAAATTAGCCAATGCCCAGGCCTCCTCCAGGAGCGAAATGCACGCTCGCATGGAAGCCGAAACCGCGAACGCCGACGCACAAACCAGATCCATGAGCGACAAGCATGACCGCATGGAAGCCGAGTCCGCGAACGCAGACGCACAAGCTAAATCGAGAAGCGACATGCAGGAACGCGTGGCCGCTGAATCAGCCAACGCAGATGCGCAAGCCCGGTCGAATCATGACATGCAGGGACGTTTAGCGGCAGAGTCAGCAACGGCCGTTGCAAACCGCGGACGTGATCAAGCCGATCAAGCCACGTCTGAAGCCCAGCGCCTGCAACGCAATGCGCAAGCGGACTCCGACAGGAATCGCGCCGTGGCGATCGACGCAAATCAGGCCACCGCGGAAGCGCAACGGGGAGAAAAGAATGCCGAAGCGGAGTCAGACCGAAACCGTCTCGCCGCCGCTTCTTCCGAGCAACGCATGAAGGAAGCCGTGCAGGAAAAAGAACAACTGCGCGCCAAATTGCTGCAACAATTCAATGTGATTTTTACCACCCGTGACACGGCCCGCGGCCTTATCGTGAATCTTTCCGACGTGCTGTTTGACACCGGACGATCCACGCTTCGTCCCGAAGCGCGCGAAAAGCTGGCCAAGATTTCCGGAATTGTTTTGGCTTATCCGGACTTGAAATTGGCCATCGAAGGCAACACCGACAGCGTCGGAAGCGATTCAAAAAATCAGGTCCTGTCGGAGCAGCGGGCGAATTCAGTCCGCGATTACCTGCTGAAAGAAAATATTCCGGCAGCATCCATGACGTCAAAGGGACTTGGCGAGACTCAACCTGTAGCATCCAACGACACAGCGGAAGGACGCCAGCAAAATCGCCGGGTCGAAATGGTTGTTTCAGGCGAAGTAATCGGCACCACGGTCGGGATGGTATCGGAGGTACTGCCTCTTACTCCCCGCCGATAGACTGGCACGCACATTGGTGGAAAGCCCCGACGACCAAAGGTTGCCGGGGCTTGCGGTTTTTAGATGACTCGGCGGAGAAATGGCCGTTGATCGAGGAAACTGGAGTGAGTCAACTCTTTCGATATTTTCTCCCGCGAAGCCGTCGTCGGATCGTCCCCTGCAGTACGTTTCGGTGACCTGATTTCCTATCGAGGGCGTCCGAGGTGGGTTTTTGACTCGGACGCCGAACAATGGCCAAAGCCATCCGTTGAGGAACTGGTGGGGCTGGAGGGAGTCGAACCCCCGGCCTAAGGTTTTTATCTCCTATCCAGATCTTGCTTTGTGGGCCAGTTTGACATTTGAGAATTGGTACGCCGAAGCACACCTTATCCTACTCATCGGACAGTCTGAAGAAACTTCTTCAAATCCCGAACGTTTCATCAGGCTGAGCAAGTTCTGCGGCGCGGATAGAAGCTTCCGAGAGGTGTGAAAACATTCCCAATCCAGACCTGTCTTGTCAGACCAACGGATGTGGTAGTGCGGACGGAGATAACAAAAGGTCGATTCATTGTACCCTCCCCAGTGGAACAGTCCTCACGATTCCATGATCTCTGGGGTATCGAATTAAAGGGTCTCTAACGGTGATGTTATATCGTGGGTGGCCAGTGGGAATCAAGTCTTTCCCTTAACTGATGAATTGGTGGGCCTGGCCGGATTCGAACCGGCTGCCTAGAGTTTAGGAAACTCCCGCTCTATCCATGTGAGCTACAGGCCCGTTGGTTGCTTTTCTGGTTGCTAAAATACCATTCCAAACGCCCATACAGCCACAAGACACCACAACTGGCCACTTCGTAAGTTATTGACCACAAACGACACGAAGGGGAACCCAGCTATTAGGAAACCTCCGCTCTATCCATCTGAGCTACAGCCCCGCGGTGCAGAGCCATTAGTTTAATATGCATTTTGCCCGGCTGCGTAGAAATCTGGGCCTGTCCAGAGCGATTACCTCGGCAAAGCCCTACTCCTTTTTCCTCCGCTTTCCGCTCGCAGGCGAACTGACTCCGTCCTCCCTCCAAATCAGCAAAGTGTCACTTGCCCGCGAGTAAATACGATGCTATACACCGCTGCCAGTTTGGGTGAACCCGTTCACAGTTCCGTTATCGTAAACGGATTGGCAATGGAGCAATTACCTCCCGGGGGTGAAATGATGCGCTTTCGCTGCGTGCGCGCGTTGCTTGGTACTGGTGTGATTGCGCTGGCCATGGCGGTTTTCAGCGTCTCCACGTTCGGATCCACATTAACCGGCACGGTTTCCGATTCGTCCGGGAAAGTCGTGCCGGGAGCCAACGTCACGGCCACCAACGTTGCGACGAACGTCACGTCCTCGACGGCTACGGATAAAGCGGGACTGTACGTGATCCCCAACCTGATTCCGGGCGTGTACCAAGTGTCGGTGCAGCAGGACGGATTCAAGACCGCGGTGCGAAAGGACGTGGCGCTGCACGCGGAGGAAAATGTCGAAATCAATATGTCCATGGAAGTGGGCTCGCTGACGCAGAGCATCACGGTGGAATCCGGCGCGCCGGTCGTGCAGCTGACGTCCTCCACGATTACCAGCACCGTGACGCAGACGGCGGTCGCCGAGTTGCCGGTGAACGGCAGGTCCTGGACCGATCTCGCGGTGTTGCAGCCGGGCATCACCAGCATTCATGCCATGCCGGATGTCTCCACGCCGGACCGGATCGGTCGCGGCCTGGGCAACCAGCTGACGATCTCCGGCGCGCGGCCGCAGCAGAACAACTACCTGATCAACGGCATCAGCATGAATGACTACACCAACGGCGCGCCGGGCAGCCTGCAGGGCGGCAACCTGGGCGTGGATGCGGTGCAGGAATTTACCGTGCTTACGGCCAACTACTCCGCCGAGTACGGCCGCACGTCGGGCGGCGTGATCAGCGCCATCACCACCTCGGGGACCAACTCGCTCCACGGCAGCGCCTATGAGTTTCTTCGCAACAGCGCGCTCGACGCGCGGAATTATTTCGATTTGCCGCAGATCCCGCCGTTTCGCAGGAATCAATTTGGGGCCTCCGCCGGGGGCCCCCTGCAGAAGGACAAAACGTTCTGGTTCGGCGACTTTGAGGGGCTGCGTCAAGCGCTGGGACTGAGCGAACTGGTGCAGACGCCGTCGCAGGCGGCGCGCAACGGCACGCTCTGCGCGACCGATGACTGTTCGTCGACGCAGCAGATTACGGTCGACCCGGCGGTGAAACCTTACCTGGCTCTGTTTCCGCTGCCCAATGGCGCGCTGCTGTGCGCCTCACTACCCGCTCCGTGCTTTGACGGCAGAGGCGACATCGGCAACTATCAATTCTCGGGCTCGCAGAATTCCAGCGAGAATTTCTTCACCGTCCGCATGGATCACACATTTTCCAGCAAGGACAATCTGTTTGGGACGTACTCGTTCGACGGGTCCACGCTCAACCAGACCGATGAATTCGACAACAAGATCATCAACGCCCGAACGCGCCGCCAGATCGTCACCCTTCAGGAGAACCACATCTTCAGGCCCACTCTCGTGAATTCCATCCGGGTGGGTTACAACCGGTCGTTTGGCGCTTCGCCGCTGGGCGCTACCGCGGTCAACCCGCTCGCCGCGGATACTTCGCTGGGATTCGTTCCGGGAGATTCCGTCGGCACCATCGACATTTCCGCGTCCGGCGTGACGCCGTTCAGCGGCGGACTCAGCACCCAGACGCCGCAAAGCTGGACGTGGAATTCCTGGCAGGTGTATGACGATCTTTCCATGACCAGGGGCATTCACTCGTTCAAATTCGGCGCGAACGTGGAGCATATCCAGGATTACAGCTTCTCTCCGTCGCGGCCCGGAGGTGGGTTCGTCTACAATTCCCTTTCCGATTTTCTGACCAATCAGGCCGCGCAGAGTTTCCGCGCGGACATCCCGGGCCTTCTTGAATCCGCGCTATCTGTATCAAAATATCGTCGGCGCGTATGCGCAGGACGACATGCGCATTTTTCCCAACCTGACGGTGAACGTGGGCCTGCGCTACGAAATGGCCACCGTCCCCACGGAAAAAGACGGCAAGCTGGCGAGCCTCTCCAGCCTTACGGGATCGCAGATTCGTACCGGCAACCCGTTCTTCTCGAATCCCACGCTGCACAACTTCGAGCCGCGAGTGGGCTTTGCCTGGGACCCGTTTCACAACGGCAAAACTTCTGTCCGCGGCGGATTCGGAATGTTTGACGTGCTGCCCTTGCCGATCGAATTGCGCGGCGCCGTGTTTGCCGTGTTTCCGTTTTTCGATTCGGCCAGCGTGACGGACTCCAGCACCGGCCCGCTGGGCGCGCTCTCCGCCGGGGACTTCCCCTCGAACGCCTTCAACCGTTTGACCACGGATGCGACCTCCGCCCGCGTCGATTATTTTCAGCCCAACCCGCCGCGCAATTACGTGATGCAGTGGAGCCTGAGCGTCCAGCGGGAAGTGCTGCCGAACACCGCGCTGCTCGTCGCCTACGTCGGTTCGCGGGCGATTCATAACGCGTTGCAGACGGATGACAGCAATATCGTTTTACCCTCATTGACCTCCGCAGGATATCTGTGGCCGTGCGGGCCGGATGGATCGGGCAGCGCATGCGTTTCCGGATTCTCTCCCACCGGAACGACGGCCAGTCCCGTTCCAACTTCTCCGCTCAATACAAATGTGGCGCGGATCTCTTCCACGTTCTTCAATTCCGATGCCGTCTACCACGCGCTGGAAGTTCAAGTGGTCAAGCGGCTGTCTCATGGCTTTCAGGTGCAGGGCTCCTATACCTGGTCGAGAAGCATCGACACCAGCTCCGGATCGACCGACGGAGACCAGTTCCTGAACGGAATTTCGAGCCTGCTATTCTTCAATCGCAAATTGCGGCGCGGCCCGTCTGATTTCAACGTAAATCAGAATCTGGTCATCAACTACGTTTGGGATATTCCGACTCCGCGGGCGATGAAGGGCGCGCTGGCCTGGCCGATCAGCGGATGGCAGTGGAACGGAATCGTAACCCTCACCAGCGGCGTGCCGTTTACCGCGCTGGTGGGCGGCGATCCTCTGGGTGAGAACAATACCGATCCCTTCGGCTATCCCAATCGATCGACCGGCGGGAGCTGCGCGTCTCCCGTGAATCCCGGCAATCCGAACAACTACATCAAGGTTGGTTGCTTCAGCCTTCCGACAGCCCCCGATTCCTTCACCTCTCAGTGCGTGGATTTCCCGGCGGCTGCCCAACCGGCGCCGACCGGCCGCGTCTACTGCGCAAATTTACTGGGAAACGAAGGACGCAACTCTCTGATCGGGCCCGGGCTGACCGATCTCGACATGTCATTCTTCAAAAACAATCCCATCAAGAAAATTTCGGAGACTTTCAACGTCCAGTTCCGCGCCGAAATTTTCAATATTCTCAATCATCCGAATTTCGTTCCGCCGACAGACAATGAGACCATTCTGAATCAGGATGGATCCGCGGTCAGCGGCGCCGGACAAATTACCAGGACATCCACAACGTCCCGGCAGATTCAGTTTGCGCTAAAATTGATCTGGTGAGTGGGCAGGATCGGGTGCCGCGGCTGCCCGACCGGAACGGAAATCGGGGAAACCCTGGGGATGCCAATGATCAGGCCAGTGGGGAATTTTACGGTTCGGATTTCTTTCATACTGCTGTTCGCGGCACTGTTGATCTCTCCGGCGGCAGCCCAAAAAGCAGACACGAATGTGACGCCAGGAATCGCGGCGACTCCGCCACCCTGGGCGTATGGACTGGAAGCCGCGACAGGAGCACCGCCTCCCGATCGCCCCGATTCCGAAGCCCGCGGCGGCGCGGACGACGGCACGCTGCGGCACCTGTCCGCGAGTAAGTATTCCTTCACGCTGACGCAGCTCCGCAACATCTACAGTCCCGCTGACTGGTACCCTGAAGACCACCCGGCCATGCCGGACATCGTCGCGCACGGGCACAAGCCCGACGTCACTGCCTGCTCCTTCTGCCACTATCCCAACGGCAAAGGCCGTCCCGTGAATACGAATCTCGCCGGGCTTCCCTACGACTACATCCTGCATACGCTGGACGATTTCAAAGCCGGCGCCCGCGGCAGCGCGGACACGCGCAAATCGAACACCAACCAGATGATTAAATTTGCCACCATGATGACCGATGATGAGAGGAAAGACGCCGCCCGGTATTTCAGCTCCATGAAGTGGACGCCGTGGATCCGGGTCGTGGAAAATAACACGATCCCCAAAATGATCGTCGCCAACGGCATTTACCTGAAGGCTCCGGGCAATGAAACGCAGTCGCTTGGCGACCGCATCATCGAGACGCCCGAAAATGTGGAAGCCACCGAAGTGCTGCGGGATGACCGCTCCGGATTCGTGGCCTATGTGCCGCCGGGCAGCATCAAAAAAGGTGAGGCGCTAGTGATGACCGGTGGCGGCGGGAAAACCGTGCGCTGCGCAACCTGCCACGGCGCGGATCTGAAGGGCATGGATCCGGTGCCGGGCCTCGCAGGGCGCTCGCCGAGCTATCTCGTGCGGCAGATGTATGACATGCAGCACGGCTTCCGCACCGGTGAGTGGACCGCGCAGATGAAGCCGGTGGTGGCCCACCTCAGCGCGGAAGATATGATGGCGATTGCGGCTTATTTGTCGTCGCGGGACGTGACTTCGGCGGGCTCGGCGGCCGCATCTAAATAGCGACGCCCAGCGGGACACGCTGCGGAATCTGGGTAGCATCAATTTGTGATATGCTTCAATCCACTTCGAAGGTCAGGAGGCATTTACCATGAATAAAATGTTATTGGGTGTAGCGGCTTGCTTGTTGCTCAGTCTGCCTGTGTTGGCGGCTCTCAAAACGGGTGAGATGGCCCCGGATTTTTCCGCTCGCGGATCGCTGGGCGGCAAGGAATTTGATTTTTCGCTGCAACAGGCGCTGAAGAAGGGGCCGGTCGTCGTCTACTTCTTCCCGTCTGCCTATACCAAAGGCTGCGATCTGGAAGCCCACACGTTTTCCCAGGAAATGGACAAATTTGAGGCCGCTGGCGCGACCGTAATCGGCGTTTCGGCGGACAGCATTGCGCGCCTCAACCGATTCGCTGCCGACCCCGACTTCTGCGCGGGGAAATTTCCGGTCGCGTCCGACACCGACAAAAAGATCGCCACGTCTTACAACCTGAGCACCAATGCCGTGAAGCCGGGCCAGATGGACGTGAAGGGCGACGCCATCGACCATGACTTCATCGAGCGCGTGACCTTCGTCATCGGCAAAGACCACAAGATCGTCGCGGCGTTCTCGTCCAAGGACGACGGCATTTCCCCCGATCAGCATGTCGCCAAGGCCCTGGAAATCGTCCAGAAGCTCGGCGGCAAGTAACGGCGGCGTCCAGTAATTTCACCGTTTTTTCGGCAGGCTTTCGTCTGTGAGTTTTGTCCAGCAAGGACAAACAACTTACAGCCGGAAGCCTGTACCGGTTTAGCGCACACGTTCTTCGCACACATTCCAATTCGCGGCGCTCGCAGCGCCTTCTGGAGCCTCCCGCAGGCAAATGCCTCGGAAACGTGGTAAAACTTTAGGGCGATACTTCCGAGGTATGAGTGGAAGTACTCTTCCACGAATGCACCAAATTCACATTCTTTTTCTCATTGAGGCGGAATAATCATGGCGATTGCAACGGTAAATCCCGCAACGGGCGAAACGCTGAAAACGTTTGACGCGCTGACGGACGCGCAGGTCGACCAGAAAATTCAGAAAGCGACGGAAACTTTCAAAACGTTCCGAAAGCTCGCTTTCTCCGAGCGCGCGCGCATGATGAACCGCGCGGCGGAACTTCTGGAACAGGAAAAAGACACGCTCGCCCATCTGATGACTTTGGAGATGGGCAAGACGCTGCGCTCGGCTGTGGATGAAGCCGTGAAGTGCGCCTGGGTTTGCCGCTACTACGCCGAGAACGCCGAAAAATTTCTGGCGGACGAAGTCGTCGAAACTCCCGCCAGCCGCAGCTTCATTCGCTACCAGCCGATGGGCGTGGTGCTGGTCATCATGCCGTGGAACTATCCCTTCTGGCAGGTGTTCCGTTTTATCGCGCCGGGACTGATGGCCGGAAACGTTGGCGTGCTGAAGCATGCCTCCAACGTCCCGCAATGCGCGCTGAAGATCGAGGAAATCCTGCTCAAGGCCGGGTTTCCGGACGGCGCATTTCAGACGCTGCTGATCGGCTCCGACAAAGTGGATCGCATCCTGAACGATTCGCGCATCGCGGCGGCCACCCTGACGGGCAGTGAAGGCGCCGGCATTAAGGTTGGCACGGGCGCGGCGCAGCGCATCAAAAAAGTTGTGCTGGAACTCGGCGGCAGCGATCCATTCGTCGTGATGCCCAGTGCGAATATCGAGGAAGCGGTCTCCACCGGCATCAAGGCCCGCGTCGCCAACAACGGGCAATCCTGCATCGCGGCCAAGCGATTTATCGTTCACGAGCAGATTGCCGATAAATTCCAGACTGAATTCGTGGCCCAGATGGAAAAGCTGAAACTGGGAGATCCCTTCGACGCAAAGACCGACGTCGGTCCTCTCGCCAACGCCGAAGCCGTCACCTCCCTGCAGGCGGACGTTGCGGCCTCCGTAAAGGCCGGCGCAAAAATTCTGACCGGCGGCAAGCCGGCGGACCGGCCGGGCAGCTTCTATCTGCCGACGGTCCTCACGAATATTCCGGAAAATTCTCCGGCCTATCGCGAAGAACTCTTTGGGCCAGTCGCTTCCATCTTCCGGGTGAAGGACATCGACGAAGCGATTCGCGTGGCGAATGACACGCGCTTCGGCCTAGGAGCCAGCGCCTGGACGGATGACAAAGCCGAGCAGGAGCGTTTCATCAACGGGTTGGAAGCAGGCATGGTATTCATCAATCAGATGGTATTTTCCGACCCTCGAGTCCCGTTTGGCGGCGTCAAGCGGTCCGGCGTGGGCCGCGAACTAAGCACCTATGGAATCCGAGAGTTTACGAACGTCAAGACGGTCTGGGTGAAGTAGGTCCCGGACGGCAGTCGGGAAATCTCTGAAAATAGTGCTTGTAGGGGATTTAGTGCCAATGGTATTGTGGTCTGACCATATGACCTATTGGCCGATTTCGAGTATTTTTTGCCTGCGCGCTTCAGTTCTTCTCGCATCCGGCCGAGGAACCATACGTGTATAAAATAGTCCAAAGTTCCCGCCTGTACGAACTCATCGTCCAGCAGATCGAAGACTCGATTCGCAAGGGCGAACTGAGCGAAGGCAGCCAGCTGCCTGCGGAGCGCGACCTGGCCAAGCAATTCGGCGTCAGCCGCACGGCCGTTCGCGAGGCTATCAAGGCGCTGCAGGAAAAGGGTCTGGTGGACGCTTTTCCCGGGCGTGGGACGTTCGTCACCAGTGGCACCTCGACTTCAATGCGCCGTTCGCTGGACCGCATCATCAAGAACGGCGAGACCGATGGGTGGGATGACCTGGTAGGTGTGCGCGAGATTCTGGAGCCGGAAATCTCCGCGCTGGCCGCGACACGCGCCAGCGACCAAGACCTGGCCACGATGCGCGACGCAGTCGAGGTGATGGACAAGGCGGCGCGCGACTCCGACGCGTACATCGAGGCGGACCTCGATTTCCACCTGGCGCTGGCCGAGGCGGCCGGAAACGCGATCGTGCTTTCGCTGATCGACTCGATCGTGGGATTGCTCCGCGAACAGCGGATGCGTATTTTTCAGATCGGCGGCGGGCCGGAGCGCGGGCAATTTCATCACCGGCGAATTCTGGAAGCGGTCGAGCGGCACGATCCTCAGGGGGCTCGTGCCGCGATGCAGGCTCATCTCATGCAAGTGCGCGAGGACTCGCGCAACGGCCCCGGTAAAGCAAAGTAACGGCGCCTCACGGCGAATTCATTCAGGAGAATTGAGCGCATGGCGAATCTTGGTTTCGTGGGGCTGGGAGTGATGGGCGGCAACATGGTTGCCCGCCTGTTGGAAAAGGGCCACAAAGTAACAGGCTACAACCGCACGCGCTCCAAGGCGCAGTGGCTGATGGACATGGGCATGAAGTGGGCCGATTCGCCGCGTGCCGTGGCCGCCGCCTCGGAGTTCACGTTTTCGATGGTTACCAATGCGGCCGCAATCCATTCCATCACGGATGGGCCCGACGGAATTATTGCCGGAATGGGCTCTGGGAAAATTCTGATCGACATGAGCACGGTGAGCCCCGCGGTGAGCCGGGCGCTGGCCGCCGAAGTTCGCAAAAAGGGCGCGGACATGATTGATTCGCCCGTTTCGGGCAGCGTGATCACCCTGCAGGAAGGAAAATTGTCGGTGATGGTCGGCGGGCGGCGGGAAACGTTTGACCGCGCCAAGCCGATCCTGGACGACGTCGGCCCTAAAGTGACCTACGTCGGAGACAACGGCCTGGCGCTGGCCATGAAGATTGCCACCAACCTGAGCCTGGCAGTACAAATGCTGGCGTTTTGCGAAGGCGTGTTATTGGCTGAAAAAAGCGGGATTTCGCGCGAAACCGCCGTGGACGTTCTGACCCATAGCGCGATTGCCTCGCCCATGGTTCAATACCGGGGTCCATTTGTGTTAAAAATGCCGGACGAAGCCTGGTTTGACGTGAACATGATGCAGAAGGATATGCTCCTGGCGCTGGAAATGGGACGCAGCCTGGACGTTCCCCTGCCGACGACGGCGGTGACCAACGAATTTCTGACCGCGGCTCGCGGCATGGGCCTGGTGAAGCAGGATTTCGCGGTGATATTCGAAGTGCTAGCTCGAATGTCGGGAATAGGCAAATGACAACCAAAAGCAAAACGGTGGGGAAAAACGCCGGGACGAGCAGCGAAACCTGGCTGCAGATGTATCGTGGAATGCAGATGATTCGCCTCTTTGAAGAGCAGGTGAATCAGCTCTACACGCGAGCGGTGATGCCGGGCCTGGCGCACTTGTACATCGGCGAGGAAGCCGTTGCCGTGGGAATTTGCTCCGCGCTGCATCGCGACGACTACATCACCAGCACGCACCGCGGCCACGGACACTGCCTGGCCAAGGGCGCGTCCGCCGATCGCATGTTCGCGGAACTGCTGGGCAAGGAAGCTGGCTACTGCAAGGGCAAGGGCGGCTCGATGCACATCGCCGATCCCGCCAGCGGAAATCTGGGCGCGAATGCGATTGTGGGCGGCAGCGCGGGCATCGCGACCGGCGCGGCGTTCTCCGCGAAGTACCGCGGCACGAAACAAGTGGCGGTCTGCTTCTTCGGAGAGGGCGCGCTTGGCCAAGGTCTGCTCTATGAAACGATGAACCTGGCGCGGCTGTGGAATCTGCCTGTGATCTACGTCTGCGAAAATAATATGTACAACGAATACACGCATTTTTCCGAAACGACAGCCGGAGAAATTCTGGCCCGCCCGGCGTGCTTCGGCATTCCGGCGGAGAGCGTGGACGGGCAGGACGTTCGCGCGGTGCGCGCTGTGGCCACCCGCATGGTGGACGCTGCGCGCGCGGGAAACGGACCGTCATTTCTTTTGTGCAACACCTACCGCTACCACGGCCACCACGTGGGCGATGTGAGCCGCGAATACTACCGTGCCAAGCAGGAAGAGCAGGAATGGCGGGCGCAGCGCGATCCTATCGCGGTGTTCGGCAAGTGGCTGCTCGACGAAAAGATCGCCACACAATCGCAGTTCGATGAGATCCAGAGCCAGGCCAAGTCTGACATTGACGCGGCGGTCGCCTTCGCATTGCAAGCCCCGTACCCGGCGGTGGACAAGGTGGGGGAGGACGTTTATGCCTGAAGTTGCCGTGCGCGAATTAACCATGGCCGAAGCCGTGCGCGAAGCGCTGTCCGAGGAAATGCGCCGCGACCCCACCGTTTTCATCATGGGCGAAGATGTGGCCGAAGCGGGCACGCCGTTCAAAGTGCTTTCCGGAATGGTCGAGGAATTCGGTAAATCGCGCGTCGTCGATACGCCGATTTCCGAACCGGGATTTACGGGTCTCGGCGTGGGCGCGGCGATGACCGGACTGCGTCCGGTAATCGACATCATGTTCGGCGATTTCCTGACGCTGGTCATGGATCAACTGGTGAACCAGGCCGCCAAGGTCCATTACATGTCCGGAGGCGCGTGGAAAGTGCCGATGGTGTTGCGCACCACGCTGGGAGCTTCGCGACGTTCCGCGGCGCAGCACTCGCAATCGCTGCAGGCATGGCTCAGCCACGTTCCCGGCCTGAAAGTGGCGATGCCCTCCACACCCTATGATGCCAAGGGCTTGATGAAAACCGCGATTCGTGACAACAACCCCGTGATCTTTTTTGAAGACAAGATGATGTTCCGGCTGAAGGGCCCGGTGCCGGTCGAGGAGTACACAATCCCCTTCGGCGTCGCCGACATCAAGCGCGAAGGCGACGACATTACCATTGTCGCTACCAGCAGCATGGTGCAGGTGGCGCTGGGCGCCGCGAAGATGCTCGAGGAGATTGGCGTCAGCGCGGAGGTGGTCGATCCGCGGACAACCTGGCCGTTGGACGAGAAAACGCTGGTCGAATCGGCGCGTAAGACTTCGCGCGCCATTGTGCTGGACGAAGGCTACGAAAAATACGGCGTGACCGCGGAAATCGCTTCGGTGATCGCCACGGGCGCCTTTTACGATCTGGACGCGCCGGTAAAGCGCATCGGCGCGATGCACGTGCCCATTCCGTTTTCTCCGCCCCTGGAAGACGCCACGATCCCGACGGAGAAGGCGGTGTTCGAAGCGGCCCGGGCAATGTGCAAGAAGTAGCAAAGGGCGGCCAGGGGCAAAGCCCTGAGACTTTCGACAGGTTCTACGGCACGACGGAACAGGCTGAGCGAAAACTCAAAACGAGGAACAACTCAAAACGTTGTCATTCTGAGCGAAGCGAAGAATCTCTCTTTGTTCTGTTGCTTGCACTTAGATCGAAGAGAGATTCTTCGCTTCGCTCAGAATGACAACAAGATGTAGTTTTTTCGCAAACTGTGAAGTCGCGCCCTCAAAACTTTCGCGCCATTACAGTACGGGAACCTGCATTTCGAACGTGCGACTCAGGGTCTACAAAAGCGCACAGCGAAGAGTCGCTGTGCTACTTGGGGGTGAGCCATGGCTTTACCGACATACGGAACGATGGCGGTGGACTGGGAAGGGCGCGTAAATTTTGACCGTTTGCGCCGCGAGCGCCTGGATCGCGCCAAAAAACTTCTCAAAGAATCCTCGATGGGCGCGCTGCTCTGCTTTGACATGAACAACGTGCGTTACATCACCGCCACGCACATCGGCACCTGGGCGCAGGACAAGAACAGCCGCTTCACGCTGCTTGCCGCAGAATGACGAGCCGATGCTTTGGGATTTCGGATCCGCCGCGAAGCATCACCGCCTGCATTGCGACTGGCTGGGCGAGCGATCGCGCGCCGGCATTCCCCTGCTGCGCGGAGCCATGTCGCCGGAAATGGGGCGCGCGGAAGACGTCGCCAAAAAAATCCGCATCGAACTGGAAAAGCGCGGCCTGCACAAGGAACCGCTCGGCGTGGACATCATCGAGCCGCCGATCCTTTTTGCGCTGCAGCGCGAAGGCATCACGGTGGTGGACGGGCAGCAGATCATGTCCGACGCGCGCGTGATCAAAACGCAGGATGAAATCACGCTGCTGAACATGTCGGCCATGATGGTGGACGCCGCGTACCACGACTTGTACTGCGCGATGAAACCGGGACTGCGCGAAAACGAAGCCGTCGGCCTGGTCAGCAAAGTTCTCTACGATCTGGGCTCGGAATACGTCGAAGCGGTGAACGCGATTTCCGGCGAGCGCTGCAATCCGCATCCGCACGTTTTTTCCGATCGCGTGCTGCGTCCCGGCGATCCGGTGTATTACGACATTCTGCATTCCTACATGGGCTACCGCACCTGCTACTACCGGTGCTTCTCGATCGGCTACGCTTCGCGCGTGATGGTCGACGCCTACAAGCGCTGCCGCGATTATCTGGACGCCGCGATTTCACTGATCCAGCCCGGACGCACCACCGCGGAAATCGCCGCGGTGTGGCCCAAAGCGCAGGAATTCGGCTTCCCCGATGAAGAAGCGGCCTTCGCGCTGCAATTCGGCCACGGCATCGGCCTGGCGATCTGGGAAAAGCCGGTGATCAGCCGCCTGGTTTCGCTGGAGCATTCTCACGAGATCAAGCCGGGCATGGTCTTCGCGCTGGAAACATTCTGGCCCGCGAAAGACGGCTGGAGCGCGGCGCGCATCGAGGAAGAAATCGTGGTGACCGAAACCGGCCACGAAGTGATCACGCGCTTCCCTGCCGAAAAACTGCTGGTCGCAGGCGCGGCGTATGTGACGGTGGATGGACCGCTCGAAACCACGCGCGAGCATGACGGGCCGCCCAGCGCGGACGTCGTGAAAATGGTCGCAGCCAGCGCCAAAAAGGAAGGCAAAAAAACTCCCGCGCCGAAGCGCAACGAGCCGCTAGGAAAATCTCATGGCCCACAGCATCGTAATGCCCGCGCTCGAGATGGCCCAGGAAACGGGAAAGCTTTTATCCTGGCGAAAAAAAGAAGGCGAAGCCGTCTCCAAGGGCGAGCCGCTGCTGGACATCGAAACCGACAAAGCCGTGGTGGAAATTGAATCGCCGGCGGATGGAATTCTCGCGGGGATGAAGGCGCAGGCCGGCGACGTCATTCCCGTGGGGCAGACGATCGCGTGGATTGTGGCTCCGGGCGAAAAGCGTACCTGAAGAGGCAGTAGCTTCAGCATCTGGACGGCGCATGGATAGCCAGGCCGCTCCTGCGGCTGCGGCGGCTTCGAGTTCAGCTACGGCTCCGGCCGCACCTGCAGCCAGCGCGCGGATTTCTCCAAAGGCGCGGCGGCTGGCGCGCGAGCATGGCGTGGATCTTTCCCGCGTGCGGGGGACCGGCGGCGAGGGCGAGATTCTGGCGGAGGATATTTTGGCGTTTGTTGCTGCGGGAAGTTCTGCGGTGAGCGGCGCGGCTGCGCCGGCGCAGAACGTAAACCCACCGGCTGAAGCCCGCGCCACTCGCCCCTTAGTCAGGTTGCCCGGCTCATGGCTGAGCGAACGACGCAGAGCTGGACTACGGCTCCGCACTTCTTCGTGACCCGCGAAATCGACGCCACGGCGCTGCTTGCCGCACGGGAGAAATTAGGGCCAAGCGTTGAGAAAGAACGCGCCGTGAAACTCAGCCACACCGACTTGCTGGTCGCGGCGGTGGCGCGCGCCCTGGCGAAGCATCCGCTGCTGAACGCCACCTGGACTGGCAGCGCGATCCGCCTGAATCCGGATATCAATGTCGGGATTGCGATGGCCGTCGAAAGCGGCGTGGTGACGGCTTCCATCCCCGCTGCCAATACGAAAAAGCTTGGCGAGATCGCCGTGGCTGCGCCGCGACCTTACCGAGCGGGCCCGCGCGGGGAAGTTGCGCCCCGCGGACATCACCGGAGCGACCTTCACGATCAGCAATCTGGGCATGTACCAGGTCGATTCCTTCACCGCGATTATCGTGCCACCGCAGGCCGCCATCCTGGCCGTGGGGCACATCGCCGACCGCGTTGTGCCGTTGGACGGCAAACCCGCGGATTCGGCCCATGATTACCCTCACTCTCTCCTGCGACCACCGCGTGCTGGACGGCGCCCGCGCGGCCTTATTCCTCAATGACCTCGCCGCAGCCATTCTTGAACCGTAAATGCCCTTCCAGTGGTAGACTCCTTCGAACCCGAGCAGACCCAACCTCCGCTGAACAATTGGTTCTAGGCGCCTTGCGGCCTTTTGGGAGTCGCTCGAATTCAAGGAGAATCGTAACGATGAGCGACACGCTCACAACAAATCCGGCCAACTCTGCCGCGGAACCAGCCCCTGCTCGAAAAAAAGCGCCGTTCTACATGACCCTTTGGGGGCAGGTGCTGATCGGCGTGGCGCTGGCCATCATCTACGGATATTTCCGGCCGGCGTCGGCCGTGAAAATGAAGCCGCTCGGCGATGGTTTCATTCGCCTGATCACCATGGTGATCACGGTGATCATTTTCTGCACGGTGGTCACCGGCATCGCCGGCATGGAGAATATGAAGAAAGTCGGCCGGATCGGCGGAAAGGCGCTGCTGTATTTTGAAATCGTGTCCACGCTGGCGCTGTTCACCGGCATGCTCGTCGGCAACGTGGTCGCAGCCGGGCTCGGGCTTCAACGTGAATCCCGCCACGCTGGACGCCAAGTCCGTGGCGGATTACGCCGGGCGCGGCCAAGCAGCAAAGCGTGACCGACTTTCTGATGAACATTATTCCCACCACGATGGTGGACGCCTTCGCCAAGGGCAATATTCTGCAGGTGCTGTTGGTCGCGATCCTGTTCGGCTTTGCGTTGTCGATCGTCGGGCCGAAGTGCCGCCCGGTGGTGGAACTGTTCGATGCCCTGACGCACGCGGTGTTCGGCGTCATCAATATCTTGATGAAGCTGGCGCCGATCGGCGCGTTTGGAGCGATGGCGTTTACCGTGGGGCGCTACGGCATTGCGTCACTCGGTCCGCTGGCGAAATTGATTGGCGTGTTCTATATCACCTGCTTCCTGTTTGTGCTGCGTGATTTTTGGCGTGATCGGATGGGCCTGCGGCTTCAACATCGTGAAATTCCTGATTTACATCAAGGAAGAAATTGTGGTGGTGCTGGCGACCAGTTCATCGGAACCGGCGCTGCCGACGCTGATGGAAAAAATGGAAAAGCTGGGCTGCTCGAAATCGCTGGTCGGCCTGGTGGTGCCCACGGGCTACACGTTCAACACGGACGGCAGCAGCCTGTACATGACGATGGCGGCGCTGTTCGTGGCCCAGGCCACCAACATCCATCTGACGCATCGGCCAGCAGCTGACGATTTTCGCGGTGGCGGTGCTGACATCCAAGGGCGCGAGCGGCGTTACAGGAGCGGCGTTCATCGCGCTGGTCGCCACGCTGATGGTGATCCCGACGATTCCGGTCGCCGGCATGGCGCTGATGATCGGCATCGACCGCTTCATGAGCATGGCCCGCGCGGTGGTCAACATGATCGGCAACGGCGTGGCCACGCTGGTGGTGGCCCGCTGGGAGAACGAACTGGACAAGAGCACACTGCAGAAGAATCTGGCATAGCAGACGCCTGCGCTACTAAAAGCCGCGCGACAGCAAAGCCTAAACAGAAAATTTGGTGCGGGCGGTGGGAGTTGAACCCACACGGGCCTTGCGACCCTGCGGATTTTCGTACCGGCTACGGCTTTCGCCGCCCTGACATACCAGGTTTGCGGTCTGGACTATCCCTTCACCTTACTCCGAACAAGCGGAGGTTAGGCGCTGCCCGTCTAGTCTCTACACCTTCCTGAAACGATGCTGCAATGCTTCAGGCTTGGCTCGGGATCGCCAGTGAAGGTTTCCCCGACTTTGAGCAGTTCTGCATCGCCGGTTTCCCGGCGAGCACTCAAGGTATTTTAAGTCCGCTGCGTATGCCATTCCGCCACGCCCGCGTGGCCGGTGATCTGCAACTACAGATCATAGAGCAGACGCCTCGAATTTACATCTCCGATTGCAATCGAGGCAGTCGACTGAATTCCGGCGCTGCATCCGCCTCGTGCCCTGTCGTGGACTTACGTGATGGCGTCAGGCCTCTTCAACTGGCTACAGGATCACCGCGCACCAACCTCCGTATCTCCGCCGATAGGCACAAATCGCGCCATCAGCGATAAAGGAACATGTCCGCAAAGGTCGTCGGAGTAAACGATCGAATGATTCACTGGAGGCAGTCCATGAAGATCGGCAAAGTATTAGCGGCGCTGTTTGCGCTGGTTGTTTTCGCCAACGTCGGAGTTCTGCGCGCGCAGGAAGAGAAAAAGACCACGCACATGAAGACGCGCACCATTCGCGGGTGCCTGCAAAAGGACGATTCGGGAGAATTTCATCTGAGCGCCACGGATGGCGGCAAGTGGGATCTGAAGAGTGACAGCGTGAAGTTCTCCCCGCATGTCGGCCATACCGTCGCCGTCACCGGCGTCGTCGCTCACTCCAAGGCTCACGCTGCCAAGGAAGATGTGAAGGATGAAGCCAAGGAACACGGCGTGGCCACGAATTCCACGGAAACCGGCGACCTCACGGTAACCGACCTGAAAATGGTCAGCCCCAGTTGCCAGTAGCAGGGCTTGAGCGCACTTGAGGCGCAGAGCGCGATGGTGCTGATTCCAACACCTCGTGCTACGGCGCGTTAACTTGAATCGGCACCCATCGCCAAACGGACGAAGGGTGCCGATTTTTCTTTTTCCGGCCGGCGTTTCCGAAGTTATCTATTCGAAGTCCAATCTGCAGGCCCTGAACCCGCTTTATTTCCACGCGCCATCGCCTTCCGTCTTGTCGTATAGTTTACCAATCCAAAAAAGGGTGGCCAACGTAACTATGATTGATCCGTCTCGGAACCATGTCGATCTGCAGGCGACCGCCAAACAGGTAATGATTGAGAATGGATTTGAACCGGAGCTGCCCGCGCCGGCGCAGCAGCAGCTGAGCGAAATCGTGGCGCATCCTCCCCAGGCAATTCCGGGAGCGGACGTCCGCGACCTCCGCAACCTTCTGTGGTCCTCCATCGATAATGACACTTCGCGGGATCTCGATCAGATCGAAGTCGCCGAGCAATTGCCGGACGGATCGGCGAAAGTCATGGTGGGGATTGCTGATGTAGACGCATTCGTACAGAAATCCACACCGATCGACCAGCACGCTGCAACGGAAACGACGACCGTCTACACCGGCGTGCGCAATTTCTCCATGCTGCCCGAGCAGCTCTCCACCGATGAGACTTCCCTGCTGGAATCGGGCGACCGCATCGGCGTGGTCATCGAATTCACCGTTGGCGCGGACGGAACGCTCGGAGCCGGGACTCTGTATCGCGCGATCATGCGCAACAAGGCCCAGCTGACGTATAACGGCGTCGGCCCCTGGCTGGAGAATAAGGGCGCGGCGCCCGAAAAAGTCGCGGCTTCGGCGGAATTGCAGGCACAACTGAAATTGCAGTGCCAAATCGCGCAGCGGCTCAAGACGCAGCGCTATTTGCACGGCGCGCTGAACATCGAAACGATTGAAACCCAGGCGGTGGTGCTCAACGACAAAATCGTGGACGTTGCGCGCCAGGAAAAGAATGAAGCCACGGAACTGATCGAGGAATTCATGATTGCCTCGAACGAAGTGGTGGCGCGCGCACTTGAGGAGCGCAAAGTCGCTTCGATCCGTCGCGTGGTGAAAACTCCCGAGCGCTGGCCGCGCATCGTGGAACTCGCCGCGCAACATGGCGGACACCTTCCCGCGACGCCGGATTCCAAGGCGCTCAACGACTTCCTGATCAAACGGAAAGCCGAGGATCCCGATCATTTTGCCGATGTCTCCCTGACCGTGATCAAACTCATGGGACCCGGCCAGTACGTGCTCGAACGCCCCGGCGATCCCGAGCAGGGTCACTTCGGCCTTGCGGTGCAGGACTACACCCACTCTACCGCGCCCAACCGCCGCTTCGCGGATCTCGTGACCCAACGGCTGGTCAAATCGACTCTGGCAAATCAGGCCTCGCCGTATTCGAACGAAGAGCTGGCCGCCATCGCGCAGAACTGCACAATGAAAGAAAACGCCGCGCGAAAAGTGGAACGCGAAATGACCAAGCGCATCGCCGCCGTGGCCATGAGCAGCCGCATCGGCGAAATGTTTGACGCCATCGTCACCGGAGTCACGCCCAAAGGAACCTTCGTGCGCATCGCTAAGCCGGCCGTCGAAGGATTACTGGCGCAGGGACAGCAAGGCGTAGACGTAGGCGACCGCCTGCGCGTGAAACTGATTCGCGCCGACGTGCAACGCGGCTACATCGATTTCGCGAAGGCATAAGGGAAAGTGACTCCGGTTGCGGAGGGACGGGCTTCAGCCCGTCCGCAATCGCAATCCCCAACCGAGTCTTTAGCCCATGAAGCTCCATGGCGTCAGAGTCGAGACGCCAGACAACCGGAGTTGCGAAGAAGCCCTCATCCACTGAGAATTGATTCGAACACAAACCTGAGATTGAAGTACACGATGAAAGCTTTAAGATACCGTCCAGTTTCCAGGAGAATCTTCGTGAAAAGCAAATTCAAGCTCCGCCGCCTCCACATTGCCACCGCCGCTTTCATGGTACTCGCCGCCGTAGCAATGTTCGCCCAGGCGCAAGAAAAAACGATATCCATCACTCTGGCCGGCCAGTCGATGATCCGCTCCGACACTCGCGAGGCCGCTCCGGCCGCCATCCCAGCCATCAAATCGCTCCTGAAAGGCGACGTGATTTTTACGAACGTCGAAGCCGCGGTCGCCGAAAAAGGCGAGGCCGTCCATGAGGGCCGGGGCTTTCTGACGCCGCCCGAGGCGCTCGATGCGCTGAAAAGTTTTGGCTTCAATTTATTTTCGCTCTCCGGAAACCACGCGTTTGACCTGCGCGAAACTGGAATTCGCAATACCATTCGCGAAGCCGACAGCCGCAATATGATTCACGCAGGAACCGGAAACAATCTCGCCGAGGCCACCGCTCCCGCGTACCTGCACACGCCGAAAGGCACGGTGGCGCTGGTCGCCAGCGCATCGGGATTGATCGTTCCGGGAGGGCGCGCCACGTCCGACCGCCCCGGCGTGAATGAATTGCGTGTGATGGCCGGCGACCAGCAGAATGAAGCCACCGAAGAAATAACCGGCTTTTCCGGAAACTCGCCGAACCAGGAAGACTCGCAGCGCATTCTGCAAAGCATTCGCGACGCCCGCAAAAACGCCGACGTGGTCATCGTCTACCAGCACAATCATGTCTTCAGCAGCCATTCCTTCGGCACGGTTTTTACAGAAGGTTTGCCGGAACGCCTCGCTCCCAACGAATGGCTGGTGAAATGGACGCACGCGGAAGTCGACGCCGGCGCGGACATCGTGGTGATGCACGGCGCGCCGCTCCTGCACGGCGTGGAGATTTACCACGGCCGCGCGATTTTTTACGATCTGGGAAATTTCATTTACAACCTGACTCCGATGCTGACCTACATCGACGAGCCCATCAACTGGGAAAGCGCCGTCGCCTATGTCGACATGCAGGGAGGCAAGCTGAAGTCGATAAGCATCCGCCCCATCGTCCTGAACAACATCGGCGAAGGCCAGCCGGACATGCACAACGAGTACACGAACAACCAGTTCATGCAAACGCGCGGATTGCCGACGCCGGCGCCCGCTTCGCGCGCCCATTTTATTCTGGAGCGCCTGGCGGAAGCGTCCAAGCCGTTTGGGACAGCCTTCGAGATGAACGGGGATACCGCGACGATCAGGCTGGGCGGCGGCAAGTAGGGGACAAAAGAAGTCGTTAACTAGCGTTCCTCACTTCGCTCAGAATTATAACTAGTGGAGATGGCGTTCGCCATAACGCTTAGCGGTTCGACGCTGCGTCCCCAAAGCGACGACATCCGAAGCTCACCACCGGAAAAGGTCTATCCCTTTCCCGCCAAGTCAATTATGAATCGGAGCGAGAAGCCGACCACGTCTTCTAAGTGCCCTATCCCTCTTCCAGACTGCGAGTCGAACCTGCATCCTTAAGCACAGAAACTAGCTGCGCGGCCAACAGGGATTCTAACAGTTCCTCCATTTCTCCTAAATCTACAATTCCCGCCGCTTGGCGTAGGTCGGCTGCCTCTAGAGCCTTGTAATACGGAGCCTTGTTCTTCGCAATGATTTCCGGGATTGTCTTTGTGCCCGGCAACCTATATCCCAGCCGTACACATAGGATGACGTATGAAATGGCGCGAGCCGTTCTACCGTTTCCGTCAACAAACGGGTGAATCCAATTCATTCTCCATAGCGAATATGCAGAAAGATGAATGGGAGATTCAGCCCATCTGTCGTTAATGTATTCACACATGTCCTCGATCATTTCGGCAACGAGATGAGGAGGCGGCGGAGTATGTCGACTGCCGCCTATTTTGACTTCAGTGGGCCGCCAGACTCCCGCGAAGGAACTAATCTTTTCCAAAGCCTTGCGATTCAGACTGAGAATTGCGGAAGGCCGCAATCTATACTGCCGCTCAGGGTGAAGCCAATACTCAATCTGATCAATGACTTCGTCAAATTGGCGAAGACCATTCTTTGCTTCCTGTTTAGCCTTTTCGGTAGGGTCAGTTATAAGCTCAATTTCAAGGGCGCGGCTGTGTCGCTCCTCGTCTGAGCTCATGGAGAGATTAAGAACGCTTGAGGTTCTCGGCTTCGTTATCTACAGTTTCTCGGGTAATTATGGGGTTTTCAATGTTAGTGTTGCCAAACGCAAAACTGCGCCGCTGCTCCTCATTTTGCTCTTTGGATGGAGTGATTTTCTTCGCCGTAACCAACAGTTCTTCGAGTTCTGTGCCCACGTTATCCTCGGTCCTAAGCCCCGCCAAGAACACCCTTTTTAAGTAAGACTGTTCTTGGCGGGGCTTAGGACCGAGGATAACGTGCAAAATAGATATGTCAAGGTTCAAAATCACACTAGTACCCATTTGTAATAATGAAATTAGCGGCTCGCTGAGAATCACTTGCTAATAAATATCGTACTGCTCCCAATGCAGCGTGGGATCGGACTGGATGATGATGCTCTTGCGCGTGGCGTGTTCGAGTTCTTCGATCAGCGAGGCCTCGCGCGTCTTGAGCGCCTTGGCGATTTCCGGGTTGACGCGCAGCGTGAGGCTCTGCGCGTCCAGGTCGGCGGCCATTTTCTTGGCTTCGGCCTGAATTTCGTAGCAGATCGTCGGGATGGATTTGACCATGCCGGAGCCGGTGCAGTACGGGCAGGGCTGGCAGAGGACGCGTTCCAGGGCCTGCTTGGTGCGTTTGCGCGTGATGCACACCAGGCCGAATTCGTTGAAGCGAGAGCCTTGGACGGCGCGCGATCCTGGCTGCAGGGCCTGATCGAGCGCGGCCAGGACCTTTTCGCGGTTGCGGCGCTCCTCCATGTCGATGAAATCGAACACGATGATGCCGCCGAGATCGCGCAGGCGGATCTGGCGGACGATTTCCTTCACGGCTTCGAGGTTGGTCTTGACGATGGTGTCCTCGAGGCGCGTCGAGCCGCGGCCCACGTACTTGCCGGTGTTGACGTCGATGGCCACCAGCGCTTCGGTGTGGTTGATGACGATGTAGCCGCCGGACTTGAGCCACACTTTCGGGCGCAGCGCCTTGTCCAGTTCCTGCTGGATGCCGAACTCCTCGAAGATCGGCGCTTCCTTGGTGTACAGCTTCACGCGCGGCACGAGCTTCGGCTGGAAGCGGCCGACGAATTCGACGACCTTGGTGAACTCCTCTTCGTTGTCGAGCCAGATGGCGGCGTAGTCGTCGCTGAGGTAGTCGCGCAGGATGCGCTGCACCAGGTTCAGGTCGCGATGCAGCAGGGAGGGCGCGCGGCGCTGCTCGGACGTGGCGCGAATCGTGTCCCAGGTGCGGCCGAGGAATTCGACGTCGGTGCGAATTTCGTCGTCGCTGCGCTTCCGACGCGGCGGTGCGGACGATGAAGCCGCCGGGAAATGTGCCCTTGGCTTCGGTGACCAGGCGGCGCAGGCGCGAGCGGTCTTCCGCCGAGCCGATGCGGCGCGACACGCCGATGTGATCGACCGTGGGCATGTAGACGAGGAAGCGGCCGGGCAGCGCGACGTGGCTGGTGATGCGCGCGCCTTTCTTGCCCAGCGGTTCCTTGGCGATCTGGACGATGATTTCCTCGCCGGCCTTCAGCATTTCGGAAATCAGCTGCGGGCGGCGGTGCTGTTCGTGGCGCGGGTGCCCGTGCTGCGGCGCCTGGTGCGGGCGTCCTCCGGGGCGGCGGCCTCCGCGCTGCGGACGACCTCCGCGGCGCATGGGCCGCTGGAAGCGCGCGCGCGGCTGCTCGGAAATGCGCGCGCTGGTGGGCGGCTGCGGCTCGCCGGAATGCTGCGCTCCCTCCGGCGCGTGGAACTGTTCCTGCCCTTCGCCGGCAGCTGCGGCCTGCAGTTCGCCGTGCCCTTCGGCGTGATCGTCGATCTGCCATCGCCGTGTTCTTCGCCGTGCTCCTCGCCATGTTCAAGGCTCTGTTCAAAATCTTGCCCGCCGGCATGCTGCTTCCGAGTGTCCCTCGGCGTGAAGATCCTCGTGCGCTTCGCCGTGTTCCTCGCCATGTTCGGGAGAAGCCTCGGCAGCGAGAGCTTCGTCATGCATTTCGTCCGCGAGGGCATCGGCTTCGTCGGCCGCGTCCTCATGGTCGTCGGCCTCGGCGTTCTCCTCCTCGTCGGAATCGAGCGCCTCCTGCAGTTCCTCGAGTTCCGCGGGTTCCACGAACTGTTTCGGCCACAGCTTCGGCGGCCTCGACGCGGTCTTCGGCCTCGCCGCGGGCTTCTTCGTGCTTGGCTTCCGCCAGCTGTTCGGCCAGCGAGGAGACGTCCTCGTCGGACAGGCTGCCTCCGCTCGAAACCTGCGCGTCGGAAAGGATGGCCGGTTCGGCCTCGGGGTCTAACCCGTCCAGGTCGCGCGCGATTTCCGTGCGCGCGTCCGGCGAAGCGGCGGCGTACTCGGGAGCGCTTACGGAGGATTCGGTGAAAGCTTCCGGGGCTTCCGATTCGTGTTCGTCCGCACGCGCGGGCGGAGGAGTCGCAAACAAAGCTCCGGGCAGGCCCGCGGAAATTTCTTCATCCGAATAGCTGCGCTGCGCCGAGGGCGCGGGCGGAGCTTGCGTACTGAACGAAGAACGTTCGGCCGCGCCGCCGGTTGAAGCGGAAGGCGCGCGGTCCTTGAAAATGGAGAGCGACTCGCCCGGCAGAATGATGGGTTCGAAATCGGTGGCCGCGGGCGGCTCGTACGGCTGCGATTCGCGGGACGGACGCGCATCCGACGGCGAAGCGTACTTGGACGGCGGCAGATCGCGCCCCTGCGGACGGCGATCGCGGCCGCCGCGGTTCTGGCCGGGACGCCCGCCAAAGCGGCGGTTGCGCCCACCGCGGTCTCCGCGGTCACCACGATTTCCGAAACCTCCACGACCTCGATCGTTTCTCGGCGGGAACGGAGGATGCTGCGTCCGTTGCATGGGCGCACCGGGGCGGCCGCCTTCCGTTGAGGCGCCCTGGCCCGCGGCAACTACCTGAATGGTTTCGCCTTCCAGCGGAGTGATGGCCGGGAAAGATCCGGCGGGCTCCGCCGCGGTGCTCGCATCCTGCGCTTCAGGAATTTCAGGGTAAGCCTCGGGCGCGGCTTCGGGCGGCGCCTGTGCCTGGACGGGCGCGGGAACCGCGCCGCCATTGGTGGTTGGCGGATACACTTCGCTGCGCGCCTGTTGCTGCTGAGGCGGCCGCTGAGCCTTGGGCTCAACGTGGTCGTACTCCTCGAGATGTTCCAGGAAATCGCTGACGTACAGGAAGGCGTCGCTGTCGAGGCCGATATCGACGAAGGCCGACTGCATACCGGGGAGTACTCTGGTGACTCGGCCCTTGTATAGACTTCCGACTAGCGCAAATTCTTTTTCGCGTTCAATGTAAATTTCACAAAGCTGTCCATCTTCCATAATCGCGACCCGGGTCTCGTGCTGGGTCGCGGAGATCACTAGCTCCTTCGACATGAAAACTCCTCGGAGGGCATGGCCGCACTCCGGCCTGGCGCACCGGGCGCGGGCTGTAGGGAAAGCCCGCAGCAAAAACGGTGTGCGCGGTCCCGAATATCGGGAGGGCCGGGGAAGTCAACATGGTATTGGTACTTCCGCTGGGCACTTGCCTCACTCCAAAATTTATATCCAATTTTTTCTCTTGCCGGCGGGCCGTCCGCTGAAATCACAGGCCGGCGCGAGCCGGAAAGCATTGCGTTCGGCTAATTGACGAAACGCCGGAGACGCACGTTCATCACCAGCCCTAATGCCAGAAACACAAACAGTGTGGCCGAACCGCCGTAACTCATCAGCGGCAGCGGAATGCCGGTGACCGGCATTGCTCCAATCACCATGGCCACATTCACCAGAACGTGAAAACCGAATACTGCCGTCACGCCCATGATCAGAAACATGCCCGCTCGATCGTGCGCGCGCTGGGCGTTCTGAACCAGGCGCAACAGCAGAAACATATATAAAAGCAGCGCCACGAAGACACCTGCAAATCCCAACTCTTCCGCGAGCGCCGCCAGGATGAAATCCGAATACCGCACCGGCACGAAGCCTAATTGATTCTGGCTTCCGTTGCCCAGTCCCTTGCCCCAAAATCCGCCGGATCCCACGGCGATTTTCGATTGCAGGATCTGATAGCCCGCGCCCTTGGGATCCTCTTCCGGGCGCAGGAATGTTGTAACACGTTCTCTCTGATAGGGCTTAAGAAAATGATAGCCCACCGGCACCATGATGGCCGCCAGCGCCACGATAGCCAAGCGAATGCTTCCATTGCAAGCCCGCCAGGTAGGCTCCCACGGCCGCCAGCGGCACCAGCACCAGCGCGGTACCCAGGTCCGGCTGCAGCATGATCAAGCGCCAGCGGCAAGCCCATCAGCGCGGCCGTTTTGATCAGATCCGCCAGAGTCAGCTGCTCGGTTCGCACTTCGGAAAAGAAGCGCGCCAGCACCACGATTATAATCAACTTCACGAGTTCTGACACCTGCAAAAACCCGCCCAGAATCGGGCAGCCATCGCTTGGCTCCAAAACGCGTGTGTCCCATGGCCAGAACCGCGATCAGCGCAATGATCGCGATCAGGTACAAAATCGGCGCCTGATCCATGATGCGTGTGGTAGTCCAGGCGGGAAAGCAGCCATCATGAGGATGAAACCCAGGCCAATCCATTCCATCTGATGCGTGTGCATGCCGGCCAGGTGGCTGGCCTGGGTGGCCGACCAGATTTCCAGCACGCCTACGCCGCAAATGGCGAAAACGTGATGGCCAGCAGCCACCAGTCGTAATCGCGAATGCTGGTTCCCTTGTGGCATCGAGTGTTACCGCGCTCGGCGCGATTCCGCTGCGTCAGCGACGGGTCATCCACCGGACGTCGGCACCATTTTTGGCGCATGCCCGTTCTTGGCCGTGATATTCCTGCACTTTCATTCCGCTCTTCTTGTCGTAAAAACGCCTTGACGATATCGCGCACCACGGGGCCCGCGGTCGTGCCGCCGTGCTCGCTGCTGCCCTGAACGACCGCCGCCACCACGATTTCCGGATTGCGGCGCGGCGCGTAGCCCACGAACCAGCCGTTGGTTTCCTTTCCCTTCTTGCCCAGTTTGGCTGCCGGCGCCGTAGCTCATCAACTGCGCCGTTCCGGACTTTCCGGAGAATTCGATGTTCTGCAAGTTTCAACGCTCGATCCGGTGCCGCCCTCGTTGATGACGCCGTACATTCCCTGCGTGACTCGCTCGACCGTGTCTTCGCGAGATCGGAAAGTGATCCATCTTGGCGTTGAAATTCTTCAGCAGATGCGGCTGCGGCAAGTCGCCGCCGCTGGCCACGGCGCCGATCATGCGCGCCAGTTGAATCGGAGTGACGGTGACCGACCCCTGCCCGATGGAAACCGAAATCGTTTCGCCGGCATACCATTTGTGGTGAAACACGCGCTGGACCCATTCTTCCGATGGCATGAGGCCCGTTTCTTCGCCCGGCAAGTCGATGCCGGTGCGCTGGCCAAGACCCAGATCGGCGCCATATTCGTGAATGCGGTCGATGCCCAGCCGCTGGCCGAGCGTGTAGAAGAAAACGTCGCAGGATTGCACGATGGCGTTTGTGCAGATCGACCACGCCGTGTCCCGCTGGCCGCCAGCAGTGGAAGGTGCGCCCGTAGAACGTGGCGTGGCCCGGGCAGAACGCCGTGAAGTTTGCCGGGACATCCTTGGATTCCAGCATCGCCGTGGCCATCACGATTTTGAACACCGAACCCGGCGCCAGCTGCCCCTGAATGGCGCGATTCAGCAGCGGGGTGCGCGGATCGGTGTTGAGCGACTGCCACTCCGCCGTGGGAATTCGAATGGCGAAATCGTTGGGATCGAAGGTCGGGCCGGCTGACCATCGCCAGGATTTCCCCGGTGCGCGGATCCATGGCGACGACCGCGCCTTCCTTGTCGGCCATGTAGTCGTCGGCGACATTCTGCAGATCGTAGTCGATCGTCAACTGGATGGGCTTGCCGGGAATGGCGTCCTTCTGTTCCAGCCGGCCCACTTCCTTGCCGATGCTGTTGACGATCACGCGGCGCAGTCCGTCCGTGCCCATCAGCGTTTCGTTGTATTGGCGCTCCAGGCCGGTCTTGCCGACGATGTCTCCCGGCTTCAGGTTCGAATCGGAATCCTCCACCTGCTCCGCGCTGACTTCGCCCACGTAGCCAATGGCGTTGGCCAGCATATCTCCGTGCGGATAGCGGCGGCGGTGCACCATCAGCATTTCAAGAACCGGAATGTCCACGCGATGCGACTCGATGAAGGCAATGTCGGACGGGCTGGCTTCCGGCTTGATGACGATGGGCTGAAACTTCGGCATGGCCCGCGAAGCTTCGATCTGCTGCTTCACGTCATCCAGGGTCATGCCCAGGCCATCGGCAATTTGCGGCAGCAGCTTTTCGACTTGTTCCGGAGTGTCACGCAACAGGAGAACGCTGAAGGAGGGATAGTTGTCCACCAGGACGCGGCCCTCGCGATCGAGCATGGAGCCGCGCGGCGCGATGATGGGGATGGACCGAACGCGGTTGCGCTCGGCCATCTGCGAGTAGCGGTCGGAATCGACGATCTGCAGCTTCCAGAAGCCAAACAGCAGCAGCGCAATCATCCCGACGACGACGTAAGAAACGACGGTCAGACGCTCCGTCGGCAACCGCTTATCGTTCATTAAAGAAATGGCGAACTCAACTCCGTGCGGCCTCTTCCGCCGCACACCGTATGGGTTTTCTCCACACCGTAACCATCGACCACACTAGCACTTGGGCAAGGGGTGTGCAAGATCTTGCGCACCTAACGGATACCCCCGGAGCCGTCCGGTTTTGGCCTAAGACGGCTTGCGCAACCGGTCCAGCAGCGGGTACAGTCCGATGGCGATCGTCGCGTTGACCAGCGAGGCAATCAGGATTGGCAGCGGTGATGTAACTCTCATTCCGCTGAGCCAGCAGCGCCCGCGTGGTCAGGGTGAACACCGCGTGATGGAACAGGTAAAAACCGACCGTCAGCAGAAAGCGCGCGACTGGATGCTCTACGTCAATCCGCGACCCGATCGATGATCCCAGATATCCGACAAAAGTTTTTGCCATCCCGTAGAGGCCCAGCGGCGTACGGCTCAGGCTGTCCTGCAGCAGGCCCACTACCATGCCCAGGAGCAAGCCGGATGACGGATTGCGCTTGCTGAGGGCGAAGTACAGCGTCACGAGCAGGGGTAATTCCAGATAATTTGCCGAGCGAATGTAGACCGGGAAAAAGGCCTGCAGCACCAGCGCCAGCACCACCACCACGGGCACCACTCCGCCGTAGTATTTGTGCACTTCGATGTGCGGCTCTGATCCGATGTAAACTTCGCTGCTGTCCATGTTCTCCTGCTTACGTTCCCGAGTTCAGAATCAATGCGCCGCGGGAGCTGCTGTCGCCGGCTTGGCGGGAGGCGGCGCTGCGGGTTTCGCCGCCGGCGGCGGCGCCGTATTGCTTGCCGGAGCAGGCGCGGCCTTCGGAGCAGGCGATCCAACCGGCGTGGTCATGGCGTCCGGTTCCTTCTTCAAATTCAAATCCTGCCGGGTCTCCAGAATCATGACTTCTTCGAGCCGGTCCAGGTGCGCGGCGGGCTTTACGCGAATTTTCATGAACGGTGATTTGGGGTCCGAGGAAAAATCGACGACCCTGCCGACGGGCAGGTCCTTGGGAAAGATGCGGTCCTGGCCGGAGGTCAGCACAGCTTCGCCCACCTGAACTTTTTCATCGCTGCTGATGTAATCCAGCGAAAGCAGCGGCTCGCCGGTTCCCTTCACCGGACCTTGCGTGCGCGTATCGGACAGCAGAGCGCCCACGCCGCTTTCCTTGTCGCCAAGCAGCAACACCTGGGAAATGTCAGGATAGACTGCTAGAATTTTTCCAACCACGCCGTCCGGCGTGATCACGCCCATGTCGCGGCGGATGCCATCGCGCGAACCGCGGTCGATATTGACCACCTGGCTGCCGGAATCCGGACTGGCGCCGATGACGCGTGCGGCCAGCATGGGAGATTCGGGATGAGCGCTGCGAAAACTGAGCAAGGTGGCCAGGCGATCCGCCTCGAGGGCGCGGCCTTCGAGTTCGGCGTTGCGGATTTTCAGGCGGTCCATCTCAGCGCGCATGGCGTCATTTTCTTTTTGCGCTCTGCGCAACCCGATGTACCCGCCCCAGCCGTGCGCCGCGCCGTTGACGGTCCAGGAACCAACGCGCTGCAGCGGGGAAATCAATTCCACAGCCCACACACGAATCAGGCGCACCTGGCGTTCGCGCTTGATCTGCACGGCCAGCAGCAGCACCTGCGTGACGACCACGGTCGCCAGCAGCGTCAGGGATTTGTGGCGTGAAGGAATGGCAATCATCGGGAAAACTTTCAGCGTTCAAATTATAGGCAGCACAGATTATAGGTAGCACAGACTTCAGTCTGTGGGGGTCCATTCGATACCCGAAATTCTCAGCGCCCGCCTCGTTCTTTCCAGCTAAGAACCGACAGTTCAGCCAAGGTCAATTGAAAATCCACAGACTGAAGTCTGTGCTACCGGCGCTCAATCAATCGAAACGAGGCGCAGCAGGCGGAAATCGCTGAGCATTTTACCCGTGCCGAGCACCACGGAGGCCAGCGGGTCGTCCGCGATGGAGACCGGCAGGCCGGTTTCCTCACGAATGCGCTTGTCCAGATTTTTCAGCAACGCGCCGCCGCCGGTCAGAACGATGCCGCGGTCGCTGATGTCCGCGGAAAGCTCGGGCGGGGTGCGCTCGAGCGCCACGCGGCAGGCGTTCAGAATTGTGGCCACGCACTCGGAAAGCGCTTCGCGGATTTCACTGTCATCAATCGTGACTGTTCGCGGAACGCCCTCGATCAGGTTGCGGCCTTTCACTTCCATGGTCAGCGGCTTTTCCAGCGGGTAGGCCGAACCGATTTCCATCTTGATCTGTTCCGCGGTGCGCTCGCCCACCAGAAGGTTGTACTTGCGCTTCAGGTACTGCATCACGGCTTCGTCCATTTCATTTCCCGCGACGCGTACCGACCGGGAATAGACGATGCCGCTCATGGAGATGACGGCGATGTCCGTGGTGCCGCCGCCGATGTCCACCACCATGTTTCCGGAAGGCTCTTCGATCGGCAGGCCCGCGCCGATGGCCGCGGCCATAGCCTGCTCCACCAGATACACTTCGCTGGCGCGGGCGCGATAGGCCGAATCCTGCACGGCGCGTTTTTCCACCGGGGTGATTTCGCTGGGCACGCCGATCACGATGCGCGGGTGCACCAGCATGCGCCGGTTATGCGCCTTCTGGATGAAATAGGTGAGCATCTTCTCGGTCACCTTAAAGTCGGCGATCACGCCATCCTTCATGGGCTTGATGGCGACCACGTTGCCGGGCGTGCGGCCGAGCATGTCCTTGGCTTCCTTGCCTACCGCCACGACTTCCCCGCTGTTCTTGTTGATGGCCACGATGGAGGGCTCGTTGACCACGATCCCCTTGCCCTTGGCGTAGACGAGGGTGTTGGCCGTCCCCAGATCGATCGCCAGGTCGGAAGAAAACAAACTGAAGACCGAGCGAAGGTTGTAACCGTTGTTCAACATATTTCCCTCAGTGCCGGGCTGCTCGAGCGGTTGCTGGTTGCCGTCTCTCGTAGGCTGCCGCCCGGCCATGCCTCCCTAACAAGCTCTAACTTTACGAACTCTAACTTTACGAAGTGCCGCGAGCCCTGCGCGGGCCCGCACCGGCTGCCCGACTATGGGATCACGATCTCCACACGCTTGATCGCCGTGCCGCCCCTCCGGTTTTGCCCGGTGAGGACTATGGTCTGGCTGCCCCGAGTCAACGGGGCTGTGAAATATTTAAACGCTCCGTCATTCCGGATGTCCGCGACTTGCTCGCCGTTAATGATGAGTGCGGCGCCTGGCTCGGTGCGCCCGGTGATCTCTACCACGTTACCATGCAACTCGGTACTTGCGACCTCCAGGAGCATCTCCTGGCCCTTGCCTTGTGTCGCGAGCGTAAACTTGAAGGTATCGCTCGGAGCGCTGATCCGCTTCTGCTCGTCGGTGGCCAGAACATCCCAGATAATAGTCCCCTTGTTCGAGGCCGCTGATCTCCACGGACGTTCCGGTCAGCTTGCGGTCCTCCACAATCCTCGAAAACATGGCCGTCGAGCTGATGCGCAGTTCATACCCAACCGCATCCCGCACGGGCTTCCATTCGAAATGGACCGGCGCGCGCCTGGGATCGGGGACGATAAGAGGCTGCAGGTTCATGGGCTGCGCCAGATCCGGCGGGGCCAGGACGTTGGACTTGACGATGGTGCCGCCGCTCGGCGGCACGGTCACGCGCTCCCAGCGGCCAATCTCGACGTGCTGACGGCCGTCCGTAGTAGCGAGTTCGGCGGTGCCGGCGGAAACTGTAATTTCAGATTCGCTGGTCTTGGGGTCGCTGCGCACGGCGGCACGGCTATTCTGCTGCACAGACGCCACGGCGTTCGAAAAGGAAACTTCGGCCTTGGATTTCGGGGAATCCCACGTGCCCGTGGCCAGGTCCACCGCGCCCGAGGTGATGTGCATGGCTACGCGCGTTTCGCTGTCCCGCCCGACGGAATTTTCTTCGACCGTGACCAGGGTGTCCGACTGAACGGTGTACGTCGTGCCGTCGGCAAACGTGATGCGCGCCACGCCATCTCCGCCGGTCTGAATCAGGTCTCCTTTATCGAGGGCCATGCGGTAGTCGGCCGTCACCCATTGCACGGAATTTACCTTCTTAACTTGCACGCGCCCGTCCAGGTTTACGAATTTGGCTTGCTTGGCAGTCAGGACGGCGGTGTGGGGCGGTATTCGCGCCGATGGCTTGAGAGATTTTGGTCATCGCGCCGCTGAAGGCCTCGGGAAAAATCAGGTACAAACCGGCCATCACCACGGCGAAAATCAGCAGAACGTAAACCGCGACAGTGCGGTAAGTTACAGTTTTCCAGTAGATCTCTACGTGCGAGATCTTTTGGCGCGGCGGCGCGATTGGTGGTCTCTGAATCGGCATGATGCGGTCGCTAAAATTTCACCCAGGTTTGAAATCTAACACGCCGTCCATGGACCCGGAAACTCGCTGCGCCACGGCGAGTTTCTCGGAGTGCAATATGTACGCTTAGCGCATTTTCGGGAGGCCCGGCTCAACAGGTCTTCGACCGGAAAACGCGTCGAGTGTTCCACTAGGCGCACAGCGCATTCTTAGTTTAGGATAGGCATATGTTCTAGCCGTGACGCGCGTGTCAACCGTGTCCGACCGCGCGCCAGATTCTGGAAGGTTCCAAAAAATTTCAGTGAGCGGGAGTGCTGATGGAAATCGAACTGAGTCTGGAATTTTTGCGCGTCGTCGAACAGGCGGCCATTGAATCGGCCAAGACGATGGGCCGCGGCGACGGCCACATGGCCGACCAGGCCGCCGTTGAAGCCATGCGCAGGGTGATGGACGAAGTGCCCATGGACGGCACGATCGTGATCGGCGAGGGCGAACGCGACGAGGCGCCCATGCTTTTCATCGGCGAAAAAATCGGCGCCGCTCAGCATGTGCGCGGATTTAATTTCCCCGCGGTGGACATCGCCGTCGATCCTCTGGAAGGCACGAACCTTTGCGCCACGGGCGCGCCCGGCTCGATTACCGTGCTGGCCGCCAGCGAAAAGGGCGGGCTGCTGCATGCCCCGGATTTGTACATGGAAAAAATTATTGTCGGCCCATCCTGCAAGAGGCTGCCGTCGATCTGGACGCGCCGGTCGCTGACAACCTGGGCGCCATCGCCAAGCGGCTCGATCGCGACGTCGAAGATCTGGTCGATCATTGTTCTGGAACGCACACGGCACGAAAAACTGATCGCCGATATTCGCGCCACCGGCGCGCGCATTCGCCTGATCGGCGACGGCGACCTTTCCGCCGGCATTTCCGCGGCGGTGATCGGGACCGGGCGTGCACGCCGTCATGGGCATTGGAGGCGCGCCCGAAGGCGTGCTGACTGCGGCGGCGCTGCGCTGCCTGAATGGAGAAATTCTGGCGCGTCTGGTGGTTTCCAAACCCGAGCACGAAGAACGTCTGGCGAAAGATGGGAATCAAGGACGGCAAGCGCATCTATCGAACCGAAGACCTGGCGCCCGGCAAGAAAATTATTTTCGCGTGCACCGGCGTGACGGACGGAAACCTGCTGCGCGGCGTGCGGTTCTTCGGCGAAGGCATCCGCACGCAGTCGCTTGATCGTTACTCTGGACGAGCGCCAGGTGCGTTTCATCGATACCGTGACACTGGATAAGCGACCGGACGTCAAAGTGCGTTTCGCGTAATTGGAAGAAAGGATTTGGCTGGCGGGTTTGTGGCCGGAATCGACGTACGCCTATGTCGGCGAGCCTGCACAAATCGAACAGCGAAGAGTCCGGGCTATTCGGGGTTGACACCCAATCTCACGAGGAGTCAAGAAGCATGACCGAAACTTGCAAAACCTGCTCCGGCAGGTCCGCCCCCGGTTCCGATCACCGTTCTGATGGAATTCATCGCGCGATCATTGGCCGCCGCGGGAATTCCCGCGGACGACGCGCATCAAGTGGCCGCGCTGATGGCCGAGTCCGACGCGCGAGGCGGCGACGCGCACGGCGTGTTCCGCCTGCCGCAGTACGTGAAACAGATTGAAGGCGGCACGGTGAATCCGCGGCCCAACATTCAGGTGGTGAACGATCGTCCCGGATCGGCGCTCGTGGACGGCGACAACGCGCTGGGCCATCTGGTGATGAAGCGCGCCACGGACCTGGCGATTGAAAAGGCGCGCCAGTGCGGCGTGGCCTGGGTGGGCACGCGCCGCAGCAATCATGCCGGCCCGGCGCAGCTTTATCCGCGCATGGCCGCGAGCGCAGGACATGATCGGAATGTATTTCTGCGTGGGCAATGCCAATCTCTTGCCTCCGTGGGGCGGCACCGAAGCGCTGCTGAGCACCAATCCGATTTCGATCTCCGTGCCGGGCTTGCGGCATCCGACGATCACGCTGGACATGGCCACGACGAATACGGCTTTCGGCAAGATCCGACTGAAAGCGCAGCGCGGCGAGCCCATGCCGGAAGGATGGATGATCGACCGCGAAGGAAAACCGCTGACCGATCCGAAACGCGCGAGCGAAGGTTTTCTGCTTCCGATTGGCGGACCGAAGGGATACGGCCTGGCGCTGATGATCGGATTGCTGGCCGGAACCTTGAATGGCGCGGCATTTGGCCGGGACGTGGTCGATTACACCGTGGATTCCAAAACGCCGAGCAACACGGGGCAGACGATCGTCGCCGTGAACATCGCGGCGTTTTCGGACATCGCTTCGTTCAAGGAAGATGTGGACGAAGTGTGGGACGTGATGAAGTCATCGCCCACGCTGCCCGGCGTGGACGAAGTGCGGTTGCCGGGTGAGCATTCCGAGCAGGTGTACCGCGAGCGGATGGACAACGGCGTTCCGCTGAACGAAGGGCAGCGCAAGATTTTGAATGACTTGGCAGGACGGCTGGGCGTGCAGCCGTTGGGATAAGCGGGATGGGCTTCAGCCTGTTTGGGGCTGAGCCTTGCAAGAACCAAAGCTAACAGGGATCACACGCCGCGGAAACATTCATAAGGCTGTCATTCTGAGCGAAGCGAAGAATCTCTTTTGTTTTTTGCTCGCACTTAGATCGAAGAGGGGATTCTTCGCTTCGCTCAGAATGACAAAACGACGTACTTTTTTCGCAGCCCGTAAAGCTCGTTCTGCTTATTGCTGCAATCGCACGATCCCCGCGCCTGCCGCGCGCCATCGACCATTCTGCTTCGCGAAAACCCGAATCACGCGTTGCGGGCCATCGTACGTAACGCCGCCGCTCGTTCCCTTGATCGTGGTGGTGTCCGTGAGAACCGCCACGTCCGGCGGACATGTAACGCACCTCGAATATTATCCGGATGGATTTCGTTCAGCACGCGCTGCGGGTCCATGATCTGATCGATCTGTTCCTGCTTGTTGACGATAAATCCGCCGGGGTGAACCTCGACAAATTTTTCGGCGAAGAGCCACTGCAAGGTTGCGGTGTCGCGATTGTGCGCGGCGTCCAGCCAGATGTGGTCGAGGACGGCGATGTTGTTGCGTTCGTCTTCGGCACTAGCCGGCTTCTTCGCGGCTTGGCCGAAGGCGATGGCCGCCGAGGCGATGATCGTGAATGCGATCGCTGAAATTCCGTACGCGCGTTTCATCCTGTATTCTCCCGACGGAATTCGGTCTCGCGCGGCGCCGGCGAAACTCCGGCGCCACGTTCAATAACCCACTACTTCTTGGTCTGGTCCTGGTTCATCACCACGCCGGTGGCACGCCACATTCCGTTTTGTTTAATCACTACGCGAAAGACGTTGAATTCTCCGTCGAGGCTGTTCCCTTTGGCGTCATGTCCTTTCAGCGTGGTGTGATCCGTAAGGATCGCCACGTTCCCAAAGACGTGCGCCTGGATATTTTCGGGATCGAGAACCAGCAGCGTCGGGCGTTCCGGGCTGCGCAGGATTCCCAGCCATTCCTTCTTGGTGTAGGACTGGCCATTGGCAAGAACCAGAACGTAGCTATCCGCAAAGAATTTTTCCAGAAAAGCGAGGTCGCCTTTCCTTTCGGAATCGAGCCACTTATGATCGAGGGCGACCCAGTCCGGCGCATCGGTTGCCGGCTCGCGCCTTTTTCGTCTGCGCGAAAGAATTCGGCTGGAACGGCACACAGAACAACGACAACAATACGACGAGCGCGGTAAATGTTCTCTTCATCCTGGATCCCCTATGGCCGAATGCCTGCAACGTTGAGTTTTAACCGGTACAACCCGGTTACCGCGGTGAAGTAGAGAGTTTTGGCGTCCGCGTCTCCCCAGGCCATGTTGGCGGGATTTTCCGGGGGACGAATCGTTCCCAAATGTTTTCCCTCCGGCGTCATCACCCAGACGCCTCCCGGCCCAGCGGCGTAAATATTTCCCTGCTTGTCGATCCTCATTCCGTCCGGAACGCCGTCTTCCTTGCTGGACGATGCATCGATGAGCAGCTTCTTATTGGTGAGCGTGCCGTCCGGCTGCACATCGAAGCGCCAGTAGGTTTTGGTGAACGAGTCATCGACGTACAGATATTTTTCATCGGGAGAGAACGCCAGGCCGTTCGGCGCGCCGAAATCCTTGTTGACCACCGTCAATTTGCCTTTGTTCAGCAGGAACACGCCGGCGAAGGGCAATTCCTTCTTTGGATCGTCCGCCACCTTGCGCAGGCCGAACGGGGGATCGGTGAAATAAAGCGCGCCATCGGATCTGTAAACCAGGTCGTTGGGACTGTTGAGCCGCTTGCCTTCGAAGTGATCGGCGAGCACGGTGCGCTTGCCGTCCTTTTCTATGCGCACGATGTCGCGATCCCCGTGCGTGGCAGTAAGTGACCCGGCCCTGCTTATCGAGCGTGATGCCGTTCGAGCCAAACAAAGTGACGACGGCGTGGCCGTTGTTCAACTGAAAGCCCGCGTCGCCCGGATCGCTGCCGGTGAATCCGCTCTTATCAAGAAACACGGAAACTTTTTTGGTTTGCGGGTCCCACTTGTCGATGACGTTGGCCGGAATGTCGCTGAAAATCAGGTAGCCCGTCCCGCCGGAATGTACCCAGGCCGGCCCTTCGAGGAAGCCCATGCCGTCGGCCAGCTTTTCGATTTTGGCATCGGCCGGAACGAGCGCGTCCAGGCGCGGGATCGAGGCGAATGATCTGCCCGCCATTTTGCGCGGAGATTGACAGTGCCGTGAGTAAAACCGCGAACGAAAAAATCAGAAATCCAACCATCCTGCGCATCATCGCACCACACTCCCCGTGAATGAAATTGCCTGACGCCAAAATTTAGAAGCGGAACACACCGGCTGGCGTCGCCCGCGCGCCTGACCCGATCGCTTGCATCGAAAAAACTCTGCAACTGGCTGTCTGGCCTTATACCAGCCGCTCGGAAAGCAAGTCAATCGGAATACACCACGAAAAAAAGCTTTCGCGGCGAACTTCAAGGATATTTATGACGGGACTAGGTTTGGGTGCCCCATCCTTTGTGGTTTTCAAAGGGCGGGCGGTTTTGATGGCGAGGGGATAGAAAATCATTGTCGAACATTTCATCGTGCCAACAAAAAAAACCCACCCTCGCGAAAGACGCAAGGGTGGGGCACCCCGGGAACTGCACCGGTCACTACACTTCGACACTGCTGGCGTTACGAGTCGATATGGAAGGCACGGTCTTTTCGAAATTTATTTCATGTCGTTGCGGACTACCTTGCCGCCTTTCATTACGAATTTCACGTGCTGCATTTCGGAAATATCCTTCAAGGGATCTCCGGAGACGGCCACCACGTCGGCGTACTTTCCCTTTTCCAGCGAGCCGATATCGGCCTGCCAGCCCATGACTTCGGCATCCACGATGGTCGCGAGCTGCAGGGACTTGGCCGGCGCCATGCCGTGTTTCACCAGCCAGACGAATTCGGTGTACTGGTCGCCATGCGCGTAGGGATCTCCGTCGACGCCGCTGCCGAACATCATCTTCACCTTCATGGCCATTCCCTTTTCGAACGTTTTTTCGAATATCGCAGGGAGGTCGTACTTGCCGCCGGTGCGCTTGTGATCCGCCTCGACGATTTCCGGCATCGAGTAGCGGTAGCCGGTCACATCCCAGACGATGCCCTTCTCAATCATCATCTTGAATTCGGATTCATCGAGCGCCTGGCCGTGTTCGATGGTGTCCACGCCGGCCATGACGGAATAGCGCAGGCCGTCGCCGCCGTAGGCGTGTGAAGCCACGGCCTTGTGATGGCGGTGCGCTTCATCCACGATCGCCTGCACTTCCTCGAGCGTCATCATCGGCTCGACGAAGAGTTCCCCGGCCGAACTGAAGGAATACCCGCCTGCCGGGAAAATCTTGATGAGGTCCGCGCCGTAGCGGATCTGCTGGCGGACGGCTTCGCGAGCCTGGATCACGCCGGTGATGCTCTGCTGCCCGGCGGTCAGATTGCCGCCCGGCGCGCCGATGAAACTGGATCCGGCGCCTCCGATTCCGCGCGTGGCGACCTGCATGCGCGGGCCCTCGATCATTCCCTTGTTGATGGCGTTGCGGACGTCCACGTCCCCATAGCCCTCGCCATGCGTGGCGCAATCGCGCGCCGCAGTGAAGCCGGCGAGCAAGTCGGCACGCACTTCTTTCACCGCGGAGATCGTCCAGGCCTCGGTGGTAGTGGTGACGCGCGCGCCGTTCGAAAGGCTGTCGTACATGTGCGTGTGTCCGTCAATCAGGCCGGGCATCACCGTGGCCTGGCTGAGGTCAATCACTTTCGCTCCGTCCGGAATTTTCACGCGATCTTCCGGGCCAACGTCCGTGATGCGTTCGCCCTGGATCAAAATGACCTGGTTGTTGAGCATCTGCCCGGTCTTGCTGTCAAACATGTGGCCCGCGCGAACCGCGGTTGGCGGCGAAGTTTGCGCAGGGAGCGACGCCGCGGCGGCCAACAGTGCGAAACACGCGCCGGGCAAGAGTTTCTTGCGAATCATCCGATCCTCCAGTCAAATTTTTAATTGGCGTTAGCGGTTAATTTATCATGATCGGCGCAATCTCCAGCGCGGGACCATGAATGTTTACCGCCGCGGTTTCTGCACGTCCAGAACCATCGTCCCGCGCTCCAGTCCGACCGGGTGACGTTCTGAACGAAGTGAAGAATCGCTCCGTTACGGTCGCAGGCGGGTAGCGCCGATCCCCTCGAGTCCGCAGCCTCGTCAGCCATCCAATCTAAACTCCCATTCTTTAGGAATCATGAAGGGCGAGCCGCAAATTTTTTGAGAGCCGCCAGCAGGCCTCCCGCTGAACCGCGTGCTGGACAAGCTGCGGGAAAATTCAAAAAGCTGTCATTCTGAGCGAAGCGATGAATCTCTCCCTGTTTTTTGCTTGCACTGCGATCGAAGAAAGATTCTTCGCTTCGCTCAGAATGACACAATGAAGTACTTTTTCTGAAGGCTGGAGCCTAAAAAAACTTCGTAATACAATGCGCCATAGGACGCCATGAAACCCACGCTTGAGCAACTTGGAGAACGATTCAGCGCGCTTCACCGCGGACCGAAAATCCTGGTCCTTCCGAATGCCTGGGACGCCGCGAGCGCGCGTATCTTTGAAGAGGCGGGCTTTCCAGCGATCGGCACATCGAGCGCCGGAGTGGCGTTTGCGCTGGGAGCGCCCGACGGAGAGAAGATTTCGCGGGACGAAATGCTCGGCGCGGTGCGCCGCATCGCGGCAGCGGTCGAGATTCCCGTGACGGCGGATGTGGAGGCCGGATTTGGCAGCAGCCCCGAAGAAATCGCAGAAACGGCGCGGGAAGTCATTGACGCAGGCGCCGTGGGCATGAATCTGGAAGACGGCGCAGAGGAAAAGCCCGGGTTTCTGATGGATGTGAAGCGGCAGAAAGAAATCGTTCAGGCGGTGGTGGAGGCCGCGGCTGCCACGCACGTGCCTTTTGTGCTGAACGCGCGCACGGACATTCTGTTGTACGGCATCGGGCCGGCGGAAACGCGAGTGGCGCGCACCATCGCGCGGCTGAACGCTTATCGCGAAGCGGGTGCGCCGTCGCTGTTCGCTCCGGGAGCCAAAGATCGCGAGACGATTGCGCAGATTGCGCGCGGAGTTATCGGGCCGCTGAATATTCTGGCCACCGTTGGCACGCCGCCCGTCGCCGAACTCCAGCAACTGGGCGTGGCGCGCGTGAGCCTGGGATCGGGTCCGATGCGCGCCACGCTCGGTTTTTTGGGACGCATGGCGCGGCAGTTACGCGACGAAGGAAGTTTTACGCCGATGACGGATGCCGCTCCGACCTATGCGGAAGTGAACCGGCTCTTCCAACCCAGACAGAAGTGAGCGACGTTCACCCGCATGCCGCGCAGTGCAAGAAATAGAACGGCGCGGAGGCGAGACCGTTGAAACTGCAACACTCCTTAGATAAATAATCCCAGTCCGGCGCGAGTCTGCCACGGTCTTTGAATGCCCTCTCCGCACAAGATGATTACTGCCAAATCATCGTACTTGACCGGCGAATTTTTACGCGATACAAGGAGGCCAGCTCGCAGCCGATCCCTGAGGTGCATCTTGAAAAGCGTTGCGTCCCTGGCGATGGCCCTCGCCTTTTGTTCCCCGTTCGCCGCCGCGCCGGCAATTGCCCATCATGGATTTTCCGTAGAGTTTGACAAGGACAACCCGATCACGGTCAGCGGAACCGTAACGAAAATGGAATTCATGAATCCGCACATCTATTTCTATGTGGATGTGAAGGGCAAAGACGGCAAGGTGGTGAACTGGGCATTTGAGGGCGGGCCTCCGAATGTGATCTATCGCCAGGGCTGGCGCAAAGATACTTTGAAGCCCGGCGACGTGGTGACGGTGAAAGGCTTTCGCGCCAAGGATGGCACGCATCTGGGCGCGTGCATGACCGTCAAGCTGCCGGACGGGCGCGAGGTTTCTGCCGGCTCGGGCGGCGTGGCGCAGAATTCCTACGGCCTGGCAGGCGGGGACGGTAAAAAGTAAGTGCGAATGCACCGCACGCGGAAGCGAGGCCCGGCGTGAAGATTCGTTTTGGCGCGTCAAGAATATTCGCCGGCATGCTGCTGGTCCTACCTCTGGCAATGTCCTGCGGCGGCCACGCGTCCCCCGCGAGCGCCTCTGCCGCAGCACCGCCGGATCTGAACGGCGTGTGGTCCGCTCCCTTCACTCCCGACATTTCAAAAGCGCTGGGGCACCAGCCTCCGTTTACCGAATTCGGCGCCGCGCGATTCGCGAAGGAAGATGAAATTGACGACCCGCTTACCAAGTGCCTCCCGATCGGCCCGGCACGCGGAATTCAGGCGGGAATCATGCCGTTCCAGATCGTACAGACGCCGGACGTGCTGACCATCCTTTTTGAGAACCAGCGGACTTTCCGCATCATTCACACCGACGGGCGAAACCATCCCAAGGATCTGGATCCCACCTGGTTCGGCGATTCCATCGGCAAGTGGGAAGGAGACACGCTGGTGGTGGATACCGTGGGCCTCGACGATCGCACCTGGCTGGACACCGCGGGCCACGAACACAGTGACCAGCTGCATCTGGTGGAGCATTTTCAAAAAGTGGACGCCAACACGATCAAGTGGACTGTAACGTTTGAGGATCCGAAATATTTTACCGAGCCCTGGTCCGTCGCCTTGCCCATCGCGCGCCAGAATACGGAGATCATGTCCTATTCCTGCGAAGAGAACGAAAAGGATCGCGCCCACTTGCGGCGGGCGAAAAAATGATTCGCGCGGCGGCGCGGGGCGCCACCGGTTTCTGAAATTCAGTGGGGAGTATGCACATGAGATGGAGGCGTTGGAAACTGCCGGTCGCGGCCGCGGCCATGCTTTTGGCGTGCCTGCCGCTGCGCGCACACCACGGGAATGCTGCGTACGACGATAAAAATCCCATCACCATTAATGGAACGGTGACGGAGTTCGACTGGGTCAATCCGCACGTGCAGATTTATCTCGACGTGAAGGACGACAAGGGGAACACCGTGCGCTGGAGCGTGGAGACTTACAGTCCAGGAAAGCTGGTGCGCGCCGGATGGAGCAAGGACAGCGTGAAAGCCGGGGATGTCGTGTCGATCAATCTGATTCCGGCAAAAAATGGCGCTCCGGTAGGGTTTCTGCACAAGTTAGTGCTGCCCGGCGGGAAGGAATTGGGCTTGCAGGAGCAGGAGTACTGAGCACGCGGCCACGCCAACCATGGATCGCGCGCCGAATTGCAGGCGATGGAGACGATTTAGCATGCGTAAGCCCAGGGTGATCCTGACAGGTATGGCGATGCTGGCCGCGGCGGCGTTCAGTTCGCCGCCGCTGGTGCATGCGCAAATGCCCGCGCAGCAATCGCCGGCGGCGAAAAATGCGGCTCCACTTCCCAATGAACCCCGCGATCTCTCCGGCATGTGGGAATTTTTCACCAATCTGCCGGGCCAGGGGATTTACGCGACGCCCAGTAAAACGCCTCCGCCGATGACTCCGTGGGCCAAGGCGCGCTATGACGAAGCCAAACCGGGCTACGGCCCCAAGGCGCAAGCCGGCGGCAACGACCCGATCCTGAAATGTTACCCGTCAGGAATTCCGCGAATTCTGTTTTTCCCGCAGCCTTTTGAAATTCTCCAGTCGCCGGACCGCGTGTTCATGTTTTTCGAACGCGAGCATGAATTCCGCCAGATCTGGACCGATGGGCGCGGTCACTCCAAGGATGCCGCCGCCACGTGGATGGGAGACTCCACCGGAAAGTGGGACGGAGACACGTTCGTGGTCGATACGGTCGCGCTGAATGAAAAGAGCTGGCTGGACTTCTATGGCGATCCGCACAGCGAGGATATTCATCTGGTGGAACGATTCAAGCGCGTGGACCATGACACGCTGACCTTGCAACTGATCGTCGAGGATCCCAAGGCCTACACCGCGGCGTGGGTGGGCGATACCAAGACTTATAAGCTGCTAAAAGGTAAGAAGGCGTATATGGAAGAATTGCCCTGCATTCCGGAAGAAGAGGATTCGTTTACGAATCGCATTCGCATGCCGGCCGCTGCGGGGGCGCCGAAACCGTAGCACAGACTTCAGTCTGTGGATTTTCATCTGATCTTGGCGAATGCGCGCAGCCTGAGATAGCCAATGGAACCCCACAGCCTGAAGCCTGTGCTACTTCACTTCGCCAGATACATGTAGCCCACCGTGTTGTTTCCTGGAGAGGCGAACCACATTCTTCCTTTGGGGTCGTTGTTCAGCTCTCGCATTCCGTTGCCGACCATGGGCGCGGGGTACTCGGTAATTTTCCCGGTGGCGGGATCGAGGCGTCCTACCGTGTCCATGATGCCGGAGGCGTACCAGACCTGATTGCCGGTGTCGATGCCGATCGGATACGGCGACGGCTGCTCGCCGGGAAGCTGATATTCCTTGAATGCGCCGGTTTCGGAATCCAGCCGGACGATCTGACCGCGATCGTATTGCGCCAGCCAGCCTACGCCATTGGCATCCATTTGAAATCGGCGGCGCGATCCGGGCTGCGGCGGCGGGGTCCACGTGGTGACTTTCTCCGTCTTGTAATCCACTTTGAAAATTCTTCCCTGCCCGCCGACCTCGTCAAACCAGATGTTGCCGGCGCGGTCCAGATTCGCGCCGTAGGTGTTGGGAACGTCCTTGATTTCTGTGTACGCTCCGGATTTCGGATCAAAACGGTAGGAAAATGGGCTGCCTGACAGCCACAAAATTCCGTTGGGAGATTCGCGCACCGTGTTCATGGTTTTGCCGGGACCCTTGTATTTCGTCTGCCGCCCGGACTGGACGTCCACCTTCACCAGCGTCCCGCCTTCCTCCACCACCCAGGCGGAAACGCCGTCACGCGCCATCTGCACCGACCGCGTGCCAACGCGCGCCGACTGGCTTTCCCACAAATATTCCTTCAACTCGCCGGTATCCGGATTCAGGCGTCCCGCGCCGTTTACGGTCCCGAAGTACGGGCACCAGATGTTGCCGTCCTTGTCGGGATTGGCATCCCAGGTCATGCGCCCCGGCGGCATTTCGTACAGCACGTAAACAATCTTTAGAGCGTCATCGCTGAATTGTTTCATCCAGTCGACATAACCTGGCATTTCCGCCGGCGATGCCGGAAGCGCCCCGGGGCCGTTCCCGAAAATCCTCGCGGCATAGGCTGCGAGTTCGTTCACGTCCTGATCGTTTTTAATCTGGCTGTAAACAACGCTGCCACCGATGCGCGTGGACATCTGATCCTTAAGGACGGCGCGCCAGCCACTTTCGTCGCGCCGCACGTTGATGAATTGCTGGAAGCCGTGGCAGCTGGAGCCGCAGTGCGCAAACTTATCCTTGCCGGGACCGTCGGGAAAAAGATCGATGCCCTGGATAATGGGAATTTCATCCCAGTGAACCATTTGTTTTTGAAGAGTCCAATCCAGCGTGACGTTCTGATCGGCGGAGAGGACGACGCCGCTTCTCGGGTCAGAACGGTAGCCCACTGACTTGGCCAGTACCTGATAATCGCCCGCCGGCAGGTTTTCCACGCGATAGCTTCCATCGCTTCGAGAGAGAACAATGACCGTGACGTGCGTTTTCGAATTGCGCGCCTGCACAAATGCTGCACGGAACGGCGTGCCATCCGGGCCGGAGACCTTGCCCGTAAGCGTGGCGGCAGATGCCTGCGGCGAAACGATTCCCGCCGCAATCAGGATTCCCAGAAGCTTCAGGAATATCAATGGCCGCATAAAAAACCTCCACGGAAGTCTGGGGCTTTCTCGGGTTTCGATGCCGCCGAGGCTACCAAACCGGCACAGTAACTGTCTATGAAGAATTGCGAACATGTTCAGAAGTGGCACAACTTCGAAGAAGACTCACTCAGCGTCCGATTTTGTGCACCAAATTGAGAGGGCTCACGTTTCCTTGTGATGCGTATCACCGTTAATCGCGCAGTGCTCGTCAATAATACGGAGCGATTCATTACGGACAACCGCCCGCGAACGGTCACCATCAGCCCGCAACGGCGCGAGCCACCGGCGAAAAAATCGATTAGTTGCAACGTTTTCGCAGTGGTGATACGTTCGCCTTAATAGGATCCCACAACTCGGGTAAGTAGGCCTTTGCTGAGTGCCCCGTCGCACTTTCGAGGCACCGCCAGCATGATGACCTCTCACTAAGGAGGGCCCATGCAAGATAAGCCCCGGTTCCCCGGTATCCGCGTCACAGCCAACGGAAATCAGTTGGTTTCGTATCACACCGAAACTCGCATTACCGATGCCGGGATTTTCTATCCCATCACTCCGTCCACCGAAGGCGGCGAGCTGTACCAGCAGGCTTACGCTGAAGGTAAGTTGAATGTTTTTGGACGCAGCACTATTGCCGTCGAGGCGGAGGGCGAGCACGCCGCACAGGGCGGAGCCATCGCTCATTCCGTCTGCGGGCAGCGCGTCGTCAATTTCACGTCGGGACAGGGAGTGGTGTATGGCGTGGAGCAGTATTACCACGCGCCGGGCAAGTGTTCGACCATGGTGCTGGAGGTCGGCGCGCGCGCGCTGACCAAGCATGCGCTGAACGTGCACTGCGGACACGACGATGTGTACGGCGCGCTCGATACCGGATGGATCATTCTGTTCGGCAAAGACGCGCAGCAGGCCGCCGACCAGGCCCTGATTCTGCGGCGCGTGACCGAGCTCAGCCTGACTCCGGGAATGAACGTGCAGGACGGATTCCTGACCTCGCACCTGGAGCGCACTTTTTATAAGCACGAATCGCAATTGATGCGCGAATATCTGGGCGCGCCGGACGACATGATCGATTGTCCGACGGAAAGCCAGCGCATTTTGTTTGGACCGAAGCGGCGCCGCGTGCCGCGCATGATTGACCTGACCAACCCCGTGCTGCTCGGTCCGGTGCAAAATCAGGAACATTACATGCAGGGCGTGGTGGCGCGCCGCAATAATTTCACCGAGCCGATTCTTTCCGTTCCTGGAAGATGCCTACACGGATTTCGGAGCGCTGACTGGCCGCTACTACGGCCTGATTACTGAATATAAGACGCAGGACGCGGACACCGTGTTCGTGTCGCTCGGCTCGGCCGCGGAAAATATCGAAGCGGCCGTGGACTACCTGCGCGAAAAGCGCGAATGCCAAGGTTGGTTCGATTCACCTGAACGTGTTCCGGCCCTTCCCGGAGGCCGCCGTGGTCAGCGCGCTGTCCGGCAAGCGCAACGTGATCGTTCTGGAGCGCACCGACGAACCCATGGCGGGCGACAACCCAATGGGGCGCGACATCCGGACGGCGCTGAGCAAGGCGCTGGTGACGCAGGATCATGCGGCGGAAGCGAACCTTCCGGCCATCACTCCGGATCAGATGCCGCGGCTGTTTGCCGGCATCTACGGATTGGGTTCGCGCGATTTCCGGCCCGAGCACGTTCTGGGCGCCTACGAATTCGCGACCGGAACGCGCACACGCAAGGACGGCAAGGGCGTCGCGGACGGCGTTTCCTTTTTCGTCCTGGGCGTGGATCATCCCTACGAAGTGAAATCGGACGAGACGCCGTCGCTGCTGCCTGAGAAAGCCGTGGCCGTGCGCTTCCATTCCATCGGCGGTTGGGGCGCAATCACGACCGGAAAAAATCTGGGCGCGATCATCGGCGATTTGAACGATCTGCTTTACGATCGCGACAAGGTGGTCGGACGAGTGGGGCAATCCCAAGGAAATTATTCACGTCAGCGCCAACCCGAAATACGGTTCGGAAAAGAAGGGCGCGCCGACTTCCTACTTCATGGTCGCCGCTCCCGAGCGCATCCGAGTGAATTGCGATCTGCGCCACGTCACGGTGGTGCTGTGCTGCGACCCCAAGGCGTTTACGCACACCAATCCGCTGGACGGCATGCTGGAAGGCGGTGCGCTGATCTGGGAATCGGAAGAAGAAGGCGAGAAGGCCTGGGAACGCCTGCCCATGTGGGCGCGCCGGCAGATCATCGACAAAAAGATTCACGTGTACACGCTGCCCGGCTTCGTGATCGCCCGCAACGCCACCGATCGCGCCGACCTGCAATTGAGAATGCAGGGCAACGCGTTTCTCGGCGCGTTCTTCGCGGTGTCCCCGATTTTGCAGGAATTCCGGATCACGCCGGAGCAGTTCCGCGAGGTGGTGCACAAGCAGTACGTGAAGAAATTCGGACGTCTGGGCGACGCGGTCGTGAATTCCAACATGGAAGTCATGACCCAGGGTTTCGAACGGGTGCGCGAAATTCGCGTGGGCGAGATGGAAGCGCCGGACCGTTCCTCGCTGCGCGGCGAAGCGCTTCTGCCGGTGCTGTCCGGAGCCCAGACGGAAGGCGGCTGCGGTTCAGGCTGCCGCTCGCACGAAGTCTCCGGCAGGCCAGGGCCCACGCACGCCGGTAACGACCATCGCCATGTTCGATTCGGAGTTTCGCTCCAGTTACGGCTACAACCAGCCCGCCTCGCCGCTCGCCTCCGTAGGCGTCATGGCCGCGGGCAGCGGTGATACCGCGTCCAAAGTACGTCGCGCGCCGCGAAACGCCTCTCTACATTCCGGAAAATTGCACGCAATGCATGGAGTGCATCGCGGTTTGCCCGGACACGGCGCTGCCGAATTGTTCCCAGGATCTGGAGACGGTGCTGCGAACGGCAATCGCGAACTACGTCACCGATCCGGCGCGAGCGCGCGAAGATGTTCCGGTCGGTGCCGGAAATCGACAAGCGCACGCGCGCCATGATGCGCGAATGCCGTCAACGCCAAGAGTCCTGACTCCGCTTCCCGAACTGCTTCGCAAGGTTACCAACGAGGTGGACGGATTTTCCGGACGAAGCCAAACGCCAGTTCTTCGCGGTCATCGAAAAAGTCCCGATGGCTTTTCAGAAGACCAACGCGATTTTCGCCACGCCGGAGCGGAAAACTCCCGGCAGCGGCGGCATCTTCTCCATTTTCGTTTCGGACCTGTGCAAGGGATGCGCGGCCTGCGTCACCGCCTGCGGCGATCACCAGGCGCTGCGGATGGTGCAGGAAACGGAAGACGTCAACGCCGAGCACGAAACCGGCACGGCGTTCCTGAATCTGTTGCCTGACACTTCGCAGAAGTACCTGGGCCTTTACAACGACGACGCATCCGGAGGATTCCAAGACCGCGGCGTCTGCGCAATTTGCTGATGGTGCGGCGCAACTACGACGCGCTGGTCTCGGGCGACGGCGCCTGCGCGGGCTGCGGCGAGAAGAGCGTTCTGAAGGCCATTACTTCGGTCACGGAAGCCTACATGCGGCCTCTCTATCACGCGAAAGCGGCGCGCCTGCGCGCCAAGGCCGGCGACCTCGAAAAAGACGGCGTGCAGAAGACTCGCCGACCTAAAGGCTCGAAACCAGCAGGAGTACGAACTGATGCGCCAGGCCATCGCGCATCTGGTGATGGGACTCGGCGGCGAGGACGAAAAGGACACCAAGGCGCGCATCGCCGCGCACGGGCCATATCACGGACGCGGAACTCGTCCACGCCATAGCCACCGTGATGCTGCAGGACGCGTTCAATCACATGAATCTCCAGGCCATCGACGGGCGGCTCGCCAACGGAATGTCCGTGATGGCCATGGCCGCGCACACGGGTTGCAATACCGTGTACGGCTCGACGCCTTCGAACAATCCGCACCCTATCCGTGGATGAACTCTCTTTTCCAGGACGGCGTCACCGTGGGCTGGCTGCTCGGGTGAGAGCTTCATCGTGGATCATGCGCGCCGCTCCGTGCATTCCCGAACGGCTGGCCGATGTCCTGATGCAGCGCACGGAAAACGTCATCAACCCGCGCGAGTACTACGAATACACGCATTTCACCGACGCTTTGATGACCGACCAGGAAATTCTGGAACTTCCGAAAGTGTGGGTGGTTGGCGGCGACGGAGGCATGGGCGACATCGGGTATCAGAACACCTCCAAGGTGATTCTGCAGAACCGTCCGAACGTCAAAGCCCTGATGCTCGATACGCAGGTCTACTCCAACACCGGCGGCCAGAATTCGGATTCGACGCCCATGCTGGGCGGCAACGACATGAACGTGTTCGGCGCAGCCACGCAGGGCAAGAACGTCGAGAAGAAAACGGTGGCCGAAACGTTCCTGGCCGGGTCACGGCTCGCCGTTCATCGCGCAGATTTCGATCGCGAATGCGCCGAAACTTTACAGAGCGATCCTGGACGGCATCGAGTATCGCGGGACGGCCTTCCTGCAGTGCTTCACCACCTGCCAGCCGGAACATGGCGTGGCTGACGACATGGCGCTGACGCAGGCGCAGCGCGTCCGCGATTCCCGCGGCGCGCCGGAATTCATCTTCAACCCGCGGCTCGGCGAGACCTACCAGGAGGCCCTCGACCTGAAGGGCAATCCTTCGCTCGAAAAAGACTGGTACGAGACGAAGTTCAAGGCCACCAACGAACCGTACCGCTACACGGTGGCACACTGGTGCGCCACGGAAGCGCGCTTCCGAAACCATTTGAAGAAAATCAAAAAGGAAGACGCGGCCAAGACTGATTCCCCTCGAGAACATGCTGGTGCGCGTCACGCAGCAGGACGTGGTGTACCGCCGCTACCTGATTCCCAGCCACCGTCTCCTACATTCCGGACTTCGGCGTGTACATCAAGGTGCAGGGACCCAAGGGCGACGTCGAGTATCGCTCGCTCTCGCGCCAACTGGTGCTGTTCTGCGTCGAACGCCGCAAGGCCTGGCGCATGCTGCAGAGCAAGGCGGGAATCGAGAACAAGGAGTACAAAGCACAGCGCTCGATCCTGGCGGACGTGGATCCGGCAAGATCTCCCGCGAGGATTTCTTCGCGCGCGCCGAGGAATTGCTGAAAGCGAAGCTGAGCATTGCGGAGGCAGCCGCCCACCCCGCAGCCCACGCGGCGACTCCCGTGCCGGCAGCAGCGGCCAAGAAGCCCGTACCCTCTCCCGCCCCCATGAAAAAGAATCCCGCTCCGGAGCCGTCGAAAGTTGTCGCGGCCGTGGCAGCCACGGTCACGGTAACGACTATCACGGAAAATGAATCGCAGGAGTGGGAGCAGCGGGTGCAGTTGAGAATGATGGAGCTGGACGTGGATCCCGGCCACGATGCGGAGCGTGAAGCAGGCAAGAGCGGCGGAGATTAGGCCGGCAATCAGCAACATCAGAGGTCAGGTACATCGATTCTGGCTCAGCTTTGAAGCAAGCGTTCGATAGAACGCGATGCAATGGGCGCGGATTCTCTCCGCGCCCGTCACTATAAATTCACCTGTTTCATCACGGAACTTGCCACCTTCCCCCTTCACCCTTGCTGTAATGATTCTTGAAGTTCCTGCCGATGAATTCACTGTAGGCGATTGAACTAAAACGAGCGCGCTGCGATGTACCTGTACGCAACCTGTCCCCAGGTACAGTTGTCCCACTGTCAATATTATTTCCATTATGGGTCAGCATCGGGGATCGGTTTTGCCGGGGCCAATCGTCCCAACCTCTCAGGTCACCAGGGTTCCTCAAATTGCTCGGAGGCTGAAATGAAGTCCAAGAAAAAAGTTAAAACCATGGATCGCCGCGCGTTCCTGAACACGCTGGGCGTTTCCGCGGGACTCGCAGCCTCCCTGCCGGCGGTCGCGGTACTATCGGAAGCCACCGCGGCCTACGCCAGCGATATTGGCCCGCAGGGCGGGAACGCCCGCGCTGAATCTTCCGAGCGCATCCGGTCAGAGGTCGCCGAGCGCGAGAGCAACGTCCGCATCCCGAATCATGACGACAACGGCGATGAAGCTCTCTATCCCTCAAAGATCGGGAACTACTCCAAGAATCTGAAGCATGATCCGACCACCGGCGAAGTCGATCCTGCCGCCTACCAAGCACTGATCGGAGCAATCTCCACCGGCCGCTTCGCGGATTTCGAAGCGCTGGCCACCAACGGCCACTTCGGGGCGGGCAACAACCCCAGCGTGCAACGCCGGCTGGTGAATCCGGGCTCGGGCTACGCCTTTGACCTGGAAGGCACGGACTCGCACCAATTGAAATTGGCTCCGGCGCCAGCCTTCGCCAGCGCGCGGGAAGCCGGAGAAATGGCTGAGTTGTATTGGATGGCATTGCTGCGCGACGTGAACTTCGCGGACTATGACTCCAGCGCGCTCGCCCAGCAAGCAGCCGCGGACCTCTCCAAGCTGTCGGAGTTCCGGGGTCCGAAAGCCGGCGGCCAGGTGACCACGCAAACGCTGTTCCGGGACGCTTACCCGGGCTGTACGGTTGGTCCTTATATTTCGCAGTTTCTGTTGCAACCCTGCAACTTCGGGGCGATGCGCATCGATTCGCGGATGGTGACCGTCGCGCCAAACCAGGACTACATGACGGATTTTAACAGCTGGCTCGACGTGCAAAACGGCGTTAACACGCCGGCCATTCCCACGGGAGGCCTGGCGTTTTGCAGGAGCGGCCGCGACCTCACGCACTACGTAAACATCGACCAGCTGTTTGAAGCGTACTTCGTGGCCTGCATCAATCTTCTGAGCACCGGGTACCTCGCCAACCCGGGAAATCCCTACGGCCGCATTTACGATGGAGGCGCGGGGCGACCGCGCAATGCCGCGGTCGATCCCAACGGCTCGTTGGCGCAGGTGGGATTCGGCACGTTCGGAGGACCTGCGGTATTGACGCTGGCCTGCGAACCGGCGACGCGCGCGCTGAAAGACGTGTGGTATCAGAAATGGCTGGTGCATCGCCGCCTGCGGCCGGAGGAATTCGGAGGCCGCGTGGAAGTGAAGCGTCTGGGCCTGCGGAATTATCCGATTCACAATGATCTGCTGAACGTTTCCTCGGTGCTCAACCTGGTGCAGAGCGCGCACGGCACAGCCCTGCTGCCCATGGCGTTTCCGGAGGGATCGCCGAACCACACTTCCTACGGTTCGGGCCACGCCACGGTTGCCGGGGCCTGCGTGACGATGCTGAAAGCGTTGTTCGACGACACGCAGATCATCAGGAATCCGGTCGTTCCCAATCCCGCCGACCAGGGAGCCACGCTGATTCCCTACGTGGCGCCCGCCGGAGAGCCGCCGCTGACGGTTGGCGGAGAATTGAACAAAGTGGTGTCCAACGTTTCGCAGGGCCGCAACATGGCCGGCGTCCACTGGCGCAGCGACGCCACGGCATCAAACGCGCTAGGCGAAGCGGCGACCATGAGCATGCTGTTCGATATGAAGCATACGTTCAGCGAACCGTTCTCGGGCTTCACATTCACGAAGTTCAATGGGACGACGGTGACCGTTTAGGTTTGCGCGGGCTCGCTTCGGTAACTCGGGGCGAGCGCGGGCGCGTTGCGGACAACGGCGACGTTCTCTTAAGGCGCGATTTTTTGAAGGCTGCCTTCCACCGCGACACGCACATTCCTGTTGCCACTTCAGTTTTCTTCCTCTACTTGCAGCGGAGTAGCCATACCGTTTTTCCGCGAGCATCTATCAAACTTGGTCAGGAATTCGGACCCGGCTTGTGACATTCCAAGCTAGCAGGTAGACTCCAAAACGCGCCACTGGCCGCCTTTTTTGCGCTCGCTGATGAAACGACGCCTGATCGACAACGTGTCCTCTGGAAAATTCCGCGCAATCGCCGTCGCCGCTTTTGTCCTGATTTCCGGCACGCTTTTTTCCGATGAATGGCGCCCCCGGCACGCGCTGGTGCCGCCCACCGGCGTGATGAACCTCAGCGAGCCCGCCGGCCCAGCCGATGTGCTTCTGCCCGGTCCGGAGAGCCCCGCGGCTGCCGCTGCCTGGCGCGCGGGCATGAACGCGTGGCGGGAAGAGCGGCTGGCGCGGCTGCGCTTCGATAGCTCGGAATATCGCCGGCCCGAACTGGCCTGGACCAATCACGTTTTCTCGCAAGTGCAGATGCTCATCTGGGACCGCACATTTTTCGATCCCGAGAAAAATCGCTACACCGTGGACCGATTTCTGGAGGGCGTTCAGGGGCGCATCGGTCCGGTCGACGCCGTGCTGATCTGGCCGCTGTATCCCAATCTTGGCGTGGACGACCGCAACCAGTTCGACCTGATTCGCGACATGCCAGGAGGCACCGCCGGCGTCCGGCGGATGGTGGACGAATTTCACGCGCGCGGTGTCCGCGTGTTTTTTCCAAATCTGGCCTGGGATACCGGCACGCGTGACGAAGGCGCGCCGGCCGCAGCGGCGCAAGTTCAATTGATGCAGCAGGCCGGCGCCGACGGCGTGAATTTCGATACGCTCGAGGATGTTCCCGCAACGTTTCATGCGGCCGCCGCAGCCGCCAATCTTCCGCTGGCGCTGGAACCACAATTCTCCATCCGTGACGAATCGCTGGCCTGGAGCACGATCAGCTGGAACGATTGGGTCACCTGGGAAGACACGCCGTATCCCTTCGTGCCCATGGTGAACCAGGCCAAGTGGCTGGAGCGGCGGCACACCATCAACGTCACCGACCGCTTTACGCGGGACAAAACCAACAGCCTGCAGCATGCATTCTTCAACGGCATTGGCTACGCATCGATGGAAAATCTTTGGGGCTTCTGGTACGGCATGACGCCGCACGACGCGGAAGCCATCCTGCGATTCACGCGCATCGAGCGCGCGTTGGGAGGCGCGCTGCAAAGTGCCGGATGGGAGCCGTATGCGGCCACGCTGCAATCCGGCGTTTTCGCCAGCCGATTTCCGTGGAGCACCGGTGCGGTGTGGACGATGGTGAATCGGAACGAGTACAACGTGGCCGGCGATGAACTGGCGATTCCTCTCACGAGCGGCATGCATTACTACGACCTGTGGCACGGCGTGGAACTCACGCCTGAAATCTCTGGCGGAACGGCCACGCTGCGATTTTCCATCGAGGGCCTCGGATTTGGCGCGGTGCTCGCAACTCCGGAGAGCGGCCTGACCGGGGAATGGAAAGAGTTGCTGGCGTTCATGGCCGAGCGCTCCAAACGCCCGCTCAGCGATTACTCGCGCGAGTGGAAATTTTCTCCGCAATCCATGGTGGAAATTCCCGCGACCCTGCCGGCGGCATCAGCTCCGCCCGGAATGATCGCTGTCCCCTCGGGCGAATTCGATTTTTCTGTGCACGGCACGGAAATCGAAGGCGGAAACGATCCGGGCGTCGATGTGCAATATCCGTGGGAAGACGCGCCGCGCCGCTTTCACCGGCGGCGGATGAGCATGAAGCAGTTCTACATCGACCGGACACCCGTAACGAACGCCGAGTTCAAGAAATTTCTGGACGCAGCGCATTACCATCCCGCGGATGATCACAATTTTCTGCGGAGCTGGTCGAACGGCATGTATCCCGCAGGCGCGGCAAACAAGCCGGTGACATGGGTGTCCATCGAGGATGCGCGGGCGTACGCGGCGTGGTCTGGAAAACGATTGCCGCACGATTGGGAGTGGCAATATGCCGCGCAGGGCTCCGACGGGCGCGTGTATCCCTGGGGAAATGATTGGAGCGACCACGCGGCGCCGTACCGTGGATCACGGGCGGTCGATGCGCGCGCCAACCGGCGTCGCGGACTTTCCCGCGGGCGCCAGTGCGTTTGGCGTGCTCGATATGGCCGGCAATATCTCGCAGTGGACCGACGAATTTCACGACGAACACACGCGCGCGGCTATCGTGCGCGGCGGCGCGTTTTACCAACCCCGCGGATCGATCTGGTATTTTCCAGAAACTTACCGCCTGGACGAGCACCAGAAATTTCTATTGATGTCCCCGGGGCGCGACCGCGCCGGAACCATTGGATTCCGATGCGTGGTGGACGCGCCTTAAGAGCGAAAATTGTACGCGGGCTGCCCTGAGCGGTATAATGCGCGTGCTCAAGAATATATTTTTGTAAATTGGCGACATGGATGAGCCCAATCGCGGCAGTTCGCCTTGCAATTCGTGAGTGTGCCGCGGTTGCACGCCACCCGGCCAGATCAACGGTCACGGAGTCTTACCATGAAGCTTGTTTTCTGCGCGATTCTTGGAGCACTGCTGGCGCTGCCTCTGGCGGCGCAAACCGCGCCGCCAACGCCTCCCAACGATCTTTCCCTATGGCTGCGTACGTCCTACACTAACAATCGAAAATATATCGCCCGCACCGCGGAAAAAATGCCTGAAGAATTTTATGGCCTGCGTCCCGGCGCGCAGCCTGAAGTCCGCACCTTCGGGCAGCTGATCGGGCATCTGGCCAATTTCAATTACCGGTGGTGTTCGGATGGCAAGGGCGAAAAAAATCCCAAGGAAGAAACGGATTTCGAAAAGTTGACCGCTAAGGCCGATCTGGTCAGCGCGCTGAACGGCGCTCTAGCATATTGCGACGGCGCGTATGCCATGCTGACCGACGCCAATTCCATGGACCTGGTCCAGGGCACGCGTGACGACGGCACGAAAGCTCCCGTACTCCGCATCAGCCGCTTCATCTCCAACCTTGCGCACAACAACGAGCATTACGGCAACCTGGTTACCTACATGAGGATCAAGAGCATCCTCCCACCGTCCTCCGAACCGCGCTGACGCGAGAAAAGTAGCACAGGCTTCAGCCTGTGGAATTTTGTGGGCGCCGGGACGAAACCCCACAGGCTGAAGCCTGTGCTACTTCCCCACACTGACATTTCAGCCTAGGACCAACATCTGTCGCTTGCGCGGCAACTGGATTTTTACTCGCCAGCCGCAAACCGTGGTAAGGTTCGCCCGAAACAGTTCATGCTGTTCGTGGATTGGAGAATGAACATGTTCACTTGTTCACGCCGGCGCTTTTCGTGGCGAGCCAACGACGATGAAAAGCTGGCAGTCTCTTCGGAACTCTCCGCCTCGCGCAGAGGTTTCGTCAAAGCCATGGCCATGGCCGGAGCGGGCGCCATGCTTCCCGGAGTTCGCCTTCTGGCGCAGGCAATCTCTCCCTCCGTGCGTCCGCTGGCGGGCCGCGTGGACATACATCACCATATTTTTCCGCCGTTCTACGTCAAAGCCATGGAAGAACAAATGCGCGCCAGCGGATTCGCGCTGCGGCCGTGGACTCCGGCCACATCGATCGAGATGATGGACAAGCATGGAATCGCTACCGCGTTTTTCTCTCCCGTGCAGCGGCTGGTAATGGATTCAACGAGCGACCGCAGCGAAAAGGCCCGCAGCCTTGCGCGGCAACACAATGAATACGGCGCGCAGTTGATCCGGGACTATCCCGGCCGCTTCGGCCACTTCGCAACGCTGCCGCTGCCTGATTCGGATGGAAGCCTCAAGGAAATTGCGTATTCGCTGGACGTGTTGAAGGCGGACGGCATCGCCCTGTGGACCAGCTACCTGGACAAGTGGCTTGGCGATCCGGATTTTTTCCCGGTGTACGAGGAATTGAACCGGCGCAGCGCGGTGGTGTTCGTGCATCCCGCTCGCGCATCGTGCTGCCGCAATCTTCCCGGCCAATCCGGCATCATTGAATATGATATTGATACGGCGCGCGCCATTGACAGCCTGCTGTGGAACGGCACGACTGCGAAATTCCCCAACATTCGTTTCATTTTTTCGCACTCCGGCGGCGCATTCCCCGCCCTGGCCGCGCGAATCGTGGACGACTATCCGAAGAACCGCGCCGACAAAGTGCCCAACGGCGTGGAGTACGAAATCAAGAAGCTGTACTTTGACACCGCCCACGCAGGCTGGGCTCCCGCTCTGGACTCACTGAAAGACGTCGTCCCGGTCTCACAAATTCTGTACGGCAGCGATGCCCCGATCCGCATCTACGAGTTAACCGACAACGGCATCGTCCAGTACGCCGGTTTCTCAGAAAACGACTGGAAAGCCATCAATCGCGGCAATGCCGAGCGCCTCTTTCCCAGGCTCAAGTAGCACAGCCACTCCTGGCTGTGAGCGCCTTTTGTAACCACAATGAGCAGCTCGACAATTTCGACGAGAGCGTGCTGCACATTTTCTCACGCGATGTGCTGCGGAGAAACAAGGAGCACGCGATACCGTGCACGCCTAGCGGCTTGCCTTGAACCAACAACCGGAAAACTCCCTCGATCCACGACTGATTAAGCCGGCATTCGCCACGGCGGCGCGGCAGTCGCCGAGTCAGCTCCGGAACATTGCATTTTGTATTTAACGGATGTATTGTCATCAAACTGGTAATTTAAACAGCCCGTTCCCAACCTGTTTTTTCGGCAGTTCAGGCCAAATTCTAAAAACTTGGAGGTCGGCGAATGAAAATGGACACGATCCGTCGCTGTTTATTCGGAGCGTTCATGGCCCTGGCTTGCGGTTCAGTTGCGATGGCACAATCCGCCGCGCAGTTTCCAAAGGTGCTGCAGATTACGCGCGAGTACACCAAGCCCGGCAAAGGCGGCATGGCACATGACAAAGCCGAGAGCGCCTTCAGCCAAGCCATGGCTCGCGCCAAGTGGCCGACGCACTACCTTGGCATGACTTCGGTCTCGGGCAAGCCACGCGCCCTGTTTCTCACCTTGTACGATTCGTTTGACGCGATGGAAAAGGACTATCTGGCGTCCGTGAAGAATGCCACGCTCTCCGCGGAATTGGACCATGACGCCATGGTGGATGGTGAACTGCTGGATTCCATGGACCAGGGGATATTTCTTTACCGGGAAGAAATGAGTTTGCGGACCATGTCGGACCTTTCACACCAACGATATCTGGAAATCTCCGTGTACCATGTTCGTCCGGGACACGTGGAAGAATGGGACGAGATCGTAAAAATGGTGAAAGCCGCTTACGAGAAAGGCGTGCCAAATTCTCATTGGGCCATGTACGAACAGGTGTATGGCGGATCGGGCGGCACGTATCTGGTGATGACTTCGCGCAAATCGCTGGCCGAACTTGATCTTGGCCCAATGGAGGACAAGCAATTCGCGGCGGCGATGGGCGAAGAGGGCATGAAGAAGTTCCGCAGCCTGATTGCCACCGCGATCGATCCGGCTCAGTACGAGTTGTTTGCCTTCAACCCCAAGATGAGCTATGTGGATGATGCGTGGATCAAGGCCGACCCTGATTTCTGGAAGCCGAAAGCGAGCATGGCGCCGGCTGCGAAGCCGTCCGCCAGCGATAAGAAACCGACTCCGTAGTTAACCGTCTGGCACCTTCGAACCCGAAGTTAGGGAAACGGCGAGGAGTGCACGCACGCCGTTTCCCTCGGTCCACATTCGTCCCGCTGACTTAGAAACCGCGGGCATTCTGCCGTCCTGAAGCAGTCACCGTGGCTGGTTGACACGCCTTGTATTCCCTGTGTACCGTGTCGGCATGTCCTCCAAACCAGCGGAATCGCCCGGCGCGAGTATTGCGCCCGGAGTGGTGATCGAGCGTTCCGGCGACGTTTTGAACTTCACTTTAAGCAATCCCGAACATGAAAATGAAGTGACCGGAGCGATGTTTGACGTCATGTTGGCGGAACTGCGCCGCGAATCCGCGCAGCCTGCCGCACGCGTTTTGCGATTGAGGGCGACGGGAAAAGTTTTCTGCACCGGCCGCGAACGCACCGGGCGCGACGCCGCGTCGATCCGCCACGAGTCCGCGCGGCTGATTGAATTAAAACGCGCGCTGCGGCTTTCTCCGCTCATCAGCGTCGCGGAAGTGCAAGGGGACGCGTTCGGTTTCGGTTTTGGCCTGTCGATCGTCTGCGATTTCGCGTATGTGGCCGACACTGCGAAACTGGGGTTCCCTGAAATGAAATTCGGACTGGCGCCGGCGGCGATCATGGCCTACCTCGGCGAATACGCGCTGCCGCGCTTCGCTTTTCCGCTGGTGCTTTTCGGCGATCCCATTTCGCCGCAACAGGCGAGGGAAATCGGCCTGATTTCCCACGTCAGCCCCGCGGCCAACCTGTCTTCGGATGTCGAGGACCTGATCGGGCGAATTCTGCGCCTCGATCCGAATGCCGCCCGCAACTGTAAAGAATTTTTCCAGACCACCGGGCAAAATTCCTTTGACCAGAACTGCCGCCTGGCCACCGAAGCCCTGACCGTCGGCAGCCTCGCCGTGCTCGCGCGGCAAAAGAAATGAGCCGACCGTGGCGGTAAACGCGGGTGCGCGTCTTGACCGGCTGCCGCTGTCGTCCTTCCATCGCCGCATCATGTGGCTGATCGGCGCGGGAATGTTTTTCGACGGATTTAACATTTATCTTGGCGGCTTTGTTCTCGGCGCCACGGTCAAAAGCGGATTTTCCACACTCAGCCAGAATGCCGAGTTCGTCATGGCCACGTTCGTTGGCATGACGCTCGGATCGCTGGTGACGGGATTCCTTGGCGACCGGTACGGGCGGCGGTTCACCTATCAAGCCAATCTCGCAATCTTCGGACTCGCTTCGATCGCTGCCGCATTCTCCCCCTCCATGCTGGTGCTGATCCTGATTCAGTTCGTGATCGGCTTCGGGCTGGGCGCGGAAAATGTGGTCGGATATTCCACGCTTACGGAATTTGTTCCGCCGCAATCCCGCGGAAAGTGGCTGGGATTCATGACCGTCTTTGTGGTCACCGGGTTGCCGGTCGCGGCGCTGCTGGGCAGGCTGGTGATCCCGAGTTTCGGCTGGCGCGCCATGTTTCTGATTGGCGGTTGTGGAGCGTTAATTATTTGGTATTTGCGGAAACAGCTGCCGGAATCGCCGCGCTGGCTGGAATCGGTGGGGCGCGCCGATGACGCCGAGAAATTATTGCAGTCGATCGAAGCGGAAGTCTTGGCGCAACATTCGCCCTTACCGGCGCCCACGATTTTGCCGGCTGCAAAACATTCGCGCGATCTGGCCTCCCTCTTTGGCGCCGCGATTCTCCCGCGGCTAATTCTCGGATCGATCTCCCTGATCGTGATCAACAGCCTGCTCTATGGATTCGTCACCTGGCTGCCCACGTTTTTCGTTCAGCAGGGATTGAGCATCGCCAAGTCCTTTAACTATTCGCTGGTGATGGCCTTCGGCGCGCCGGCCGGCTCGGCGATTGGAGCATTCACGGCGGATGCCTGGGGACGCAAACCCACGATCATCGGCGCGTGCCTGCTGACCATTGCAATCGGAAGCTTTTATCCCTTCGTGCAGAACCCGGCGATTCTGATGCTGACGGGTTTTGCGCTGATCATTCCCATCTATGTGCTGGTGGCGCTGCTCTTCGCGATTTACATTCCGGAACTTTTTCCGACGGAGGTCCGGCTGCGCGCTTCGGGCATCTGCAACATGTTCGGACGCGGCGCGATTATCTTCACGTCCTTCCTCGTGGTCGCGCTGTTCCGTTCGCACGGCGTCGCCGGCGTCCTGGCTATCATGATCGCGCTGCTCATTGTGGAGATCATCGTCGTGCTGGCGCTGGGCGTGGAGCCGAAGAAGCGCAGGCTTGAGGAAATTGAGTCCGCAGCGGCAGCGACTCCCTTTCCCGCCGAGGTAAGAAATCCATGACCGTACGGCCGATCACGCACGATGCGCAGCTCTTCATCGACGGTGAATTCACGGACTCCGCCAGCGGCAAGACGATGGACATCGTCAATCCTGCCACCGGCGAGGTCATTGGCCGACTGGCCGACTCCAGCGTCCCCGATGTGGACCGCGCCGTAAAAGCCGCGCAGGATGCCTTCGATCGCGGAACGTGGAGCAAGGCATCGATTCACGAGCGCGCGCGCGTGCTCAACCGCTTCGCGGATTTATTCGAGGCTGACCTCGAAGCGTTTTTTAAACTCGAAACGCTGAACAACGGCCGCCCGATCGTGGAGACTCGCGCGCAGATCTCGCGCCTCCCGCAGTTTTACCGCTACTTCGCAGCGCTCGCGCTTACCCGGCGCAGCGACGTCATTCCCGTAGAAGGCTCCTACCTGTGCTACACGCAGCGCGTTCCGCTCGGCGTCGTGGCTTTGATGACGTCGTTTAATCACCCGCTGATGATCTTGTCCAAGAGCCTGGCGCCTGCGCTGGCCACCGGCAACAGCGTGGTCATCAAACCGTCGGAGCAGACGCCGCTCACTACCGTGCGCCTCGTCGAACTTCTCGATCGCGCAGGGATACCGAAGGGCGTGGTGAACGTAGTGAATGGCGCAGGTGCGAAATCGGGCGCCGCGCTTGCCGCGCATCCTGGAATTCGCAAGGTCACTTTTACGGGCAGCACGGAAGTGGGCCGCTCTATTGGCGTCGCGGCCGCGCGCAATTTTGCCGCGACTACGCTTGAGCTTGGCGGCAAGGGCGCCGTAATTCTGTTCGACGACATGGAGTTTGAGCGCGCCGTAAACGGCGCAGCCTTCGCGGCCTTCATTGCCGCTGGACAGACTTGCGTGTGCGGCTCGCGCATCCTCGTGCAACGTTCGATGTACCCGGCGTTTCTCGAACGCTTTCGCGCCAAGGTGGCGTCCATACGCCTCGGCGATCCCGCCGCAGAATCGACGCAGCTCGGACCGGTGATTTCCGAAAAATCGCGGCGCCGTATTCTGGCGATGCTCGATCGCGCCACTGCGGCCGGCGCAAAGCTCTTGACCGGAGGAAAGGCCGCAACCGCAAATCTGCCGCCCGGATTTTTTGTTGAGCCAACCGTGCTGTATGACGCCGACCCGCGTTCCGAAATCGCGCAGGACGAAGTATTCGGACCGGTGACGGTAGTGATGCCGTTTGAAGATGAAGCGGACGCAATTCGCATCGCCAATGACACGCGGTTCGGCTTGGCAGTCTCGGTGTGGACCGCTGACGTGGCGCGCGCGCACCGCGTTTCCGGGCAACTGCTTTTCGGAATGGTCTGGGTGAACGATCATCACCGGCTCGATCCGGCATCTCCGTGGGGCGGCTTTAAAGATAGTGGCGTAGGCCGCGAAACCGGCATCGAGTCCTTCGACGCATTCACCGAAATCCGCACGGTCACTGTGAACACCAGCGGCCAAACCCTGGATTGGTACGGGAAAGGCGGGGCACCCAAGCGCCTGAACTAGTTTCAAGATTTTTCGCGGCGCCCGTGTATATCCCGGGTCGGTTTCTGAACGTGCGCCACCCACTTTCCGGTAGAATGCCCGCACTAGGAATCGCACAAAATGAATCTGCCCATTACCAGTTGGTTTCGCACCGCAGTGCTCGCGTCCGTGACGCTGGCAGCGGCCGCATCCACATTCTGCCAGCAACCCGACACCATCCTCATCAACGGCAAAATCCTGACCGTTGACGCGCAATTCTCCGTCCGCCAGGCGCTGGCGATCCGCGACGATAAAATTCTCGCGGTTGGCAGCAACGCGGAAGTCCGCAAGCAGGCCGGCCCGAAAACGCGCGTCATCGATCTGCAGGGCCGCACCGTGATTCCCGGCCTGATTGATTCGCACATTCACGGTATCCGCGCCGGCCAAACGTTTGGGACGGAAGTGAATTGGGTCGGTGCAACCTCCATCGCCGAAGCCATGCGGCGCATTCACGAAGCCGCACTGACGAAACCGCCACGGTCGTGGCTGATCGTGGCGGGCGGTTGGGTTCCAGAGCAATTTAAGGAAAAGCGGCGCCCCACGCAGGCTGATCTGCTGGCCGCGGCGCCCCACAATCCGGTTTACATACAACTCGGATACGACTGGGAAGTGATGACGCCCGCCGGATTCAAAGCCATGGGCATCCAGAGTGAATCCGATTTGCCCCGCCCCGGGAAATTTGAAATGGATGCCAACGGCAATCCCACCGGCGTGATCGAAGACGGCGGCGGCTTTGACGTGGCCATCGCCCTGTTCGACAAGCTGCCACACCCGACGTTCGATGAGCAGGTGGAAGGCACCAGGAGATTCTTTCGCGAATTGAACCGGCTGGGCGTGACCGCGTTCGGCGATCCCGGGGGCAACAACCTCAACCCGGAAAATTACCAGCCGCTCTTCAAGGTGTGGCGCCAGCGTCAAATGACGGTTCGAGTGGCCTACAGCTTGTGCGGGCCGACGCCGGGAAAGGAATTTGAAGAATTAAAAAGTTTGACGCAGATGCTGCCGCAGGGATTCGGAGACGAAGTGCTGAAATTCAACGGCATCGGCGAACGCGTCACCTGGGGCATGAACAACAACGATCATCCCACCGCGGAAAGCCAGGAAAAGTATTATCAGGTCCTGCGCTGGGCCGCGCAGAACGGCCTGACCGTCACCATGCACTGGCCGAATGATTCCAGCGCCGACCTGCTGCTTTCCATCTACGAGCGCGTGAACGCGGAGTTTCCCGTCGGCGATCTGCGCTGGTCGATCGCGCATCTCACCGCGGCGTCGCCAGAACACCTGCGCCGGATGAAAGCGATGGGCGTCGGTTGGACCATCCAGCGCCCGGAGGCCGCGGCACTGGAAAATGCCAAAGAGCTCGGCGTGGCGATGGGCGCCGGCACCGACGCGCACCGCGTGGCATCTTACAATCCGTTCACAACGTTCAAATGGCTGCTGGTGGACAGCAAAAACTCCGGCAGCGTGCGGCGAACGCCCGGGCAGACACCGACGCGCGAAGACGCTCTGCGCGCCTACACGATCGGCAGCGCTTGGTTTTCGTTCGATGAGAATAAACGCGGCTCGCTCGAACCTGGAAAATTAGCCGACCTCGCTGTGCTGAACACAGACTACATGACAGCGCCTCTAGATCAAATCGAGAGCATCGAATCGCTCCTCACCATGGTCGGCGGGAAAGTGGTCTACGGCGCGGGGCCGTATGCGCGGCTGGAGGCTTCGCGGTAGTAATACGGCGCTGCGGACTCGACACGCTGCGAAAACAAAACACGTTGTCATTCTGAGCGAAGCGAAGAATCTCTCTTCGATTTAGCGGCGCGCAAAAACCAAGAGAGATTCTTCGCTTCGCTCAGAATGACAAATCGAGTTACGAGATCGCGGATCATCACTCCCGGCCCTAGAGATTTAAATCCGCCTACCGCACTTCCCTCTCGCGCTTGAATGTGCTCCCCTCCCGGTGTATGTTTCCGGGCGACCAAAGAGCAGCAATCCAATTTCCATATGACCGGTGTGCCAGCCCGCGCTTTTCGCGCGCGAAATTGAGTGATCGCCCCGCCGGCAGCCTCGCCACAATGAAGAGGAGAATTGACGATGTGTAAATCAGATCAGCCGGAAACTCTCTCCGCCCTCGGGCGCCGCGATTTCCTGAAACTCGGCGCCGCGGGCGCGACGGCAGTCGCGCTGCCGGCCGCTTTGTCCGCGCAGGCCGCGGAATCGAAATCCAAAGGCGTGGACTGGTGGGACGCCAAGCCCGGCAAAGGCGGCGTCGGAAAACCGATGGCCATCGATTGCCACGCGCACTGGTCGCCGGAGCCCTACAACAAAGCGCTCGCCGATCTCGGCCAGCCCATCTCCAACAATTACCCGCTGAATTACGAACTGGAAAAGCGCATCGAGTGGATGGATCAGCATGGAGTACTAATGCACTGCCTCACACTTTCCGGCTCGATGCCCTGGCAGTGGACCTCCGCCGCGCAAGGCGCAAAACTCGCACAGATCATCAACGATGCAGGCATCGAAGTGCACCAGAAGCATCCGGACCGCTTCGTCCTGGGCGTTGAGATTCCGATTCGCGATCCGAAAATGGCGTTGGATGAATTGAATCGAGTGGCCGGAAAACCGGGAGTGAAGGCTGTGCACCTTCCCGACTCCATGGAGCGCCACGATTACATCATCGACCCCAATTTCGCGCCGGTGCTGGCGCGCATCGAGCAGCTGAACCTGCCGATTATTTTTCACCAGATGGATGGAGTGGCCAACAATTATGGCGGCGACCGCGTTTCCGGACCGCCCAATTTGGCCGCGGGCCTCGACGCACCGGTCGATCACACGGTGCTGGCGACAAAGTTGATGATGTCAGGAATTCTCGATAAGTATCCGAAACTCGAAATCGTGCTGCCGCACGCCGGAGGCTCGTTTCCCTATCTGGCCGGCAGAATCGAACACTTCTTTTCGCATTTTCCGAACCAGCACGTGGAACTGGCGCGGCCTTTCCGCGAATACCTGCGGCGCTTTTACTATGATTATCTGATTTATTACCCCGAGGCGTTCCGCTTCCTGGTCACCATGGTCGGCGCGGATCGCATCGTGGTGGGAACGGACATTTTCGCGGCGCGGGACATTGAGTACCCGAGCAACGTTCTCGATCAGTTCGGCTATCCCGCCGCCGAACGCGACGCGATCCTGAAGGGCAACGCGATCAAGTTGCTGCACCTCGACACGAAGTAACACCGGCCCAAAGCGGGGATGCGCCGTGCTATTGGATTTTGAACTTCTGCACGCGCTTCCCGGTGCCAACCTCGCTGGCGTAAATGTTGCCTCTAGAATCTACCGCCAGGAAGTGAATGTACGTAAACTCGCCCGGATACCGGCCCACGCGGCCAAAACTCGAGAGCATTTTGCCGCTGGCGCGGTCCACGATTTCCACCTGCTCGTAATCCTGATTGGCCACATACATGAATTTCTGCGCTGCATCGCGCGAGAATCCGATCGCTACCGTCGAGCCCAGGATTCCGGATTCGTGGCCGGGACCCGGCGGGAGCGGAGACCTCGGTTCGAACGGAATTGGAATGTATTTTTGAAAGGCTCCCATTTTGTCGAACACCTGAACGCGATGCCCGCGGCGGTCGCACACGTAGACCATGGCGTCGTTTCCCAGCGTGAGGCAGTGCAGGATTGGCACAAAGCCGCTGCCTGCTTCCCCGTCCGCCAGGTGCAGATCCCACTGCCGCAAAAACTGTCCGGTCCGGTCGAATACTGCCACGCGGTGATTGCCGCCGGTGGTTTCTCCGTCCGCCACGTAGACGTCGCCGTTTTTCGAATCAATCGCGATGCCCGCGGGCTTATAAAAACTCTCGTGGCTGGCGTTCAGCGGCTTTCCCTTGCCCGTGCCGTCGGAGGAATCGACCTGGCCTTTTTTGCCGATCTGCAGCAGCAGTTTGCTGCCGTCATGCGAATACTTCTGCACGATGCCGTCGCCCGTTCCGGTTAGCCAGATGTCATCGTCGGCATCTACCGTGCATCCGTGCGGTGTGTTGGGCGTCGAGTCCGCATCGCCCCACGAATTCACCACGTTGCCGTCGGAATCGAACTCAATGACCACGGGCGCCTGTCGCCCGGCGTCGAGGTCGTTGTCCGCCAGGTCGCGGCGGTTCAAGATGAAGACATGGTCGTGCGAATCAATACACAGCCCGCCGACACCGCCGGTCACCCAGAGGTTGGGCAGCGGCTTCGGCCACGCGGGATCGACGGCAAACTTCGGAATTTTGCTCTGCGCGTGCAGCGGCGCAAGCCAGGATATTCCCAGCGTGAAAGCCAGACTCACCGCTGCGATCAAAACATTCTTCCCGAATATTTTCACGGCGCCCCTCTTTAAAGGTCTTGCGAAAGAATCGTTATTCCCCAAGGACTTCAGGCCGCTGGGCATGATAGCAGCAATTCCGCGGCGGCGTTCACCCAGCAAATATTCCGGTGTATAGTGCGGCCGGGCCCAACTACCTGCACCGCGTTTGCACCCGGCACTCGGAGGGTTCGCCATGTTCAGCAAAACTCGCGCCACCCGCGCGATCTTGATTTGGTTCGCAGCCTGCTTGCTTGCCCTTGCAGTCAGCACGCCTGCAGGTGCGCAAGCGCCGCCCGCATACAGGGTGGACGCGTCGTGGCCGAAGGAACTTCCCAACAATTGGATCATGGGCCAGGTCGGCGGAATGGCCGTCGACCGCCAGGACCACGTCTGGGTGCTGCAACGGCCCGGTTCCAACACCAAGGACGATCTCGGCGCGGCGCAAACTCCGCCCACTGCCGAGTGTTGCGTTTCCGCGCCGCCGGTTCTGGTCTTTGACGCCGAGGGAAATCTTCTGAAGTCCTGGGGCGGGCCGGGCACCGGCTTTGACTGGCCGGGTTCCGAGCACAGTATTTTTGTCGACCCTGCCGGAAACGTCTGGATCACCGGCAACGGCGCCAAGGACCGCCAGGCGCTGAAATTCACGAGCGACGGAAAATTCATTCTGCAGATCGGGCATCCATCTGCTGCGCCGATGAACAATCTGGACGTTTCCTTGATGGGACGGCCCGCGGGAATGGACCTGGACGAAAAGTCGCACGAAATTTATTTCGCGGACGGCTACTTAAACCGGCGTGTCATCGTGTTCGATTCCGAAACCGGCGTCTTCAAGCGCATGTGGGGCGCCTACGGAAATCCGCCCACCGACACCGACCTCATGCCCTACGATCCCGCGGGCCCGCCGAGCCGGATGTTCCGTAACCCGCTGCATGCCGTGCATATTTCGCGCGACGGTCTGGTGTACGTGTGCGACCGCGTGAATGACCGGATTCAGGTATTCACGAAAGAAGGAAAATTCGTAAGGGAATTTATCCTCCGGCCCCAGACGCTCGGCAATGGGTCCGCGTATGACCTGGCGTTCTCACACGACGCCGCGCAGAAGTACCTGCTGGTGGCCGACGGCGAGAACAACGTGATCTGGACATTGCTTCGGAGCGATGGCACCGTTCAAGGAACCACGGGCCACGCCGGACGCAACGCCGGCCAGTTCCACCACGTGCACGCGATCGTCGCGGACTCCAAAGGAAATCTCTACACGGGAGAGGTTGAAACCGGACGGCGCGTTCAGAAATTCGTGCTGGCCACCGGCCGTTTAGCGCGTTGAGACGCAAGCGGCGAACTCCGGAATCAACATCAGCGAACCGGCATCCGCAGGCAGCCACCCCTCATCGAAAACCGCTAGAGACATTTCATGCGCTGATACCGTATAAAAGAAGTGGTCGACAGTATCATCCCAAGGAAAATACTCATGCCCAAAATATCGCGCAGATCATTTGTAGGACAGGCGGTCGTCGGCACCGCCGCGCTCGGAGCAGCCGCCCGCCCGGCCGATGGCCAGCTGGTGTTTAAGGCTTCGGACTGGAAGCCGGCCGAATTCAATCGCCTGTTGAAGGACACTTCCCGCGTGAAACAGGTCTTCGAAGAGATTCAAATCAACGACGGACGTTTTTTGAATAACATGAAAAATTCCCTGAACGGTTTGCACTTCGGTTTTGAGATTCCGGTGGACCAGATCAAGCTAATCGGCGCGCTGCACGGCCCGGCAAACATGCTGAATTTTGACGATTACGTCTGGCAAAAATACCGCATTGGCGAATGGTTGAAGATCAATGACCCCAAGACCAGCCAGCCCGCCGTTCGCAACATCTTCTTCCCCGCGAAATCGGCGTCGGCGCACGGCGCCGCCGAAGATCCGAACGCCGAAACTTCCTCCTATCAGGACAGCAGCATTCAGACACTGCAGAGCCGCGGCGTGCAATTTCTGTGCTGCCATACGGCCACGGAAGAGCAGTCGCGAATCCTGATCAAGCAATACAGCCTGACCCAGCAGCCCGAGGAACTTGTGAAGGATCTGCTGTCGCACGTTCATCCCGGAGTTCTGATCGTTCCGGCCATGGTTTCAGCGATCGCTTTGCTGCAGAGCGAAGGGCATTGCTCGTACGTCACCGTATGAGCGTCCCGGAATCGAGAAACCTTCGCGGCGGCAGAATTGCGTCGAGCCTCGCGCTGGCCGCGATGTTCCTTGTTCTTTGCTTGCCGGATTATGCTCAGGTTTCGCCGCCGTGGGGCAAGGGACGCAACAACCCCGCCGCGGACAAGGGTTTCATTTTTCAGGTCCCCGATATCGACAACGTGCCGGACCTGCACGGCAACTCCGAGGGCGCCAGGCTGGTCCTGTTTATCGGCGGCAACCAGTTTTTCGTCCTTCCGGACTTGATCGCGGCGTTTACTTCGCATCACCCCGAACTGGCCGGCCACATTTTTTACGAAACCCTCCCGCCCGGAGTTCTTCGCAAACAGATGGCGGGCGGCGGCACGCTGACGCTCGGAAACTTCACATTGCATGTGCGGCCTGACGTCTATGCCGCCGGCGCGGAGGCGCTGGCCGAAACGGAAAAGCAACATCTCGTGGAGCCGCCGACGCCCTACGTCACAAACGATTTGGGAATCATGGTCGCCAAATCGAATCCCAAGCAGATCAAGTCCCTGCGCGATCTCGCCAGGCCGGATGTGCGGCTGGCCATGCCGAATATGGAGTTCGAGGGCGTCGCCCGCCAGATCGCCGATTCACTCAGAAAGGCAGGGGGCGAGGATCTTTTTCGCACAGTCTATGTCGAAAAACCCAAGAGCGGCGCGACCTACCTCACGGAAATCCATCACCGCCAGACTCCCATGCGAATCATGAAGGGCGATTCGGATGCCGGAGTTACCTGGAGTTCAGAAATTCGATTTCAGGAGAAGATCGGAAGTCCGATCGAGGGAGTGAACATTCCCAGAAATGAAAATGCAACGGGAACTTACGCCGCGGCCGTGGTAATAAATGCTCCGCACGCGCAAGCCGCGCGCGCATGGGTTGCCTTCCTTGCGTCCGCCGAGGCCCAGTCCATTTACGCGACGTATGGCTTTGGCAGCGTAAAGTAAAACCCAACTCTACATATGATCTTTCATCACAAACGGCGTGTGCGGCTTGCTGTGAATGAAGGTTGCCACGTCATACGCTTCCTGCGGCGTTAAACTGTCCGGCATATTCTGCGGCATGTTGTGTTGCACGAACGCAGCCATCTTGGGAATCTGATTCATCCCGGCGCCATCGCTGTACGATTCCGGTCCCCACAACGCCGGCACCAGCGGCGGTTTCCCGTTGCCCTCCGCGCCGTGGCAGACAACGCACTGTTCCTCATAAATCTTGCTGCCTTTGGCGGCGTCTCCGTTTAGCTCAGGAAGATTAACCAGCCCACGCCCGGGAAACGGTTTACCGGTGACCTGATCCTTCGAAAGCCACTGTGCGTAGGCCACCAGCCCGGTCATCTCAGGGCCGTCATTCGGAACGCGGTGCCCGGATTCGCTGCGCTGAAAGCATTGCTGGATGCGTTCTTCGAACGTGATCACGGTCTTTTCCCGGTCGCGATACATTGGAAAAATTCCAGGCAAACCCACCATCGGCATGCCCTGGGATACTGTGCCGCCGTCGATATGGCAATGCGTGCAGCTCAATTTATTGCCGACATATTTCTCGGCATATTTGGGAGTGTTGTTAAACACCTGCAGGCCGAGGCGAATGCTGTCACCCAGCGGTCCCGCGGGAATCTTAGAGGTGTCAGGGGCGACCCAAGCCTTGGCCGCGTCTGCGGTCTGCGGAGGCTTCGGCCGAGCGTCCAGGCCGGCGGTGGTCGTAAAAAGCGCCAAACTCATGGCGGAGATCAACGCCGCAGCAACAGTGGTTCGAACGGCGAACAATCGAGACACGGGAAACCTCCCAAACAGGGTAGGATTGCGAACCGCTCCCATATTCTATCGCTTTCATCCGGCGGGTGTGTAGCGCATTCAAGTTGGCTGAATTATGCCGCGCGCCATTAGTCTTTTTGTCATTCTGAGCGAAGCGAAGAATCTCTCTTCGATTTATCGTCGGGCAAAGAATCAAGACGGGGCGTCAAGCCTCGCTCGAACCGACACCATGTACCGCTATTTTTGTACGCCAGTTGCGTGTTTCCCGAGGGGCCGCGTGGCGAATCCGTATCCGCCAAAATGTGATATCTTCTGAGCGATCACCTGACCGATCCCCGGAGGTCCCATGAATATTCGAACCTTGATTGCCGCCAGCGCCTTCTCCGCGCTGATTCTTGCGTCGCCGATCTTCGCGCAAACCGGGGGAACGGAAACGAAAGTCATGATCCGCGCGGTCGCGCGGGACGCCAAAGTGATCGGGACACACGTGGGCGGCGCCAAAATCACCGTGAAGGACGCCGCAACCGGGCAGATTCTCGCCCAGGGCATGCAGCAGGGCGGCACGGGCGATACCGACGTGATCATGAAGAAGCCGCACACGCGCGGCATGGCCCTCTACAACGGCGGAGATGCTTCCGGCTTTCTAGCTGTCTTGCATCTGGATAAGCCGACCGTGGTCGAAATTTCGGCCGAGGGCCCGCTTGGAAATTCGCAAGCCACCCAGCGTTCCTCAAAAACCATGCTGCTGGTGCCGGGTGAGGATGTTCTTGGAGACGGCGTGCTGCTGGAAATCCACGGATTCATCGTCACGCCGCTCGCGCCGCTGGCTGACGCGAAGCTGAAAGCCGGATCGCCGTTCGAAGTTCGCGCCACGGTCACCATGGCCTGTGGCTGCCCCACGGAACCGGACGGCTTGTGGGATGCCAACAGAATTCGCGTCGTGGCGCGACTCCTGCGTGACGGCAAAGTGCAATCCGAGATTCCCATGACCTATGCGGGAGTCCAGAACACATTTCATGTGGACGTGCCCGTGACGGCCGCCGGGCCCGTGGAGTTGCAGGTGCTTGCTCTGGACCCCGCCAGCGCCAATTTCGGAATGACCAGGGAATCGATCGCCATTGTTCCTTGAACCACTCCGCTTAACGCCGGCGCCGCCGCCTTCAGTCGGACATATGCTTCTTGCCAAGGTACCCGCCTGAAGGCGGGAGCAGCACTTCCGACATCCTCGCAATCCCGAAAAATCACCTCGACATATTCATAAACAGTTATCCACAGGGCGCGATGTTTTTTAATAAAACTACAATTGTCATGGTATTGCAAAAGTGATAACAATGTGGCCCAGCGTATAGGTTGCGAGAACTTCTTCCCGATTGCCGCACGGAGTTCGTCTATGAACCGGTCCGGAATACGATCAGAACAAGTTACCAGCATCAATGGCCGTGGCAATGACCACGCGTCCCAGGTCACGCGCGCCACATTGGGCCTGCGGGACATGCTCTTGCGCGGAGCGCTTCGCCCCGGGCGGCGAATTTCAGAAATCCCGCTTTCCGCGAAGCTGGGCGTCTCGCGCACGCCGCTGCGGCTGGCGTTTGAACGGCTCCAGCACGAAGGCCTGATCAAGCCGCTGCCTCATTCCGGCTTCACGGCCAGTGAATTCACCCTCTCGGATATCTGGGATGCCATCGAGACCCGCGGCGTTCTGGAAGGCGCGTCCGCCCGCATGGCTGCGGAACGAACGGAAAATCCCGCTCAACTGGAACCACTCCGCCGGATCCGGCAGGCCATGGAAACAATTCTCCTCGCCGAACCGGACAACGTCGTCGCGTACCTCGACCTGAACGAAGCATTCCACCTGGCCATCCTGGATTTGGCAAACAATAAAATTCTTCGCCGGGCCATCGAGCAGGTTTACAAGCTCCCGTTTGCCGCACCGAGTTCGCGCGTGCTGCTTTCCAGAACACTCCCGATGTCCAAGGAAATTATGCCCGTGGCCGAGGAGCATCATCGCGCGCTGCTGGACGCCATTGAGCACCGCGAGGGATCACGCGCGGAAAGCCTCGGGCGCGAACATGCGCGGTTGACGCGCAGGCATCTGGAGTCCGCGCTGACGGATCAGAATTTCGTGGACACGCTTCCCGGAGCTCGCCTGGTGAAGGTGCGCAGCGCCGGAACGAATTAACCCTCCTGGGTGGTGGAGTTTTGCCGCTAGCGCAGCGGAAAGGCCGCTTCCGTTCGTCCTGCCAACAGTAGTATTCTGGCGCCACACTCGAATCACCATGGTGCTTGTCCCCGGGGGCCTGGATGCAGCGCGCGCCGACCATCAATGAAATCATCGACCAGCGCCCCATGGGCCGCTACCAGATCTGGACCATGATCCTTTGTGGGCTGGTCATCGTCCTCGACGGGTTTGACACCCAAAGCATCGGCTTCCTTGCGCCTTCGATGGCCGAGTCTTTGCACGTTCCGGTTAAGACTTTCGGCCCCGTCTTCGCCGCCGCTCTCGTCGGGCTGATGATCTCCTCCATGCTTTCCGGCCCGATCGCCGATCGCTGGGGCCGCAAGGGCCCGATCGTATGCTGCACGCTGATCTTCGGCACGTTCGCGATGCTCACCGCGCGCTGCACGTCCTTTGACCAATTGCTTGCCTTGCGCTTTCTCACGGGCTTGGGACTCGGCGGCGCGCTGTCCAATTCCGTGGCGCTGATGTCTGAGTACGCGCCGAAACGCCTGCTCGCCGTGATCGTCAGCATCATGTTTTGCGGCATGCCGGCCGGCGCGGTGCTGGCTACTCAGGTGAGCGCCATCATGCTGCCGCGCTGGGGCTGGCCATCGGTATTTTATGCCGGCGGAATTTTGCCCCTCACGCTGGCCCTGCTGTTGATCGCTATTCTTCCGGAGTCCGTGCGCTACCTGGAAGTTTCCGGCGCCCGGCAGGAAAAAATCTCCAATATTCTGGCGCGGATTTCACCCGAGCTCCGCGATGCCCCGCTTTCCCGCTCACCGCGGCAGGACCCGCGAAGTAAGGCTCCTGTGATCAACTTGTTTACCGAGGGCCGCGCGGCCGGAACGATCCTGCTTTGGATTCCCTATTTCATGAACCTTCTGATGCTCTACTTCGTGGTGTTCTGGCTGCCCGCGCTCCTGCGCCAGAGCGGCAAACCTGTTTCCGCCGGCATCACCGCGATCCTGCTGTTCAGCGTGGGAGGGATTGTCGGTTCGGCGCTTGAGGGCGGCTTCATGAATCGCTGGGGGGCTTTCAACGTACTGCTGGCGGAATTCCTGTGCACCACTCTGCTGATTGCCTCGCTGGCGTATTCGAATTCGTTCCCGCTCATGATGACGATCACATTCGTTCTGGGTTTTGTGGTGCAGGGAGCGCAAGGAGGCTTGTCGGCGGTGGCCGCAACGTTCTATCCGATTTCCATTCGCTCCACAGGCATCGGCTGGTGCCTGGGCGTCGGCCGCATCGGTTCGATCGTCGGCCCGATTCTGGGCGGCCTGATGCTCAAACTGGATTGGACCCCGCGTGAAATTCTGCTGGCCGGATCGGTTCCCGCGCTGTGCGCCGCAGCCGCTACTTTCGCCAGCCTGCGGCTAAAGCCGCGGCAAACTGAGTCAAACGTAGGCATCGCCGAGGAACCCGCGGTGCTGCATTAAACGTCCGCAGACCCGCGGTTTCTGAGATTTCATGGATTGCTTCTAAATCTCTTGACCCGTCTTCCCCGCCCACAGCCTTCGAAACTCCGCCAGGGTCCCAGGACCAAAACCTGCATAGTGGTTGTTGGCGAAGCCCAAAATTGGAATCTGCCTCTCGCTGATTTTCTTCAGCACGTCCACCCACTCGCCCAAATCCGCGCTGCGGTCCACGATAATCTTGTTCCAGATTTTCGTCTTTTCCTCGATGCCCTTGCGGTCGCCCAGCCAGCGCACGTATGCAAAATTCGAGGTAATCGGGTCGATGCGCGCGAACACCTGTTTCGGCCGTGGCATCCAGGCCTGATCGATCAGCGCCAGCGCCACTTGCTTTTCGCGCAGCGCATCGAGAAATGGAGGAACCAGCCAGTTTTTATTGCGAATCTCCAGCGCGAAGCGATATCCCTGCGGAAGTTTTTTCAGGAACGGCGCCAGGCGGGCCAGAAAGTCATTCACCGTGGCGAAGGCGTTCCGGTTGAAATACCCGAACTGCAACAGCAGCGGTCCCAACTTTTCGCCCAGGCAATCCATGGCTCTTAAAAAGTCGGCGAAATCCTGGTCGCAGTCCGCCAACACTTTTTCGTGCGTGATCACCTGCGGCACCTTGGCCGCGAACAAAAATCCGGGCGGAGTTTTTGCGTACCAGCCCTTTACGGTGGAGATTGCAGGCGTGCGGTAAAACGTGCTGTCCACTTCCACCGCATCGAATTTCGTGGCGTAGTAGCTCAGAAATTCAGCGGGCTTCATCCCGGCGGGATAAAACGCGCCTTCCCAACCGGCGGCGGTGAAGGCGGAAGTGCCCAGGCGGATGCTAGGTTCGGTTGCCACAGGCGGTCATTTTAGCGTGCATTTTTCGGTAGGGCTTGCGATTTTCGTTTGTTCAGCCGGTCCGGAATCCCACCCTTGCACAACCCGCAAGGATGGGGCATCCAAAACATCTCCGCACTGGAGTCTATTGCGCCTGGCAGTGGCTAAACTTCCATACCTGTTCGAATAGAGACTGGGCGGTGGAGTCCACCGGAAGATCGCCGACGTACACCGGGGCGTCTCCTTTGAGGTCCACGACCACCATTTTTCCGGTGTGGTTGTGAAACGTGAAACGCAGCGCCGGCGCTCCGTCGGTGGCGTCCAGTGGAACGTAACGGCTCTCCTGGCAATGAAACCGGCCGCCAAACGCGTATCCCGCGAAACCATTGGCGGCCTGCGCCAGCGGCATTTCACCCGCCGATTGATACAGCAGAGTATCTCCGCTCCAGTCCAGCGTTCCGGAAGCGGCGGCGCCCAGATGAAACGTCAGGGAGGCTAGAATTTTCGGCGGCGAATTTCCTTTCACCTTGTCCGGCAACTCCACGTAGGGCGTGGAAGCGACTTGCGGCGGCGGTTGCACGGCTTCCCTGGCTTTTGTCAGTTCGGCGGCGGACACGGGAATATCGATCGCGCCGGTCAGCCCTGAGGAAACGTCAAGCGCGACCAGCCGGATGCGCCGCGTGTCCGCAGCCGGCATCAGCGCGATGCGTTCGGGAATTCCATTCGATTTCCACCCGCTGAATACGTCCTTCGAAATGGTCTTCGGCAGCTCGCGATTGTTGAATTTAAAAATCGTGTCCTTTTGCGCGAACTCGCATTCGGCCACGCGCACGTTCACGTTGTAGGCGTCTCCATTCGGCTCGGACTCTATGCCCGCCGCGGAAATCGTCAGCAGATATTGCAAACCCCCTTGCGGGCCTCCCGCCTGCCCGCGCGCCAGCGTCCGGACGGTCAAGGGAATAGCCGTGGAAGGCAACTGGTCGGCGCAGGCCTGCCGCAAACGATCTTCCGGCGGCTGCTTTTTGGCCAGCGCGGACGCATCCAGCGCGTAGTAACCGCGGCGGTAGGAAAGCTTCACGCCGGGCCGCAGCGACTTCACCGAGATTTTGTGAAACTTCCCGTCCCAATTCACATTCTGCGGGTAGTACGACATCTCGTAGTAGGACGAACTGTCTTTCAGCGCGGTCATGACGCAGCCCGAAAGATCGTTGTTATTCTTGCAGGCCTTGCCGCCCGTGTCCTGCGCAAGCGCGTCCATGGTGTTCTGCGATTGCTGCAGTTCCACGCCTTCCACGTGCAGCCGGCCACCCGGAGGATTCCGGTTCATGCTCGCCTGCGGCTGGCTGATGCTTTGCGAAGCCGACAAGGATTGCTGCGCCTGCAAGCCGCGAACATCCATCGGGTACACGGCCACCTGCGCGTCCGTCAGCGCATTGGCCACGGATTTCACCTGGTCCGAATATTCGCGCTGCCCTCCGAATGGATTGTTGCCCGTCTCAGGATCCGGAGCCACGGAAAGTGGAAACGATTCCGAAACCCAGATGAGAATTTTTCGTCCGGGAATTCCGCTCAAGTACTGGCCAATCTGCGCCATAGCCCCCAAGGTTTCCTTGGCGCGCAAATCCAGCGTCATCGAGTACTCTTCTTTCTCAAAATTCTGGATCTCGCCAACCTGTGCCGCCAATCCCTGGTTGGAGCCCGCGCCCGCCGTCGTGTCCTGAATGTAGTTCGAGGTGCTTTTCGTATCGAGTGCCGGGTTGATCGTCAACGTGTTCCCGGTCAGCGACTGATCGAGAGCCGCGCGCAGCAGTTGGGGATTGCTGGTGAAGCCTTGCAGGATTCGCAGCGTCGTTCCGAGAACAAAAACCGCCACGGGAGTATCCGGCGGCAGTGTGCGCAGCAATTGAATCATATGCGCGCGCCCCTGCGACTGGTTGGGAGCCGTGGTGTTCAGCGTATCGATCAGCAGGACGGTCGGAGGAATTTTCAGTTGCTCGAGCGGCAACTGGTTGGAGATCAGGGTAGAGGACGGCGCGCTGGCAGCGTCGGGTGCCGTTGCCGCGCTCTCCGTTTTCAGTTTCTCAAAATATTGAAAGCGCTCGATCTTTTGCTGCGCTTTATGCTCTTCAAAGATTTGCAAATCCTCGGGCTTGAGGTCGCGCACCGGATTGCCGTGAGAGTCGGTGGCCAGCACGTCGAGCGTCACAAGCCGTGTGGTCACCTTCAGTACGTAGCCCGACTGGGAGGAGTTTGGCGCGCCCGCGCCCGGCGCAGGCGCTGTAGACGCGGCCTGCGGTGCAGGCTGAGGACTATTGCTCGGAGCGGATTGCGGCGCGGACTGCGCGGCGATGACGGCCGCCAGCAGCAGGCAGAGTCCAATAACAATCAATGCTCGCTTGGTAAGCAAGGCAACTCCGATTGTCCGAACACTTGAGATGCCAGCGATTGGATGGCTCATCTTACCCGACCCGCTCCATGCAAGGCTACGTTTCGTTCCGCGTGGCGCATGCTTTAGCTTGCGCGGTCTTGTTGCTTCGATGCGAGATCGGCCGTGATGCCTGGCCCAACCTAAAGCATACGCCACCGTCGATCGAGCCGAATTGGCAACGCGCTTTTTCTTGAAAACACTTTCGCTCTAGCCAAGCGTGAAATTTCATGGCAAGCTGTCCGGCATGGGAAATAAAAACGCACCACCGCGTGAAAAGAAAAAACCAAAGAAACCAAAACCGTAACCGCCGCGGCCTTATAATTTACCGGCGTTCCTCACGGTTTTTTGCCACCACGCTTGCGACGATGACTTGATCGTCGCGCGGCAGTTGCGTCGTCTTCGGATGATTCGACCGTCGCACCAGGCCAGGGCTGTCAGCCTCACTCGTATGGTTGGCGGGTATTACATCTCCGTTTCTCCGGAACAACTAAACTCCAAGCTATAAGCATCAAAGATGTTATAAGGGATACCAGTTCGTCAGCCTTAGGCATTTCTACCTGCGGCTATCGGGGGCTGGCAGGATAAATCAGTAAGGAGTCGTAAAAAATGACCGCAAAATCCGCCGTTCCGAAACGATGGGAGCCATGGAAGTCTCTGGCTGCCTTGGGAATAGGTCTGGCCCTCGGAATCGCCCCCTGGCCCGTCGCAGCCCGGCAGGCACAGTCCAGCGAAGCCCAGGCTAACTTTCCTCCCCCGAATTCTCAGGACCAGGCGCAAGCGCAGGATTCTGCGCCGCCGCAGGACTCCGCGCCGCCGCAGCAGGGCGCGCAACCCGCACCGGACCAACCGCCCGCACCTGGCGCGCCTCAAGCTCAATCGCCGGCGAATTCAGGTCCCGTGCCCCAATCACTCACCATCCCTGCCGGCACGATAATCCGCGTGCGCGTTGACGACTGGATTTCCACCGACCGCAGCGTGGTTGGCGATCTTTTCAGCGCCGAACTCGACCAGCCCGTGGTTGTAAACGGCTGGGTCGTCGCGCGCCGCGGCCAGTCGCAATCGGGCCGCGTCTCGTTGGTACAGAAAGGACACGGCGGCGGTAACTCACAACTTGGATTGGAACTTCCGGGATTGACGTTGGTCGACGGCCAGCAAATGCAATTGAAAACGCAGCTCTACCAGACATCTTCAGGAACAGATCGCGGCCGTGACGTTGCGATCGTCGGTTCGACGACAGCCGCGGGAGCCATAATTGGCGCCATCGCCGGCCGCGGCATTGGCGCTGCAATCGGCGCGGGCATCGGAGCCACCGCTGGAATCGCGGGCGTGATGTCGACGCCGGGCAAGCCCACCGTAGTTCAACCCGAAACTGTGTTGTCCTTCCGTTTGCAGGAACCGGTGACCGTCTCCACGGTCAACAGCCAGTTCGCCTTTCAGCCGGTATCGCAATCCGATTTCGATTCAGGCTCGCAGCAAAACCGGCCGCGTATGGCGCGCCCGGGTCCGCCGCCACCTCCGCGTTACTACGGACCCTACGGCTATCCCTACGCGTACGGCTACCCGTATGGATACGGCGATCCGTACGCAGTCTATCCTGGGCCGTACGTGGGATTCGGATACTACGGAAGGTGGGGTCGCTGGCGCTAATCGCGCAGAGCGGCCCTTCGCTGGCAACAATACTGTTCCTACGACGCGGCCAGCCCGCGCGACTCATCGTGCTTTTCCTCAGCCCCGGCCAGAGCTCGCCACGCGCGCAGCGTTTCTCCGACCGTCCATGCTTGCGCGATACATCCATTGGGAGTGAATGGCGGATCCCCGTCAAAAATCTCGCCGGCCGTTCCCAGCCCCGAGGCCTTGATCTGTTCGAACATGGGCTTCAGAAAGGAAAGCGCCTCGACGGCGTTGCCGTAGGCACGATAATGCGCGAGGACGAACGGCCCCAGTAGCCACCCCCAGACAGTTCCCTGGTGATAGGCTTCATCCCGCGCGACGCGGTCACCGGCGTAACGGCCGAGATACCCGGCTTCGCGTGGCCCCAGGCTGCGCAGCCCGAACGAAGTTAGAAGTTCCCGCGCGCAGACATCGACCACTCCGCGTTGCTGGTCCGCCGTCAACCCCGTTTCCGGCAGCGAGACCGCGAAAATCTGATTGGGCCGCAGCGCCGCATCGTTTCCTTCGGCAAATCCCGGGGAATCGAGCACGTCGAAACAACAGTTCCTTTCCTCGTTCCAGAATCGCGCGAACCCGTGCCGCGTGTTCTCCGCCAAGGATTCATAACGCGCCACGCTCCTGCCGAGCGCTTGCGCGAAAAGAGCCATGGAGGAAACGGCGTTCAACCACAGCGCGTTCACTTCCACCGGCTTCCCGATTCGCGGTGTCACCACGCGGCCGTCGACCTTGGCGTCCATCCACGTCAACTGCACGCCCGGCTCTCCCGCAAAGAGCAGCCCATCGGCTGGGTCGACGTGGATGTGGTACCTCGTGCCGCGCGCATAAGCGTTAATGATCCCGTCCAGCACGGGGAACAATTCGTTCAGCAATTCGATGTCGCTGGTTTCGCCGAAGTACTGCCGCACGGCCTCGAAATACCAGAGCGCGGCGTCCACCGTGTTGTATTCCGGAGGTGCCCCGGCGCGAGGAAACTGATTCGGCAGCATGCCCTGATCCGTAAATCTGGAGAACGTTTGCAGAATCGTGCGAGCCACCGCCGGGCGCCCCGTCGCCAGGCACAACCCGGGCAGCGCGATCATCGTGTCACGTCCCCAGTCGCTGAACCACGGATACCCGGCGAGAATCGTCCTGGCGTCCGGAATTTCAGGGATGGGCCGCGCAACAATGAACTGGCTGGCTGCCAGCGCAAGTTGCTTCACGGCGGGCGGCTGCGCTTCGGCCATTTCGGTATTGGCCTCGGCAAACTGATCGAGGAGCGTGCGTTCCTCCGACTGCCGCAGAGCCAACGCTGCCTCGCCGTCCAGCACCGCGTTGGCATCGGTGCTCGCGACAATCGTCAGAGACGCGCCGGGCGCGAGAGTAGCCCGGAATTCTCCGGCAAAAAAATGATCAGCGCGATCGGGCAATCCGCGCGCCCGCTCGGCGGCCAGATCGAAATTGCGATACCAGGCCGCGGCGGGCTGCGCGGCCCCAGAGTCGCTGCGCAGATAAAATGGCGTGGCGCCCCCAAACGCCAGCACTCTGATGCCGCGCTCGACGGGTGTGACGTTCATCGGAACTGTCTTTCCGAGCGTCGCGCAATGTTCTTCACCGTAGTCGGCGAGCACTTTGATCGTTAAATCCACGGGAGAACTGCCGCGCGCCAATCGGTACAATACGTACGTCGTATTGGCACCGGATGGCATGAAGATTCGTTTCTCGAGCAGGGCATCCGCCAAGGCAAACGTCCAGACCGGTGTAGTGCCCTCCAGGTGGAACCGTTCCAGATTGCGGTATCCTTCGGGCGACACCGTCCCATCGGCCCAGCGATTGGTGAACAGTGGATAATCCTGGTAAGCGTAGCGCGCCATCTCATCAAATTTTTCGACCAACAGTGTCCGCCCGAGCGGCGGTGCCAGTGCGGCCACCAGCAGCCCGTGGTAGCAGCGCGTCTGAAGCCCGGCCACCGTCCCAAAGGCATAGCCGCCGATACCGTTCGTCACCAGCCATTCGCGCGATTCCGCGGAAGACAGATCGCCGCAAATCTCGCGGCCGAAATCGACTTCGCACGGAAACTCGGCTGCGGAGATTTTGCTTGGCAGGTTCACAGGGGAATCATGGAGCCATACGGCAACTTTGGGCTAGCGGAAAATGTGGAAGATTTCGGGGCAACTCTTTCTGCCAGGAGCATTTCCGATCATGCTGGTGCTGCGAGGACAAAATGAAGCGGGAACGAAGGAGCAGTGCACTTCCCGCTCATCCGGCAGCATGTACAGCCAGGCCCGCAAGGTAGTCGCGAAGCGCCCTAAAATCAATCGGCTTGGTAAAACAAACGTCGCAGCCGGCTTCTTCGATGCTTTTTAATTCCTTGAACGAAGCGATTCCCGTTACCGCCGCAATTTGCAGATGCGCCAGATGCCTTTGCCTGCGCGCCCAATGCACCAGGGTAAGCCCGTTCGCCGGTCCCAAATGAATGTCCAGAAGCACAAGCTCCGGCAAAGGCTCCGATGCGATGGCCACGAAACCCTCTTCGAGCGTGCCGGCCAGCAGGGCCTGATGGCCTTCGCGCTCCAGCCAGGTTTGGAGCAACTGGCGATAGGAGGGATCGTCGTCCACAACCAAAATGCGGTGAGTCATGCTCGTGCCTTCCACTGGGACGGAATGTTTGGACGCCGATTGCCTACGGGTACAAGGACATTCGCGGCGTTAGCACCACGAGCAATGCGCATCAACGTGGCTTCAACGCGGCCGGAACAGCACAGAAGCAATACCATCGTCCAAACGCGATAAAAACTTCAGCAGGATCAAACTCGCCCGCGGAGGGAAATGCCAGCGTGCGTGCCGTGGTGAATCAGCGGGCTACTTCGTGTTCGGGCGCTCCGCGGGAACCGCTTCCGCATTCTCCGCGCTGCAATCGAGCTTCGCCGCCCACGCCGACAACTGTTCCAGGGAGGTTTCGTGCGTGCGATCCAGATGCAGCGGCGTGATGGAAGCCGCGCCGTCAAAAATCGCGGCGTAATCGCTTCTCGGATCGATGCCTTCGATGTGCTCCTGCTCCAGCAGCCAGTAAAAACTCCGCCCGCGCGGATCGGTGCCTTCCTGCAGTACGTTGCGGGTCACTTTCTTGGACTGCCGCGTGACGCGCACCCCGCCGTTCCACACCAGCGGCACGTTTACGTTGATCACGATGCCCTGCGGCATGCCCTCGACCAGCGCGATTTGCGCCAGATCCCGCGCGAATTTCGCGGCCTGCTCAAAGCGGAATCCTCGTCCCTTATGCGCCACGGAAACGGCGATGGCCGGAATGTGATTGATCGCCGCTTCCATTGCCGCGCCCACCGTGCCGGAATAAAAAATGTTTTCGCCCAGATTGCCGCCGCGATTCACTCCGGAAATCACCAGGTCCGGCCGGTTGGGCAGCAACTTGTTCAGCGCCAGGATCACGGAGTCAGCCGGCGTGCCCTCGACCGCCCATTCGCGATCGGCCACTTGCTCCCAGAAGATCGGCTGGCGCAGCGTAAGCGACTGCGCCGAGGCACTGCGTTCGTGGCTTGGCGCCACCACGCTGATCGTACCCAGCCCTTCTACCGCCTGCACCAGCGCGCGCAGACCCTCCGCCTGGATGCCGTCGTCGTTCGTAATCAGAATGTGAGCCATAGGTTTCGTTCAATGCGGGCGCGTCTGGTTTTGTGCCGGATCGGAAATGCCCAGGAAGCCGCTCTCTGTTTGCGTGGAATTGTTTCCATCACCCAACTCCGCCGGCGGCCGCCCGCGGAGTTTCCCTCCACGCTCAAGAGGTATGTTACCGCCATTCACAATCCGCCAACAAGCCGCACGCGGAGCAGGGTTTCCTGAGACGAAGCGACAAACGCCGGATGATGAAATTCGGTTTCGAAGGTGCGATTTCGGATGTCGCGGCTTTGACAGGTTGCGGAAAAAACACCTCGTGTTGTCATTCTGAGCGAAGCGAAGAATCTCTCTTCGATCTAAGTGTAAGCAAAAAGAACAAAGAGAGATTCTTCGCTTCGCTCAGAATGACAACATTTTGGATTTTTCCGCGGCCTGTTTGAGCCGCGACTCTGCTGGCGCTGAAGGGCGGGGCGGACAGATGCGTGCGTGCGTCCGCAGCCACTATTTCACGGGTAACTTCGGTTGTTTCGTGTCCTGCTGCACACCAACGGAAAACAACAGGAAACGGCTCAGCTGGTGGTGGTTGAAGAAGTGGCGATTGCCGATGTCCAAATAGAAGTCAGCCTGCTGCGGCAGCCAGAGATGCGAACCTCCGTTGGTGAAACCCACTAAGCCGTAATCAATACTCAAGTGTTCGGTGGTCAACAGTATCTGCGGAATCGGCTCCAGAAGATCGACGTCGATGTGTTCGATCTCGTAGCTGTCGGCCGCAAACCACGCGCGCCCCTTCAGCTTCACCGGGTATCGTTTGTCGGCCACGTGCAGAACCTGGAAGTCAGCCGGCGCGTCCGGCCGTTGCGCAAAATGAACCATCCAACTGGGCTTTTCGTGCCAGCGGCCCAGGCCTTCGCACTTGGTGGCGAACCCACCGATGTTCTGAGGATGAAAGATGAGCGCCGTCACCGCGAGTCCCTCGGTCCGAATCGCCGGGGGAGACGAGAGCCCTTTCTCGACGCGGCTCTCATCGATATACGAGATGCCCGAGCGCTGGTGGGTGACCAGCGCCATGTAGTCAAACATCCGCGCCTGCAGGTGGGTCCAGTCCCCGTTTTTTTTCGCATCGGCGGACTGGATGATCTCCGTCGCGGTAAAGCGGTCGAGGTTCGCGGAGAACTCCGCGGCGTGCTGGCTTGCCGCCTTCAGCACTTTCGGAAGATCACAGGTCATGCCGGAATCCACGACTAGTTCGGTAGCATCAACATCCACCGGAGGCCACGGCGGCGGGGTGAATTTGGCGTCCGACTTCTGAATTCTGCCTAGGTCCGGTTTGCGCGGTCGAAGCGATTTCGCTACATCGTTGGAATTCGGGAGATCCTGCGAATACAAAGGCGCACACAAAAACAGCGAGAACATCAGGACGTTCATCCGCGCCGATCCGAAGCGGGGCATATGAAACGAGGAGAAATTCATGGACGGTAATTGCCTTGGGCGGAATTCTCCCGCGGGTCGGGGCGCTTGTCCAGCAGGGAGCGCGGCTCAGACATGGAAGTGAGCGAGATTCTGATGAATGTTTGACTTAAAGTCAATAATCGCAATTTACAATTACAGGCCGCCATATGGCGGGCGAAGTCCGGCATTCCGAGCAATTCCAAGGGAGGCCGCGCACAAATCTGGCATCAATCACATCTTCAGGTCGATGGAATTCAGGAAGGAAAAAATGGTCGGGACGACTGGATTTGAACCAGCGACCTCACGCACCCCAAGCGTGCGCGCTACCAGGCTGCGCTACGTCCCGACCGACGGAGGGATTCTGCAGCCAGCCCCGAGAAGGGCCGGAATTTCCTTGCCGGTACTGGAAATTCCGCCTCGGAAGACGCAGGCCACAGCACTGCGAGCGTATCACTCGGATTCCAGAGCCGTCAACAAGGAGCGTAGCGAGTCCCGCAAGTCGAGCAGAGTCTTTCGGTTGAGCATCGCGACGTCCGGCGACGGAGCAGCCCGCTGCGGTGCGCGTTCGGCGTTGAGCGACTCAAGTGCGGCACGGCGTTCTTCGCGGCCGTTCGTGCCCGCGCTCTCCGTGGTAAGCGAGTCCGAGGGCCGGCTGTTCCCGCCCTGCGCCTGATCGCGCAGGTGCCGCCGCGCGCCGGCGATCGTAAATCCTTCGTTATACAAAAGCCGCTTGATGGTGAAGACGGTATCGATATCTTCCTGGCGGTAGAGCCGGTGCCCTTTGGGGCTTTTTACCGGCTGCAGCATGGGAAATTCCGTCTCCCAGTAACGCAACACGAAAGGCTTGGTCGCCGTCACGCGGCTGACCTCGCCGATCCGGAACAGCTTCTTCTCCGGCGCAAGCGCCGCAGCAGCCGCCGAGTGTCCAGTGCTTTCGACCGGTCCCATGCCATCCATCACGATTGAACCTCGCCCGACTTCCCCCTAATCCTAATCCGATTCTGGCGAGTGTCAATGTCGGAAGTGGCGATCCCAAATCCACGGCCTTGGCTGCTCGGCTCTAGCCTTTTGGCAGCGTAGGATTCACGCAAACCCGCGGGCTTTAGCGGGAGCCACTAGAATCGGCTGAATTAATTCGCGGTCCTGGTCCGGCTCGAGGGCCGCGAACCGCGTTCGCGCTTCTCTTTCAGCCGCTGCAGGAACCTGATCGGCGTGCCCAGGAAATCGAAACTCTTTCGCAGCAGGTTTTCCAGAAAACGTTCATAGCTGAAATGCAGTCGCTTGGATTGGTTGGTGAATAAAATAAATGTCGGCGGCGAGGTGGAAGCCTGCGTTACGTAGTAAATCTTCACGCGGCGCGCCGCCGGTGAGGTTCCGCGATCCAGATCCACTTCGGAAACCCAGCGATTCAGCTCTCCGGTCGAAATGCGGCGCCGGCGCGCGGCGGCCACGCGGTCAATCAACTCAAACAATTTTTCGGTGCGTTCGCCGGTCAGCGCGGAAACGAAAATAATCGGCGCGTAGTCGAGGAATTTGAATCGCGTGCGCACGATGGCCTCATAATCCTTAGCCAGCTGCACGGGGTCGACGCGGCCCGTCACCGCCTTCCGGCGCACCACGGACGTGTGCTTGCGCGAACGCTCCTGGGCTACGTGCGGTTTGGTCTCCGCATGCTCCAGCTCGCGCGCCGCTTTTTCCGCGGCGGCTTCCAGCGCCAGGTCCCACTTGTTCATTACGATGATCACGGAGCGGCCGGACTCCTCGGCATACCCCGCGATGTTCGCGTCATTGGCCGTAACGCCGAGACTCGCGTCGACAATCAGGAGCGCGACGTCTGCCTGCTCCAGGTGCCGCCGCGCCATCATCACGCTCATTTTTTCCGCAACCAGATTGGTCTTGCCCTTGCGCCGGATTCCCGCCGTATCCACAAACCGGTAGGTGCGCCCGCCGCGCTCAATCATCGTGTCCACGGCATCGCGCGTGGTGCCCGCAATATCCGAAACGATGGCACGCTCCACACCCGCCAGGCGATTCAACATGGTGGACTTCCCGACGTTGGGCCGCCCGATGATGGCCACGTTCACCTGTTTCGCCGCGGCTGCCGTTTCTTCCGGCGATTCGCGCTTGCCGTCCGCTCCGGAGGGCGATGCCCCCTCTTCGGATTCTGGAACACCAATCTTGTCCATCAGCGCGTCCAGCATGTTGTCAAAGCCATAGCCGTGCTCCGCCGAGACCGGAAACACATCGTTCGCCAGACCATAGAACGGCGCGGCCAGCGATTCCTGCATCTGCGTATCCACTTTGTTCGCCAGTATGGCCAAAGGCTTTCCAGTTCGCCGCAAGAGTCGCGCCAGTTCGCCGTCGAGCGGCGTCAGACCGGCGCGCGAATCCACCACCAGCAGCAACTGCGAAGCGTTTTCAATCGCTACTTGAGCCTGGCGAAGAATTTCACGCGGGATCGCAGCCTTGTCGTCCGGCACAATCCCGCCGGTATCGACGACTTCGAATTCGCGCCCCTGCCACTTCGCAATGCCGTAAATGCGATCGCGCGTGATTCCAGGCTCGTCCGTGACGATCGAGCGCCGAGTGCCGGTCAGCCGGTTGAAAATCGTCGATTTGCCGACATTGGGCCGGCCTACAATCACTACCGAGGAAAGTTTTTCAGTCATTTTTTCTGTCACTGGGGACACCACGAACCCTGAACGGGAGGCTCGGAACCAACAAGTGTAGCGTACCAGGCAGCGAAACAGAAGGCGGAAGCTCGGTAGCACAGCGACTCTTCGCTGTGCGGGGTTGCGGACGCACAGAGCGTCGCCGATCTCGATCCTTTGCAAAAGGCGCACAGCCAGGAGCGGCTGTGCTACTTGGTTGCGCAACTTAGCGTGCTACGGCGCGCCACGGCACCAAACTGCGCGCGCGGTGTCTAACCGCACAGTGAAGAATTTTTTGCCAACCGAGGAGGCTTCCATGGACTGGAACCTGATAAGCATGCTGCATGCGATGAGCTTTACGGCCAGGGGAGTTGTCATGATGCTGCTTCTGATGTCTGCGATATCGATCGGGCTGGCGCTGGAACGCGGGTTGCGCTACTCGGTGGCGCGCAATCAGACTCGTTTGTTTGCGACGCAAGTCACTCCGGTGCTTGAGAAGGGGAAACTCGACGAAGCCATTTCCATTGCGGAGCGGAACAAAAAAAGTCCAGTCGCGGGCATTGTAGCGATTGGCCTCACGGAATTTCAGGCCGGCCCGCCGCACGCCTCCAATAGCGAGATGATGGACGCGGCGCAGCGCGGAGTGGAGCGTTCCGTGGCCACGATTCATGCGGAATTGAAGCGCGGCCTCTCGGGGCTTGCGACCATCGGCTCGACCGCGCCGTTTGTCGGGCTGTTTGGCACCGTGGTGGGCATCATGAACGCGTTTCGCGCGTCCGCGCCGGCAAAAGCGGCGGGAATCACAAGCGTGGCTTCAGGAATTTCCGAGGCGCTGGTGACGACCGCGCTGGGGCTGCTCGTCGCGGTGCCCGCGGTGTGGTGCTACAACTACTTCATCAGCACAGTGGAAAATTTTGATGTGGAGATGCAGAACTCTTCGATGGAACTAGTGAGCTATCTGGCGCGGCGCGCGCCGCGGGAAGATTCTGTGTCCTGACCGAATCCTCGCGGCCGTTTCTGGGCGCGTTTCCCAGTTCGCGCTCGTGTGGGAAGCGCCCTGATGGCTCTTCCCGCCTTGCGGTCAGCAAGACGCAACTCGTACAAGTTTTGAAGATTGAGCCAGAACTCCGGGCTCGTGCCAAAGAAGTGAGCGAGGCGCAGCGCAGTGTCGCCGGTAATGGCGCGCCGGCCGTTCAGGATCTGGGTGACTCGGTTGGTCGGCACGTGAAGCCTGCGCGCCAGTTCGGCCGCGCTCATGCCAAGCGTTTTAAGTTCTTCCGCCAGGTGCTCGCCAGGATGAATTGCAGCGATACTCATTTCCACTCCTAGTGATAATCGACGATCTCAACATTGGCCGGACCGAGTGACCCGTCCGGCCACTCAAAACAAATCCGCCACTGATCGTTGATACGGATACTGTACTGCCCCTTACGGTTTCCTTTCAGGGCTTCAAAGCGGTTGCCGGGAAGGTGCGCCAATCGGAAAGCCCCGTGGCAGCTTCGAGCCGGTCCAGCTTCAGGCGGGCGGCGCGTTCGAAGCCGGAGAATGATTTAACGCGTTCTCCGGCGGCAAAATCCCTCGTGCGTCGTCCCGGAAGCTGAGGATCATCCTACCATCCGATACGCGTTACGTCAAGCGTATCATTCGCTCTCTGGCACGTCGATCGGGAGTCATCCGGAATTACGCAAATTCTACGGCAAATTCTCCAGTTTTCGCGCATCGCCCGTCAGCTGCAGGATGTGCATTCCGGTGTTGGCGCGGTCCACGATGTAGATGTAGCCGCGGTCGTCCACTTCCACGTTGTTGGTTTGAATCGCGATCTTGCACTTCTCGGCGGCGCCGGTGCCGACGCAGCGCTTGTCGGTTTTGTCGGTGATCGCCGGAATGTAGTAGGCGATTTCCTTGGGATTGTAAGGATCGCGAACATCGACGGCGCGCACGCCGGCGTTGAAGTAGCGCGACGAAAATAATGCGCTTGTAGTAGATCGGCGTCATGTTTTCGTTGGTCGAGTGCGTGCCAAAGCGGCCGCCGCGGCTGCAGAAATTGCCGCTCGGCTTCGGGCACGTACCACGTGGAAACGCCGAGGATTTTCGATTCGGTGGTGATGTCGAAGATGTGCATCATCTGCTTCCGGCGCGTGGCACTCATTGTCGGTGGTTTCTCCGACGGTCACGAGGAAGTCGCGCTTGCTGATTGCCGGCCCCATTTCTTGAGATTCGGGCACGTCCATGCCCAGCATCGGAAACGTCGTGTGCGCCCCGACCTCCGCGGGCAGATCGAGACGTCGCAATCATCGGCGATTCCAGGTTCGCGTCGGTCGGATCTTTCGGTCCATGAATCAGTTTGTCGCGATCCAGGATTTCGATCACGCCGTTGCCGCTGGTGCCGTAGCCGGCGTAAACGCGGTTGCCCTTTGGCGCCCGTGGACATCACGCCGTGCATGTCGGTGGGCACCGGACCGGTCGCGCCGGGCTGCTGGCCCGGCAGTCCGAAGTTGCGAATGAACTGCGGTTCGGCTGGGATCGCTCGAGATCGTAGACCTGGCCCATGCGCTTGGTGCGCCAGCCGGGCGCGCCGGAGACGAGATAGGCCATTCCGCTGTCGCATTCCCACCAACTCTTGTGTGTGTCGCGCAGGCCGCTCTCGATCACGTTCACACGGCTCGGCTTGGCGGGATCGGTGACGTCCCACATTTCATGGGACGCGGTGCCGCGCGTGCGCAGCAAAAACACTTTTCTCTTGTCCGCGCGCGGCAGTTCGCTGCCGTCGCATACGCGGGCCATCTGCGCGCCGCCGGTCTCACCCGGCCCGGGAATGCGCGGATCGCCGGGAATGTGCGCCAGATACTTCGGATTCTTGGGATCGGTGACGTCCACGATGGATGTGCCGTTATCTTCCATCTTGCCCGTCAACGGATTCATCGACGACCCGCCATGATGCCCGACGTAGGCGATCCAGCGATTGCCCTGCTTGTGAATGGTCGGCTGGTAGGCGCTGCGCCCCTGCAGGTCGTTGTAGCCGAGCAACTCCATGTTCTTGCTCTCAGGCTTAGCCTGCGCGAAGGCGGCTGCGCCCGCGCATCCTGCTAACAACACACCCAACACGATCGCGACCGCCCTTGTGTTTCGCACGCGAGATTTACCCAGCATTTTTCCTCCCATTTCAAATTCGCAGCCTGCCGCGCGCGCTCGAAAATTCGCACAGGCCGGCCCCAAACTTTTGCCGAATCAACGTTCCTATAGTGATTTCCCGGGGTGGAAGTGTACACCCGAAGGCGGTTTCCGCGCACAACTTAGGTTCTGATACAGTGATCGCGCCTGCCCCCGGAACGATCGTCATGGCGCTCAACTTGCCTCCCGGGGCTCTGGCCGTGCGAGTACGAATCTCCGAAGACTCTCACTTCGAGCTACCGATGACGCGCGGGAGGCTGCCGGCGTTTCACGCGTGAAACATTTCCGGCGGCAGGCGCGTACTAGCAGATGGAAACGAGGAGACATCCCGAGGGCATGAGCCCAGCGGATCAGGCCGCCCTGCAGGCGCGGATCGCCCAGGCCAAGTCCGGCAATGCCGAGGCCTGGGGCGAACTGTATCGCGAGCACGCCCCGGCCATTTTCCGGTTTTGCCGCCGAGCCATGCCTACGCGCGAGGACGCGGAAGACGCCACCATGGACATTTTCATCAAGGTCCGGCAGAAGCTTTCGCAGTATGACCCGAGCCGGCCTTTCAGCGCATGGCTGTACGCTGTGGCGGCGAACCATTGCTGGGATCTGCTGCGGCGGAGAAAGCTGCGGCAGGGCCAGGAAATCGGAGAAGTTGAAAACATGCCGCTGGAGCATCCCGATCCCGGGCAACTGGAGCAACTGATCGAAAAGCGCAGCGGCCAGGAAGTGCGGCGCGCGCTGCATAAGCTGCCGCCGCGCTCGCGCATGGCGCTGGTGCTGCGATATTACTCGGACATGAGCTATGACGACATCGCCGCAACGCTGGGCGTGCGCCGCACGTTTGTGGGCGTGGTGCTGCTGCGCGCGCGCCACCAGTTGCGCGAAATTCTGGAGGGCACAGGCGGCGCGAAACTGGCGGCGGGAGGTGCCTCTTGATTCATTTTGATGAAATGGCCTGCCTCCTCTATCTTGAGGGGCAATTGGATGCGGCGCGCTCGCGCGAACTCTCCGCGCACGTCGAGGAGTGTGCCGCCTGCCGCGATCTTCTCAATGCCCTGAAGCGCGAAACGAATCTGCTGTCGTCCGCGCTGACCGAGGACGACGAGCCGTTTCCGGCGCGGCTGATCACCGAAGAAGCGCCCGGATTGCCATCCTGGGTGTGGACACTGGCCTTCGGAATTTTCACGGCGGGTGCGTACTGGCTATGGCTTGACGGCGTCGGGCCTTGGGTGCAGCAATTCAGCAGCGCGGGCTTCGGCGGAACCGATCTCTTCAGCATGATCATATTCAGCGGAGCTTTCTGGGAAGGATGGAGCGATATGTTTGACGCAATTCAGGTCGGGGCGTTGATCTTGGCGGCAATCGTGGCGATTGCCTGGATCCGGCGGCGCCTGCGGCGCACGGCCGTGGTTGCAGCGGTCATGTCGGCGCTGGCATTGTTCGCGGCCTTGCCGCAGCGGGCCACGGCGGCGGAAGTGCGGCGCGGAAAATCGATTTCCGTTCCCGTGGGCGAAACACTGCACAACGATCTGGTGGCCACCGGGTCCTCCGTCAGAATCGAAGGCACGGTCGATGGCGACGTGATCGCGTTTACTCGCGACATCGCCGTGACCGGGCACGTTACGGGTGACGTGATCGCCTTCAGCGAGGAAGCCATGATCGGCGGCATCGTTGACGGGAACGTGCGCGTTTTTGCACGCGGCGTCCTGTTACAGGGCGAGGTGGGCAAAAACGTAACTGCCTTCGGACGTTCTGTCGATTCGATCTCCAAGTCGACTGTCGGCGGAGGGATGATCGTGCTGGCCGGCGAAGCGGACCTGGACGGCAAAATGCAGCGCGATTTGCTCGGATTGATCGGTTCGACGGATCTCGACAGCATCATCGGTGGGCAGTTGTGGATTCGTGGCGGAAACTTGACGGTAGGCTCGACCGCGGACATTCACGGAGCGGCCACGTTTGTCGGGCCTCAACAACCCACAGTGCAGGCGGGCGCGAAATTGGCCAGCCCGATTCAAACGGAAATCACGCAGGAGGTTCGGCGGAAACGGCGGACAGGCGCGCGAGTCGTGATGCGCGCGATTTTCGGCTACGCAGTCGCTGTAGCCGCGGGAGCGTTGCTGCTGATGGTTTTCCCGGGGTTTTTCCGAGCCGCCCTGCGTGAGGCCGGCACCATCTTCGTTCCAATCGGAGTCGGAGCCTTGGCGCTGGGCAGCGGATTGTTTTTGCTGATTATCGGGGCGCTGCTGCTGTTCGTCGGCGTCGGAGCTGGTATCGCGGCGGTGTTTGCCTACGCGCCGGTGCTGTACGTGTCGCAATTAATTATCGGCGCGTGGCTGGGCGGAAAAATGATGGGAGATGGGCCGCCGGTTGTCAGCGCTGCAATAGCCAGGATTGCCGCGGGCTTGCTGGTCCTGCGCGTTATGGAATTTATCCCCGTGCTGGGCTGGTTCGTGGCATTTTTGGTGATGGTGTGGGGAAGCGGAGCGGTGCTAATAGCATTTTACCGGATAGCGCGGATGGACAGCGCGCCGCCAACCTTGCTGCCGGCGTAAGGCCGCCCGGGCGTTTCGTCTGTTTGGCGGCGTTCGGTTAAGGCTTCACCAGAATCTTCGACGCAATCAACGTGCGTCCGCCGCCCACGATAAACAAGGGGCCACGGGCAGACACCACTTCGCCAATCACCACGTTCGACGAGTTGATGGTTTTTCCAATCTCGTAATAAACCGTCGGGGGCGTCACCGATAGTTGCGCGGTAATGCCGCTTACGCCGTGCCCGGAAAACAGGGACGGTGGCGGGCTCAAGAAGACGCAGGGGCAGGCCGGTCTGCACGTTGGCCGTAACGCGTGTGGAGCGCAGGCGCACATGATCGGCTTTCAACAAGTTTGCCGTGGAAGCGCTGTTGCGCCGCAGCGAAATCTGCTGGCCCACCGCCAGATCGGCAGGCGCCGCAAACAGAAAGCCCGAAGTGCTCACCGCCTGGTTGTCCGCATGAAGCAAATCAATATCGAAGAATTGCGACGGAAGCACTGCGGGATACTGCACGCTGATGGATTGGCCGATGCTCAGGCCGGAAACGGCCGCGGACATCGTCTGGATCACAATGTTGAATTGCTGCGATCCTGCGTTCGTGCTGGTGATCTGCCCTTCGATTTCGGCATCGCTGCTGTCCGTATCCTCAAACACAACCGTTCGCGCCTGCAGCGTGCCGTCGGATTGAATGGCCATGTCCACGCTGGCGATCTGGCCGTTCTGCACGCACGCGAAACTTTGCGCGGTGCATGATCCGGCGATGGGAAATTGAAAGAACGTCGAAGTGTTATCCGCTTTCAGCGAATACGTGCCTGTCGCATTGCTCAGCGTAAACGTTTTCGCGGAAGCATTCAGGTTCCCGATCTGCCCGACCACATCTTCCGCTCCGACTGCCGGCGCGTTCGTTCCCGCCGGCGTAAACGGGGTGACCATGGTTGCCGCGCTGAAATCCTCGTTGAGCGATGCGTTCAGCAGGCTGTCCAGGCTGACGTCGATCAAAAGGCCCGTAGCTCCGGTCGCGGGAATGGAAAAGGAAGTCAGCGGAACGGTGGCGGACAAGGTGGAGGCGGTGGGCGTCACGGTGCAAACTTGTACGACGGGACATCCGGCAAGCGTTGCCGCAGTGTCATTCTCGATCGTCAGCTTGGGATTGGCGAATGTCAGCGTAACCGAAGTGAAATTTCCCGCGGAAAGATTCGAAGCCGTAGCGAGGTAGGCGATGTCCGTCTGAAGCCTCGCGAGGTCCACGGTTGCCGAGCCGGAAAACAGGTTAACGTTTCCCGGCGCCAGCGTCGCTCCCGTAAGAGTAACCTGCGCGGAAAGTACGCTGACCAGGGTCGGCGGAGAATCCGTCATGGCCAGAACGACCGATGAGTTGCCGTTCGAACCGGACTGAGACCGAACTGGCCTGAACCGCCGCAGCCTGCAATGGCCGCGCAGAAAATGGCGAACGAAATCACCCATATGGATCGGAATCGAATCATTCTCCCAAGTCCCCGAGAATACTTTGATGCGTCCTCATGGCCCCGTGCAAGGTGCTGTGCCCGAACTCGGCCATCTTCCGGAAGGCTCCTTCAAAACTAACATGGGACGGCAGTTACAGGATGAAAATCGACCCGAGTGTGAGCAAAGAGTCTCTGCCCCGTGGGCCAGAAGCGGGCCTGTCCCGTTCCCGGCAATTCGCCTTGCACATGCTCGCCAGAGAGCGAGCGCTACGCGGAAGCCTCTCGCGAAACTAGGCTGAGCTTCCTGATACCGTTACGGAAAAAAAGCGGCGTCCCTTTGATTGCGGGACGCCGCTTTCCAGTTCGTGTCCGCTACGGTTGAGGTTCGAACTATCGCGCCTGTGACGCGGCACTCAGCAGCAGTTGCGTTCCACTGTCCAGGTGAATGTTCTTCGTGGACGAAACGATCATCGAGCCCTGGGTCGCGCTCGACGCGGCGCTGTCGATCGAAACACCCTCCAGCCCAAACACTCCCGAGCTGTTGGTCGCCAGGCGACCCGCGGAATTCAGTCCGCCGACGGCTCCCGCCGAACGCGTGGCCGAATTCAGCGAACCTCCGGCATTTGACGACAGCGTGCTCGAAGTGTTCACCACCTTGCCCGTCGCTGCTCCCGCAGTGGCGCTGGCAGTGGATGCAGCTCCGCCCACCAGGCCGCCGCCGCTTCGCGCCGTTCCCTGCATGGCGCCCATGCCCGCACCCGAAGCCATGGCATCATCCGCGCCCGCATTGGCAGCGGCAGCAGACTGCGCGGAAGCCAAAGCCTGAATCGAAGCGTTCAGCGGCATTTCCTGTCCATTCTTCAACCGCGCCTTATCGAACACGATTCCCAGCTGCGATTGTGTTTGTCCGTTGGCGCGCGCCTGGGCCTGCGCCACGTGCCCGACCAGGTGCGTTCCGCGCTTCAGCACGACTTTTCCGTCCTGCTTCACGTCGTCCTGCACACGCGCTTCGACTTCATCGCCTGGTTTGCTGCGCTTAGCGTCCAGCGAAGTCGCGAGAGTGGCATTGATTTTGGTGCCGTCGGCGAGGTTGGCCGAAGTATTCTCCGGATTCGCGGAGGTAGACATGGAGGATGACTGAGACGCCGAGCCGCTGGCCGAGGCCTGAGCGCCGGAATTTTTGGTCTGAACGGCGGCCTGCGATTGCCCCATCCCGCCGGCCTGACCGGAAGCCGTTGTCTGAGCCGCCGCGCTGCATGCGCCCAACACCCCGATTGCCACCACTGAAAGTAGCTGCTTCATATAAGTTAAGATTCCTCCTGTCGGCTGAGATTGAAAACGCCCCAAAAGCAGCGCTTGAATCTTCAATTGAATCGAGCGGAGTACGAGGGAGCAATTCGCTGACCAAGACTTACAGCCTTGTTTATCAGTTACTTAGAAGGGCAAACCGGGGCGGGGATCAGGTTGCCACTGAGTCATTTTTAGCCGAGTTGGGAAATTTCTACGGAGGTAAAATTCTTCCACTTTTTGCCCTGAAATCCGGAACGAAAAACGGAAAATAAAATCACACCAAACCCAGGCTGTGGCCCACTTCCGTGATGATTTCGCAGGCGCGATCCAGTTCCGCGCGCTTGTGCGTTGCAGACACCATCGCGCGCAGCCGCGCCTTGCCTTCAGGGACGGTGGGAAACCGAACGGGAGGGCTGTAAACTCCGGCGTCGTACAGACGTGTGGAGAATTCGAAAGCCTTGGTGCTGTCTCCCACGTGTATGGGCGTGATAGGAGTTTCGGTCGCTCCGATCGAGAAGCCCGCTTTTTTCAGGCGCCGCTGGAAATATTTTGTGTTGGCCCAAAGCTTCTTCAGCAGCTTGTCGCCCTCGGGAGAATCAAGCAGCGTGAACGCCGCCTGGCAGGTGGCAATGACGGACGGCGGGTGCCCGGTGGAATACAGAAATGGACGCGCCCGTCGGTACAGAAAATCGATCAGCCCGCGCGAGCCACACACGTAGCCACCCATCGAGCCGATGGCCTTGCTCAGCGTGCCGACCTGGATGTGCACACGGCCGTGGCAGTTGAGATGATCGACCGTGCCGCGCCCGCCGTGGCCCAACACGCCGGAAGAGTGTGCGTCATCGACCATCATGATGCAGTTATATTTTTCGGCGAGGGTGCACAACTCCGGAAGCGGCGCGATGTCGCCGTCCATGGAGAAGACGCCGTCGGTAATCAGCAGCTTGTGGCCGGGCCAGTTTTCGGTTTCCTTGCACAGCCGCTCGCAATCGGCCACATCCCGATGCTTGAACACTTTGATCGTGGCGCGCGAAAGGCGGCAGCCGTCGATGATGGAGGCGTGATTGAGTTCATCGGACAGAATTAAATCGTCTTTTCCGAGAATGGCGGCGACCGTTCCCGCATTGGCCGTGAATCCGGATTGAAACACCACGCACGCTTCCGTCTTCTTGAATTCCGCAATCTGCTTTTCCAGCGCCATGTGCAGGTCCATGGTGCCGGCGATGGTGCGCACCGCTCCGGCGCCGACACCGTGCGTGCGAATGGCTTCGATGGCTGCGCGGCGCAGTTTTTTGTGCGTGGTCAGGCCGAGGTAGTTGTTAGAGCTGAGATTGATGACTTCTTTTCCGTCGAACCGGGAAACCGGTTTTTGCTCGCCGTCCAGGACGCGCAAGCGGAAATGCTGGCCCTTGGCCTCGAGTTCGGCGATTTGTTCCTGCAGGAATGCGAGCGGATTGGAATTCATGCGGTTTTCAGTCCTTTGCTTTACCTGGCCGGCGGCGCGGGTTTCCAGGCGCCGAAGATTCTCGGGCGCGACTCGGGCGCAGCTGCTTTATTGTACGCGTTCGAAGGCGTAGCCTGAAGCTTCCAGGGCGGCGGTCAAATCGGCGACGTGTTCCGGGCCGCGCGTTTCCATGGTGATATCGATCACCGCATCGCCCAGCACCACGCCGTAGTAGGCGCGATCGTACATGGTCTCGATGATGTTGGCTTTCTGGTCGGCGATCACTCCCGCCAGCTTTTGCAGCGCGCCTGGATGGTCGGGCAGATGGATGCGCAGGCGGACCAGGCGGCCGTCCTTCACCAAACCGCGCCGAATGATCAGCGAGAGCAACGAGACATCGATATTCCCCGCGCTCACCAGAACGCCCAACTTCTTGCCGTGATTGGGCGTCTTGCGGTTCAGCAGCGCCGCAGTGGCCGCCGCGCCGGCGCCCTCCGCCAGCATTTTTTCCTTTTCCAGCAGCTGCAGTATGGCGCTGGCGATTTCTTCCTCGTCCACTACCACAATTTCATCCACGTATTTCCGGACGAGTGGAAACGTCACCGTGCCGCCGGAACGCACCGCGATACCGTCGGCGATGGTTTTGTTCGCGGGCAGCGTGACCAACTCGCCTTTGTCGAACGCCGCTTTCATCGAAGCGATTCGCGAGGACTGCACGCCGATGACTTTGATCTTGGGATTGGATTCCTTCACGGCGCAGGCCACGCCGGCGATGAGTCCGCCGCCGCCCACGGGAATCACCACGGCGTCCAGATCGCCATGCTGTTCCAGCATTTCCAGCCCGAGCGTTCCCTGGCCGGAGATCACCGCTTCGTCGTCAAAGGGGTGAATAAAGGTGAGGCCGAATTGCTTGGCGCGGCGAACCGCTTCCTCGCAGGACTCGTCGTAATTCGCGCCGGCCAGAATCACTTCCGCGCCGTACCCGCGCGTGGCCGAAATTTTTACCAGCGGCGTGGTCAGCGGCATGCAAATCTGCGCCTGGATGCCGCGCTTGGTGGCGTGGTAGGCGACAGCCTGGGCATGATTTCCCGCCGAGGCGGCAATCACGCCGCGGCGCCGCTCCTCTTCCGAGAGCAGCAAAATCTTATTGAGCGCGCCGCGTTCCTTGAACGCGCCGGTCATCTGCAGATTTTCCAGCTTCAGGAAAACAGAGTTGCCGGTCTGCTGCGAAAATTTCTCGGAGTGCACAAACGGAGTGACCACGATCGAACCGCGAATCCGTTCGCGTGCTTCCTGAATGGAGCGGAGCGTTACCACCGGGACAGTTCCCGGTTCGTGTTTCGGCGAAGTTCCACGGTTCGGAGTAGCGTCATGGCCAATTTCCCACCTGAAGGGAACAAGCAGAATATCAGATTTGAAAGGAGCCTGGTGCCGAGCCGTCAAATTTTCGCCGCCGGCCATGACCGCCTGCCGGGCATGCTTCAAGTGCCGACGATCCTATCGGCCCGAATGAGCGAGCCAACCTACTGCAAATGCTGATGTTACAGCCGTGCCGTAATTCCAGCGAAAGCTTCGCCGGGGCTTCTCTTGTGCTCCGCTCGAGGCGCCTAGTATCCTTTTGGGAGAACCTTCACGCATTCAGAGCGCCCACTGCATGACTGGAATCCAAGTCGCGAGAGGCCTGTTTGTGGCCATCGTTCTGGCAGCAATCGCGCAGTGCGCGCATGATTTTCCACTACTGCCGGCTCGCCTGGCGTCCCACTTCAATGCCGCCGGAATGCCCAACGGCTGGATGACCAAAACGCAATTCATTTGGTTGTACGCTCTGGTTCTGATTCCGGCGCTGGCCATTGAGTTCTGGGTCTCGCGCAAAATCGCAAGCAAGCCTGACGCGCAGTTGAATCTGCCCAACAAGGAATATTGGCTGGCCCCGGAACGCCGCGCGGAAACATTCGCCTACTTCGAAAGCTTTTGCGCCTGGTACGGCTGCGCGTTTCTGTTCGTGGTGGCGTTTGCGATGGGGCTGGCAATGCGCGCGAATTTCGTTTCCCCGCCCATGCTGCCGACCGGGCCGATTCTCACGGACGTCGTGGGCTTTTTTATCTTCAACCTTGCCGCGGTGGTTTTGATGCTCCGTCGGTTTTCCCTGCCGCGATAGCTTGAGCCTCCGCCAGTCTCTGTGAACGAGTCTGCTTGAACCGGTCTCCGCGAACCTGGCATGCGCGGCGGCCTTCCGCTACAATCGCGCCATTCGCGGTTACCGTCCATTCGGCGTCCGGCGGAGCAGGAGTTACGATTGAGCGTCAGCCAGCGCTTGCAGGAAATCCGCGAAGGGTTCGAGCCGGCCTTCTGGGTCGCGAACATCAGCGAAATTTTTGAGCGGCTGTCCTACTACGGCGCGTTTTCCTCACTGACCAATTACCTTCACGAAACGCTGAACATCCCCACAGAACAGACGGGTTCGCTGGCCGGGCTCTTTGGCGGGATGGTCTGGTTCCTCGCGATCCTCGGCGGCGCCGTGGCGGACCGTCTCGGTTTCCGGCGCGCGCTTTCGCTGGCCTACTTCATCCTGGCGTGCGCATATTTTCTTCTGGGTTCGCTGGGATCGGCCTGGATGGCGCCGGTACGCAGCGCGGTGCCGCTGCTCGGCCTCGTGACATTCGTTCTGATGCTGCCGGCGCTGGGGATTTCAATGGTCAAGCCGAGCGTAGTGGGCACCACGGCACAGGCGTCCAAAGAGTCGGTGCGCTCCATCGGCTATTCCATTTACTACACGCTGGTGAACATCGGCGGCGCGGCAGGGCCGTATGCGGCTTCCTGGGCGCACCGGCATCTGGGCGTGGAGAGCGTCTTCCGAGTCTCGGCCTTGAGCGTGCTCCTGATGTTTTTCGGCGTGCTGCTCTTTTTCAAGGAGCCGCGGCGCGCAGGCGATGAGCGGACGAACAGCCTGGCGGATACTGGTCGCAACCTGATCACGGTCCTCGGGAATTTCCGGTTCATGCTTTTTCTTTTGATTTTTTCGGGCTACTGGATCGTTTACTGGCAGGCTTTCATCGTGCTGCCGCTGTACGTTCACGGGTACATCGATTCGGCAGCCGATGTGGAGCTGCTGCTGGTCACCGGCCCGGCGACCGTCATTTGCCTGCAGTTTCTGGTGACGTATCTCACGCGGGGAATCCCAACGTTCAGCGCCATCACGCTGGGCACGCTGATCTCAGCGCTCAGCTGGCTGATTGTGGCGTTTCGCCCGCGGTTTGGGCAGTCGTGGTGTCCCTGTTTTTCCTGGCGCTCGGTGAGATCACGCTTTCGCCCCGCTACTACGAGTATATTTCGCGCCTCGCTCCCCAGGATCAGCAGGGGACGTACATGGGATTTGCGTTCGTGCCCATCGGTATCGGCTCGCTGGTCGGGGGTTGGCTGGGCGGGCGGCTGATGCATCACTACGGTGAGGTTGTGCAGCTCCCCTCGCATGTCTGGTGGGCCGTCAGCGGCATCGGAATCGGCACGACGCTGCTGATGTGGGGCTATCACCTGCTGATGAAGAGCGGCTCGCCCTCCGCCGCCGAATAGCCTGCGGCGTTGGAGCTTCTTCGTCAATCCACGAAGTATCGAGAGAGTAACACGCCCGCAAGAACTCGCGGGCATTCGTCGCGTCAGTCGCATCATTAAGGTGCGATGGGGAATGGGATGAAAGATAGGGTCCTTACCGGCTTCCTCCTGGCCGCCGTGTTGCTGGTCTATGGCAACACGCTGGTCAACCAGTTGGCCTTGGACGATGAACTGTACATCCTGCGCAATCCCCAGGTCACTGATCCCTCGCTGCACGCAATTTTCTCGCTGAGCCCCTTCAGCTACGTCTTTCGGCCCGTTTCGTTCGCCACGCTGGCTTTCAATTGGGCGCTCGGCGGGCCGCAGACGGCCGGATACCATCTGCTGAATCTGTTGTTGCACGCAGGCGTCACCTGGCTGCTATTTCTGTTGCTGCAGGAACTGCTGAAAAACGTGCCGGAAGGAACAACCATAGCGTTCGCCGCCGCGCTGCTGTACGCCGTGCATCCAATTCACACCGAAGCCGTCACGTGGGCCGTGGGCCGAATGGAATTGCTGGCAGCCGGATTTCTGTTTGCGGGATGGCTGTTGCACTTGCGGGACCGCCCAATCGAGTCGCTGGCCTGCTTCGCGCTGGCGCTGTTATCCAAGGAATCCGCTGTGGCGTTTCTTCCGCTGGTGGTGTTGGGTGACTACGCCACCGGGAAATGGAAACCGCGGGCGCGCTATGCCATGGCCGGCGGCCTGCTGTTGCTATATCTCGCCGTACTCTGGAAAGTGCAGGGAGGGCGCCTGGGCCGCCCCGACATTTCGATGTACGACAACATGCTGGCCGTCCTGCCCGCCAATCTGAGAATTCTCAATGCGCTGCGGATCGCCTGGAAATACGTGGCGCTGCAGATTTATCCCGCCGTACTGTCGTGCGATTACTCCTTCAATCAGATTACGCTGTACGGAGATTTGCGCCACACGCTGGCCGCGGTGATTGCATCGGCAGCGGTTTTTGGCGTCTGGATCTGGTCGTTGCGAAAGAAATGGACCGGAGGAATTCTGGCAGGCGGCATTTATTTTGCGGGATTCGCGGCCACGTCTAACATTCTGGTGCCCACGGGGACGATTATGGGCGAACGGCTGGCCTATCTTCCGTCCGCGGGATTTTGCCTGCTGCTGGCGCTCAGCTGGAACTGGATGCGGCGAAAAAAAGAAATGGTGGCGTGGGGAATTCTCGCAGCCGTCGTGCTTGTTTTCTCTGTACGCACCGTGGCGCGCAACCGCGACTGGAAGGACGCATTCACGCTTTACAGTTCGGCGGTGCGCGCCGTGCCGAACGACGCCCGCATGCACGCCAATCTTGCCGGCCAGTATTTTCTGCGCAACGAACTTGACGCGGCCGCCCGCGAATACCAGATTGCGCTGCGCATCATTCCGGATTCTCCGGATACGCTGGCAACGTATGCGGCGCTCGAATACCAGCGCGGGAATTATCAGGCCGCCGGAACCATGATGGAAAAAGGCGTGCGCATGAGCGGGCGAAATAACATCAACTATGATTTCATGATCGCAACCTACGCGGCGATCCTGATGAAGACGAATCACGCCGATCAGGCACTGGAATACCTGAATCGCGAAATCAGCGAGTCGCCCTCCTTCGCGGGCGCGTGGTCGGCGCGCTCCGATCTTCACTACGAGCAAGGCGATTTGACGGCGGCACGAGCCGATGCCGAGTCGGCCCTGCGCCTCGATCCCCGCGACCCAAAAGCCCAGCATGTTTTGCAAATGCTGAATGCGTCGGGATCTTCCGCATCGTCGCAACCGGGGCGTTAAGCGAGGACTTCCCCCGCCAGCGTGTAAACCATCTCCGCGATGGCCAGACTTGAGGTCAGTCCCGGCGACTCGATTCCGATCAGCTGAATGGCGTGCGGAACATTTGCGTCGCGCTCGATCACGAAATCGGCGATGCCTGCGTGGCCGGGCGGCACGAGCTTGGCGCGAATTCCCGAATAGGCCAGCTGCAGGTCCGCGGCCTCGATTTCCGGGAGCATGCGGTTTTGCGCGCCGCACGAATTCCTCGACCGGCAGGCGGTTGCGTTCGTAATCGTTTTTCTCGGCAATGTAATCCGCGGTCGGGCCGACCAGCACCGTGCCCCACAGCGTGCGCGTCAGGTGGACGCCGAGGCTCAGCCCGTCAGCGTGCGGCAGCGGGTAAACCAGATTGTTGACCAGGTGCGATTTGGCGCGCAACCAGTTCGCAGTATTCTCCGCGCACGGGATAGATGCGGTGGTTGCGGTTGCCCAGCATGGCGGCAATTTCATCGGCGTAAAGTCCCGCGCAATTGATCACGCAGCGCGCTTCGACGGTTTCCTCGGCGCGCTGCGCGGCATTACGCTCGTCTCACCCTCCGGCAAGGGTCACCGCGATGGAATCCGCGCGCGGATCGAGCCGCACGACGCGCGCGCGCGGTGAACACGCTCGCGCCCTGCTCGGTGGCGATGCGCGCCAGTGTTTTGATCAGATCTTCGGCGGAGACGATTCCCGTCGAAGGCACTTCCAGCGCGGCGGTCGCTTCGATGTGCGGTTCCGCGCGCACGAACCGCGGCGCGATCCACGATTCGCAGGCCCGTCGACGCCGTTCGCGCGGCCGTTTTCCGCAAGCTGCTCGAGTTCCGCTATCTGCTTCGCGTCGTGCGCGACCACAAGTTTGCCGCAATTGCGGTGCGGCACGTGATGCGCGGCGCAAAATTCATAAAGCATCCGATTGCCCGCAACGCACAACCGCGCTTTCAGCGAGCCGGGAGGATAGTAAATGCCCGAATGAATCACGCCGCTGTTGCGCGTGCTCGCGCCCATGCCCAGCTGTGGCATCTGCTCGACGAGAAAAACGTCGCTCCAGCGCCGCGAAACCGCGCGCGCCACGGCGCAGCCCACCACGCCGCCGCCGATGATCACGATGTTCGCGCGATCCACGGACAACAGGATAGAGGATTCGTATCGGAGGCAACAGACCTAAGCAAAGGTTCAGTGCGAGCAGGAATTCGGAAGAATACCAGTTGTTGGCACAGAAGTCAGCGAGCAACACTGAAGTCGGGAGCGCTGGATCAAATCTGACTTGTTGTCATTCGAGCACATTTGAAGAATCTCTCTGATTTGAGGTTTCAGACTTTGAATCGTTGAGGATTTTGACGCTCAGAGCGACGATCGTTGCTGAGCGACGGTTTCGTGACGCGTGCGAAGCCTGTGCTACGCGAACGTAAGTCTGGGCACATTTTGGGTTTGAACGACACGTGCTTGAGTGTAGAAATATGCCTGCTCTGAATGCCTATTCACGAATCGTTGCACACTTTGGAGGATTGCGATGTCTTGGAAATCCTGGTGCAAGACTGGTTTTGCGTTAGCGGTGTTCGTTCTGCTCTGCGGAAACTTCGGTCCGGGCGTGCGCAAACGCGGCCGGAGTCGCGCCGTTCGATGCCGCGCGGATCTCGATGCAGCCTGCGTCGGCGCAGAAGGAGTCGCGATTCGCGCCGGACGTCTGTTCGATCCGCGGACCGGGAACGAACCTTTGGCGAACCAGGTCATTCTGATTCAGGGCGATCGCATCTCAGACGTGGGGACCGCGGACCGCGTGAAGATTCCGGCCGGCACGCGCGTGATCGATCTGAGCAGCGCGACCGTGCTGCCCGGCCTGATCGACCGGCACGTGCACCTGATGCAGAACCAGGAACCGAACGACGCGCGCGCCCTGATCCGGGGGCAGCATTACGCGCTCGCTGACTTGTACGCCGGTTTCACGACGCTGCAGGACATGAACTCGCCGTTCACCTACGCCACGGTCGAATTGCGCGACGCGATCAACAAGGGCGTCATTGTCGGGCCGCGGTTGCAGGTGACGGGCCCGGGACTGACTCCGCGGGGCGCCACGTATTATCGCGGCGCCGTCGGAAGTAGGCGTGTTTGGACAGGTCCCGGGGATGCCGGTCTGGCAGAACTTTCGGAGAATGTGAATTCGCCGTGGCTCGCGCGTGCGGCCGTGCGCGAGCATTCGCACTACGGCACGGACTGGATCAAGATTTACGAGACGGAAGACTACGAAGGCAGCGGATATCCGGTCAGCCATCCGGAGCTGGCGCGTTCATGCCGGACGGCAAGATGATCACGGTGCCGTCGCTGACGCTCGAAGAAAACCAGGCCATCGTGGATGAGGCGCACCGCAGGGGTCTGAAAGTCGCTTGCCATGCGTATGGCGGCGAAGGTTTGCGCAATTGCCTGCAGGCGGGCGTCGATCTGCCGATCCATGTGATCGTCGGCGTTACCGGCGCGCCGGGGCTGGACGATGAAACGATCCGGCTGTTCAAGCAGCCGCTTGCCGACGGAACGCATGCGTCCCGTGAATCAGACGCTGTGGGATCTGGCCGGTCCGCTCGATGACAGCCGATCTGAAGGTCAGCGGCGGAAAAACTTCGCGCTTCCGCCTGACGGAACTGAGCTTCAAGCGGCTGGTGGCCGCGGGCGTGACGCGAGATTTTTGGCAGCGGAGCCTACACCGTCGGGACATGGCGTGCAGGCCTACCAGTTCGCCATTTATGTGAAGTGGGGAATGTCGCCGGCGCAGGCGCTGCGCATGGCCACGAGCGATGCCGCAGCAACACTGAACTACGATCTGGGCAAGCAAATCGGTTATCGTCGAAAAAGGAAGGTTTGCCGATATCGTCGCGGTTTCAGGAAATCCGCTCGAGGACATCACGGAAATGGAACGCGTGAAATTCGTGATGAAGGGCGGCGCCGTTTACCGAAATGATTTCAAGTAGAAGTGAGTAGCACAGACTTTAGTCTGTGGGTTTCCATAAAAGCTCGAATGATCGCATTTTCTTAGGGGAGTTGTTCGCAGCACTGCGACAGTATGTCGTAAGCCTCGCAGGCCGAAAGTCGACGAATCGCCGCGCTGCTTGATCCTGCGGCAGGCCTAGAGATTCCTCCTGGGCTGCAGACTGGGAAGCGCTTTCAGAAACCCACAGACTGAAGTCTGTGCTACCAAAACAAAGGCGCGCCGGACTTTGTCCGGCGCGCCTATTCCTCTTCCAGCCGTCGCGTTATCGAAACGACTAGAAGGTTAGTCTTCAGTCCTACCTGCATGACGCGCTCGCTGCCGGAGCCGATCAGCGGATTGCCGGCTGCAAAGTCTGGGGTCAGGAAAGAGGCGCCCGAGCGGCGCCTCGGACAATTCCGCCCGAATTAACTGCGCTGGAAGCGCCATATGGATTGGCCGCGATGGGATGATTCAGGATATTGAACACTTCCCAGCGTGCCTGGATGCCGATAGCGTTCCTTGAATTTAAAATTTTTGAAGACGGACATATCCCAGTTCTTGAAACCCGAGTCGCGTAGGATGTTGCGACCCATGTTCCCGAAGGTTCCCAGCGCCGGGGGAGTGATGAACGAGTTGCCGTTCGGGGAAACATAACAGCCGGCATTTTGCAAAGTGGCTCCACTGAGGCGGCCCGAAGGGCATGCGGCGGTCGCCGCGGTGGTCGCTGCAGTCGATAGAGTTTGGCGAATGCCGTATGGGTTCGCAATCGAACAAGTCATGTTCGCCGGAGTGTTGTTGTGGAAGTCAGGCTGCCGTCGAAGCCGGCACAAGGGAAAGCTGTTCAAGCCGGACGAGAAGTCGGCCGGAGCGCCGGTAATATTCCAGCGGTCCGTGTTTTCAAACGTGCCACTGAAGTTGTCGTTCGGATCGTAAGTCAGCCACGGTTGCGCCGTGGCGAACGTGATGATCGTATTGATCTGCCAGCCTTCCAGCAGTTGGCCGTATCCCTTGATTCCGGGAATGTTGTAGGTGACGGTCGCCGTCAAGCGGTGGCGGACGTCGAAATCGCTGTTCCCGTAGTCCTGGGCCAGGTTGTTGCTGTTCTCCGGGTTCAAGCCGAAGCGGTTCAACGAACCGTTGTCCAGCCCGTGACCGTACGTGTAGCCAACGTTAAACAGCAAGCCGTGGGACATGCGCTTGGTCAAGCTCACTTGCAGGCTGTTGTAGTTGGAGTACGCGCTGTTTCCAATCTGGTAGATGTATCCCAGATACGGGAACTTGTTGTAATACGGCCGGGCCTCCTGAACGGCAGACCCTCCGTGCGGAGTGGCAGAACACGCGTCAGCGGCCTGCGCAATTGTCGGAGTGTTCAGACAAAACGCTGCACCGAGCGGGGCCTGGTTGATATCCGTAAAGCTCAGCAGCCTGTAGCCGTGATTGCCGACGTACTCCACCTCGAGTGAAAGGTTGGATCCGAAGGCATGGGTGAGGCCCAAGTTGTAGTTAATGATAAGGGGCAACTTGAGGTTCTGATTTACCGACATCAGGTCGCACGGAGACGGTTTTCCGCCAACTCCATCGCCGCACTTCGGACCACCCGTGCCGCCCGGCAACACGGTAGCCTGTCCGGGAGCGCCGCAGGCCGAAGCCACGGAGGGATCCCAGCACAGCTGGTTCGGGGAAAACCCGACGGAACCGAGAGCATTCGTTCCGCCGCCGGAGGAAGGACAGAGTATCGAGGGCACCAGGGTCGTGATGCCGCACGAGATCGTAGCGGCCGTTGGGATGGCGTTGATCGCTGTGGATCCGTCTCCCTGCATGTTGAATTGACCCTCGAACGTTTCCAGCGTCCAGGTTTCGTGAATCAGGCCGACGCCCAGACGAAGAACGGTCGTTCCATTGCCCCTCACGTCCCAGGCCATGCCGAGCCGCGGTTCAAAGTCGAACGGGTCGGGCTTCCAGATGGTGTTAAAACCCGGCTGTCCCTGCTGGACCATGCCGGTCGGCGAGGAGGGATCGAAGTTGCCGATGTTGCCAAACGCGTCTTTCATCGGCGTGAGCAGCGTATAACGCATTCCCACGTTGACGATGAGCCGCTGAGTTACGCGCCAGTCGTCCTGTACATAGCCGGCGAAGTTCATGGCCGTCAACTTTGGATGCGGCTGGCCCCCGAGGAGCGTTGCACGGTGAGTGCACCGGCGAAGAAGTCCTCCAGCGACGTGGAATTGGAAGCAGCGATGCATGATTCCGCCACCCAGGAAGTTGAATCGGCCGCGTCCGTTGTTGAAGTACCGCCGCGTCCGCTTCCAGATGCGCGAATTCGCCGCCGAACTTGAAGGAGTGTTTGCCCCTCAGGACGGAAACCGAGTCCTGAACATCCCAATAGGGATTGGGGTGAAATATTGGGGACGGTTAAACGCAGTGCCCACAACAGGCGTGCCGCCGTTGCCAAAGCCGGCGATCACGATGCTTGGGAGCCCGCCAGCCAGAGGATTCGTTACGCCGGTGTTGATTCCATAGGACGATGGCGGGGCTACTGACGTCAATATTGACGAAGTCGAAGGTTGTCCGGTCATAGCCGAACCGCGCTTCGTTCACCACGTTGGAGTTCGGGGTGTAGACCCAGCTCGCGGTGATCGACGTGGCGCGAATCGGCGCGTTGTCCTTCGCGTTCTGCGAGACGAACGCGTGATCTTCGCCGGCTCGCAGTTGTAGTGGCCGTAAAAGAACATGCCGTTGAACGAGTTCTTGTCGTTCATGTGGTAGTCCAGTTTCCCCACGCCGTTATCGCTGGTGTTGATCGTCGGGAAGCGTGCTGAGGAAGCTGTTGGACGTTCCGGTATTCGGGAAGAGCTGGCTCCCGCGTCATGCCGTTACACGCGGAGCTGCTCCCGCAGTGCAACCCGAGAGCTTCAGGCTGACGGCGCTCGGGCGTAATTCCCGCCGTTTGCAGCGCGGAGATGGCGTCTGACCATGCTCTTGCGCGGATCGCCAAGCGTGGCGGTCGCAGGCACCGAGATTCCGCCGACAAACCCGATGAGCGATCGCAAGCCCTCATACCCGCCAAAGAAGAAGAGTTTGTCCTTCTTGATCGGTCCGCCTACGACGGCGCCGAACTGCTCGAACTGGGCGGGTGTCTTTGGCAGTGCATCCGATTGAAGCAACGAGGGCGAGCATCCGGCGGGATCGGCGACATTGAAGACGTTCCGCGCGTCCCAGTTCTGATAGCGGCCAAAGGCATAGGCGTCGCCGTGCAGAGAGTTGGTTCCGGACTTGATGCCGACGTTTACGATCGCGCCGGCCTTCCAGCCGTATTCAGCCTTGGGATTTTCCTGCAACTGAAATTCCTGAATTGCGTCCACGGGCAGGATCGTCGCCCCATCCGTGAACGGGCTGGGCATATTGATCACTGGCCGGCCATCAAAAAAGTTGGAGTTGATGATGCCCTCGATGAGCCATACCGATTCATCGGGACGCACGCCGTTGGTGCTTTGTGTCCACGGCCCGCCGCCGGGCTGCAGCATGACGCCGGGACGCAGGCCCAGCAGGTTCTGGTAATCGCGGCCGTTCAGGGGAAGGTCAACGATGTCCGCGTTTTCCAGCGTGCCGCCCTGGGTGGCGTTCGTGGTTTCCACGAGCGGAACGGATTCCGTAACGGTGACGGTTTGGTTCTGCTCGCCCGGCTGGACGGTCACGTCGATACGAACTTCCTTACCGGTCTCGACCGTGATTCCCTGCCGTTCCAGGCGCTTGAACCCCTTGGCCTCCACACGGACCGTGTAGTTGCCGGCGGTAAGATTGGGTGCGTTATACGCGCCCGCGTCGTCAGAGGTCAAGGTTCTAGTGATGCCTCGTTCGGTGTCGATCACACTCACGGTGGCGCCGGATACGACGCCGCCGCTCTGATCGGTTACTGTTCCAAGAATACGTCCAAAGCTGCCTTGCGAAAACGCAGGGACACAGAGCAGTAGCACCGCCAGAATTGCTCCCAGGAAATGCAGGGCACGACTGGCCTGCGAACCGCGACCGTGGGTCCCTTTGACTGAAACTGAAATCATTTCTGGACCTCCTGTCCAATGACTAAGGAATCGCTTCTCAGACTGGCCCAAACTCCACCCTTAACTGCGTGCTTCAACGCGCAAACGCGGAAGACGCCCCATCACTGTCCCGGCGCTTTCCGCCTGCGGCTCCCTGAGTTCCGACACCGCACGCCTTCAGCGTGATCCATTCCGACGAATCTCGAACATGTTCATAATCCAACCGATGATCTCCAACGGCTGCGCAGCGCAACCCCGGAAGACTCAAGGGAATGCGAACCGCACCAACCACCCTAGTTATTGATTATTCCAAGCAGTCTTTACCATTATAGATCGACCGTAATTTACTAACCGAACAGTAATTCACGGCCTCGGCGGACCCCAGCGCCCCAATCTGTGCGGGATTCTCAATCTATAACGATGGTGAGTCAAGTCTTATTTTCGTAAATAACTCTGCGAAATGTATGCTTTGGGAAATCGCGGGAGCCGCAACCAAAATCCGGCGGCCGGCATCTTACCCAAGTTATTTACTCGGTTGGGCCCAGGGGCAGGAAGTATTGGGTGCCTTTGACCGGTTCCTGAAGCCGGCGCAGGAGTTGCTGCAGATCCGCGTTATGCTTCACGAAATCAATCTCCGAGGTGTTGATCACGAGGAGATCCGAAGCGGAATAATGAAAGAAGAAATGCTCGTAGGCGCGGACCACTTCCTCCAGGTACGCGCGCGAGATCTGCTTTTCGGCGGGAGACTTTTTTTTGGCGATGCGCTCGCGCAGTACCTCGGGAGTGGCCTGTAAGTAGATCACCAGGTCCGGCGGCTTCAGGGCGGCGGCAAACATGCCGAAATAGCGCTCGTAAAGCTTCAGTTCCTCGTTATCCAGGTTGATGTACGCAAAGATCTTGTCCTTTTCGAACAGGAAATCCGCGACGACCGGGGCGGCCTCGTCTTTCTGGGCTTCCAGCATCCGCTGCTGGCGCTCGAGCAGGAAATAAAGCTGGGCACGGAACGCGGAACCCGGCTTTTCGCCGTAGAAATCCGCCAGAAACGGATTATCCTCCGGGTCAAAGACGCGGCGCGCGTGCATCCGCTCCGCCAGTACCTTAGCCAGCGTGGACTTCCCTACCCGGATGGGCCCTTCGATGGCGATGGAACGCGGAGGCTCAAAGGCCGGGGCGGTTTGCGGCGCGGAGGCGGTGGGTCGCGTCATGCCCGGAAATTATAGCCGAAACCCGTGCGAATTGATCGCCCCGGTTCCCTTCGAAAATTTGACGAACGGAAGAATCAGGCAGACTTGGCGGGATTCACACGCGGCGCGGAAACAACGGTGCGCGGAGAGAACGGAAACGCCGCCGGCACCGCGGGCAGTTCGATGCGGAACGTTGCGCCGCCTTCCGGGCGGTTATAACAGGAAATTTGGCCGCCCTGGTCCTGGATCAGGCCGTAGCAGATGCTCAGGCCCAGCCCGGTTCCCTTGCCTACCGGCTTGGTGGTGTAAAACGGATCAAAAACCAAATGGGGTTCGCGCATGCCCGGACCGGTGTCCGAAAACAGAATGACTACGTTGCCGTTTTCGAAAGCGGTGCGGACGGTCAGCGTGCCGCCGCCGATCTCCTGCATGGCGTAAACGGCGTTGTTGATGACGTTGGAGAAAACCTGCAAGAGCAGGTTCATGTCCGCGCGAACTTCCGGAATTCCGGAACCTGTCTGCACTTCGATGCGAATGTTTTTGCTGCGCAAATCGACGCGCCGAAATTGCGCGGAAGTACTGACGATCGTGTTGATATCCAGGGGCACGCGCTGCTCGCTGGGCACCTGGCGCGCAAAGCTGAGCAGATTGTTGACCAGGGTTTTGGTGCGCCGCGCCTGGTCGCGAATTTTCTCGGCCAGCCCCCGGGCCTTTTCTCCGATGGATGTATCGTCAGCCAGAAGCTCGGAATAGCCCAGAATGGCGGTTAGCGGATTATTAATCTCGTGCGCTGCCCCACCCACCAATTGCCCGATCGACGCCAGTTTTTCGGACTGCACGAACTGCGTCTGCAGGCGCTTGAGATTGTCGATGGATTCCTGCGAAGCACGGAGCAGCCGCACGCGTTCGCGATCCATGAGTTCGTGGCGGAGGAACGCGAGCGTGCCCAACGGAAGCACCGCCCCCAGCGTCAGCAGCACACGGAACTGGTGGACGGCCATGGGCGCCTGGCTGAACTTCAGGCACCAGAAACCGATAAACGGGAGGGACAGCAAAGCACCTCTGGCCAGCCGTGCGGCCCATAACTGCTCGGGATCGGAATCGACCATCGTCGCAGGATCGTCCTTGGACGCCCCTGCGGATTTGGCCTCGTCTTCACGGTGGCGATGAGCATAGACGCCCGCGGTGGCCAACAGTAAGAAGGAAACGAGCAGTGGCAGGTCGCTCAATCGACCGCGGGAATAGGCATCCTGGTCGATCAGGAATTGATGGAGAAAAACCCGAACGGCGAAGACGCCGCCGCTCGCCGCCAGCAGGCCATAGATCCGCCGCCAATACCCGGTGGAATGGCTGGCAAGTGTCAGCGCCCCGCCGAAAAATATGAAAGTTTCGAACGTGCGGATCATCGTATAGGTAAAGACGTAGCTCTGCTCGTTCGGCACCACGTATTGCCAGGGAATCACTGCAAAAGCGTAGAGGTATAGCCACCAGCAGAACATCAGGCCGAAATCCACGTAGTTGTACAGCATCGTGCGGCGGTCTGAATTCTTGTGGGGCTGCACGGTCAGCGCCGCGATCATGGGCACGGTTTGCAGGATAAAAACGATGTCGCCGGCAAAGGGGTCAGTCACAAGTTGACGCTGGTGGACCTCCACGTACATCCACATCGTTTGGCCCGCCAGCCATAGGGTGCTACCCAACGCCAGCAGCATCCAAAACGCTTTCTTCCGCCAGTCGGGGCTCACAGCGTTGATCAACAGGGCCCCGTTTACGAACAGGGGCATCAGGCAAAGCACCAGATTCGCGGCAGTGGATCGCGCGTCTCCGCGGGGCACCCACAGGCAAATAATGGTGTAGCCTCCCAGCAAAATGATCCAGGAGAGCGCCACGTACCCGTTGGCTCGGAGAAAGGGTTTCATAGTCCGACCGATTCTCAATTCTAGCCGAAAGGCGACAGCACTTCGGGGGAGCGTGGGACAGGTATGACTAAAGCATTATGGGTGAGTGGCTCCGGCTCCCCACTGCTGGGAAGTAGCTGCGGGAACCTTCATTCGAACTTGTATTACTGTGCTTTGGCGGCCGTCGAATGAACCGGCGGCGGTAGAGTTTTGTCCACCCACCGCGACATCAACGCGGCGATGTCCGCGTTGTTTTTCTCCAGCATCATCATATGGCCGTTTCCGTGAATGCCGGCGTCGGCCAGCTTGATCCACGTTACGTGAACACCGGCCTGCTCCAGATACTTCACGGTGCAGTGGTCGTATCCGCGGTGATAGGACGACTCGGAGGTCACCACCAGAATCGGCACTTTTTGAAGGTTGGGCAGTTGCCGCGCCGGGGCTTTTTGCATCCAGCAGCGGACGACATCCGAATCATCCGCCTGTTCCTGGCGAACCATCGCCAGGTCCGAAGGGCTGGCCGCAGGCGGACTATAGGTCAGTGGACCCGCCGTGATTCCCCAGGGACGCTGCTCATCGGTGGTGTCCCGGAACCAATCGGGCGCGCCAATATTATCGACGTTGTAGAACGGAGGGCCGCTGGGCTCTACCGAAATGAGCGCTTTGACGCGGTCCGGCTGGGCGTCCGCCACGGGCCAGCCGGTGGCGCCGGATTGCGAGTGCGTGAGCAGAATCGCCGGACCGATTTTATCGAGCAGCGCCAGAATACCTTCGCTCGTGAATTGTTGCTGCAGCGGAAAGCTGACCATGGCCTGCACCTGCGAGGCATAGAATTGATCGAAGACCGGATCGCCGGGAACACCCTTTCCCGGCCACTGCGTGTGCAAATGGGCCTGCGGCCAGAGATTGTAATTCTCGATGGCCGTGAAGCGCTTTTGCACGGAATCCAGGTTGGCCACCATCTGCGGGCCGTACAGGTCTGCCGAGTAGGCGCTGCGCCCGCGGCCGGCCTGATCCACTACATACACCGCATATCCATGGCGGAGAAAAAACTGCGCCCAACCTTCACGGCCGTCGGGCGTTCCGGTGAAATTCGTGCCGGTTTGCGCGCCGCCATGGATCATGACGATGGGATAGCGATGAGTCCGGTGAAGCGGAATCTGGTATTCGGCATAGATCTGGCCGGTCATCTGCCTGGTGCCGCCGGTGCCCGAATATTTTCCGCCGGCGAACAGATATCCTTCGCGTGCGATTTCCAGTGGCGGCAATTTTTCCGGCACTGCTGCCGCCGGCTTTGCGGGATGCACGGGAACGGCTGCCCGCTTTTCGGACTGCGCGCCCGCAGTGAATGACGCCGCGCAAATCAAAATCCCTGCCGAGAGCACGCCAACGACACAATTCCAAGTTCTTTTTGGATGGCTCATGACTTGATCCTTTGCCGCAACCGCCACTCGCGGCGGTTTGGCTGGATTTACGCAACCGATCAGGCACAGCCGGGAACGACCGTCCCACAATGCGCGAATCTACACCGACTTTTCCCGCGGAGCACGCCTTTTAACCTGGATAAACGAACTTTTCTACAAGTTCGCAATACCGCATGGGAAGGAATAAAATGGTCTATATGGCGGCAGGCGGAGCTCCCGATAAACTCCAGATGGAAGAAGCCCGCACCGATTTCCTGGTTCGTTTTCCGGAATTCGCGAATACCGCGCTGCTGGACGAATTGCGCTCCTCGGAGTACGGGCGCCTGGACGAACGCGGCCAGATCTACCTGGACTATACCGGCGGCTCGCTTTTCGCCGAGTCGCAGTTGCGCAAGCACTTTGACCTGCTTCGCTCCGGAGTTTTCGGCAACCCCCATTCGGCCAGCCCTGCTTCCGTGCAGATGACCGAGCACGTGGAGCGCACGCGGCGCCGGATCCTGAATTATTTCAACACCAGCGCCGAAGAGTACGTCCTGGTCTTCACGCAGAACGCTTCCGCCGCTCTGAAACTGGTCGGCGAGTCCTTTTGCTTCGCGCCGGGCAGCCGCTACCTGCTGACGTTTGACAATCACAATTCCGTGAACGGCATCCGCGAATTCGCCCGCGCCAAAGGCGCCGCCATTTCTTACGCGCCGCTGCTGATGCCCGAACTGCGACTGGACCTGGCGCGCCTCGATCCGCTACTGGACTCCTCCGATCCGGCCCAGGCGAATCTTTTCGCCTTCCCGGCACAATCTAATTTTTCCGGCGTGAAGCATCCGCTGGAGATCATCGCCAAAGCCCAACGCAAAGGCTGGCGCGTGCTGCTCGACGCCGCGGCCTTCGTTCCAACAAACCCGCTGGACCTTTCCGCGATCCAACCGGATTTCGTCACGCTGTCGTTTTACAAAATGTTCGGCCATCCAACCGGCGTCGGGGCCCTGCTGATTCGCCGGTCCGCGCTCGCTACACTGCATCGCCCGTGGTTTGCCGGTGGCACGGTGAATTTTGCGTCCGTGCAGGGACTGGCGCACGTGCTTTCGCGGAATGAAGCCGCGTTCGAAGACGGCACGCTCAATTATCTTTCCATCCCGGCTGTGGAGATCGGCCTGGCGTACCTCGAATCCATCGGCATCGAAATGATTTCCGAGCGCGTGCGCTGCCTGACCGGATGGCTGCTGGAAGAACTTCTCGCGCTGCGGCACACCAACGGCCGCGCCATGGTGCGCATCTATGGCCCCGCGAACACCCAGGCGCGCGGCGGAACTGTAACGCTGAACCTGTATGACCCCGGCGGGCATCTGCTGGATTACCGCCGCGTCGAGGAGCTGGCGGGCGCGGAAGGAATTTCGTTGCGCACAGGCTGCTTCTGTAACCCCGGCGCCGGAGAAATTTCGGAAGGCTTGACGGAAGAAGACATGCGCGCCGGATTCACACTGGGCGAGGAAATTAATTTGATGAGCTTCGTGCGATTGATGCAGGAGCGCGGCCACAAAAGCGCCGGCGCCATTCGGGCGTCGATCGGGCTGGCCACAAATTTCGCGGATGTGTGGCGTTTCCTGCGCTTCATCGCCGGTTTCCGCGATCAAACCAAGCTTACGATCGGCGACGTCAGCTTCGATATTGAATCCTGCCGGGTGATTCGCGATGGAAGCTAGCAGGGCAGGCTTCCCAGGCGGCGGAAAACCCAAAATGCTGTCATTCTGAGCGAAGCGAAGAATCTCTCTTCGATCGAAGTGCAAGCAAAAAACAAAGAGAGATTCTTCGCTTCGCCTCGGCGCGAGCGCTCAGAATGACAAAACGAAGCACTTCTTTTGTAGTCTCTCGCAGTCTCTTGCAGCCTCTCCTAGAGCGCGGCGGCTGACTTCTCCGCATCGAAATCATTTTCCAGCTTGGCCACCACGATCGCGGCCACTCCATTGCCGATCACATTCGCCAGCGCCCGGGCCATGGACAGAAAATTATCCACGGCAAACAGCAGCGCCAGGCCTTCGATCGGCAGCACCCCGGAAGCGCCGATGGTCGTCGCCAGCACGATGAACGCGGCCCCGGTCACTCCCGCCGCGCCTTTCGAGGTCACGAGCATGATGGCCACCAGGCTCAGCAGCCGTCCGAACGATAGCGGCACCTGATAGACCTGCGCGATAAACAGCGTGCTGATCGGCAGGGACAGCGCCAGCCCGCCCAAATTGAAGGCGTAGCCCGTGGGCAGCACCAGATCGACCACCGAACGCGACGCTCCGAATTCCTCGCACTTCACCATCAATTGCGGCAACACGCTTTCCGACGAAGACGTGCCGATTACCAGCAAAATTTCTTCGAAGATGAAGCGGATGAAGCGAATCAGGCTGAATCCGAAGAAGTAGCAGATCAGGCCCAAGACTACGAAAACGTAAAACGCCTCCGTGAGGTACGTGCACACAATCAATTTGGAAAGCGCGAACAGCGCTCCGTTGCCGAATTTTCCCACGGTAAACGCCATCGCCCCAAAAGCACCGATTGGCGCAACACGCATGATGATGCGAATAATTCCGAAAAACGCCATCATGATTCCGTCCAGGCTTTGCACTACGGACTGGCCGCGCTTGCCCATGCCGATCACGGCCAGCCCGAACAGCAGCGCGAACACCACGACCTGAAGCAAATCGCCCCGTACAAAAGCGCCCAGCGCGTTATCCGGAATCGTTCCCAGCAGGAAGCCCAGCACAGTGAAATTCTTGCCGCTGCCTGCGTACGCGGAATAGTCGCTGGAAACGGCGCTGGGCTGCTGCGCATTCACGCCGACGCCCGGTTTGAAAATCACCACCGACGCCAGGCCGATGGCCAGCGCCAGGGTCGTGACCAGCTCAAAATAAATCAGCGCTTTAAGCCCGATGCGCCCCACTTTGCGGACGTCTCCGATGCGCGCCACGCCTGTCGACACGCAGAGAAAAACAATCGGCGCGATGGCCATTCGGATCAGCTTGATGAACAGATCGCCGAGCGGGCGCATCTGCAAAGCGAGCTTAGGATCGAGTTCGCCTAAGATGACCGCAGCAACAATCGCGATAAATACTTGCAGCGTAATATTGTTCCGCCACGACCGCTTTTTCGCCGCGTGCGGTTCGTGTTGAATTTCGTGCGCCGCTGATTCCAAAGCATCCCCCTGCTGCCCCATGGCGTTGGCTATCCCGTAACGAGCGTCTGCATCACCTTGGACAATTCTTTTTTGGACTCGAATCCAATTCCCGGAATGTCCGGGCATTTTACATAACTATCCACCACCGGGATGCCGTCCGCGAATCCGCCAAACGGCTGAAAAATTCCGGGGTACGATTCATTGCCGCCGAGGCCCAAGCCCGCGGCGATGTTCAAGGACAATTGATGGCCTCCGTGCGGAATGCAGCGCCGCGGCGACCAGCCGTATTGCTTCAGCATCTCGAGAGTCCGCAAGTATTCCACCAGCCCATAGCTCAGCGCGCAGTCAAATTGCAGAATGTCGCGGTCCGGGCGCATGCCGCCGTAGCGAATCAGATTCCGCGCATCCTGCATGGAAAAAAGATTCTCTCCCGTAGCCATGGGCCCCGGATAGTAAGGCGCCAGCTTATCCTGCAATTCGTAGTCCAGCGGATCGCCGGCCTCTTCGTACCAGTGCAGCCCATACGGTGCCAGGGCCTTGGCGTAAGCGATCGCCGTTTCAACATCGAAGCGGCCGTTGGCGTCCACCGCAAGCTGGTCTCCGCGCTTCAGGAGTTTCAGAACGCCTTCGATGCGGCGCAGATCGTCCGCCAGCGGAGCGCCGCCGATTTTAATTTTTACGACGGAATAGCCCATGTCCAGATAGCTCTGCATTTCGCGCTGCAGAGCCGAAATGTCTTTGTCCGGATAGTAGTACCCGCCGGCGGCGTAGACGAATACTTTCGGATCAAACACGCCGCCGCGATAGCGATCCGCCAGCAGGCGATACAACGGCTGCCCGGCAATTTTCGCGGCGGCGTCCCACACCGCCATATCCAGAACGCCGACGGCCACCGAGCGCTCCCCGTGCCCTCCCGGTTTTTCGTTGCGCATCACGATGTTCCAGATTTTATGCGGATCGAGATTTTCTCCGGTCTCGTCCACAACGTCGCGCGTCTCGGCAGCCTTTAATCGGGGAATGATGCGGTCGCGCAGAATTCCGCTTGGCGCGTACCGGCCGTTGGAGTTGAAACCGAAGCCGACTACCGGTCGGCCGTCCCGCACCACGTCCGTGATAAGGGCGAGCACGCTCACCGTCATCTGGCTGAAATCGATATAAGAATTGCGAATTTCGGATTTAATCCCGACCGCCATCTCGCGAACATCGACGATTTTCATTATTCCTTCACCTCGCTGTCGCGCAGCGCGTCGCGGTTCAGTTGTAGGCCGAGCCCGGGCGCGGACGGAATGGTCAGCATGCCGTTCACCGGCTTCGGCGGGTTTACAAACAGCATTTCGCCCACTTGGACCATGCCCAGATGCCATTCCACGATCCATCCGTTCATCAGGCCCGCGAACGTATGCATGTTGAACAGCGGCCAGCCGCCGCCGTTGGCGATCGGCAGATTGTAAATTTGGGCCAGGTGCGCAGCCTTGCGCGCTTCCGTGTACCCGCCGCAGAAACAAACGTTGGGCTGCAGGATATCGACAGCCTGGTTGTCCACCAGTTCGCGCAGGCGCCAGCGGTGGCCCTCCATTTGTCCTGCGGCGATGGGGATTTTTGTGTGCGCGCGAAGATCGGCCAGTGCGCGCGCATCGTTCTGCTGCAACGGCTCCTCGAACCAGGTGATGTTGCAATCCTCGATCGCACGGCACAGCATTTTGGCTTCGACCGGGTTGAACAGGTAGTTGGCGTCGATCATCAGGTCGATGTTCGGACCCACCGCGTCGCGCACAAATCGCACGCGGGCGGCGTCTTCGCGCCAACCTTTTTTATCCACGGCCACCACGATCTTCAGCGCGGTAAAGCCCTTGGAGATTTGCAGTTTGGCGGCTTCCGCCAGTTGCTCGCGATCGTACTGCGGAAAGCCGAAGGTGACGTACGCCGGCACGGAACTTCGCGCGTTGCCCAGCAAGCCGGCCACGGAGCGATTGACTGCCTTGCCGTGAATGTCCCATAGCGCAATGTCCAGGCAGGAGAGCGCGCTGGAAACGACGCCGGTCATGGCCCGCGGATTCAGCTTCAGCCATATTTTTTGGTGAATGGCTTCCACGTCACGCACATCCATGTCACGCACGGTCGGCAGAACGTACAGTTTCAGCGCGGCCACCACCGAACGCGCCAGGAAATGTCCGGTAATCGCCAGCCCGGAAAGCCCGTCGTCCGTTTCCACCTCGCAAAACACGAATTCCTTCTGTTCTTCGCGGCCGTAGCCCTGAACCTTGCCCTCCAGCAGCGGAACGGAGATCGCCGTCGAATGAATGCTGGCCCGGATGTTTTTGATTTTCATTCCTTCTCCTTGCGTTTACGTCCTCGAATCATTGGCGTCGCGCCTTGCGCGTGCTCCGCGCCCTGCAGCAGGCGAGTTTTCCCGGCAGCAATGTGCCGGATCATTTCGCGCTCCAGCCGGTCGGCATCCCTCTGGCGCAGCGCCTCGATCATCCGTTCATGCTCGCGATTGGAAGTCGAAATCGATTCGCCCTGCACCAGTCCCCGCCGGCGGTAGAGGTGAAGTTCCTTGCTGAGCGATTTGTAGAGTTCCGCGAGGCGGCTGTTGCCGGAGAGGTCGACCATCCGGCCGTGAAACGCGACGTTCAGCGGATAGTAGGCGTCAATGTCACGCGCGCGCGCCATCTCGCCGACCATCGCGGCAAGTTCCTCGATTTCGCGCGCAGTCACGCGGCTCGTCGCCAATCGTCCCGCGAGCCCAAAGAGATGCGCGCGTACGTCATAAATCTCGGCGGCCTGCGCGACGCTCATCTCCCGGACGAACGCGCCGCGATAAGCGACCGCGCGCACCAGGTTGCTCTTTTCCAGGCTGCGGCAGGCCTCTCGAATCGGCCCGCGGCTGATGCCGAACATTTGCGCGAGCGTGCTTTCGTTGATGCGGTCGCCGGCCTGCAGTTCGCCGTTGATGATCATGCGCTCGAGCGCTTCGGCGGCCAGAGCGGAGAGCGACTGGGCGCGCAATTGGCCCGAGGCGTGGCTTGCGGACAAGCGCTTTGGCATGGCGTAATCCTATATTGTCAACAGTTGACGGTCAACAATTAAAGTGATGACCCTCCCATACAGGGCGGGTTCTTCCTCAAAAAACGGAAGGCCCCGCTCGGACTACGATATTCACTTGGAATGGATACCTGATTTGCGTGGAGCGCAGTGCGTTTTAACCGCAGACACAGGCAACGCTGCCGCCCGCATCGAGTCTGCTCCAGATAGCTCTATGATTCCAGGCCCGAGGCTACCGCTCCCAGAAATGAATGAAATTAATGATGTGGTAGTTGTACTCGTCCGGGTACAAACGAAAATCGAAATGGTCGGCCTTGTTGACGACGACCATTCGCACCTTGGGATTCTGCGCGGCGATCACATCGTACAAAGCATAGCCGCGAGCCAGCGGCACGGAATGATCGTCATGCCCCCAGATGATCAGCACCGGAACGCTCAGCGCGTCGGGATCGTTCTGAATGCGTGCCAGGATGCCGCGCTTATAGTTGTTGAAGGGCGAGTCCGGAGGATTTGTTCCCGAGCGTTCGCCGACGCCGGCTTTCACTTTCTCCTCCGCTTCCTTCGATTTCGGAAGGCCGGTCATGTATTCGCCGGCGGCCCAGAATTCGTCGTTCCAATTGGCATCGGGATTGTAGGAAAGCGCGCGCAGCCTGCATTTCCAGAAGACGAGTTCATCGCCCTTAGGGCATTTGGAAACCGGATTTTCGCTCGCCGGAAGTCCCGGCCCGAGTGGAGCGGCCGTGACGCTGTCCATGATCGTCAACGTCCGCACAATGTCCGGATGCTCGACCGCAATGAACATGGCCAGTCCCGCGCCGTGCGAGTGTCCCACGAGGTGAACCTTGCCCAGCTTCAGCGTCTGGACGAACTGGACGATGTGATCCATCTCCGCGTGAATGTTGTAGTCCTGATCGGTTTTCGGATTGTCGGTCATGCCGGAGCCGAGCCGGTCGAGCGCAAATACGTGGAACGATTTCGCCAGGCCGGGAATGTTCTTCACGAAATAGTTCGCGCTGGCGTGGCCGATGGAACCTTCTTCGGCATGAATCAGAATCATCGGCTCGCCGGCCCCGGCTTCGTAATACCGCGTGCGAGTGCCGTTCACGCTGACGAACTTAGCCTTGAGCCCGCCAATTGAGCCATCCTTATCAACAGCTTCGGCAGGATCGGCAGCGGTAGCCGCGCCGGAAAGCAGGAATAGCGCGAACAGCACTGCGAACATTCGTTGCGGTTTCAGCATTGTGTGTCCTCGCTTGCTTTCGTTATTCGTAAAATTGCGGGGAATGTTTCTGCGCCACGCTCTGCGACTTTTCATGGTTGATCCAAAGCTGCGCGTGATAGTGGGCCATTAAATCCGCCATCCGCTGCATCGACAACTGCGTCTGGAATTTCTGCTCCATGGGCATTGTGGCGAAATACGGAATACGGCGGTTGTCCCAATTGGTCTGCAGGTGCACGGCATCTCCGCTGAGCAGCACCCAGCCCGTTTTCGGCAGATGCACGAGGCAGGACTGGTGTCCCGGCGTATGTCCCGGCGTGTAGATGATCATCACGCTGCCGTCGCCGAACACGTCCAGATCTTCCTGCACCATCTGCATCGGATGCTCTTTGGAGAAGCGCGGAGTCGGATCGCCCGGAGGCAGACTCAAGGCCTCCGCCGGCGGCGCCGCGGCCCCGGGAATGCCGGAGTTCACGAAGTAAAAATCATATTCCGCTTTCTGAATCAGCACCGTGGTCTTGGGAAACAATTCAATGTTGCCCACGTGATCGGGATGCGTGTGGGAAAGCCCGATGAACCGAATGTCGGCGGGCGACACGCCAATCTCCTTCAGTTGCGACATCAGGGTCTTGGCGCGGGTCCACAGGATGTCTACGGCCGCGTTATTGGTGGGGAGCCAGCCGTTCGGCAGCGCGGCTACCTGATCGGAAATTCCGGTGTCCCACAAAAAATATCCCTGCGCATTATGGATCAGGTAGCAGCTCACGGAGATGTCGATGGGCTTACCGATGTTGAAGCCCGGCGTCCATCGCCGCGACTCATCCGGGGCATGGCCATTGCCGCAATCGAGAATGTAAAGTTTGTCGACCCCTGACGCGGCCGCGGGCTCGCGGCCCCATGCCCGCCCGCTCAACATAATTCCAGCAAGGATCAATACCGACATCGCCACACGCTTCATGTGCGCTCCCTTACCTTCCGCAAAGTCGTTTTCGTCTACATCCGCAGCAGGCGCGCCGGATTCTCACACAGAATGATTTGCGCTTCGCGCTGCGTAATTCCCGGAATACGCTCGACGTACTCCACCGGCTTCATGATGGCCATCAGTTGCGGAAAATCCGTACCGCAAACTACGCGATCGACTCCCACCAGATCGATCAGCATGCGCTGAATCTGCGGATCGTGAAGGATCAGGTCATAGTGGAAACGCCGGCGATAGTCGCTGGCGCGCGGCAGCTTCAAGCCCTTGAATGGGTGCGGTCCGTTGGCGATCACTCCGGGCGCGGTGGCCATGGCCCAGTCAATGCGCGGGGTGACGAACGCGAAAAAACCGGCCGCATGCGGGAAGAAAACGTCCAGTTTGGGAAACTCATCCATCACGCCGCTCAATACCAACGTCGTCGCGGCGATGGTCGCCTCAAACGGATTTCCCAGCAAATTCATCATGGTGATGTTCGGCTCCACCAGCCGCTCGGAAATGGGGTCGACGTTGTGCAGGAAGATCGGCAGGTTCAGCGCCTCGCATTTTTCATACACCGGCCAGAAGGCGCGGTCGTCCAGATTTTTTCCCAGAATATTTTCCGGGAAATTGGCGGCGCGCATGCCGGGCATATTCTTGCAGCGTTCAAGTTCCGCGATGGAGGCTTTTACGTCCTGCATGGGCAGGGTAATCGCGCCCGTAAAGCGCTTCGGATATTTGACGCATAACGCGGACGTAGCGTCATTGATGGTCTGCGCCATCTTCAGTCCGAATTCCGGATCGGCCCACACCACATGCGGATTGGTCTGCGTGAGCGTGGACATGTTGACGCCGCGGCCATCCATCATTTTCAGGATGATGTCCACATCGGTCATGTCATGGCGGAAGGTGATGGTGTTGTTGTTATAAGGATGGAAGCCGGGCTGCGTCGCCACTACTTCCCCTTTGTCGTTGCGGTGAATATTGGTCAGCCCGTGATTCGCGCCTTCTTTTTCCACGAGTTCCGCAAGTTCCGGCGGATACCAGTGCACATGCGCATCAATGACGGGCTTGTCGTACTTAAACCGGCTGCCGGGCTGGCCTTGGGCCGATACCCCGGCGTTGCCGAGCAGCGCAGCGCCGCCCAGGGCCGCTGCTCCTGCAAGAAAATCTCGACGTTCCATTTTTCTCTCCTGCGGCGCATCTAGCGCCAAACTTCCTGTGCCACGTTTCGGAGCTTGTCCAGACCCGCTACAATTTAGCAGCGCCGCCGCGGGCCATGCGTTCGGGCAATCCGTTCGCGGCCACGGCAATTTTCAATCCGTCGGGATCCAGGATCGACCATCCCAAATCGGTTTCGGGCTTGGGGTCGAGGCCGCGGCGCTTCAATTCGGCTTCCACCGCTTTGCCGTTGAAGTTCGCAATAGCAAAGGCGAACTGATTGCATACCGCTTTGCCGCCCGCCGCCGCGGGCCGCAGCACAAGAGTGTTTTCACCGAAGCGTAGAAAACATTCGTCGGGCTTCTCGCCGATCACCTTCATGCCCAGCGCTTCCTTGTAGAACTCGCGCTCCTTCGGTATATCGGACACGTTGAGCACAACGTATGCGTAATGCGAGGCTTTGAATCCTTTGCCGCTCGGCTTCGGTGCGGTCGCCAGATTTTTCATTCCGGATTCCCATCCCGCCTTGCAGGTATCGGAAGCTGCGACTTCGCACGGATTCATTGCGCCAGGATACATCGCCTTATCCTTGATCACGATGATGTTCAGCATGTATCCGACAGGATCGTCGCAGATCCAGCCCATTTCGCCGTCGTTGCGAAAGTTTCCCAGTCCTCGGCGTTCCAGTTCCGTGCGCAGGGCGGCTTTATGCTGCATGAAATTGGGCAAACCGTAGCCAATGTGGTTGATCGACGGCTTGGTCTCCGTGGCGCTGAACGGGCGAATGTACATCCCGTTGGGTGCGGCGGGATTCCCGAACTCCAGTGCGCAGCTTTTGCCGTCATCCCATACCACGCGCATGCCAAACAGATCGACATAAAAATCGCGCGATTTCGCCCAGTCGCGCGAAGCATAGGACAGGTGGTTGACCGTGGTGACGGGAAACACATTGGAATCGCCTGCGGCCGCGCCCGCAAAAAGATTTCGCGGCAGGGCGGCGCCGGCCAGAGCCGCCGTCGCGGTCATGCCCAACGTCTTCAGTAGTGTCCGCCGATTCAATGGTTCGTTCAATGTACGATCCTCCTCGCCGATTGCGATTCTGATGGTGGTGACACTTCCCTGCGTGACGCGAATAACTGCGCCGGACGCAATGTCTCAACTCAACTCCCCCGTAAAAGGAAACGTCAGCGGCCCGTAAAGCGGCGCTTCAGGCTGATAGCGCCCCTCGTAAATCCGTATCTTCTGCTCAAATTCCAGCGCCAGACCGATGTCGTCCAGGCCGCGCAGCATGCAGTCACGGCGAAACCGGTCAATGTCAAATTTCCAAGACTGGCCGTCCACGCCCACTTCGGAAATTGTCTGCGCGTCCAGATCCACCGCCAATTGATAGCCTTCGATCTTTTCCGTGCGGCGAAACAGTTCGTTCACCAGCGATTCTGTAAGCCGTACGGGCAGCACGCTGTTCTTGAAGCAGTTGGCGTAAAAAATATCCGCGAACGTCGTTCCGATCAGCACCTTAATGCCGTATCCCTTCAGCGCCCACGCGGCATGCTCTCGGCTCGAGCCGCATCCGAAATTTTCCCGGCACAGCAATATGCTGGCGCCCTGATACCGCGGCCAATTCAAAACGAAGTCGGGATTCGGCTTTTCGTCCTCCAGGTATCTCCAGTCCCAGAACATCACCCGGCCATACCCCTCCTTTGTCGCCCAGGTCAGAAACTGCTTCGGGACAAGTTGGTCGGTATCGACGTTCACCTTGTCCAGCGGCACGACTAATCCCGTGTGCTTTTGAAAACCTTCCACGTTTGATTGCCCCCTTGCCGTTCTTCCAGCGTGCAGCCTGTTGGCGAGAACCCCGGGACGGCGGGACTCAATCGCTTTCCGGCAGATCCAGTTCCCTGGTGTCCACAAAATGTCCGGCCACGGCCGCGGCGGCCGCCATCATCGGACTGACGAGATGCGTGCGCGCTCCCTTGCCCTGGCGGCCCTCGAAATTGCGGTTCGAAGTGGCGGCGCACCGGGCGCCGCTCGGCAGCAAGTCGCCATTCATTCCGACGCACATGCTGCAGCCGGCGTCGTGCCATTCGAATCCGGCGCTCGTGAATATTTTGTCCAGTCCCTCGCGCTCCGCCTGCGATTTGACCAGCATGGAGCCGGGAACTACAAACGCGTGTTTGATGTTCGAAGAGATTCGTTTGCCCCGCACCACGCTCGCGGCAACGCGCAAATCTTCGATGCGCGCGTTGGCGCAGGAACCGATGAACACGTAGTCGATGGGAATATCCTGGATCGCGGTGCCCGGCCGAAGTCCCATGTATTCGAGCGCGCGCTCCGTGGACTGGCTGTCACGCGGATCGCTGAAGTCGCCGGGGGCGGGCACCCTGCCGGAAACGGAGGTAACCATCCCCGGGTTTGTGCCCCAGGTGACTTGCGGCTCAATCGCCTCGGCCCGCAAATCGACAATCTTGTTAAACGCGGCGTCCGGATCGGAAACCAGATCGCGGCAGCGTTCGACGACTTCCTCAAATTTTCTTCCGCGCGGAGTGAAAGGCCGGCCCTCCAGATATTTTAAGGTGATCTCGTCGGGAGCGATTAACCCGGAAACGGCGCCCGCTTCGATGGACATGTTGCAAATCGTCATGCGGCCTTCCACCGAAAGATCCCGAATGGCCCGGCCGGCGTATTCAATGACGTGTCCTACTCCGCCCGCGATGCCGATCTTCCCGATCACCGCCAGGATAAAATCCTTGGCCGTCACCCCCTTCGTCCTGCGCCCCTCGATGCGCACCAGCATGGGCTGCGACTTCTTGCGCCACAGGCATTGCGTGGCCAGAATATGTTCCACCTCGCTGACGCCGAAGCCGAAGGGCAGCGCGCCGACGGCTCCCTGCGTGGACGTGTGGCTGTCTCCGCAGGCCACCGTGGTTCCGGGCTGCGTGAAGCCCAGCTCCGGGCCGATGATGTGTACGATGCCCTGGAACTGGCTGTGCAGATCGAACAGCCGGATGCCCCACTTGCGCGTGTTGCGGTCCAGAGAATCCAACAACACATTGGCATGCGGATCGAGAATCGGCAGCTCGCGATGCGTCGTGGGGACCGTGTGATCCACCACCGCCAGCGTCAGGTCCGGACGGCGCACCCTTCGTCCCGCGGCTTCTATTCCTGCAAACGCCTGCACGCTGACGTCATGCACAATGTGCCGGTCGATATAGATCAGGGACGGCAGCTCCGGATCGTCATGAACGATGTGGTTGTCCCAGATTTTTTCGTACAGGGTTCTTGGCGCCATGCCCAGGGGTCCTCTTCCGCTTCCCTTCATTTATCTTGTGACGATCGGCTGGCCGATCACCGGCTGGCTGGCATCAACCCTCAGCCACAGCATCGAGCCGATCAAAAAAATCGAACCGGAAACCAGAATTGGCAGTCTCCAGCTTCCGGTGGACTGAACCAGAAATCCACTGACCACCGGAAACAGAAATCCTCCGATGTTTCCGCACGTGCTCATCAATCCCGTGATGGTCCCTGAGTACTCGTGGCCTACGTCCATGCACACGGCCCAGCAGGAACTCAGCGTCAGGTCTCCAAAAAACGAGGCCATCGAAATCGTGAGAATGCAGGCCATGGCATTTTCCATGCCCGCGACCAGAAACATGCACAACGCCATCAGCAGGAATCCCACCGCCCCGATGTAGCGCCGGTTTTTCAGGTTTCCGGTAGACTTGACCACATAGTCCGTCAGCAATCCTCCGGCAACGCAGCCGAAGGCGCCGAAAAAGAACGGCAATCCCCCGTACAAGCCCATCTGCGCAGTGGAAAATCCGCGGCCCTTCATGTAGGTCGGAAACCAGGTCATATAAAAGTGCCAGCCATAGGAAAAGCAGAAATACATTCCGCAGATCGTCCAGATATTGCGGCTGCGCAGCAGTTTGCTCCAGGGCACGCGCACAAAGGTGTGGCTGGAGGGAGCGCTCTCCCCGCTTTGAATCATGCGAATCTCTTCTTCGCTGACGCCGCTTTTCTCTTCAGGATTGTCACGGAACCACAGCCAGAACAATGCGGCCCAGATGCACCCGATCGCGGCAAAAAAGTAAAAGCCTCCGCGCCACCCCAGCAGCGGTGAAATCGCCACCACCATTCCCGGCGCGAAAGCGCCGCCGATGCGCCCGCTCATCCACATGGTTCCCTGCGCCAGGCCCCACTTGGTTGGCGGCAGCCACTTGGAAATGACCTTGGACGAATTCGGGCCCACGCTCGATTCCGCCGCGCCAAACAGAAATCGCACCAGGACCAGGCTCCACAGCGCGTGCACGATACCGGTCAGCGCCGTAAAAAGGGAGAACAGCAGCACCAGGCCGGTGATTACCTTGCGCCCACCAATTTTGTCTCCCAGCAGACCGCCGGGCACGGCGAAAAGTCCGTACGACAGAATGAATGCGCCGTAAACGAATCCCATCTGAACGCTGGACAGCCCGAGGTCCGCGGCGAGAAACGGCCCGCTGACCGAAATGCACGTGCGGTCGACGTAGCTGATCACCGCCAGCAGGCAGATCACCGCCAGGACGACGTAGCGAACGTGCGAAGCGCCGTGGCCACCGTGCTCTGGAGTTCGACCTTCGTGTTCATGCTGGTCTCCCCGGCAACTTCGCTCTCGCGCCAATTCAACGGCCCGTTCAACGGCCAGTTCAAAGACTAGTTCAGCGGTTCCACTTTTGCGATCTTGGCCTGGTGATTTTCGCCCACCCAGAAAACAGGATGCGCGCCGGTGTTATCCACATCGACTCGCCGCACGTTCACTCCCACGCGCGGCAACAGGTACATGCGAAACTCCCCGGTTTTCGGATTAAGCCGGGTGACAAAGTCGCTGCTCATGGCCCCGGTCCACACCCACCCTTCCTTGTCCGGAGCCACGTCATAGGGGCCGTACCACGAAATCGGGTGAGACCACTCCTGGAATTCACCCGATTTCGTGTCCAGCACGGCCACTTTGTTGGCGTAAAACTCGCCGATCCACAAACGGTCCTGCGCGTCGAAGTGCATCCGGCGCGGCCCCGAGCGCGGCGTCGGCGTGGGATACATCGTGGATTTCCCGGATTGCGCGTCGATCTTCAAAATATTTCCGCCCAGAATGTCCGCGCCCCATTCGTTGCCGGCGGAGTCCGAATTCACGCCGTAAATGTTGTGGCGGGAAGATTCGCTCTGCGAAACATCGCCCGGGAAATTCGGCCGCAGCTTTACTTCCAGGTTGATCACGCCTGGGGGAAACTGGTCGAAGCCCTTGGATTGACCGCTGGCCGGATCGAAGAGAAATGCTTTGTGATCCTGATCGTCCTTGATCCACACTTTTCCCTGCGGCGTGGTGGCCAGAAAAGTGGTTCGCGTTTGCGGGCTGACGATTTCCGGCGGCAGGCTGAAGTTCAGGAACTGTTCGGTTTTTTTATCGAATTTGGCGAAGCCGTTCATCTCGTGCCGCCCAAGCCACGGATTTCCCTCGGTATCCAGCTCCAGATCCTGATAGCCGCCGGGAATTCCGTTTTTCTCAAACGGGTTCGCCCATTCTTTGACCTCGCCCGTCCGCGGATCGAGGCGTCCCACGATTCCTTCGGCGAAGTCGCTGTACCAGACCATTCCCTGCGAATCGGAAACCGCGTCATGCGGCTCGGCGTCCGCGCGGGGAAGATCGTATTCCGTAATGATGACCCGAGTATCCTGCCCGCGAGGGCGCGGCAAAGTTTTCAATTCGAAATCAAACTTCGGTTTCGATTTCAAATTGATGGAATTCAGATACTGAGCCAGCTCTTCGTCTCCCGGGCGGGCCTTCTCCCGGTTCGGTGAAAGGATGGGCTTGTTGAATGAGCTGGATTGCGACCAGTTCCACATGCGCACCAGAGTGGTCTTCCAGCCTTCCTCGTCGTACGCGCTTTTGAGGATGGGTGTGAGCGCGTGGCAGGTGGTGCAGACGACAAACAATCTTTGTTTTTGCGCCTGCGTTCCCGGCATGCTGCTCAGCCATTCCGAGTTAGTGAGCTGTGAATCTAGATCGCTCGTTTTCTGAAGCCGAATATCGACTCGAGCGGGTTTCTTGCCGACGCTTGCCGTCTGGTTTGGATTCACCATGTCATAGCCCACGGCTCGAATGCTCAAGCTGTACGATCCCGCGGAAAGCCGCGCAGCCGGAAAGGCGTATTTCCCGTCCTTGTCGCTGACCACTGTCACGGTAATAGTGCCGCCAACACGCTTGGCGCTGATCAGATACGCCTTCCATCGAGCCTTCGGAATCGGAAGACACCACTCCGCCGAGCGCCATGGGCTCAGCAGCGCGCGCAGGCACGCCGGCACTCAGAACCATGCCCAGAATCCCCGCGATCAACGTCACCCCGATGCGGCTTGTTCCGATCCGGCCCAGCCCGCAGAATAAGCTTGTGATACGCATATCTTACCGCGTTGCGCGGGCTATGGCTTGTCTCCGTTTTTCGCGGCGGACCCCAGGCAATTCGTTTCCGTTTCGATCCGATAGAAATTCTGCAGTCCCATCAGCCCGTAAATGTCCTGCCGGAAACCGGAAAAAACCTTCGGATCCATGGTGATGTGGCCGGATTCGCGCAGCTCGAGGAAAGCGTCCCGAACGGCCTTGCAGGCCAGCAAAATCGCGCCCGATGGGTGATAGAGAACCTTGTAGCCCATCGCTTCCAGCTCGGCTGCCGAGAAATTCGGACGCCGCGATTCACCGTGCTCGGCATTGACATAGTTCAGCGGTGCCCGGATTTCCTTCGCCGCGCGCTTGGCCTCCTCCACGTTGTTCGGGAAGAGCATGATCATGTCGGAGCCGGCATCGCCGTAAAGATTGGCGCGGCGAATCCCCTCATTGATGTCCTGGGTCTTGACTGTGTCCGTGCGGCCGATAATGACGAAATCGGGATCGCGCCGCGCTTCGATGCAGCAGCGGATTTTTTCCACCATCACTTCGGCGGGAATCACATCCACGCGGCTGTCGAAGAAATAGTGAAATCGCTTGGGGAAAATCTGGTCTTCAATATGAACCCCGGCGGCGCCGGCATGTTCCAGGACGCGAATCGTGTTGAACACATGGGCTGGTTCCCCGAATCCTCCGCCCGCATCGACGATCAGCGGGATGTTGATCACCGCGGTGATGGCGCGAACGGCCTTGGCGAAATCCTCAAGGCTGAGCGCCGCCTCCACCTGGCAGACGGCAATGCCGAGCGCGCTGCCCTCCAGGCTGACGCATTGGAATCCAAGAGATTCGGCGATCCGTGCCGAGATAGGATCGAAAATACTTGGACAATCGATTACGCCGGGTTTGGCCATCAGCTCGCGCAGCATGGCAGTAGTTTTTTTAGGCGCGACTTTAGGTGCAACGGGTGTCATCAAACTTCTCCTTGGAACTGCGGAACCGAGTTATGAGTGCTGGCTTGCTTCCTTTCGAACACCAATTGCCCTCGAACCTGCGACTGCACCGGCCTTACTCCAAGACTTCGACCTTCACTACCCGTGGTTCGGCGTTTTCCCCGGCCCAGAAAATCGGGCGGTCCACGGAATTGTCCACGCTTACCCGCCGAATCTCGGCGTTGAATCCGGGCAGCAGATACTGAACGATTTCGCTGGTCTTGGGATTCAGGCGGGAAACCAGACCCGTGGTCCACCCCGCTGCCCAAACGTACCCGGTCTTATCGCTCACCGCGTCGTACACCGCGTTCCAGGGCGTCGGATCGTCCCATTCCTTGAATTGCTTAGTCTTGGTGTCAAACATTCCGATTTTGAAAGCGAAGTTCTCACCGAACCACAGCTCGTCCTTTTCATTCATGTGTATCCGGCGAGGTCCGGCGTTGGGACTCGGCACGGGATATAACTTGGCCTCTCCCGTTTTCGGATCCATCTCGCCGATGTTTCCTCCCGACAAGTCCGCCCAATATCCGGTGCCCTTGGAATCGACCGCCACGCCATACATGAAGTGTCCGTGATCGCCCGGCAGCCGGTTTCCTAGGCCGGGATCGGGCATGGTTTTCCAGTCGGGAATTTTGTAAGTCGGATACGCGGCAGTGAGAGTGAATTTCGCTGGTCTCGGGATTCAAAATGTACATGCGCCGGTTGAACGGATCGTCAAACCAGACGATGCCGTTGTGATCGATGGCCATCATCGCCGTCCGGGTGTGATCGTTGTTGTGCTCGTCCGGTATGCCCCAGGTTCGAAAAGTTTCCGTTTTGCGGTCAAATCGGGTCACCCCCGCCTGAAACACGCGCGCAATCCAGGGATTGCCGTCCGGCCCAAGTTCCAGGTCCAGCGCTCCCAGCGGATAGCCCTTCTTGTTTTCGGGAGGAGTCCACTCCTTCACGGCGCCGGTGCGCGGATCGACGCGGCCCAGCGCGGCGGTGGCGAAGTCTTCGTACCAGATCATGCCCTGATCGTCGCGGACCACATCGCCCGGCAGCGCGTCCGAACGCGGCAGATCGTACTCCGTGACGATCACCTTGGTGGCTTTGCCGGTCGGCCGCGGATGCGTTTTCAATTCGAAATCCCAGGTCTTCCGGCCGTGGCTCAAGTTGATGGAGCTCAGGAATTCGCCGAAGGCCGGGTCGCCCGGCGAAGCAAATCCCTTATACGGCACGGACACCGGATTTTTAATTGTTGCGGCGGGCCCTGCGGTTCGCATGCGCAGGATGATGGCCGGCCACTCCGACGGCTCGTATTTACTCTTGGTAATCGCCTGGGGCGTGTGGCAGCCCACACAGGCGTAGAACTGATTTTTTTGCGCGGAGGTTCCCGGAATGCTCATCAGCCATTCCGCCCAGCTGAGCTGGTCGCCAAGATCTTTCGTTTTCACGAGAAAAAGATTGAGCGGCTGCGAAGCCTTCCCGATGGTTACGACCTTCGGCCCGCCGGAGAGGTCGTAGCCGGTCGCCCGCATCGTGATGGTGTACTTCCCCGGTTCCAAGCGGTCAGCCGGAAAGCTGTAGCGCCCGGATCTGTCCGTGACGACGGTGATCGTGATCGAGCCGCCGATGCGCTTGGCGCTGACCAGGACGCCCTCCATCGCGCCCTCCGCGGAGGATTTCACAACGCCGGTCAATGCTTGCTGCGAAGCTGCGTGCATCACGGGCGCGATCGCTAAACAGCAGAGCATGCTGCAAACAATTGCGCCGATCGCCCCGATGACTTTCTTCTTCATGCCCAACTCCCGGAGAACTTGAAATCCGCCGCGTGATCGAGTCACGCATCGCCTTCACAAAGCCGTTTCAAAAGAACCAGCTGCAGCCGTTCGTTCGAATTCAGTCCAGCGGTTCCACTTTCGCGATCTTGGCCTGGTGGTTCTCGCCCACCCAGAACACCGGGCGCGCGCCCACATTGCTCACGTCAACACGCCGCACATTCACACCCACGCGCGGCATGAGATATTTCCGGAATTCCCCGGTGCGCGGATTGAACCGGGTAATGAAATCCGTGCTCATCGCTCCCGTCCACACCCAGCCTTCCCTATCGGGCGCCACGTCATAGGGCCCGTACCACGGGATCGGATGCGCCCACTCCTGCAATTTTCCGGTGCGCGTGTCCAGCATGGCGATCTTGTTGCCAAACGATTCGCCAATCCACAGGCGATCCTGCGTGTCCATGTGCATGCGCCGCGGCCCGGCGTTGGCCGTGGGAATCGGAAACGTTTTCACTTCTCCGGTCGCGGCCACGATCTCCACGATCGCGCTGCCGTCGATGTCCGCGCCGTACTCATTTCCCAGCGAGTCCACGCTCATCCCATAAATATTGTGGTGCGAGCTGCCGTGCACCGTGAATTCAAGGCCGGCGGGAAACTGGTTGTAGCCTTTAAAACTTCCATCCCGCGGATCGAGCAGGATGGCTTTGTGGTCGGTGTTGTCCTTGATCCAGATTTTTCCGGAGCGCGTGGGCGCCAGAAAATTAGTTCGAACGCGCGGGCTGGCGACGCCTTCCGGCAGGCTCCAATTCTGAAATTTTTCGGCCTTCTTGTCCCACATGGCCACACCGTTAAATTCGTGGCGCCCCAGCCAGACATTTCCAGCAGGATCGAGCTGGATGTCATGGAATCCACCGGGATAGCCGGCCTTGGGCGACGGATCCTGAAATTCCCGAATCTCTCCGCTGCGCGGATCGAGCCGGCCGAGGATGCCGTCGGCATAATCCGTGTACCAGACGATTCCGTCGGCGTCCGAAACAGCGTCGTGCGGCTGCGCGTCCGAGCGCGGCAGGTCATACTCGGTGATCACCACCTTCGTATCTTCGCCGCGGGGTCGCGGCAGAATCTTAAAATCGTAATCCAGTTTGGACTTTGCGCTGAGATTCAGCGAGGCGAGATACGCCGCATACTCGGCGTCCGTGGCCTTGGCGTCCGCGGTTTCCGTGATGCCGAATCTCCAGGCGCCCTGAGGCACGGGCGAAGGGACGGGCTTGTAGATCGCGCTGATCGACGCCCAGTTCCACATGCGCGGAAACGTGGACTTCCATCCCTCCACGTCATACGTGCTCTTCATGACCGGCGTGAGGGTGTGGCAGAGCACGCAATTTTCGTAAATCAATTCCTTTTGCGGCTCCGTTCCCGGAACACTCATCAGCCACTCCGCGTCGGTGAGCTGGGAAGTGAGATCTCGCGCGGCCTGCAGGCGAATGTCGGCCTGGCTTTTTTCCTTGCCAACCGTTACGTCCTGTTTTGCATTCGCCATTTCATAGCCCGTGGCCCTGATGCACAAATCGTACTCGCCGGGCGGAAGCTGGCCCGAAGTGAAAGCGTAGCGGCCGTCGTGATTGCTGACGACCGTGACGGTAATCGTTCCGCCCACTCTCTTCGCGCTGACCAGCACGCCTTCCATGCGGCCTTCCGCCTGGGAGCTCACAATCCCCGTCAAAATCACCGGTTCCGCGGCCTCCACCATTGTGGAAGCGGCGATCAAGACGCCCAGGCAAAGAATCCGCAGACACAGCTTCATCGTTTCTGCCTATTCCAACGGCTGCACGATGGCGATTTTTCCGTGATGGTTTTCGCCAATGAGGAAGCTCGGCGGATTGGTCGTGTTGATGACCTCCACGCGGCGGATGTTGGTGTCAAAGGTCGGCAAAAGGTACTGCACGATCTCACCGGACTTGATGTCCAGGCGCGTGGCCAGGTCGGTGGACCAGCTGCCCGTCCACACGTGATCCGATTTATCGCGCACCGCGTCGTACGGAGCGTCCCACGCCGTTGGATCGACCCATTCCTTAAAGGTTTTGGACTTGGTGTCGAACATCCCGATCCGCTCGGCATAGCTTTCGCCGAACCAGATTTTGTCTTCCCAATCGATGTGCATACGGCGAATGCCGGAGTTCGGAGTGGGTGGCGGAAACAGAGTGGTCTTGCCGGTTTCCGGATCGAGCATTCCCAGATTGCCGCCCGCGATGTCCGCCCAATACGGAGTTCCCTTGGAGTCCACGCCGATTCCGTACATGGAGTGTCCACGCGGCGCAGGGCCTCGCGCACCCGATCCCGTGTACGTTAGGTTCATTCCCGGGTACGTCGGGTAGCCGGTCACCTTATCGCTGCCGGAGCGCACCTGGTTGAGCCGCATGTTGTGCGTATCATCAAACCAGGTCGAGCCGTCGGGCGAAATCGCCAGGAACGTGGTGCGCGATTCCTCGTTATTGAATTCGCCCGGCTCGTTCCAGGTCTCGGTCTTCTCCGTCTTGGGATCGAACTTGATAATTCCCGCGGAAAACGGTTTGGCAATCCAGATGTTTCCCGCTTTATCGACGGCCAGGCAGAGCGATCCCTGCGGAACGCCCGGCTTGATGCTCGGGAGTTGCCATTCTTTGGTTTCGCCGGTTTTCGGATCGAGGCGGCCCAGCACCGGTTGCGCGAAGTCGTCATACCAGATCATTCCCTGGGCATCGACAATCGCATCATGCGGCTCCGCGCCGGGTCGCGGCAGGTCGTACTCGGTGTAAATCACGCTGGTCGCCTTACCCTTCGGGCGGGGTAGCGTCTTGAACGTGTATTCCAATTTGGTTCGGCCGCCGCCCATGTTCAGGGTGCTGAGAAACTTGGCGAGGTCCGCATCGCGCGGTCCCTGCTGCGTGCGGTAGGGCAACAATTGCGGATTCGAAAGCGAACTGGAGGGCGCCCAATTGTGCATGCGCACGATGGTGGTTACGAATCCCTCCGCGTCATACGTGCTCTGCATCACGGGCGTTGGCGCGTGGCAGCCCACACAGTTGTAGAGCGCGTCCTTTTGTTCCTGCGTTCCCGGGACGCTGTTCAGAAAATCTCCCCACGTAATCTGGGGAAGCAGATCCTGAACCTTCGCCAGTTTCAGGTTTAAGTCTTTCGCCTTGGCGGGATCCACACTCACGGTCCGCACATCCGGCTGCGCATAGCCGGACGCGCGAATCGCCAGGTTATATTCACCGGAGGCGAGCCGGTCCGCCGGAAACGAATACTTGCCGGCCTTGTCGCTCACCACGCTCACGGCAATCGTGCTGCCCGCGCGCTTGGCCGTGACGATGACGCCTTCCATCGGCCCTTCTTCCTGCGAGCTGACGATTCCGGACAGCGCCACGCCCGGCCCCGCTCCCTTCACCGAGGTCACCACAAATCCCGCTGCCGCTCCAAGAATTGCCAGACTGACGGCAATGATGAAAAGTTTCCGCATGTCACTATCCTCTCGTAAGCCCGTGCGTGTCCGCGAATCGAAGCTCGCCCGCCGCGCCGGATTCCATTCGAAAATTCGTGTGCAGATCCGGCCAGGAACTGCTGAAGGCAGAGACGCCTCTGACCGTCGTCACCTGCCCGCTGCCAACCCTGGAGATTGGCGTGACGCACGAAGGCGCGGCCGTTCCGATACCGGGAAGAGTGCTGGCGCTGCACAACGCCGTGTTACCGCTGAACCCTTGCATGCGATCCTGGCCCTTGCCAGACTCAGTCCCGGTTAGCCCCAGGACGCCGCTCACCAACCGAATCCGCGGCATCCCGGGGCCAACCATGACCCTCCGACCTCTTCCCATCACAACCAGCGTGATGGCCGTTCCTTTTGCATTCCCGATCCAGCGCGCACAGCCGGCCTGAAGGTTTCTACCAGATGACCTTCAATCCGAACTGGATTTCGCGCGCCGTGGTGCTGGTGCCGTTGATCAAACCCGCTCCACCAACCGGCGTGCCGTCCGAGTTGAAGACGGCGCTGTTGCCGGTCGGGGACAGGAAATTCGGACGGTTGAGTATATTGAACATCTCCGCACGGAACTGCGCGTTGAACGTTTCGGAGATCTTTCGAATGTAGTTGTTCTTGAATATTGAGAAGTCCAGGTCGACAAGACCCGGGCCTCTCACGGAGTTGCGGCCGCCGTTGCCGATCAGGTTGGCGCAGGTACCCGGAGCCGCCGTGAATGGCGCGCAGGTAACGCCCGCCACCAGCGGAGCGACCGGAATCGGCAAACTGAAGCAGCTCAAATTGATATAGCCATTTGGCTTTCCGGGGTTAACGGCCGTTGCGCACGCACCCGACTTGCTGCGGTTCGGGTAGTCAAAATCGTCGGTTCGCACGCCGAGCGGATCACCACCGATGGTCGGAGTAAACGGCAGTCCGGTCCTGGCCGAGAGAATGCCGCCCAACTGCCAGCCGCCTAGTGCAAATTCAGCCGCGGCAGGAAGGTCTTTTGGAACCGGCACCAACCATGTGGAACTGATCGTGAGCACGTGAGTGACGTCGAAGTCCGATACGCTGTGCCGCAGGTTCTTGTCGATCGAAAACAGATTGGAGATGGAGTTGTTGAACGGATCGGATAGGTAGGATCCGGACCCTTGGTCGAAGCTTTTCGACCAGGTGTAGGACCCTTGAATCTGGAGCCCATGGCTCAGGGTCTGCTGCACGAGAAGGGACAGCGCGTTGTAATGGGTGTCGCCGCCCCAGTTCGTGTTGTCGATGCGTCCAAACAACGGATTGAGCACCGTGCTCTTTACCGGCGCCAGTTGCGTGCCGGTAGGAAGGAACCCGGTGGCGCAGGTCACCCCGACGGTACCGTTCGGCCCGCAGGGATAAACATACCCGGCCGGAGTCAACGTCGGCTGGACCGCATTCATGTCGTCCCCGCGGAACTCCATGTGTACGCCGTGATTGCCGATATAGGCGACCGTCGCCGACAAGCTGTTCGTAATCTGGCGCTGGACGCTCAAATTCCATTGCTCCACGTAGTTACGCTTGGGGTTCGGCTCCACGTAGCTGACGCGCAGCGCGCCCGGGTTGGTCGCCAGCGCCAAAGCGCCCGCGGGAAACGCGCCCTGGGGCAGGTTATTCACGTTACCCTGGGGAGCGAACGGAGCGGAGTTGTTGGCGAAGTTCGAGTACTCGTAAGCCAGCGGCAGAATGTCGAACAGTCCGAATCCTCCGCGGACCGAGGTCTTGCCGTTATGGAATGGATCCCAGGCGAACCCGACGCGCGGCTCGAAGTTCCGCAGGGTCGGGTTGTTGAAAAACGGATTCCCAGTGGTGGGCGTCGTAGAGGTCGGGGTGAGCAGCCTGCCCAACATACCATCCTTCTCAGCCGGAGCGGTGGTGGCTTCATAACGAAGTCCAAGGTTCACGGTGAAATTGGATCTCAGGCGATAGTCATCCTGTACATATCCGGCATAAATGCTCTGCCGCAAGTTACGCGGCCGAATGCCGGCCGGGAAAGTGACTTGGAATTTACTGGCGATATCGAGCAGCATGTTCTGCAGGGAACCGAATCCGACCAGTCCGCCGACTCTGGCTTGCTGCTCGTAGTTATCCTGCATTCTTTCGAACGCGAAACCGAACTTGATGCTGTGCTTGCCCTTGGTGAGAATCGCGTCGTCGTACACCTGGTAGGAATTCCAGGCAAATTGAGCCTTGCTCTGGTTGTTGACGCCGCCGCCGAAAAACGTGATTCCCGCGGGCTGGATGAGGGGAGCATCAAACGGCGGGACGGCGCTGGTCGCCGCACCCTGGGCCGCAGGATTGAACGCGGACAGGCCGCCGCCGGTGAATGCGGTCGAGCGGTTATAGCCGAGGCGAACGCTATTGAGCAGGTGCGTGCTGAAGGTGTGGTCCTCTTCGAGCGTCACGAAAGTTTGGCCGGTCTTCTGTCCGACCAACACGGTGTTGAGAGGATCCGGCAGGGTTCCCGTGGCGCGATCGATCTGGAAGGTACCGTCCAGGCTGTCCGAGTTACCCAGCTTGTGGTCGACACGGATCGTGCCGAAGTTTTCTGCGGTGATCTGCTGGGCGGCATAACTATAAACGCCCGAGTTGCCCAATCCCAGCAGCGCTCCATTGACCGGCTGCCACAACGCCAAGTAGGGCACGATGTTCGAGTTCACAGTCAGAGCGCATTGCACGAAGGGATTCCCGTTACTGGTCCCGAAAACTCCATTGGCGGTGCATCCGTTGGGAAATTGACTGGCGTTGGCAAAATTGAGCAGGCCGTTTCTGGCGTCCGCCGAGGGCACTGTGTCTTTAAAAGTCGTGCCGAGCGACTGGCGCAGCCCCTCATAGTTGCCGAAGATAAAGGTGTGGTCCCTGATGATCGGTCCTCCCGCAGACGCTCCGAATTGATTTCTGCGGAACGGCGGAATCGTGGGGCCGTCGAAGAAGTTCCTGGCGTCAAGCGCGCTGTTGCGCAGGAATTCATAGACGTCGCCATGGAAACCGTTGGTGCCGTTGCGGGTAATCGCATTGATCACGCCGCCTGACGTTCGCCCGTATTCGGCGGAATAGTTGGTGGTCACCACGGAGAACTCAGCGATGGCATCGACGCCGGCCGCGCCGCCGGTTACGCTGCCCGGGCTGCTGTTGGAGTAGTCGTTTTCGCTGATTGCATCCAGACGGTAGTTGTTCTGCGTCGGGCGCCCGCCGGAAATCGTCAATTGATTTCCGAATCCGCGGATGCCGCGAGCCGAAGCGCTGGAGGTGCCGCTGATGCCGGGCTGCTCGGCGGACATGTTCGAAACGCCAGGCTGCAGGGTCGCCAGATCGGTCCACGACCGTCCGTTTAAGGGAAGTTCGCGAACTACGGTATCGTTCACCGTCGCCGTGATGGAGGATGAGGTCAGCTGGATTTGGGGAGCCTGCGCGGCAACTTCCAGCGTCTGGCTCATCTGTCCGACTTGCAACCGGATATCCAGAGTCTGTTGAGCGCCGACGGTCATCGTTACGCCGGACTGAAGCACGGTAGAAAAACCGGCGGCAGTGGCTGTCACGTCGTACGCGCCGGGCAATAGATTAGGTGCCGAATAAACTCCCGCAGCGTCCGTGGTGAGGGTTCGGGTCACTCCGGTCGCCGTGCCCTTGATGGTGATCGTGGCGTTTGGAACGGCCGAACCCGATGGGTCGGTTACGGTGCCGCTCAATGTGCCTCCGGCCACCTGGGCTCGGATATGAGACACGGGTGAAAGAGCTAGTAGAAACAACACGAGAACGCTAACTACGCGTGGCATCCTGGCCTTCTTCACGTTTCCACTCCAAAGGTAGCAAGTCTGCCGGGTGGGAGATTTCGGTCACCAGGTCAGTCGCTTTGCCCCATTTCGAACTATGCGCAGGATGCTAGCACCGGCCCCGGCGGCAGAATGAAACGAGGATGAAAATCTGTTTAACTAGGATCTTCGCTTAAACACCGGCCTTGGAAGCATGTAACAATGTCCAAGGATTTCAGCCGGCCCAGTCCTGCTTCGGAGGGTTTGACGATGAGACGTTTTCGCGTGTTCGCAGTCACAGCTTTTGCCGTGGCGCTTTTATCTGTCTGTGCCCGCACTCCGCTGCTGCGCGCCGCAGATGACGATGGCTACGCGGGATTTGAGAAATGGGTGATGCAGCACGGAGTGAGCGCCACCGCCCCCGTAGACCCGGGTTTCCGCAAGGCCCAGCGCGAATTCGAAGAAGCGTTGCAAAAGCACGACCGCAACGCCGTCGCTCTCCTTCTGAACGATAATTTTCAGTGGGTGAATTCAGCCGGAGAGCAGCACAGCAAGGCCCAGGTGCTGGAAAATCTGGACGGCCTGGCCGCCAACCACCAGGGAATGCTGGATGTGCGCATCACCGATTTTCGCGGGGACGTCGAGCGGCTCATCGGACTTCATCATGACGAACGCTTCGTGCACCTGTGGGCAAAAAATCACGGCGTCTGGCAGGCCTTTGCGTTCCTGGATATTCCCCTGCCCAAGGAGCGCGCGCTGGACGTCGATCCTCCTGCGGCGCCGAAGGATCCCGACGCGCCCTGCATCAACCCCTGCCAGACCGTCGGCGATTTCAAACCCGCGGATAAGTCCCAGGCGGACGTGCTGCGCGTATGGCTGCAATTGAAGAACAGCGAGTGGCATCCCAACCCGTCTCTATGGGGACAGCGCTCGGATATTTATCACGAGACGATTACGTCCAACATGGACATGCTGATGCTGCAGCACGTCGGCCTGCTGGCCAACGCGCGCGCGCTGTACGGAGAAAAGGGCGGCGGCCCGGGCGAACCGGTTCTGCAGATGAAGATGTTTACGTTTAACAACGTGGTGATCCAGCAGAATCTGCAGGGCCCCGGCAACACGCCCGTCACCTGGATTATGCGCGTGTTTGTGAACCGCGGCGATGAAGCGCACCCGGACTGGAAAATCTGCCTGAGCTCGCAGACGCGGATTCAGAAGAATCTCGGCGCCCGCAGCGCGGCTAAGGAATAGCGCCGCAAAACAAAAGAAGCTCCAGCAGCAGTAGAGCAGGCTTCAGCTCGCCTGCTTTCTTTTTCATCGGGCAAGATCAAAATCAGCCGGGATGAACAACCTGCAGATCCAGTACTTCGTCCTGTCATGCTGAGCGCAGCGAAGAATCTCTCTTCGATCCACGTGCGAGCAAAAAAACAAAGAGAGATTCTTCGCTTCGCTCAGAATGACAGCGTTTGGAGTTTTTCCGCCAGCTGTGAAGCCGGTTTTGCTCGACCGGCAGATACCGGCCTGCATGGAAGTGAAGTGGTTCACGCCAGATCGCTCTTCATTCGCCGTGCTACTCCAGCGGCTCCACGATGGCGATCTTTGCTCCGTGCGTTTCTCCCACCACCAGGCTGGGCGGGTTGGTGAAGTTGTTGGCGTCCGCGCGCTGCACGCTGGCGTTCACGGTGGGAAGCAGATAGCGCACCTTTTCGCCGGTTGCGGGATCAAGGCGAGTCACGAAATCCGTCGGCGTTCCCCCGCTCCACGCGCGTCCCGATTTATCGACTACAATTCCGTAGGGGTCGACGGGACGGTCGTCCCATTCCTTGAACGTGCCTGTTTTGGGATCGAACATGCCGATCTTCTGCGCCGAAGGGTTGCGTTCGCTGAACCAGACCTGATCCTGCGGCGTGATGAACACGCGCGCCGGCCCCGCGTTCGGCGTGGGAATCGTGTACAGCTTCGATTTGCCTGTGGCCGGGTCCATCTCTCCGAGCAGGCGGTTGGCGGAGTCAACCCAGTATCCGATGCCCTTGGAATTGACGGCCACTCCGAACGACAAGTGATCTTCTTTTTCTCCCGCCGGGCCGATTCCGCGACGGCCCGATTCGTAATCCCATTTGAATCCCGGAAAGGTGGGATAGCCGACCATCTTGCCCGTGGTCGGGTTCAGGATATACATCATGCGATCTTCGGTGTCTGAGATCCACACGGTGCCGTCAGGACCGACTGCCAGATACGTTGTGCGGCTGTAAACGTTGATGTCTTCTTTGGGAATGCTGTAACTGGTGATTTTTTCCGTCTTCTTGTCGAGAGTCGCCACGCCGGCCTGGAACTTTCGTGGCGATCCAGGGATTTCCGTCCGGAGCGATCGCCAGGTCAAGGGATCCCGGCGCAAATCCGGGGCGCATTTCCGGCAGCTTCCACTCCTTGGTTTCTCCGGTGCGCGGATTCAAACGGCCGATGAGAGGCAGCGTGAAGTCGCTGTACCAGACCATGCCATCGGCGTCCATGACGGCGTCGTGCGGCTCGGCATCAAAACGCGGCAGATCGTATTCCGTGATGACAACTTTGGTGGCTTTTCCCTTCGGGACGCGGAAAGGATTTCAGTTCGAAATCCCAGTTCCGTTTCGAACTCAGGTTGATGGAGGCCAGGTACTTTGCGAATTCCTCGTCGCCCGGCTGCGCCCGGACAGATCCGGCAGCATGAAGGGATAAGTGAACGAGGCCCCAGGCTCGTAATTTCTCATGCGAATTAGCGTGGCCATCCACCTTTCGACGTCGTACGTGCTTTTCAGGACGACGTTGAGGTTGTGGCAGCCCCCGCAACCGCCGAGGGACTTCACGCTCATTTCCCATTCCGCGGGCACGAGCTGATCGGCGATCGCGAAGGTGTCGACTTTGCTGAGCTTCAGATCGACAGTTGGCAGGCTGCGCGCCGATGGTCACGTCCGCGGCAGGAGCGTCATAACCAGTCGCGCGGATCGTGAGTTTGTAGGCACCGGGCTTCAAGCGCCCGCGGGAAATGCATAGTGGCCATGTTCGTCGCTGACCACGGTGGTCGTGATCGTCCCGCCCACTGCCTTGGCCTTGACCAGTACGCCTTCCATCGGGCCTTCGGCGTCTGAACTTACCGTGCCAGTGAGCGGACTCGTCGATTGAGCGCGTGAGGGGACAGCGCAAAAGGCGATTAGAAAAGCTTGCGGCACGCAGGCGAGCAGGAAAGATTTTTTCTTTGGCATGTTTGGTTGGTCTTCGTCTGTGAGCACGAGACTTCAGTAAAACGTGGAACTTGTGAGAGTCGCCTAGCACGGCACGTTGCCAAGCTCCAATGGAAATCCACAGACTGAAGTCTGTGCTACTGGCCGTGAGCGCAGGCTTTCGACCCGTCAGCGCGCGACGCAGTCTTGCTTGGACGCGGCGGGCGGCGCCGTGACGACCGCTGTCAATTTTCGGATCATTCCGTCGCTCTTGCTCAGTACGTAAATTTCGCCGTCACCGCCCATGGATAGACGAACATCCGCGCGGCCGCCTCCGTACATCACGCCGTAGGGATCAGCCTTGGCCGGCATGAAAATCTTGCCTCGCCATCCTCCCGTGGTCCTGGAGCCTTCGGGCAAGACGGTGTTGGGGTTGGGAATGCCGTCTTTATGGGCAAACGCGTCGGCCACAATATCGTACATGCGTCGCTTTACCGGACTTCTTAGCGGAAGCGTCGTAGGGACTCTTGTACATGATCTGGATTTCATGGACGGGCGCTTGCTTTCCGCGAACTCTCTGGGAGGCGATCATTTCCGCAGGTCGGTGTAAAACAGCCGGCCCGTGCTGATATCGGTGAAACAGATATTTCCCGACCATCTGCGGCATCAGCTTGCCGCGATACACGAATCCGCTGCCCATGGCGTCGCCTTCGACGTGACTGTACAGCGCGACCGGATAGATCGGCGCGACCGGCTTGTCGATGCCGGCGACCGTCAGCAGTCGGGTTCCGGAAAAGGCAGCTTGGGATTGTACTGGCTTCCCGTCTTGTCGCTGCGCGCAACGATCAGAAACTTCATTGCCCTCGCGCTCCGCCCATCCGTAGTTGCCGCCCTTGGTGATGATGTTTACTTCTTCCCAGGAATGCAGACCGATGTCATTCACCAGCAGCGTGTTGGTGGGCGCATCCCAGGTACATGCGGTGAGGATTGCGGAATCCGTAGGCAATGATTTCAGGCCGCGCTCCCGGAGTGGATAGAAACGGATTCGGATCAGAACCCGTGCTCGGGAATGCGATAGCGACCGTTGGCGCTCAGCATGTCGGCGGGGCGCAATTTCAGATCGGGCGTGATTCGCAGAATCTTTCCCTGCAGCGCGCTTGAGCTGCTGCGGAAACGTGTGAGTGATGCCCGGCGTCTCTCCGCCGCCTCCATCACCCATCGAAATATAAAGATTGCCGTAATCGGCTCGCCAGGCTTGGCCAGCGGATTGAAAAGCAGATCGCCCATCTGGTGCACATCGAAACTGAAACCGACGCGCAGTATTTCGCGGGCCGTGCCTTCAAACGTGGAGTTCTTGATATTGTTGTCGGTCCATTCCACAAGCACGGATTCGTTGGTGGGATCGCCCGCGGGCGGATTCACGGTGGGAGTCGTGGTGTACCCGGTGAGATTCAGGGCCGGCAGTTTCGCGTTGGTTGGCATCGGAGAGCTGGCCCTGGTGGGCACTTCCGTGTGCACGGTGTAGAACTTTCCGTTGTGCAGCGTAGTCCGGATCGAAAATGACGGTCACGATCCCGGACGCAAAGCGTTCCGTATCCATCCGGGGAAAGACTTCGGGGAAAAGCAATGTACGGGATGAATTTCCGCGTGTTCTTGTCCAGGATGTACAGAACGCCATTCAAGTCGTTCACGAAAAAGCGCGACGCCGATCCGGGCGCATTGGAAGGCTCCGACACGAGCGTGTTCGGCCGCGCCAGCACTTCGTGGAAGTCGATCGGACTGGGATAGGGTCCGTCACCGCTCAGGCTCGACAGCGGCACATTCGCGTAATCCTCCAGCAGCAGCGCCGTGCCGTCCATGGCGATTTGCGATTTTTCCGGGAATTCCAACGGATACATCGCGGCCTTGGGAGTTGCGGGGTACCAGTCCAGCAGCCGCACTTCGATGCCCGTGCCCTCCAGCGCTTTTTTGAAAATCGACAGGTCCTGAGCGCCCAGCGACTGCGAGCGGTAGTGGTAAGGGATTGCGATCTTGGGGTGGAATGCTTTCACGGCATCGGCGGCTTCCGCGGGGGCCATGGTGTTCGGCAGATTCATGCAGATGAACGCGACGTCGATGTTTTTCAGCGCGCGCATCTCGGGAATTCCTTCGGTGTCCCCGGAGAAATAAAAGCGCTTGCCGCCGTACGTCATGATGTAGCCGTTGCCTCGGCCTTTATCGTGATAAAACTTGCCGGGTTCAGGACCGCGAACCATGTTGTACATGGGGATGGCTTCGATCGTCCATTTGTCCCATGTTTTGGTTTCGCCGTTGGCAATGGGCACGGCGTTCTTCACGGTTTCCAGCGCGGCCGGCAGCGCCCAGATCACGGTGCTGCTCTTGCTCAGGGCGGCGAGCGCTTTCGGATCCATGTGGTCGCCGTGAATGTCACTGATGATAATAAAATCCGCGGGCGGCAGGCCGTCGGTGCTTGGCAGTCTTGCCGGATCCACGTAAATAATCTTGCCGCCGGCTTCGATGAGCGTGCTGGCGTGAATGATCGGCGTGATCTTCACGGGGCCCGCGGCAGTTTCGAACGTTTGAGATTGCGCGCTGGCCGGCACGGGCGATAGGCCCGCCCAGACGCAACAGGCGGCTAACGCTGTAAACAGCAGTTTCATTAGTTCCTCCGGATTAAAACTGGCCCTACATCCATTAATTTCCAGCGCGCGGAACTTCAAGACCCGCAGACGACGATACGGTCTGACGTAATTTATTCGAGCGGCTCGATCTTGGCAATTTTCGCCTGGCGATTCTCGCCCACCCAGAACACAGGTGACTTGCCGCGGTTGTCCACGTCGATTCGGCGCACGTTGACGCCCAGCAGAGGCATCAGGTACTGCCGGAACTCGTTGGTTTTTGTACTGAACCGCAGGATCGTATCGCTGCTCATCGAACCGGTCCAAACGTTTCCGGCCTTGTCCAGAACGGCATCGTACGGGCCGTACCAGGGGATCGGCACAGGCCATTCCTGAAATTTTTCGGTCCGTGGATCGAACACCGCAATCTGATTGGCCCACCACTCGCCGATCCAGACGCGATCGGTGGAATCGATGTGCATGCGGCGCGGCCCGGATTTCGGAGTGGGCGTGGGGTACATTTTCGTCTTGCCCGTTTCCTCCTCTATCTTGATCAGGTTGCCCTCGCCGATATCCGCGCCATAGACATTGCCCTGCGAATCCGAATTCATCCCGTAAATGCTGTGGTGAATCTGGCCGGAGCGTGTGCCGCCGACCGTGGCAGGCTCTTCGCTTTTCAGCTTCACGTCCGGCGGATATTCGTCGAACCCGGTGTACTCGCCGGTTTTTGGATCGAACTTGAAGATTTTGAAATCAGGGTTGTCTTTCAGCCAGACTTTCCCGTCGGCGCGGGGTGAGATGAACGTGGGCCGCTCATAGGGGCTGACGTTCGGAATCGTATAGTTCACGAACGCTTCGGTCTGCTTGTCGAATTTGGCGACGCCGTTATATTCGTGCCGGCCCATCCACGGATTACCGTCGCGATCCAATTCCATATCGTGAAACCCGCCCGGGTAGCCCGGCCTGGCGGAGGGATCGTTCCATTCCTTGATCGCACCGGTTTTAGGATCCAGGCGGCCCAGAATTCCTTCGGCCTCATCCGAATACCAGACCATGCCGTCCTTGTCGGAAACGGCTTCGTGAGGCTCGGCATCGGAACGCGGTAGATCGTACTCTGTGATGATCACTTTGGTGTCCGCGCCGTGCGGGCGAGGCAAAGTTTTGAGTTCGAACTCGTGTTTTGGGCCCGAACTGAGATTGATGGAACTGAGGTAGCGTCCAAACTCCTCATCGCCCGGCTTGGGGCCGGACGTGAGAGGCGCCCGCAGCGGCTTCTGGAGCGAGCCGCCTTCGGACCAATTCCACATGCGGACGAGTGTCGTCTTCCATTCCTCGGCGTTGTAAGTGCTTTTCAGGATCGGCGTGAGCGTGTGGCACAGCACGCAATCGCGATACAATTTTTCCTTCTGCGCCTGCGTGCCGGGCACGCTCAGCAGCCATTCGGCGGACGTCAATTGCGCGGCCAGATCCTGGGTTTTGACCAGCTTGATGTTCAGTTGCGTGGCGCCCTTGGCCTTCACGGTTGCGGAGAGGTTCGCGTCCGCCGCGTCAAATCCGGTTGCGCGGATGCGGATCTGATATTCGCCGGCGGACAAGCGATCGGCGGGAAACGAGTACCGTCCCTGACTGTCGCTCAGGACGCTGACGGTGATTTTTCCTCCGGCTTTTTTGGCGCTGATGACGACGCCTTCCATCTTTCCTTCCGCGTCGGAGGTCACCACGCCGGTGAGTGCGCTGCGAGCCGGAGTTTGGCCGAAAGCCGCGCCGCAAACCAGCACGGCCAGAACGAGCACACTCATGACTCTAAACATTTCGGGAATCCTTTTCGCTTAGTCGGCAAGCGCCAAAAGCTGGCGATCCAATTCGTCCGTAACGCGTCACAAGTATAAGGAGCTTTGAAGCGTAGCATCGGCCAAAAGATGCAGAATGAACCGAAAATGAAATTTTGTTCAGGTACGTTTTCGCTGAAAATAAGCTTGTATATACTGGAGGCTCCGCAGGTTCCGAGTGGAGTCCGATTGGCGTGACGGAGACCCGCAATACGAGGAGGGTGTGATGAAGGGGAAGGTGTATCTGGTCCTGATTGGAATTGTCGCTTGCCTGTTGCTGCGGGTGCCTGCGTTCAGTCAGTCTTCCGTTTCGCTTGACCGGCATCGTGAGTTCGGACGCCGAGGGTCCCATGGAAGGCGTCCTCGTAAAAGCCAAGCAGGCCGCAGGCAACATCACCATCACGGTGGTCAGCGACGACCAAGGACCACTATGCCTTTCCCGCCGGCAAAATTCAAGCCCGGCCAATATGCGCTTTCCGTGAGCGCCACCGGATACGAAGTCCCGAATCGCAGCATAACCGTCACCGTCGGCAGCGGAAACGACGAAAGCCGATCTGAAGCTCGAACAAGGTTTCGACTTCCGTCCTGGTCGATCAGCTTGACCCCGGCGGAAATCATGAACAGCCTTCCCGGCACTCCGAACAAGTTCGATTCGGTTGCCGAATGCGGTGTCTGCCATAGCATGTCCCGAATCCTGAAAAGCACGCATGACGCCGAGGAGTTCAAGGCCGTAATTCTGCGAATGCGAAATCATACGCCCATCGGCCAACGACATCCATCCCGAAAGTCTTCCCTTTCACATGTCGCTGCAGCCAAAGGACGAGGCCCTGGCAAACTTATCTGGCCACCATAAATCTCAGTTCCAAGTCGGAGTGGGATTATCAATTCAAGCCGTATCCCCGGCCCTAAGGGCGAATCCACCAAGGTCATCATCACCGAGTATGATCTGCCGCGGCGCGACGGCGAACCGCACGACGCGGTTATGGATTCCGACGGCATGATCTGGTACGCCGATTTCGTTGCGCCGATTCTCGGGCGGCTCGGATCCGCGGACCGGTCAGAGTACAAGGAATGGCCATTACCGGAAATGAAGCCGGGTTTCCCGCAGGGCTCGCTGGGCGTGGCGCTCGATCCCAAGGGAAATCCCTGGATCGGCACGCGCGTTCCAGGGCGGCGTAGCGACGATGGACAAGAAGACGGAAAAAGTCACGTCCTATCGGATTCCGAAAGAATTCGACAATGAGTACGTGCGCACCACATTTATGGCGGTGGGAAAAGACGGCACGGTGTGCTTCGACGATCCGTTTAACCGCAACATATTTATCCTGGATCCGGAGACGGGCAAGATGAAAGGCTATCCGGCCTATCCGGGATGGAAGTGATCCCATCCCCGGCACGCGTCCGGTATCGGACCCAACGGCGAAAAAGATCACGCACTTCATGTACGGCGTGGCCATGGACTCGAAGGGCACCTGCTACTGGGGCGACACCGGCAATCGCTACGTCGGCGCTCTGGACACCAAGACCGGCAAGACCGAACTTTACGCCACGCCTACGCCGATGTCTTTTCCGCATCGTATGGAAATGGCCGATGACGATCAGCTATGGTTCGCCGAAATTGGTGCCAAGAAGATCGGCCACTTTGACACGCAAGACCAAGAAGTTTGAGGAATGGGCGGCGCTGGGCGACGACGATCCGTACGGAGCCGCGCTCGATAGCGCCGGATTTGCCTGGACCGGAGGAACGCCGACCGACTAGGTAACTCGCCTCAATCCGAAGACGGGCGCGATGGTCCAGCTACCTGCTTCCCAATGCCAACACCAATATCCGCCGCGTTCGCACGTACGACCTGACCAATCCGCCGAGCATGCTGATCGGAGAAAATCATCAGGCGAAGATCGCGCTGATTCAACCGCTGGAATAAATGCCGAGATACAATCGGCACTCACTGAACTTCAGGTTCTGAAGCCCCTCCTGTGGCAACTGGGAGGGCCGAGCTGAAGCTCGGCCCTCCAGGGTTGCGTACTGGCGTTGCTTTCCGTCGGCAGCGTGGCACACGAAGTAACAGATTGAATCTGGTAACGAAATGCCCGGGCCGCGAATCGCCTGCCTGGGCATTTTGAAATTGAAATGGATTGTGGTTTCGTACGGGAAATGATCTGACGAGCGGCGCGAAAATGCGCCGTCAGCCTCTGATGGACCAAGGCTTTTTTCGTAACCGGATAGACCCTGAGGCACGTAGTTTGCTCGGGCGGGTCCGAAGCTCCCTACTCCTTTTTCATCAGCGTTTCCTGCCGTGCCACCAGGCGCCACTGGCCGTCACGCTTGATATAGACATTCAAATAGCTGCGGGGATCGCCTCCGGGCTTTCCGTCCAGCACGTATTTCGATCCGCTGCGCCCGGTCAGAATGGCGGAGTTGTCATAGACGCGCACGTGAACGTCGGAATGTTGCTGCGAAGTGTACTTCAGCCTTCCGCTGCGTATGTCGGACAGCAGTTCAGCCAGGGTGTGGTACTCGCCCACCGCGCTGACGAACGTGAACTCCGGAGCAAAAATGCGCTCGAGCGTGGCGACATCTGAATCCTTGATTGCCTGCAAGCGCTGGCTTTCCACTTTCAGAACTTCTTCCTCTGCCGCCGAATTACTCTGGGCGGAGAGATTTGTGCATCCGGCAATCATTCCCGTAAGAACGATGATGGCGAGCAGCGCCCGATAGGCAAATTGCTTCATGATTTTTCTCCCTGCTTTCCCGATCCGGCGGTTTTGAATCCGTCCGGCGAGCGCACAATTCCAGCTCATCCTGCCCAACCCAACACGAAACAAACTCTAATCCAGCGGCTCGACCTTGGCGATTTTTCCCTGGTGATTTTCGCCCACCCAGAAAACGGGTTTCGCGCCGGTGTTGTCCACGTCCACGCGCCGCACATTGGTATCCACGCGCGGCATCAGATAATTCCTGAATTCGCCGGTTTTGAGGTTCATGCGCGTGATCAGATCCGAATTCATCCCTCCGGTCCAGACGTTGCCGTCTTTCGCGGTGGCCACATCGTACGGATCGAACCACGGCACCGGATGCGCCCATTCCTGAAATTGCCCCGTTTTGGTGTCAAAGCGCGCGATCTTGTTTACATAATACTCGCCGATCCACAGGCGGTCCTCGGCATCCATGTGCATGCGCCGCGGCCCGGAATTAGGTGTCGGCGTCGGAAAGTAAGTCGTCTTGCCGGTTTGCCCGTCGATTCTTGAGATCCCGCCGCCGTCGATATCCGCGCCGTAGTGGTTGCCTTGCGAGTCCGTCCGCACGCCGTAGATATTGTGCAGCGGAGCCTTGGCGATTTCGGCGGGGAATAAATTGAAGGCATCGAAGCGCCCGGTTTGCGGATCGAAGCGGAACGATTTGCGGTCGGCGTTGTCCTTGACCCACACTTTGTCGTCCCGCGTGATCGCCAAAAACGTGGTGCGGGTACGAGGGCTCACCTGATCCTGCGGCAGGCTGTAGTCCGTGAATTTCTCCGCCTTCGGATCGAATTTCGTAAAGCCGTTGTACTCGTGCCGCGTCACCCAGGAATTTCCCTGGCTGTCAAACTCCAGCATCTGAAGGCCGCCGGGAAATCCCGGCTTGGTGGACGGGCCCTCCCATTCCTTTACCTCGCCCGTGCGGGGATCGAGGCGGCCGACGATGCCCTCGGAAAAATCGCAGTACCACACCATGCCGTGGCCATCTGAGACGGCGTCATGCGGCTCGGCATCGGCGCGCGGCAAATCGTATTCGGTGATCACGACCCGGGTGTCTTTACCGCGCGGCCGCGGCAGCGTTTTCAGTTCAAATTTGAAGGTTGGGCTGGTGCTCAGATTGATGGAAGCCAGAAATTTGGCGAGTTCTTCATCTCCCTTGGTGAAGGAAACCATTTCATGGTTGGCCGTGGGCGACGGCACCGGCTTGGAAAACGTGCTGGAACCCGAATAGTTGGCCATGCGCGCAAACGTGGTCATCCATCCCGCTGCGTCGTACCGGCTTTCCATGATGTGCGTCAGGTTGTGGCAAAAAACACAGCTGCGCGAGAGCCATTCTTTCTGCTCCTGCGTGGCCGGTATGCTCATCAACCATTCCGCATTGCTCATCTGCGCGACGAGATTTTTTGTTTTTACCAACTTAATGTCGGCCTGGCCCCGCCCTTTTCCGACAGTGGCGGTCTGGCTGGGCGTTGCGGGGTCATAGCCCACGGCCCGGATGCTCAACTGGTATTCACCCGGGGCCAGGCGATCCGCAGGAAACGAGTAGCGGCCGTTTTGATCCGTAATCACAGAGACAGTGATTTTTCCGCCGACGCGCTTGGCGCTGACTACTACCCCTTCCATGCGTCCTTCCGCGTCGGAACTCACAACCCCTGTCAGAGCGGGCGGCGATGCGGCCTTCGCGCTGAGAAGGTTCGCTAGAAAAAGAACTGCTAATGTGAGGCAGAGGCCCCGCGCTGCGTGAATCAAAACGCCCGCCGACGGTCGAACTAAAGCGTTCGAATACCCCTCGCGACTTTTCCCGAATCGCATACGTTGCGTGCCGAGCAAGCCAGTCATATCCGGTGATCCTCTCCAGCCGGGACGAAGATTTTTCATGGTGCGGAAAAACGCCAACCAGCCGCAAGCTGACCGATGAGGCTAACATCAGAAACTTTTCGAGAATGAATTGCGAATGAAAATTCTTTTAACATCGGAGAGAAAACCACGAAAACCGGAAACGCGGAGGGGATCGGGCGCTTCGGAGGGAGCGCTACAGCTTTTCCTTGACAGAAGGCACGCCATCTGTAAACTGTATACACAAAGGTCGGGTTGGAGCAGCTCACATATATCCGGGGTAAGGGGAGAACATATGCGACTTCTAGCCGTTGGAGACGATCGAAAGCTTTTGAACTTTCTGGTGCGGGCGCTTCGTGAGGACGCCTACGCTGTGGACACCGCTCTGGGTGCAGAACGGGCTTTGGAAGCCGCTCGCGGCGTTCCTTATGACCTGATTCTGCTCGATCTTCGTTTGCGTGGTTCCAGTGGAATTCGGGTTTGCGCGGAGCTGCGAAAGTACCGTATCAAGGCGCCCATCATGCTGCTGGCGGGTGACAGCCTGATGGAAGAGCGCGTCGAGGGCTTCCACGCAGGCGCTGACGATTGCCTTCCCAAACCCTTTGCGGTGCCTGAATTGCGCGCCCGGGTCTTCGCGCTGATCCGCCGCAGCAAGGACCTGAACGACATCACCTCGCGTATCGCCGACCTGGAAATCGATCGCCATCGCCGGTGCATCAATCGTGCCGGAGTCAGTATTCCATTGACAGCAAAGGAATTCGCGCTGGTCGAACTGCTCATGCTGCACAGCCCGGATACCGTGACGCGCAGCGAGATCATCGAACACGTATGGGATTGCCAATATGATAGTGACACCAATCTAGTTGACGTATATATATATAGATTGAGGCAGAAGATTAACGATATGGGGCAGACCCGGCTCATCCATGCCATCCGCGGCGTCGGCTATAAACTGGCCTGCGCCAGCTGAGGCGGGCATCCTGAGCGATCCTGTAGTTTCTGATATTACTGGCGCGGTAGACAAAGGCGGAGAACAATTCGCCCCCTACGCGGGCGCTGGAATCAACGGCAGGCGCCGCCAGACGGCCAAGGAAAGGTTCTGATTAGCGCATGAGTTCCCAGTTCGACAAACTGAAAAAGTTTCCCTCCATCGTCGATTCCGTGGTGGACTGCCTGGACAAGGCGATTCTGACCGGAGAGCTTCCGCTGGGAGCACGTCTGTCCGAACAGTCACTGGCGGAGGGGCTTGGGTGTGAGCCGCGGCCCGCTGCGGGAAGCATTGCGCCGGCTGGAGGGGCGGCACCTGATTGTCAGGGTTCACAACCTTGGCGCGCGCGTAACCTCTTTCACCAAGGAAGACATTTCCCAGTTGCTGGCCATTCGCGAAGCGTTGGAGGGGGTAGCCGCGCGTTGCGCCGCGGAAAGAATGTCCGACGAGGAGATCGCGGGACTTGCGGCGCTGGCCAACAACGGATTAGACCGGGCCAAACAGAAGCCGCCGACCTTCGCGGAATATCACCAGTCGGTGGATCATGATTTTCACTACCGCATCATTCAGGGCAGCCGGAATGCCCGGCTGATGGATATGCTGCTGAAAGACACTTTTTACCTGCTGCGTATCTATCGCTACCGCTTCAAGCTGGTCGATTCGCCCAACCGCGCTCCCCAGGCCTTGAGCGAACATCAGGCGATCCTGCAGGCCATTTCGGATCGCGATCCGGATGCCGCGGAAAACGCCATGCGCAACCATCTGCGCAACGCGAACGCGCACATTCTGAAGAATTTCGATCCCATGCTGGCGCTGTCAGACAGTCAGAACTCGGGTCCCTATTCCGATCGCCGAAATGGGCGCCCAGCCGGCAAGAGGCCGCGTTATCCTGAACCAATCCCGAGGCTGCGGGATTCCCGGCTAACACTCCCAGGCTTGAAGATTGAATCCACCGTCTTTGAAGGAAGATCCTTGTTGGTAAGCCGCTGCGTTCACTCGAGGGGTTCCACTTTGGCGATTTTGGCCTGATGATTCTCGCCCACCCAAAAAATCGGGCGCGGTCCGGAGTTATCGACGTCCACCCTGCGCACATTGGCGCCGAGTGTCGGAAGCAGGTAGTTGTCGAATTTCCCCGTTTTAGGATCGAGACGCGCGATGTTATCGGTGCTCATGGAACCCGTCCAGACGTATCCATTCTTATCGGGCGCCGCATCGTAAGGTCCGTACCATTCCAGCGGATGCGCCCACTCCTTGAGTCGTGCCCGTGCGTGTGTCCAGCATGGCGATGCGATTTCCGTAAAATTCGCCGATCCACAGACGATCGTCGGAGTCCACATGCATGCGTCGCGGCCCTGACTTCGGCGTTACAGGGGTAAGGGTCGCCTTGCCGGTCGAAACGTCGACCTTGGCGATGCCTCCGCCCAAAATGTCCGCGCCGTACTCGTTGCCGAGCGAGTCCGCGGCGATTCCATAAATGTTATGCCGCGGCGCCGCTTCGTCCTGGGCGCTCAAATCGTTTGGAAAATTGGCTCGCGGGGCCGATTTGCCGAAATTAATTTCCGGGGGGAACTGGTCGAATCCGGTGAATTTTCCGGTTGCAGGATCCAGCAGGAATGCTTTGTGGTCCACATCGTCTTTAATCCACACTTTGCCGTTCGGGGCCGCGGCCATAAAAGTGGTTCGCGTTCGCGGGCTTACGGACTCCGCAGGCAGGGACCAATCGGTGAATTTCTCGGTCTTCCGATCGAGCATGGCGCTGGCCGTTAAATTCGTGGCGCGCGCCCCAGGGATTGCCGTTGCTGTCCAGCGTGAGACTCTGAAAGCCGCCCGGATAACCGGGCTTGCCATAGGGATTCTGCCATTCGGTGGTTTCAGCGGTGCGGGGATCCAACCGGCCGATAATTCCGTCCGCATAGTCGATGTACCACACCAGTCCCTGTTCTATCGACGGCGGCGTCATGCGGTTGGGCGTCCGCGTCGCGGAAGGTCATACTCGGTGATGATGACTTTGGTGTCGCTGCCGTGCGGGCGCGGCAAGGTCTTCAATGGAAAATCGATGCGTCGATTTTCCGCTAAGGTTGATGGTGCTGAGATACTTCGCGAATTCTTCATCTCCCGGACGCGCCGTTTCCCGGTTGGGAGAAAGAATCGGCTTTTTAAAACTGCTGGATTGCGACCAGTTATACATCCGCAATAAAGTCGTTTTCCATTCGGTGGCATCGTAGGTGCTCTTGAGAATCGGCGTCAGGTCGTGGCACGTCATGCACACGACGAATAGCCTTTGTTTCTGCTCCTGCGTTCCGGGAATGCTCATCAACCATTCCGTGGAGCTCAGCTGCGCGGTCAGGTCCTGCGTCTTGACGAGCTTGATGTCCGCAGTGGCCGTGCTTCCCTTCTTCACCGTGGCCACCAGCTGTGAATTCGCCGCGTCGTATCCGATGGCCCTGATCCGCAGTTCATAGGACCCGGGCGCCAGCCGGTCCGCGGGGAATGAATATCGGCCATCATGGTCGCTGATCACGCTGACGGTGACCTTGCCGCCGACCGCCTTGGCGCTGACGACAACGCCTTCCATATGCGGCTCGGCTTCGGAAGTCACCACGCCGGTCAACGCCGCGGAAGTCGCGCTCCACGCCGGAAGCTGCAGCCAAACGGCACTGGCAAAGATCGCCGCCAAAATCACGAAGAGCGTTTTCCGCACCAAATTCCTCCCCGGGAAAATACGACCAGCGCCCGCGCCACCACAACAAAAATGCGATTCGCATTCGAGTATATATGCGCGCAATTCCGGCCGGCGCGACCTGAACAGAATTTCATTTTCGATTCATTTTCGGGATTCAGCCGGGTGCTAGGTTAGCCCGCGATTGGCTGACGGAAGCCTCGAGCGTTCAGGCGATTAGAGTCTGCGAAGCGGATGGCTGAAGATCCGGCATCGCCGGCGCGAAAAGGTCACATCCCAACGCGCCGCGATTAAAAATTGTTACGAAGCATCATTCGGATATATGGTTCGGGTGCAGCGCCCGTTTCGCTTGCTTCTGAATCCGAAATGCGGAATCGGACGCAACAAAGGAGTTCCTGATGAGACGATCAACCCTGAAAACTTTCGCTTTGCTGCTCGCGGTATTTGCGTCGGGGACTTACGCGGCCGCGCAGCAGGCTGGCTCCTCGAAATCGCCGGCCGCGACCTACGTCAGCGCGGCGGACGTGCAGGCCAATCTCAGCGGCTCGACGGACGCCGCGACGAATCCCAATCCGAACATTCGCGTCGTGGATGCGGGAGGCTACAACATCGCCATCGGCACGCTGCACCGGCCGGAGACGCCGCCGGGAGTTGCCGCCATGCACCATAAGGTGACCGAGGTGTATCACGTGCTCGAAGGATCAGCCACTCTGGTCACCGGCGGAACGATCGTGAATTCCAAGGAGCGCCCGCCCGACACCAAGTCCGTCCGGTTGGAAGATGGCCCCAGCGCGAGCGGTCCATCGATTCAGGGCGGCGTGACGCAGCAGATCAAAGCCGGCGATGTAGTGGTGATTCCCGCGGGAACTCCTCACTGGTTCAGCAAGATCGATGGCTCGATTTCGTACCTGGTGGTGCGCTTCGATCCGACGCGCGCGCTGGTGCTGAAGTAAGCCGGTCGGAAAGAGCCCATGAATCATCCCGCGATGAAGACGAATAGCTCATCGAACCGCATTCGCGAAACACGCGCGCTACGATTAGCGCGGCGTTTCCTCCCCGCGCTCGCAGTCATCGCGGTATTCATGCTTTCCGCGGCCAGTGCTTCGGCGCAGTCGCAAGTAAATCCTCCGCCGTGGGCCTACGGCTTTTCCGCGCCTAACGGGCCGCTGCCGAAAGCGGGTAGCCAGAGCCTTCCCAAAGACGATACTCCGAAGCAGCTTCCCGGCAGCAAGCTCACCTTCACGCTGAAGCAGATCTGGGATCCCTTCGCGCCCGCTGACTGGTATCCGGAAGATCACCCCGTGATGCCGGAGGTCGTAGCCCACGGCCGGAAGCCCAGCGTGCACGCGTGCGGCTTCTGCCACTACCCCAATGGCAAGGGGCGCTCCGAAAACACCTGCATCGCGGGCCTGCCCGCCGCGTATTTCGCGCAGACGATTGCCGATTTTAAAAGCGGCGCGCGCAAGACGGCCGATTCGCGCCGGCTGAACGCCAATTTCATGAATACGTTCGCGGAGGGCATGACCGACGAAGACGTGAAAGCCGCCGCGCAATATTTCGGCTCGATGAAGTGCACGCCGTGGATCAAGGTAGTCGAGACCGCCACGGTGCCGAAGACCGGCAACATCGGGCACATGTTTATCGCCCTGGAAGGCGCCGGCACGGAGCCGATCGGCGACCGCATCATCGAGTTGCCGGAACACACGGAGCTAACCACGCAACTGCGTGACGATCACTCCGGCTTCATCGCTTACGCGCCCGTTGGCAGCATCAAGAAAGGCGAACAGCTGGTGATGCACGGAGGCGCAGGCAAAACCACCCAGTGCACGCTGTGCCACGGAGCCGCGCTGCAGGGATTGGGGCCAGTGCCGCCGCTCGCGGGCCGCTCGCCCAGCTACATCACGCGCCAGCTATTCGATATGCAACAGGGATTTCGCCAGGGCCTGTGGACCGACCTGATGAAGCCGGTCGTCGAAAAGCTGAGCACGGACGATATGCTGGCGATCTCCGCATATCTTGCCTCGCGAACGCCTTAGACCGCAGCCACCTATGTGTGACGTTCCAGTCTCCGGATAGTTCCGCCCAGCGCGTTCCCGTCCGCTTCCATCTCGGCGTCAATCATGGGACCTTGCACCGGCAACGATCGTATTCAAGGCGCGTGGTGTTGCGCCGCCCCCGTCCGATCCTGTGCTGATTCTCTCTTCATCGAATATAATAGTGACTGGCTGCTTGGGCCTGGGGACATCAGGAGTCAGTCCGGCGGTCGAGTCATCGCTTCAATAGGAAACTGGGGACACCGGGAATCTGGAGATATGAAGATGCAAACATCACGTTTCGGGCTCGCCATCATCGCGAGCGGAGTTTTTCTGGCGGGGCATACTTCCCTGTCCACCAAGGGTTACGCCCAAACTGCGGCCAAAACGCAAAGCGCTACGGCGCTTTCGGGCCAGGTTACTTCCGCGGAAGAAGGGCCAATGGAAGGGGTGGTGGTCAGCGCGAAGAAAAAAGATTCGACCATCACGATCAGCGTCTCCAGCGACAAAACCGGGCACTACCGCTTCCCTGCGGCGAAACTCGATGCCGGCTCTTACACGATTTCCATCCGCGCGGTGGGTTATGACCTGGACAGTCCCAACACAATTGACGTTGGCGCGCAGGCTCCCGCCACTTCCGATTTGAAGCTGAAGAAGACGGCGAATCTCGCCAAGCAACTGTCAAACGCCGAGTGGATTGAGAGCGTTCCCGGAACTACCGAACAGAAATCCTTCCTGCGGAATTGCGTCACCTGCCACACGCTGCAGCGGCCCATCATGTCGACGCACGATGCGGATGAGTTCGTGCAGGTGCAGATGCGAATGGCGTCTTACGTCAATCAAAGCACTCCGCTCGTTCCGCAGAAGCGTCTGGCTGACCGGCTGGCGGTGCAACTGGTGAACCACGGCAATGAGAACCAGCTGACGCGACAGAAGGACACCCTGCAAAAACAGGCGGAGTTTCTGAGCAGCATCAATCTCAGCGCAGGGCCCGAATGGAATTTTCCGCTTAAAACTTTTGCACGGCCGTCCGGCAGGGCCACGCGCGCCATCGTCACCGAATACGATCTCCCGGCGCGCACCCGGCAGCCGCATGACGTGATCGTCGATTCCGACGGCATGGTCTGGTACATCAGCTTTGGCGAACAGATTCTGGGCAGGCTGGACCCGAAAACAGGAAAGACCACGGAGTTTCCGGTGCCTTTGCTGAAGCCGGGATCGCCCACCGGCGAACTTGCATTGCGCCCGGATCAGGACGGCAACCTGTGGATCGGCATGATGTACCAGGGCGGCTTCTCAAAATTCGATCGCAAGACCGAAAAATTCCAGACTTTCAATATGCCTCCCGACCAGAACAAGGACTACACGCAGATCAACCAAGTGGATGCGTTGCACGCGAAGGTGGACGGGAAAATCTGGGTGCAGGAATCGGGAACCTTCACGCTGAGCCGCATGGACCTGGCAACCGGGAAGTTCGAATTGTTCAAGCCCTATCCCGACCCCAGCCCCAATATTTACGATGTGATTTCAGATGCCCAGAACAACGCGTATTTCACGACGTTTGGCGGCGGCGGAAATCGGAAAGATTGACGCCAAGACCGGAAAAATCTCCTACTACAAGACGCCCACTCCGAATTCAGCGCCGCGCCGCGGCTCGCTCGACGCCGCGGGCCGCATCTGGTTCGGCGAATACCGTGGCGACCGCATCGGCATGTTCGATCCGGAAACCGAAAAGTTTCAGGAGTGGACGCCGCCAACTCCCTGGGCGCTGCCCTACGATGTCGTGACGGATAAGAATGGCGAAGCCTGGGCCGGGTCCATGGTCAATGACCGCATCACACGCCTCGATCCCAAGACCGGACAGATGACGGATTATCTGCTTCCCAGGGAAACCAACATTCGCAGGGTGTTCGTCGATAACTCCACGACGCCGGTCACGTTCTGGGTCGGCAACGATCACGCCGCGTCAATTATCAAACTGGAGCCGCTGGATTAGCGACGGCTTCAATTTCGCTTCCTTGAAGAAAAAGCGGAATGGAAATTTACTGACGGACCTGGACGCGCAGGTCTAGGTCCGGGACTCCGGATTTCGCAAAGCTGTTAACACGCGCTCCGGGGTCAGCGGAATGTCGCGCACGCGCGCGCCGGTGGCATCGAATACGGCATTGGCGATGGCGGATGGAACGGGAATGATCGCTGCTTCCCCGGCGCCAAGGAAACCCAGCTCCGGGCGATCGATCAGCACGACTTCTATTTCCGGAATGTCCTGAAAGCGAATCGTCTGGTAGCCGTTCCAGTCCAGCGTGGTAATTCCGTTTTCGTCGAACTGCACTTCCTCGAAAAGCGACCGGCTCACGCCTTGTATGACGTTGCCTTCGATCTGATTCCTTAGCCCGTCGGGATTGGCGATCATGCCGCAATCGTGCGCGATCGTGATGCGATTGACTTTTACCCGCCCGGTGGATTTTTCGACGTCCACCTCCGCAACCGCCGCCACTATCGCGCCATCCCGGTTTGACATTGCAACGCCGCGACCCTGGCAGTGGTCCGAATTCCCCGCGCCAGGCGCGGGCGCGGCACGCTCCACCCAGCCTGCTGTCCGAGTCGCGGTCAGGAGAACCTCTCCCGTTCGCGGCTGGTTTCGCGGCGAACGCAAGCGGAATTGCACGGGATCCACTCCGGCGTGGAAGGCGATTTCATCGATAAACGATTCGCTGGCAAACGCTCTGCCAACGGCTCCCGGCGCGCGCAGATTGTTCGTCCGCAGGTGCGACATCGCATTTTGAATCCACGGAATCACGGGACAATTGATTCTCTGATTTTCAAACGCGTAAAGGTCGCCGCCGCCGGTCACTCCGTATTCGTACCCGTTGCCTGGAAATCCGGGGCTGTTCGGGGCGAGTCCTGTTTGGGTGGAGGCCAAAAGCGGAATGCCGGGACCGGCGGTGTAAGGAAAATACCGATCCGAAAAATCCCAAGCGATGATATTTCCCTGTGCATCGATCCCCGCGCGAACGGTCAGTAACTGCGCGGAGCCCTTGGGTTCCCAGGCGTGCTCCTCATGGCGCATCCACTGAACACGCACCGGCTTTTTGACCGCGCGGGACATCAGCGCCGCATCTTCCGCAACGTCGTCCGCGCAAAGCCGGCCGTAGCAGCCCGATCCCTCCGCATAAACGATGCGCACATTGTTTTCCGGAACTCGCAAAAGATCCGCTACGGCCTGGCGGGTTCGATGCGTGCCTTGCGAGCCGGCCCACACCGTCGCCTTGTCGCCGCGTACGTCCGCAACCGCGCAGGAGGGTCCGACCATTCCATGCATGTGAAACGGCCAGTGGTAGGTCGCTTCAAAAACACGGCTGGAGCGGGCCATGGCCGCGTCGAAGCTTCCCCGGTCGGCCACGGGTTGTTCCTTGAACGGCTTCGTTTCCTTTAGATAGGCGTAAAGATCGTCGCGTGTCGCGGGCAATTTTGCTTCGGGTTCGGACCACACGACCTTCAGGAATTGCGCGGCTCGAATGGCGCTCCATTCGCTGGTGGCCACGACGCCGACGAAGTGTTTTTCTTTTACGACACTCACGATGCCGGGAATGTTCTTGATGGAGCTCTCATCCACGCTGACCAGCCGGGCAATCGAGTGTTCCGGCCGAATCACCCGGCCGTGCAGCATGCCTGGCACTCGCACGTCCTGCGAATAGGTAAATTCACCCGTAAATTTCGGTGGCAGGTCCACGCGTGGCACCGAGGTGCCGACGATTTTGTAATCTTTGGGCGGCTTCGGCGTGATTTCCGGCGCGACCTTCATTTCAGCGGCGCTGCCGGTGGCCGTGATGGTGACGTCAAATCGTTTGCCGCCGAGCAGCGTCCAATACGAAACGTTCTTGACGGGATTGTCGACCGCGCTCACCACACCGTCATTCACCGTGAGCTTGCCCGCCGGCACATCCAGACGGACGGACGCGAGTTTCAGAAGTTCGTGCCGGCCGGCGGCGGCGGCCTGCCTCAATTGGGGTCCCGCCTTGTGCAGCGTGCGGCTTCCAGAAGTTTGCGACTGGTCGATGGTCTGCGCCGTGTCGCCCGTGATCATGTGGATCCGTTCGAACGAGACGTCGAGTTCTTCCGCCATCACCTGCGATAGCGCCGTGAGAACTCCGGTACCTAAATCCACTTTGCTGGTGAACACCGTAATGATTCCGTCGGAACCGATTACCAGCCAGGAGTCGAGCGCCGTGGGCAGCGGGCTGCCGTTGAAGCCGCTCTGCTCGCCCAGACTCGAGGCCTGCAGGCGCGGACCAAACAAGGAAAATCCGATGACCAGGCCGGTGGTGTTTTTAATGAACTCTCGTCGGGAGATGGCCGAGGTTTTCATATCAGATTTTACCGCCGGAGTGCTTTCCGGCAGCGCTCGCCTGCGACAAAAGATGGACCGTTTTCTTCATTTTGGTTCCTTAGAAAGATCGTATCGAACTCCTGCATGCAAGAGAAGGGCTTCGTAGTCGGGTGACTTCGCAGGGGCTTCAGCGGCTGAGGCGCCTTTGTAGCACCAGTATGGCTTGCAGGCCTCCTGTCAGATACACACTATTTTAGACGTTCAGCCGCCACTTTTCGAACTTCTTAAGACGTCAGTGAATATCGACGCTGTTTTGACGGTTGCCGACTTCCGGGCGCAAAGCGAATAGCATTTCGGCGGACTCCGAATTACACTGGGATTGCATTTCTGTGGCAACTTCCGCGAACTCATTGGAATCGAGAACAGGGACATGAAACGTATTTCCTCCGTATTGGCATTGCTGATTCTGACTCTGGCGGCGGGCAGCGCGCGATTGCGTGCAGGGGACGCCGCCGGGTTGACCGGCGTGGTCACGTCTGAAGCCGAAGGGCCGATGGAAGGCGTGCTGGTCAGCGCCAAGCGTGTCCCTGGAACCATTACCGTAACGGTGGTCAGCGACAGCCACGGGAAATATGTATTCCCTGCGGGAAGGCTGGAGACTGGCCGCTACGAAATCGCTATCCGCGCCATTGGTTACGATGCCGCCGATCTCGCAATGACCGTCAACGTGGGCAAGGGTGCGACTCAGGCGAATATCAAGCTGGTGAAGACGAAAGATCTTGCCGCGCAAATGAGCGATATCGAGTGGCTCATGAGCGCCCCCGGCCCGCAGGAACAGAAAGAACATCTGTTCCGCACCTGCTCCCACTGCCACACGCTGGCGCCCGTTTTCGCCAGTAGCTACGACGCCGCCGGCTGGATGACCACGTTCGCGCGCATGCGCGGTTGGGATCAGGTCAGCTCCATCAACTACCCTGTGAAATCGCCGGATCACGGCGGCGCGCCGTTTGGGAACGAGGAATTCGCCAAGTTTCTGGCCTCGGTGAATTTGAGTTCGCGCCCGACGCACGATTTCGAACTGAAAACTCTCCCACGTCCCAAGGGCGCGGACACCAAAGTGATCATCACCGAATATGATTTGCCGCGCCCGGAAGCGCAGCCGCACGACGTGGCACCGGATGCATCCGGCATGATCTGGTACCAGGATTTTCATGACGGATTTGTAGGAGTATCTGCGCCAGGGCAGGTCCC